>JBGAUW010000018.1:0-124473 GCA_044228435.1 Chitinophagales bacterium
ATCGGTATAAAACAACTGGGCTATGTTATACTTCTCTACAAAAGCTAATTCCTTTTCGGCCTGCTTTAAAATATCGCCATTGGCTATGGCATCGGCAATAGCCTCGGCCCGCTCTTTACCTATCATCGGTATTTTCTCCAATTTACCTTTGGTAGTTTTAAAAACACTTTCGGCGCTGCCACAATAAGCCATTAGGTTTTTAGCCAACACACTTCCGGCGTGCGGCAAAAGGGTTAATGCAATTTGATAGAGCCTTTCGTTAGCGTTATTGTTTGACAAAACCAGTATTTTTAAAATGGAACAAAACGCAATCTAATACGAAGCGATAGAAATGCGCAAGCTCCACACGAAAAAAGTTTTCCCAACCACTGCAATAATAGTTAATACCAGGCCGAAGGTCTTCACTCTACACTGCGTGGAGAGGGAAGATGCCGAAGGCAGATGGGTGAGGCGGCTGTTCCACCCTCTCCTTTAGGAGAGGGACGGGGTGAGGCGGCTGTTTTTCTGGGCTTTGCATTTACTATATTCACCCCCGTAATGAAAAACTTTGCCTTCTTATTCTTGTGTATTTTTTGCCAGTTGCCAAATGCCAATTGCCAACTGTACTCTGACGGCGGTCCCGAAAACAATTTCCAATCGGCGCAAAACCCTTTGTACTGGAAGAACAAAAAACCTTTCGAAGGCTACTGGCAGCAGGATGTGCATTATAAAATAAAAGCCAACGTCGACGAAACCACCGATATAATAACCGGGCAGGAAGAACTTACCTATTTCAACAATTCCCCCGATACCCTTTACTACGTTTATTTCAACCTCTACCAAAATGCCTTTCAGCCCGGTTCCTATCTGGATGATTTGCAGGAAAACAACGAAGCGCATCCATCATACGGTAAATACGAGCGGCAAAAATTAGGCACCCTGATTGATGAAATTACCGATAAGGATTCGGTAGTGCTGCAAACGCAGTTAGATAATACCGTACTAAAGGTTTTTTTAAATACGCCTTTAGCGCCCAATGCCTCAAAAGTTTTCAAACTAAAATTCCGCACGTATTTCGATGCAGGCAGCACGCGCCGACGCATGAAAAAACACAAGGCTTTTGGCTCCAACCATTATAACGGCTGCCAGTGGTACCCAAAAATTTGCGTATATGACCGCAAAGCCGGCTGGAACACCGACCAGCACCTTAACCGCGAGTTTTACGGCGACTTTGGCACCTTTGATGTAGACCTTACCTTTGCCAGCAACTATGTGCTGGAGGCCACCGGTGTGCTGCAAAACGAAAGCGAAGTGCTGCCCGATACGCTAAAGAAAAAACTCGACATATATAATTTCAAAAACACCAAATGGGATACCGTGCCCTCGGTAATTACGCCTTATAAAAAGGGCGAGCGCAAAACCTGGAGATACCATGCCGAAAACGTGCACGATTTTGCCTTTACCGCCGACCCTACCTACCGCATACACGATACTATTATTTACCCCGGCCGTTTAAACGGGCAGGGCGTGCGTTGCATGGCCATAGTGCAGGAACCACATGCATCTGGCTGGCAAAATGCTGCTGAGTACTTGGCTAAAATTATTGCCGTGTTCAGTCGCGATTTTGGTGTGTTTGAATACCCGAAGATAGTAGTAGCCGATGCCGCCGATGGTATGGAATACCCCATGATAACTATGGATGGAGGCCGCGATAAAGAATACCGCGGCCTGCTGGTGCACGAGGTGGGCCACAACTGGTTTTATGGTATGGTGGGCAGCAACGAAACTTACCGCGCTGCAATGGACGAAGGCTTTACCCAATTTTTAACCGCCTGGGGTATGGAGGCCATTGATGGCGATACGGTAGTGTATGAATTTGGCCCAAAAACAAATTGGTATTTCAAACGCTTTTACGAGCCCACCAACGTGCGCGAAACCAAATGCTATTACAGCTACTTAAGCGATGCTATTATTTATAACGATGAACCGCTTAACACCCACAGCGATGGCTTTAACGGTGCCTTAGGCCAGGGCGGCGGCTACCGGCATGTATATGCCAAAACATCTACCATGTTATATAACCTGCAATATGTGTTAGGCGATTCGGTTTTTAGTGCCGCTATGAAACACTATGTGCAGCAATGGAAGTTTGCACACCCCTACCCCGAAGATTTTCGCAACAGCGTTTCGCAGTTTACGCACATCGATTTAAACTGGTTTTTTGATGAGTGGATGGAAACCACCAAAAACATCGATTATAAAATTGGCCGCATTAAAAAAGGCCAGTTCAAAAATCAATACGTAATTAAGCTAAAGCGCAAAGGCCGCATGCAAATGCCCATCGACTTACAGATAACATCTAAAGAAGATTCGGTATACAATTACTACATACCCAACACCTGGTACGAAAAGCCGGGCGGCATTTCGGATTCGGCTGCTGCATTTGGTATTTTAGATTCGGCTATTCAATTCCGCTCTCCCAATTACGCTGTTGCATTCAGTATTCGCGATTCGGCTGCTCACTTCCGCATTCCGCATTCCAAATTCCGCGTTCTGCCTAAGTGGTATGGCTGGGATAAACTCCAACCTACTTACAACGCCACTGTTACCATACCCGGCGGAATTAAAAATGTGGTTATAGACCCTACCGAGCGTCTGGCCGATATTAATATGCTCGATAACCGCAAACGCGGAAATGTAGAGCTGCGTTTCGATTCGCACGTTTACCCACCGGCCTCCTCAAAAAAATACCGCGTGTATATGCGGCCCGACGTATGGTGGAACGCCTACGATGGCGGCACAGGGTGGTAAGCGATATAATTTCGATAAGGAAACCCAACGCAAGGCTGGCTACTTCTCCTACCGGTTCGACTACTCCAATGCCATTGATAAGGTAATGAAACGCACTACCCTTTATTTCCACTCGCAGTGGCTGGATGGCTACGAAATGTATAAGGTAGGTTTAACCAAACAATTTCCGGCAGGGTTTTCGGCCGATATAAATTTGAAGGGCTTTACCCGCAATAAAGAAGAATACCGCAACTACCTGCTTTACCCCGAAGAGTGGGATGCTATTTGGACCAGCAATAAGAAGTTCAATATCTCTTTAAACCTATCAGCTACCTACGCTTATTACAAACCTAAATTCAACGGCTATATCACGGCCCGTTTAAGGTCGGCTGCACTTACCACTTCATTTAACTACAACTATTTAGAGTTGACCAATATTTTTAAAGCACCGGTTTGGAAACTCGATTTTAAAACCCGCGTTTATGGCCGCTACGGCACCGGTAACGATGTGCCGAGCGAAAGCGCTTTGTTTTTTGCCGGCGGCAACCCCGAAGAAATGATGGAGAGCAAATACTACCGCGCAGCAGGTTTTGTGCCTCAATCGTTTGCTAATAAATACAGCACTACTACCAACCACCTGCAATTTGGCGGCGGCTTAAACATGCGCGGCTATGCCGGTTACCTGTTAGCCGAAAAAGATAAAAACGGAGTAGTGATACCGGCCTATAAGGGCAACTCAGGCTTTGCTGTAAATGCCGAGGTAGACTTTAACCGGATTGTAAAAATTAAAAGTGCTAAGCTGAAGGAAATATTTAACCTGAACACGTACCTGTTTGCCGATGCCGGTGCCATAGCCTACAAAAACAGCAGCAACCAACAGCAACTATCACAATTACGCGCCGATGCCGGTGTAGGCATAGCCCTCACCATCAAAAAGTGGGGACCCTTCCAGGGCATAAAACCCCTCACCCTACGCTTCGATGTTCCCTTCTACATCAGCCACGCCCCCGCTGCCGGTAATAAAAACGTAGCGTTCCGGTGGGTAGTTGGGGTTAGTAGGGCGTTTTAATTTCAAATACATTATTTGGGGCCTTGCTGTTGCGCCCTGCGTATCAGTGTGGCTGCCACGCGCCTCTGTGCTGTTGCGCTTCACTTTTTGTCATTCCGATAACCGGCCTATCCGAACGGATGCTTCATCCGGGCGGGCTTTGCGGCCGGAGGAATCTTGTATTTCTGTAGTTGCCTTTGGCGCTATTTTGCTGATGCTTTCGCTGAACACAACCGGTGGCCTGCATCGTTGGTGGCGATGCTTTATAGCATAACCGCGGAAGTTATAACACCAACATACGGCGGCATGCTCGATTTTTGGGTTAGAGGTTTACAATGCCGACAAATGGGAAATCACCATTCAAATTCCATCGGACTGCGGATACAACTTTTTGCTTATATTACAGACCAATACCCATTTAACATGAAACTCGATACTCAAAAAAACAACTTATTCATAGAAGGGATAGATGTGTTGCCTGACTGGGAAACCGAAGGCAAAGCCAATCAAAAGATAAAAATTTTGCTTAAAAGTTATCTTGAACTAGACAATGTAAGTTTTTTGTTTGGAGCAGGCTCTTCGATCAACCTAGGTTCCATTTCAATAGCTGACATACCCAAAGCAATTGAAGATAAAATTAAAAACACTTCTATTCAGGGTAAAACCAAGCAAGACCAAGAGGCACTTTGGAAAGAATTTATTACCATAGTTAAAGAGCTGCAAAAAATAGAAAATACAGCTAATGAAAAACGAAACAAGGCAGGTAACATAGAGTTCTCGCTTGAAAAATTCCTCAATTACCTAGTTGCTCAAGAATATATTCTTGATATGAATCCAGCAGCAATTAAACTTCAATTTCTACCGCAGCTAATTAAAGTTATTAAACAAGGGCTTTTTGAATTATGTGATTTAGAAAATCTAGCCATCCCCAGTTGGTTGAGCGGTTCTGTATTAGATAACCTTACTCGCAACAAGTTTCATTATCATGAAAGATTTACAAAGAAAATCTTGCAACGTCCGCTTAATCTGCGTCGTGCTAATATTTTTACCACCAACTATGATTTAGCTTTTGAATACGCGTTTGACAAACTTGGAGTTAACTATATAAGCGGATTTTCTGGATTTCAGAAAAGGACATTCAAGCCTGAAGCATTCGAATATGACTTATTCTTTCCTGGCTCTACAACTCAAGGAAAAGTTCAACGCATAGAAAAGGTACTTAGATACTACAAAATTCATGGTTCATTAACTTGGGTAAAAGAAACACCGAGTGAAAATAACGTTTATGGCATTTCCGAAAGTCCAATAGAACTTCTAAGGGAAAAAAAGAATTTTGAAAATATAATGATTTATCCGACCACGGCTAAAAAATCTTTCACTCTTGATTTTCCTTATTCAGAATTATTCAGACAGTTTTCCGCAACTATAGCTCAACCACAATCAGTTTTAGTCACTTACGGTTATTCATTTAGGGATGAACATATAAACGATATCATATATCAAGCATTAACTATTCCTTCTTTCACATTGATTATAATTGATTTTAAAGGCACGAACGAAAAAGAAAAAGGTTTTGAAAACTTGGAAATAAAAAAACTGAAAGACCTCAAAGATCCAAGAGTAATTATTTTGCAAGGTCAAGAGTTAGGAGATTTCCCCTTTTTTACTGAGCAGATTCTGCCTGATTTAATAGAGGAAAATACTTATGAAAAAATTGCGGCTACGATAAAGAGGTTATTCGGTAAAGAGGATGGTACAGATGCCAAATAAATACAATATCAGAACTGATGAGTGAAAGAAAAATCGGAAGTGTAATCTCTGTAGATAGTTTTCGAATAGTAGTCCAATTAGATGAAAATCTAAAAAGTCTATATAAAAGTGGGTTTCATGATATCTATGAAATAGCTCGCATTAATTCCTACCTTATTATCCCCGTTGGAGCAGACCGAATTGTTGCCATTGTTACGAGAGTAAAAATTCAAGACGAGACAGAAATAGAAAAAACAACTGGCTATATTACTTTGCCCAAAGCTCAAAGATATTTAGTAGCAACAATGATTGGCACCATTGAAAACGCTAAAGATTACATGCAGGGCGTCTATAATTATCCTATACTAGACAATCCAGTATGGTATGTAACAAAAGAAGATTTAGATAAAATATTTGATACTGAGACTAATACGGCCATAGATTATGCGCGCGACTTTTACCTACCTATAGGAACTTCGCCTGCTTTTTCAGATTATAAAATAAAAATTAATCCTGATAAATTTTTCGGGAAACATGCTGCGATTCTGGGCAATACTGGCTCAGGTAAATCTTGCACTGTTGCGTCGATTATTCAAAGTTTATTTGCATTTGAATATAAAGAAGGTAAAAGACTTCAAAATGCAAACTTTATAATTTTTGATACAAATGGTGAGTATAAAAGAGCATTTATTGGCGATGGGAAAAGCAGTGTTTATAAAGATAATGCTATTGTCAATACATTATGTATTGACAAAGAAGGATTAAAAGTACCCTTTTGGTTTATGAACTTCGATGATTTTGAATTCTTGTTTGAACCAAGTGCAAATACTCAAACACCAATTTTGAAAAGAGCAATCGGACTCGGCAAAAACAAACGAAAAACTGATAGCGAGCCTTTACTAAGTAGATTTCTAGAGCGAGGTATAGTTGAGCTTTTAGATATTTCGCCTGATTTACTCAAGAAGAAAAAAAACACATCTAATTACGGCAATTATACTTATAACCCAAATAATGATATAATAGAGTTAGGAAAAGCTATCAATAGTGACCACAATAACACTGTGAAAGCCCTAAAATCAATTATACAATCTTTAGGCTCTAATTCTAGTCGAGAAAAAGAGGATACAGATTTGGCGCAATTGAAGATTAAGTTCATGGAGTATATAAACTATACTACAGAAGCAAAACTATCTCTAGAAAAAAACATTGACTTACCTATTTGGTTTGATTTCAACCATCTTATAACAGAGCATTTTGATGAGGCAATTAATGAACAAGAAAATTCTAGCAATCGAATAAGAGAGTTTGTTGCAACCTTACGATTGAGGCTTCAAGCTTATTTAAATGATGAAAGAATTGCAGAACCTTTGCTTTTAAATTCTAATGAAAATATTGTAGAAGGCCTATCAAAGTTTTTAGCATTTGTGCTTGGCGATATGTTTAAAATTCACAAGACAGAAACCACAGATATATACTCAGATTATTATAAATATCAGATTGCCAGAACTGATGAGCAAAAAATACAAACTGAAAAACCGAATCAAATAACAATTATTGATATGTCTCTTATTCCTTTTGAGGTTCTAGAAACGCTTACTGGTTTAATAGCTCGGCTCATTTTAGAGTTTTTATCCCGATTCGAAAATGGGCAACGCGGTAATTTTCCCGTTGCAATAGTGTTAGAGGAGGCTCAAAATTACATACCTGAAAAAAACCGAGGTGACAAGGTCTCCATCTCCAAAAAAGTCTTTGAAAGAATTGCGCGAGAAGGAAGAAAGTTCGGCCTTTCTTTATTAGTTTCTAGTCAGCGCCCATCGGAATTATCAAAAACAGTTTTATCTCAATGCAATTCATTTATTGTTCATCGCTTACAAAATCCAGATGATCAGAAGTATGTTCGGCAATTAGTTTCATCGGCAAACGAAGATATTTTACAACAACTACCCATATTACCTCAGCAGATTGCAGTAATTTTAGGTGATGCGGTTAGGACACCTGTTCAAATGAGAGTAAATACGGCAAGTCCAACGCCTAATAGTGAAAATCCAAAATTTATTGAAAAGTGGCTTGGGGAGATTGATAAATCCTTCCCAGATTATATAGGTATTTCCAAAATTTGGGAAGGAGCAAAAAGTGATGATGAAGCTAAAGATTCTGAAACATTACCCCCTACACCTGAAGTTAAAGCATAGGTAGCTAAAGCATGGGCTAAAATAAGTTAGTTAAAAGAATGTCTACGCAGATACAATGCGTAGTGTCGAATTAATTTTACAGAATTAATTAGTCATATTATGCAATCTATCAATCTAAAAGAACTTAACTGGGAAAATTACACATCGGAATCTATCGATTATATTCATAAGGAATCTGAAAAGGCATTAGAATCTTATCGCAAAGCCTTTACACAAGTAGAAATTAAGAGCTACATACTTTCCTTCCTTTGCTGTATTTCCATTTCTTGCCTGATAAGTAAAATTGGCTCTATTCTTAATTTCCATTCATACATCGCTATGACTGCAATATTGGGATCCTGTATGTCGTTTATCTTATTATTTCGAAATCTTCAAAGGACTCCTATAACGATGCCAGGATCTTGGCCTAAAAAGCTCATCAATGATTATTATGAAAAATTTAAAGGACAAGATCAAAAAAGACAATTTGCCATCGTCAAAATAATATACAATCAAGAAGCGCTTACAACAATTGATTTGGAAATCATAAAAAGGAATAAAAATTTAAATAATGCTATTATCATATATTTAATAACGTCCTTCACTTATACTATTTTATCAATTTCAGGAACACTTTTTGCTTAATTTAAAGTTCTAGGAACGTCTTACCACCCGTTCTTCGAAGTGTTCCACAGGATCACTTCGCCGTTGCATTGAAGCAAAAGTTTCTGACTTTTGCTTACAAACAACAAGCACAAAATTCTGGCTTTATCTATTCACTCCCCCTACGCCGGATACTCAAAATAATTCCGCTCTGTTTCATATAAGCGCACTTGTAAATCGTATTTGGCATCCAGCCTTGGGCGGAGCAAATTGTAAATAACTACCACTATGTTTTCGCCGGTGGGGTTTAGGGTTTTAAACTCGGGGCAATCCAGGTTCAGGTTTTTATGGTCGAACCGGTCGTGCACTTCGGTTTGCAAAATATCTTTCAGCTCGGTTATGTCTATTACGTAGCCGGTCTCCTGGTCTATGGTGCCTGTTATTTTTACATCCAGCCGGTAGTTGTGTCCGTGGTAGTTTTCGTTCGCACAAAGGCCAAACACGGCTTTGTTTTTTTCGTCCGTCCAATCTTTGCGGTATAGTTTGTGGGCGGCGTTAAAAGTTAGTTTGCGGTAAACGGCTACTTTATTTTCGGACATGGTAGGTAGTATATTAAAAGTTTAAAAAGGCAAATGGTTTACGACGCTGCAGGTAATTAAAATCGTGTTCCATAGCAAAAGCCTCGCGCTCAAAAATAATAGCTTTATACGCATTAAAATGGTTTCGCAGGCGGATGAGATGATACAGGTAATTGGCAAAATAAATCAGGTAAAAAGGCAGCAACAGCAACTCTAACTGCTGGCGGTGGTGTATTTTTTCGTGGTGTATAAGTAGGGCATCGCCAGCCAACTCTTTATTTTTTATAAAAATAAAAGGGTAAACCGCCATAGCCGAATAAGGAATCAATTTGTTTACTAAAATCATTTTAATCAAACTCTTGGTATTCCCACACGGCCGTTACAAAATAGTCGTTATCTTCTATCCAGCCATTGCTGGTAAGTATGCATAGTCTTATGGCATCGCCCTTATTAAAAGTCCAGTTTGTAGGGGCTACAAACTCATTAAACTGGCCGTTATCTACACTCACAAAATTGGTTCCGCTAAAGGTAGGCACCGGGTTAGTGCCGTTGGTTTGGTTTACGCTAAGGCCCCAGGTAAAATTACTAAGGTCGGCATTGGCGTTAGAGTTATAATCGGCCACACGGATAATAACTTTAACCAGGCGCCCGTTATAAGGCGTAACCCATGTTTGCCTGTAGTTCATGTTGCCGTTTATCTGGTCATCGCTGCCATCGCCCCCGGGGTTCGCCATCCATAAACGTTGGTTGCCTACACCACTATAGTTAGGCAGGTTAAAGGTATGGTGCGTAATAACGCGCACGTAGCCAAAAATAGTTCCGTTTACTTCCAGCTTTGCGTTGGGCGAGGTAGTGCCTACACCTACATTGCCACCGTTGTTATAAATGTTGCTATTGTTGGTTAGCCACTGGGTACCATCCCAATAAGTAGTGTTGCCGGCAGTAGTGCCATTAGGCAGCAAACCCGTGGCACCGGTAAGCCCTGTTGGGCCGGTGGCACCGGTTGGGCCAGTAGTGCCCTGTAAGCCAGCATCTCCGGTGGGGCCGGTTGCACCTGGCAATCCTGCATCGCCCGTAGGGCCGGTTACACCATCAGCGCCGGTGGGTCCCGTAGCGCCGTTAAGCCCCATACCAGTTGGCCCCGTTGGTCCGGTAGGCCCTACATCGCCGGTTGGCCCGGTGGCACCGCCACCCGAACCCGATAAGCCCGTTGGCCCGGTCGGCCCGGTGTTACCCGTAGCACCGGTAGCACCAACACCTGTAGCGCCTGTTGGCCCGGTTACTCCCAGTCCTTGCGGACCGGTTGGCCCCTGCGGACCTGCATTACTATTAGCCGCGTAAAGGGCATAAGGCACGCTTAAAAGTTGAGACGCGCCCATATCCGTAAAAGTGGGGGCGTTGTTTATTTGGGTTTCTACTTGCAGGTACTTGGCACCTGCCCCCCAGTTTACAATAGCCAGGTTATTTAGTTTGCCTATTTCAACATTAACCAAACCAAACTGGTTGGTGGTGGTGCTTTGGGTTTCGGTAAACACTACAGCCCCGGTTTCAGTTAAATCGTGGATGCTAAATTTTAAATTAACCGGTGTGCCGTTGGCCAGCGGTGTGCCCGCGTTATTACGCACTACAGCCTGGTAATTTATTTGCTGCGGAGATTGGGCAATGGCGGCTATATAGCCGGCGATTAACAAAAAGAGGAACAGATGTTTTTTCATGCTGTGGTTTTGAGCGAATAAGGGTAAATGTATCAATTCGCTTTAAAACAATCAAGCAGATACCCGTAATGCAGGCAGTAGCAAAATAAGCTGTCTATTATCAATTAAAAATGCGCTTTACCGGCTCTTTAGCTTTTCAATCTCCTGTTGCTGTTTTTGCACCTGCATTTTTAAATCGTCTATCATTTTCTGTTGCTCCTTAAAGCCATTTACAAACATAAACAGCATGGCATTGTAGTCTACACTTTTGTATTCAGTTTCCTTGCCTTCGGCATCTTTATCTACAAAAGGCTTAAGCATGTAAGGGGCTACCTTTTCAATTTCCTGTGCCAGGGTACCTACTCCAAGTTCTTCGGTAGGTAAACCCGCCAGGCCATTATACCTATACCATACCGGGTTAATTTGCAGCAATTCATTTAAACCTGCATTAAAAGGGCTTATATCTTTTTTAAGGCGCTCATCGCTGGGTACCGTCCATACGGTACTGGTTGGTTTTGCAGCACTGTTGCTAGCCAGTTCAAGTTGGTAGGCCGGTGTTTGCCCTACCCCAATTCCTACGCGCACATTAGCATCGGTAGAAACATAAAAATCATCGGCATCTACGGCGCCGGTGCTGTGCATCCACAAAGCTCCACCATCGGTTTGTAAATTTAAGGTAGAAACCAAACCGTTGCTTCTGGCCATTATTTCATTGTTATCCATGGCTATATTTGCGCCGGAGGCTAACCCTATCATAAAGTAGCCCGAGTTGTCGGCAGCCAGCGACACATCGTTGCCGCCCGAAACATGCAGCGGAACTATAGGGTTGGTAGTTCCAATACCCACATCGCCATCTTTATCAATACGCATAGCCTCAGTTACGCTACTGGTAGATGTAAAGCGGGTGCTAAACACAATGCGGCTTGGCATTAGCTCATCGCCCACCACCGAATCCACATTGGTAGCTATGCTGGCTGCTAATTCCCAGCTATTTCCATCGTAACCATAAAAACTTACATTACCCAGCGTTGATGAAACCGTTGCTGTGGTTGGGGCGCCCAACGTACCAAACGACCGCTGAAAGTTAAATGTTGGCGTACCGCTTCCGCTAAACCTGTAAAGCATATTATCAATTCCGTTTTCGCTGGCAAGTTCAAAAATAGTGCTGCTTAATGTTTTACCAACAGCGGTTACACCTATACCTACCTGCGGGCGGTTAAGCGTATCGCCAATAATAAAGTTGTTGCTGGCTGAAACTTTGGCAAGATAGCCTATGGCAGTGGATGAATTAAGATTGTTTACTGTTACATTGGCGCTATCGCCTATAAGCGTATTGCGGAAACCAGTAGTGTTGCTTAAACCGGCACCACTTCCTACCGCGGTGTTGGAATAGCCGGAGGATGTATTTCCAAGTGCGAGGCTACCAATCCCTACATTGTCGGTTGCGGTGGTTACCGAAAGAATACTCTTCCAGCCCAGGCCGGTATTATTATCTCCGGTAGAAATAGAAACTGCGCTGCCAAAACCTACCAGGGTATTGTTCATCGCGCTATCGCCGGCAAGGTCTCCGCCGGCATTGCCGGCATAAGCGCCAACTATTACGTTTTCGTCACCAAAAGCTGTTAAGGCGCCGGCGCGCTCGCCAATGTAAACATTATCACGCCCCAGCGTAGCATTCTGGCCAGCTGCGTGCCCCACCATAGTATTGCTATAACCAAAAGTAACGTTCTGGCCGGCAGCATAGCCAAGCATAGTATTGGCGCTGCCTTTTGTAAGCTGGCCTGCGCCGGCACCAAAAAATGAGCCGTCATTTCCAATAGAGCTAAAGCCAGCCCGCGAACCAACGGCTACATTATTATCTCCATCTGCGTTGGTAAATAAAGCCTTACTGCCTACAGCGGTATTCGTTGTACCGGTCAGGTTGTTATAAAGGCTGCTATCGCCAACTGCTACCAGGTTGCTTACGGTGGTGTTTTGGTTTAATGCTTGTTTACCAACAGCTACATTGCTGTTTCCGGTTGTATTTTCTTCGCCGGCATTTTGGCCAACAAAAGTATTGTGGCTGCCCGTTAGGTTTTGTATACCACTAGCATCTCCTAAAAAAGTATTACTACCACCGGTAGTATTTCGCATGCCGGCATATGTGCCCGCAAAAATATTATCGTCCCCGGTGGTATTATCGCGCCCTGTTATTACACCTATAAAAATATTATCACTACCAGTGGTATTGCTTTGCCCGGCCCTGGCACCAATAAAGGTATTTTCATCGCCAGTTGAGTTGTTTACACCTGCATAAGCCCCTACATACGTGCAATTACCAAAACTTATAGTTTGTAATTTACCGGCACTATGGCCAACAAATACGTTGTTACTACCAATACTGTTCGTAAACCCGGCACTATCGCCAATCATTACATTCTGGCCCGCTGTAGTATTTGATTTTGCAGCTACATATCCAATAGCTACGTTATTAAAACCGCTGGTATTAGAGGTCATTGCCTGCCGGCCAACAACAACATTACGGTTGCCTGTATTGCTTGCCGCAGTAAAAGCGCCCGAACCTATAGCCACGTTTTCGGAAGCGGTTGTTGCGTTTCTCATGGTTTGATGACCTATTGCCACATTATCAAAACTGGAGTTATTAAAAACTAAAACCTCTTTACCAATTACGATATTGCGGTCGCTGGTGCCAACGGAGCCAAGGGCTTCTTCACCAATTGCAATATTGTCATCACCGGCATTTATACTTAGTGCGCTGTAACCTATACCAATATTGTTATTACCGGTGGTAATTAACGAACCGGCAGAACTACCAATAGCTATATTTTTAAAACCGCCATCCACATCCGAAAGGGCTTGCGCGCCAAGTGCGGTATTGTGACTTCCGGTACTAAGGGCTGATAAAGCCTCATAACCAAACCCGGTATTGTTAATGCCTGTAGCATTAGTTATATTACCCGCACCGGCGCCAAAAAATGTCCACTGCCTGGTACCACTGCTATCAATATAACCCGAGCGGATATTGTTTACTCTAAACACCAGTGGGCGATTATCGGTAGTGCCTAAAAAGTTGGCGCTGCTGTTGGTGCCGCTGTTGCCGGTGGTGCTCCAATCGTCAACAGTAGTGGTAGTGCCCAACACTGCATTGGAGTAACTGATAAGTACCCAGCGGCTTAAGTTGGCGCTATACTGAAAAGTAGCGCTGCCGGTATCGGCTAATACTAAAGTGCCGGCGCCGGTTACAAGCTGGTTAGCAGCAGTAGAGCCCGCGTTGTTGGGCAAAAAGCTAATAGCATTGCCCGATTGATTAAACAGGGTAACTAGTTTACCGTTAAAGCCACCAGCCAGGCCCGTAAGGTTACAAGCCCCACTGCTGGTAATGCGGTAAAACGAAAACCCTGATACCGAAGCATTGTTTATAACACCGTTGCTCAGGGCCAGTGTGCCTTCGCGCCAGGCTACATCGCCGTTTACATCTAACATGGTATTGGGCACAATATCGTTAATACCTGTTTTTGCATTTTTTAGAACCACCAGTGCATTGCTGCTGGCGGCAGCAGATGTGCCGTTGCCTAATACAAACAAGGGGTCGGTGGCTACCCAGGTAGTAAGGTTGCTGGCGCCCACAGTAGTATCATTAAACTGCCCCAATACAGCCGTTGCAAATTGGCGGCTGGTAAGGCTATTGCCATGCGCAAAACCATAATCACCCCGCACAGTACTATTTCGGCCTGAAACGAATCCAAAGTCACCATATACATCATTTATAAGCCCTGCTGCAAAGGATACATCGCCATGCACATCGTTGCTGGAACCCAATGCCGTAGCATGGTTTCCTGTAACATTAAGCGCAACACCTATGGCTACCGAACCACCACTGGAATTATTGGGGCTTACAGTATTATTACTTCCCATTACCACATTACCGCTGGCTCCGGTAGTAACGGTATTATTCAGACCCATAGCTACGGTGTTAGTAGCTGTAGCATCAATTGTAATATCCGAGCCCGATGCAAAACTGTAATTACCGGCGGCTTGCACATCGCTACCAAAAGCTGCCGAGCCCAGGCCTATGTTAGCATTATCCCATTGCGTAGCGGTAACAATACCGGCCCTAAACGCGTGCTTTGCCGGTATCCACATAGTGCGTACGCCGGCCCCGGCTGCAGGCGTTACACCTACGCCATTATCGCCGGTAGCTAATAAGGCGCCACCGGTGGCAATACGCAGCCCTTCTGTATTAAACCGCTTTATAACTATATCCTCATCATCGGTAGTTCCTAAAAAGTTAGTTCCGGCCGTTGTGCCCGTATTACCTGTAAGCCCCCAGGCATTCTGCGCTCCATTGGCGCCCGTTGCACCGGTGGCTCCTGTGCTTCCGGTGGCTCCGGTTAAGCCTGTTGCGCCTGTATTGCCTGCAAGCCCGGTTGCACCCGTTGCACCGGTGGCCCCCGTTGGTCCGCCTGCACCGGTAGCCCAGGCAGGGCCGCTGGCTGTATAGCTAAGCACATCGCCGGTGGCACCGGCTGCTATAGCTTTTAAATCGCCGTTTGCATCGGCATACAAAAGTTTATCGGTAGTGGCCGAAGGCGCTGCTATAAAACTACCACCGGTTGCCAGGCCGCCCACGCGTACCCCATTAGCGGTTCCGCTTATATGCAGGCGCTGTGCGGGCAAACTGGTGTTTATCCCCACATTGCCGCTTTTTAAAACGGTAAGTGCATCGGCCCGTGTATTTGCGGCAGTGCCGTTGCCTATATTAAAAATACGGTCGGCACCATTAAAGGCCGATGAAGAAGCGGCTGTGTAAATAGTGCCATACATACCCAGCGCAAACTCACTATACGATGCAGCACGGTTTCCTTTTCCAAACACTGCGCCCGTTTCGCCCAGTACAGTATCCTGCGCGCCGGTGGCAAAGCTGGTTGCGCCTACTGCCATATTTTGGTAGCCAAACGCGGCACCACCCTGGCCGGTAACAATGTTTCTATCGCCGGCTGCAAAAGTGGTAAAGGCAGTTGCCTTGCACAAAAAGCCAAACACTGCCGATGCCGAGCCGCTGATAGTATCCTGGTAGCCCACCACTATAGAGTGGCCAAACGGAGACACTATGCTATTTGAAAATCCAGCCGCTAAATTGTTTTCGCCGCTTATGGTATTGCCCGTGCCGGCTACCATGGATGTAGTGGCGCTAACCGTATTGCCGCTGCCGGTGGCCAGCGAGTTGCTGCCGCTTACTAAATTGCCCGAGCCAAGTGCAGCCGCTTGTGTAGCTGTGGCGCGGTTATTAAAACCGGTAGAGAAAGAGTTGGCCCCCTCTGCATTATTGTTCTGCCCAAGCGATGCTGCGGCAACACCCGTAGTTGTATCGGCCCAACCTACGGCTAAACCCAAATTGGCCGTTACGTGGGATTGAAAACCACCGGCCACCGATGTAGTAGCCGCCGATGTGGTAGAGTTAGTATTGTTGAATACTACCGAAAAGTTGCCCGCTGCATTGTTAGAGTTGCCCGATACTAAAGCATGCGTAGCTGTGACCGTATTGTTATTACCGGTAACCAGGGAATTAGTTCCGCTTACGGTATTGCCATTGCCAGCCGCAAAGCTTTGCGCGCCCGATGCTGTATTATTAGCACCAAACGCTGCCGAGTTACTGCCCACGTTTGCATTATCCCACTGGGCGCCGTTTATGCTTCCGGCCCGTATAGCGGCCTTGGCGGGTATCCACATAAAGCGGGTGCCAAAACCGGATAGCGGAGTTACCCCACTGGCCGTATTGCCTATACCCACTAATGCACCACCGGTGTAAATGCGCAGCGCTTCTTCATTTTGTCGCTTAAATATTACATCGGTATTATCGGTTGTGCCTAAAAAATTGGTAGCAGCGCTAAGGCCGCTGTTACCGGTTATACTCCAGTCGTTGCCTGCCGCTGCGCTCCAGGCGGGGCCGCCGGCGGTGTAGGTAAGCACATCGCCGGTAGTGCCGGTGGCCATAGCCTTTAAGTCGCCGTTGGCATCGGCATACAAAAGTTTATCGGTAGTGGCAGCAGGTGCTGCTATAAAACTACCACCGGTAGCCAGGCCCCCTATACGTGCGCCGTTGGTTAGGCCGCTTATATGCAACATGCGCGCCGGCACTATGGTGCCAATGCCTAAAAAACCGCTTTGGTTAATAGTGGCCCTGCGCACATTATTGGTACGAAAGGTAAGGTCGGTGGCATCGGTGGTGCCTACAAAATTAAGTGCGGTATCGGTATTGGTATTGCCCTTTATTTTCCAAAACGGAAACGTTGGGTTTTGCGTTTCGGCCTGGGCAAAAGTTTTAGTGCCAAAAGCCAAAAGCAGTAACATAAGCGCGCACAATTTCAGCATAGAAAACCCTTGTTTCATAGTTACGTATAAGTTCGGTATAATACACGGTGCTTAATACCGCATATTAAGTATAAGAAATAGCTAATTTGTTAGTGTCCCTACAGGGAATGCGCAAAATACAATGAAGAATTGATAATTGCAATCAGGTTTCACAAAAAGGCAAATACCTTCGTATTTGATTTTCAGCTAGTTAAAATTGCAAAGTCCATTTTCAATGCTTTTTTACTTCTCTACCTTTAACCGCTGTATTAAACCAGGTTTATTATCTGCCCTTTGGTTTATGATTTACTACTTCAAAATCGATACCTTTTTCTTCCGTCTGGCTCCATTCTTGCCAATGTATATACTTACCTTTATTTTCCGGTTCTTTAGCTACCTCATTAGGTATGCGGTGCGCATCGGCATATTTATCGTGCCTTACCCCCGTTAACTGCCAGCTTATTTTTACGTTGGGCTTATCTGTTTTTATACTAAAGTTGTTGTTATTTACTTCTTTCACTACCCAGGCATTCGCTTGTTGGCCTATGGCTGTAAGTTGATAACGAAAATCGCGGTTCAGCGCTTCAAAATAATCGGGCAGGGTAATGGTAGCCTCACCTTTATTATCAGTTATAATATTTCCGTTATAAATATTCATCATGTCGGGGCTTTCAACAAAACTGTGCCACAGATATTTGTTTTCGGGGTCAAGCGGGTGGTCAATTTTAAAAGCCCCTGCGCCTTTGCTTAAGGTGCCGGTAACATTTGCATTACCCGCAAAATAACCGGCATAGTTTGTAACGCCGTTAGCGGCACTGCCATAAACGCCGTAGCGGGTGCCGGTGCCCGCTATAGATGAATTGCCATATACACCAATATATCCGCCTTCAAATAAGCCTCCGTAACCATAATAAGGGGTATTATTACAGGCCCCATAAACCCCTATATTATCTGTGCTGGTTGCGCTATTAATAAAATTACCGGTATGAAAAAGCGCACTTAACACATCCAGCGCATAACCCGGTGATGTAGTGCCTATACCCACGTTTACATTGGCTGTGCCACCGTTAACCCCGTTAATACTTCCCAGCACTAAACTATTCGATGCAGTTACCATAGCTGCGCTGCCAATAGCCGCGGCGTTGGTTAAGCTGCCTGAGCCTACATTGGCATTATAGCCCAGGGCCGTATTATAAATGCCGGTGCTGTTGGCTGCCAGTGTATTATAACCTATGGCTGTATTACCATCGCCGGTAGTAGCCGCACCGGCCAGCGCACCGGCCGCTGTGTTGTAATTGGCATTGGTGCTGCGCAGTGCGCCCCGCCCAACGGCGGTATTGCCGCTGGTAGAGGCGTTGCTATAAAGAGCTTCAAAACCCAGCGCCGTATTACTTGCACCGGTGTTGTTGGTTAGCATGGCCTTGCTGCCTACTGCAGTATTAAACTGGCCCAGTGTGGCAGAAGGTGTAGTGCCATTATTAAACAGTGCCGAGTCGCCTATGGCTACGGTGTTGCGCACTATGCTGCCGTTATATAAAGCATCTTTACCTATAGCCACGTTGCTATAACCGGTGCTGTTGTAGTAGGCCGCCTGGTAACCCACTGCTGTGTTGTTGCGTCCGGTAATGTTGCTATAAAGGCTATAGCTGCCCAGCGCGGCATTGTTATCGCCGGCGCCATTGGTGCTGTACATAGCCTTATAACCAACCGCAGCATTATACGACGAACCATTGCCGGTGTATAAAGCCTGCGCCCCAACCGATGTGTTGGCCATACCACCTGCAAAGCCACCCATGCTTTGGTAACCAAGTGCTGTATTGTAACTCATGCCGGTAGTGCGCCGTGCGGCCTCGTAGCCGAGTACTGTATTATAACTACCGGTGTTATTAACCACCAATGCTTTGTTACCTACTGCCGTATTGCCCTGTCCGCCGTTAAAAGCCAACGCCGAGTCCCCAACAGCAACGGCATCATAAGTAGCAGCGCTGCTTAATGCAGCACGCCCAATAGCCACCGAGCCCGATACACTACCAGTACTATACATGGCATTGTAGCCTATAGCCACGTTGTTACTGCTGTTGGTCATGCCGTTGCCGGCATAGTTGCCCAATGCGGTGTTGTTGTTGCCACTGGTATTACTGTATAAGCTATGATAACCTACAGCCGTATTATCGGCACCGGTGTTGTTGGTGTAAAGGGCCTCGTGCCCCAGGGCATTGTTATACATACCACCGGCATCGCTGTAAAGCGCGCGGCTGCCCACGGCCGTGTTACTATAGCCACCGGTGCTGCTGCCCAGCGCCTGGTAACCTATTGCAGTAACATTTTGCATACCGCTGTTGGCTTTGCCGGCCTCAAACCCCACGGCAGTATTATTAAACCCGCCGCTAATTGCGGTAAGCGCCCGGTAACCAACGCCGGTATTGCCCGCGCCGCCGTTATAGGCCAGTGCCGAGTCGCCTACAGCTACCGAGTTATCCTGGTTGGTATTATACAAGGCATAGTTGCCTATGGCCACTACACCGCTGTTATTACCACTTGGCGTAGCAAAGGCAGCATAGCCAACCGCTGTATTGCGGTTACCGGTAGTAACACCCGCTGCGCTTTGATAGCCGGTGGCCGTATTATAGCTGCCGCTGGTATTGCCGGTAAGCGCGGCGTAACCGCTGGCAGTGTTATTGCTACCGGTATTATTCTCCAGCGCGCTGGTACCCAGGGCCGTATTTTTTACACCAGTGCTGCTAATTAACAAAGCATTAATACCTACGGCCGTATTTTGTGTGCCGGTACTGTTATCGCGCCCGGCCCAATAGCCATAAAACGTGTTCGACAGTAAAGGGTCCAGCCTGCCCGCTTGTTGGCTATTTACCCTTATAGTAAATGGTACGTTATCGGTAGTACCTATAAAGTTAGTTCCATCTATGGTGCTGGCATTGCCGGTAAGGCTCCAGTCGGTACTGGTGGCGGCAAACATATCGCTGGCCTTCATACGTCTTACCACGCCGCTGCTGTTAATGGTAAGCAGCGAATCGGCCGTGGCACCCGTAAGCACCCCGCGCACCCGCATGGGGTTTACACCGGTGTTGCCCTGCACATCCAGCAAATACGATGGCGAACCTGTTACATTAATGCCTACATTGCCTGCGCTGCTAATTTCTACCCGCTGTGCATTATTAGTGCCCAGCAAAATGGCATTAGGGCGGTAGTTCCAAATCAAAGCATCATCATTTAATCCACTGCTGCTAAGACCAAAAAAAGTGCCACGGGTTCCGGGCGCATTGCCCGCATAGCTTACCATTATGCCGTGCATTTTGGTGGTCGAGTTATCCATCAGGTTAAGCACCGCTTCGGTATTTACAGGGCTGTTAATGTTTACCGCATGGCTAACTATACGAATTACTTCGTTAGTGGCCACCGAGGGATTGTTAAGGCCAATGCTAAGGTATTCGGCATTACTGCCGCTTCCACTCATATTCCATAGCATGGCATTGTCAGGATTGTCGCCGGTTATGCCCAAAAACAAACCGTTGTTGCAGGCATTGCTGTAGGCCGGGTGCAAAATGCGCAACCCATTTCGTCCGCATGGGTTTACGGCATCTGGGTTTACTTTTAAATCTATAGCGTATTGAGGGGCTACCTGGCTAATGCCAATCAAAAAATTAGAACCATCCAGGCGCACGCGCTCCATACCATTGGCGGCCAGTACAAAAGCTTCTGTATTGATAGTGCCTATAAAATTATTATTAACCGTGGCACCTATAGCCGCGGTACTGGCGGTGGTATTGGCGTTGCCCCGCACCTTCCAATAGGTGCCGGCTGCGCTGCCCGGGTTTTGTATTTCGGCTTGTGCTATTAAGGTAAGGCTGGCTGTAAGTAAAATGCTGCAAAACAGCAGTTGCTTAAGGTATGGGGTAGTTAATGCCATAGCTGTAAAAGAGTTGCACTTTAAAGGTGCACCCGGTGTATTTATGGGTTAAGAAACTGTACTTTCAAAGTTCTGTATGTGTGGCAGTACGGCGCACAATTTAAACCTAAAAATTAAACTTAAGGGTAGCAGCATACCTGTATTTAATCATGTTTAGGCATGCTTTTAAAACCATTTAATGGGCAGCTTATTTGGTTTTGTTAATTTAATTTCATAACTTTGTATGAAATTAAATAAAAGTGAACACCAAACCAATTACCCCTCAGCAGTTTGAGTTTTTCCAGGATATGGTGGCGGATTGTTATCGGCGATGGGTTACTTTATAAGTATGGTGTCGCCTAAGGGGCGCGATGGGGCATTGACATAATTGCCTATACCGACCCGCTGGGCACCAAACAGCCCCGCATTATTGTGCTGGTAAAGCATACGCCCGATGCAAGTATTTCCAGCGATGATATACAGCGCTTAAGCGGCACTATGAAACGCGATAGCGATGTAGGTGTGTTTGCAACCAGCGGCGATTTTAGTCACTGTGCTAAAGCCGAGGCCCGCTCATCGGCCAAACATATTGAGCTGATAGATTTTGACCGTTTTATTGAATTATGGATTCAGTATTATAATAAAATGAACTCCGAAACTAAAGCCTTGCTTCCCCTCCACCCAATCTATTTCTTAGGCTTCAACTAATAGTACGGTAGCTCTCTGTTGCTTGCAATTAGTTTGGCTGGCTTGTGGCTCGCAGTTGTAAGGCCTCAACCCCGGTCTAGGCTACCAAACACCAAAACGCAAATCCTGCTATATTTGGTACGTTTGTATTCCCCTGTATGAAAAACCCACTACTACTGATTGGCGTTATTGGGTTGTTGCTTTTGGCCATTGGCTGCAATAATAGACCTGCAACACCTGCAGTAACAGAAACTGCAGGGCAGTATACTGATACAATGCCAGGGCAAGCGGGTGTATCTGCAGACTCAACAGATATACCCTTAGATGAAAACCAAACCATGTATGTGGTAATTGCCGATTCGGGTACCGATTATTGGCAACTGGAACGAACCATGTTTAATCTGCATTGCAATACCGGATTGAATATAGATACCCAAGGTAAATCGTTTAACCAGGAAAAAGGAGAAATTACACTTGCAGAAGATGATGAAGATGAAATGTGGCAAGGGCAACACTACCCACGGCGCTGGGGCGAAGATTTTTTAAGCCTTGAGCAATTATACTTTTACGATACTGTTACCCAAGTTGAAAACAGAAGCCAGACAATGGTATTAGTAGCAGGCCTGTTCGATAACCGAATAAGTGCCGATAGCCTCGCTTCTGTTATCAGTAAGTATGCACCTGCAACCTTCGTAATGCAATCAAGCATTTATATGGGGTGCATGCATTAAAACCTTTTGTATTTAACATGATACAGGCTACTTCACTTCCCCATTTCATAAGTGCATTACACACCCAAGCTTTCCAGCGCATCTTGTAGCGCTACATCATCATGCGAAGCATTAAAAACACATTGCCCGTTTTTAATAACCAGCAGTTGTGGCGATTCGTGTTGTATATGGTAGCGGGTGGCAATCTGGTTACTTATTTCCCGGTATTGTATCAGGTCTAAATAGTAAATATCAAAGGCTACTTTTCCGGCTTGCTTCAAATCCATATCCAGGCCCCGTTTAGCCATGCTACTAACCGAGCAGCGGGTGCTGTGTTTAAATATAATTTGTGCGCGGGTTTGCGAAAGGCTATCCAATTCATCTAACTGCCCGGTTTCATTTAATACTCTATAGTCCATTCATTTATTTATTTACGCACTGTTTCATTAAAGCGGCTGTAAAGGTAACAAGCAATGCAACAAAGTGTATTACCGCAAATGCGCCTGCTAACTATTTTTAGCTAATAAAAAGAATAATGCACCCTTCTGCATTTGTCATCCTGAACCTCTGCCTCATTTTTTTGCTATATCCTCATGTAGCTTTGCCCGTAATTGTTCCGCAAGTTGGTGGTATTGTTCGGGTAAATAGTAAAGCAGGTTATCCATTTCGTAAGGGTCGGTGCTTAAATTGTAAAGTTCTGTTTCAACTGCCTCTGCTTTTTCCTTTTTGCGTAATACGCGCTGGTTGCAGGCGTTTATTTTAGCCCACAGGGCCGACTCTTTATTTTCCAGCCTGGCTCTGAATTTAACCATGCCGTGGTTCTTTTCCCACTCTATATATTTAAAGGCCTGCTTTACCTTTTGGCCATTTTTTTCAACCTCCACTATCATGCGTATTGCGTTATAGCTGGGCCGGTCCAGTAATGGCGAGGGCAGTAATTTTAAATTCATAGTGGCGCCTCCAAAAATAAAATCAGTACCACCAGGGCTTATGTACTCCATTACAAAATCAGTTCGTGGTTCGTAGTTTTGGCTGGTGCCGGTAAGCAGTGGTACTATCGATTTGCCATCTACATCTGCCGGTATATTTATACCTGCAAGTTGTAGTAGCGTGGGCATCAGGTCCAGGTTAATAATCCATTCTTCTTTCTTACCTGGTGCCTGCAAATGCAGAGAGTCTCCGCCGGTTATTATAAGCGGAACCCGTATAGCTTCTTCGTACGGTGTGCCTTTATGGTAAAGCCCTTTGCTGCCTAAATGAAAACCGTTATCGCTGGTAAAAATCAGCAATGTATTATCCCATTCATCCTTCGCTTTAAGGGTGTTAATTACCTGCACAATCATATCGTTTAATGCATACAACGAGCCCATCCGGTAATACCACGTGGCATCCATAAATCCTTTTAGTTCTTTAGGCAGTTTATTGCCAAAAGCCAGTTTATACCAGCCCTTGCCTTTGTTCTGCTGCCTTAATCTTTTATCCCAGTTATTAATATGCCAGCCCGATTTATCCAATGGCTTTTTCTTTTCCTTTTCTGTAGCCAGTGCACCATAGTCGTTAAAGTAATTAGGGCCTTTAGGCATGGTATCGGTTAACCATCGTGCTTTGGCAAGCTGCTCATACCTCGGCGCAGGCGGCAACGGAAAATGCGGCGGGGTAGGCGTAAGGTATAAAAAGAATGGCTGTGTATCGTTGCCTTCAGCATCTGCAATAAACGCTACTGCTTTTTTTGTTATTACATCAGTAGAGTAGTCGCTTTCGTTTTTCCCGTGCGGCTCTATTTGCTGGTTATCTGTTATCCATATGCTATCGTTTACACGGGCAGCCTTATCCCACACCAGCAAGTTGTAATTATAGCCCCTGTAAATAGGCAGCGGCTTACTAACCATTACGGCACCATCAGTCCATCCGTAGGGTAAGGGAAGTTGTTTGTCTTTCTTCTTTTTATACCCGTTCATGTACTTGCCTATCATACTGGTACGATAACCGGCGGCGGCAAGTTGAGCCGGTAGTGCGGCAGGCTCATCATCTTTAAAGTATTTCCATCCACCATGCGTATTGCCATTGCGCAGCACATCGGTTTTATGCCCGTATTTGCCCGATAGTAAAGCTGCCCGGCTGGGGCAGCAGATAGACATAGGAGTGAATGAATTGGTAAAATCTATACCGTTCTGTTTTAAAGAATCGAGCACCGGTAGTACCTCCGGAAAAAACTGGGGTGTTACCATAGCATCCAGGTCATCGGCCAGTATAATAACCACATTGGGTTTTTGCTGTGCCTGCAGGCAAAAAACAAAAAGTAGAATAACAGTAACCAAACCCGCTCTTAGCATTATGCCGTTGTTGTTTGCTGCAAGTATAAGCTACTTGTGGGCGAAATAAATAATGTAAAATGTTCGCTCTGCTGAAAGCAGGCCAACGTAATTTGTTTATTAATCTATCGCCTAACGTCTGGTATTTATTTCTTAATTTGGTTCAGCAGCAACTCGTTTTGCTTTTTAAGCTCATCAATTTGCTTTTGCTGCTCTTTTACAGC
Source organism: Chitinophagales bacterium (assembly GCA_044228435.1). Taxonomy (GTDB): domain Bacteria; phylum Bacteroidota; class Bacteroidia; order Chitinophagales; family LD1; genus Bog-950. The sequence continues at coordinate 24,801 of JBGAUW010000018.1, forward strand.
ACCTACTAATAACGGTATCAGCTCGGTATAGTTTACAGCTTCAAATTGTAATTCTTCGGTTAGTTTTTTACCATGGGCCTCATCGCTGTTCTCGTAAGTTGCCGGTTGAGTTGCCAATTGTGTAAGTGTAGGCATAACCTCTTTAATTTCTTCGGCAATAAACCCATAGCGTTTGCCGGCAGGCAGGTTCATGTAAGGATACTCGGCTGTTTTGTATTGGTACGATGATGGCTTTAAACGGCTAATTAATGCCAGCGCATTTCCTTCTACCGGCTCAATATTGGTTTTAAGTTTTCTATCCGATGGCAGGTAAGCGCCGGTAGTATAAACATTACCTGCAAAGTAACCAGCATAGTTGGTAGATGTACCGCCACCTACCGTACCATAAACACCGTATGCATTAACCCCACCATAACCATAAGCGTAAACACCATAGTTGCTGGCGGTGCCGTACCAGCCGTTGGCATTAACGCCGTAGTGGCTGCTGTAGCCGCTGCCGTTCATTACTGCGCGCGAATAGGTACCTATGTAACCACCCTCGCTTTGTATGCCATAGCCAAAGCCGGTGGCGTTGTTGGCTGTAACAACAATACCGTAGCTGCTACTGCCATGGTTGCTGTTTACAATATTAACGGTGCGGTCGGTATTGGCTGCAATATCCAGCGTATAAGCAGGGTTGGTCATACCTATGCCTACATTTACGGTATCGTTACCGGTACCGCCTAATACAAGTGCGCTGCTAACGGTAAAGCGTGCGTTATACCCTACGGCGGTAGATTTTGTAAGCCCGTTAGCTGATTGGCTGAAGGAGCCTAAATAAGTATTGTTGGTGCCGGTAACATTGCCGCCATTGCCCGCATTGTAACCCAGCGCCGTATTGTAGTTATTACCCGAAACATTTTGAGAGTATAGGGCAGAGTCGCCAACAGCGGTATTATAATTGCCATCCTGGTTGGTCCACATGGTTACGTTACCAATAGCCACGTTATCGCTGCCAAAACGGTCGAACCTTCCGGCATACGTACCCAGCGCAGTGTTGCGGTTGGCCGTTTGCATTCCATCCATACTGCCAGCCCCTATAGCTACATTGCGTGTACCGGTGGTTACCCCACCCAGTGCGTAGTGCCCTATGCCTATGTTTTGTGTGCCGGTAGTGTACGACTGCATAGCTTTATAACCAATGCCTACGTTGGCAAATCCGGTGCTACCTCCAGAGTTACCTTGCATAGCATCTACTCCTATAGCTACGTTTTCGTAACCGCTGGTATTGTAGCGTAACGAAGCAATGCCAACAGCTGCGTTGCGGTCGCCGGTGGTAATATAGTTTAGGCTAAATGCGCCAACGGCTGTATTATTATTGGCATCGTTGCTTGGTGCGTTAGCAAGGCTTTGGCCTGCATAGTTACCAATGTAAGTGTTGTAATAACCGGAACTATCATATAAGCCGGCCCATACACCCAGGTACAGGTTTTCATCGCCAATTTCGTGGTGCTGGCCCGCCAGGCGGCCAATGGCAGTATTATCGTTGCTGGCTTGATTTTGCTGCAGCGCAGCACGACCAATAGCCATATTGGTGTTGCCCGTGGTATTAAATTCTCCGGCAGAGCCACCTATAAAAAAGTTATACGATGCGCCAGCGTTGCTATAGCCCGCATGGGTACCTATAAAGAAGTTGCGAAAACCGGTGGTAAACCGACCGGCCTGGTGGCCTATGGCAAAGTTTTCGGTAGTGTTGCTGGCATATAAGGCACTATCGCCAATGGCTAAAATTTCGGATGGAGAGGTATTGCTACGAAGTGCATACGCTCCAATAGCAATGTTGCGGCTGCCCGAAGTAGAAACAAACAAGGCACTGTCGCCAATAGCGATATTATAGCTTCCTGTTAACGCACCCCCGCCATGTAAACTGCGCACACCAATGGCTACGTTGTTGCTGCCGCTGTAACTGTAATACATGGCACCAATGCCCATCGTAGTATTGCCCCTGGCCGTATAGCTGCCATACTGCGTGGCGTAGCCCACCCCAACGTTTTCAATACCAATTACGGTATTCGGGCTATAAGCACCATATCCTGCATAAGAGCCTACAAATACGTTGTTATCTACTTTATTGTAATAACCTGCGGCATATCCTACAGCTACTGTCGCTTCGGCTGTATCAGAAAATGCCGAAGCAAGGTACCCCACCGCAGTGTTACTACTGCCCTTACTTGTATACATAGCGCCACGGCCTATGGCCGTATTGTAACTATAATAGGTGCCCGACTCCAACGCACCTACACCAATGCCGGTATTTTCGTTGCCGCCTTTATGTCCGCGCATAGCGCGCCAACCCATAGCGGTGTTCATATCGCCGGCGCTGTCGTTTTGCATAGCCTCGGCACCAATAGCTGTTGTATTGATGCTGTTTATGCTTGCATTCATGGCTAACTTACCTACCGCTACGTTGTTGTATCCGCTACTATCGTTATAGTAACTCCAAAAGCCTATGGCTACATTGTGGTAGCCCTGGCGGTTGCCGTAGCCACCGCGGTCACCCATAAATACGTTTTGATAGCCCGTTGTTGTATTTGTACCTGATTCAAAACCGTGAAAAGTGTTTCCATAGCCTGTCGTATTGTTAGCTCCCGAATAATAACCGGTGAAGGTATTCCAGCTACCTGTGTTTTTATTTCCGGCATACGAACCTACTGCTACCAGGCTTGCACCGGTTACGTTAAGTTGCAGCGCTCCATTACCTACAGCGGTATTATCGGCGGCGGTATTGTACATAAGTGCCGCATTACCTACCGCTGTGTTATTACCATTACCGGTAACTGCCGTTAACGCATACGAGCCAATGGCCGTATTGGCGGCACCGCTGGTAGCCGCCTTTAAAGCTGCATGGCCTACAGCTGTGTTCATGTAGCCGGCATTAGCTGAATAGAGAGCAGAGTCGCCCACCGCCACGTGCATACTACCGGTGGTGTTGCTTTGCAATGCATTTAGGCCAATAGCTACATTGCGGCTGCCGCTGGTATTATTATACATACTCATATACCCCAGCGATACGTTGTATTGCCCCGAGTGGGTAGCCCCGCGCAGTGCCCAAAAGCCCATAGCCACATTGTAAGCCCCGCCAATATTGCCATCCATACTACCGGCACCTACTGCCGTATTTAAATAGCCGGTGGTGTTGCTGCTTAATGCCCCATCGCCTACGGCCACATTTTGGTAGCCGGCAGCGTTGCTATATAAACTATACGAACCAAGTGCAGTGTTGGCGTTGCCCGTGTTACCTGCTCCGCCCGCGCCTAAACTCTGTTCGCCCACAGCTGTGTTGCTGCCGCCGGTAGCATTTAAACCTGCTTTATGGCCAAAAAAAGTGCGTCCGTTCAATTGATCAATACGCCCCGCCGCTATATTGTTAACTCTTATATTAAACGGAACGTTATCGCGGGTGCCAATAAAATTAGTGCCATCTACTGTACCGGTGTTACCTAATATTTTCCACTGGCTGCCCGTATCCACCGCTGCCGTCCAGGCCGGAACACCGGAAGGGTTAAGTGTTAATACCTGCCCGGCTGTACCATTGGCAAGGGCTTTTACATCGCCATTCAAATCTGCAAAAAGTATTTTATCGGTGTTAGAAGTAGGAGATGTAACAAATGAACCACCGGTGGCCAGGCCGCCAATGCGCGCGGTGTTATTACCAAAAATATGCAACAGTTGCTGTGGTAGCACGGTGCCTATACCAAACTTACCGTTTACGTCTACTGTTACGCGGCGCACATTGTTGGTACGAAAGGTGAGCGCATTTAAATCGGTAGTGCCTAAAAAGTTAACCGCAGTATCGGTAGTGGTGTTACCATAGAGTTTCCAAAAAGGGAAAGTAGGGTTTTGCGTTTCGGCCTGCGAAAACAAACTGCTGTATACAAGTACACCAAATGCAAGCAATACCGCACGGGTTGCAGAAGAGTAGAAAGTAGTCATAAAATAAGCGTGTCGTTAGTGGCTCAAATATCGCTTTTTTAGCCTTAATACAATACTAAAACAAGGCATTTAAAAGCTGAGAAATGAAGATATTTCATAATTGATTTAATAATAGCCAATTCCTATTAGTGCAAAAAAAAGCCGTGGCAAAATTTGCCACGGCTTTGCCTTAAAATGCCCTTATCCGCTAAGGTTTATCGGTTACAGTAAGCGATCGGTACATATAATCAAACGAAGCGGGATAGTTGTAGAAAGTAACGGTTGGATTGCTGACTGATTCGGCAAGCCACTGTATTTTAATTGTAGTAGGCACACCAACTACCCCTGTTAAAGGATAGGTTATAGTAGTAGGATTGGTACCGTTAAAGGTAAAGCTGCCATAAGCGTGGAATTCTTTTATGGTAGTACCATCCTGCACAATACGATATTTAATACGGTGTTCGTCGTAGTTAGTATTGCTGTAAGTGCATCTCGCCGAAAACTCTAAATTAAGATTGGTGTTTAACGGAGTTAAGGTTAAGGTCATCTGCGGCATATCAACGTAGCTGCCCCCACCTACTAAAGGCGCGGCTATACTAACATCGGTAGTGCCCGTAACTTTATAGGTAGCTACTCCGGTTGGGCCCGTTGCACCCGTTACCCCCGTAGACCCTGTAACGCCAGTAGCACCGGTTATTCCCGTTGCGCCCGTTGCGCCCGTTGCGCCAGTTACGCCAGTAGCGCCTGTTACACCGGTGTTACCTGTAATGCCAGTTGCCCCTGTGGCTCCAGTATTACCCGTATTTCCGGTTACGCCCGTGGCGCCTGTAGCACCTGTGTTTCCTGTTACTCCGGTCGCCCCGGTTATACCCGTATTTCCTGTGGGGCCTATATCACCTGTTGCGCCCGTACTGCCGGTTACGCCAGTAGCACCTGTTACACCGGTGTTACCTGTAATGCCAGTTGCCCCTGTAGCTCCAGTATTACCCGTATTTCCGGTTACGCCCGTGGCGCCTGTAACACCCGTGTTCCCTGTTACTCCGGTCGCCCCGGTTATACCCGTACTGCCTGTAGGACCTATATCACCTGTTGCGCCCGTACTGCCGGTTACGCCGGTAGCACCCGTTACTCCGGTAACCCCCGTGTTGCCGGTAGCACCAGTTGGGCCTGTATTGCCTGTAGCACCGGTTGTTCCAACTCCTGTGGCTCCCGTATTACCCGTTGGGCCAGTTGGCCCCTGTAAACCAGTATCACCAGTTGGGCCGGTTACCCCAACTCCGGTAGCTCCGGTAACTCCATTTAATCCGGTAACGCCGGTTGCACCGGTTACACCATTTAATCCGGTTGGCCCTGTCGCGCCGGTTGTTCCAACTCCCGTTGCTCCCGTATTACCCGTTGGACCTGTTACACCTTGTAACCCAGTGTCACCAGTTGGGCCGGTTACCCCAACTCCGGTGGCTCCGGTAACTCCATTTAATCCGGTAACGCCGGTTGCACCGGTTACACCATTTAATCCGGTTGGCCCTGTCTCGCCGGTTGTTCCAACTCCCGTTGCTCCCGTATTACCCGTTGGACCTGTTACACCTTGTAATCCAGTGTCACCAGTTGGGCCGGTTACCCCAACTCCGGTGGCTCCGGTAACTCCATTTAATCCGGTAACGCCGGTTGCACCCGTTGCTCCATTTAATCCTGTAGGTCCAGTCGCGCCGGTTGTTCCTGCACCGGTGGCTCCCGTATTACCCGTTGGGCCTGTTACGCCCGTGGCGCCAGTATTTCCATCTAATCCAGTAGGTCCTGTTACGCCGGTTGTCCCTGCGCCTGTGGCGCCAGTAGGACCTGTATTACCTTGTAAACCTGTATCGCCTGTTGGGCCGGTTACACCGGTGCCTGTTGCACCTGTATTGCCGGTTGGTCCTGTCACGCCGGTTGCACCAGTTGTTCCATTTAATCCTGTAGGTCCTGTCGCACCGGTTGTTCCTGCACCAGTGGCGCCCGTTGGACCTGTATTACCTTGTAAACCTGTATCGCCTGTTGGGCCGGTTACACCGGTGCCTGTTGCACCTGTATTACCGGTTGGTCCTGTTACGCCCGTAGCGCCGGTATTTCCATCTAATCCAGTAGGTCCTGTTACGCCGGTTGTCCCTGCGCCTGTGGCGCCAGTAGGACCAGTATTACCTTGTAAACCTGTATCACCTGTTGGGCCAGTTACGCCTGCCCCGGTAGCTCCGGTATTACCGGTTGGTCCTGTCACGCCGGTTGCGCCAGTTGTTCCATTTAATCCTGTAGGTCCTGTCGCCCCGGTTGTTCCTGCACCCGTGGCGCCAGTAGGACCTGTGTTACCTTGTAAACCTGTATCGCCTGTTGGGCCTGTTACGCCTGCCCCGGTAGCTCCCGTATTACCCGTTGGACCTGTTACGCCCGTGGCGCCGGTATTTCCATCTAATCCTGTAGGTCCTGTCGCACCGGTTGTTCCTGCACCGGTGGCGCCCGTTGGACCTGTGTTACCTTGTAAACCTGTATCACCTGTTGGGCCGGTTACGCCTGCCCCGGTAGCTCCCGTATTACCTGTTGGTCCTGTTGGTCCTGTTGCGCCCGTGGCGCCGGTATTTCCATCTAATCCAGTAGGGCCGGTAGCGCCGGTTGTTCCTGCACCGGTGGCGCCCGTTGGACCTGTGTTACCTTGCACCCCGGTATCCCCAGTCGGGCCGGTTACACCTGCCCCGGTAGCTCCCGTATTACCTGTTGGTCCTGTTGCGCCCGTGGCGCCGGTATTTCCATCTAATCCGGTAGGACCGGTAGCGCCGGTTGTTCCTGCACCTGTGGCGCCAGTAGGACCTGTGTTACCTTGTAAACCTGTATCGCCTGTCGGGCCGGTTACGCCTGCCCCGGTGGCTCCGGTATTACCCGTAGGTCCTGTTGCCCCCGTGGCGCCGGTATTTCCATCTAATCCTGTAGGTCCGGTAGCACCGGTTGTTCCTGCACCAGTGGCGCCCGTTGGACCTGTATTACCTTGTAAACCGGTATCGCCTGTTGGGCCAGTTACGCCTGCCCCGGTAGCTCCCGTATTACCTGTTGGTCCTGTTACGCCCGTGGCGCCGGTATTTCCATCTAATCCAGTAGGTCCTGTTGCGCCGGTTGTCCCTGCACCAGTGGCGCCAGTAGGACCTGTGTTACCTTGTAAACCTGTATCGCCAGTCGGGCCGGTTACGCCTGCCCCGGTAGCTCCTGTATTACCCGTAGGTCCTGTTACGCCCGTAGCGCCGGTATTTCCATCTAATCCTGTAGGACCGGTAGCGCCGGTTGTTCCTGCACCAGTGGCGCCCGTTGGACCTGTGTTACCTTGCACGCCGGTATCACCTGTCGGGCCGGTTACACCTGCTCCGGTAGCTCCGGTATTACCCGTAGGTCCTGTTACGCCCGTAGCGCCGGTATTTCCATCTAATCCAGTAGGTCCTGTTGCGCCGGTTGTCCCTGCACCGGTGGCGCCCGTTGGACCTGTGTTACCTTGCACGCCGGTATCCCCAGTCGGGCCGGTTACACCTGCCCCGGTAGCTCCCGTATTACCTGTTGGTCCTGTTGCGCCCGTGGCGCCGGTATTTCCATCTAATCCTGTAGGTCCCGTTGCGCCGGTTATTCCTGCACCTGTGGCACCTGTTGGACCCGTGTTACCTTGTAAACCGGTATCGCCTGTTGGGCCCGTGGCTCCACCACCAGCTCCTGTTGGTCCTGTTACTCCATTCAATCCGGTAGGGCCTGTCGGGCCGGTGTCGCCGGTATTACCATTCAAACCTGTTGGGCCAGTAGCTCCGGTTACTCCTGCGCCAGTTGCGCCGGTCGGTCCTGTAACCCCTTGTAAACCGGTATCGCCCGTCGCACCAGTCGCTCCACCTCCGGAACCAGTTGGCCCCGTTGGACCTGTTGCTCCTGTATCTCCGGTGCTTCCGTTTAATCCGGTTGCCCCGGTATTACCTGTACTTCCATTTAAGCCGGTAGGCCCGGTTGCACCGGCAACGCCTTGCAAACCGGTATCTCCGGTTGGCCCAGTAACGCCAACGCCTGTAGCGCCCGTTGGACCCGTGTTACCTTGTAGACCAGTATCGCCAGTCGCGCCGGTGGCTCCACCTCCGGAACCAGTTGGCCCCGTTGGACCAGTTGCGCCTGTATCTCCGGTGTTTCCGTTTAATCCGGTCGCACCTGTATCACCCGTATTTCCATTTAAGCCGGTAGGCCCGGTTGCTCCGGTTACGCCTTGTACACCCGTATCACCAGTTGCTCCTGTGGCTCCGCCACCAGAACCTGTTGGCCCTGTAGGCCCGGTTATTCCTACTCCGGTAGGGCCTGTTATACCTTGTGCCCCTGTATCTCCGGTTGGGCCCGTTGCCCCTTGTAATCCCGTATCACCCGTTGCTCCGGTGGCTCCGCCACCAGAACCCGTGGGCCCAGTAGCCCCGGTTGCGCCCGTGGCACCAGTTGCGCCACCTCCGGAACCGGTTGGTCCCGTTGGCCCTGTTGCGCCTGTGTCTCCGGTATTTCCATTTAAGCCGGTTGCGCCCGTAGCACCTGTGGCACCCTGCACGTTATTAATTGTAGTTGAAGTTCCATCGGTAAAGTTAATGGTTATACTTCCGTTGCCGTTATCTACCACGTTGGTTATGCTATTACCCGTTGCCCCGGTGGCACCTGTCAAACCGGTATCGCCCGTTGCCCCTGTTGCACCGCCACCAGAACCTGAAGGACCCGTAGCTCCTGTGGCGCCGGTAGCCCCTGTCGCTCCCTGTACGTTGTTTATTGTGGAGCTTGTGCCATCAGTAAAGTTGATGGTAATACTTCCGTTGCCGTTATCTACCACGTTGGTAATACTATTGCCGGTTGCTCCTGTGGCGCCAGGTAAACCAGTATCGCCCGTTGCCCCTGTTGCACCGCCACCAGAACCCGAAGGGCCGGTAACTCCGGTTGCACCGGTAGCTCCTGTTGCTCCCTGTACATTGTTTATTGTCGAGCTTGTACCATCAGTAAAGTTGATGGTAATGCTTCCGTTGCCGTTATCTACCACGTTGGTAATGCTATTGCCGGTTGCGCCGGTTGGACCGGTGGCACCTGTGGTTCCACCACCTGCACCGGTTGGCCCCGTTGGGCCTTGTAAACCAACTGCGCCGGTGGCGCCGTTTAAGCCGGTGGCTCCTGTATTGCCCGGTACCCCTGCCGCTCCTGTGGCCCCTGTTGGACCCTGAACCGTGCTGCCAGTAGTTGTAACCGTAGTACCATCGGAATAGGTGAAGGTAAGAGTGCCATTAGAGTTAACTGTAATACCCGTTACCGAAGCGCCGGCCACGCCTGTTGCCCCCGTAACTCCTGCCGGGCCAGTTACGCCCGTGTTACCTTTAGCACCAGTAGCACCCGTTGCGCCAGGGGTAGAAGTTCCGCCCGATCTTTCGGCATACAGGGCGTAAGGCACACTTACCATTTCGCTGCTACCCATGTTTAAATAGCTGGTGCCGCCGTTAGGGTCAAACTCTACCAATAGGTATTTATTACCCCCCGCCCAGCTAATAGCCGGAAAACTGCCAATAGTTGGATTGCCGTAGCCTATTTTTAAAGTAAACAAACCAAATTGATTGGTTACCGCGGTTTGCGTTTCCTGGTAAACCGGAAAGCCCGGGTTAATGCCTGTGTTTATAGTAAAGCGAACCGATATATTACGGTTGGCATATGGTGTTCCACCCGCATCGCGGGCTATAGCCTGGTAGTTAATAGCCTGCGGAACCTGCGCAAAAACATCTGCAAAGAATAATAATAACAGCGATAACAGGGCAGCAAACGAACGGGTATAATGTTGCATATACAATATTTGGAAAATCAATATTTAAAGGCGCTTAAAACAGAATGTTAGTGTCTTGCGCGAAATTAAGTCTTTTTTAGTTAAAAAAGGGGCGCAAAAAAGGCCCAAAGGCTTTATTTATCTTAAGTATATTATTATCAGATGGTTCTATTAATTGCGTGCGTTTGAAAGACTAAAATAGAGGGTGGAAATGGAAATTACTTTTCTTATTTTTATAAAAACGAAGAGAGATGGACCCTAAAAATTTGACAAAAGAATACAGCAACGGCGAGGTAACTATTGTTTGGAAAAATGCACTTTGCACGCACTCCGCTAATTGTGTGCGGGGCCTGCACAGCGTGTTTAATACCAAAGCCAGCCCCTGGATAAACACAAGCGGTGCCGATTCCAATGCCATGGTAGAGCAAGTAAAAAAATGCCCCTCGGGCGCGCTATCTTTTTATATGAATGCCGATAAGCAAGGGTAAAAACGTTGCCAACTGCTATTGCTTACGGTTCGACCCGCTTACGGGGTCGTATACCGTTTTTCTAACCTAATCTACCAATATTCAATCCCTAAAGGGAATTGTTCCTGCAACAGGCTATTGTATTATATGCCATGGGCATTAAATAATCGCAGCCTACAAAACAGAAACTTCGTTTTGGGGCGCCTTAGTTACGAAACATTTCTTCGGTCTATAAACAACCGCCCAGCGCTCTAAAAGAGACAAGGCAATGCCTTGTCTATACAATAGACTTCTTCGGAAATTCTTTACAAGCCGCGGCTGGTATAAAAAGCCCCCCCGCAGGTGTCTCTTTCTGTTATAGTTCGTTTCGAATCAGCATAGAAAAGGACTCTGCGACAAAGTTTAGCGATAATCTTACCGCAGATTCGTCGAGGCGACAGACATCTGCAGGGGTTGGAGTGTTATTGATTGATTCGAATTTCCGAAGATGTCTAATAACGATACGGCATAAAAAAAGCCCCGATTTTAGTCGGGGCTTTTAAATAAACTATTGTGGTTGGTGTTATCTCATTATTGATACCGTTCCGCGGGTTTCCTTAGTGCTTTCGCGGCTTGGGTCGCCACCAAAGTAAGTAACCTTCAATTGCCATATGTAGGTATCGTTAGGAGCTGGTTTTCCGTCTACATTACCGTCCCATCCAATACCGGCGCCAAGTCCGTTTGGCTGGTTAGCATCGCCGTAAACTTCTTGTCCCCAACGGTTGAATATTTTAATATCCAGGTTAGTAGCACCTAATATATCAAATGCAAAGCGGTCGTTCAATCCATCGTTGTTAGGTGTAAATGCACTTGGAATAAATTCTGAAAGTTCATTATCCACGTAAACAGTAATGGTATCGGTAGCGGTGCACGAATCTTCGTTCATTACCGTTACGGTAAATATGGTAGACGAAAGCGGCGCTGCATAAGGGTTAGAGCAGTTAGCAGTATCGCCACAGCCGCTAAAATCAATTGCGGCCGAAGGTTGCCATGCATAGCCAATTATAGCTTTATCGGATGTAGCCGTAGCACTAAGCTGGGTTTTCATACCGGTAAGTATTATTTGCTCGGCAACAGTTAAGTCCACCGAAATTTGGCCCGGTGAGGTAATAGTAAAGGCGCTGGTGCCCTGGCAACCGTTAGCATCGGTAACCAACAGTATATAGTTGCCTGCAGCTAAGCCGGCAAATACATTGGTAGGCTGCGAAGCGCCGTTTAACTGGTAAACATAAGGCGCTCTTCCACCCGTTACCGTTGCAGTTACCACGCCGGTAGATGTATTAAAGCATTTGCTGCCCTGCACGTTGGTAGTTACAGTAATAGCCTGTGGCGCTGTTAACGTGTCGGCTATAGTAGCCGAGCAACCGTTAGCATCGTTCACAGTTACGCTGTAAGCGCCTGCAGCAAGGTCGGCTGCGGTAGCTGTAGTCTGACCGTCGCTCCACGCATAAGTATAAGGTGTAACGCCCTGCACCGCCACTACCGAAAGGCTACCATTATTGGCACCATTGCAGGCAGGTTTGTTGCTAAGCAGGGTAAGGTTTATAGCCATTGGCTGAGTTACCGTAAACGTTGCCGATTTGTTACAAAGGTTAGCATCGGTTACTGTTACTGTATAAGGCCCTGCAGCAACTGCTGTAAGGTCTTCGGTAGTAGCGCCGCTGCTCCAGAAATAAGTGTAGGCAGGTGTTCCGCCGGTTACAGTAATATCTACGCCGCCGGTAGCTGCGTTAAAGCAAGCTGCGTTGTTAACCAAACCTGTAATAGCTACTTCAGTAGGTTGCGTAATTATAGCACTGTCTAACACATGGCAACCATTGCTATCGGTAAGCAACAATACCACCCGGCCGGCCGGTAAGCCTGTGCGTAATGAATCACTTGCAAAATCATCCCACAGATATTCGTACGGTGTAGTTCCGCCCGCAGGTAAAGCGGTAGCAGTTCCGTTGGTACCATTAAAGCAAGATACGTTGGTTGCAGTTACATCCAGGGTTAAAAGAGCAGGCTCAAAAACCTGATATGAAGAAACTACTGAACAACCGTTAAAATCGGTAACAGTTACTAAAGGTAACCCACCTGATAAACCGCAGATATCTTCTGTGCTTTGGCCAGTGCTCCATAGGTATTGGTATGGTAAAGTACCACCGTAAGCAGTAATATCCACGCAACCATCTTTAAAGCCGAAGCAGGTTACGTTTTTAATAAAGCCAGAAGTAAATAGCGGACCTGGTTCAACAATAGTGAATGAATCGGTATGAACACAACCACGCGCATCGGTAATGGTAATAGAATATACGCCCGCGCCAATGTTGTTTATATCCTCCGTGGTAGCGCCATTGCTCCATAAGAAGCTGTAGTTAGGTGTTCCACCGGTAGTAATTAAATCTATACGGCCGTTGGTATCGCCATTGCACAACGGGTTATGCGTTACTACGTTGGTACCAATATTAGCCGGGTTAATAATAAGTGCTGCAATAGTTGCAGTGCAACCATTATCATCGGTTACCACCACCGAGTAAGTATTTCCGCTAAGGCCAGAGATGTCTTCGGTAGTAAGGTTGTTGCTCCATGCATATTGGTAAGGCTGTGTGCCACCGGTTACAGTTAAGTCGATAGCGCCATCGTTAGCATTAAAGCAGCTTATTTGAGTTACTGCTGTAGAAAGAACAAGTTGAGATGGTTCGCTTATAACTACAGAATCGCGGTGTGTGCAACCGTTTGCATCGGTAATAACTACAAAGTAGATACCACCATCAAGGCCGTTTACATCCTGGCTGGCCTGGAAGTTAGACCAGAAGTAAGTGTAAGGGGCAGTGCCACCGCTAACTGTAAGGTCAGCTGTTCCGTTATTAGCACCCTGGCAAGTTACGTTGGTACCAACAATTGATGAAACAATTGGGGTAGGCTCTGTAATAGTGTATGAAGCCGAAGTAGAGCAGCCGTTTGCATCGGTAACAACTACCGAGTAAGTGCCTGCTGTAAGTGTTTGAACATCTTCGGTGTTAGGTCCGTTGCTCCAAACAAAAGTATAAGGTAATGTTCCACCCACTACTGTTGTGTTAATCTGGCCATCGTTACCACCCGCGCAGCTTACATTGGTAACTAAACCAGTAAGCGATAATAAGGCAGGTTGTGTAATGGTAGCGCTTGCAGTAGCTGTGCAACTGTTACCATCGGTAATAGTTACCGTATAAGTTCCTGCAGCAACTCCTGATTGATCTTCAGTAGCCGGTAAGTTACCGCTCCATGCAAAGGTATAAGCACCCGAACCACCTGTTACAGTAAGGTCGATAACGCCGGTAGAACCGCCATTACATAATACGTTAGTTACCGAAGTAGATGCTACAATAGCTGTTGGTTCGTTAATCAGCACAGAATCTCTCTTCTCACAGCCGTTTGCATCTGTGATGATTACATAGTATAAACCACCATCCAGGTTAGCTATATCCTGCGAAGCTTCAAAAGTACTCCACAGGTAAGTATAAGGGCCTGTGCCGCCGCTTACAGTAAGGTCAGCCGAACCGTTGCTGGCTCCGTTGCAGGTTACATCGGTGCCTACTACTGACGATACGATTGCGTTTGGTTCAGTAATAGTGTACGAAGCTGAAGTAGAACATCCGTTAGCATCGGTAATTACTACCGTGTAAGTGCCGCCGCTTAAGCCGTTAATATCTTCTGTGGTCTGGCCATTAGGGCTCCAGTTAAAGCTGTATGGGAACACACCGCCCTGAACCGTAATATCTACCGAGCCATTAGCACCGCCTGCACAACCTACGTTGGTAGTTGTTGCATTCAATACTAAACCTGCCGGTTGGGTAATGGTGTAAGTAGCAGTGGCTGTGCAGCTGTTAGCATCGCTTACGGTTACTACATAAGTGCCTGCTGTTAAGCCGGTCTGATCTTCTGTAGCAGGTAAACCACCACTCCATGCAAAGCTGTATGCGCCGGTGCCGCCAGTTACAGTTAAATCTATTGCACCTGTTGCTGCGCCGTTGCACAATACATTGGTTACTGAAGATGCGATTACTAATGCAGCAGGTTCGCTGATTAATACTGAATCTCTTCTCGCAACCGTTTGCATCTTTAATGATTACATAGTATAAGCCTCCGCCAATGTTGGCTAAGTCTTGTGTTGCCTGGAAGTTACTCCACAGGTAAGTATAAGGCCTGTGCCGCCGCTTACAGTAAGGTCTGCCGAACCGTTGCTGGCTCCGTTGCAGGTTACATCGGTGCCTGCTACTGATGAAGTGATAGCAGCTGGCTCAGTAATTACAAAACTGAAGTAGAACAAGTGTTAGCATCGGTAACAGTTACTGAATAGGTAAGTGCCGCCGCTAAGGCCGCTTAAGTCTTCGGTAGTTTGTCCGTTAGGGCTCCAGTTGAATATATAAGGAACAACACCACCGCTAACTGTAAGATTAACAGTTCCATTGCTTCCGCCGTTGCAGCCAACATTTGTAGATACACCCGAAACAACAAGAGCAACTGGTTGTGTAATAGTATATGAAGCAGTTGCTGTGCAGCTGTTAGCATCGCTTACGGTTACTACATAAGTGCCTGCGGTTAAGCCGGTCTGATCTTCTGTAGCAGGTAGGCCACCGCTCCATGCAAAGCTGTATGCGCCGGTGCCGCCAGTTACAGTAAGGTCTATTGCACCTGTTGCTGCGCCGTTGCACAATACATTGGTTACTGAAGAGGCGATTACTAATGCAGCAGGTTCGCTGATTAATACTGAATCTCTCTTCTCGCAGCCATTCGCGTCTTTTATTACTACATAGTATAAGCCTCCGCCAATGTTGGCTAAATCTTGTGTTGCCTGGAAGTTACTCCACAGGTAAGTATAAGGGCCTGTGCCGCCGCTTACAGTAAGGTCTGCCGAACCGTTGCTGGCTCCGTTGCAGGTTACATCGGTGCCTACTACTGACGATACGATTGCGCTTGGTTCAGTAATAGTGTACGAAGCCGAAGTAGAACATCCGTTAGCATCGGTAATTACTACCGTGTAAGTGCCGCCGCTTAAGCCGTTAATATCTTCTGTGGTCTGGCCATTAGGGCTCCAGTTAAAGCTGTATGGGAACACACCGCCCTGAACCGTAATATCTACCGAGCCATTAGCACCGCCTGCACAACCTACGTTGGTAGTTGTTGCATTCAATACTAAACCTGCCGGTTGGGTAATGGTGTAAGTAGCAGTGGCTGTGCAGCTGTTAGCATCGCTTACGGTTACTACATAAGTGCCTGCTGTTAAGCCGGTCTGATCTTCTGTAGCAGGTAAACCACCACTCCATGCAAAGCTGTATGCGCCGGTGCCGCCAGTTACAGTTAAATCTATTGCACCTGTTGCTGCGCCGTTGCACAATACATTGGTTACTGAAGATGCGATTACTAATGCAGCAGGTTCGCTGATTAATACTGAATCTCTCTTCTCGCAACCGTTTGCATCTTTAATGATTACATAGTATAAGCCTCCGCCAATGTTGGCTAAGTCTTGTGTTGCCTGGAAGTTACTCCACAGGTAAGTATAAGGGCCTGTGCCGCCGCTTACAGTAAGGTCTGCCGAACCATTGCTGGCTCCGTTGCAGGTTACATCGGTGCCTGCTACTGATGAAGTGATAGCAGCTGGCTCAGTAATTACAAAACTAGCGGTACCACTACAAGTGTTAGCATCGGTAACAGTTACTGAATAGGTATTAGCGCTAAGGCCGCTTAAGTCTTCGGTAGTTTGTCCGTTAGGGCTCCAGTTGAATACGTAAGGAGCAACACCACCGTTAACTGTAAGATTAACAGTTCCGTTGCTTCCGCCGTTGCAGCTAACATTTGTAGATACACCCGAAACAACAAGAGCAACTGGTTGTGTAATAGTATATGAAGCAGAAGCCGTGCAGAAGTTAGCATCTGTAACAGTTACCGTATAGGTGCCTGCGGTAAGACTGGCTTGATCTTCAGTTGCAGGTAAACCACCGCTCCATGCAAAGCTATACTGGCCCGCGCCACCTGTTACAGTTAAATCTACAGAACCTGTAGTTCCACCGTTGCACGAAATATTGGTAACATTTCCATTAATAACCAGTTGAGCAGGTTGAGTAATGGTAACCGCGGTAATAGTTTGACAGCTTTTTGTATCAGTTACTATTACAGTATAAGTTCCGGCCGTTAAACCTGTTAAATCTTCGGTGCTTGCAAAATTGCTCCATAAATAAGTGTAGCCGAGGTTGCCACCGGTTACAGTTAAATCGGCCGCGCCGTTATTACCACCAAAGCAGCTAACGTCAGTTCCTTGTATTGAAGCAACCAATGCAGCAGGCTCTGCTACAGTAGCATTACCGGTAAAGCTACATCCGTTAGCATCTTGTGCAGTAACAGAATAGGTATTAGGTCCAAGGCCCGTGATATCTTCAGTAGTAGCGCCACCCGGAGCCCATGTATAAATATAAGGTAAAGTTCCGCCGGTTAAAGTAAGATTAACGCTGCCGTTATTTGCGCCGTTACAGGTTACATCGGTAGCAACCAACGAACCGCCCAATGCCTGCGTAGGCTGTGTAAGTGTAAAGCTTGCGCTTGCGGTGCACACAAAGTCGTCTACCACAGTTACAGTATACGTGCCAGCGTTTAACCCGGTTTGGTCTTCAGTTGCAGGTAAGCCATTGCTCCACTGATAAACATATACCGGTGTTCCACCAGTTACTGTTACATCAATAGCACCACTGGTGTTTCCAAAACAGCCCAGGTTAGTTACTGTGCCCGACACCACAAGGGCTGCCGGCTGTGTAATAACCACCGTGCGAGAAGCGGTGCAGCTATTGGCATCGGTAACTACTACGGTGTATGAACCTGCACCTATACCGTTCAGGTCTTCGGTAGTATATCCACCATTAGCCCAGAAATAAGTGTATGGCCCTGTGCCGTTAGATACCGTTAAATCAATTGAACCATTTGTAAATCCATTACACGTAACGTTGGCCGAAGATGCGCTGGTAGTTAACTGTAAAGGCTCGGTAATTGTTTGCGAAGCTGTTTGGGTACAACCGTTATTGTCGGTTACAGTTAATGAGTAAGTATTTGCTTTAAGGCCCGATAAATCTTCGGTAGTTGCGCCATTGCTCCAGTTAAAGTTGTAAGGAGGAACACCACCATTTACCGATACATTAATTGAACCCGATGAATCGTTAAAGCATCTTAAGTTAGTATATGAAGCTACATTTAGGAATAAGGCAATTGGCTGGGTAATAGTTGCACCAACCGATGCATTACAGCCATTGGCATCCAATACAGCTACATTGTATGTGCCGGCAACAAGCCCGGTTATATCCTGGGTAGTGGCACTATTGCTCCAAAGGTAACTGAAAGGAGCTGTTCCGCCATTTACCGAAATATAGATGGCACCGGTACCACCGCCATTACAAGCAATGTTTGTAATAGAATCAATTTGTGCTTGCAGTTGTGCCGGTTGGGTAATAGTTACCGGAACAAAAGCTGAGCAACCTTTCGAATCACGGATGGTAACAATATAGTTACCGGCTGTCAATCCTGTAAAGGTATAAGTAATACCACCCGGTTGGAAGGTAACACCATTTATAGAGTAAGAGTAAGGGCTTACACCGAATGAATCAATTTGAACAGTTACCGCACCGTTTCCGCCGCTAAAGCACGAAACATTGGTTTGCGATTGAATACTGCCGGTTATACCATAAGAGTTATCAATAGTATCGCTGGTAGAAAAACCACAACCATTAGCATCTGTAGTCAAAACAGTATAAACACCGCTCGAAAGACCAGAGAACACATTGCCTACCTGCGATGGGCCACCATTCAAAGAATATGCGTAAGCGCCAAAACCGCCGGTAGCAGTAACGGTAATTTTACCGTCAAAAACGTTTGAACAGCTTGCATCAACAACCGCTGTGGTATGTGTAAGCACTGGTGGCTCTGTAACAAGAACCGGGTTAGTAGGGTAAGTAGTTGAGCAGGCTGCTGCATCGGTAATTACAAGGTTGTAACTACCCGCAGTTAAACCTGTAAATACATTGCTTCCCTGGAAAGTGCTGCCATTATCATTAGAATAGGTTAAAGGATTATTAGCAGTTGATGCGCTAACAGTGATAGTACCGGTGTTTCCACCGTTGCATAATACTGCAGTTACTACCGGCTGTGCGCTAAATATAGGATACTGATTTACCGTAATAGTTGTTGATGCCGCTGCCGAACAGTTGTTGCTGTTAGTTACAGTAACAGTGTAGGTAGTAGTAGCCGTAGGGGCTACATTTTTTACCTGGCCCGATCCCAGTGCATTGTTCCATGCATAGTTGGTAAAGCCGGCGCTACCTGTTAATGTAACTGCAGCTGCACTACATATGATACCATCGTTATTAGCTACGCCCGAAGTTTCAGCAACACCAATAGTAGGGGTTGGCAGCGGGTTAACTGTAATGGTTGCAGATGCAGCGGCCGAACAGTTATTTACGGTGGTAACTGTTACCGAATAACTGGTGGTGCCGGTTGGTGCCACCACGTTTACCTGCTGCGAAGGCAAGCTATTGTTCCAGGCATAGCTAAGCTGTGCACTTGGGTTAGCTGTTAATGTAACATTATCGCCGCTACAGGTAGTGCCATCATTGCTACTATTGCCCGAACTTTCAACTACAGAAATTGTAGTTGCCGGCAAAGGATTTACTGTAATAGTAGCAGATACCGTATTAGAACAAGCGTTGCCATTGGTAACCGTTACTGTATAAACGGTAGTTCCGGTAGGAGCCACATTTTGCACCTGTGCTGCACCTAAACCTCCGCTCCATGAATAAGTAAGGCCACCCGGATTTGCCGTAAGCGTAACATTATCGCCGCTACAAGTTGTTCCATCGTTATTTACATTGCCCGAACTTTCAACTACAGAAATTGTAGGTGTTGGCAGCGGATTAACCGTAATAGTTGTGGTTGCAACCGCAGTACAACTGCTCGAATTGGTTACAGTTACACTATAAGTAGTGGTGCCGGTTGGATTAACCGTTTGGTTCTGTCCGTTCGGCAGGCCGTTATTCCATACATAGCTGGTCATACCTGCAGGGTTAGCAGTAAGAGAAACTGCATCTCCGGAGCAGGTTACACCATCATTGGCAGTTGTGCCCGAAGCCTCGGTTACAGTTATAGTAGCTCCCGGAACGCTGCTTACCGAAGCGCTGGTTGAAACGCTGGTACTTACACAGCCGCTTGTGCTATTTCTGCTACGGATAAATATATTAGTAGTAGTGCCCGAAGGAACGTTAACAGTAATAGTTGTTGGGCTGGTAGCTACAGTACTGCCGGTAAATCCACCGTTAGTTGCCCATTCAATTTGATCGCCTCCAAACCCTGAAGAAACACTGGTAAAAGCAAATGTTTGGGTAGAACCCGAACAGGTGCTTTGTGCCGCAGGTGCTACCGGAGCTGCCGGCACAGGATTAACTGTAGCCGTACTGTTTACAGATGTACTTACACAGCCGGTTGCACTTGCACGACTGCGGAAATAAACAGTGGTAGTAGAGCCGGATGATACTGAAACAGAAACTGTGGCCGGGCTGGCTGTGATAGTGCTGCCAGTGAATGAAGAGTTAGTAGCCCACTCAATCTGGTTACCGCCCGAGCCCGCTGAAATGGCCGGGAAAGTAAGTGTTTGGCTACTGTTTGAACATACGGCCTGCGCCGTAGGCGCGGTAGGTGCAGTTGGATTTGCATTAACAGTAGCGGTAGTATTTACTGAGGTGCTCACGCATCCACTAGAACTATTCCTGCTACGCATATAAACTGTAGTAGTAGTACCAACTGCCACATTTACTGTTATAGTAGCGGGGCTGGCAACTGTGGTGCTTCCTGTAAACGAGCTGTTAGTGGCCCATTCTATTTGATCGCCGTTGGCACCGGCAGTTACACTGTTAAAACTGATATTTTGTGCCGACGAAGCACAAACTGTTTGTGCTGTTGGTGCTGTTGGTGGAGATGGTGTGGTATTTACTGTTATTGTAGTTCCTGCGCTGGCCGTTCCCCAACAGCCTGTTCCCGATTGTGGGCGAACATAATAAGTTGTAGTGCTGGAAGGAGATACTGTAAGTGTTGAACCCGAGCCAATGCTGGTGCTGGTTCCTGTTGACGATGTTTGCCAGTAGTATGTTAAGCCTGTTGGTGGAGTGCTGTTACGGTTCAAGGTAACGTTAGTTCCTGCTCCCGAGCAAATGCTGGTACCACCGGTGGGGTTACCACTTGGTGCGGCCGGCCCATTTTCGCGGTAATCTAACACGTGCGAAATACCAGTATGTTGTTGACAGTTAAACTCGTTCAACACCAATATGTAGTTACCGCTTGTTGCGTTAGTGTTTGTCCAGGTTATTGACGCCCGGGTAGTATTACAAATCGGCCCGTTATCATCATTATAAGCCTGAGAAACCCATGCGCTACCGTTAAACCAGTAAACTGTTAACTGGGTATTGGAACCATCGTTACAGGTACTAAAGGTATAGCTAGAACCCTGCGTTCCGTTAAAATAGGTATATGTGCCGCTACCAACCGAAGAACTACTTGAAAAAGTTCCACATGGAGGCGTGCCCAGGGTTAGCTGACTGGATTGTCCGCTCCAGGTACATTGGGCATTAGCAGAATAAATTGAGAGAATCATAAAGGCAATGGCAAAAAAACTCTTTGCCAAAGCATTTGTGCCAGGGAGCATATGCTTTTTCATAACTAAATTTTAAAATATACTAGTGTGTCGTGTTTAAACCAAAAACCCCTTGCCGCTAAGCAAGGGGTTATATTGTAATTACTTCATTATCGTTATTGTTCCACTTCTTTCAACTTCTAATCCTGCAAAATCAATTCCGGTAAAGTACTTCAATTTCATTTGCCAAACATAGGTATCAAATGGCGCTACTTTACCATCTACCATTCCATCCCATCCGTTAGTTCCTGTAAATCCGTTTGGCTGGCTCTTATTAGCATACACTTTATGTCCCCAACGGTCATAAATTTCAATGTCTACCGTTTCAACACCTAAAATGTCAAATTCAAAACGGTCGTTCAATCCATCGCCGTTAGGCGTAAATGCCGATGCAACAAAGGCTGAAGGTTGAGCCTGAACACCTATTGTAACGGTATCTGAAGCATAGCAAGAATCAGCATTCATAACGGTAACCGAGAACACAGTAGTGAAGTAAGGTTTTACATAAGGGTTAGGGCAATTAGCCGGGTCGCCGCAGTTGCTAAAGTCGAATATTGTATTGCCTGCCGAATCTGCAAGCGGGCTCCAGGTATAGTTAACTACCGGTAAGTTAGTCGTTGCGGTTAACTGGGTAGTCATACCTTGCAACAACTGAATTTGCGATGCAACTAAGTCCACAGTAAGTGGTGTAGGAGAAGTAATGCTGAAAGTTTTTGTTCCATCGCAACCGTTTACATCGGTAACTACAATTACATAGTTGCCCGGTGCCAGGTTAGTGAAGGTGTTTGATGGTTGTGCAATTCCATTCAACTCATAAATATAAGGAGGCACTCCACCGGTAGCTGTTGCAGTTACAGTGCCGGTAGCCACGTTAGAACATTTAGAGTCTGTAGGCGTTGTAGTTACAACTATAGGCGTTGGGTTAGTTACGGTAGCCGATACAGTGCCCGAGCAACCGTTCACATCAGTAACAGTAAGTTCATAAACACCAGCTATAAGGTTGGTAGCTACAGCCCCACCCTGTGCAGGTGTAGTGTTCCAGTTATAAACATAAGGTGCCGTTCCGCCGGTAACACTTACCGATACAAAGGCATTATTGCTGCCAAAGCAAGTAGGGTTACTTATAGAAGCCGTAGTATGTATGCCGCTAACTTCGCCAACAACAAACGTAGCTGTTTTAATACAACCTCTGCTATCGGTAACGGTTACTGTATAAGTTCCGGTAAGCAAGCCTGTTATCGACTGTGTAGTTTCACCATTAGACCATAAGAATGTATAGCCTGGTGTTCCTCCACCTACAGTTATCAAAATAGAACCTGTGTTAAATCCGTTGCAATACACATCCGTAACAACACCGGTAATTGTAATATCGGTTGGTTCATTTATTCTAATGCTATCAAAAGTATGGCACATGTTAGAGTCAACTAACTCAACAATGTATAAACCAGCACACAAAGGCCCTTGTGTAGAATCAATAATAAAATTGCTCCACAAATATTCGTAAGGAGTAGTACCACCTGTTGGTATAGCCGATACAGTACCGTTGCAGCTGCCAAAGCACGAAACATCTGTTCCAACAGCCTGAACGCGCAACACAGCTGGTTCAATTACATCGTACTGCGATATGCCGGAACATCCATTAGCATCTGTTACTGTTACCAGGTAGCTACCACCGTCTAAGCTTCCTATATCCTCTGTAGTAGGGCCCGAAGACCACTGGAATGAATAAGGTAATGTTCCGCCATAAGCAGTAATATCAACAAAACCATCATCTTTTCCGTTACAGCTTACATTTTTAGTAAAGCCTGAAGTATAAATCGCCTTAGGTTCAATAAGTGTTGCCGAATCAACTTTTACACAGTTTTTAGAATCGGTAATAGTAACAATGTAAGTTCCTGCAGGTATACCTGTAAGGTCTTCAGTAGTTGGTCCGTAGTTCCATGCAAAAGTATAAGGATAAGAACCACCCGAAGGAATCAGATCTATAGCTCCGTTAGAATCAGCATAGCAAAGCGGGTTCTTAACTATAAAGCTGGTGTTAATCATAGTAGGGTTAACAATAGTAACCTGTGTAGTTGCTGTGCAACCATTTGCATCGGTAACGGTTACCGAGTAGGTGTTGCCGTTAAGGCCGGTTAAATCTTCGGTTACATCACCATTCGGGCTCCATAAGTAAGTATAAGCCGGTGCTGGGCTAACCCCCGGTGTTCCACCGGTTACAGTAAGGTCTATAGCTCCATCGTTAGAGTTAAAGCAGCTTATTTGGGTAATAGCAGTAGTAAGAACCAGTTGGGTAGGTTCGCCAACTACAAAAGAAGTTCCTCTTTGGCAACCGTTATTATCGGTTACAATTACATTATAGGTTCCTCCGCTAAGGCCGTTAATATCTTCCGAGGTTTCGAAAGTAGACCATAAGTAAGTATAAGAAGGCGTACCACCCGATACGGTAATATCAATTGAACCATTTGCAGCACCATAGCAGGTTGCATCTGTTACAACACCTGTAACTACTAAAGGAGTAGGCTCGTTGATCACCTGCGATATAGTTGCTGTGCATCCATTACCATCGGTAACGGTAGCCGTGTAGGTTCCTAATATCAGGTCGCTAATGTCTTCTGTGTTGTCACCACTGCTCCATGCATAGCTATATGGAGGGATACCACCATTTGCAGTTATATCAATTGCGCCCGATGAATCACCATTGCACAATAAATCGTTGTAAGAAGCTATATTAAGGAATAGAGGAAGCGGCTCAGTAACAGTTGCACCTGCAGTAGCAAAACAGCCTCTGCTATCGGTAACTGTAACATTGTATACACCCGCTACCAATCCGGTAGTATCTTCTGTTCCACCACCACCAGGGCTCCACAGGTAAGTAAATCCACCAGGATTTCCGCCAGTTGCAGAAATATAAATTGCACCGGTAGCAGTACCGTTACATGCTACATTATCTACTGAATCAATTGAAACTAAAATTGGAGCAGGAGGGGCGATAGTTACATTAACTGTTTCGGTGCAACCTTTTGAATCGCGACCAATAACAATGTAAGTTCCTGCGCTAAGGCCTGTAAAAGTGCCCGAACTCTGATAAGTTACTCCGTTAATTGAGTAAGTGTAAGCCGGTATACCGCCGTTTACATGTACTGTAAATGAACCATCAGCAGCACCCACACATGATACATTTGCCTGGCTATCTATTACTACAGCTATTATATAAGTATTAGCGATAGAAATGCTAGCCGTATCAACACAACCGTTAGCATCGTAAACGCTTACTACGTAGTTGCCGGCACCAATACCGTTAAACACATTACCCGGTTGCAGAGGGCCGCCGTTTAATGAATAATTATAACCCGGTGTTCCGCCTTGTGCAGTAACAGTTATAGAACCATCAAATACGTTAGCACAGCTTGCATCAACACCAGCCAAAGTTTGAGTAACATCTGTAGGTTGGCCTACAACAGTAGGCGTGCCATAAGGCTGGGTGCAACCAAAGTTATCCTGAACAACTACATCATAGCTGCCCGCAACCAAACCTGTGAAAATATTTGAACCCTGGAAAGTAGCACCACCGTCAATAGAATAAGTAAGTCCACCATTTCCGCCCTGCGCATTAACGGTAATTGTACCGGTGCCGCCACCGTTGCACAATGCATCAGTTACTGTAGGGGCTGAATTATAAGTAATAGCCGGAATAGTAGTAATAGAAACACCGCTGGTAAAACCGCTGCTTCTAACACAACCATACACATCGGTAATAGTAGTAAAGTTATAAAGCGTAGTAGGGTTAGTAGGGTTAACGGTTACCACATCGGTAGCGTTTAATCCGTTGGCCGTAAAATTGTTAACCTGGTCGTTATAAACTATGTCAAACGGAGCAGTGCCCGGGGTAAACGTTAAATCGATAGTAGCTGCTGTGCCGGGGCAAACTGTTGGAGTTTGAGTAGACATGCTACCGTTAGGAAGCGGACGGCCAGTAACCGTAATTGTATTAGAATAACCAACATTACCGCAACCATCCGTTACTTTTCTTCTTATTACATATACTGAACCTACAGGTACAATATTCGTGCTGTTCCATGTAGTAGTTGTAACACCAACCGAATTGAACGTTCCACCACCATCGGTAGATAATTCCCAATCGTAAGTATACGAACCACCGCCGCTAAAACCTACGGTTCCGCCGGTAGCACCACTTAAATTAGTAAAGTTACCAAGCAAGCTGCCTTCGCATACGGCAGAGTTATCTGGAACACCACCAATAGTTCCACCACTTAATGTAGGAAGGGTAACCGGGTTTACACCAATATCAACCTGTCCGTTAGAGCAAACATCTACAAATCTTACTTCTATATTATCAGCAGCTGAAAGCACATAGCCATTCGGGTCGCCCACAACACCACCTGCCGTGCAGCATGGAGCACTATAAATAAGGTTACCATTTAAATAAATACGAACATTATCATCGTGTGCATTATCGGAAATAGTATAAAGGCCACAAGGAAAACCAGTGCGGCGTGCGCGTACAGTGGCATTATCTTCAGGCACTTCGCAACCAACCCATCCTGCGGTTGAAGAAACACTGGTTGCACCTGGATATGTAGTAGCAAAACCAAGTGTACTAGTCGTATAATAACCGTAGCGGGCGGCCGGAATAGGAATATCCAAATCGGCAGTAGCATAAGCATCTACATTCCAAACACCATTACCCGAACCCTGATCAGCAGAAGGTATACACTCCTTATAACTAAGTATTGCAGAATTAAGGCCACTTACCCATGCATTACAGGCACCGTTCCATACATGCGTATTTACAGTAACGGTTCCTGTTGATAAACCAGACCACCAATCCGTTGATTCCGGACGACCTATTGGAGTACATTGCCCACCGCTATAAGGATCTAACAGCGGGGTTACCGAATTGTTATAGGTTAACAAACCCGAAGAGGTGGTTAATGTCATATCCCACTCATAGCCACCCAAACTTGGGGTATTGGTATACTCGAAAGAGTAAATCCTGTTTTGGGTTATTGTAAAGTCGGTATAAGTTCCGCTACCTACGCTTACAGTGTTCCATGTGCCTGTAGGTGAAAGTGTTCCACCTTCATTAAAAGAACTGGTTCCGCATTGCGCATAACCTACCTTACTAAATGAAAATAAAACAGCAGCAAAAAGTAATAAACGAATGGCAGTGGTCGAGAATAAACGTTTCCTCATGCTTACGGGTTTTGATGTTTTAAATGCCTTAAAATGTGCGCGCAACCTCAGGCAAAATAAATTTGCCCATGGTTGAAACTTGCGGCAAAATAAGACGTAAAAGGAAAACGGCAAAAAAAATGACAAGTTTTTTTAAAAATGGTTCAAAATCAGCGGAAAATCGCTATTTTTTAACTAAGAGGCGCCTCTTGCCTGGCAAATACCGATGCAATTTTGAAGGAATTGCTTACAAAAAGAATTTTAGGATTACCATTTCGTTCTATATAAAAATACAATTGGTTAAACAATTGCGAAAGCTTTTCCAGTTGGCCCGAATCTAATTTGGCGGCAAGATTAGTAGCAAATTTCAGCTCCTCTCCTTCCAGCTTGCTACCGCCGCTGTTTGCTGCCAACAAACTACACTCGCGTAAAAAAAACAGGGCATACTTCAAAAAGGTTTTTTGGTTTTCGCGGCCGGTTTTAGCAATCTCCTCCACCCAATCCATTAGGTTGGCCACATTGGTAGCCGAGTTTTTAAGCTTTAAGTTGAAGCAGCAAACCAGCCAGCGGTGCAAAAGCCTGTCGTTAGCGTTTTCTTCGCCGGCGGCATAACTTACTGCCGCATTAAAGTTACCATCGCTTATTCGTGCCAGGCGGCGGGCAGCGCCCTCGTCCATTTCGTAGCGCTTAAGCAAGGCATCTTTCACATCTTCATCTTCAATAGCATTTACCTTAATCAGTTGCGTACGCGATATAATAGTGTTAAGCACCAGCTCGGCATTTTCTACTACCAAAATAAAAATGGTATTGGCGGGCGGCTCTTCTATTACCTTCAATAAAGTGTTACCCGCCTCTTTTAAAAATTCGGCTAACCATATTATCTGAATCTTAAAGTTCGATTCGTATGTTTTCATACTCATGCCCCTTATAATTTCGTGGCATTCGCGCACCGTTATATTACCCTGCCGGTTTTCGGCACCAATGCCCTGCAGCCATTCGTTTACATTCATATAAACGTTCTGGGCTAAAGCTTCGCGCCACTCTGTAATATAATCATTACTTATAGGTGGCCCTCCGCTTTTGGCTGGCACCACCGGAAAGGTAAAATGCACATCGGGATGTATAAACTTTTTGTTTTTAACGCAGGCTGAACATACCCCGCAGCTATCTTCCGGTTGCTTATCCTCGCACTGTATATATTGTGCAAGCGCCAGCGCAAGCGCAAGTGCACCACTGCCCTCGGGGCCCAGCAACATAAGCGCATGCGGTATTTTGCCCGTATAAGCCATACCGGTCAACTTTGCCTTTACTACCTGCTGCCCTATTACTTCACTAAATAACATTGTACACTTCTTATAGAATTATTAATTCCAACATTCCACTCTTCCATTAATCCAATCAAACTTCCAGTAAACTCAGCATTTCCTCCGATAGTGGCTCAACCGGCGGATCAATTACATTTATCAAATTACCATTCTCATTTATCAGATATTTTTGAAAATTCCACTTCACCTCACTATCACTATGGCCATTCAATTCTTTATGCATTAAAAAATTATACAGCGGGTGTGGGTTAGCTCCAAGTATGCTTACTTTTTCGGTTAAGGGGAAAGTAACACCGTAATTAATTTGGCAAAATTGCGTAATCTCTTCAGGCGTACCGGGTTCCTGCGCCGCAAAATCGTTACAGGGCAAACCAACCACTTCTACTTTATCTTTATGGTGTTCGTATAACTCCTGCAGTTGCTTGTATTGTGGCGTAAGCCCGCAAGCAGAGGCTGTATTAACCAGTAATATTTTTTTGCCTTTAAAGTCGGCCAGGTTAAGGTTGTTCCCTTTTATATCTTTTAAAGGATAATCGTAAACAGTTTTGCTCATGGCGTGAAAATATAAAAACCAACGATAGGCGCGCAGATGCCTTAAAGTGTAAAACCTAAAACCCACCCTGCTGTGCCATAATTTTTAGATTTGTGCCACATGAAGTTCGCACACGTTATTAATCCTGTTAAAGTTCCGGCCACGTCAGATTTATATCTGGCGCAACCAGTTACCTTTGAAAGTATACGCCGCGCTAAGGAGTTTGCTGCCGGCATAACAGATGTAGAACTTTATACCATTTGCTACCCCGAAGACAATGAAATAATACCAGCCTTTTTTACCAGGCTGCCCAACTTAACACGCTCCGTGCTGGACCTTGGTAAATTTACGAGGCCCAAAAAATACCCGGTTCTTTTAGATGTATTAACTGCGTTGAGCAAGGCTACCGAAGCTGACTTTCTTATTTTTTCGAATATGGATATTTCGTTAATGCCGCAATTTTACGCTGCCATTAACGAAATAATAAAGAATGAAAATTGCGATGCGCTAATGGTTAACCGCAGGGGGCTTACTACTAAATATACCAGCGTAAACCAACTGCCTTTAATGTATGCCGAGTTTGGCAAGCCGCACCCGGGCTTTGATTGCTTTGTTTTTAAGCGCGAACTGCTGGGCAAACTAATACTCGAAAACATTTGCGTAGGAGTATCGTTTAGCGAGGTGGCTATGGTGCATAATTTAATTGCCTTTGCCCAAAAACTAAACCTGGTAGACGACCTGCACCTTACCTTCCATTTAGGCAGCGAAGTAATGCCACCCTTAGATGCCGAATACTATGCCCACAACCGCAACGAATACGAACAAAAAATTTACCCCAAAATTAAAGCACACCTGGACATACGAAAGTTCCCGTATGCCACCTTGCCTTTACATAAACGAATGTTGAAGTGGATACTAAACCCGGTGTTCCGCACCCACCAGGTAGCTGAAATGGAAGGGAAAAGTTTAAGCAGAAGATGGAAGTATAAAATGGATGCGCTGAGGTTTGCGTTGCTGGAGCGCACTAAGTAATGCAGTAAGCCACGAATTGCACGAATAAAGGCAGGAATAAAACAATACAGTTATTTTGTATCTCTGTATTAAAGCCCCCTTTAGGGGGTTGGGGGTGTTTTTACCATTACAAATTCATTCATAAAAAAGCCGCCGCCAATGTTAAATAGCAGCGGCCTTTTTAAAAGCTCCAAAAATAAATTTGCCGCTTACTGTATTACCAGCCTTTTGGTTTTAATCATCCCATCGTTTTTTAAAACAACCAGGTAATTGCCCGCGTGTATATCAGATACATCCACAAGCACATGGTTGGAGGCAGGTGCCAATTCTTTAATTATTCTACCTGTTAAATCTGTAAACTTAATAAGTGTTGTACCCTTAATTGCCGCCGTTTCAAAATCAACTGCAACAGTGTTAGTGGCTGGATTAGGATAAACATGAAGCAGGCTTGACTCCTTCTCAATAGTTTCTACAAAAAGAGGAACAGCTGTTAACGAAACATCATCTACAATAAAATAAGAACCGGTAGACCCATTTTGCAAACTTATACCAATAGTACAATCAGTAGGATTGCCGCTTAAGTTATAGCTAACCGGAATGCTTACTGCGGTGTAACCAGACGAAGCATTACTAATGGTGCGTAATGCCTGGCCGATGGTGTAGTTAGGGTTATCAAAATAAGAACTAACCGAAATTGTAGCACTGCCTGTTTTTACAAATTTGTAGTAAAAATTAAGGTAGGCCCAACGCGTATTAGTGCTAAACCCATTTCCGGCGCCCACGGATAACATGGGAATGCCTGTGCCCGTAAAAGCGCCTTTTGCAGCGTTGCTGCCTGTGTGCGCATCAGTTGATTTAGTTATATATTCCGAATTGGACCAGCCGTCGGGGTCCGTACCGGTCCATGTTTCGAAACCGGGGTTAGGAACCGGATTTTGAGCATATAAACCCGATGTTAAAATAAGCGCCATAATGAAGTAGTAAATCTTTTGCATAGAGTAAGTTGTTGGTTTAAAATCAATAATGACGTAAATATATTTTTGAAATTTTAATTTGAGGATTCAGCTTTCCTCTTTTTTAAACGGCTGAACATTAAACGCTACACTATAAATTGTAGCCGGTACAATACCAAAGCAAAATAACAATCAGGCAGGCTGCCTTAGCATTACAAAATCATTCATAAAAAAGCCGCCGCCAATATCAAAATCGTCGGCACGTTCAATTACAAAGCCCACCTTAAAATAAAAATTGATAGCCTTAATGTTTTGCCGGTTTACCTGCAAACGAATAGGCCTGGCCGAATCAATTTGCGCAAGCAAATAGTTGAAGAATTGCGAACCAATACCACCACGGTGTTTATTTACATCCAGGTAAAACTTATGCAGATAATAATAATCGCCGGTTAATTCAACCGATGCATAACCCACCGGCTTATCATCCATATAAGCCACATAGAACTTCTCTCCTCTTTCCATCCCCACGGCAATAACCTTTTCGCTATACCGGTCAGCAAGCATAAACTCAATTTGCTGCATAGAAATAATAGGGGGATAATGCGCACGCCAAATTCTATCAGCCAGTTGGGCCAGTAGCGGAATATCGGAAAGAGTTGCAGGCCGGAAGGTCAGTCAAATAAATTTAAATATTTACAAAAGTATCCAACCATCTTGCACAGCTTATAAATTTTGGTCTTGAGGAGGAATATCGACTACTACAGCAAATATACCGTTAAGAAAGAAATTCAATTTGACGTAATAATCTTTTTGAAAAACATATTGACTCTCCTTAAAGTTGAGCAAAGGAAAATCTCTACTAAAATAGCTTAAGTAAGCCTTAAATTTATTATTTCCACCTTTCTTAATGGTTGCCTCAAAAATTCTATCCTTACCAGTTTCAGAATCTATCCAAGCTCTCCTGTAATCAGAATTTAGGTAATTAAATCTATCATTAATTTGGCCAGAATATTGATACGCATCCGCAAAGTGCCTATCATAAGCCGCCGCTACAAAACGAAAATAGTTATATCTCAGAGTATCACTTTCTTCAATATCTTTATTATCCCTAACTAAATCATAAAACTTAATACGATAATCAGGC
Source organism: Chitinophagales bacterium (assembly GCA_044228435.1). GTDB lineage: Bacteria > Bacteroidota > Bacteroidia > Chitinophagales > LD1 > Bog-950. The sequence continues at coordinate 55,918 of JBGAUW010000018.1, forward strand.
ACATGCAAATAACGTCCATAAAATTTAAATAGGGTTTGTAGAACATCTTTTTTATAGGTAAAATACTCCAGTTCTGGCAAGATACTTTCACATTCTTGAATATTATCTTTGAGCAAATAGTGATTAAATAGTAAAGTCAATGCATATGGCCTAGATTCAGCGTCCTCGATACTTTCCCGTAAATATTCAATATACTCACGTTCATTACTATTAAACTTATAATTTCTTGCGTAATCAAATTTGATAGAATTAATTTTGTCTATGTTCTCGAAAACACTTCTCGAAGCGGTGTCTAGTTGCTCTTCAATAAATATACGCGTTCGAAGCTCTTCGACTTCATTCATTTGGATTTTTTCCAAACACCAAATTTCAAGACGAATTGCGTCATAATAACCGTAAGGAGTACATGGATCTAATTGTCTCTTTATTAAAAACATCTCGCGCGCGTCATTGAGGAATTTCAATGTTTTATGCGAAACATTTTTGTCTTTTTCATAATTCAACTTTGCTAATTCAAAATACAATACACCTCTTCTATGAATAAGCATATGATTACGTCTTTCCAGCAAAGCTGATTCAGCATATATGATTCTATCAACAGCCTCGGTTAAAGACTTTTCATCACCTCTGCTTTGAAGATTTATTGCATAATGCAATAAAAAATTAGGCTCCTCTGCAAGTGCCTTGGCCGCAAGATCGTAGAGTCTATTCAGTTTAGCATGTGGCAAGTCGCCATTGTATCTTATGGCCTTAAAAAGATTTATTATTAATCTACTACTATAACTTCCATTGAGTAAGTGTTTCACAATATTTTCAAACAAGTCAAATCTATCCTCTTCATTTGATAAGAACTGTTGAACAATTTTTTGAGAAATTATCGGATGTTTCGTTTTAAAAAACAAATCGGGATCACTGCCTCTAGTGGATTTCACTTCTTGAAGCAATAATCCCTTGGCTTGCGTGGGAAGAATTTTAGTTCTGAATTCTTCCCAATCTTTAGAAACTAGAGCCTTTAAAAGAGATGCGGGAATAGAAATATTATATTGATATAAAAGAGATGTATACAATAAAGCTTCTTGCGCCTCTTTACCTATTTGATCATAAGCTTCTATAAGATCGTCAATGTGCTTATTATTTGTTATCAGCTCAAGCAAGGATAAAAACGAATCGCCTTCATATTTGTAAAGAATATCTTCAATAATTCTATTTTTTTCTTCCAAATCTCTATAATCAATAACTGATGCCGTCTTTAATCGTTCTACCAACTCTTCAATTTCTTCCCTATTTAACTTACAGTCTACAGATATAACTTGAGAATTCTTAATTTCCTTATCTGATTGCTGGACTTGTAGCAAATTCTCTCTGATACTACACATAATCATTACCACTTCACTCAAATCTTTACTAGTACTAATTTTATTTCTTAAATCCAAAATGGATTTAAATGTTGAGTTTAAATCTGCAGTATTTGAATACAGAATGATTCTTTCCGCTAAGATTTTATTAAAGAGATCATTTAAGTCGTTAATATTTATTTCGTGAGGATTTGTAATTTCTAAAGCCACTGTATCAATACCATCGCTATTATTTATCAAGTCATGTATCAATCTGTAAGAGAAAGTTGATTTACCCGTACCAAAAGAACCTGTAAGAAAAAAAATAGGTATAATTCTGGTAGTTCCAGAACTGTACTCATCAACAATCTTCTTTACGTCTGCAAGCTTCCTTTTCTTTACTACATCAAAATGTTTTAAAATAACATTATAGTTAGGCTCTTCCCCTCTATAATAGTCTGAATCTGCTATAATTTTAGAACGATATTCACCATTTAACTGCAACACGTTACCATCTAATCTTCTCAATGATTGATAAGGTAATTTGATACTATTATTCTTTGCATCGGAAAAAACAATTCGTCTTGTCTTCCTTAATTCCTCAGATTTACTTTCTTCCCATTCTTTATACTTTGCAAAAAAATCACTCATTGAAGACTTAATTACACAAATCTTTTTGGCTTCATAAAGGGGCAAAACCGCATCTGGAATAAACGGATCTACAGTATATATTACTCTTTTTTGCCTAAAGTCATAGCCATCAATAGTATCGAGAAGCTTTTTTGAGAACTTATCGCTATACGAATATCCTATAGACAAAAAAGTTATTCGATCTGATAAATTCTTTAATCCATTCAAAACTTCTTTATAGTACCTCTTTGACCTTTCAAAATCCTCACTAGAAAAAATCAATCTATATTTTTTCTTATCATAAATACAACCGTTTAATTTAATATACTTTACTTCATCTGCCGCTTGCACATAATTGACTTCTTTTACACTTCTTATTGGGTAAATTTTCAAATTCTCAGCCGGAGTTCCAGAAACATCTTGAAATGCACGTTCAACTATTAAGTCATAATTAGTGGTAATAATTTCCCTCCATGGAACTGAAGCCAAAATTTTATGCGCTTCTTCTGGCTTTAAACGACGCAAACATTCATCAACATAATTATCGAATTCATCCCTTGAAAAGCCAGGAGTATTAGACAAAGCATCTACAAATTCAGTAATGTCATCAATTTGATATTTTATCCTTTTTTTATCTTCATAAAAATCGATAATATCAGAACTTAGATATCTCTTAGTGTCAGTAACTGAAGAGCCTGCACCTAAGAAGAGTATTGTGTTTCTTTCGTTCATAGAACGAAAGACTCTTTCCAGTTGTTCATTCTTTTGATAATCCAGACTTAATATGTGAAAAGGCATGCTAAGGTATTTCGTGGGTCATTACAATTAATCATATTCGAATATAAATCTAAAACTGAAAATAAATAAACGGCTGTATATCGCTGCTTTTAACTTGTATAAGCACCACAATCATAGCCACCACCAAAGTAACTTTTGCAGCCAGCGGCATATCGGTTACAAAGTTTTGCGCTTTTAACTCAATATTTTTAGGAACAAAGTGCAATGCATAACCCATTAGCATTACCACCAATATATTTTTGTAGCCGGTAACAAAATCGAAGAATATAGAAGGCGTAAAATGTAATGCTATTTGCGAAATTACACTACCGGCCAACTCCATGGTATCGGCGCGGAAAAATATCCAGCAAAAACAAACAAAGTGAAAGGTAAGCAGCACGCCCAGTACCTTGAAAAATTTGGTATCGGGTATTTTAAAAAACTCTTTTACAAATTTATCTATACCCAATGCAACGCCATGCAAAGCACCCCAAAGCACAAACCTAAAGGCAGCGCCGTGCCAAAGCCCGCCCAGCAGCATGGTTAAAAACTGGTTAAGATAAGTTCTTAGGCGCCCTTTACGATTACCGCCTAAGGATATATATAGATAATCGCGCAGCCAGGTAGATAGCGATATATGCCAGCGGCGCCAGAACTCGGTAATGCTGCTGCTTTGATAAGGCGAATCGAAGTTGAAGGTAAGCTTATAGCCAAACAACAATGCTATACCAATAGCCATATCGCTGTAGCCGCTAAAGTCGCAGTAAATTTGCAGGGCATAACCGTATACGCCAAACAGATTTTCTAAACCGGTGTACAAAGTGGGGCTATCGAAAATGCGATCAACAAAGTTTATACTTATATAATCAGATATAATTACCTTTTTAAACAAACCGGCTACAATTAAAAACACAGCGTGCCCAAACATTTCGCGAGTTACAATTACCGGTTGGCTAACCTGCGGTAAAAAATCTTTAGCGCGTACTATTGGCCCCGCTACCAACTGCGGAAAGAAGGAAACAAAAAATGCATAGTTTACAATGCTCTTTTCCGGCTCAATATCGCCCCGGTAAATCTCTATAGTATAACTAAGCGATTGAAAGGTAAAGAATGAAACCCCTACCGGTAAAAAAATACTAAATGGGTCGTATGGGTGATTACTGAGATTGCAGAATATTTCGTATAAAAAGTTGGTGTATTTAAAGTAACCAAGCAAACCAAGGTTCAGCGCCAGGCTAAAAATAAGCCATGCCTTTTTCTTCCACTGCTTATCGGCATTGTAAATAAAGTTGGCCAATGTATAATCTACTACCGTAGCAAGCACCAGCAACAGAAAATAAACACCGCTGCTTTTGTAATAAAAGTAAAGCGAAAAGGCAATTACAAAAGCAAGCTTTGCCTTATGGTTTTTATGCAACAGGTAAAAACCGGTTATAAACCCCATAAATAAAAACAGGAACAAGCCGGTGCTGAAAATAAGCGGCTGATTGGGATGATATACAAACTGATCAAGCAGTTTATGGAAGTCTATGGCCGGCATATTCGTTATAAGCTTTAATAATAGCTTCGTATAAAAGGTTACCCTGCAACTCATAACCTGCGCGTGTAAAATGCACGCCATCCCGCTGCATCAATCCATTCTTTTTCCACTGGTAGCAGCTTTTATAACCACCGGTTACGGAGTACAAATCCCATACGGCCAGGTTATTCTGTTTTGCATAATCAACCATCATTTCGTGGTAAGTAGCAATTGCTGTGTTGTAATTTTTACGGTGGAAATAAGAGTCGGGCGGACTTGTAAGCACCACGGGCACCTTTGGGTTACATACTTGTAATTGTTTAACTAACGAATCGAGCCGTGCCTGTGTTAGTACTTTATCAAACGGACGGCGTTGCGTTTCATTAGTGCCTAATGATATAATAATAACATCTGGTGTAAGCAAAGCTGTTTGCTCGGCAAAATGCCTGGCTGCCACATACTGGTAAGCCTCGGCACCATTAACCCCTACTACATGGTAAAGCACCCCATTGCTATCGTTTTCTAAATTAAACCCATATACCGTAGCCTGGTTTTGGCTGCTATCCTTTCGCTCCATTTTTAATATCACATTATTGGTAAGCTGCGGAAGGTTGGCCCTGCTATAATTTAAAAATGCCGATACAGAATCGTTATTGAAATTAGCGATGCGAACACCACCGGTATCGTACAAAGTGAAATTAAATGATGAATCATGCTGATAAAAAACAGTTAAGCGGTTAAACGCATAATTAAGGGGCGCGTAATTATTGGTGCGTATGTTTAAGATAGCTGAGTCGTTACTTGTTTTGGCGGCAAAACCGCCTATACCATAAGCCAGCGAATCGTTTACATAAACGCAGCGCTTGCCATACCACTTTAAATTGCTGGTAATTTTATAGCTAAAAGGCTCGTTGCTGCCCGATACGCGCAACGGAATTACAAGCCCACGGCCGGCATTACCAAACTCTTTTTGAAAGCCGGTGCGCAAAGGGGCAGTTATCATGTCGGCCTGTATATGACTATCGCCAATGTGCAACAGATTTATGCGTTGGTTGTTATGTAACTTTTGCTGATACAGTTTTTCAAAAACACTATCCAGCACCCCCGCGTTTACAATTTCATTTCTTTCGCTATGTACAAAAGCATATTTTTTAAACAGCGGCACGTTTGCTTGCGGAGCACCTTGCCCATAAATATTAATACAACAGACGATAGACGTTAGACAAAAGCCAAAAGCCAATGCAAAATTTGCATTAGTCAATAGTCGATAGTCAATCGTCAATAGTCTATTTACTCTTCTTCCTGCGCTCATACTTCTCTTTTTCATATAACAGTGTCTCCAATAAAATTCCGGCCACTCTCTTTCCTCCGTTAAAAGTTATATGGGTGTAATCTTTATTAGCTAAAGGGCGCTTATCCATCTCGGCCCATCTTATCATGGTAGAATCTCCGCCCATCGCCTGCTGCAAATTCCAAAAACAAAGTTGGTTCGCTGCAGCCATTTTTCGTTGCTCATTAATCAGTCGTTTTACACTGGGCATGGTTTGCAATTCGCCATCAATTTTATCGGCGCGGTCGCTGCAACCTACTACCATTACCGAACTATGCGGAAAGGCCCTTCTTATCATAGCCATGGTATTATTCATACTGCGCACATACCAATCGTAGTTTGGCGATTTTTCGTTGGCTACGTTTAAGCCATAGCTTAGTATTACCAAATCGTAATGGTGAAGCGAATCAAAATCGTGGTACATTTTTTCCTTCACGTAACTTAAACCAATACCCGAGTTGCCGCGCATGGAAAAATTATCTACGTATACACCGGCACTGCTTTCAAACGAAACGCCGTAGAGGGCCAGCTTTTTTGCCACCGGTATCCGGAAACGAAAATCAGTGCAGCTTTGGTTTACATCAAAGGCATGTATTTTATACCCATCCAAAAGCGTATCGCTGTAAACCGAATCGTTTACAAAGTATTGAATACTTCCATCCTGGCACTGCCCATAAAAAATCTTTACAGAAGGAAACCGGTTTAATCGCTTGCGGTTTTTTGCAGCGCGATAAGAAACCATATTATCTTCTAAAGGAATGAAGGTATACCCTGCGGGGCCCAGCGGCAAACTATCATCGCGCTTGCCTACAATCTCGTAGGTGCTCCAATTGCTAAACGAATGAATTACCGTTTGCCGGAAGCCTGCCACCTCTGATGTTATTGGCACAAAACCCACACCGCTACCTCCGTAGAGCGCTTGCAGCGTATCGCGCAAAGGGTCCAGCAAAATATCGCCCTCTACATACGAGTCTCCAAACCAGGCAATACGCACCGGCCTGTTCTTAGCCATATCCAACGCCGCTAAAAATACATCCAGCCCGGTGGTATCGCCACTATAATCTTCTACACAGGTTACGCCCTGCTTGCAGGTATCGGCATAAACAGGCTTCATTATAACCACGGTATCTAAAGCCTGCACCGCAGGTTTTTCTTTCTTTAAAATATCGGCAATAATATTTATGCGCTTAAAATGAAAACTACCAAAATCAAACTCAGGTATGGCTGAGAGAGCAAACAGTACCGCAATAACCATAGCGGTTCCAATAAGCGTTTGTTTAAGATAATTGTGAGAAGACATGGTTGAGGGCGAAAGTGGCAATATTAAAACAGGCGATACCATTAAACGGAACCGAGTTTTAAGATATTGCGCGGCAATTGTAGAAAATTTTTGACAAAGGCTTTCTCTCACATAAAACACGGGCAACACAGAAAGAACAGCCAAAAAAGACAAAAGCCATCCCCACAAAATACGAAGAAAGCACTAAAAAAAAGCGAAATACAACAATGGAAACTATATGTTAGTATGGTTAACAAAAAGTGGGTGAACGAACCGCCCAAAATGGCTAACAGTTAATATATTCGCTTTATGCTGCACCGCCTTAGTATACGTAACTACGCCATTATTGAAAAACTCGAAATTGAGTTTTGCGACCGCATGAACATTATTACCGGTGAAACCGGGGCGGGTAAATCGATTTTATTGGGTGCCCTTAACCTGATATTAGGCGAGCGCGCCGATACCAAAGCCCTTTACAACCAGGATGAAAAGTGCGTGGTAGAAGCCGATTTTGAAATTGAGAACAAAGACCTGAAAAGTTTTTTTGCCGCTAACGAGCTGGATTTTGATACCCATACTATTGTAAGGCGCGAGATTAACCAGAGCGGTAAGAGCCGGGCTTTTATAAACGATACCCCTGTAACACTTACTGTTTTAAAGGAGTTGGGCGAAAAGCTGGTAAACCTGCACAGCCAACACGAAACGCTGGAACTGACCAAAGCGGGCTTTCAGTTAGAGGTGATAGATATACTGGCACGTAACAAACCCATGCTTGCCAATTACCAGGCCTTGTTTGCTCACTACAAAAAGGATTTTAAAAGACTGGAGGATTTAACGGCGCAGTTCCGCACTTCGTCCGCCGAAATGGACTACCTGCAATTTCAATTTACCGAATTAGCCGATGCTAAATTAGAGGCCGGCGAACTGGCTACATTAGAAACTGAGCAAACCACCCTAAGCAACGTAGAAGAAATTAAGCGCGCTTTACAGGCCGCCGTGCAAATATTAAGCGAAGGCGAGCTTTCTACGCTTGACCAACTAACCGAAGTGCAAACCCAGCTTAAATCGGTAAAGAGCTACAATAAAGATATTGCCGCTTTAAGCGAGCGGGTACACAGCGCCTTTGTAGAACTAAAAGACGTAAGCAAGGAATTTGAAAATATACAGGATACTGCGCTGGTAGACCCTGAGAGATTGGAAGAAGTAAATGCACGATTAAACACCATTTACCGCCTGCAAAAAAAGCATAACGTAAATACACTTGAGGAACTACTCACAATACAAAACGACCTGCAGGATAAAATAGCTTCGGTAGATAACAACTCCAGCGAAATTGAGCAGCTGAAATTGGAATTAAAAAAACAGTTTGATGACTTACTGGCCTTAGCCGAGCAAATGCACAATGCCCGCGAGAGAGTGTTGCGCGAGTTTCAGAACAACGTAGTAGTACTCCTGGCAAAGGTAGGCATGCCTAACTCATCATTTAAAGTAGAAGCGCGCAAACTGGAACCGCACCATTTAAGCGCTACCGGTTTAACCGATATAAAATTCCTGTTTTCGGGTAATAAGGGCTTTGCACCTTTAGAGATTAAAGATGTGGCCAGCGGTGGTGAACTTTCGCGGTTAATGCTGTGTATTAAATCGCTTATTGCCGATGCAGGCGCTTTACCAACTTTAATTTTTGATGAGATAGATACAGGTATTTCGGGCGAGGTAGCGCTAAAGGTGGGCGAGATTATGAAAAACCTTAGCCGCAATCACCAGCTGGTAGCTATTACCCACTTACCGCAAATAGCCCGCATTGGCGATATGCACTTGTATATTTACAAAGAAACCAAAGACGACCGCACCCATACGCGGATTAAAGAATTAAAAGGCGAAGACCGGGTGGTAGAAATTGCAAAAATGCTTAGCGGCGATAAGGTAAGCGATGCCAGCCTGGCCAATGCCCGCGAGCTAATTGCTTCTTAAAAATGCATTTGTATTATTGCATTCATTGTATTTGTCTGGATACTATTTACTAACTACTATTTACTCTTTATGAATAATCTTTTAGCAGGAAAACGCGGCATTATATTCGGAGCACTTGATGAACACTCTATTGCCTGGAAGGTAGCGCTTAAAGTGCACGAACAGGGCGGCAAATTTGTATTAAGCAATGCACCGGTAGCTCTGCGCCTGGGCACCATTAACAAACTGGCCGAACAGTGCAACACTACTGTAATTGCTGCCGACGCCACCGTGGTAGAAGACCTTGAAAAATTAGTAGCACAAGCTACTGAACAACTGGGTGGTAAACTTGATTTTGTATTACATGCTATAGGTATGAGCCCCAACGTACGAAAAGGCAAAGCATATAATGAACTGAACTACGACTGGTTCCAAAAAACCTTAGATATATCAGCCCTCAGCCTGCACAAATTGTTACAGACGTGCATGAAACAAGATGCTATCAACGATTGGGGTAGTGTAGTGGCCCTTACTTACATAGCGGCTCAAAAGGCCTTCCCCGGTTATGGCGACATGGCCGATGCCAAAGCTACTTTAGAGTCTATTGTTCGCTCGTTTGGCTACTACTACGGCAATGCAAAAAAAGTGCGCGTTAATTCTATTTCTCAATCTCCTACCCTAACTACTGCGGGCTCGGGTGTGCCGGGCTTTGAATCGTTTATTGGTTACGCCGATAAAATAAGCCCCTTGGGTAACGCACCCGCCGAGGCCTGCGCCGATTACTGCGTAAGCCTGTTTAGCGACCTTACCAAATACGTTACCATGCAGAACCTCTTCCACGATGGAGGATTTAGCAACATGGGTGTAAGCCAGCTGATAATGGAGGAGTATGGAAAGGGAGATGTAAAACAAGAGTAAAATACAATGCTGGACTTTCTTTTTCCCGCACAAAAAAAACAATTTGAAGAGCATGTAAAATTTGCGCTTCAGCAATTGATTATCTCAGAAGTTAATGCTGACTCTGACATTGAAGCAATTTCCAATACCATCCTTCAAAAAACTGAAGATGATTTATTAGCCTGCAGGCTGTTGGTGTTTATACCCATAATAGTTACGCGCGAATATTATAAACCTACAGGCATAAAACTTTCCCCTTGCTACTCAAGAAATATTGGAAATGGTAAAAGCGAAACGGTTTACTTTGAAGACCAACCAGTTTATTGCCAGATAGAAAAAGTAATACAAAAAGAGTATAGCACGCTAAGCTCACAAGATATATTAAACATATTAGAACATAGCTCTGAACATAAAACTATCCGCGAGGCCCAATTACGCGGACTACAGATTGTTTCGCCCCCGGTAATTGCTACGGGAGATATTTGAGTGCACTCATCGGCCTAATTTTCATAAAACAAAAAACCCTCCGGCTTACCGGAGGGTTTTACATTTATACCTAAGTTAAATTAAGCGCCTTCCGTCTCCGGTGCTTTAACTCCCGGGTGATGTTTTATAGTCAGCTCATCAGCCTCTTTGTTCAGTTCTATTACAAAACTATCGCCGGGTTTTGCATTGGCGCGAAGTATCTCTTCTGCCAATGGGTCCTCAACATATTTCTGTATAGCCCTGTGTAACGGACGTGCACCAAACTGAGGGTCGTAACCTTTATCCGATAAGAATTCTTTCGCCTCATCGCTCAGCTTAATTTCATAACCTAGCTCAACTATACGTTTGGTTACGTCGCGCAGCGCTATATCAATAATGCTGTGTATCGATTCGCGGTTAAGCGAGTTGAAGATAATTACATCATCAATACGGTTTAAGAACTCAGGCGAGAACGTACGGCGAAGGGCCTTGGTAATTACGTTGTTAGCCATCTCGTCGGTTTGGTCGGTTTTAGATTTTGTAGCAAAACCTACTCCGCTTCCAAAATCTTTCAGGTCGCGCGCACCAATGTTCGATGTCATAATGATAAGCGCATTCTTAAAATCTACCCGGCGGCCAAGGCTATCGGTAAGTATACCATCATCAAACACCTGCAACAGAATGTTGAATACATCGGGGTGTGCTTTTTCAATTTCATCCAGCAACACTACGCTGTATGGTTTGCGGCGTACCTTTTCGGTAAGCTGTCCGCCTTCTTCGTAGCCTACATATCCCGGAGGTGCACCCACTAAGCGCGACACCGAGAACTTCTCCATGTATTCGCTCATGTCTATACGTATCAAAGCATCTTCGCTGTCAAACAGGTAACGGGCAATCGATTTAGCCAATTCTGTTTTACCCACACCGGTAGGACCTAAGAAAATAAAGGTTCCTATTGGTTTTTTAGGGTCTTTTAAGCCTACGCGGTTACGTTGTATTGCTTTGGTAACTTTTTTAACAGCTTCGTTTTGGCCAATTACCGCACTGGTAATTTCGGCGCTCATGTTAACCAGCTTATTGCTTTCGCTTTGGGCAATTTTGTTAACAGGTATACCTGTCATCATGGCTACTACCTCGGCAATATCTTCCTCTCTTACCGGAAAGTGCTTGGTGCGGGCTTCTTCATCCCACTGGTTTTTGGCCTTCTCCAAATCTTCCAGCAATCGTTTTTCGCTATCGCGCAGGCGTGCAGCCTCTTCGTACTTCTGGCTTTTTACTACCTGGTTTTTCTGCGTTTTAATATCCTCTACCTGCTTTTCAAGCTCAATGATATTCTTAGGCACATGGATGTTTTTTAAGTGCACCCGGGCACCCACTTCATCCATTACATCAATAGCCTTATCGGGTAAAAAGCGGTCGGTAATATAGCGGGTAGAAAGCTTAACACAAGCCGAAATAGCCTCGTGCGAGTAATCTACACTGTGGTATTCTTCATACTTGCCTTTAATATTGGTAAGTATCTGTATCGTCTCGTCCGGAGATGGCGGGTCTACTATTACCTGCTGGAATCTGCGGGCAAGGGCGCCATCTTTTTCAATATACTGGCGGTATTCATCCAGTGTGCTGGCACCTATACATTGCAGTTCGCCACGGGCCAGGGCCGGCTTAAATATGTTGCTGGCATCTAACGAGCCGGTTGCACCGCCTGCACCTACTATGGTATGTATTTCGTCAATAAACAAAATCACATCGCGGTTCTTTTCCAACTCATTCATAATGGCCTTCATACGCTCTTCAAACTGACCGCGATACTTAGTGCCGGCTACCAGGGCAGCCAGATCGAGCATTACAATTCGTTTGTTAAACAGCACGCGGCTTACTTTCTTCTGCACTATGCGTAGCGCAAGGCCTTCCACAATAGCGGTTTTACCTACGCCCGGTTCACCAATTAAAATAGGGTTGTTCTTTTTGCGGCGGCTTAATATTTGGCTTACGCGCTCAATTTCATTTTCGCGGCCTACAATAGGGTCCAGGGCGCCTTCTTCTGCCAAATGCGTTACATCGCGGCCAAAGTTATCAAGTACCGGGGTTTTGCTTTTAGTTGCACCCGGCTTTTTAGGTTGTTGGGTAGCGCCAAAACCGCCTCTTTTTTCATCTTCAAACGGCTCATCATCCGGCGGGTCGTTCGGCAACTCGGCGCGTATATCTTTTCCATCACGCAGCTCGCCCTGCACTTCTTCCAGTTCTTTTTTAAACACATCGTAGTCTACATCAAACTGGCTCAGCAGCTGGGTAGCCAGATTGTCCTTATTCTTCAATATCGACAGTAATAAGTGCTCGGTGCCAATTACGTCGCTCTTTAATACCTTGGCTTCCAGCACAGTAATCTTTAACACTTTTTCGGCCTGTTTGGTAAGCGGCAAATTGTTAGGGTTAAAGTTGCCTTTGGCCACTTTGTCTTTAATCGAATCTTCTACGGTTTTGCGCAGTAGTACGGCGTCAATATCAAGGCTTTTAAGAGTTTTAATTGCCAGGCCCTCGCCTTCGCGTATTAAGCCCAGCAGTAAATGTTCAATGCCAATGTAATCATGGTTCAAACGAAGGGCTTCTTCGCGGCTGTAAGAGATTACTTCTTTCACCTTTGGTGAGAATTTTGCTTCCATAGTGCGCTTATTTTCAAATTTCAATCCAACAATTTGCAACTGTCATATTGTCGGCTAAAGTTATATACGTTGTTAATTCCCTAACAGATTTTTACGTCTGTTTGTTTTCAAACCTAAGTCAATTCTTTGTAATGAGCAAAGAATGAGCATTTAAAACTGTTTAGAATGCTAACAATGTTATTTTTATAGAGTTCTTTTGAATACAATGTTTGCATAATTTCGCTTTTGAAATAAAAGTTTTAAATTAGAATCTTAATATCGCACACTAAACGACACCGCGCATGAAATTTCAAATTGACAAAAGAGACCGCCTTGTAATAGTGAAGTTGAATGAAGATAAGCTGTTAAGCAATCTGGCTCCACAACTAAAAAGTGAGATGGTTATATTGAACAATGAGGGCTTTAAAAATATTGTTTTGGATTTGGCCGATGTTCAATACGTTGATTCTTCGGGGTTAAGTGCCCTTTTAGTAGGTAACCGTCTTTGTAAAGAAGCCGGTGGTACCTTTGTGCTTACCGGATTAAACGCCCACATACAAAAGCTCATTAAAATATCGCAGTTAGAGCCGATTTTAAACATCGTTCCGTCTATCAATGAATCGGTAGACTATGTAATGATGGAAGAACTGGACCGCGATTTAAAGAGCTAAACGCAGTAAATGCAATTTGAAGTTACTATTTTGGGTAGCAACGCTGCTATTCCAGCACATAGGCGCCACCCCTCTTCTCAAATAGTTAGTTATAACGGCAATCTTTTTATGGTTGATTGCGGCGAAGGCACGCAATTCAGAATGAACCATTTTAGCGTTAAGCGCGCTAACCTGAACCATATTTTTATTTCGCACCTGCATGGCGACCACTACCTGGGCCTTGTGGGGCTGCTTACCTCTTTTAATTTAAACTGGCGCGAGCACCCGCTGCACGTTTATGGCCCGCCTGCTTTAAAAGAAATTATTGATGTGCAGTTTAAGCATAGCAACACCAAACTGCGCTTTGAGTTACACTTTCACCCGGTAATAGATAACAAGCCAACAGTTATTTATGAAGATAACTGGCTTACTGTTGAAACCATACTACTTACACACCGGTTACCTACCACCGGCTTTTTGTTTAAAGAGAAAAAACACCAGCGCAAAATAATAGGCGAAAAGCTTACCGAATACAACATACCGCACCACCTTATAGGCGATATAAAAAAAGGAAGCGACTATGTAACCGATAGCGGCGCTATTATACCCAATGCCGAGTTAACCACCGAACCTTTGGCACCGCGCAGTTATGCTTACTGCAGCGATACTATATATACCGATAGTTTTTTAGAGCAGATTAAAGGCATTGATACGCTATACCACGAGGCTACTTTTATACACGAGCATACCGAAAGGGCCGCAGAAACTTTCCATACCACTACCGTGCAGGCAGCAACACTGGCCAAAGATGCGGGAGTAGGCCAATTACTACTAGGGCATTTTTCGGCGCGTTACGAAGATTTAAGTGTATTGTTGGCTGAAAGCAAACAAGTATTTGCCAATACCTTATTGGCCGAAGAAGGAGAAACCTTCGCTATAGGCAGCCATTAGTAAGCCTGCTTACAGTCAAAATTATTGTTCCATAACCAGCCTGAAACCCACATCATCATCTTTAGCGTCGGCGGGGTAACGGTCGCGGTTGTATACGGCACAATCCTGCGCCTCGGCCCACCACGAGCCTCCGCGGCATACACGGTTATCATCTTTACCAGGCCCCTGTGGGTTTTCCAATGGGCTTTTGCTATAATAAGTATCGCTAAACCAATCGCTGCACCACTGCCATACATTGCCGCTCATATCATACAAGCCCAATTCGTTCGGCTTTTTTTGCCCTACCGGGTGCGATTGCTTACCACTGTTTTTTGAATACCACGCTACAGCGTTAAGATTATTATCGCCGGCGTATTTATAGCCCTTGGTTAGGTTACCTCCCCGGGCGGCATACTCCCATTCAGCCTCGGTTGGCAAGCGGTAATATTTACCCGAAAGTTGGTTTAGCTTGCTAATAAACATTTGGGCATCGTACCAGCTTACATTCTCTACCGGGCAATCGGGGCAGTTTTTCGAAAACCACGGTTTGGTGCCCTCTATAGCCTCCCACTGTTTTTGCGTTACTACAAATTTACTTATATAAAATGTGCTTATAGTTACCTTATGGGCCGGTTTTTCCCAATAGTAGCAAGTGGTATCGCTTTCATCATTACAACCCATTGTAAAACTACCGCCTATTACTTTTACCATATTCGCCTCTATAACCTTTATCTCTTCGGCTGTAGCCGCGCTAATGGTAGAGTTTATTGTAACAGGGTTGGTGTTTACTTTCTTTTTATCGGGCGCTGACCCACCACTTGTTTGGGCACTTAACGTGCCTGTAAAAATAAATGCCAGCATCAGGGTACTAAAGTTTTTCATACCGTAAGTTTTCAATAAGTAAAAAAACCGGTCAGTCTTATTTTCTCTCATGTTCAGGTTTATCAAAGTCTCTTTTACAAGCTTAAAGGTATATACGATACGGATAGGTAAACTAAAAGTTATCAATAGATAATTGTGGAACTGCATAAAACAAGAAAAAACTTTTGCTTAACAAGCAAACCCAAACAAAGCGGGACTTACGGCAACCTATTTAAATTTTATGCGTAATGAGGAGGTAGAAAATACTTAAACCGAACTTTAAAAATGAACGAGACGACTATGGAAAACGAAGCCCCTTTTATCCCGGAGCCTGAAATAAGCATCTGGATAGATAAATACGATGATGTTTTTTCTGAGTTTGACTCCCGGCCCTTCTCCGACAGGGCCCTATCGGATGATTTTTTAAGAGAAGTTCGTAAAATAACCAGCGAAAAAACTACAGGCGAAATAAAGCTGAAGTTCCACGTAATGGAAGACCAGCGCAACGAGGAATCGGAAAGCATTATTATTAATAACCTGAACAAGCATTTTTTACATATTGCCGAAATGCTTAAAAATGAAGCTAAACAGGATTTACACCGCGGCTATATATTATTGGGTCTGGGTTCTGCCCTTATTCTTTTCCTGTTTTACCTAACTACCATACCCGGCGAAGAAATGCCCTACATGAGCGGTATACACCTGATGTTGGAGCCCGTTGGCTGGTTTATGACCTGGACGGGGCTCGATCACGTTTTCCAAATTTCGCGCAAGGGTAAATCCACACTCGATTTCAACAAACGTATGTCGGTAGCCAAAATAGCTTTCTCTTCATTTGAAGCCACCGAAGCAGGGCACCAAAAAACAGTTATTCCTATTGATAATCAGAATTTAAGAGTAGCTTAATTAGCAAGCAAAGCTTCCTTTATACCGTATATTTTAACAAGCCCCGCTCCAAGCGGGGCTTGTTAATTTTTAATTATAGCAGGTTATAGTAACTTTCAGTAAATTTGGTAACCAACCCAATTTATGAGAAAACTATACCTGCTTTTATTTTCGCTGTTAACACTATTTTCTTCAGCCCAAAATAATGTGGGCATTGGCACCAACAATCCCGATGCCAGTGCAATACTGCATTTAGATGCTACCGATAAGGGCTTTATAGCCCCGCGCATGACAACCGCACAGCGCATTGCCCTCCCCTCTCCGGCCAATGGCTTATTGGTTTACGATATTACCGCTAATTGCTTTTTTTATTTTACTACCGGCTCCGGCTGGACCTCCCTCTGCCAACTTTCGGGACCTACCGGTCCGCAGGGCGCCACAGGGGCCACCGGTGCCGCAGGCACCATAGGTGTTAATGGTGCACCCGGACCTACCGGCAGTGCAGGTGCGCCGGGGCCCACAGGTGCAACAGGCCCACAAGGCACACCAGGCCTACAAGGGGCTACTGGCAGCACAGGGCCTCAGGGTTTGCAAGGCATACAGGGCTTACAAGGTATTACAGGGCCACAGGGCATAGCCGGGCCTACCGGTGCACAAGGCATACAGGGCATTACGGGCAATACAGGCTTGCAGGGCATTCAGGGAATTCAGGGCATACAAGGGGTAACAGGCGACACCGGGCCGCAGGGTATTCAAGGCGTACAAGGTATACAAGGTGTTACAGGCCCTACGGGTTTGCAGGGCATACAAGGCGTTACGGGTAACACGGGTGGCACCGGCCCAACCGGATTACAAGGTATCACAGGCCCCACAGGTCCACTCGGGCCTGCCGGCGGAGACTTAGCAGGCACTTATCCCAATCCATCGGTAATAGCGCTACAAGGCAATCCATTAAACGCAGCCACACCACAAGCCGGTAACGTTTTAATGTGGAACGGCACCGCCTGGATACCCGTAGATACGCTAAACGATTTTTGGGCTTTGCGCGGCAATGCCGGCACCAACCCAGCCACCAACTTTGTGGGCACTACCGATAACAACGATTTAGCCTTCCGCACCAACAATACCGAAAAAGTGCGCATAATGGCAAACGGCGCAGTAGGCATTAACCAGCCAACACCCAACGCAACTTCTATTCTCGATATACAAAGTACAACCAAAGGCGTTTTATTTCCGGCTATGAGCACCACGCAGCGCGATGCCATTGCGGGCCCGGCGGTAGGCTTAACCATTTATAATAACGTGCTCAATGTTCACCAATTCTGGAACGGCACCTGCTGGGTTAACGTAGGGCAAACGGTTTGCTCTTTCGCTTATACATGCTCGCTAAGCCATCCCGCCGATTGTCTTCTGCGCTCTAACTTCTCTTCCGTATCCGATACTATTACTGTTTCGCTTGTTTCGGGCACAGCCTCGCCGGTTATACTTTCGGCATCGGGCGTACCGGCAGGTGTATTAGTTAACTTCTCTAACAGTTATGTAACACCAACAGCTACTTCTATTGTAACTTTTACGGCTTTACCTACTGCCGCACAGGGCACTTTTAATATTACCATACTGGCTACTTCGGGTTCTACCATACAAACACTTAATTACACACTTACCGTTTACGATTATAACTTATCGCTGGCCCAGCTGACCGGCACTGTAAACGAAATTGGTATTGCTCCTAACACATTAACAGCAACCACCACGGTAACTATTGGCAACCCCGGCACCTGTGCCTCTACAGGCACTAATGCCCTGCTTTCGGTTAACGGTTTACCAAGTGGTGTAACAGCAGCATTTGGCAACAGCAACCTGGCCATACCGGGCAGCACTACGCTTACATTCACCTCTTCAAGTTGTGCCGTACCGGGTGTATATTCGGTACAGGTAGTAGCTACTATTGGCGTGCTTTCTTCCACAACTACCTATACTTTAACGGTAGCTCCTTCTACCATCAATATCACAGCATCGGCCCAAAATGTAAACTTATGGAACCTGGCAGGCAACCCTGCCTGTGCCATTAGCGCTACGGTAAATGTATCGGCCGGTGTAACCATTGGTAGTGCATCTACAGGCACAGCTGCCCTTACTACCGGTCCTTTTGCAAGCGGTTCGGCTATTACCATTAATAACAACGGCCGCATAGCCGGCAAAGGCGGCGATGGCGGCGATGATAACGGCCACAACCTAACCAACTGCCCCAATAAAGATGGAAAGAACGGCGGTAATGCGCTCGATTTACAATGCGGTGGGGTAATAGTAAATAACGCGGGCACCATAGGTGGCGGCGGCGGTGGTGGTGGTGCAGGCGCCGAGTTAGGTGGTGGTAACCCTTGCACTACGTTCCGTACTGGCTCTGGCGGTGGCGGCGGTGCAGGCTCTACACCCGGTGCGGGTGGCGCCAATGGCGGTGCAGGCGGCTGTAACGTAGGTAATGCGGGCACGGCCAATGCTGGCGGCGCCGGCGGCAACACGGCCGGTTGCGTGGTAAATTGTACTATCATTTTTAATTTTGGCCCATATTCTCCTGGTAACGGGGGCGCAGGTGGCGGTTTAGGCCAGGCAGGCAGCGCTGGCGGAACAGCCAGCGGCTTTGTAGATACAGGCGTTTGTACCCAAGGCTCGGGCGGCGCGGCAGGTTGCGGCATTAAAACCAATGGCAACGGCTATACACTTAACGGCACAGCGGTATTAGGCCCGGTTTGCCCTTAATACCCCACCCTGTTCCATAGCTGTTTTTTGTTGACCAAACTAAGCAAATGTCATGCTGAGCGGAGTCGAAGCGGACATTTGCACAGCCAGAAGGTTTCACTCCACATTTTTCATGGAGAGGAAGAGATGCCGAAGGCAGATAGGTGAGGCGGCAGTTGCCCCCTCATTAACATACTTTGTTTTTACATATCGCAAAAAATGCAGAAATCTGCACCTGAAATTTTAAAATAGAACAGCCCATGCCTTTACTTATTGCCAGAGGATTGCTTTTGTTTTTTCTGCTAAACATTGTTGGCAGCCTCTCTGCTTTTGCACAACAGCAACCACAGCCCGATGCCGAAGGCAGCCTGGTTAAATGGATGACGCTTAAAGAGGCGATGGAAAAAACCCAAACGGTGCCCCGCCCTATTATAATGGATTTTTATACCGACTGGTGCGGCTGGTGCAAAAAAATGATGGGCACCACCTATGCCAACCCCGCACTGGCACAGTATATCAATCAAAATTTTTACCCCGTAAAGTTTAATGCCGAAACAAAAGACACTATCGAATTTTTAGGTAACAAATATGGACCCGTTGGTGAAGGGCAGCGTACTACCAATGCACTGGCCGTAAAGCTGCTGCAAGGCAAACTGATGTACCCCACTACTTTGTTTATGAACAACTTCGATAAGCAGAAAAATGAGTTTGTCTTTAGCATGCTGGCACAGGGGTATTTAGAGAATGCCAAAATAGAACCCATGCTGGTCTACTCACTGGAGAACGTTTTTCGCAACTGCGGCTTCGAAGATTATAAAGTGCAGTTCGATAGAGCCTTTTTCGATACCACCATCAACCAAAAGGTAAAAGATTTAAAATGGCTCACACCAAAACAAGCCTTTAACTCTCCCACCCCGCACAAGAAAAAAACCCTCGTATTTATTAATACCGAATGGTGCAATGCCTGCAAGGTTATGAAACGCGCTACCTTTATCGATAGCGCAGTGGCCGGCTACCTGAACGACAAATTCGACATTGTAGACTTTAACCCCGAAATTACCGACTCGCTGCGCTATATGGGCCAAATGTTCGGCAATCCGCGCACGCAGCAAATGCCCTTTCACCAGCTTACCTTTGCCCTGGCGCGCAACAACTTTATTTTACCTACGCTGGCCGTGCTCGATGAAAATATGAACCTGGTAGATGCCATTTCGTTTTATGTGCAGCCCAATTTTTTAAATGATATCATCCGCTTTTACGGCGATGAAGTGTACAAGCAAAAGCCCTGGAAAGAATATATAGAGGCTAAACAGAAAAAAGAGAAATAAAACAGTTTCGGGCATAGGGGTTCGAAATATTGAATAATCGACTACTTAATAGATTGGGGGCAAGTTCCGTTAGGAACGAAAAGTATGGTAGCCCCGGCTTTCAAGCCGGGGTTAGTTATGTGAAAATGTATTAAGTCCCATCGGGACGACCCATTTTGCTTTTGTTTCGAACAACTATTTTAGAAAGGCTCTTTGCTTGTTTTTTACACATCCCTGACAATTTTATTCCAAATCATTTCTATGTTTGATGATATGAAGCACCTACTGCTATTTTTTCTGCTTTTAACCCTAACGGTAACCGGCGCTTTGGCGCAAACTGATTCTACCGGCAATAAACGACCGGTGCGCCCCGCCTCGGGCCACCGCGACTCGGTAAGCCTTACCAAACTAAACAACACCGGTAATTTGCTTATTGCCTCGGGCGTGGGCCTTTGCGGTATAGGCGGCTATTTAATTTACCAGGGCAACAAGGTATACACCACCGTGCCCGAACTAAAAGCCAATGCTACTGCAGCCGACATAGCCATACAGCAAGATCAGATAAAAACTAACCACAAGCAGGGCACCATTTACTATGCCGTAGGCGGGGTAGCCATAGGCGCAGGCATTATTTTAACGGCCTTTGGCGCTAAAAACAAAGTTGAGTTTAAGCAGCGCAAACGCATGCTAGAGATGCAGGGCGGCATCTTAGATAACGGCCACCTCGGGGCCATGCTTACGTTTTAGGGGTTCTTTGAGTAGTTGTTTCGGGTGTTTAAGCGCTGTGTTTATTCAATTGCTAAAAATTATTCCGCAGAAGAAGGTTTGTTACCAATAGAGTTATCAGATAATGCGTTTAATTGTTCAGAAGTTGCAACAGCCTTAATTGCTTTTAACGCTTTTGCCAATTCGATTCTAGTAACGTCTACACTCATAACTTGGTTTGTTTTTTTATGTTTTTGTGTCGTCCGGTATAATTACAGAGAACGCAAACCCTTTGTTAGAGGCTGGCTTAGTTCTGTTCACAAAGGGCTGTGACTTGACATGTGTAGTCATCCGTTGGGGTAAATGAGTTTGTGCAATTTCTCTGTCAATGGAGGAAAAGAAAGTGTACCTTCTTTTCTGTCCTTTTTGAAAACCTGAACAAGTTCTAATACATCTGCCAAATCGTTTCGCTCTCTTCTTTGAAGTGTTTCTTCCAATTCAGAGTATGTGCGGTCAACTTTTTCCATAAGCGTCGAGAAGTTTCCCTGCTTACCTTTTTTATAAATATATTTAAGAATTGTCAGACCATACATTATGACATTATAGTCTTTCATGTGAATTGAAGCGTCATAAACCATGCTAAAGGCGATGTTAACGCATTGGTCTGCCAATTTAATAATGCTATCTCTGTCTTTATCATCCTCCGAATATGGGAAAAAGTTTATTGTCAATGAGAAAATTGAGATTGCAACATTTTGTGTCATACCTGCTCTTGTCTGATCGGCAGCGTCAGAAAGAAAACTAAATATGCTGTCGGCAACTTTAAGGTTGGTGTGGTCGGAGTATTTAAAGAGTTCACCAATTACATTTTCTCTTGCGTCCCAATTAGCACCATAATATTTCTCTTTTATTTTTTCGAGTTCAATTATGATTAAGGCAGTTTTATTAATACGTAAAATGTCTTCTTCTGTCAGAGATGAAACAGTTTGCTTGTTATTTGTTTCCATTCCGTTTAGGTAGCGTTTGTATTTGTTGTAGGAGTTCGTAAAATATCTCCAAAAGAGTGCATGTCTCCCAGAGTAGTGAACTATTTGTTTTTCGATTCTTCTATGATCAAATATTTCCGACTGAAATTCATTTCGTAGATTTAGCAAACGTTCACTCCAAGCGCTACTCGCAATTGTCGAGTAGATGCCAATAAAACCTTTGCAGCTATTTGATTTTAATCTCTCCAGTGGATTTATCTCGTCTTCTTCGCTTACAGCTTTGAACGCTGCTGAATGAGCATTGTGTTTGCAACTTACCAACCAGTTGATTTTTTCGCCACCGCCAATACTACCAAAGACAATCATATCCTTTTTACCATCAGGACCTCTGCTTGGATGTTGAATGATTTTGAAACCGAGTTCCTCTAAAAAGTCTCGTCCGAACAATTCAAATTGGTCTTGACCTTCACCTCCTTTGTTACCTGCCGGTATTTCTTTGAAGTCAATTATCATTATTGAGAGTTTTCATTTTTTAATCAAAAGTGGAAAAGTTTCAAGTTAACGCTTTCGCCCCCGTAGTTCGGAGTCTTTCTGCCGCTCCGGCCAGAACAACTCCGCAATATAAATATAACGGAGTGTTTAACTCCGTATAAACAAAGCTTGCATAGAAAGGCTGATACACATTTAAGTGAACCCGTTCTAATCGTAATAGGCGGCATTCCGTTTTTAAACAAACTCAAATAATTAAACATTATTTCATATCTTTGTATGACCGTGAAGTTCTTTGGTTTTATGGTTCATTAGACCTAAGCCATAATTCAAGTTGATTTTTTTATTGAGCGGTATTAACCTTAGTAGAAAACATCAGATATAGCCCTTGCTTACCTTATTACCTTATTTTTCCGACAAAGTTCAAAGGTAGATTCAGCCACACGGGACACTTTAATAAGGTAATAAGCTTGAGATAAGCTTTCTCGTTTTTCTACGAATGTTTAATACCAAAGTATGCTCCTTTTGAATCATTAACAGTACGCCAGACCCGGTAAAAAATAGGCTAAAAAACGACGTAAGTTTTAACCTGCTCTTTATTAGCCAAAACAAGTTCAATACCTTGATAACTAATATATTAATGTCACCTAAATAGACAGCAAAAAGGTAGGCAGAAAAGTAGGCATTTTTTGGCTATTTTGGGGTTGCACCAAGGTTGGTGCTCTTCAGAGCAAATGCATATAAATGCCAATTTGTTAAAAACCAATCATGGTTAACACCGTAAAAAATAGATATTGGTAATCAATTATTTAAAAGGTTAACACCCCGAAATGTGTTAACCATGATTTTATTTTAACAACTCATAGCGGGGCGATAGTTTCTAGTCATTAAGAAGTACTGTGGAGGAGATTGCCTTTTGCCTGACAAAACCAAGAAAATGCCATACTGAGCCTACCCCTTCGCTTCAGGCGGGCGTAGTCGAAGTGGGCATTTGCGCGGGCGGAAGCACTTATCTTCGACTTCGCTCAGACTGACATGCTTCCTCAATTTTGTCACCTTTGGAACAGCTACCGGGGCAGGTCTTAGAGATGCTGATTAGAATTTGTGAAGCGGCCTGTTATTTATTGCTCCTGCTTACAAGTGCCTTAAAACCATTTTGAAATAATTTTTGTTGCGTTACCTTAATTTGCCCCTTTTATTACTTTTGAGCCGCTTTAAAAATTTATAACCACAAACCTACCATGCAAGACAACGCGAAAATTACATTAGACGGAAAGACCTATGAGCTGCCCGTTATTGTTGGAACAGAGAACGAAAAGGCTTTTGATATAGGCAAGCTTCGCGCCCAAACCAACTATGTAACGTTTGATGAAGGCTATAAAAACACCGGTGCTACCACCAGCAACATCACTTTTTTAGATGGCGAAAAAGGTATTCTTCGCTACCGTGGTTATTCTATCGAAGACCTGTCGGAAAAAGCATCGTTTTTAGAAGTAGCCTATTTGCTGTTGTATGGCGAACTGCCTACCAAAACCCAGTTGGGCAATTTTGAAGATACCCTTACGCAGCACACACTGGTACACGAAAACCTGATGAAGGTATTTGAAGTGTTCCCTTCGGGCTCGCACCCAATGGGCCAGTTAATGACCCTTATTTCGGCGCTTTCGTCTTTCTACCCGGACTCATTAAATCCGAATAAAAGCCCTGAACAGGTAAACCTTACTATCATCCGCTTGCTGGCTAAAATGCCTACGCTGTGCGCCATGATTATGAAAAAAGGCAAAGGCCACCCTATAGTATACCCTAACAACAAATACGATTACGTTACCAACTTCCTTCGCATGAGCTTTGGCAATGTAACCGACGAATACATGCCGGATAAAGTAGTGGTAGATGCTATGAACACCCTTTTAATACTGCACGCCGACCACGAGCAAAACTGCTCTACTTCTACCGTGCGTATTGTAGGTTCATCGCACGCCAACTTATACGCCAGCGTAGGTGCCGGTGTAGCTGCACTTTGGGGTCCGCGCCACGGTGGTGCCAACCAGGAAGTGTTAGAAATGTTAGAGCACATCCGCGATATTGATAAAGGTGATGTAAAGAAAGTAGTAGCCGAAGCAAAAGATAAAAAACGCCTGTTGTTTGGTTTTGGCCACCGCGTTTACAAAAACTTCGACCCACGCGCAAAAATTATTAAAGTGGCCTGCGATAACGTATTGGCTAAGCTTGGAGTTAACGACCCGTTATTGGCTATTGCTAAAGAACTGGAAGAAGCAGCCCTTAGCGATCCATACTTTGTAGAGCGTAAACTATACCCTAACGTAGATTTCTACTCGGGTTTAATTTACAAAGCGCTTGGTTTCCCTACGCCAATGTTCACCGTGTTGTTTGCCCTTGGCCGTATGCCGGGATGGATTTCGCAGTGGAAAGAGTTGCGCGAAAAGAACGAAGATATTGGCCGTCCGCGTCAAATCTACACCGGGCCGGTTCTTCGCCCGTTTGTAGGTATAGCCGACAGAAAATAAAGTTTTGCAAAAACGCCTCGTATAAACGGGGCGTTTTTATTTTCAATGTGCTTTAAACCAACGGCTTTATGATAAAAGTTTCGCTAAGGACTGTAATTATTGCATTGCTATTTAGCCAACAATTGTATGCCCAAAACAATGTGGGCATTGGCACCAATAACCCCGATGCCAGCTCTGTGCTCGAGTTACAATCTTCTCAAAAAGGGCTATTGGTTCCGCGTATGAGCAGCGTGCAGCGCACAGCCATTGCCAATCCGGCAAATGCCTTGCTGGTATTCGATACCGATTCGGGTTGCTTTTTTTATTACGCATCGCAATGGGTATCGCTGTGCAAACTTTCCGGCCCGCAGGGCCCTATGGGAGCTACAGGGATAAACGGCTTAAATGGCAATACAGGGGCTACCGGTGATACCGGGCCACAGGGCATTCAGGGGGTAACCGGTGCAACAGGCCCGCAAGGCATACAAGGACCAACCGGCGACACTGGTCCACAGGGCGTTCAAGGCACACAAGGTATACAGGGTAACACAGGCCCTACAGGCGATACCGGGCCGCAGGGATTACAGGGTATTCAAGGAATACAAGGTGTGCAGGGTATAGCTGGGCCTACCGGCGATACAGGGCCGCAAGGTTTGCAGGGCATACAAGGGCTGCAGGGTATTGCAGGAAACACCGGCCCAACTGGCCCGCTTGGCGCAGCCGCCGGAGATTTAAGTGGAAACTATCCCAACCCAACCGTAGCAGGTTTGCAGAACAACCCCGTAAGTGCAAATGCGCCTGCAGCCAACGATGTTTTAAGCTGGAATGGCAGCAGCTGGATTCCCAGCCCTGGTGTATTTTGGAAGTTAGGCGGCAACAGCGGCACCAACCCGACCAGTAATTTTATAGGCACTACCGATGCTAACGACCTGGTGGTGCGTACCAATAATGCTGAGGCCATGCGGGTAAATACTTCAGGCAATGTGCGTATAGCTACCACCAGTTACCCTACGCAATGCGGGGGCACCACTACCGCCGAAGATGCGCGGGTAAAGCTGGCAGTAATGGGCGGCTTTGTCTCATTCGGCAATTACAATAACGACCCTGTTGTAAACGCCGGCGCGCCACCAACCACCTGGGCAGGCGGAGTTGGTTCACTAGCGATAGGTATGAACCGAAACGCCGGCAGTAGTAATGTAGACCTATGGAACAATAGCGACCCGAATAACGGGGCAGCCGCTTTAGGCAATACCAACCGCGGCTTTAACTTCCGCAACTTTCAAAGTAGTGGCGGCAGCTGTATCGAAAACTTACTAATGAGTTTGGATGGCAACGGCACCTTAACACTAAACCGCTTTGTAGGGGGTGGCGGGCAGGTAAATGCTTACGCCTACAACACTATATCTGATAAGCGGGTTAAACAAAATATTGAGCGCCTCAATGAGCCGGTGCTTGAAAAAATAATGCGCCTGGCGCCGGTTACCTACAACTATTCGCAAATCAATTACAGTCCGTTGCAAAAGCTGGAAATATTTTCTGCAAAGTTCGACAAGAAGGAATCAGGTTTTTTAGCGCAGGATGTTTATCAAATTTTCCCCGATGCTGTTAGCAAACCTGCCGATGAAAGTAAAGAGCTGTGGGCCATTGATTACTCCAGGCTTACCGTTTACCTAACCAAGGCTATGCAGGAGCAACAACAACAAATAAGCGCGCAGCAAAAAGAGATTGAGGAACTAAAGCGGTTGTTAAATAAAAAGTAATACCAACGTAGCCTGTTTTGCTTATATTCGTTATGCTTGTTTTTGGCATATATTACATGTAACAAAAACAACCTTATCGCTCAAACACTTTCACTAACAAAACGGTTTAGAAAAGTCCGCATTATGAAAAAAATTTACCAGCACTTATTAATTGTTTTTGCTTTACTAAGTGGTTCAAATCTTATAGCTCAAAACAATGTAGGCATTGGAACACCTACCCCCGACCCTTATGCCTTATTACACCTTCAATCAACCAGCAAGGGTTTACTAATACCTAAGTTAGATGCCGGCGAAAGAACGGCCCTTGGTGCATCGCTAAACGCGAGTAACCAGGGCTTATTGGTTTTTGGGCCCGACAGTAACCAGTTTTGGTACTGGGATGGCACTCAGTGGGTTCCTTTTCCAACACCACCTGTTGCCGGCCCCGCAGGTCCTACAGGACCGCAAGGTATACCGGGCAACACCGGCGCAACCGGCGATACCGGGCCACAGGGGTTACAAGGCTTGCAAGGTGCACAGGGCATTCAGGGTTTACCAGGCATTACCGGCCCCACAGGTGTTACGGGCCCTACGGGTACTGGCAGTTCAAACTCTTCTGCTACTTATAATACCGATGGTTCTTTTTCGGTAGTGGACGGAGCCGGAACGGTAACCTCGCCTAACCAGGCATGGTTGGTGGGTGGTAATACGGCACCTGCCAGCAATAACCTGGGCCAATCCGGTAATGCGCCATTGGTATTTATTACTAATAATACTAACCGCATGAGTGTAGAAGCCAACGGTGATATTTTTGTTGCAGGGTCAAAACCTATCTACGTTCGCCGGTTTAACTGCACCGGATGCGACGACCCCAACCGCTCAACCGGGGTATCTACAGCGGATTATGTAGCTGTAATGGTGGGATTTTACCCAACCAGTAACGGCAATGCGCAAAGCACACGCGCTACCGTTTATGATAACGGCGGCACCTGGTATTTTAAAGGTGATACCGAGGGGCCAAGTGGTGAGGACTGGAGTGCAGATATTATGTTTATTAAACGCCAGCTGATTGACGATTTTAGACCTGCCGGCAGTTTTAATACCGGCGGAACCGGTTTTTAACTATTTGAATATAATGGGAAGATGTTGAATTAGCTGCGGGGCGTTACATTTGCGGCTTCGATAAAATTTTGATTTATAAAAAACTGAGGATACATACATTTTATTTTTCAGCACTATGCAACTAAAGTTGTGTGCTTTTTAAACTAATAATACTCCGACCTATTTAAATACGGCCTTATGAAAAAGAGTTTACTTCTGTTGTTTTTATTGGTAGCAAACTGCGCTTTTATTTTTTCGCAGGCTCCCAATTTTATGAATTACCAGGCGCTGGTGCGCAATACAGCTGGTCAGCCGGTGGCAGGTGGTACGCCTGTAAGTTTACGTATAACCATCCACAACCTAAGCGCCGCAGGTACCATAGTTTACAGCGAGGTAATAAACACTACAGCCAATCAGTTCGGATTGGTAAACGTTCAAATTGGAGCCTTAAGCAACCTTGCTATTGTAGATTGGAGTAACGGTGCTAAATATATGCAGGTAGAAGCCAATATAAATAATGCCGGCTTTGTAGATATGGGCACCTCGCAGTTAATAAGCGTACCTTATGCCTTGTTTGCTGCTAATAGCGCCATTGGCCCAATGGGTCCTCCGGGGCCTCCGGGCTTACGCGGGCCCACAGGCTTTACCGGGCCAACTGGCTCGGGTGGTGGTGCCACAGGCGCTACCGGCCCACAGGGTAGTGCGGGCTTACCCGGCAACACCGGCCCAACCGGTGCAACCGGCTTACAAGGTATAATGGGCAATACCGGAGCCACGGGTTTACAAGGTTTACCGGGCAATACCGGGCCAACAGGTAACACAGGCTTACAGGGTTTAGCAGGTAATACCGGACCAACCGGTGATACAGGCCCAACGGGCGCTCCGGGCTCAGGCGGTGGTGCAACCGGGCCAACCGGTCCGCAAGGGCTTGCAGGAAACACAGGGCCCACTGGCAATACGGGTTTACAGGGTTTAGCAGGCAACACCGGTCCAACAGGCGATACCGGACCCACAGGTGCACCCGGTTCAGGTGGTGGGGCTACCGGCCCAACCGGTCCTCAAGGGCTTGCAGGCAATACAGGACCCACCGGTGATACTGGCTTACAAGGCTTAATAGGCAATACCGGCCCAACAGGCGCTCCCGGTTCGGGTGGTGGCGCCACAGGCCCCACAGGGCCACAAGGGCTTGCAGGAAATACCGGGCCAACGGGCAATACAGGCTTACAAGGTTTAATTGGCAATGCAGGACCAACGGGTGACACTGGGCCTACCGGACCGAAAGGAGATACAGGAGCCACAGGCTTACAAGGTTTAGTGGGCAATACTGGCCCAACTGGTGCAACAGGACCGACTGGCGACACCGGTTCGGGTGGCGGCGCTACCGGACCAACGGGTCCACAAGGGCTTGCCGGAAATACCGGGATAACCGGTGCCACGGGCTTACAAGGCTTAGCCGGCAACACAGGCCCTACCGGTGCAACCGGCCCTACCGGCGATACCGGTGCGGGTGGTGGTGCTACTGGCCCAACAGGGCCGCAGGGCCTTATTGGAAACACGGGACCTACAGGACAACAAGGTTTGCCGGGAGCAACAGGTAACACAGGGCTTGCCGGAAATACAGGGCCAACCGGCCCCCAGGGTTTAGCGGGCACAACAGGCTTACAGGGTAACCCGGGCGCAACAGGCAATACCGGACCGACAGGGCCAACCGGTGCCACTGGCGATACCGGTGCAGGTGGGGGAGCTACCGGACCCACCGGACCGCAGGGAACGCAAGGTATACAGGGGCCAACCGGTATTAACGGAGCTACAGGCCCACAAGGCTTGCAAGGCAACAATGGCCCTACAGGACCAACCGGCAATGATGGACCAACCGGGCCACAAGGTACCCAGGGATTACAAGGCCCTACCGGTAACAATGGCCCTACCGGCCCGCAAGGTTTACAAGGGCTACAAGGCAATAACGGCGCTACCGGCCCCACCGGTAACGATGGACCAACAGGCCCGCAAGGCGCAACAGGCATTCAAGGTGCTACCGGCGGCAATGGTCCCACCGGACCACAAGGAATACAAGGACCACAGGGCATTGCCGGCAACACCGGACCTACTGGTAACGATGGCCCCACCGGGCCACAAGGCAACCAGGGGCCGCAGGGAATTAGCGGTGCCACAGGCCCAACGGGCGTGCAGGGTTTACAGGGCAACACCGGCCCTACCGGCAATACAGGATTACAGGGTATACAGGGATTAACCGGCAGCACCGGGCCTACCGGGCTACAAGGCTTGCAAGGCAATACCGGAGCCACAGGTGATACCGGGCCACAGGGCATACAAGGTGTTACAGGCAATACTGGTAACACCGGCGCCCAGGGCAATACAGGCGTTACCGGACCAACCGGCAATACGGGCAACACCGGCTTACAGGGTATACAAGGCGTTACGGGTAATACCGGCAACACCGGCGCGCAAGGTGTAACAGGCAATACAGGACCTACCGGAAACACCGGCGCTACCGGCAATACCGGTTCAACTGGCTTACAGGGTGCAACCGGCGCTACAGGCATACAAGGTATTCAGGGCCTACAAGGGATACAGGGCAACACGGGCACTACAGGGCCAACCGGCAATACGGGCGCGACAGGCTCCACAGGCGTGCAGGGCGTTACCGGCAATACAGGGGCCACCGGGGCTACCGGCCCGGGCACTATATGTGGTGGTGTAACACCTAATTATATACCGGTATTTACCAGCAGCACCGCACTTTGCCAATCAGTAATCTATCAATCGGGTGCAAAAATTGGCATTAATACAACCAACCCACTTACCAGTTTACATGTAAGCGGAACCGATGGTATTGTGTTTCCTTCCGGCTCTATAGGCCAGCGGCCCTCGCCGGTACCGGCGGGCACTATGCGCTGGAACACTACTTACAGCTCGATGGAATTTTTTGATGGCTCTAACTGGTACAACATTAACACCCCGCCTATAGGCTCTACTTATATACAGTGGGTTAATGCATCCGACCCTTCTAATATTTACCCTAATACCACCTGGGTGCGCACCGATATACAAGCAGGTGAATTTTTACGCGCTACCGGTGGCAATTCCAACGTATCGGCAGGTGGTTTACCAAGCGGTATTGTGCAGGTAGGCGGTATAGAAGACCACGTGCATGGCATTAGCGGCACCGTTAGCGACCCGGGCACAACTACCGGTACCGAAAGCAATGGCCACACCCACAATTGGGGCGGCTGGTGGAGCAATGATGATTCGCGCGATTATGCCAACGGCAACGGCGATGGAGTAAACGGTAACACCATAAGCGATGCATTTTTTTGGTGGGGTGGAGCCAATGGAACTACCACTAACTACACCAATATTACCAGTGGTAGTGCGGGTAGCCACAACCACACCGGCACTACTAACGGGGCTACAGCATACTCGAGCAATATATACATACCTTATGATGACAACACCAGTTCAGACGCAAGTGCACTGGCAGGCAACCAAACCCCTACGCTATGCGGATCGGGATGGAACGGCTATCATACCTATGGCAATTTTATGGGCCGCTTAGATGATGGTTGTATGAACCACAACCACGCCTTTACTACTTCGGCAGCGGGGGTGCATGACCACCTTATGCCTATGTATGCCCACCGCCACTGGCTTAAACAAAGGGCTACCGGCGATGAATCACAAACACACACGCATACCGTTCCTTCGCGCAACCTTAACTTTAATCTAACTGTAGATGGCGCACAAGGGGCATCTATAACCCCCGAAACACGCCCGGTTAACCAGGCTGCTATTTTTTGGAGAAGGACGAACTAATCATATTAATTATCCGGCTTAATACCGGGCATAAAAAAAGGAACCTGATCAGGTTCCTTTTTTTATTTAGCAGTTGCACACTACTCGGCAAATTCGCTTAGCTCTAACCAGCGCAATTCTTTTGCCTCCAGTTCCTTGGTTACTACACCTATGCGTTCTATCATTTTATTAAGCTCTTCGTAAGGGGCTCCGCCGGCAAGTAGCTTTTCATTTAATTCAGTTTTCTCTTTTTCAAGTATAGGCATTTCCTTTTGCAGGTTTTCAAACTCAAACTTTTCTTTAAACGAAAGTTTGCGTTTAGCGGTAGTAGTTGTCTGCGGTTTAACAACCGGTGCAGGTTCGGGTGTAGTGGTTAAAGCAGTGCCTTTGCTTTCTGCCCGGTTACCCGCATTGGCTTCTTTCTTTTTACGCGCTTCATCTACCCGCCACTCAGAATAGTTACCCGGAAAGTCGTTTACGTTGCCGGCGCCTTCAAATACAAATAAGTGATCTACCAGCTTATCCATAAAGTACCGGTCGTGCGATACGATGATTACGCAACCCTGGTATTGCTCTAAAAAATCTTCTAACACGGCAAGAGTCATTAAATCCAAATCGTTGGTAGGCTCATCCAGTATTAAAAAGTTCGGGTTAAGGAAAAGGATTGAAAGCAATTGCAAACGCTTCTTCTCACCACCGCTTAGTTTAGATATATAGGTAAACTGCTGCTCGGGTGTAAACTGAAACAACTGCAAAAACTGCCCTGCCGATACCTTGGTACCATCGGCCAACGGAAAGTTCTCGGCAATATCTTTTACAAACTCTATAACTCGCTTATCTTCTTTCACATCTAACCCCTGCTGATGGAAATAACCAAACACCACCGTTTCGCCGGCATTTATTTTGCCACTGTCGGCCTGCTCCAACCCCATTATGATATTAAGGAAGGTAGACTTACCTACACCATTCTTTCCTATAATACCAATACGCTCGCGATGCTTAAACGTATAGTCAAAACCTTTCAGTATCACCTTTTCGCCATAGGCTTTGTGTACTTTTTTCAGCTCTAATATCTTCCCTCCTATTCGCGTCATTTTTACATGCAGCTGTAACTTATCATCGTTCTTACGCGCAGTGGCTTTGCTCTCTACTTCGTAAAAAGCATCCTGCCGCGATTTAGATTTGGTAGTCCGCGCCTTAGGTTGCTTGCGCATCCACTCCAGCTCTTTACGGTAAAGGTTTTTTGCTTTATCCAACGATGCCGCATCGCTGCTCTCGCGTTCTATTTTGCGTTGCAGGTAAGTAGTAAAGTCCCCCCTGTGTATGTATAGTTGCTGGTTATCCAGCTCTATAATTTCATTACATACATTATCTAAAAAGAACCTATCGTGGGTTACCAGCAATAAGGTGGTTTTATTATCCGATAAAAATTCTGCCAGCCACTCAATCATCTCAAAATCGAGGTGGTTGGTAGGTTCATCCAGTATCAAAAAGTTATTGCGCTCGCCAAAGCTGATATCAATTAGCACCTTAGCCAGCGATAAACGTTTGCGCTGTCCGCCCGACATAGAGCCTGCCAACTGGTCCAGGTCAGTAATGTTAAGCGACGAAAGAATTTCTTTTACTGTGCTTTCAAAGTTCCAGGCATTCAACTCATCCATGCGGCCCATCAGTTCGGTAAGCTTATCCTCATCGTGGTGCTCCATGGCCAATTCATAATCGCGCACGGTATTTATTACCGGATGGTCGTAGCTCAAAATGTTTTCGAGCACCGATTTTTTTTCTTCAAACACCGGGTTTTGGTCAAGGAACGAAACACTCACATCCTTGTTAATCCAAATTTTGCCGCTATCGGCAGTATCTTTTCCAGCCAACACGCGCAGCAGGGTAGTTTTACCGGCGCCGTTTTTAGCTACCAGGGCAATTTTATCGCCTTGTTCTATATTAAAGGTTATATCGGTAAATAGAGGCTTCTCTACAAACGATTTGGTCAGGTTTTCAACGTTTACGTAATGCATGGGGCGCGAATGTAATCTAATTGGGCGGCTAACCGAAGCCCCGGCGCAGCCCATTTAGGTTAAATAACCAAAAGCCGACACGGTATACCAAAGTATAGCACCCCAAAGCTAAAATATATTGCCCGCTCAAACGTATCTACTACATTTGTATCTACAATTATTTATTAAAACATTACAAACAATACTTTATGAGCAAACTATTAACGCCTTACACCAAAGGCAACTTAAACTTTAAAAACCACCTGGTAATGGCCCCCATGACCCGCAGCCGCGCCATTGGCAATCTGCCTAACGATTTAATGGCCGAATATTACGGACAACGCAACGGCGCCGGATTAATAATTACAGAAGGTGTGGCACCTGCCCCCGAAGGTTTGGGCTACCCGCGCATACCGGGTGTATTTACACAGGCACAGGTAGAAGGCTGGAAAGCTACTGCCAATGCGGTGCATAAAGGCGGCAGCAAAATATTTATGCAGCTAATGCATACCGGGCGCATAGGCCATGGCGATAATGTGGGCGAGGGCGTGAAAGTAATGGGGCCCAGCGCTGTAAAAGCCGCCGGACAAATTTACAGCGATACCAGTGGCATGGTAGACCACCATGAACCCGAAGCATTTACTACATCGCAGGTTAAAGAGGTAATTGAGAGCTACGTAACCGCCGCTAAAAATGCAGTAGAAGCCGGTTTTGACGGGGTAGAACTACACGGTGCCAATGGCTACCTGATAGAGCAATTTTTAAACCCTAATGTAAACCATCGCACCGATGAATATGGCGGAAGCATTGCCAACCGCGCTAAATTTGCTTTAGAGATTGCTGCAAAAACTGCCGTTGCTATTGGTAAAGAAAAGGTGGGCATTCGCTTCTCTCCTTTCAATACTTATAACGACCAACAACCTTATGCCACCGAAGAAGTGTTTGAAACCTACACATACCTGGCTGCTGAATTAAATAAACTCGAAATTGCCTACATACACATCAATTTAAACCCGGCAATTACAAACGAGTTGTTGCAGGCCATACGGGCCAATTACCAGGGCACCCTAATTTTGTGCGGTGGCTTTACACCCGAAACTGCCGAACAAAAACTAACTGAAGGCGTTGCCGACTTAATTGCTTTTGGTGCATTATACTTAGCTAACCCCGATTTGGATAAGCGCATTGCCGCAAAGGCAGCTTTTAACAGCCCCGATTTTAGCACTGCATTTATGCCCGGACCTAAAGGGTATACCGACTACCCCACCTTATAGTAAGCAGAGTTTTGTATTTGTTACGCCGGCGCCACCAAATTAAATTTGGTGGCGCCGGCTTTTTAATGCCACACTCGCATCTATATCCACTTGTTACTTGCTAAAAAGTATTATCCAATAAATTATTTTTGCCCCTTCATCGTTATACGTATATGAACTTTATTATCAAGCTTTTTTTAAATGCCATAGCCGTAGTGCTAACGGCTTATATTCTACCCGGTGTTTACCTGCAGGATTTCTGGTACGCTCTTATTCTGGCAGCCTTACTGTCTATACTTAACGTATCAGTTAAACCAGTATTGGTGTTTTTAACCATTCCGGCAACCATTGTATCGCTGGGCTTATTCTTATTGGTTATAAATGCCTTTATAGTAGAAATTGCTGCCTGGATTTTAAAGCCCGGCTTTGATGTAGCTACATTTTGGCAGGCGCTTTTCTTTAGTATTCTGCTCTCTATCATCAATAGCATTTTTGAGCGGCTGACTGTAAAGCGCGAACCTGCCGAGGATAAAGAAAGAATGAAGATTTTTGATAAAGACGGCAACCAGATTGCTTAGCAATCAATCTGCCATTATATCCGCGCTTTGTTCTACCTTTAGATACTGTTTACTACAATTTAACTTTAGGTTGAAAACCGCTTTAACATTTTGCTTGCTGCTTACTGCTGTTTTTGGCTGGGCGCAGCCTGCCGAAAAATGCGGCAACGATAGAATGCTGCGCGACTTATTTGCAAACGAGGTCGATGCTGAACAAAATTTTAAGCGAATAAGAACTGAGTTACAGTATCGCATCAATAGTAACGCATTCCGCCTGACAGAAAGCGCAGTAATTACTATACCCGTTGTTTTTCATGTAATATATAATGGCGAGCCTCAGGATAGCGGGGCTAATATCTCGGCAGCACAAATTCAATCGCAAATAGCGGTATTGAACGAATGTTTTCGTTTACGCAACAGCGATACCGCAGCCATACCCTCGTGGTTTCGCGGGCGGCAGGCGGATATTGAAGTAGAGTTTTGCCTGGCTGCCTTTGATACAGCGGGCCTCGCCACAAGCG
This sequence comes from Chitinophagales bacterium, assembly GCA_044228435.1. Classification (GTDB taxonomy): domain Bacteria; phylum Bacteroidota; class Bacteroidia; order Chitinophagales; family LD1; genus Bog-950. The sequence goes on from JBGAUW010000018.1 coordinate 91,781, forward strand.
GTATAACCCGCCATAGTATAGCCAACATTGGCAACTTTGATACCGATGTAAAACCAGGCACGCAGTGGAACCCTGCCAACTACCTGAACATTTGGACCACTACACTTAGCAACCAATTGCTGGGCTATGCCACGCCGCCGGGCCTGTTCCCTTTAAACCAGGATGGTATAGTGATGGATTACCGCACCATAGGCAAGGCACCTTTTAATCCCTATGCAGGTCCGCACGACCTGGGGCGCAGCTGTGTGCACGAGGTGGGCCATTGGTTAAACCTGCTGCATACCTTTTCCGATACCTGCGCCGGCACCACAGCACAAACCTGTAGCACCGAAGGCGATTTTATTTGCGACACCCCCCCCAGTAAGGGCGCCACCTACGGGCAACCCAACTTGTTGCAAAACAGCTGCACCGAAACACCCGTTGACGAACGCGATATGTGGATGAATTATATGGACTATGCCGATAACGACCAAACACATTTGTTCACCCACGGGCAACGCGATGTAATGCGCGCCACGCTTGCCACCAGCCGCCTGAGCATCCAATCCAGCGCGGGCTGCAATAACGGGGTGGGTATTGCAGGTGTAACCAACACATTTTTTAGCGCTTCAGTTTTCCCTAATCCTTCAATCGGCCAGGTGCAACTGCAATATACCTTAAACAGCGCTTTGCCTGTGCTACTTAAAGTAAGCAATGCACTGGGTCAGCCGGTTTTGGCAAACCAAAGTATATTACCTGCACTAACAGGTAATCTTACGTTAAATTTAACCCACCTGCCTGCAGGCCTTTATTTCGTTTACCTGCAAACGCCGGTTTCAGAAAAAACCTTAAAATTTTCGTTGCTGCACTAAACTTAGCGCTCTTGCAGGCATCTATCCATTTATTGGCATTGAAATTGAAAAACTGCCGGTAAATCAATAACCCATATATGAAAAAGATACTTCTGTTCGCCGCCATTGCCATTCTGTTTTCATCGTGTAAAAACCTGGTGCCTTATACCGATACCATGAAGAAAAAATATGGATGGAATGAAGACCAGATAAAAAGAATACAGTTTTATGTTTCGCACGATATTGTACTGCACCGCGAACTTACCAAAGGCAGCACCGAAATTGTGCAGGGAAAAATTAAAACCATACACGGCAGCAAGGTAGATGAGATAATAATACCTACCGGCACTAAGGGTGTAGTAACCGAAATACCGAGAGAGAACAAACTGCTGGTAAGCTTTGAACTGGGCGATGACCATTACCTTAGCTTTGGCGTAAACCCCAACGCCAGCGATAAATATGTGCTGCTGGCCACCGATTGGAAAAACGAAATGGGCAAGGTACACTATGCCGGTAATGAGTACTACACTACGCCCGACAGCAAGTATGCTTACCTGCTAATAGACTTACGTAAAATAGAAAACAGCGAGTTGCGCCAGCGGGTTGCTAAGGGAAGGAAAGTGCAGTAAAAACAGAAATGATCAACTACCAATAATCAATTATCAAACAACAGCTCTAAACCACAGGGTATAGCCCACAGTTATACAAAAATGACTAAACTGCATTTTGCCTTGTCGACGTAGGAGACATCTTGCCTTTGAAATTTGCCTGAAAGGCAAAACTCCTATGACCGCAGAGCGGGTAAGAAGATTGACAAATTCAGCCCTGTGTTTTTCAGTGCCCTATGCTTACAAAGCCGCTCTTATAGCAGCAGCTATTTGTTCCAGCTCCTCTTTTTCAAGTTTAAGCTTTGGCTGGCTAAAGTTAATGGCATCGGTATGCAAAGGAATAAGATGAACGTGTGCATGCGGCACTTCTAAACCTATAACGGCAATGCCTACCCGGGTGCAAGGCACCGATTTATCAATGGCTTTGGCTACTTTCTGCGAAAACAGCATCAAACCTGAAAGAGTATTTGCATCCAGGTCGAAAATGTAATCTACCTCTTGCTTGGGCACTACCAGGGTATGCCCTTTGCTAAGCGGCGAGATATCTAAAAACGCGAAGTAGTTTTCATCTTCTGCTACCTTGTAGCAGGGAATTTCGCCGGCTATAATGCGTGAAAAGATAGACGCCATAAACCCTTGTTTTTAAATTGATATACCTAAAACTTCAAACTCAATAGGCCCGGCCGGTGTAACAGCTTTGGCAATATCGCCTACCGCTTTACCCAGTAATGCCTTACCAATAGGAGAAGTGATAGATAGTTTATTCTCCTTCAAATTTGCCTCGGCTTCGCTTACCAGGGTAAACTTCATTTTCTTGTTCATCTTCTTATTCAGCACCTCTACGGTACAAAGAATATTCGCCTTCGATAAATCCACATCATTTTCATTCATTACCCTGGCGGCCGAAAGTTTGCCTTCCATTTCAGATAGCTTTGCCTCCAGGTGTCCTTGTTCTTCTTTAGCTGCATGGTACTCGGCGTTTTCCGAAAGGTCGCCCTTTTCGCGTGCTTCGGCAATGGCTCTTGCTATTTCGGGGCGTTTAACAGTGCGTAAATATTTTACTTCTTCCTGCAATTTTTCAAGGCCCTCTTTGGTCATATAAAATATGTCTGACATAGCTGTATTGTTTTATCTGTTAACTGAAAACTGTGGCACCCTTAGTGCTAAGTAATTAAAAAAGGAAAGACGCCCCCTTTAAGAGGCGTCTTAATTATTTAAGGCAAAAATATTAATTAAAGGTTAAAGTGCAAACCAATGCTGTGTGTGCCGGCATACGGTTGGGTCATACGGAAAGAGTAGTCGATACCTAAGCGCGGACCATCTTTTTTAAGCGGCGCATCAAAAGTAAGGCCTGCAGCAAAACCGGTATAAACGTTCAACCGGGTTGCCTTTTTAAACTGGCCCGCTTCGAAACGGTAAGCGGCGCGCAGCATCAAAATTTCTTTCCAGCCAAACTCCAGGCCCACACCGTAGTTGTCGTATCCAAAGGCGTTAGAGGTAAAGTTGGCAAGGGCAGTTAAGCGGTAATCTTGTTTGTAAACTTTAGGCTGCACTTCTTTCTTTTTACCCATCCAAAAATCGTAAGCAATACCTATGTTTAATTGGGTAGGCAATTCAAACTTATTGGGTTTATTTTCTACTGTTAACTGGTAAGTGGTAGATGATATAATTTGCTGCGAAGTTCCAAGCCCGTCGCCTTTAAACTTCATAGGGGTACCTACGTTGCGCAAGGCTACACCAAAGTGAATATTATCCTTAGGGCCGGTTACATATTGTAAGCCTGCATCAATAGCAAAACCAAAAGCACCCAGGTTACCAAGGCTTTCGTTTACCAGGCGGGCGGTTACCGCACCCGATATACTGTTAGAAAACATTTTACCATAAGTAATACCAATATTGATGAACGTTGGGCGGTAAGTACCAAGGCCACCTTCGGGGCTTTGGGTAGTAGTTCTTTCAATAGTACCAAGGTTAAGGGCCTGTATGCTTAAAGCCACCACGTTGGTTTCTTTAAACTGCTGCGCCACACCTACGTGAGCTACACCCACACCCGAGCCTTGAAGCCAAAGCGTGTAAGAAGCTGCTATTTCGGTTCTTTTAGCAAAGGCTATACCGGCAGGGTTTATTCTTTCGGCCTCAATACCCTTTACGCTGGCCGAATTCATGCTCCAAAAACCTGATGAACGTGCCCATCCGTTCATTAGTAATTCGTAAGCACCTGCTTCGCCACGACGGTCGGGGTTGCCCGCAAAAACAATACTGCCAGTGGTAACAGTAATCATTAATAAGGTTAAAATTTTCTTCATAGTCCTATGCTTTATTGGTTATCGCCTTTTGCTTTTTTATGAACCGGTTCCGCCATTAAACGGAACCGGTTTGTTTATTTTAGAAGTTAGAGGTATCGGCCGGCCTAACAGCGCCAAACCATTTTAAGGTTCGTTGGCCTATACCCGGTGCATCTACCTGGAACAGGTAAATACCACTTGATATAGAAATACCTTTATCGTTTTTCAAATCCCAATCTAATGTGTTATCAAGGTTTACATCCGATACCGGCGCACCTTCGCTAATATCAATGCGTTTGTTGGTAGCAGGATCAACATCAATAGCGCGGGTTAAGCGGCGGATAAGCGTTCCATCCAGCGCGAAGATTGTAACCGTGCATTTGTTTGGCAGGTTAGTAATTTTAACGCGATTGCTGTTCTGGTCGGTTTCGTAAGTAGAGTAAGCCAAATACGGATTAGGAACAACGCGTACAATATCCAATGCGCTCTTAGCAACTTCCTGGTTCTTTTCGGTTGCTCCAAGTCCTTTAGTGCTAAACTGGTAGCGTGGTAATGAATCGTTACCCGATGCATTGGTAGCAAATCTTTCAAAAGGTTTCTCAATGCGCAGTTTTACTTTTAGTAATGCCGGTGGAACAATCTTATTGCCACGGCCATCATCGGCAAAGCTATAGTTTGGAGTTAAGTAAGGAATAGAGGTCCACATTAAATCGTAGTATACCGGGCGCAATGTTGTAGGAATAGCGAACGGCGTAGTGTTGCCTATTTTAGTATAATTATCCAGCAACAACTTCTGCGCAGCTGCACCTTCATCATACTTACTATTCATTACATATATAAAGTGCTTGCCGCCAAAATATGGCACCTGGCTGATTATTTGACCCGGTAAATTTAAAGGGCTATATACTTCGCTGGTTGGGTTCCAGAACATATCGCGGCCATTTTGGTCGCCCTGGTCAGAACTTTCGCCAAAGGCAATATTTAAGCGCTCTCCGGTTTCAATATTAACGGCATAACCCGGGAACCATGAACGGCCGGTATCGCTGGTATTTTCTACCAAATAATCGCGGGTATTGGGGTTGTTCCAATCCTTCGAATATTGCATTCTTATCTGGCCTTTGCGCGCTGCTTTACCGTTAGGTGCTAAAGCGGCACCCAGGTTAATACCTTCATCTTCGCCGGTTTCAAACACTACGCAACGGCTCCATAACCTGGTATCGGGGGTAAACACTATATCCACGCTGGCCAGATTGTCGAGGCTGTTCATTGGCGGTGTTTGCTGTGCATAATTTCTCCATTTAAAGCCCGGACCATATACAAACGGCGGTTTACGAGCTGTAACTTCATCCGGTGTAAGGTTCTTTTTAGAATAGTTAGTAGCTAAACAATAAGGCGCCCATTTGCCATCAGCAATATTTTCATATCTGCGCAACGAATCCGTCATACGGGCATCGCTGTTTTGAAAAGGCGAACTTGGCGGCGTTAGCACGTTAAAATACCAGTTATCATCAAAAGCCTCAGCCGCAGCCTTGGCAGTACTATTTTGGCTGGTAGGGTCATTAAGATTCGTTCCTGAACGAATCCAGTTGGTTACTGTATTAATACCTGCATCCTGCACAAAGCTTAACCATGGCTCCAGCGGGTTCTGGAACTCAATAGTAGAAGGCAGAGCTTCGTACGTGTAGCGGTTTGGCGCACCGTTAGTAGCTAAATAGTTGCCTGGTATGGTATATACTTCTTCGGGTGTTCCTAATTTAATTGAAAAGCCATAATCCGTTCTTTGCCCACCTGCACTTGTAAATATTTGCTGCTCATAAGGCCTGTCTAAGGGTCTGTCGCCGGGTATAGTTACCTGGTTGGTCAAATCGCGCAATAACCAAGTGGTGTTGGCCCCCATAGTAGTGGCGTTGGTGCTATCAACAAACTGCAATTCAAAGTCTGCTTCTTTAAGACTAACCGGGTCGGTCACTTTAAAACCTATCGGGTCTTTTGCAACTACATAATCTAAAGTATCGGTAAAGTAATTGCTCGAAAGCACAATTTTTTCAATTGTTTCAGTAGTTAAATCAATAGCATTACCTCCATTACCACTACCTTCAATACGCTTAACGCTAACACCCTGGCCCCATACGGAATTTAATACCGTACCCTCGTTGCGCGGGTCCGAAATGTGCGGAATGGCAGAGTATACTTTAAAGTTACCACCACCCTGCAGATAAGGAGTTAACTGCGCGCTTCCGTTAGGTGCATTCTGATCGTATGCAAGGTAATTGTTGTAAGCATAAGCTACCGCCGCATAGTAGTAGGTTTTATGATTAACCAAATTACGCGTAGCGCCCGATGCAAATAAATCTTCGGTAATGTTGAACGATGATGTAACACCGCCATCTGTTCCATCTACCTTCAGGTAAGGTATTAGTACGTTCAGTGCTGCATCTTTCTCGTAATTAATAATACGCTTAACACCATTTTTAACGTCAACTTGTGCTAAAAGCAAAGCCTTAGTGCGGTCTTCCAAATCAGTAGCAGAAACCTTAGGGTCGGCTACCTGGTATAACTTGTAACCTTCAAAGGTATAAGTAGTATCGCCTTTACCGCCTAAAAACTGATTTACATACTGAATGGCACCGGCATAAGGCTGATCGTATTTTTCACCTTTATTATTACCGGTTTCGTTTTGCAGATTAATTACAATTTGTTTATCCATTTCGCGTATGCGTAAGGTTGGCGCATCCGGTCCATCTAACAATTTAAAGCACGAGCGGAATAACAGCTGTGCTTTATCATCAGCCGGGGCAATGGTCGTAGCAAAGCAAGGAGGAGAACCCACACCACCCTCTGGGCGAACAAATACTACCCCTACCGTAATGTACTGAGGTTCGCCTGTTCTAAGTGTAAACGGACCAGAGGTTTGTACAAATCTTCTATCGCCCGCCGGTTGGCCGCTCGAGTAATCGCTCCAGCTTCCGGTTACGCAAGGCTCACCCGAAAAAATATAGTTGGTCGGATTTCCGTTGTTATACCCTGTTCCCGCATCGGTAAAAGGGGTACCGTCATTCCAAAAACCTGTCATGTAGTTACGGTATTGTGCAGCAGAACTAGGATCGGCAACGGGAGCGTTACCACCATTTGTAAAGTATACAAAAGAGGTTAAGCCCAACTCTGTGCGCAAAGAATCATCGCCCAATGGACCTTCAAAAAAGTCGATACCAATTAAAGGCAATTGTGCACCATAGCCACCCACACCGTTACAATCCGGGTCGCTACCATCGTTGTATACAATACCCAGGCTTCTTCCCACATCGCAACCCACGCGGTCGTTAGAGAAACAACCTAAATCCGGATCGGCCCATTGAGAAATATAAGTTTGGCTTAAGTTATTGGCCGACTTGTTGGTTACTTCATACTTATAAAAAGTCATGCTGTTAATCTCATCGGTAGTTTGGTAGGCAAATGCCAGGGCATTAACCTGAATACCTATCGATTGACCGTTAGTTTCGGTATGCAGGTTACCCATATCGTTAAACACCCAAAACACCATTTGGTCTGCATAAGAATCTGATACTTTTCCTCTGCAAGGTATAGATGGGTGATCACCTTTAGTCGGGTCATATATTCCATCGCCGTCAAAATCGTTAAACGGTGCCAGGTTATCCTGTATATCAAAAGTTTCGCCTACCAGCGTAGGGTCGGTTTGCAGGTAAGGGTTCCCTTTACCCGGCCATGCCAACACGCTTCTTGGTATATCGGCCAAAGTGGTAGCAGTACCTTTTTGCGCAAAAGCGTCGCGCGCCGAATCGATAGCAGAGCTATACACGTTAAAAAAGCGATCGTACTTGTTACAGGTAGCTTTATCAATAACTCCGTTTGACAAAGGTCCCGGCCAAAAGTCGTCACCACCCTGGCGGTAGCGCTGTGCGGCACACTTAAGGTTACCACCGGCATCTTTACCGGTAATCCAGATTGCACCTGCAAATATCGCGTTTAGCGAAGCTCCGGTTCCGTCACCCTTAGGCACTTCGTAGCGGGCTTCGCTCAGGTTCCACCAGGTATCGCCGCCGGTTAGCAAACGGGCGCGCACGTTGTTTATATCCAAATCAAATTGGGCGGTAGGCGTTACGCAGTCGCCTGCTTCTGTTTTAAACGATGCTTTACCGGTTCTTTTAGGTCCGTTTACATCTTCCCTGGCGCTTGCCCATATTCCGCTTAGCAGTAATACTGCGCATAGCGAATGGTTTAAAATATTTTTTCTCATACTCTTCAAATTTAGATTATAGTGTTTTCTAATAGGTTTTAAAGTGTTTGATTAGAAGCTAAATACGGCGCCCAAATAAATACGGCGTGGTAATGAATAGTTATCGGGGCGGTTAATGTAAGCCGCATATTGGTCTTTATAAGCTTGCGGGTTCAAAGCTGATTGAATAGCTGAAGAACTTGCCGGGTCGCTCAAATAACCATCATCGTTTGAGGTACCGGTGTAGCGGTAAACCGCAACAGCGTTTTTAGAACCAAGTAAGTTCTGTATTTGCAGGTAAATTTGCAGGGCCAGTTCGCGCTTGTCATCCTTCTTGGCATCTTTTTTACCCACCATAAAGGTAAAGTCTTTCCAAACACGCATATTTAAACGGAAATACCATGGCTTGCGCGAACCGTTAATTGAACCTTCGGTAATAGGGCGGCCGGGTTGGCCTTCCAAACCTTCCGGTGTTGCATTAACCTGTGCAGTGTAAGGTGTTCCCGAACGGGCTGCCATTTGAAGGTTAATACCGGCGTTAGATAGTATTTGTTTGTTCTTAACGGTAGGGCCGTTGTAATCCTTACCCTGGCCAAAGCTGTAATTAGCGTTTATGTTAATTAAGTGGCGGGCATCGTAGTTAAGCGAGTTAATGCTGCGGAAGTTAGGCTGGTTAGAGTTAACCAGGTTAGCCTGCGAGCGGTCGTCAGAGCCGGTTCCTTCGGCAAACTGCATGGTGTAGTTAGCTTTAAGGCTAAAATTAGCGGTGCGGCGTAAGTCAAAATCAAGTGTAAAACCTTTGGTAGTTCCAAAGTCGATGTTGCCGTAAGTGATATAGTCTTTAGGGTAAGCGTTAATAATTTTACGCACCTGCACCTGGTCGCGGAACTCGCGGTAGAAAGCAGAGATAGTAAAGGCCGAAGTACGGCTAACGGCTTGCTTAAATCCTAACTCGAAATCGATAGTACGTTCTGGTTTTAGGTTAGGGTTGTTAAGTGTTGCACCTATATTATCCTGAAAAAATAAATAATCGGTAGGGTCCATAATTACGCGGTTACTAGGGCGCTGAGCCAAAATATCGTAGTGCGCAAAGAACAAGGCCTTATCGGTTAAGTTGAACGAAAACTGCAAACGCGGCATTACAATAATCTTAGGCTTGTAATCTTCAAACGATCCGTTAGGGTCAAATTTATCCGGGTCTTTTATATCCGAGTTAGGATCTTTAAGAAACGGCTGAATAGAACCGGTGCTCGATGCTGCTGCTACAGCTTTACCGCTGGTTAACTCATTACCAAATCTATCGTACCAAATGTTGCCATTGCGGTAACCTGCTATAGCCGTAGGTGCTTTTGAATTATCTACATATACATAATAGTTATCGCCAATGTTTGAAGGATGGGCTACCGCACCGCCACCAAGGCTTGTTGCCTCTGATTTGGTAAGTATTGGGTAAAGCGAAAACTCATCTTTCAATACTTTTTGGTTAGCATCAAAACGGTCCAAACGAACACCTACGTTAAAAGTAAGGTCTTTAAAGTAGAAGCGGTCAGAGATATAAGCGGCCGTGTAAATAGGGCGGAAAGCACCAATAGCTCTTTCCAATTCACCATCTGCTCTTCTTTTAGTAAAGAAATCGTTAAACGATGGCTGTTTGCTCAGTCTGTTTCCGTAAGGATCGTAGCCACGGTAGGTAACTAAGGCAGCACCATCACCTAATAAGTTTTCGGGAGAAAACATATTAAGATTCATTTGATCGGGATTAAGCGCATCTATATCAATAAAATCTGAAGCAGCAGCGCCTAATGAGCTACGCAACGATTTATCAAAGAAGGTTTGCTTTTCGGCATTAACCGAACGGTTGAACAAAATAGTATCGGTTAAGAAGAACGCCGGGCGGTTAGGATCGTTAAAAGCATAATCCTGGCCGTTAATGCGAAGTATAGGGTTGCTGTTGTCTAACCCGTCTAACTGTAAGTTAGCCAGCGAGCGGGCACGCTGCCATAAACCCAGCGGCGATACTGTATAAGAGCGCTGAATACGCTGCTCAAACTCTACCCCAAACTCAAAAGAGTGTTTATTACGGCTAGGGGCACCCGGTTTAAGAATGTCAAAAGCACCTTCTAAACGTACGCGGTATTGGTCGTTATCGCCACCCAGTGTAGCACTGTTAGGATCAGAATAACCATAGCCGTTGTATTGGCGGCCTGTGTTATACCAAATATTATAGTTGAGGTTAGAGCGCTGACCGTTTATTAAGGCCTGGTTACTCTGGATTTGATCCAGTGTAGAAGTGAACTGCGCGTTATCATCGCCATAAACCTGCAAACGGCCGTTAGCATCGGGCTGCGCGCCAAGTAATTCATAATACTGCTCGGTAAAACGGGTGCCATACTGATTTAAAGTGCCCGGGGTAAAGGCCACTGCGGTATCGGTAAAGCCTAATTGTTTCCAACCGGTTAAAATCTGGTTGCCTACAGCTAAAGTATCGTAACCAAAAATTGGCGACTTTAAAGTTTCGAACTTACCTATATAACCGTAGTTAAAAGGGTTTTGTCCATGGCTCTCATCTTCGTATTTGGTCAGGTATTTTTCATAATCTACCTGTACTGAATAGTAAGCATTCTGGAAAGCTGAAGACTTTTTCTTCTTTCCTTCTTCGTCATCATTTTGTTTGGCCGAGAAGTTATGCGTAAAGCGCCCGAATACACGCCAGTTTAACTGGGTAAATAAAGGGTTGTTTTCAGCATTGAAAAGGGTATATTTTTCTACCCAGTCGTTGTATTTGCGATAAGTAGCCGATCCACCAAAGGCAAGGGTAATATTATCGGCCGGGCGGATATCAATACGGCCTGTACCTCTAAAGTTCTGGTCAACCGTATTAGGTTTTACCTTCTGCTTATACATATCTTTATAGGTTACATTCTCTGCAGCCAGGTTAAAGCCTTTGGCCGATTCCTTTTTTAACAAAGGGTTTTGGCGCAGTGCCTGTAAAACAGAATCTTTAAGTTGCCAAACACCTACCGCCGAAGGGTTAGGGTCTTGCTGGCGCAGGTATTCAAATGCAGCAAAAAATCCAATAATGGCCTTTTTTGTGGTTTTTTGCTTCCATATAGGACCTGTTAAGTTACCGTTTACCAGGTTATAGCCATAAGCATCTAAGCCTTGTGTTGTTTGATACTCAATACCACCGTTGAATTGTGCCGAAGGGCCTTTAGAGGTAATGTTTACTATACCGCCGGTTACGTCGCCGTATTTAGCAGGTATACCGCCGGTAATTACCTGTAACTGCTCAATTGCCGAAGCAGGCATGGTAGGCACCCCGGTAACTTTTACACCATCTATATAATATTGAGTGCCCGCATCGCGGCCCCCTTTAATGTTAATTCCTTTTCCCTGATCGGCCTGGAAAGCACCGGCCGTAGTAGCCGCTATATCGGTTACGTTACGGGTAGGCATATTGGCAATTTCCTCGGCTGTAACCACATTCTGCGATGAAGTTTTACCCGGATCGATTAGCGGGTTTTTAAAGGTTACAATTTCAACTTCGGCCAACTCCTTCGATGAAGGCTTCATTTTAATATCAATAAACGTCGATTTATCGGCGTTTACTACTATGCCCTGTTGGATTTGGGTGCCGTAGCCCACATAAGATACTTGTAGGTTATACTTACCGGGGGTAAGGGGCTTAATGGAGTAGTTACCATCAAAATCGGTAGTTCCACCGCGGCCCGTAGCCACACCTTTGTTATCTACTAATACCACGTTGGCAACAGGAACCCCTTCGCCATTTTCATCAATCACTTTTCCGGATATTTCACCGTTTTGTGCATACGCCGCAAAAAAGCCGGCCAATAAACTGAAGAGGGTTAAAAGTTTTTTCATCGCAATTATTTTTCAAGATGGGTGCTTTTAAAAAAGCGGTCAAAAGTAATTTTTTTTGCTAAACAAAGTTAAGACGATGTTAATGCTTTAGTATGGCACGCATTCAAATTTGACATAAACATGACAAAAGCATAAAAAGCACAGTTTTTACCTATGAAAACGCGAAAAATGGCGCTTTCGTAAACCAAAAAACTGTGTCATGATTTTGTAATTTTTCAACAGGGTGCGCAAAATTGGCCAAATTGACTTGCAAATCCGGGTTACTCTATTGCAAAATTCTTGCGTAAAAGGGTGCCTTCTTTTTGGGCCGTAAACAGGTATAAGCCTGTGCTTAACCCCGCAAGCGAAATGGTAGCGTTAGGGGCTTCAATTATAGCCTGGGCAACCGTTTTTCCGGTAACATCTACTATTTTAAGCAGGCCACCAGTAAAATTTTGAGGCAAACTATAGTAAAGCAAGCCACCACTATTGGGGTTAGGGTAAATATTAAATTTAGCCGGGCCATTAGCCGCTATACCTGTAAATACAAAGTTGGTTTGAGCCGATAAACTGCTGCAAAAATTTTGATTGCTTACCGAAACCGAATAATTACCGCTTTGAGCAGGCGTATAAGTAGCACTGCTAGCCCCCGAAACGGGCTGGCCATCTAAATACCAGATATAGGTGTAGGCACCACCGGCAGGCGAAGCCTGCAAGGTATTGCCATTAACAGCTATTTGTGCAGTTGGGGTATCAATTACCACTACCGCCAAATTAAGGGTATCGCTATAGCCACACTGATTAACCAATGAAGCAGATATTACACCCGAGGAATTTACATTAACAATAGGCGCCGATGAATTTGAACTGCCCGTAAACGACCAATCGTTGGGTACAGTCCAGTTATAATCAAAATCGCCCACCGGGTTAGTGCTAATGGTAAAATACATACCCTGGCCCATGCCCTGGCAAACGGTATCCTGCCCGGCAATTTGCCCTGTAATAACTGGCTTGGCCTTAACCGCCACCGGCAAAGTAGATTGGGAACTCTGGCCACATTGGTTTACCGCGGCTACACCTATTGTGCCACCTGCCTGGCCGGCTGTTACTTCTACATAATTACTATCGGTAATGGAGGCTATAACCCATCCCTGTGGTACGGTCCATTGATAGGTATCGGTTCCCGCAGCTACATAGTAGGCTGCCGTTTGGCCGCTGCATAATGTATCGGCCCCGGTTAATGCGCCCGGGGTCACGGGGGCAGTTTGAATAGTAATATTTTTAGCCGATGCGGCCCCTGCACCGCATTGATTAGAGGCGGTAACATTTAAGGTACCGCCCGCCTGCCCTGCTGTTAGCTCTATATAATTGCTATCGGGTGCGCTGGTAATAGTCCATCCGTTGGGTACAGTCCATTGGTAAGTATCGGCGCCCGAGGCTACACTATAAGCCAGGCTTTGCCCGCCACATACTGCATCGGCACCGGTTATTGCGCCGGCCACAGCAGGGGTAGTAATGGTAATAGTTTTACTGGCTGGTAAACCCTGGCCACATCCGTTTTCGCCACTTACACTAATAACGCCATTTTGCTGTCCGGCTGTTAGTTGTATAAAGTTGCTGTCGGGTGTGGTTGTAATAGCCCAGCCCGATGGCAAATTCCATACATAGCTATCGGCACCGCTTAAGGCACTGATAGAATATGAAAGCGAAGTGCCTGCGCACGAACTATCGGGCCCGCTTATAGCGCCCGGTGTTGCCAGGTTAGATGGGGTAACCACCACTTGTTTTACCGAGGCTGCAGCTGCGCCGCAATCGTTTTCGGCGGTTACTGATATAGTGCCACCTGCGCTTCCCGAACTGGCAACCAAAGTGGTTGTGCCCGCACCGCTGGTAACGTTCCAGCCTGCGGGTAAAGTCCAGTTATAAGTAGTAGCTAATGCACTTGCCGGAACTGATAAGGCGATATTTGATATACCCGAGCAAACGGTATCGGCTGCATTAATAGCACCGGTAGATGCCGGTGGATTGTTTTGCACCACAGCTACAGGCGCTGCCGTTATCGAACAAACGCCATTGCTTATGGTTACGTCATAGCTTCCGGCAGTTGTAACGGTATTGGCTTGTGTGGTTGTGCTATTGCTCCAGCTATAATTAAAACCTGCAGGGCTGGCTGTAAGCACCGTATTGCTGCCCGCACAAAAAGAAGCCGTACCCGTAATGGCCGGGTTAGTGGGAATAGTATTGGTGCAGTTGCGACGTAAAACATCGGTTGTGTTCGATGAATAAACCTGCTCAAACCGTGTCCAGGCTGCACAATCGCCCTTTAGGTAATAATCTAAAAAGGGAACCAGAAATGAAAGTGTTTTATCAATCTGTTGTTGGCGGGTTACGGTGCTGCTGGCACAACCCGAAAAGCCTTCGCCAAAACTACATGCGGTATTAGCATTACCATACTGGCAGTGTAAGCCATTGGTAATGTTTACCAGAAATTTACAGGCCGAGCCAGATGAATCGTACATAGGCGTTTGATTAGTGCTTACTGGTGCAATACAGTCGCTGCTACCACCAAACGATAAGTATGGCTTGGTCATAAATTTGGCAGCTGTAATGGAAGACGGATTGGTGGTAGCGGCGGCAAACGTAAAGCTACAAGTTTGCGGATTTCCGTATTGGGCAGAAAGAACAGTGCTCCCCCCTCCCATCGAATGGCCACCGATAGCGCCTTTGGCAACCACTTTTTGATAAAATATAGAAGCACTGTTACTTGCCCCTTCGCTTATAAGTTTGTTGTGAACAAAAAGCAAATCCTGCGCAAAATTAGAGTGGTTGGGCGATAGGCCGGTTTCGGTAGTAAGCAAACCAACTATATAACCGCGTTTAGCCAACGAATCGGCATACGGGTAATACGGAGTTTGGTCCATAGAAAAACCATGCGCAAATATCACGAACGGGAACTGCCCGCTGGCCAGCGCACTATTGGTGCCCGGGTATCGAAAATCAACGCCTACCGACCGGTTACTTCTACCGGGGTCGGTATAAGTTATTGTTTGGGTACCTACCGTATACGGCTGGGCAAATAATAACTGTGCAACCAGTAAACTACAAAAAAAGAATAGCTGTTTCATGCGCTTAATTTTACACGAATCTAACAATTCGAACGATTGTTCGAAATTTATTTTCGGGGCCCTTTACTGCTTGTAAAGGGTAACTGTAGTAACAGTTTGCGCGGCAGAAAGTTTAGCTATGTAAATGCCGGGGGCGTAGCTACTTAAATCAAGGGCCTTAAGGTTATTACCTTGCTGCACAGGCCATTGCTCGTTTTGTAGCAATTTGCCCTGCACATCGTAAATTAAAACTGAGGCAATACCGTTTTGTTCAGCGGCGTATTGCAGCGTATATTGCCCCGTGCCGGGGTTTGGATATACTAAACATGCTAACGCTGAAGGACTATGATAAATACCGGTAGTTTCGAGCGCCTTTTTAATGGCGGCATAGGCATTTACTTTTCCAAAGCCCCAGGTAGTGCTGCCGACAGTTGGTATTACGCCGGTGTAACTGTCTGTAATGGCCGTCTCTTTTAATATAGCAAAAGCCTGCGCGGGGGTTAAACCGGGGTTGGCTTCAAGCAATAAAGCTATAATACCACTTACTGCGGGTGCGGCCATGCTGGTTCCCTGCGAAACTGCATAAGGATAAGTGCGGCCATTTAACGGCGAAACAAAGGTAGAGGTAACAGTACCAAAATCTGCTCCGCCCGGCATATTCGATGAATCGGCAGAGTTAACTGACGAGGCTACCCCCAGACCCGGCCCTGCAATATCCGGCTTAGTGCGCCCATCGGCTGTTGGGCCACGGCTGCTAAAAGACGCTATTCCTCCCTTTGTAGCGCCAATATAAGGGTTACTTTGCCCTACACTATTCGTATAGTTTACTTTGCTGTTATAAGCCGCCACGCTTATTACCGAACGCGACGATGTTAAATCGCCGGTTTGCATTTGGTTATCGCCATTTACCGCCCAGGCATAATTGTATTTAGTAAAGGTACCATAGTAGCCGCTGGTTTTGTATACATAGCCCTGCCATAAATTTATAGTGCCATCGCCGGCTACTGCGTTAAGGCATAAGCGATTGGTAGTTTTGCTTTTTACATCCAGCAGCATATGGGGCTTGCCGTTAAACTCAGTAGCTACGGCAGTAAGCGTAATAAAGCAAGTATCGCCGTCAGAGCCTACCAGTGCAATATCGTGCGTTAAATCGTCTAAGTAAATAAGGGCGGTGCTATCAGTACGGGTGGTGTTATTATAAAGTATAAACTTCATGGCAAACGATTTTGCACTATCGCCCCACACATCTACGCGGTTAACCTTTTCTGGCAGGTAGGGCGAGAAGGTTAAGAAGGTATTGAACGAAATATCGGATGGGGTAAATGTTTTTTGTACGTGTATTTTATCGGTACCATTATTACCACCCGATAGCACAAATATTTTACCTGCGCCGGTAAGGTTATCTATACCCTGGCTAAAAAGCGAACTGCCATCGCGGGGGCCCAGCGGACAGCCCCAGCTTAAGTTAGCCACTGCTGGTTTACCTACGCTTTGGGCGTAGCTATAAATGTAATTAGCCCCATCCAGCATATCGGCCATACCGGTAGTAAGCCAGTACGATAGGGTGGGATAAATAGCCACAAAAACCAAATCGCTGTTGTAAGCCATGCCCCTGTAGCGGGCATTGGTAACATCGCCGCCATAGCCCGAGCCACCGGCAATACCGCCTACATGCGTTCCGTGCGAGCCATCAATTATATCATAGCCTTTAGCCTGTATAGCACCCGAATCGGCGTATTCTTTACCATAAAAAAAGCCTGCCGGCGGCGTGCCGGCAGTTTTTTCTTCCCATACCCGCTTAACGCGGTAAGTTTGGTAGGCGGTATCGTAAAAAGTTGGGTGGCTGTAATCAAAGCCGGCATCTATAACGCCTACTACTACATTTTTACCGGTGTAAGGCATAGACAAACCAATACCCGCATGCACCGAATCGACATGCGTTGCACTGCGTGCAGAATCGAGCAGAGCCACAGCAGGCTGGTCCATTTCAATATACTTAATACCGGGCAGGGCCATAAAATCGCGCACGCTTTCTACGGGCACTTGTGCTGTCCATATATCGCCAGCCCTGGTATTAATGCGCACCCCTAAAGAATCTAAACCATTACCGGTAAAGCCCGGCTGCACTTTTATTATGGCGCTTATGCAAAGCTTATTCTGCGCATCGGTCCGGTAAACGTATTGCGAAAACACGTAAGGCACTTCGGGCTTTTCGTGCTCCAGTTTCCACAGGTATTGCTTAGCCCCTGCCGAAAGTTTAGGTCCGGTTAAAGAGGTGTTTTCTTGAGCAGATGAAAAACAAGCTGCCAACAATAAAACGGTAAGTAAGTTCAATGATTTCATTTCAGGCTTTAGGCGCATAATAATTTTCAAATGTAATGCTCGTTGCTCGTAATAGAAAGGTGAATTTCAGTTTTTATAAGCTATAACACACCTACAAAAGGCTACTCAATCCCCATCAAAAATATCAGCAATATTATCAAAAACTCCGTCGGCAATTCCCAATCAAAATCCCAAAAGCTATCATCACTAGCCGGTGCTCCTTTAGGTTCGTAAACAAAAATAGTTTTGCCTATTAAATTTATGCCTTCCAATTTCTCCTTATCGGCATCCGATAGCAATAACGCTCTCCAGTTATCGCCTTCATTAACATTTTCAACCTGCTCTACTGATAGTATACGCAATTGAATTTGCTCGCCGGCCTTTTTTATCACTACAACATGGCCGTTGGTTACCGCGCCTAAAGTTACCTGCCCTATGAGGCCCCAGCCCGCGCCTGCTATATCAAAGGTATCTCTAACGATAAACTGTGCCATCAATTTCAGGTTTAGCTAAACATCTCCTCACTCTGCAAATACGGGTTACTTCTTTTTTCTACCCCTATAAAAGTTTCAGGGCCGTGGCCGCTGTACACTTTTACATCATCGGGTAAAGTCATCAGTTTTTCCATAATTGTTTTATACAATACTTTACCACTGGCGCCCGGCAAATCGTAGCGCCCAATTCCACCCTGAAACAGCACATCGCCGCTAATAATTATCCGCGCGGCCTCATTGTAAAAAGAAAGGCTACCCGGCGAATGGCCCGGTGTAAATAACACCTGTAGAGTGGTGTTGCCAAATTTCACTTCGTCGCCTTCCTTTAAATAATGTACCGGCTCCGGCGAGGCCTCCAGGCTAAACCCAAAAAGGGCCTGGTAATCTAATGCGGCATACATTACCTGTAACTCTACCTGGTGAAATTCGGGTAGTAAACCGTAGCTATCGCAAACAAACTTATTGCCCGGAAAATGATCGATATGGCAATGGGTATTTAACAGTTTAACCGGTTTTAGGCCATTGGCCTGTATAGTTTGCACCAGTTGGCCCCGTTCTTTATCGTTGCTGCAACCGGGGTCTATTATTACACACTCCTTCGTTTCATCGGTAATTATGTAAGTATTTTCCTGAAATGGGTTAAAAGTATGTTTATGAACCTTTAGCATCAAGTATTTTGTTTAAGTTTGAAAACGCGAATATATAAAGTAGACGATTGACAATTGACTGCTGACAATTGAAAATGCAAAAAACAAACTTTAATAAGCAGCGTTTAGTAACAAATGAATTTTAGGAATAGTAGCAATAAAACATATTTCAGATTTAAGAACAATCGCCAATCATTACGGCTTTGGCTGTTAACAATTGTCGGTTGTCTATCGTCTATCGTCTGCTCAGCACAGGGCACTGAGCGCTTTGGGCAAAACCGGGTGCAGTATAAAGATTTCACTTTCTCGTACTACCAAAGCGATAACTTTATAACCCACTACTACCTTGGCGGACAAGATATTGCCAAATACGTGATTAAGGCCGCCGAAGATAACGCCGATGATATTAGCAAGGTGCTCGATTACCGCTACAAACGGAAGATTGACATTATTATTTACAACACTATTACCGAGCTTAACCAAACCAATATTGGCATTTACCAACCCGAGCAAAATGCAGGAGGCACAACCAAAATACCCGAGGGTAAAATGTTTATTTACTTTAATGGCGACCACGCCGATTTAGATAAACAAATACGCGAAGGCATTGCCCGCATTTATGTCGATAAACTGGTGCAGGGTACCACCTTTGGCGAGGTGATTCAAAACGCAGTGTTGCTCAACCTGCCCGATTGGTATAAAGTGGGCCTGGTTAAATATGTAGGCAGCCCCTGGAACAGCGATGATGAGGACCGGCTGCGCGATGGCATTTTAAGTGGCCGGTACGAGAAGCTGAGTAAACTGCCAGCCGATGAAGCCATTTTTGTAGGCAAATCTATCTGGCATTATTTAGAAGAGGTGCATGGCAAAAGCACGGTTAACAACATACTTTACCTTACGCGTATAAACCGCAGTGTAGATAATGGCTTTATGTTCGTACTGGGCACCAACCTTTCGGAAACTTTAAAAGATTGGTTTACCTACTACAACAACCGCTTTAGTAACGAAACCAAAATATCGGCCCTGCCAGCCGAAAGTACACGTGTTAAAGCCAAAATTAGAAAGGGCATAGATTATTACCAGCCGGCTTTGAGCGCCGATGGTAAGTATGTAGCCTACGCCAGTAACGATATGGGCCGGTACAAGGTGCATTTGCACAATACCGAAACGGGCAAAACTAAAGTGCTTTTCCGTGGTGGATGGCGCACTAACACCCAGTTTACCGACCAATCTATTCCTTTGGTGGCCTTCGACCCATCGGGCAAGCGGGTAGCTTATATAAACGAACGGCGCTCGCTAACCTTTATCAGGTTTTATGATGTTGAGGAAAAGAAAGTAGAAAAAAATCCTATCCGCAAATTTCAGAAGGTAGTAAGCTTTGGATTTGTTGATTCGAAGCAATTGGTGATGAGCGCCGTGCAAAACGGCCAAACCGATATTTACCTGTATACCATTGCCAGCACTACCACGCGCAAACTTACCGATGATTACTACGATGATTTATACCCGGCTTACATAAACGCCGATAGCGTGCGGGGCATTATGTTTAGCAGTAACCGCGAAACCGATACGGTAGAACCGCACCGGTACGAATCGCAGGTGATGAACAAGCAAATGGACTTGTTTTTTTACGATTTAGACGCCAACCAAAATGTGTTGTACCGCATTACTCAAACCCCTTTTGCAAACGAAACTTACCCGCAAAACCTGAACGACAGCCTGTTTTGCTTTTTAAGCGATGATAACGGGGTGCGCAACCGCCACATTGGCAATTTTGAAAGAGTGTTTGACCACAACCAAAAAACGGTGCGCTTTAAGTATACCGAAACCGGCGATATAGATTCGCTGGTAGTGCGCGAAAATGTTCCGGCTATATCTGTGTTGGATACTACCGAAGAGGCATTGGTTGACTCATCTTTCGAAAAAGTATTTAAAACAGGTGGAGTAACTAAATCTTACACCAACTACACCGATAACATCCGCCAGCAAAGTACGGCCCCTAAAAAGAACCTGGCGCTGGATATGTTTTTAATTGATGGCAAAGTGCAGTTTCGCAAGTATGATGTTACCAGCACGGCCACACCGGGCCGCGCACCGGTAATGGATTATATGCTAATGCTGCAACGCAAAGTTGTTGAGCCGGCAAAGCCTATTAATAAGTTTGAATCGTTTGTAGAGGTGGTAACGCCCGAAGAGTTGAATAAAAATGACACTGTAAAACCAACCAAAGGTACCCGCGCATTCGATTTTCAAAGCGAATTCGATTATGGTATCAAATTGTTTGATTGGGATTCTGCTTCCTCGTCGCGCTTAAATGCTGCCGAAAACGGTTATGTGTTCCGTTTTAGTAAAGTGCGCCCTTACTTTGTGCGCTTTAGTGTAGATAAGGTAATTGCCCAGGTAGATAACAATATAATGATTAACCGCTACCAGCCTTTTAATCCTGCCAACCCCGAGTTTTTATCGCAACCGGTTAGCTTTATGATAAAGTTTGGTATAACCGACTTGCTGGAAGACTACAAGATATATGGCGGCCTTCGCCTTCCGTTTTCGGGCATTGGCGGCAACAGCGAGTATTTTATCACCTACGAGAATTTGAAAAAACGCCTCGATAAAAGATTAACATTCTATCGCCGGTCGCAATCTAACACCGCCAGCAACCAGCTTCCTTTTATTGGCACCCCTTTACCGGCAGGTTATACTATACCTTACAGCATAAAAACCAATTATCTCGAACTTCAACTATCGTACGCTCTGGATGTATTAAGCAGCCTTAGGTTTAATTTTGCCTTCCGTAACGATAAAATTGTTTACAAAGCGCAGGACCAGTTTTCGCTTAATCTGCCAAGCATATCCGATAACTGGCTGATATTCCGTACGGAGTATGTGTTTGATAATTGTATAGAGATTGCAACCAACATACGCTATGGCACCCGCTTTAAAGTGTTTGCCGAGGTGCAGAAAGAGTTTCCTACCAAAAACAAAACCTACTCGGATAATTTTGATTTACCGGTACCGCAATTCAACAAAACAGTGCTGTCGCTTTTCGGTTTCGATTTGCGCCACTACCAAAAAGTATACAAGCAAATTATTTGGGCCAACCGTATATCGGCAGGCGCATCGTTTGGTACCGCTAAAATGATATACTATGCCGGTGGCCTCGATAACTGGCTTACGGCCCCCAGCTTTCCTAAATTTGACCGCACTACGCCTATTAACTACAATAACGGGTATATGTTCCAAACACTGGCAACACCTATACGCGGCTTTAAGCAAAACGCCCGTAATGGCGATAAGTTTATAGTGTTTAACAGCGAATTGCGCGTGCCCATTTTTGCAGCGCTTATAAACTCACCCATCAAATCCGAGTTCATCCGCAACTTTCAAATACTTGCATTTTTCGATGCCGGTACTGCCTGGGAGGGCGCTACACCGTGGAGCAACGGCAACCCGCTGTTCAGCCAGGTATACCCCAACCCCGATAATAACCCTTCGGTAATAGTAAAAGTGCAGCGCTATAAAAATCCGTTTATACTCGGCTTTGGCCCCGGGTTAAGAACTTCACTATTGGGCTACTTTATCCGCTTTGATACGGCCTGGGGCTACGATAGCGGTGAGGTAAGTAAAAAACCTGCTTATTACTTCTCATTCGGTTTAGATTTTTAAGAAGTAACAACCTAAAAAAAGAATACCCGCTTAAAAGCGGGTATTCTTTTTTACTTTTTACAAGTGTATTTTAAAAGTGAGCTACCTTAAGTCTCTTCGGGGTCTGCCGCTTTGGGCGACCCCGAAGAAAAGCACACAGCGCGACCAAATACTTTTTAAATAGGGCCTAACAGTTACCTTTAAAAGTGAGCCACCTTTACTGTTTTGCGGCGGTTATCGGGTGTAATCAGTTCCAGAAAATAATTACCGGTGGCAAGGCTTTCTAAATTAAGCTGGAACATTTTTGAATCAACATTTTGCGCCAGCATTAGTTGCCCGTAAATATTGGTAACCTGCACCCTGTCAATTACTTCTTCGCTGTTTACGGTAAGGTCAGCCGCTGCAGGGTTAGGATATACCGCGGCGCCAAAAGTAGCAGCAATTTCATCTACACCGGTGGCAATAGCCGTTTTAGACATTACTACATGCTTTAAAGAATCTGTTTCGTACCGTACACCCTGGTAATAAACTACCTGCAACAGCTTAGAATATTCCAACAATATATTGGTAGTATTTGGTTGATACCAGCGATAGTAAGTGCCCTCGTAGTGCAAGGTATCTTCAGTAATATCACCATCTATAAAAGTGTAGTAGTTTTCTTTTGTGCTTACCCTTAACACATTTGAAAAAATTCCGGTAGGCAACTTTAAAGTGCCGTAGGCATCGGCCCTTACCTCGGTGCTGCCTACGTATACATCATCAGCGCTTTTAAAGGCATCGGTAAACTGGTTATTATAGGTAAACGGAAATTGTAGTACCTTCTCAGGGTCTCCATCATATTTTTGAATACCCGTAAAAGATTGATAGCCGTAATACTCAAACTTACTGTTATCTATAAAATAAAAGCCGTGCACCGGCACACCCAATTGCATTACTTCGGTAGCGCGGTTAACTACTGATGGAAAATCAGGATACTCTACACAGGTATCGGCTTTTACGGTTTTTTGGGTGCTGGTTCCACCAGAGGTGTCGAGTGTAGCAAAATTCCATGTAACGTTCATACCCGCGCTGCCTGCATTAAAGGTATTAACGGTAGCGGTATTACTACGAATGTAGCGCGAGGTAAAACCCAGCGGGGCAATTACATTACTGTTAATAATTGGTTGTGCAATAGCAGTGCCTGCTAAAACAGCAAGCATAAAAAGTAAAAAATGTTTCATAGTGTGTTTTGGGTTTTGTGTGTAATCAGGCTAAAAATAAAAAATGCCACCGTTAACCGGTAGCATTTTTTATCCAAAAATTAGAAGTCGCTCGACCTGCCATGTTGCAGCTTAGCTCTTAATAATGCTAATACCCACTTCGCGAAGCGCCTTTTCATCCACCGGCGTAGGTGCATCCATCATCAGGTCGCGACCGCCGCTGGTTTTAGGATAGGCAATTACATCGCGGATTGTTTCGCCACCTGTCATAAGCATTACTATACGGTCTAAGCCAAAGGCACAACCACCATGTGGCGGTGCACCGTATTTAAATGCGTTCAGCATAAAGCCAAATTTCTTATCGCGGTCTTCGGGCGTAAGGCCCAGGTTATTAAATACACGCTCCTGTATATCTTTTTGGTGTATACGTATACTGCCCGAAAGGATTTCGTTACCGTTCATTACCATATCGTAGGTTTGCGCCCGTACGCGGGTTGGGTCGGTATCAAAGTATTGCAAATCTTCGGGGTGCGGAGAGCAGAAAGGGTGGTGGGCAAAAGTAATTTCGCCGCTTTCTTCATCCTTTTCAAATAAAGGGAAGTCCACTATCCAAAGTACGCTCCAGGCCTTAGGGTCTATCCAGTTATTCTTTTTACCCAACTCTAAGCGCAGGTCGCCAAGCGATTTACGCACCTTGCTTGTTTTATCGGCAGCCAGTAACAGCAAATCGCCTTTCTCTGCATTAAATGCTTTGCCTATTTCGCGCAATTGCTCTTCGTTAAAGAATTTATCTATCGAAGATTTTACGGTGCCATCTTCGTTAAACTTAATGTTTACCAATCCACTTAAGCCGCGGTGGCTGGCTTTTACAAACTCAGTTAGCTCATCAGTTTGCTTGCGCGAGTAAGCAGCACAACCTTTTGCATTAAGACCGGCTACTATACCACCACCGGCAATAGCGTTGTTGAAAACGGCAAACTCATTAGCCGGCAACACATTATTCAGCTCTACAATTTTGCAATCGAAACGCAGATCTGGTTTATCGCTACCGTAGTATTTAAGGGCATCGTCGTAACTTAGGCGTGGCAACTCGGGCAAATCGTAGCTGAGTACCTTTTTAAATACGTGCTGTATAAGGCCGCCAAAGGTTTCAAAAATATCTTCCTGGTGTACAAAACTCATTTCGCAGTCCACCTGGGTAAACTCGGGCTGTCGGTCGCCACGGAAATCCTCATCTCTAAAGCAACGCACAATCTGGTAATAACGGTCCATACCGGCTACCATTAAAAGCTGCTTTAATATTTGCGGCGATTGGGGCAAGGCATAAAAACTACCATGCTGCAAACGCGAAGGCACTAAAAAGTCGCGGGCGCCTTCGGGGGTAGATTTTATAAGGTTAGGGGTTTCTATCTCTACAAATGCTTTATCATCTAAATACTCGCGCACAGCCTTGTTTATTTGGGCACGCATAATCAGCGTATCGCGCATTTTGGGGCGGCGGATATCTAAATAGCGATACTTAAGCCTTAACTCTTCGTTACCGTCGGTTTCATTTTCGATAATAAAAGGCGGGGTTTCGCTCTCGCTAATAACGGTTAATTCACTAACAGTTATTTCTATTTCGCCGGTAGGCATATTCAGGTTTTTGCTGCTGCGCTCGGTAACCTTACCTTTTACCTGTATTACAAATTCGCGGCCCAGTTTATTAGCACGGTCGCAAAGGGGGGCATCCAAATCATTATTAAAAACCAATTGGGTAATACCGTAGCGGTCGCGTAAATCCACAAAGGTCATACCTCCAAGGGCGCGTGTTTTTTGCACCCAACCACTCAAAGTAACTTCATTGCCTACATTGGCTAAATTCAATTCACCACAGGTGTTCGTTCTATACATACTTATTTTTTTAAGGCGGCTAAATTAAGAAAGTCAACTTATGCTAAAACTCTAATTCGTAAGCGTTAAAAATGTGCGTATCACAAAAATTAAGACATAGCCAAAAAACAGATGCTATTTGGGAGGCCGGTTTACTTTTTTCTACTTAAACCGCTTGATTTCAGAGCTTAAGGAGCGCCATTTGCACAACCAAAACCCAAAGCGCCCCGGTTCAGGTGTAATACTTGCGTGGTTTAACGGTTCAAACCAAAAATTACTTGTTTCGGTTTACAACGCATTCACTATATTTCGCATCTTTTTATCCTATTGTAATTAAACTGTGAAATTTTGAGACGCTTTTATCTTTTTGTTTTAGGCACCCTTGCCCTTTTCTTCTTATCTACCGACCTTGCTATGGCAACCCATAATATGGGTAAAGATATGCAGTACCAGTGTTTGGGTGTTGTTAACGGACAAGTTCAATATAGAATTACCGTGCGCTATTACCGCAACTGTTGGGATAACGGGCAGGCCGCCTCTGCTCCCTCTTCCGTATCGTTAGAAGTATCGGCTGCTAATTGCAGTGGGTATCAAACTAATTATAACTTAAACCCTGATTTAACCGCCACCCCCTGCCAATGGCAGCGAAGTATCGCAGCTTTGCCCCTCGCAAATTGCCAATAGCGGCTGCAACTGGACAGGTTCGGGAAACCCGCCTTACCCGGGGGTAGAGGAGTATATACCTATAGTGGTATAGTAACCTTTCCGGTAGGCTGTACTGAGTAAGTTTTGGCACCACCGATTGCTGCCGAAATGGAGGAGTAAACAACATTAATAACCCGAACTGCGAAAGATTTATCTATTGTGGCCCTGGTTAATACCGGTATAGACCCGCGAACTAACCAGCCTTACTGTAATAACTCAGTTGCGTTTACCAATCAGCCGGTTCCTTTTTTCTGCGTTAACGTTAACAGTGATGTAACATTTAACCACGGCGCGGTAGATGTGGATCTTTTGGAACGATTTGCTGTTAGAGTAGATGAATACCGGGATGGAGTATTGATAGGCTCTACCATGCGCGATATACAAGTGGTTTATTAAACTGCGCTATTGCCATACCAAGCCAGGAGCCGATTTCGAACGTGCAGAATGGCAACCAGACAGATTCATGATGTTCAGGACTTGCCCGAACTGCCGCTGCGGCGATTTGATATTTTGAACATAGACCCTGCTAACCACAACCTTACACTTAGCAGCAATATAAACACCACCTTCGGCCATGCCCCGGCGCTACCATGACTCAGGTAGGCACCGGCGATTCGGTAATTGCGCGCATTGACTGGACACCTCTAGCAAAGGCGATACCGGGCAAATGTCTCACCGAAAATGACGACTGCCCCAAACACCTATACGCGTGTATACTCAATTTGTGTGTTTAGCTATTAACCTGCCGTGCGCTTATTAGCACACCGGTGCAGTTAACCACTACCTGGGAACTAACTTTACATGGACCCCATCTACAGGGCCTAATGCGGTTTCTAACCCGAACATATACAAACCCTTATGTTACGCCTACCACCGATGCATGTATTATTTCAGTTCCGATTGTGGAACCGACTCGGTATTTGTTTCAGCTTACCTATGATGCGGGCCCCGGCAGCGGCATTTGCCAAAACGGGCAATTGCAACTGAATGCCACCACCGATAATACCTATGCGCCCTATCATTTTCAATGGACTCCACCAACCAACCTGCTGGACCTGCAGCTAATGTCACCCCAACGATACGGTACCTAATCCGGTGGCTAGCCCTTTGGTAACCACCAAGTATTTTGTAGAGATAACCGGAAACAACGGCTGTAAAAATGTAGACTCGCTTACGGTAACAGTAAATGGAAGCGGCCCTAATGTTGTAGCCGGAACCAGCCCCTACAAATGTATGCCCCGGCGACCCTGTTAACCTGAATATAGTTACCAACCCCAAAGTTGCGGGCTGGCACAAACGCCTTGCAACGGGCATGTAGTAGAAGCCATTATTGGCACAGGCACCGGCACTACACCCGCTACCCCTACACAATATCCTACCATTTACGGGCACTACAGTAATAGCGCCCGCCACCAGTTTGTATCTGCAAAGCGAGCTAATTGCTTTAATAGGCTCAGGTGGAACTATTGATAGTATATCGTTTTACATGGTGCCCGTAAATGCCATCTGCGCGACACCATGAAAAACTTTGAAATTAAGTTTGGCTGCACTCAGGCTGCCGACCTTACAAGCTGGCAAAGTAACCTGCGTACTGTGTTTTCGGCTAAAAATGCCACGCTGGGCACTACTGCCGGCTGGATAACCCGCAAACTGGATTTTCCGTGCGACTGGGATGGAACCAGCAGCCTGGTGGCGGTTGATATTTTGCTTCAGCAACCACCGGTTAGCCCATCGGCCTTAAACAAACGGATGCAATGCACGCCTACGCATTTCAATCGGTTTATTCACGGCAACAACGGTAACCAGTGTGGCAATACCGGAACACCGCAAACCAGTGTAAACCGGCCAGATGCACGTTTTAACGTTTTGCGTAACCGATGTAATAGGCTTACCTATTAGTTGGACGCAACTACCGCGCCAATGCCCGGCACCGGCTAATGTGCCGACCAGTTTGCGAACCCACAAACACCGCAGGTTTATGGTGTAGATGTAACCTCAGCGAACGGCTGCCATGCCAACGATTTTTGTGTTCGTTGGTATGGCAGCCACGTTCGCTGAAGGTATCTACGCCGTAAACCTGCGTGGGTTCGCAACCGGGGTTTATTGTGGTGCCAGCGCATTGGCATAAACCGGCAATGGAACAGGCCTATTGCATCGGTTACAATAAAACGTGCGTTTGGCCAGTGTTCCGGCTGTTGCCGCATCGCACTTTACGCGTAATAAACCGATTGAATGCAGTAGGCGTGCATGCATCGGTGTGTTGGAGCCGATGAGCTAACCGGTGGTGAAGCAAACATCAACTACCAGGTGCTAGTTCCATCCCGATCGTGGCTGGTTGCAATGGGTATCCAACCGGCAGTAACGACCCATTTTGGCCGAACACAGTGGCAAGCTGCCAGCCTATGCAGGTCGACAATTTCAAGTTTTTGCATGGTGTCGCGCCTGCTTCCACCTAGTATATTAAAACAACTGGTGGCAGGCGCTATTGAGTCTCCTTAAATGGTAAGGACAAGTAGCAGGTGTAGTGCCAAATAATGGCCTGGAATAATATTAGGGTACAGTATATTACCATGGAATAATGAGTCTACATTTTCCGATACAAAATACTGAGTGACTGGCACCGGATTGAAGTACCGTTGGAGATCAGCAGATTGTCATTGAAAATGATAGGGCACATGAAGTATTATCATTGGTGGCATTCATTGCCCGTTTTAGCAGACTATCATAAGTAAATGATGAGGCCTGAACTAAATCGTCGGGCCCTATAACATAAGGGTATACATATGTTCAGGTGCATCTTCGCATTAAAACACAGATGAGATATGTAAGTTCCGCCATTAATAATAAAGTGCCTTTATGAGACAATCTCATTTTTCGGCGGATAAAATAATTGTGGCAACCCGGCAAGAAAATGTCAATGCAATGCGCTTGCCAATGTCGAATTGCTACGCAATTAGCATGTGCAGCCGGGGAAGTGTGTCTGTTTATATTCATACTGTGAAATTTTGAGACGCTTTTATCTTTTTGTTTTAGGCACCCTTGCCCTTTTCTTCTTATCTACCGACCTTGCTATGGCAACCCATAATATGGGTAAAGATATGCAGTACCAGTGTTTGGGTGTTGTTAACGGACAAGTTCAGTATAGAATTACCGTGCGCTATTACCGCAATTGTTGGGATAACGGGCAGGCCGCCTCTGCTCCCTCTTCGGTATCGTTAGAAGTATCGGCTGCTAATTGCAGTGGGTATCAAACCAATTATAGCCTAAACCCGGATTTAACTGCCTCCCCTGCCAATGGCAGCGAAGTATCGCAGCTTTGTCCCTCACAAATTGCCAATAGTGGCTGCAACTGGACAGGTTCGGGCAACCCGCCTTACCCGGGGGTAGAGGTATATACCTATAGTGGCATAGTAACTTTTCCGGTAGGTTGTACCCAGGTAAGTTTTGGCACCACCGATTGTTGCCGCAACGGGGCTGTAAATAATATTAATAGCCCGGGTAGTGAAGATTTATCTATTGTGGCCACGGTTAATACCGGTATAGACCCGCGAACTAACCAGCCTTACTGTAATAACTCAGTTGCGTTTACCAATCAGCCGGTTCCGTTTTTCTGCGTAAACAGCGATGTAACATTTAACCACGGCGCTGTGGATGTGGACGGCGATTCGCTGGTGTATTCATTGGTTAACCCAATGGATGGCTTTTCGCTTCCTTACAACAACATAAACTTTTCGTCGGGGTATACCGTTACTAATCCCATACGCACGGCCAACGGTTTTAATTTTGATACCGAAACGGGCCAAATGTCTTTTAGACCCAATACGCAGGAGCAGGATGTGCTTGCTGTAAGGGTAGATGAATACCGGGATGGAGTACTGATAGGCTCTACCATGCGCGATATACAAGTGGTTTTATTAAACTGCGCTATTGCCATACCAAGCCAGGAGCCGATTTCGAACGTGCAGAATGGCAACCAGACCGATTCGCTCAGTGTTCAGGTTTGCCCCGGCACACCGCTGCGATTTGATATTTTGAACATAGACCCTGCTAACCACAACCTTACACTTAGCAGCAATATAAACACCACACCTTCGGCCGTACCCGGCGCTACCATGACTCAGGTAGGCACCGGCGATTCGGTAATTGCGCGCATTGACTGGACACCTCTGCCAGGCGATACCGGCTGCCACAATTTCATTTTAACTGCCGAAAATGACGACTGCCCCATAAAAGGCACCTATACGCGTGTATACTCAATTTGTGTGTTTACCCAGGTGCAGCTATTAACTGCCAGTATAACTTATTGCGGCACACCGGTGCAGTTAACCGCTACCGGCGGAACTAACTTTACATGGACCCCATCTACAGGGCCTAATGCGGTTTCTAACCCGAACATATATAACCCTTATGTTACGCCTACCACCGGTACTATGTATTATTTCAGTTCCGATTGTGGAACCGACTCGGTATTTGTAGGTTCAGCCCCACCATTTACCTATGATGCGGGCCCCGGCGGCGGCATTTGCCAAAACGGGCAATTGCAACTGAATGCCACCACCGATAATACCTATGCGCCCTATCATTTTCAATGGACGCCACCAACCAACCTGCTGGACCCTGTAGCTAATGTACCCAACGATACGGTACCTAATCCGGTGGCTAGCCCTTTGGTAACCACCAAGTATTTTGTAGAGATAACCGGAAACAACGGCTGTAAAAATGTAGACTCGCTTACGGTAACAGTAAATGGCAGCGGCCCTAATATTGTAGCCCAGGCAACCCCTACAAATGTATGCCCCGGCGACCCTGTTAACCTGAATATAGTTACCAACCCCCAAAGTTGCGGGCTGGCACAAACGCCTTGCAACGGGCATGTAGTAGAAGCCATTATTGGCACAGGCACCGGCACTACACCCGCTACCCCTACACAATATCCTACCATTTACGGGCACTACAGTAATAGCGCCCGCCACCAGTTTTTGTATCTGCAAAGCGAGCTAATTGCTTTAATAGGCTCAGGTGGAACTATTGATAGTATATCGTTTTACATGGTGCCCGTAAATGCCGTACGCGACACCATGAAAAACTTTGAAATTAAGTTTGGCTGCACTCAGGCTGCCGACCTTACAAGCTGGCAAAGTAACCTGGCCACTGTGTTTTCGGCTAAAAATGTACCGCTGGGCACTACTGCCGGCTGGATAACCCATAAACTGGATTTTCCGTACGACTGGGATGGAACCAGCAACCTGGTAGTTGATGTTTGCTTCAACAACCCACCGGTTAGCCCATCGGCCTTAAACAAACGGATGCAATGCACGCCTACTGCATTTCAATCGGTTTATTACACGCGCGGCAGCAGTAGCCAGTGTGGCAATACCGGAACACCGCAAACCAGTGTAAACCGGCCAAATGCACGTTTTAACGTTTGCGTAACCGATGTAATAGGCTTACCTATTAGTTGGACACCAGCTACCGGCGCCAATGCCCCGGCACCGGCTAATATTGTAAACCCGGTTGCGAACCCACAAACACCGCAGGTTTATGGTGTAGATGTAACCTCAGCGAACGGCTGCCATACCAACGATTTTGTGTTCGTTAATGTTGATACTTCAGTGCGCCTTTACGCATATCCGGCCGATACTTTTTTCTGCTCGCCGGTGCCTATACAGTTAACCACCCAAACATTTGGCTCGCCACTTCCGGGCAATACTTTTACCTACACCTGGACTAATCTTACAACCAATACGGCGGCCGGAACAGGCCCATCGATAACTGTAACACCCGCGGGCAATACCGATTACCTGGTTACTTTAACCGGGGCAGCCTGCACTTTGCACGATACTGTGCACGTGCTTAGCAGTAGCAGTATACCTGTAACCTTAATAATAGATTCAATCAGTTGCTTTGGTGCTAACGATGCAGTACTACACGCCATACCCGCAGGTGGCAGCCAGCCCATCAATTACTTATGGAGTAATAACGCAACCAGCCCCGATTCGATAGTAAATCTTGCGCCGGGCAATTATTCGGTAACTATAACCGATGCGCAGACGTGTACGGGAACTGCCAGCACAACCATTACACAGCCCACACAATTAAGCTATACCGCTAACTTTACCAATATACTTTGTAATGGCGATAATAATGGCACTATAACCATTAGCCCTACAGGCGGCACACCGGTATATACTTACCTATGGGCACCCGCACAACCAAACGATTCTGCCCTTACAGGTTTAGCTGCAGGCAATTACGCTGTAACCGTTAGCGACCAGCGCAATTGTACCGTAAGCGCAGCCTCTACCATAAGTGAACCACCGGCATTAGCAGTTACTGTTACTACTACCAACGCAAGCTGCGATGCCAGCGTCGATGGTAATGCAGCTGCCAACGTAACAGGTGGTGTACCACCATACGCCTATAGCTGGGCAGGACTTACCGCCAATACTACGGGCACCATTAATAACCTGGATAACAGCAGCTATATGCTAACAGTTACCGATGCAAACAATTGTACAGCAACGGCGGCTTTTGTTATAGATACAACTTACGTTTTGCACGTTTCCATACCAACCACTACCAATGCATCTTGCTTTGGTGTGGCAGATGGAGCAGCTACCGTAGCAACTGCAAATGGCACCGGACCATTCGCTTATTTATGGACCCCGGGCAACCAACAAGTTGCTAATGCTACCGGCCTTAGTGCAGCTACATATACAGTAGTGGTTACCGATGCTAAAAATTGCGTAGCCTCAGATTCGGCCACCATTACAGAGCCTGCCGAAATAGTATTGGTATTTAGCCATACCAATCCGTTATGCTCTGGCATTGCTAATGGCCAGGTAAGTGTAACCGCTACAGGCGGTAACGGCACTTTTACCTACGAT
>JBGAUW010000019.1:0-119976 GCA_044228435.1 Chitinophagales bacterium
CAGACCAGAAGCCCAGAAGTATTGTTATTCTTAGAGATGGTGTGAGTTATGGGGAAGAAGAAAAAGCCTTATTCGATGCGATGCAACGTTTGACTGATGCAAACTTACTAAACAAGGAAGATGTTAAAACTGGAGTAATTGATGTAGCAAAATCTACCGCTGTTCCTGTACGGGCCGCAGCTTTTAACGGCAACTACAATTCACTTGAAAATCCAGATTGCGGCACTTACTTTTTCATGAATAAAAAAGATGCATTTATTTTCAATACAGGTAAACCCTATAATGTTCCTGG
Organism: Chitinophagales bacterium; assembly: GCA_044228435.1. Taxonomy (GTDB): domain Bacteria; phylum Bacteroidota; class Bacteroidia; order Chitinophagales; family LD1; genus Bog-950. Next base: position 293 of record JBGAUW010000019.1, read on the forward strand.
ATCCTCAAAGCCAATCCACGTATCCTTTACATGTGGAAATATTGACTTCGAAAAAGCACTGGAGGATATATTTCGGTTGACGCAGATCACATTTTCTTCTCCAGACAGGCCAACTTCCCTACCGTTGCCGTTGAAGTTGATTGACACCTTGATTAGAGATGTAGCCCATGAATATGATTTTGCATTCACGCAGGAGAAGGAAATCAAGATACTTGAACCATCATTAAACTAGCTATACGATGAGTGATTTTAGTTTGCTTTACAAAAAGTATAGTTCCGTTTCAAATCTCACCAATGATTTGAATAACTCCGTTATTACATTAAAGCGCAAGGGTATTTTTTCTATTCAAGAATATAAAGAGAAGCATCCAAAACTTGCCGTAACACCGGACGAAGTAATCAAAGCGAATCAGTTGCTTGTAGAAATCCTTTCGGTCTTAGAAAATTTTTACAACAATCAAGATACAAAGAGTGAACTATACGAATTGATGGATAATTCAATGTTCCAAAATCAGATATTAAAGAATATTGTATTTAAGGATGAAATCATTAAAATCCTTGAAAAACTTAAGGAGGAAAAGACTTTATCGCCCAAAGATCTATCCCATATTGACAAATTCATTTCTATACTGGATAACGAAGCAGCGGTGCTTTTTAGAAAATTACGAACAAGCAGGGGATGAATAATTTTATAAAAGCATTATATGCAGACTTATTACACAGAATTGATGTCGTTGTTACTGACATTAATGGCTTGACCCATCATACGGACATAAAAGATCGATTTATTAATGATACGCTAAATCAATTTTCCACTATCCGCAATGAATTACAGGGAGCCTTCGATACGGGCGTGTTAGAAATTGAAATTTTTGCGGGAAATAATTTGTTCCGCTTTAATAGAGTTCACCGCGAATTCAAGGCTATTCATTCCTACCGTTATTTAGCAATTAAGAATTACAAAGACCCTGAAATATTTTTTTATCAAGTTATAACTCAAATTTATTCCGAGCATCGAATAAATGCCCTTCCTCCAATTGTCTCTACCATAAGTAATCATGACTACTACTATTGGGCGGTCCCTTACTTTGAAATTATCGCTTTACCTTCCGGGGAAGAACATAGTTTACTGAATTTACCTGATATGTATCATGAAATCGGTCATCTACTTCATTCAATGTTTGGTGGTAAAAGCTGTGAGGTCTCTGGGACGATCATTGATAAACACTTTGCCAAAGAAATTGTGAGGGTTATTGATGATGGCACTGCCGCGCATTTTCAGGAGACACTTGAACTTGCAAAGTACTTATGGGATGCATCATGGTTGGAGGAGTTTACCTGTGACTTAGTGGGAACATATATGACCGGTGCGGCTTATGCCTGGACAAACTTGAAATTACTTTCAACCGGGCACGGCTCAACCAAAATTTTCGAATACTCTCAGTCCCATCCCGCGGATGAAGCTAGAATGAGAATAATAATTTTGATGCTTGAAAAACTGGGCTTAATGGAGGATAAAAACAAAGTGGAATTAGCCTGGAAGGTATTTCTAAAAGACACCGAAGTTTTTAAACCCAATGATTACTCGCTCCTGTATCCTCAGAAATTGCTTCAGCACATAGTAGATGAATTTTTTACCTTCTATCAAAATGCGGATTTAGCTTCCTATTCGGAACTGGTTAAAAAGGGACCCGATTCCATTAGTCAATTATTAAACGAAGCCTGGAACAATGCTCAAACATCCCCTGCCGATTATTTTTCATATGAAACGAATGCAATAACTCAATTGCGAAATAAATATGGAATGAATCCATAAAGGTGGACAAACGCTATCTTAGGATTAAACAATAGAATAAATTTTCTCATCCAACGCCAGATCTGAGCCTTTTACGATCTCACTACCGCACCCTACACCGCACCCAAAAAAAAGAATGCCTCACAACTACTTGGTTGTGAGGCATTAAATAAAAACAAACGAGGTCGAGAGCGGATTTGAACCGCTGTACGAGCTTTTGCAGAGCTCTGCCTAACCCCTCGGCCACCCGACCATTTTAAGAGCGGATTTGAACCGCTGTACGAGCTTTTGCAGAGCTCTGCCTAACCCCTCGGCCACCCGACCATTTTAAATTCACCTACCGTAGCAAGGGGACGCAAATTTATTTAAGTTTTTAATTTATCAAAGCAGAGACGAGTAAATAATGACAATTGCCAGTAGACCGCCGACTATGGAAATACCGGGTCGGGCTGTTGCAGCCGTCAATCGTCGGTCGTCAATCGTCTATTCACCCCTCCAATTCCACATATACCCGCTCTACATTGCCTTTTAGCGGGGGGGTATGTTTGCTTACGCGCACCTTTACATAGTCCAGGTTGGGGTATTTATGCTTTATGCGGTCTAAAATGCGCTTGCACACATGCTCTATCAGGCGGGCGTGTACCTCCATCTCTTCTTTGGTAAGCAGGTATATTTCTTCGTAGTTAATAGTCTTTTTTAAATCATCGGTAGCGGCAGCCTCGTCAATATTTACTTTCATGTAAATATCTACCATATACTTGCCGCCCAACACCTGTTCTTCTTTATAATAACCGTGGTGCGAGTAAAATTGTAAGCCTTCAACCGCTATTAAGCCCATTGTTTTGTGTAATTTGAGTTTTCAATTTTAAACCTTTATCCGGAATAGCAGGAGATTCATTTGTTTTTATTTTCGCTTTGTATTACTATTAACTATTTACCATTCACTATTAACTTTTAACAGATGCGCAGCGATTTATACAACGGACACGATTACTATAACATAGATGATTTATTGACAGAGGAACACAAGCTAATACGCGAAACGGTTCGCAACTATGTAAAAAAGAGCCTTAGCCCGATAATTGAAGATTACGCTCAGCGCGCAGAGTTCCCTAAACACATAGTAAAGGAGTTGGGCGCCATTGGTGCCTTTGGCCCCAGCCTGCCGGCTAAATACGGCGGCGGCGGTTTAGATGAAATATCTTACGGGATTATAATGCAGGAATTGGAGCGCTGCGACTCGGGCATCCGTTCAACAGCTTCGGTGCAGGGCTCGCTGGTTATGTATCCTATTTACAAATACGGCAGCGAGGAGCAACGGATGAAATATTTACCTAAGCTTGGTACAGGCGAACTGTTTGGCTGCTTTGGCCTTACCGAGCCCGACCACGGCAGCAACCCCGCCGGAATGGTTACCAACTTTAAAGATATGGGCGACCATTATCTTTTAAATGGCGCCAAAATGTGGATTAGCAACTCGCCCCTGGCCGATTTAGCCGTGGTATGGGCTAAAAATGAAGCCGGCAAAATACACGGCTTAATAGTTGAGCGTGGAATGGAAGGCTTCTCTACTCCTACCACGCATGGCAAATGGAGTTTACGTGCCTCGTGCACCGGCGAACTGGTGTTTGATAACGTGAAGGTGCCTAAGGAAAATTTGCTGCCTAACGTTTCGGGCATTAAGGGGCCTTTGGGCTGTCTTTCTACCGCCCGCTACGGTATTGCCTGGGGTGCTATTGGTGCCGCTTTAGATTGCTACGATACCGCCTTGCGCTATGCCAAGGAACGGGTGCAGTTTGGCAAGCCTATTGGGCAGTTTCAGTTACAACAGAAAAAGCTGGCCGAAATGATTACCGAAATTACCAAAGCCCAACTATTGGTTTGGCGCTTAGGTGTTTTAAAAAACGAAGGCAAAGCTACGCCTGCTCAAATTAGCATGGCTAAGCGCAATAGCTGCGAAATTGCACTAGAGGTTGCCCGCAACGCCCGCCAAATGCTGGGCGGCATGGGCATAACCGGCGAATACCCCATTATGCGCCACTTGATGAATCTGGAAACGGTAGTTACTTACGAAGGAACCCACGATATACACCTGCTTATAACTGGTATGGATGTAACGGGGTTGGATGCGTTTAAGTAAAACCCCTAAATCCCCTTCCCGATGAAAAATCGGGATGAAACAAAAGGGGGCTTTGAAAAGACAGCCTCGCTGCTTAAAACATGCGCTACTATTTATTTCAAATAGTGTGTATTGCTTTGAAGATTAAATACGTTTATCTATTTAGGAAGCACTTTCCCTCAAAGCCCCTTTAGGGGTTTGGGGTGGTGGTTTTGTATTTGGGGTGTTGATAACACGGTGAGGAACGTTGGTGGAACGTTCAGAAAAAAAATGTAACTTAAACCTGAGTTATTGATTTGCGAAAGGGCATATTTGCAACCCTTTTTTAATGAACAAGCGAACTATTGGTTCGTTTTTTGAAATACCCAAAAAAACAATGGCCGAGCCAGTAGATATAATAAAGAAATCGTTTCAACGAAAGTCGACTTCGGAGACTAACAGCATAGATTATGGCAAATTACCGCCACAGGTAAGGGATTTGGAAGAAGCCGTGCTGGGTGCCGTGATGATTGAGCAGAATGCCATTAACGAGGTTATTGATATTCTTAAAGATGAGTCGTTTTATGTCGATTCTCACCAGCGCATTTGGCGCGCGGTGCGCATGTTGTTTCAAAACCAGGCGCCTATTGATTTGCTTACGGTTACCGAGCAGCTTAAAAAGAATGCCGAGCTGGATGCGGCCGGGGGCCCTTTTGCCATTGCCCAGCTTACCAATAAAGTAGGCTCAGCGGCCAATGTGGAATACCACGCCCGCCTGATAGCCGAAAAACACATACAGCGCCAGCTAATATCTACCTCTACCGAAATTATTAAAGAGGCTTACGAAGATACTACCGATGTATTTGAGCTGTTGGATAAGGCAGAAAAGAGCCTGTTTAGCATTGCCGAAAACAACCTTAAAAATGGCGGGCAGGATATATCGGCCATTATGAGCATTGAGCTGAACGACCTTCAAAAGCGTATGCACAACAGCAACGATGAGTTGCAGGGTGTTGCATCGGGCTTTGTAGACCTGGATAAAATGACCGGTGGCTGGCAAAAGTCGGATTTGATAATATTGGCAGCCCGTCCCGCCATGGGTAAAACGGCTTTTACACTGGCCCTTGCCCGCAATGCGGCAGTAGACCATGCCAAGCCGGTAGCCGTGTTTTCGCTGGAAATGTCCTCTATCCAGTTAGTGCAGCGTATGATGAGTATGGAAACACAAATTCCATCGGAAAAAATTCGTCGCGGTACTATGGATGATTATGAGTATGGCATACTTACCGAAAAGCTGGACAAGCTTAAAAATGCGAAAATATTTATTGACGATACACCGGCTATAAACGTATTTGAGTTGCGCAGCAAATGCCGCCGCTTAAAGCAGCAGCACGATATACAGATGATAGTGATAGATTACCTGCAGCTGATGAGTGGGTCTACCGATGGCAAAAACAGCGGTAACCGCGAACAGGAAATCAGCCAGATTTCGCGCTCATTAAAGGGGCTTGCCAAAGAGTTGCAGGTGCCGGTAATTGCACTTTCGCAGCTATCGCGTGCGGTAGAAACACGGGGTGGCGATAAAAAGCCTATTCTTTCGGATTTACGTGAGTCGGGCGCTATTGAGCAGGATGCCGATATAGTGGTGTTCTTGTATCGTGGCGAGTACTACGGCCTGGAGCAGGATAGCGAGGGCAACCCCACTAAAGATATTGCCGAGGTAATTATAGCCAAGCACCGTAACGGCCCGGTGGGCAGCGTGCGCACCCGCTTTATTAATAAGTTGGCCAAATTTGAAAACCTGGATGAAATAGGTGCCAGCGACCATTACTCGCACATGGAAGGCGATAAAAAGATAACCTACCGCAAAGTAGGGTCTAAAATGAATGACGATGATGGATCGGGCGATGGCGGCTTTGAAAAGAAGCACAAGCCAGATGATTTTGACGACTCTACTCCTTTCTAAACCAATTAGCCTTCTTTAAATCATTTAAGTCGGTTGGCAACAATGCCCGCCTTTATTAGCCGGGCATTGTTTTGTTTATTAACCATTAACAACCAGTGCTTACGCTTTTTTTTTACTTTCGTGTTAATGGCATCAACGGGTTTTCGCAGTTACTATTTATTAGTCCTTATTCCGGCTTTGTTTATTGCCCAGTGCAAAACGGCTCCGTTTACTGTAAAAGACGGTAAGACAGCGCGTGAACTATTGCGCTACAGCCAGAGTATTGAGTTTTTGCAAAAAGAGTTTAATGCCGAGCGCGACCCCATCAAGCAGAAAAATATTGCCTTTGATTTAGGCGAATCGTACCGCAAATTTAACGACTACGCCAATGCCGAAAAGTGGTACCGCAAAGCCCTTGAGTTAAATGCCGGCGAGCAGGCCCTGTTCCAATTGGGGCAAATGCTAAAATCGCAGGAGAAGTATGAAGAAGCCTTTAAAACCTTCGAGCAATACCAGCGCGCCACCGGCACCGGCTTTGAAGGCCGCAAACAAGCCGCACAAAGCCGCGACGCCAATGAATGGAAAAAGAGCTTTACCCGAATACAGGTGCGCAATTTAGAGGCTCTAAACACCCCCAGCCTCGATTTTGCTTTGGTGCCGTTTAAGCAGCAGTTCCTTATCTCCTCTTCGCGCGATGAGGCCAGCGGCGCTAAACGCGATGAGTGGACCGGGCAGAAATTTTGGGATTTATTTATAACCGAACAACACAACGGTAAGTTTTCGCCGCCACAAAATTTTGGCATGCCGGTTAACTCGGCCTACCACGAAAGCTCGCCTACTTTTAGCAGCGATTTTAAAGAGCTATACTTTACCCGCTGTGGCGAAGATGAACTGAAAACCAACCAATATTGCCACATTTATTATAGTGCCTTTAATAACGAGCATTGGACAGAGCCGCTTAAAATAGACCCTTTCCCGGATTCTGTGAATGTAGAAGACCCGCTGCTTTCTAAGGATGGTAAACTGCTGTATGTAAGCAGCGATGCACCAGGTGGCTTTGGTGGGGCTGATTTATTTGTAATTGCCAAAAATGATACCGGCTGGGGAACGCCCGTAAACTTAGGCGGCAACATTAATACTCCCGGTAATGAGCGCTACCCCTGGTTAGATGAAAAGAACAACCTCTATTTTTCTTCGAGCGGATTACCGGGCATGGGTGGGTTGGATATTTTTAAGGCAGCCAAAAGCAAAAACGGTTTTAAAGAACCGGTTAACCTAAAAGCACCTATTAACAGCGGCGCCGATGATTTTGCCTTTTGGATAGATAAATACAAACCCGCTAATGGCGACGATACCATTTTATATGCCGGTTACTTTAGCAGCAACCGCGCAGGCGGCAAAGGCGGCGACGATATTTACCGCTTTGAAGAAAAATGGCTGAACTACTTTATACTTAGAGGCAAGGTGGTAGAAAAGAACTACGAAAACCCCGAGAACCCCGAAAGCAAAATTTTGGGCTTAAAGGCATTGCCTAAAGCGAAGGTAGAATTGAAGACTACCGATGATAAAGTAATCTCCACCACAACAGCCGATACCGATGGTAATTTTGCCTTTAAACTAAATGCCGAAACAGATTATAAGGTAACAGCCAGCAAGGGCGGCTACTTTAGCAACAATGCCTATGTTTCTACCAAGGGCAAGCGCCACCAGGATAGCACCATCATCCGGCAGTATGTGCAAATAGAACTGGAGAAAATTTTTCCGCAAAAGCTATTGGTTATACCTAACATCTATTACGATTACGATAAGGCAACACTTCGCCCGGAATCGAAACAAGTGTTGGATTCTATTACCATCTTTTTTAAAGAGAACCCCGACCTTAAAATCGAATTGGGTTCGCATACCGATAGCCGCGGTAGCGATGCTTATAACTTAAAGCTAAGCCAGGCACGTGCCCAAAGCGCAGTTGACTATTTAATAAGTAAAGGTGTGCCCGATAGCACCCTGCAAGCCAAAGGCTATGGCGAAACCAAACTGGTAAATAACTGCATAAACGGCGATAAGTGCCCCGAAGAAGAGCACCAGAAAAATCGCCGCACTACTTTCCGCGTTATATCGGCCAAGCTTACTCTCGAGTCGGTAGAACCTGAAAACATTATTGTAGACCCTGAGATGGAGAAGAGGGAGCAGGAGGAGAAGTAGGGCCCTCTAAATCGCTCCAACAAAGACAAAGGCTTTAAACTCTACACAGGCACGGTCGGCACCTACGGTGCGCAGTTTTGCTTTTTTAATCCTACTACAAACAGAACGCTCCTAACGGAGCGAAAGGCACTGTATTCACCGCTTAGCGGTCGTCTGTTTGTAGAAATAAAATCACCAAATCGTATTGCTCGCCGTAGGTGCCGCCTGTTTAATACTTAGGCGAACCATCATCATTCTTCAAAAAGGGCTTGTGAACACTTGTGCGATCGGCAAAGTGGTGAGCTGTATCGCGTAGTGCATAATCAATCCAAATAGCATCGTTGGAAACATCCACTGTTACAGCACCTGCGCAATTTAATCCGCTAAAACTGGCCAGCACCACATATATTGTTGAATCTACTATTATACGGCGTTCCTCTATCATCATCTTTATAAACGGCTCGTATTCCTCTTTCATCAGGTTGGCCATACGGCGTTCCACAATGTGATTGGTAAGAAAACCTACATCGGATGGTAACCGGTTGTTGTATTGCAGTAAAAAAGCCAGTTCGCCTTTGGGCGCACTGGCTTTAATTTCTTTGGGCTGCTGGTTACAAGCCACCAAGGTTAACGCACAAAAGATTAAGATTTGAATCTTCCTCATACATGAACACTTGAACAAGTTAACACCTAAACACAATCTACGTGCACACATGAACACGTGCACACGTTTACACAACGGTATTTTACCAATTCAATAAGTAGGCAAAAATAAGTGGAGCCACAATGGTAGCATCGCTTTCTACTATAAACTTAGGGGTATTAATATCCAGTTTACCCCAGGTAATTTTTTCGTTAGGCACTGCACCCGAATAAGAACCGTATGATGTAGTAGAGTCAGATATTTGGCAGAAGTAGCTCCAAAAAGGAACATCGGTCCACTCTAAATCCTGGTACATCATCGGCACTACGCAAATTGGGAAATCGCCGGCGATACCACCACCAATCTGGAAGAAACCAACGCCTTTTCCACCGCTGTTTTTGCGGTACCAATCGCTTAGCCAAATCATATACTCAATACCACTTTTCATAGTGGTAGGCTTTATTTCCCCTTTAATGCAGTAAGATGCGAAGATGTTGCCCATGGTACTATCCTCCCAACCCGGGCAAATGATAGGTAAATTCTTTTCGGCTGCCGCAATCATCCAGCTGTGCTTAGGGTCAATTTCATAGTATTGCTCCAGCACACCGCTCAAAATCATTTTATACATAAACTCGTGGGGCAGGTAGCGCTCGCCTTTATCGTCGGCTTCTTTCCATAGCTTGTGTATGTGCTTTTGCAAACGGCGGAAAGCTTCCTCCTCGGGTATACAAGTATCGGTTACACGGTTAAAACCGTTTTCTAAAAGGTCCCACTCTTCTTTAGGCGAAAGGTCGCGGTAGTTAGGCACACGCTTGTAATGCGTGTGGGCCACCAGGTTCATCAAATCCTCTTCCAGGTTAGCGCCGGTGCACGAAATTATCTGCACTTTATCCTGACGTATCATCTCGGCTAACGATATTCCCAATTCGGCGGTGCTCATAGCGCCGGCCAGTGTAATCATCATTTTACCACCTTCGGCTAAATGCGTTTCGTAACCTTTGGCGGCATCTACCAGTGCGGCAGAGTTAAAGTGACGGTAATGGTGGGTAATAAAATCGCGAATAGGAGTTGCCATAATTGTAATAGTAAATGGTGAATAATAAATCAGCGCGAAAATCTAATTTTTTTGATAACCGCCAACTGTAAAGTGTAAACAGTAATCTTCTATATTAGCCCCCGATAAAACACCCCTACTATGTATACAGGTTTACTGCACAGCCATAAATTATTCGTTCTTCTGTTTTTAATCCACTACGTGGTAAAACTGATATTGCTGCTAATGAGCCGCCACGAGCAACTGGCCAAATACTCTAAGGCTACACGCATACCCGAAATGATTTTAAGCTTCGGCTTTTTAGCTACGGGTATAGGCATGTTGGTTAACACATCGTTTACTACCCTGCTAATTATAAAACTGGTATGTGTTTTTGCCTCTATTCCATTAGCTATTATTGGTTTTAAGAAAGGAAATAAGGTGCTTGCTTTTGTAGCCGTATTTTTAATTATAATGAGCTACGGGCTTGCCGAAATGAATAAGAAGGCTAAAACAGGCCCTAAGGTAGATACTTCAGCAATCAGCGACCCTATTGAAGCCGGTAAACTTATTTATACTAATAGTTGCGCTACCTGCCACGGTGCCGATGGTAAGCTTGGCTTAAACGGAGCAAAAGACTTATCGGTAACCCAACTTAGCGCCGAAGACCAAAAAACTATTATACGCAATGGCAAGAACGCCATGCCGGGTTACAAAGATTTAACCGATGAGCAACTGGATGCTGTAGTGCAATTTATTGGCACCTTAAAGCAATAGCTGATACAATCACTGCATTTCTGCCTATTACCGATTTTCCTCTTTACGGGCACTCATTTCCCCATTGAAGCGAGGTTGAAAAGGCCTGCGCAATAAGCCCGTAACAAACTATAAATCAATTTACTAATAGCAAACTACAGGTTCAATTTCACCTGTTGGCTTTAGTTTGGACTGTAAACACATAGGATTATTAACTAAACAATGTGTTATGAGTAACGATAGTAAGAAAATGATTTTTAGATATTTTGTTTTGATAGCTGTGCTGCTGAATGTGGGGTTTAACTACCTGTATAACTACCTGCCTGTTATGCATAAAAACATTGGAGAGGTGAGTGCTGAGTATAAAAATTTATTTACCCCGGCATCGTTCGCTTTTGCTATTTGGGGGCTTATATACCTGGCATTTATAGTTTACGCAGTGTATCAACTACTGCCTAAAACGCGGGATAAAATTCTTTATAACCGCCTTGTAGGGCCCATGATTTTTACCAACCTGCTAAGCATAGCCTGGATAATTACATACACCACCAACATGATTGGCTTAAGCGTGGTTATAATGGGTGCCATACTTATAAACGCTATTACCATGTTTACCCTGGTGCGCAGCCGTATACGCGATTGCGAATACACGCCCTGGCTAACTGTACCCTTTAGCCTTTACGCGGGATGGATAACAGTAGCTTCTATTGCCAATATAACCCAATGGCTGGTAGCGCTGGGGTGGAGCCAGAGCATGGATTTTGAGCGTATATCGGCACTGGTGTTAATAGTAATTAGCGCAGGTATAGGCGTAACCGTTAGCTATAAACACCGCGATTGGATATACCCGGCAGTTATATCATGGGCGCTTATAGCTATTGGAATTGCAGATAAAACAGAAGAGTTTGTAGTTGGGGTAACAAGTCTGGTAGCGGGGGTATTAGTGGGTACATGGTCGGCAGGTTATGCGGCTTATCGCATCCGGTTATATGCTTCTAATCCAATGAGCACTAATTAAAAGATGTAGTTACCCTCAACTACTCTTTATTCCTTAGCTGACGGATAAGGCCTAATTGAGTAAGCAATTTACCTTCTTCTAAATAGCCCCAATGCTCAACAGCCTTTCCGTTTCTATAACGGATAACATCAACCCCACTTACTTTTATTTTTTTACCCGTAGGTTTAAGGCCATAAATTTTACCCTTATGGGTTCCGGTAATAGTAAACTGGGTAGTTACCATATCGCCTTCGGCCACCATAAAGTGTATAGTTATACTGGCATCCGGAAAACCTTCAAAGTAATCGGCAAATTCTCGTTTAAGCCCTTTGCGGTTGGGCGGGTAATGAACATCTGTTTGATGCTCCACATACTCAGGCCCAACCACTGAGTCTATCATTGCAATGTTGTGCTTATTAAAAACTTCATCGTAAAAAAAACGGGTTATTACTTTATTCTTTTCAATGGTTAATGTATCGGAATTTCTGGCCGTAAAGGCAGTAGTAATAAGCCCTACAAAAGCTATAAACAACAGAACTCTTCTTTTCATTTTTTAATCTTTCTGCCTGCCTGCAAAACCAGTGCCTTTTGCAATGCTTATTACCTCAACAAAGGAAATTAGATTCCCGCTGTGCCTGATAATGTGCAACGCCTTGCTCATTAAAGTGACGCATTGCATTAAAATATTATAAAAGAAGGGGTACATAATTAGCCAGTTACCAGTAAATACTTTTTATGCGCTGGCCGTTTATAATTTTAGTAGCTGTGGTTGTGCTAATTTTTAGCTCATGCAGTTTGGGTTTTGTGACCTCTACAACTTATAACCGGTATGTTAACCAAGGGCCTTACGATGTAATTATAGTTCCCGGTATACCTTACGACACCGGCCGCCCATCTGATTTATTTCGTGCCCGTATGTATTGGGCCAAACAACTTTACGATAAAGGCATAGCCAAAAACATAATTTTTTCGGGTGCAGCTGTGCATACACCTTATATAGAAAGCAAAGTAATGAAGTTATACGCCGATGCTATGGGCATACCACCTGCGCATACTTTTATAGAGGTACGGGCAACACACAGCAACGAAAACGTTTTTTACGGTTACCGGATGGCCCGGGAACTCGGATTTAAAAAGATAGCCCTGGCTACCGATCCTTATCAATCATTCATGTATGGAGTGTTTAGCAAGGTATATGCGACGGATTTAGGCCGCTTACCCGCCAGCATGGACTCAATAAAAGCTTATGCAATGAGGTGTGCCGATATTAAAATAGATCCCAGCCAAGCCTTTATTAAAGATTTTAAACCGGTGGAAAAGGCAAGGGGAAATTCACTTAAGGCCAGCTTTGGCCGCTTACCCGGGTTTGAGGAAGAAGTGCAATAGCAAGTGGTAAATTTTCCACTTATAAGGAAAAATATTACCTACTAATCCTGCCAAAATCATTAAAAACCAATGGCACGCAGGTTGTAATATATAAGTAATGATACCTGGCGAAAAAGATAAACCGTATAAAGAAGAAACCCCTGATTACAATGCGGAGGGGGCGGTTAATAATGAACTTAAGCCAGCTGATAAGGACGAGAGTAGCCGAGATGAAGAACAGCCTGAAACCGGACTTGATATTGAAAGTATAATAATGGGTTAGTAAAATATTAAATAAAGATTCTCTCTTAATTGGAGGCGGGGTTAGTGGGTGACCTCGCCTTCTTCTTTTTTGCTAACTTTAAACACCACAGTTTAGTATTAAATAGTTAGCCATGCCCTCTGCCAAAGTTCAAAAGCAATACCTCCAAACCCGGATTACCAAAGCCATCTATCATCTTCAGCTGTTTTGTAAAAAAGAGAGTGTGGAGCAACTGCACCGGTTAAGGGTAGAACTTAAGAAGGTAAAATCGCTGCTTAGATTTAGTGATGATTGCACTGCAAACAAACTAAAGAAACAATTAAAGCTACTGCAGGAGATATTTAAGCATGCCGGAAAAATCAGAAGTGCACATATTCACCTGGAACTTACAAATCCGCCGACCAGTAAAAAGTTTAGAATAAATCAATCTGCTGATAAAAAAATAGAGTGGCAGAAATTTTCGGCTAATTGTGATTTATATATAGCGCACCTGTTAAAAGTGCAAAGCATTGCCATGGAACGCATACAACACATTGCAGGCAAAAGAGCGGATAGATGGTACAAACAGCAAATAAAAAAAACCGCTAAGCTATTAGCAAATGAAGATGGCCTGCACGATGCACGAAAACGCATTAAGCGATTACTGCATATAACTGAGGTGCACAACCCAAACCCGGTGTTAAACAAGCCTTATTTAAAAAAACTGGAAAGTTATATAGGCAAATGGCATGATGTAATTGAAACTACCGGTGAGTTACAACAACAAAAAGCATTAAGCAGTAAGCTAAAAATTGCCTTGAGCGAAAAACAGAAAAAGCTGGAAAACTTAATAAGAAAGCAGTCGATTGACTTTGATGCGAAGGCAAAAAAATAGGGCGCGATTAAAACCGCGCCCGTTAATGAAAGGATTATCGCAGATTGCTCCGCTCCCCTTTCAAAATTTTATACTGCATTCGAATTATCATCATCAATTCCTGGCTCAAACTCCTTTCCTTGTTTTGCAACGTGGTCCGGGTCTTCACTTAAGGGCTTTCGTTTTTGAGGGTCTCGTTCTGTATCACCCTCACGTTCGTTTTGAGTTTTCTGTTCGAAATCTACACTTTCCGGATTTTGTTCAGGGGCCAATTCGTCTTTATCTCTATCAAAGTCTTCCATACGACTTTGCTCGCGATCTTGTTTCCCACTTCCACGTTCTGGGTTTTCCTGCTCATCTTTTTTAAATGGTACTGGCGGCATTTTACTGGTTTTATCGTTTTTCTCCGTTTTCATCTCACTATTATCAATAAAATATTATTCCATTACACAATTGTGAGGGGAGCCAGAGAATTGCGGCATTCTGCGGCACATTGCCTACATATTTCCGCACACCGTTTACAATGCTCGTGGTGGTGCTTAGCGCATTCATCAGCGCAGGCATTGCACATATCAGCACATAATTCTAAAACCTGACTAATTAAGGGGTTATTATTGGTAATAGCCGCCACGGTTAATTGGCATAAAGCAGCACAATCTTTATCCAGAAGAATACAGCGCATGTGCTTTTGTAAATCTTTCTCCTGTAAGCAGGCGTTGGCACAATTAGTACATTCAATGGCGCAGCCAACACATAGCTGCATGCATTTTTGAAATCGCTCATCGCTCATAATTCAAAAGTTTTATACTGCCGGTTAAACCATAACTGTGCCGTACTACTTACTATAGGAAAATTTAAGCCGTTTTCTTTTTACCGCCCAGGCTTGCTTTAAGCATACTCATTAAATCATCGGCCGATTGTTTATGTACTACTTTAAGTTGCGGGCGCTTAGGCGTTTTACCGGTTTTAGCTTTTTGCTTAATTACCTTCATCAGTTTAGCGGTGTAAGTGTCTTTGTATTGTGCTATATCAAACTCTTCGGTTTGCTGATTGATGAGTTGATTAGCAATAGCCTGCTCTTTAGCTTTTGTTTTAGTAACGGGTGGTAATTTAAGGTCTTTTGTATCTCTAATCTCTTCCTCAAACCTTATACGGTTAAGCACAATTACATTTTTATACGGCTTTAAAATTGCCAGCCCTTCTTTATTGCGCATTACAAAACTGGTTACACCCACCTTACCGGTGGCAGCTAAAGCATCGCGCAAAATGCTATATGCTTTTACACCTTGTTTTTCGGGTTCCAGGTAGTAAGGCTGCTCGTAATAAATAGAATCTATTTGTGTTTCCTCTGCAAAGCTGAGAATATCGATGGTTTTTGTTTTTTCGGCATCGGCGCTTTCAAAGTCTTCTTTTTCCAGCACCACATATTTTCCGTTTAAATCAAAAGCACGCACTATACTGGCATAGGGCACCTCTTTGCCAGTGCTCTCGTTTACCCGTTTAAACTTAATATTGGAATTGTCCCGGCTATCGAGCATATCCAGGTCCAGTGTGCTATCCTGCACGGCACTGAAAATTTTTACGGGTATATTTATAAGGCCAAAATTAATTGAGCCGGTCCAGATTGGTCGCATAGGAATTTTTATAGCAATTGCATAAAAATCCGTGCCCTATTCCAATCCCTCGTAAATCCTTTTAATAGCTCTATCCAGATTAACCGGCTTACCAATTACCGGTTTCCATAAGTCGCCCTTCTTTTCTAAACGCTTTAATGTATTGTAAATGGTAAACTTAGATACATCCAGTTTCGCATTTACCTCGGTCCATTCCAAAGGAGTAGAAACGGTGGCTCCGGGTTTTGGCCTTACAGAGTATGGTGCGGCTAAGGTTTGTCCTCTTCTGTTTTGTAAAAAATCGAGATAAACCTTCTTCTTTCTTTTTGCCGGCATTCGCAGTATACTCGTTGTTTTAGGCAGAATTTCATTTACGTGAGTAGCCACTAACTGGGCAAAATTCTTAGCAATGTCATAATCGTATTTAGCCGCCAGCGGTACATAAATATGCAGGCCCGTAGACCCTGATGTTTTACAATAACTATCTATATCCAGGGCTTCTAAAAACTTTCGGGTCTCTAAGGCAGCATTCACAACTTCGGTAAAAGAAATTTGCTCCGGATCTAAATCAATAACCAGCCAATCGGGATTTTCGGGCGATTGTATCCTCGAGTTCCAGGGGTGCATTTCAATACAACCCAGGTTAGCCATATACAGCAGCGTTTCTTTATCATTGCATATCAGGTAATCAATATTTTTATTGTTCGATTCAGAATAAACTACTTCTGTATTTAACCATGCCGGAACCTTCTCTTTATCAATATCTTTCTGGTAAAAACCGGCATCTATAATTCCGTTAGGAAACCGGTGCAAAGATTGGGGCCGGTCTTTCAAATACGGCAGAATGACATCTGAAACTGTGGCATAGTAATTAACCAGTTCACCTTTTGTAATACCCTCTTTAGGCCAGTAAATTTTATTCTGATTGGTAAACTTTAAAATTTGCTTACCTACTTTCAATTCAAAATCAGCAGCAGAATTTTCTGCAACCTCCCTCTTTGCATTTTCGCCTTTCAATTTTGTTTTCGTCTTTTCACTTTTCACTTTTGCTGTTAAGCCATTCTTCTCATTCGAATATTTTTTAGCCAGTGTTTCTAAGGTAACACGGCTTATTACCGATTTATCCTTCTTAGTTATATCTTCTTTGCTTACGTAGTCGTCCTTCTTTTTAATTAGCAGCCAGGCGTTCTCTTGCTTGCCATTTTTTATTTTAACCAAAGCAAATTCTCCTTTCAATTTTTTGCCATGCAGTATAAATTTAAGGTCGCCCTTTTTTAATGCCGCTAAAAGTTTTTTCTCCTGCTCTTTAATATCACCTCCTTCAGGCAGGCTATACGTTCCGTTATCCCAAACTATTACGTTGCCACCTCCATAACTGCCTTCGGGTATGTTGCCCTCAAAATCTTTATAATCATAAGGATGGTCCTCCACCATCATGGCAAGGCGTTTGTCATCGGGGTTTAAACTGGGGCCTTTAGGTACGGCCCAACTCTTTAATACGCCCCCCATCTCCAACCGGAAATCGTAATGCAAATGCGAAGCATGGTGCTTTTGCACAGTAAAAATCAATTTGCCTTTGGTATCCTTAGTTTTTCCCTCCGGCTCGCTCGTTACTTTAAAGTTCCTTTTCTTTTTGTATTGGGTAAGTGCCATATAGGTAAGTTTGGTTAATAAATATACCGGGCATTAACAAAGGTAGTGCCTTTTGTATAGAGTAGCTGCTCCAATAAACGTGCAAGTAATTCCGCAATAGCTTAAAGGTCAATTAAAAGCAGATGCCTATTGTTGCCCACCTATCTGCGTTTAACTTAAGGCATATTTTTTTAGCCTAAAGGGTAGGCTAAAAACATGGCAACCAACAACATTTTATAATTCTAAAACAAGAAAGCATGGCAAAGTATGGTAAAAAAGCAGGCCAAAAAGTAGAGAAGGCAATGCACGAAATGAAACGCGGTGAATTAAAATCAGGTGGATCGGGCAAAACGGTAAAAAGCAGAAAACAGGCTATAGCTATTGGCTTATCTGAAGCACGCGAAGCAGGTGGTAAGGTGCCACAAAAAAAATCGGCAGCTAAAAAATCTGCTTCCAAAAAACCGGCGGGCAAATCGGCCGCAAAAAAAGGTGCAGCAAAAAAAGCACCCGGCAAAAAAGCATCGGCTAAAAAGAAAGCGGCTAAAAAATAGAGTTACTAATTCCATCAACTCAAAAAAAAACGACATGAAAACGAACAAAACAAATAAGCCAGAAGATATTCAACCAGGTAGTAATGAAGACAAACCCGAAAATGGAATAAACAATAAGGCGATAAAACTGGATGAAGACATACGCAATGACATTGAACATACCGAGGTCATTCCACACGTTAAAAAGCGCCACCCATTAAATAGCGACAGAAGCGATGAAGATGTAGAGTGGAAAGAAAAGGAAGAAGAAGAATCGGATTATGAAAAACAAAACGATGATGATGATAATTTTGCAGGCGGGCTGTAAAATTATAATTAAACAGAGGCTGCATTTATAAATGCAGCCTCTTAAGTTTTAACTACGCTCCTACTATCTCCCCTCCGTTAGGATGCAACACCTGGCCGGTCATGTAAGACGAATCGGCACTTGCCAAAAACACAAAACACGGCGCCACTTCGCTTGGTTGGCCGGCGCGTCTCATGGGCTGGTCTTTTCCAAAATCCTTTACTTTTTCAGCAGGAAATGACGATGGAATAAAAGGCGTCCAGATAGGTCCCGGGGCTACCGCATTAACCCGTATTTCTTTATCAACCAAATTGGTGCTAAGTGAACGGGTAAACGCTAAAATGGCGCCTTTGGTAGCTGCATAGTCAATCAAATCCTCGCTGCCTCTAAAAGCAGTTACCGAGGTGCTATTAATAATGCAACTACCTTTTTCCATGTGTGGTAAGGCCTGTTGTGTTAAGTAGAACATCGAAAAAATGTTCGTCTCAAATGTTTTTACAATTTGGGCGTGCGGTATTTTTTCAAAGTTTGGCTCGTAATGCTGCTCTGCCCCATTGTTCACCAATATATCTATGGTTTTAAATTTACGAATGGTAGCGTTAACTACCTTTTTGCAAAATGAGGCTTCGCGTAAATCGCCGGCTATTAATAAACATTCACGGTCGGCGGCCTCTACTAATAGTCTTGTTTTTTTTGCATCGCCATGCTCTTTCAAATAAACTACTACTACATGGGCACCTTCGTTAGCAAAGTGCACTGCAACAGCCCGGCCAATTCCACTATCGCCACCAGTAACTATCGCTATTTTATTCAGCAATTTTCCGCAGCCCTTATAATGCTTACGGATATATTCCGGCTGCGGGTGCATTAAAGACTCCTTACCGGGATGTTGCTTTTGGTGTTGCGGTGGCTGGGTCTTAGCCTTTTTCTTTTTAATGGTAGCCATATATGTTTTTTACATCATTACCATTAAACCCATGCCACGAACAGGCACAAAATGTGAATGTTAAAGGAACAGAGCTTATATATCAAATACTGAAGCTCGAAACAAAATGTTAGAATTCTTTAAGCAAGTTTTATTGAGTAACAATGGGGATAGATAACCCCGCAACTATTTATGGAAAACCACAAACCAAACCTACCCCGCAAAATGGCCATCGCATTTGGAGTGCTGACAGTTCTGCTGTTTGCAATTTTTCTATACCGTTCGGCACGAACTCCAAAACCGCCCCTGGAAAAACGGCCCACTTCAGATACAATTAGTAATGCACATGCAGCAAGCAAACAAAGTAGCATAATACACCAACCTATTACTGCACAGGAATTAAGTAGAAAACAAAACCGCATCCTATCCCTTTACCCCGAACAGTTAGTAAACCCCCAAAAGAAAAACCGTTTCAGCCAATGCCAGTTTGGCTACAACCTGTTTTTAACCAGTGTGCCTCTTTACCCCATTACAGAATTTATTAACCCCAAAAAACTGGGCACTCATTCATACGGCGGGCAAAGCTTAAAAGAAGATAATGGCTCGCTATACACATGTCGTGGTGGCTTTATTGATTTTGCCCACATGCGTACCGCAGCCGATTGGACCACCCACCTTACATTTACTATACTAACCGCACAAAAAGATTTTGAGTTGCCAGAGGAAGCCGGTAAACTGCTATTGCATTTTGATAGTTTACAAAAACTTACGTTGGAAGATATTGCCGCCATTGCCCAGCGTATTGCCTTTGAACGCCTGGTTTGGCACGAGGTAGCCAGTTGGTATTACCACCCGCCTAATCACTTTATAATGGAACAGCAATCTACGTTTACACCAGAGGATATTTACTCAAATCTGTTGGGCACAACCATTGGCAAAAAAGTAGCGCTCCGCCTTTTAAAAGCGCAGGATACCACACTCACCTATGAGCAGGTTACCACTGAAGAAATTGAAAAGGAAATTGCTTTGCTTAAGCCGGTTGAAAAAAAACACAACAGTAAAGAAGCCTACGATATAGTTGACCGCTTTAAACAACAAAAATTACCTGCCGCCAAACGCAATAAGGATGTGTGGTGGGATAGTGATATTGTATTTATGGATCCACGCTATGTTTTTAAGCGCGATGTAGAAACCGGGCCGGAAGTTAAGCCATGGTTAGTGCCAAATGCGGGACAGGTTGGGTGCCCTGTTGCCCAGCAACCTGCTACACTTTTGGTTCCGGAAAAAACCAGTAACGGCGATGATATTAATAACTATTACACGTTTACTATAAAGCCCGACTCATCATTATTTTATAGTAAGCGCAATGGCAAACAACTACACCCGCCCTTTGGCAGCTTTACTACCGCCAACATTAAAGGCGTATTGGCCGATGTAAAAAAAGAAATGGAAAAGAAATTACTACCAGGGTTTGACAAAAGAAATAACGACGACCCTGTAGCCCGTTACGATAAAGTAAAACGGGTGTTGTTTAAAAATTAAAGATTTTATTTTTTAACCTTAAATAATAAACAAAATGGAACCGATTAAAGATGAAAAGAATCCTCCGTACCAGCCCGAAAAAAATCCGGGTAGAACAACGGAGCCGGAAAAAGAGAAACCGATGACAGAACCAGAGAAGGAAAAACCAACTGTGCCTGACAGAGAGAAGCCTATGACAGAACCGGAAAGGGAAATCCCTCAAAAAGATCCGGGCAAAGACTCGCCGGTACCTACCCCGCAGGGTTAATAACCGGCAGGTAAATTATAAATGTGGCGCCTACATTTGGCACTCCCACTGCCTCTATAAAGCCGTTATGATTTTGAACTATTTTTTTGCAAATAGCTAATCCAATGCCTGTACCGGCATAATCTTCATTTCGGTGCAGGCGTTGGAATATTTCGAATATTTTTTGCGAATACTGTTGCTCAAAGCCAATTCCATTATCAGCAATTGTAATTTTATAGTAGGTAGAATTAGATTCTACACCTTCATGTGGAACTATTTTGCCGCTAACTATATCGGCTGTAATATCCACAACCGGATGAACACCCTCGCGGGCATACTTTAAAGAGTTGCCAATAATATTTTCAAAAAGCTGCTGTAATTGAAAAGAAACACCGTTTATTTTAGGTAACAGCCCCACTTTTATTACAGCACCTTGCTGAGCATGTAATTCAGTATTAGCTTCTCTTATATCCGAAACTATCGTATTTAAATCTACTAATTCCTCCGGTGTTTCGTTCGATTGTAGTTTTGAGTAAGCCAACAAGTCGGAAATAAGGCGTTTCATGCTTCGTGCACCTGCATGAATTTTATCCAGCATGTGCTGCCCCTTTTGCGAAAGGTTTTTCCGTTCATTCTCTTCAATCATCTGGCTGAACATCATAATTTTCCGCAGTGGTTCCTGCAAATCATGGCTTGCCACATATCCAAATGATGATAATTCCCTATTACTTCGCGAAAGTTCCTGGTTGTTTCTTTCCAGCGAGTTATATGCCTGCACTAATTGTTTAGATTTTTGCTCTAACTCCGCTTCGCGCAACTTACGCTCGGTAAGGTCGCGCGTTACTTTTGTAAAGCCAACCACATCACCCGCATCGTTATGCAATGCGGCAATGGTAACCATGGCCCAAAACCGGCTGCCATCTTTACGAACACGCCATCCTTCATCTACAACCCGGCCGTGTTCGCGGGCCAGGTTAAGAATTCTCTCTGGTTTGCCATTTGCCACCTCTTCAGGCAAATAGAACTTACTAAAACTTTCACCTACAATTTCATTGGCACTGTAACCTTTAATTTTTTCGGCACCTTTGTTCCAGTTCTCTATAATTCCCTCGGGGCTTAATCTCAAAATGGCATAATCCTGCACTTCCAATATCATTTTTTGATACCGGTCCTCAGTAGTTTTCAATTCAGTATTTAACTTACTAAGCTGGCGGGTAGCTTTTTTAATATCCGTTATATCGTGGGTGAGCGTAAGAGCCGCAAAAATTTCACCTTCACTATCTTTTAGCGGTATAAAGTAGCTTTCAAAATGTCTGTCTATACCAACAAACTTGCGGTCGCTATGGTGAACTATCTCACCGTTTAGTGTTTTTTGCAAATCTTCTACCAAATCAGTTCCCTGTAATTGCGGAAAAGATTTAAGCATGGGTTCTCCCAGGGCATCCTCCCGTTTTACACCAAACAAATCCTCAAACTTCTTATTCATTGCAATAAGCTGCAAATTTCTATCACAAACCGCTATAATATCAATGCTGGTTTCAATAATAGTTTCCGCCAGCATTTTTTCGTCCTCTAATTGCTTTTGCAACCGGTGCTGGCTGGTAACATCCTGGCAGGTGCCCATCATTTTATATGGCTTACCCTCTTTACTTACTATTTCACTTTTACCCTGTAAAACCACTACTTCACCATTGGGCCTAACTATGCGCATAGTATAATCCGGAGCTTGCATAGTTTGAAGTGATTCAATTATTTGCTGTTTTCGCTTGGGTTTATCGTCGGGATGAACAAGAGAGATAAATTTCTCCATAGTTATCTCTTCAGTTTGTGGCTGTAAACCACAAATACGGTACATTTCATCAGACCATAGAATTTTATCGTCCTGTAAATACCAACTCCAATTTCCAATATGCGTTAACGCCTGGGCTTGCTTATACAGCTCTTCACTTTGTTGTAGATCTGTATTTGCTTTACTAAGTTTTTCCTGCTGTATGCCTACAAACGTTTCAAAAGATGCCGCCTCCGAAACCTGTATGTATTCATCAATCTCGTTAATTATTTCAATGGCAATATTTAAATCGGTAGCATATTGAGGCAAGAAAAATAGTAGCGCCTTTTTTCTAATTAACGATACGAGGGTAATATCATCCGCCACTACTTGCTCGCGTGTAAAAAACGGAACCAGGTTTTCTTTCCATTGCTTCGTAGCTATAGCAATATTGTCGTTCAGTTTATTTTCAGCAGCGGCCAATAAAATTTCAGCATTACTAACCTTCGACAATTCTACCAACTCCGCTTCGGGCATGTGGGCTAAAAATTTTAACAGCGGAATTTCTACCTCACGCGAATATTCGAATTGCTTAAGCACAAATTCCTCAAGTTTGTTATCCAGTAAAAATCTGGCATAACCAGGAAAATGTGTAAACTTTAATATTTCCATAGCACTGTCGAAATTAATTTTTTCCGTTAACCGATATTATTTTGTTGCTATAGAACAAACATTCCAAACTTTAGTAAACCAAGGGGTTATTCGCTTTACCAGTTATAATTTTTATCACAAATCAATTTTATCCAAATTTTTTCGTGCCGGTGCAGTTAGCAACTCGCCGGTATAAGAAAAGCGTGAACCGTGACACGGGCAATCCCAACTTTTTTCGGCCGTATTCCAAGTTACGCTGCATTTTATATGCGGGCACGATGGATTAACTGCAAATAATTGCCCGGCTTCATCCTTATAAACGGCGGCTGTAACTCCTTCATATTTAACCACCCTTGCCTGGCCGGGTCTAATTTCGTGTTCAGTTTCTATTTTACTTACATCTAACTTTCCGGCAATAAAAACACCTACCACATCGGCAGCCTCCTTCACAAAATTCTGAAACCCCGCCACAGGCTTAACACGTGCAGGGTTAAACAATTCTTTATATTCACTATCTCCGTTGCAAATCAAATCGGCCAGTATTTCGGCAGCTGCCGTTCCATATATCATACCGTTACCACCAAAGCCCGTGGCCACAAAAATATTAGGCGCATTGCCCGGTAATTGACCAATATAGGGCAGCCCATCGGCTGGCTCAAAATATTGCGACGACCACTTAAAATCTATACTCCGTACTTCAAAATTATCTCTAACATACTGCTCTAAACGGTCGAAGCAGCTATTAGTATCCTTTTCGTGGGCCGTTTTATGGTCTTCTCCTCCTGCTATTAAATATCGCTCGCCATCCACCAGTTGGGTGCGGTAATAATGATAGGGCTCGTATAAATCATATACTAAGGCATCGGGATACTTACCATCGCTCAATTTTACTGCTAAAGCATAGCTGCGGTAAGGTGCACAGCAGAAGTGTAATATATTTACCCCCGGGGGAACGTGTGTAGCGTAAACCACTTGCTCTGCAGCAATTCTTCCCATCGCAGTTACTACATAGGTTTGCTCATTTTCAATCGCCACATCAGTAACCCGGCAATTTTGCACAATTTGCCCGCCGGCAATTTCGAAAGCTTTGGCAATACCATATAAATACTGCGCGGCATGCATTTGAGCTTGCCCGGTTACTGTAACCACTTGTTTAAACGGAATTGGTAGTGGCAACGATGCCACATACTCCATTTCAACGCCTACCTGTTTAGCGCTTTCAGCTATTTTGTCAAGCTCTTTGCTTTGTTCCTCGTTTTGCGAAAATAAATAAGCTGCCTTTTCATCAAAAGCGCAATCAATATTATACTCAGTTACAAAACGCTTGATTTGTTCAATACTATTGCGGGCAAGTTGTGCCACTAATTGTGCACCATTTTCCCCAAAGTTCTGTTTTATAGAATAATAGGGAGTATCCATAAAAGTATTCAAATGGGCGGTTGTGCCACCTGTAGTGCCAAAACCAATCTCCTGGGCTTCTACCACTACACAACTTTTTCCGGCCTTTTGAAGCTTTAAAGCCGTAGTAAGTCCAGTTATACCTCCTCCCACAATTACAACATCTGCGTGTACAGGAAACTCTCTAATTAAGGAATTATATGCCCCCATTTTATACTGCCACAAACTCGTTGTAAATCCATCCCGCTTCATTAGCTTAACTATTTATTATAAGAATGTTAGCCACTTGCAATACTTAGGCCAGAAAAACACATTACAACATTCCTAATTCCTAAGTCCGGTTAAAAGATCCTTAAAAAAAACCGGTGCCCCTTTTTTATGAAAAAACATTTTACTTTCGAATTTCAAAACCGAGACCAATGCTAGCTCCTTCAATAAAACCTTATTTATTAAGTGCATTTTCGCGTGTTTATTTTTCTATTAAGCAGAAAAGGACTTATCTAAAGTCATCTTTGCTTATCCTTTCTACTCTTTTAGGAAAAAAATCTATCAACATTTTTTTGGCAGATGATGATCCGGATGACCGGGAAATTTTTTTGGAAGTGATTGGTGAAGTTGTTCCACACGTAAATGCCACCATAGCTAAAAATGGTAAAGAGTTAATGGCCTTTTTGAAAGAAAAGGATGTAATGCCCGATATTATTTTTTTGGACCTGAATATGCCTTTAATGAACGGACAGGAGTGTTTAGTAGAAATACGAAACAATGATAAGTGGAAGGAGATCCCTGTAATTATCTATTCTACATCGTGGAGCCGCGAGCATATTGAAGATACCTTTAAGAAAGGAGCCAATTTTTATTTTCCTAAGCCAGACTCGCTAAAAGACCTGAAAACAATGGTTACCAAAATATTTTCGCTGGACTGGGAAGAGTTTATGACCCCTCAAAAGGATAAGTTCCTATTAAGTATAAACCACTTCAGGTAGGTCGTACATAAAAACAGAGGCCGTTTCCAGCCCCTGCCAAACCATCCCCATTAGGAGAAGTTCAACTATAGTATTCAACTACAATGCCACACCGGTTTGTATCCTGTATATAGTTCATGCGGGGCAAAAGTTAAACGCACCGGCTAAAAATGGGGATATTTTTACTGCATCGATCAGTTGCGTACGCAACTATTTATTGCTAAACAACATGCTTCCCTTTTTTTAATAAGACATTAAAAATATCGGGGCACAACAATTTAACCATGTGTTTAAACATAAACATATGGCAACCAACAAAAAAGCAAGTAAAGGTAAAGCACCTGTAAAAGCACCGGCTAAAAAAGCCGCCAAACCCAGCGGATTTGCCCGCGCTAAAAATTTTATTAGCAACATTATTAAAGAGGTAAAAAAAGACCGCGATGCAAGAAAGAAGGCCGCTACAGCCAAGCAACCCGTTGCAAAAAAAGCAACACCGGTAAAAAGCAAAGCTTCAGCGCCAGTAAAGGGTAAAACCGTATCAGCTAAAAACGCAAAACCAGTGGCTGCTAAAAAGGCTGCTCCCTCAAAATCTGTCGCCACTAAAACAGCAGGCAAAAAAGCTGCTCCGGCTAAAGACACTAAAGCAACTGCACCTAAAACGCAAAAACCGTCAACCCCGGTAAAAAAGGGCACCGGGCAAGTAACGGCAAAAAAAAAACAGGCAACTCCACAAAAACAACAAAGCCAACAAGTAAGCAAACCGGAGATTAAACAATCGGCTACACCCCAAGTTATTCATCATGGAACCGATTTACATCTTATACCGGTTACTGGCGAAATAAACCCTGCCGGCACGCACGATAGTAAAATACACGAACAAGCTTACCGTAAGCACAGCGACACTTTAATGCACCAGGAAAACATGCGGGCTAAAGCTGCACTTGCAACACGCAAACACGCTAAAGCCGTTTTCCGCAATTTCAGGCAGTCGTAATATCATAAGAATAAAAATAGAAAGGCCGGAATCGAATCATTCGTTCCGGCCTTTCTATTTCGCAAGAACCCAACTTATCCTATTTCCAAATCTTAAACTTTAGCTTTAGTCTTTTCTGTTGCAGTAAAGTGCGCCAATCAATAAACAGTAATGCCGCAATTAATAATATACCCAGCGCTAACCCTACTATCGATTTCCAGTTAACCATTCCGTGAAGCAGGTTTTCAGTATTTTCGGCAGCGTATTTCCCCATAAAAACCGCTAGTGTATCACTTATAAACTTGCCTACAAAAAACGCAGGAATAATGTAATAAGGTTTCATTTTAGCCATGCCCCCGGCTATAAATAATGGGGTAGTAGGTAAAGGCAATAGTGAATAAACAAGTATCACTGCATGGCTCTTCCAGCCTTTGGCTTTTAGTTTTTCGCCCAGGTATTGAACATCCTCATTTTTAGATGCTTTAAAAAGTTTACCCGATATTTCGGGTATATACAAGGTTAAAATGTAGCGTCCGGCTACTGAACCTACCACGCCAATTACCACTACCGCCCATATGTTCAGCTTAAATACAATTTGTAGTAATACCATTACGGTAAAGGCAGGCGGCAAAGGAAAAGGAACAATATCTACTGCCATTGAGCAAATAAAAACCAACACATATTGCCACCACGTACCCGTCATTTAACGTGCAATGTAATAGTTCCTCTTTCGCTTACACAATTGCCGTCGGTTAATAATCTTTCAGCCCCACCTTCTTTCTTTAATCGGCCATCGGCTGTAATTTTAATGCCGGGCGAAAGTGTAACCCCATTGGCCATTTCGCGCCCCTGGCTGAATACAATAATTTTATCGCCCTGTTGAGAAGTAATACAGTTGCAGCTGTTTTGCGAATAGCCTGTAATGTACTTTGGATTGTTAGAGTTTTTTGTGTTGGCTTTGCCAGTATTTTGTGCGTTAGCCGAAATTGCGAACGTGCCAAGTAAAAGGAATGGAAGAAGGGTTTTCATATAGACTTATTTAGATTGAATAATATCTATGAATTAAAAAAAGGCTGCCATGCAAGCCAAAAAAAAGTGCCCCATATAAATGGGGCACCGTTTGGGAATGCCGTTAGCATTTCCTAAAGAGTTTAATCGTGCTTATTTTGTTCTCACGCGAATGATATCTAATCCACCTTCGTCTTCAATCATTACTTCTAAGTAAGATTTTTGTGCAGTTGTATTGGTTTTCATAAGTATAGGTTTTTTATGGGTTTTAAATATGGCTTACTTCGTTCTAACGCGGATGATATCTAATCCTCCTTCGTCTTCAATCATTACATCTAAGTATGATTTTTGTGTGGTTGTAATGGCTTTCATATAGTATGTTTTTTATAGTTTACGTTAAGTATATCTCGTATGTTTCAAAACGCGTACCTTATTAAGAAAATACATTGAAAGCCTTTATACAGACCAACACGACCATAAAAACGGGAATTTTGTGGTGGGCGTTACCCAAAAACTGTAAATGCGGGGCAGGTGGTAAATCAATCTATTTATACCGGGGGTGAAATTGCATTATGGTGCTGCGAAGGTAATCGCGATCGAGGTGGGTATAAATTTCAGTAGTAGTAATAGAGGCGTGACCGAGCATTTCCTGCACGGCGCGCAAATCAGCCCCGCCTTCAATAAGGTGCGTAGCAAACGAATGACGAAATGTATGCGGGGAAATACTTTTTTGCAGCCCTATTGCCGCTGCGCATTCCTTAATAACTAAGAACACATACATCCGTTTAAGGCCTTTACCCCGTCGGTTTAAAAACAAAAAGTCCTCCTCTCCTTTCTGCACGGGTATATGCACCCTCACTTCATCCCTATACATCTTTATATACTTAACAGCCTGCGAGCCTATGGGTACTAGCCGCTCCTTGTCGCCCTTGCCAATTACCCTTATAAAATCAACATCCAAAAACAGGTTTGATATTTTTAGGGTGGTTAATTCGCTTACCCGCAGCCCGCAGCCATACAATACCTCCAGCATGGCCCTGTTGCGCACGCCCTGGGGGGTGCTCATGTCAATAGAGCCTGCCAGTGCATTAATTTCTTCTACCGATAATGTATCGGGCAACTTGCGCGAGAGCTTGGGCGCAGTAAGTAAGTCGGCCGGGTTCTCGCTTATTATATCTTCCATAAGCAGGTAACGGTAAAAAGCCCTTATGCCGGAAATAATACGTGCCTGCGAGTGAGAATCAAAACCTAATTCATTTATTGCCTTTATAAAGGTTTCAAAATGCTCAAACTTTACATCGCCCGGTTGCAGGTTCAGCTGCTCGCTGTTAAGGTAGTTGGCAAACTTGCCAATATCGCGCAGGTAGGCCTCTATAGTATTTGCTGATAGCGATTTTTCTAATTGCAAATAGCTTTTAAATCCCTTAATATAACTTAACCAACTCATTCGTCCCTCAAAAATACAATTGTAAAGTTTGCCCGCTTAATTTATATGGCAATGTTTAACTTTGAATAAAAATAAAGTATGCAAAAGCGCCTTGTAAAATCAACCGATAAAAAGCTTTTTGGGGTTTGCGGCGGATTAGGTAACTATTTTGATATAGACCCAACGGTTATCCGCATTGCTTTTTTGGTGTCTTTCTTTTTTTTCGGCTCGGGTCTGCTGCTATATATTATACTGGCTATAGCTATTCCTGAAGTATAGAACTATGTTCAGTCGTTCTGCGGAATAACTCTTACCGTAAATGTTTTTTGTAATCGCCTTGCCATTGCTACCTGGTTCGAATCGCTGGCCAGAATACGCATTAATACAGCCCCTTTTTTTGTTTTGGCTTTTAAAGTGCGCTGCGTACGGCCAACCGATGATAAGCGTATAACATACTTATTTTTAAAACCCTGCAAATTATTGCGCACGTAATAAGGCTGCACGCTGTTATCGTAAAAAGACAACGAGCAATATTGTGTAGAATCGGGCAGCTCGCCTGTAATAAGCAAATCGTTATTGCTTACATCGTAAAAGCAGGCGCTGTAAATAAAATCAGGGTTGGGCAATACTACCTTGCGTAGCGAGGCATCAGTTTTACCAGCGTGTATTACGGTATTCACAGGCTGCGGTTTGCGCAGCTGTGCAACAGCAAAAATTAAATTAGGCACAAAGGCAATAAACAGGTTTTGCACTGCGGCCACTATAATCACAAAAAGAATTACCCTGCCGACTATCTTCATCATGGCTGCAGCAGTTTAATTTCGGGCAATGGGGCAGTTTCAAGTCCTTCTAAAAAACCATATTCGCCCTTGTAAATACGCAGCACCAAATTAAACCGGGCATTGGGCGGGGTAGGTAGCCAATTATCGCCTTTACGCGTAGGCGATAGCGTAACCGTAAAGTTGCCCAGACTATCGGTCTTTAAGCTGGTGTTATTAAAAGAGTAGCGGTTATCTTCATTAGGTATCAAATACAAATCTTTACCATAGGCGGTAATGCTCCAATAGTTAGCTTTTATAGCATTTATATTGCCTGTTAGGGTGTATGTGTTTTCAGATTTCAATAACTCCCTTTTATCGTCTCGTCGGGCAAAAAGGTAAATGGCCTCGCGTGAGGGGAGTGCAAAAAGAGCAAACACGGATACCTGGGCCGTAATCAACTTATCCTCTCCCAAGGCCAGGTTTTTGCTGCCCGTCCAACTGCCGTTGTGAAAAAACGCTTCGCTATTCTCAATTCCCGCAATACGATATACACCCACGCCTATACCGCATAGTATAGCCAGTAAAACAAATAAGGTGGGTTTAAGGTAGTGCACTGGGGGTAAATATAATTATAGCGGGTAAACCTGTTGGCTATAAATAAAAAAGGCCCACAGTGTGGGCCTTTTTGTGGAGGATACCGGAGTCGAACCGGTTACCTCTTGCATGCCATGCAAGTAAAATTTATTACTCGATTTTGGTATAATTTCCTATGATTCAGATTTACAGATGTTTATAAATTATGTCTGTGCTCTATTTTGGTGTTCTATGGCATATTTTACCTTTGCCATGTAAACCATATGTAAACCAATGAGCATCTTTACCTGGGGTGTATTACTATATACCAGCAAAACCCTCGCTAACGGAGAACATCCCATCGTTATACGTTTGTACGATGGTGTTAAGCGCAAACACATTTCTATTGGTTATAGTAGCAATAAGTCGGAATGGGATGAAAAGAAGCAACGTCCCAAAAAAAATCATCGATTCTATGGTGATATTATGACCATTCTCGATGCTAAAATTGCCGAAGTGTCTAAGTTGAATGCTCTAAATGCGATCGCTGATTCCTCTCTTAAGGTCAATGAGGTTGCGAAGAAAATTATTAAAGGCAGTGGCGGTAATACCACTTTGTTCTCATTTTTTAAGGAATATGAAAAGGAACTGTTCTCGAAAAACCAAATAACGTATAGTAAAACATTCAAATTTACGCGTAACTCTCTAACGAAATTTACCCAAGAGCGAGATCCAAAATTTTCCGAAATCGATTTGGATTTTTTAAACCGATATGAATTATATTTAAAAAGGAGTGGCGTAAAGATCACAACTGTTAGTGTTTACTTTAGGACCTTCAGGACGCTTTTTAAGGTTGCAATTGAAAGGGATCTTGCTTCGGAAACAAACTATCCATTTAAGAAGTTTAATTTTTCCGACTATAACGATCCCGAAACTTCAAATAGAGGTGTAGATCGAAAGGAACTGGCTAAATTGTTTGAACTGAAGATAAAAAAGACGGATAAAAAATATTTATCGTTACAACTTTTCAAGTTCAGCTACTTTGCGGCAGGAATGAACTTTATCGACATGGCCCTATTGCAGTGGAAAAATATCACAAAGGATTCCATTGAATACGTGAGGACAAAGACCTCTAAGAATATTACCATTGGCCTAAACGCGACTCTTAAAGATATTTTAAAAGAGTATAAGCCAAAGACGTATAGCACACCTGATTCGTATGTTTTTCCAGTATTAGATATTCATTATGGAAATTCCACAGAACAACAAACAGCTAAATATAATCGTATAGCTACCATGAGAGGATATTTTAACCGTGACTTAAAAAGTCTGGCCAAAAAAGCGAAGCTAAATACTAATCTTACAAGTTATACTGCTCGACACTCTTTTGCATACAATTCTTATAACTACGGGATCGAGAAAAAGTATATAGGCGAGGCCTTAGGGCACCGTTTTGAAAAAGTAACAAATAAATATATCGGCAAATTAAATCATAGAGCTATTTCTCAAGAGATCGAAAAAGCATTGAAATGAAAAGCATCAAAACTGAAGCCTTTTATGAACTGGATGCAGTTAAGCTGATCGAAACAGTTATCCCCAATGCACAGAAAAAGGCTAAAGTTGGAGAAAAAGATGCTGAACGGCAGTTGTTGGAGGTAAGGGACCTATTGGAGGATTATATTAAATCCAAAAGAAAAAAAGGAATTAAGAAAAATAGCAAAAACATTGTTGTAGACACATCGAACCCTAATTTGTATTTCGGCTTTTTATGTCACGCTGTTAATTTTTTGCCTCCGGTAGCAATACCTGCTTTTTTAGATTACCAACTTAAATTGTACAAGGATAAACATACCAATGGCTCAAAACTATATTTTGTGCTTCGAATTAAAGATTGGATTTTTTACCATGTAAAGAACGAGAATTTTAAATCTGCTAAAACGAAATTAAAGGTTATAGAGTTTTGGTATAAAGAAGCATTACACAAACTCGGCCATCCCAGGGATTTTTCAGGATATTCCCCCAAACCTACCGAAGAGCTGAGGTCAAACATTTTTGTAAATGATGCATCTCTAATAAATGTAATAATCAATGCTCTAACTCCGAATTTTCCCATAGATGATCTCGAATTATTAAGAAAATTATTGAGCGGTTATAAAATTGGCAAGAGACTTACGTTCATTGGGTATCAAAGCAGATTGACTGAGTTATTTTTGAGACTTTATTATAATGAAAAAATAAGTGGCACGAAAACGGATTTGGTTAACTGGATAGTCATGAACTTTGAATACTCAAGAAACAATGTTGTAAGAAAATTTAGTGATAAAACGGTCCACGATTTAGTTAGTAGAAATAAGCGGCGAAGTGAACCGTTACCGAAAAAAATCATAGCTATTCCCGGGATTGAATACCAAACTCCGAAGCAACGCGGTAAATTTTAATACCCCTAAACATAGTTAGGGGTAATTTGGGGGTATTTTCACCACTTACTTTTGCTGCTCGTTAGCAAACGATAGCGGCAATGATAACCAAAGACCAAGAACTATTAGATCAAAGGATAATTGACCTTACACCAAGGCAATTTATGAATGCCTTAAAATCCGAAGGCTGGCGTCCTCCTGCAGATACTGAAAGTCCTAAAAAAACTCCTATTACCAAGAAAGTACGTGTAAAGCAGTTGGCTGAGATATACGGATGGGGTGAGTCAACAATATATAAATGGTGTAAGGCTAAAAAAATACCTCATTTCCAAGTTGATGGGCACGAAATATGGTTTGACCTTGAAAAGATCGAATCGTGGATTGAGAAAGACGAGGTAAAGACCAAAGATGATATAGTTTCTGATTGGGAGTCTAAAAAGATTACTGCAACCAGAAAAACATCCAGGTCATGAAGAAGTATTCGCAAATATTCGGCAAAGACCACATGAATATCCCAATAGATTTCTGCCGCAACATTCTTACTCAAAAGAAGGTCAATCAAGCCGCTTTATACCTTTATCTCCATCGAAATACGAGCGGAAATTTTAGGAAAGACACTCTTGATAAAGATAATGTTTTGATGGCTTTAGGTATAAGAAAATGGGAGACCGTAAGAAATCGATTGAATTGGCTAATAGAAAATAATTGGGTGATATCCTGCGGTAATGGCTACTATCTGAAAAGTATTGCATGGGTTACATTTCAAATGGGCGTAACAACATACACTGGGGCAATGTTTTACACTCCTGATTTCACCAAGTTAAGAGCATTTGCAATCGCTGCCTGTACCAGTTATCAGGTGGCAATAAATAAAAAGGTGGGAAAATCCAAGGGTCCGATTAAACGGAGATCCATTGATGATCTTTCCCACCCCTCTTTTTATTCTGGAGAATACAATGATTTAGGTAACCAGTACTTGGCAAACCATTTTGGTCTTTCAAAAACCACAGGACATAATTACAAACAGCTTGCTAAGGAAGCCGGATTCTTGAAATTAAAACCAAGGAAGGTATCGACCTTATACAGCGTGCACGATTTGAAAGCACTAAAAAAGTTTGAACCCGAGTTTGCCAAAAAACTAGTGAAGTATAAAGGTCGCATATTCCTTCAATGCCCGGATCAGGCCACTCCTCTAATTCGAATTAAACGTCATAGAGGACTTTATAGACTTCTTAAATCCCACAACCGATAAAATAATAGACATATGGCAGCAGCTAAAACTATATCAGAACTATACCAGGCATACGAAGTTTCAGACAAGACATTCCGCAAATGGCTTCGCAAACACCCGCAACTCAAAATTGAGAAACGTCAACGAGTTTTAACACCACGACAAGTAGCACAGATTTATAAAATTTTCGGCGAGCCTTAGTTAAGTAGCACAAATAATGTGAATGATGAGAAACTCTTTTGCAGTTTCCGAAAAAGTGATACAACCCGTGAAACGGGAGTAGTTAATGGCTGTTAGAGTTGCTTATTTATCCTTAAAAGTATTCAAAGAATAAAAGCAGAACTTAATAGGCTATTAAAGAGGGCGAAAAACAGCTAAGGGCATTGCAAAGGAATATTGTTGTCAATACATCGGGGAAAATGTAAAAAAAACAGGATCGAATGTCTCTATAAATGAACTCAATCATTATTTTGCCCTATCAAAATACCCTGTGCCCTATCAAATTTTGATAGGGCAAAAATTTATATTTTGACCTTAACACCCCGTAACGGAATTATTCGGAATTTGAATGCATGCATCCTCCTCATACGGAACGCGCCAGGTACCGGCAGTACTATCTTTACATCAAAAAAGCATGGGACCACTTAAAACAAAAGAATCTTCAGAAAGCGGCAAAACACCTCTTGTAACCATTGCCTTCAAAACAACGCAACAACGTAAAGATAACTGGCAAGAACAAGCAGATTTCGCTAACATGTCTTTATCCTCTTACCTTGACTCGAGATTAGAACTTGTTGAAGAAAATGAGGATAAATTTTACGCCTCAATTGCAGAGCTAAAAAAGCAATTAGCATTTTATGAAAACTCTCGGCTATCGGATTTTCTTAAACAACTGCAAGGCAAACATTTCAACTTCCTTGATTCAAATGGGAACGCGATTGAGTTAACCGTTAATACCGTAGCGGATGTTTTCACCCTTTTAATTCACAGCTTTAAATTAGAATGAACCATGTTACAACAAACCTTTTTCCCACTGGGCAACAACAATAATTCTGGCAACGGCTTAGGCAAGTTTCTCGCAGTGGCCTTCGTTCTAACCGTAACTGTTTGTATTATTCACCAGTTACACAAGCCAGCACCACCGGCGTTGAAACAAGACGACAATCAAATAATTGTATAAAAATAACTCATGAACAAGACTAACCCCATCGTCGAGATTATCCGTTCGCCTGCGTTTACCGCAGTTACAATCACCGTTTGTATTCTTGTAGGCACACATTATCTGATTAAACAGGCTAAGGCAAATGGGATATTACCGTTAAAAGGAAAAGATACATAGCGCATTACTGCAGGTTTCGCGTGCGGTTGGGTGTTTTGTATTTAACGAAAAGGCTTTCAGGAGAATCCAGGCCGATCGGTTCCAGAATGTTTCCCTTTTTATCCAATAATCCGAATTTTCCACCGTTCCCCGCCAGGTATGCTGTTTCATTAAAGTAATCGAGATAGTCATAGACAAAACCTGTAACCACTTCATTATTGTAAGTGATTATGCCCCATTTCCCGGTTTGCTTGGCGAGAAGATAGGTGCTATCGCCCATTATTGCTTCGTATTCCGCAACGTCCTTCATATACATATCTACTAATATAGATTTACCATCCCTATTAGCCACGAAATACACGAAACCCGCATCTATAAATTCAACACTATCATAAATTTTACCAAAATCGTCTGGCCTGATAAAAATTTGGTCGCCTTCCTTTTTGTGAAGAATGTAGTGCATTCTACTCACCCGGTCAATTGATTCTGCTTCAGTACCGGCCACGATTTCTCCTTTCAGATTTATCAAAACCTCAACCTTCCTTTTTGAAGCTATTGCTATTCGTCTATCAAAATCTCCAATTTCATCAAACTGAGGAGAGAAAATTTCCTTGCCGGTAATATCGTAAAGCCCATACTTATTTTTCACCACTTCCCCTTCTTCGCCCTCCTTAGCCAATGGATTTGAATAAAACACTTTAAACAAGCCCTCACCAACTTCTTCAACAGTATCATAGATTGGCGGTATAATTATTTTGCCTTCTTCACTTACCACACCAGTAAATTCGTTGCTATCCCAGTCGTAAACATCCACCAAGAAAAACGAGGACTCCTTGTGTCGGTAAACGCCAGAGATTTCCTCCTCAAACAGTTCATTAAAGCAGAACAGGCGGTTGCCGGACCGGTCGTATAAGTAATAAACGCTATTACGAGTATCGTCTGTTTCGGCGAGAACTTCTGTTTGTAGCTTAAACTGTTCCGGTACGTGCTGAAAAACCGGGTCAATTACAACCTTATCCATGTTGTTTTTGTAGCCCCATTTTTCGTCTTTTTTGAATGCAATAAGAGATGTTGCCATAAAAATGTTTTTGCCCCACGAGATCCGGTAGGATGTTATTAAAAAATCGGGCGTGAACCTCAGCAAGTTCAGCCAGTCTGATGGCACGGGAATGCCAGAAACCAAACCAAACAGCGAAGCCACGCCCTTAGGGGCGCGATGCTTGCTGTTCTCATGGTTTCTATAAAAATTTCCCGTTTTTCAGACTTAGAGAACGTTTTGCAACGCCAATATTTTATTTATCTATTCTAGTAATTTATATACTCTAATTATTTTGTTATTAAAAGATTTTACTGCCAAAATCCGTCAAAGTTTTCACTTTACATAATGCATAGGCTATTTTAAGTTTCAAAAGCAATCCCTCATAAAAAGTACCTAAAATAGTTTCTTGAATTATGGTTTTCAGATGGGTTATGATAGATTTAATCTCTTTATACAATCCATTTACCTATGCTCTCGAACCTCCTCTTAGATATAGCTACTGATAAATATGACCACTCAAAGCTGGAAGAAGTATTCGACAAAATAGCCATCGAACTTTTACGA
Source organism: Chitinophagales bacterium (assembly GCA_044228435.1). Taxonomy (GTDB): domain Bacteria; phylum Bacteroidota; class Bacteroidia; order Chitinophagales; family LD1; genus Bog-950. The sequence continues at coordinate 37,088 of JBGAUW010000019.1, forward strand.
AATACTAAGCTGGTTACTCCCCAAAACCAATACACCATAAAGGAAATTGAGTTTTATCTTTCCAGTGACCATTACCGGCATTTGGACCCTTACACCCACCGGAGCCAGCGGCAGTTGTTGTGTGGCCAATGGTATTTCCATCGTTTTAAGTCAGTGGAAACCTATTCAAGACAGAAGTTTAAAGGGTTAGATATAACCTTCGGCGCTAAAAGGCATAATAACTATGGAGGTATTTTAATCCGAAAAATTCAAAACATTGCTACAAATGCTGTAATTGACGGTATTGGCAAAATAGTTTCAGCTTTGATGGATGATTTAAGCCCGGATAAACTTACACAAATCGCCACTGATGATTTGCCCATGAAGATATTCAATAGTGACGCGGCACTTCGTCTTGAAGTTTTCGAAAACTCTTTGGATATGCCAATACTTAAAACGACTCGTAAAAATCTTGGATTTGTTGAAAGCGAGGATGAAATAAAATTCTTCAATAAGCAATACAACTATTTCAATGATATGAACGTAACTTTAGTTGCTGAATGATTGCAGATTGCCTGACCAACAAACTTTATCTTTCCGATTGTCTGCCAAATAAACAACCAGATTTCTTTCCTCGTTTTAAAGAAGTTTTACGGGAAAGCGGGATCCCTATTGAATTTCTGCCCGGCACCAGAGACATCTGGGCAGTAGATTTTATGCCTATTCAGATAAGTGAAAATGAGTTCGTGCAATTTACTTATGATCCAGACTATCTAAAACCGAAAAAGTATCACTCTTCCATTACCGATACAGATTCCGTTTGTGAAGCTATTGGCATCATACCGAAAAAATCCGCTTTAGTGGTAGACGGTGGCAATGTTATTAAGGGCAAGGATATGGTTATTATGTGCGACAAAGTTTTTTATGAAAACCCACAGTTAACCGAGAAAGAAATAATAAGAGGGTTGGAAAGTCTTTTTCAAGTAGATAAATTAGTTTTTATTCCCTGGGATCGTAGCGATTTTACTGGCCATTCTGATGGTATGGTTCGTTTTATTGATGATAATACTGTTTTAATAAACGACTACTCGAAGGAGTCAGTTTCATATCAAAGAAACTTCAGAATGGCATTACATAATGCGGGACTGGAGTGGATTGAACTCCCTTACAATCCTTATCAAAATTTTAGCGCTGATAGCGCCTGCGGAGTGTACATTAACTTTCTACAAATGCAGCAGGCAATTATTGTTCCCGTTTTTAATAGCCATTTTGATGAGATTGCCTTGAGAGTAATATGCGAGGCTTTTAAAGGTCAAGTAATACGTACGGTTAATAGCGTAGAATTGGCTGAGCAGGGAGGAATTTTGAATTGTATTAGCTGGAATATAGCCGTTAATTAGTTTATTCCGGCTCAATTACTACACCCTTCGTATTGTCAAAAAAACCGATCCCGGGATTCAATTTTTGCCTTTTGTAGGGGTCAGAGGGAGTTTCCAGCCATAGCTTCAATTTATCATAATATTGCTGCGGAAAATTTGCCCTCGAGTAAGCTAAATCCTCCGTAGGATTATCAGGCATTGCTTTATATAGATCATCTAAAGCTAAAAGCAGTGCTTTTACCCACGCACTTGCATTTACCGATACACATAACCAAACATCGCCTTTTACCTTGTCAATCGCCTCCTGGTTACGAAGGGTTTCATAATCGTAGTCGTCTTCCATATCGGCGTCAAAGTTATTTCTTACCAATATTTCAAAACGGTCCCAACCACTAAATGCAAGTTCCCACCTTACCAGCCCTTTGCTTTCCGCATCGTGGTCAAAGCGGCTACGCCTCCTGAAATAATGAAAGTACTTATCGCAAGCGGCGTATTCCGGAATAATATCAATAAACGCTTCTAATAAGTTTGGCAGAGCGTAATTGATGTGCATACACTCATAGCTCACTTTCTTATCGCCACAGAAGGAATCTGCTATTGTGACATCCATTTGTAGCCAGCCCAAATCCTCCTTAAAGCTGATCGCAATCTGCTGGTAATCCTGTATCCTATCAAATTGAAAATCCGTCCACCGTAAAGCCATAATTTTTCGCTCTGTCTTTCCTTTAAAATTGTATTTTGGCAAAAATCATTTAAACAATATAGCATAATATATAATACATGGCTAAAACAAAAGCTGCTGTTGAAGAAGAAGCAATTGAAAAGAAACTTTGGAAAGCCGCCGATAAGCTGCGCAAAAATATGGATGCTGCAGAATATAAGCACGTGGTTTTAGGCTTAATATTCTTGAAATATATCTCTGATGCCTTTGAAGAACTTTTTCAGAAATTAAAAGAAGGTAAGGGGCAGTACGAGGGAGCCAATCCCGAGGATAAAAACGAATACCTTGCTGAAAAGGTTTTCTATGTGCCCCCACAAGGACGTTGGAACTGGATTCAAAACCGAGCTAAGCTGCCTACCATTGGCCGGGATATTGACGACGCAATGGATGCGCTGGAAAAGGATAACCCTTCCCTAAAAGGAGTTTTGCCTAAGGTTTATGCCCAGGAGAAACTGGATAAGCAATCGTTAGGCGGGTTGATTGATTTAATAGGTAGCATAGCCCTTGGTACCGAGGCCGCTAAAAGCAAGGATACTTTAGGACAGGTTTACGAATACTTTCTGGGCCAGTTTGCACTTGCGGAAGGTAAAAAGGGCGGGCAATTCTATACCCCGGCCTGCGTGGTTCAGTTGTTGGTGGAAATGCTGGAACCGTATGAAGGCCGGGTATTTGACCCTTGCTGCGGTAGTGGCGGTATGTTTGTGCAGAGTGAAAAGTTTGTAGAGGCACATGCGGACTTGTATCGCAAAGAAGGAGGCAAAAAATTAAAAATTGACCCGCGCGACCGTATATCTATTTATGGGCAGGAAAGTAACCAAACCACATGGAGGCTTACTAAAATGAACCTGGCTATACGTGGTATTGATAGTAGCAATGTAAAGTGGAATAATGAGGGCAGCTTTTTAAATGATGCTCACAAAGATTTAAAGGCTGATTTTATTATAGCTAACCCACCGTTTAATGATAGCGATTGGAGCGGGGAATTGTTGCGCAAAGATGCCAGATGGCAATATGGTTTACCACCTGCCGGCAATGCAAACTTTGCCTGGGTTCAGCATTTTCTTTACCATTTGGCCCCAACCGGTGTGGCGGGCTTTGTATTGGCTAAAGGTTCGCTCAGTTCGCGTACCAACAACGAGGGTGAAATACGAAAGACGCTTATTGATGAAAAGCTGGTGGACTGTATTGTAAATCTACCCACTAAATTATTTTTAAATACTCAGATACCGGCTTGCCTTTGGTTTTTGAGGCGTAACCGCACTAACGGTAAATTCAAGAACCGGCAGAATGAGGTACTTTTTATTGATGCACGTAATTTGGGGCACCTGGTTAACCGCCGTAATCGCGATTTAAGTGCAGAGGATATTAAGCTGATTTCTGACACTTACCATAATTGGCGGAATATCGATGGCGATTACGAAGACAAACAGGGCTTTTGTAAAAGTGCAGCCATAAAGGATATAGCCGCTTTAAATTATGTGCTAACTCCAGGCCGGTATATAGGTTTACCGGATGATGAAGATGACTTTAACTTTGAAGAACGGGTAACCAAGTTAAAGGCTGAACTTCTGGCGCAAATGGATGAAGAAATCAAGCTGAATGAAGTGATTAAGGAAAACTTGAAGAAGATTAAAATTTAGAACTCATGGACCAGTTATCTGAAAATAACTATGCGGATATCCTTAATGCTTTAAAGGAGAAAATACGTGCGTCCAGATTAAAGGCTGTTTTTGCGGTAAACCAGGAATTATTAAAGGTTTACTGGGAAATTGGCAAGGTAATTCTTGAGCAACAGCAGGCTGAAGGTTGGGGTAGTAAAGTAATTGACCGGTTGGCACACGATTTAAAGGTAGAATTTCCTGATTTAAAGGGTGTATCGGCCAGAAACCTTAAATACATGCGCTCTTTTGCTGAGGCCTATCCCGATTTCACAATTGTGCAGGCCGCGCCTGCACAATTAGAAAATACTGATAATCAACAAAATGTATTCGGGCAGGCGCAACTTGCACTATTGAGCTGGTATCACCACACTACCCTGTTGGACAAAGTTAAGGACTATAACATACGCTCATTTTACATAGCTCAGACTATTCAAAATGGATGGAGCCGCGATGTAATGGTACATCAAATTGAAAGTGGCCTGCATAACCGGATAGGGAAAATCCAAACCAATTTTCCCGCAACCATTCCGGAAAACTCAGAACTGGTTCAGCAGATTTTTAAAGACCCCTATAAGTTTGAATTTATTTACCTGAGCCAGCAGGCTAAGGAAAAAGATTTAGAAGATGCACTGGTTAACCAGTTAACTAAATTCCTTCTGGAATTAGGCCAACATTTCGCTTTTCTTGGAAGGCAATATAAAGTTACGGTTGGTGAAAAGGAGTTTTTCTTCGACCTCCTTTTTTACCATACCCGGCTTAAGCGTTACATAGTTATTGACTTAAAGATTGATGAGTTTAAACCAGAGTATAAAGGTAAAATGGAATTTTATCTGAATGTTGCCGATGATCATTTAAAGCAAAACGATGATGAAAAATCAATCGGCATTATACTCTGTAAAACTAAAGATAGCCTGGTAGTGGAATATGCCTTGCGCGATTCAAGCAAACCCATTGGTATAGCAGAGTATCATATCAGCGAAGCATTGCCTGAAAACATTAAGGGTGACTTACCAACCATTGAAGAGTTGGAAGCTGAAATCGAACGCGGATATGAGGAACTTAAATCTCCTGCTGATAGGAAATTTGATAAGATAAAAGAACTACTTGGCAAACTAAAAACCGATGAAATTAGAGAGAAGAGAACAGAAGCCAAATGCCAGGAGATTCTAACCAAGCTAATTTTCCCTTTGAGAAATTCACTTGAAACCTCTCTTAAAGAAACTATCGAATTATTCGATGAATGTGTATGGACGTATAGCATTGAAAATAATTATAGAAATACAGAAGAAACAGCTTTGCAGCAATTGAATGAAAAAAAGGTTGTGCAAAATATGGAGTTGCAATTGCGTTTATCCGGAATGAGAAAAGCAGGAGTAAAAACGTTTAGCATTTGGACGAGTCTATGTATAAACCTACAGGAGTATTATTATCGAATAGGCAAAGAGCAATTTCCTAAGGAAATATGGTATGAAAGCGTTTACCATGTATTACCTAACGAGGAAGCTATGAAAGACCTTGAGGAAAAGTTTAAGGCTACTTTATATGATAGTATTACGGAAAATCTGGAGAGAATAAATCAATAATGTATGGCTATCCACGTTTTAAATATTACACATAAGGAACTTTTCAATGATTATAAAACACTTTACAGGTTTGTTCCAGTTGAGCGACTTTTACAAATCCTAAGAGAAAAGCAAATTACTTTTGTAAATCCGGAATTATGGGAAGACCCATTCGAAAAAATGTACATTTCGGGGACATACAATGTTGCGGGGACAAAAAAAACGTGGCCATTACGTAATAAAATCTTCTCGCTATGCTGGACAAAAACGGCAGCAAGCGAGGCATTTTGGAAAGGATATACGCCGCTAAATGATGGAGTTAGAATATCTCTCAATACCGAAAAGTTTGCTTACTATCTTGAAAGTTTTCATGAAGTTGATGTGTACGTAGGGCGCGTAGATTATCGACTTACAAACGATATTCTTAGATATAAAAAGGATAAGGATTATATGCGTAATAAACTGCTTAGCGATAATCCATATGAAAATCTTGAGTTATTACTACTAAAAAGGAAAACCTTTAAATATGAAGACGAGATTAGATTCATTTTAATCCCTCGAAAGAAAATAAAGGAACACAAATTTTACCACGTTCCCCTTAACCCTATCGACTTTTTTATGGATTTTCAGTTACATCCTCGGCTTGGATTATACCACGCTGAAATAATTAGGGATTACTTAAAGCGAGAAACCTCACTAAAAGTTAGTCACTCGCGGCTCTATACCGAACGTATAATTGAAATTGATTTATCATGAGTGATTGGAAAGAATATAAGTTTTCAGAATTTGCCCAAGTTAACCCACTGGTTAAGTTAAGATCTGGTGGAAGTTATTCTTTTGTGGAGATGAAGGATTTGAATGATGGTCAAAAGTTTTGCGAGCCATCAACTGAACGGATATTATCAGGGGGAGCCAAATTCGAGAACGGGGATACGCTTTTTGCCCGAATAACACCTTGCCTGGAGAATGGAAAGATTTGCCAGGTAAGAAATCTTAAAAATGGTGTAGGATTTGGTTCAACTGAATTTTATGTTTTTAGAGGTAGAGAAAATGTTTCCGACTCAGATTTTGTATTCTACTTATCTCGTTGGGATGAGGTTCGCGCATTTGCCGAAATGAATTTTGACGGTACGTCGGGAAGGCAAAGAGTTCCAAGAGAAGCGTTCGACAACTTATATTTAACCTTACCCAGTTTAGAAACGCAGCAAAAAATAGCATTAGTTCTTAGCAGCCTTGATAACAAAATCGACCTCCTTACCCGCCAAAATAAAACTTTAGAACAGCTTGCCGAAACTTATTTTAGGCAGTGGTTTGTGGAGGAGGCAAATGGGGATTGGGTGAAAGGTACGGTTGGAGATCTTTTTACTTTACAAAGAGGATTTGATTTGCCGGAGCAAAACAGGCAAATCGGCGAGTTTCCAATAGTCACTGCGAGTGGTATAAATGCAATGCATTTTGAATATAAAGTTACTGCACCCGGTGTTACAACAGGACGAAGCGGAACAATAGGAGAAGTATTTTATATCGATTCTGATTTTTGGCCTTTGAACACCTCTCTTTTCGTAAAAGAATTTAAAGTTGGGGGGCCGTTGTTTGCCTACTACTTCCTGAAAACAATGGATTTGGCAGGTCTTAACTCAGGCTCCGCTGTGCCAACATTAAACCGCAATGATGTTCATGCGGTAGATACCTTCATTCCTCCACTTGGGTTAATAAATCAATTCGAAGAAAGCGCATATAGCTTACGTCAGAAAATCTCAAGTAATAATAAACAGATCACTGGCCTAACGACTCTTCGTGACACTTTATTGCCCAAATTGATGAGTGGGGAGATAGAAATTAAAGCGTAAAACATGATCAGCATCTGCCCTTTTATAAATTCTTATGAAAGTGAAGTTTGGGATTATTTAAGCCGCGTGTTCGGTCATCGCCTAAAGGCATCTGAATTAGGGTTTACTAATGATTTGGTTTTTAGGGTAGTTGATTTCTATGGCGGTAGGCCGGCTTTGTGCGAGGTATATGCGTTTCACGAAAATGTACACGAAGCCACACGAGGGGCGGATATAGATTTGTTTATTGAAAGTGACAGGCCTGGGTGGTATCATTTCTACAAGTTGCAGGCTAAAATGATGAATCATAAAGGCCGTTATCTTGATATTAAACGTTGGGGCGCTTACTCGCAAATGGAAATTCTAATTAACAGTGCGCGCAGAGAACGCGCAAAAGCCTTGTATTTGTTATATAACGGGCTTACGGCAAATAGCGGAGCCGGTGGAACCACCTGGGGGCTTTCAATTGTAAAAGCCACTGAAGTTAAACGATTAAGATTGGCCCACAGAAGGGCAGGTCGTTATCCGACAGTAACCTTTAACGACCTGCATCCGTTAGGAATGCAGCCATTCCACGTTTTGTTTTGCAACATACCTGATGATTATAAACTTGAGCACTTGACAGATGGTAATTCTATATACAAGGGTTACCCATATGTGCGTATACCGGCGACTTCAAAAGATACGCATCCCAATCCAGACAATGATACGGGTGACGACGATAATTCAAATACGCAGGAGGATAATAGTGAACAGGTGTCCTACAATCCGGAATGGACTGGTTTAGGGAGATACCGGATTGTTATAAAATCACACCAACAAGAATAAAGTAGCTCAATTTTACTTAGTATGGGTATAAATTCAAACTAATACGTTTAAATTTGGACACAATAAATAAAGAATGAATACAATAATATCGTTACGCGGTGTTGGTAATAGTGGCAAAACCACTACCATTAGATTGTTACCTCAAATGCTGATAGCAGCAGGCTACAACGTTGTTAGCAGTAATTACAACCCGGCAGGGGGCGATTTTTTAGCCATATATTCTAAAAACAATAAGCTGATTGGTATTACAAGTTCGGGTGATACGCACGACCTGGTTTTTGATAATTTATCAACTATGGTAAGTCAAGGCTGCGAAATATGTTTGTGCGCCTGCAGAACATATGACAGGGTACCACCGGGAACAAATGCAGCAATAGATTCTTTTACAGCTTACCAACGAATTGATATTGGTAAAACTTCTGTTGCTAACTCAACAAACGAAGCTGCTGCTAATACCGCCGATGCTCGGCGGCTGTTTCAGGAGATAGATTCACGTGTTTAATATAAGAACGTAAATAAAACCCGCCACCTACTATGAAATTAGGTGTAGAACAAAGGCTTGCGCCCATAAAAGGCGCCATCTTTACAAATCCTGACTCCAGAAAAAGTTTTAACGAAGCAATGCAGGTATGTTTTTCGTTCTGGGGTGGCATGTTTTGGCCAATACTACCGTTCCGAAAAAGGTTCTCACTCGATTTTCGGAGAAAGTATCAAACCCATCTAAAGCCTCATGAGTTTTACAAAGGCGCAATAGATAATTACGATCCAGATTTTATTCTATTTGATTCATCAATTAAAGTTGAAGACCTAGCCTTTATTATTGGTGAAAGAAAAGCTATTTCCATTAAGGATTTTATTGATTGCATTGGCCAAGAAAAAATTCCATTTGGTATAACAACAACCGAAGTTTTGCGAGATATTATAGAAAAGGAATTTAAATATGTAAGAATCGACTCGCTGAACATCGTTCTACCCAAATCCCAAACTCAAAACACATATTTAACATCTCTTGTAGGTAAGATGCTACCCACAGTAGAAAAAAGTGCGAATCTTCTATTACAGGATAGGAAAATTTCAAAAACTGTAAACATTAAAACCGCATTTGAGCAAGATTATTGGCGTAATTCTATAAATATACTTGACCTGAATTTTCACAGCATTCAGACTCACGGAAGAAGATTCTGGGAAAGACAACAAACATTGTTTTTGATTGACACTCAAAGCATAGAAGACTTAGTCAACTTTTGGAATTTGCGTGCTTTAGGCTGGAATATTAAGCCCATTCCATTCGACCAACTTAATACCGAAGAAATTACAAACTTCTTGCGTCATTATTGTCAAGCTATTGCGAAAGACCAATCGCAAATGCTTTCTTTTATTGCAGGCTTTACCATATCGAAGAAATCATTTAGTGAATTTCAGAGTTTACTTGGCAGCATTCTATCCGAAGGCAAAACAGGAAAGATACCCGCTTTTCAACCTTGGTTTCCCCGTTTCTGGGAGGATGCAGAGGTTGGGCAATATGATAAAACTAATTGTCCGTATCTGGAGGTGGTAAACAATCATGAAGTAATAGAAGACGATGAAAAACATTTTCGATTTGCGGCTATAAAACCGCCTTTTGATCTTGATAACTACCGAGGTAGTGAGATGAAGTATAAAATCTTAATTAACTATTCCTCGTATGATCTTGAAAGCAGCGTTCCTACAACAATATTTGGCATAGAGGCTAAAGATTGGATTTCCATATCTCATACCACTAGTTTTAGAGAGCATTGGAGAATTTCCAAATCAGGAATATTGTTCTATTGTTCATCAACTGATGAAAGCATCTCATTTTCACTGCCGGAGAGTGTTTCCTTTTTTAAAAAATACTTTTCGCGCAAAGGCTTTGCGCTTGAGGAACTTCCAGCTGGAAAACTTTCTAAGGAACTTATAAAAAATCTTAGGGGAGAATGGGGAGCGCAAATCTTGATGTCAAAGCCGGCAATGGAAATACTTTTGAACTTTGAAGATGGTAATACGATTGCGTTTGAGAACCTAATAGGAATGATCAAAAAGCACAAACCCAATAGCTTCGACAAGAACCCAGAGAAATTTATCGATCATCTTCTTGACCGTAAAGTTATTGAACTTGGCGTGACGATTCAATGCAAAATATGTAATCAAAGATCATTTTATTATCCCAGTGTATTGAGTGATAGATCGGTAAAATGCAATATCTGTCAAAACTCTTTTGAAATACCTCAAAATGATCCTAAAAATGATTATAAGTGGAGCTATCGGGGATTAGGCCCATTTTCGAGAAACAATAAAGTAAGTGGTTTACTTTGTCAAATTAGCGCGCTACGATTTTTTTCTGAAGAATTTGCATCTTCTCATTTCGGGAGTATCTCTTCACTGATGAACTTTGGTCTTCGTCAAAAAAAAGAATTTGAACAGGAAATTGACTTAGCAGTGTTACTAAGAGATAAATCCAATTTTGACGAAGTACCCGATCTCATTTTCTGTGAGTGTAAGACTTATAAGAAATTCAATGAAGAAGATATTGAAAGAATGAAGAAAATAGGTATGGCGTTTCCCAGAGCAATACTTGCTTTTTGCACGTTAAATGACGAATTAGATAAAAACGAGAAAAGGTTGATTTCTAAGTTGTCAAAATACTTTCAAAAAGGGTATGGTTCACGGCCCGTGAATCCGATACTAATCTTAACTGCAAGTGAACTAATACCTGAGGAGCTGTGGAGGCCTTATAAAGCATTTGGTGAAATCCATACTTTTGCCAAACATAATGATTGGTTAGGGAACTTTTGTAACATGACAGTTAAGCACTATTTGGGCATAAAAACGTGGAGTGAAATATCGATGGAAAAGTGGCAGAAGCAAAACAAGCGGAATTAGATTCACAGGCCAAAGTCTTAAATCGGAAATAGCCGGGTTTTGAAAGATCTATTTTGGGTCTTCCGATGGCGCCAACCCGCGTCGGAGTTATTTTTTGTATCTATTGTATAAGAATTATATATTAGACGTAGAACAATCTGGATAAGTTCAGGATATTAGAGATTTACTAATCCCATTAACAAATTCCCATGACTAACTCTCAAAATCAATTTAGCCCTTTGGAAGCGGTTATAAATGGTGGCAATGCCATACTTATCCTTGGAGCGGGATTCTCGGCAGGATTGAAAAATCGTTTAGGTCAATCGATGCCCCTTTCGGTGGAATTAGCAACTAAAATTGCTCAATATCTCAAAATAGAAGGAAATGCCTCTCCAAATTTACAAGAAGCTTATGACTATTTGCGGCAACAACCTATTTCCAGTATAAATGACTTTCTGGAGGGCCAGTTATTAGTGGATGAAATACCTGATGAGAAGGACTATTATCATAACCTGCTGCATTTTAATTGGAGAAGGATTTACACGCTTAATTTTGACAATGTCCTTGATTTACTTGTAAACAAAACCAGTAAAGGCTTTAATGCAAGTATTTATGGGAAACATAACGTTGTCAGCGATAGTGACCGGATAGTATATCTACATGGGAAATTACCCATTACAAGTAATATTGATGATTTAATCGTTACGCGCAAAAAATATTCAGCATTAGAACGAAATGTTCAAATGCTGAAGTTGGCTGAAGAGTTCGTTCAATATCCAGTTATAATTGTAGGTAGTAAAATGTGGGAAGGCGACTTTGATGATTCTTTAGCTCTGTTTATAGACGGCGTTGTTAAAAGCAAAAGAACACAACCTGGCTTTTTTCTTAACCACAAAATTGATGTTGTGGAATCTAATAATTGGAAGCGAAATCACAACATCGATACAATAGAGACTAACGCAGCCGAATTCTTACAGTGGTTAGGCAGCTTGAAACCAGACGCAAAATTGATTTCCGCAAAGGAAGAAGTGCATGATTTTGTGAGAGAAAAATATCTTGATATCAGCAAATTTGTTGACGAAGAATTTAGTGACGATTCCATCCTGAAATATTCTCATTTGTTTAAGTTAATCGCAAACGACAACTCCACTCTACATAAGACCGATAACCTATTTAGTCATTTTACAAAGATAATTTTCGCAGACGATGGGGTGGAAGAGCCGCTTCTGATAAAGGGCTTACCGAATAGTGGGAAATCTACTTTCTTAATAATATTATACCACTATATAAAAACACATGTAAAGAATTGGATTCCTATCTACATTGACTTCAAGCCATATCATGCCTTCGAAAATGACACCGACGCAATGCAGTCGTTAAAGGATCATGTTAGAAAACTTAACGAGATTATACTAAAATCAAATCTTAAGGAGAAGACCTTATTGCTATTAGATGGGATCGATGATAATTATATATATACGATAAATCGAACCAGAGAATTTGAGAGTTTTGTAAAAGCGAATCTTTTATATAAAAAAAGGATTGTAGGACTGGGCATTAGTCTAACAGGTAAAGACGCAGATGCTGATTCCCAATTGGATGAGATATGTCTTGCAAATATCTCGGTTCACAATCCACAACATAAAGACTTCATTAAATCTTACTCGGAGATAGCCACCCTTCGCAAACGAAAAACTATACCATCTTTCAATGCTAATGACTTGGAGAAATATTTATTAAAACGAATAAAGGATTTCAATCTTCAGCGAATAGATTTCTTTATGTTATCAATGCTAACTGAATATCAAGGAAGGAAGTCAGATCACGCAAAAAACGTCTTTGAGTTCTACAAAAGCTACTGTCTTTCTGCAGCAAGCATCGATAACAATACTCTACTTAAAGCGCTAGCTTCAGTTTATGACTTGTATATTAAGAAAGCGGAGATTTCATTAAATAGGAATATTCAGCAGCTTATTTGGAAGCATTATTCTTTTCGGGATTTTTTAATTGCATATTTTACGGTGGAGCAGCTTAAATCCGCGACCCCTTCTATATTTACTAATTTTAAGGTTTACACTAGTGAAATAAATAATTTTTGCAAGGAGATAATCAATTCAGATGTTGGTTTACAACAGTTGATTTTGGATAAGATTAAATTCAATTATGATAAGGCTGATTTAGGGGCGAAAACACATTTTTGTTATTTATTAGGCCGCTTTTCCGATCGATATTGCAAGAAAGAGGCTTTGGCATTTTTAAACGTTATATATAATAAGGAGCGTATTTTCAATAAGAGAAATGAAAGAGACAAGCGGCAACTTCTCTATTACAGAACAGTTTATATCAGTGCTATCTATTTGGGAGATTCTAATAAGAATTCAGAGTATCTTAACCTGCTCACTACTTATGAACATTGGAATAATATAAATAGAGGATTTCATCGTGAATACTATGGAGACCGGCCTTTCGAACCCGGTTTGGATACACTTACCTACGAAGACGATGAGAATGAATCTTATGATAATACTTTTACTCGACTATACCAAAAGATAAAGGACGCTATCAGATCTGGACATGGGTATACGCTTTATGATATAGAACTTTATACTCTATGTAGCCTTGTTCAACATCGAAATGTGTTAGGCAACCCCCATTATAGCAACGAAAAGAAGCAACAATTAAGTGAAATTATTGCCAAAGGGAAACGCCTTATTAGATGTGCCCATTTAAGGGAATTTGTCGACTTTATGACGGAAGAACTTGAAATAAAGAAGCACTCTATCAAAGGATATCATTTAGTCCGGTTGCTAAATATCAAATCCGAAAAAAGAATGGGATGGGTTAGAAGAAGCGAGGAACCCGGTGAGATACCCGTAATATATCCTGAAAGTGTCGCCAGCCACATTTACGGTGCGTATGTAATTGCCAAATTTTGTCTCCCGGATGAACTATCTTCGGAAATTGAAGGTTATAAAGCATACAACAAGTTTAAAATTTTGGAGATGTTACTGATTCATGACATTGCAGAGGCTATTACCGGTGATATCCCCTATGGAGAAAAAGGGGAAGAGGAAATTGCTTTAGAACGCAAGGTGATCCGGAATATCGCATTCCTTAGCTCCTATTTCCCAGGATCGTCTGTCCGCCGCATCAAAACTTTGTTTGAAAAAATTGAAGACCATAACAGTAACGATATAAATGTGCGAATTGCTAAGGACATAGATAAGTTAGATAATTTTGTTCAGTTATACATTTACCATTTTGACAAAAAAGAACTTCGGACTGAAACCTTTCTTGATTGGAAAGATAAGCTGTATGAACGGTTACAAACTGAAATTGGCCGAGAAATCGCCTCTTATATAATAGATTATTATCAAGCCTAAATTTACATGTATTCTATTTTCGATTCTAACTCTTACAGATATTGGGTTCGCGATAAAAATTACTCCGAGTACAGTGCTGACATAGCTTTGATGCGGCAGAGCGAGTCCGTAATTCAAATTAAACCCGTACAGAATATTGTTGTTTTGGTCGAGTTAATGAAGCATTTGGTGAATCCCTTGGATCCTAACTTTAACGAATGCATAAATGCCATCACAGCAGCAGTTCTTCATTGCCAAACAATAGGAAATGATAAGAAATCTGTAACATTTGTTCCAGGCATAGACTATGCGATTTATCTTGAAATACATCAAAAGCTGCCAGCAAATAGCGACTATGAAAATAGCGTGCTGACCTTGGCTATTGAAATTGCGGAAAAAGTAAAGCACGGAGATACTATAAATTCGCTATTGGGACCTCTCAAAATAAATTTAAATAACGAACTCCAAAACAGAACTAATTTTTATAATAGTATAGTCGCCTCTTTAAAGATGATTGACCCCAAATGCACGGGGTTTGAGGATTTTCTCAAAGATAAAGTGGATAGAACTAACTTCCTTCGAATCTTAAGGCGAAAAGACTTTTACAAGGTTGCAGCTTTTAGTAAAATAAGTCGGATTGCAACGCCGGTTCTACCCGTTACCTTATCGGAAGCCGAATTTGACAGAATTGCTCAAAAATTCGCACCGGCAGTTGATTTTGAAAGGAAATTTTGGGAAAAGCTGGCGAATGGTATTGCAATCCAGGATGGGTCGCATAAAGAAATCAATACTCTTTATGATATTATGATTCTTATCGGAGGCCTGATTTCTTATCCAGATTCAATCTTTGTGACTCGCGAAAAACAGATAATAGACAGCTTCAAGAAAGGAGGTATGTCTCATAAGGTGATGGATTTGCCCTCGTATTTAGCCCATTTAAAACTTTCCTCAATTCAACTTAAGCGATACAATATCTAATCTGCTGTGAAAATTGTTATCTGGAATGTTGGTAGGCCCAGTAAACGCCTGACATCAGCTATAAATCAAAAGTTAACTGGGGTTAGCGCCGATATAATAGTCTTAACAGAAACTAACGCTAATATTTATCCCGAAGGTGAATACTTCCACGTTGTTTCCAAAGGGTTACAAAGTGTAACGGACGGTATAAAATATACTCCTTTCGAAATAAGAGTTTCGGTTTACTGCAAATATCCTATGGTAAACCAACATGCCGTATTTAATCCTCAAACGGCACTATGCATGGACTTTCAAACGCCTCTTGGTTTGCTCACAGTATATTCGACTATATTGGGTATACGCGGCGGAACATTTCCCACTTTTAAAACAGAGTTAAAGGAGCATATTACGGATTTTGAAAAATTATTTAGAGATAGGAATGTTTGTTTGATTGGTGACCTCAATACAACGTTTACTGGTAGAGTTTATCCCAGTTATTATGCTCGACAAACTTTAGAAGCAGTTTTTGAAAAGTTTACTATGATTAACCTAACACAAAACATAGATAACTGTGTTGACCAAATCGTGATTTCGAAAGATTTTCTCAGCAATAACAAGTTTACCATTTCAACTTGGAATGATGATAAAAAACTGAGTGACCATATTGGAATAATGGTTGACATCGATCTTTAAAAACCACGGTTTTTATATCTTACCATTATAATATTTACCAAAACCTTATCTTTCCTCCCTTTACGGACCCATGAAACTCACCGAATCCCTCATAGAAGATGAAACCATAACCGAGTTGGAAAAACTCGGCTGGGTTTACCTCGCACCGGATATAATTGCGCCAGATGGTTCGGCTCCTGAGCGGGTAAACTATGGAGAGGTAGTACTACTACCGCGTTTACGTTCCAAACTGCAACTAATAAACCCTGGTATACCGGCATCAGCCATTGAGCAGGCTATAAAGGATGTTCAACGCATAACTTCACCTGATTTACTGACCAATAACGAAAAGTTCCATAAGTATTTAACCGATGGAGTACCGGTAAACTACCGTGTGGATGGTCGCGAAAAAAATGATTATGTATGGTTGATTGACTTTAATGAGGTAAACCGCAATGATTTTGTGGTGGTAAACCAGTTTACCGTTATAGAAAACCACCATAATAAGCGTCCTGATGTAATTTTAATGGTAAACGGCTTACCACTGGTGTTAATCGAGTTGAAAAACCCAGCAGATGAAAACGCCACGATTTTAAAGGCATTCGACCAGGTTGAAGTATATAAGGCGCTTATCCCCTCAGTGTTTACCTATAATGCCATTTGCGTAATCTCAGATGGGCATGAATGTAAATCCGGAACTATTTCAGCAGGTTTCAGTCGATATGCGGTCTGGAAGTCGAGTGATGGTAAAAAAGATGATTCGCGCTTTAAACCACAGTTATTATCCCTAATACATGGGATGCTTAATAAGTTTACCTTGCTCGATTTAGTGCGAAACTTTATTGTATTTGAGAAGAACAAAAAGGAAGACCTTAAAACCGGCCTCATTCAAATTGAGACGGTAAAAAAGCTGGCAGCATACCACCAGTACTTCGCGGTAAACAAGGCTGTGGAATCAACCATTAACGCGACAAGTGAGCATGGAAATCGCAAGGGTGGTGTAGTGTGGCATACACAGGGAAGCGGTAAGAGTTTATCAATGGTATTTTACACTGGTAAAATAGTTCAACGATTAAATAATCCCACAATAGTAGTTCTTACTGACCGGAACGATCTTGACGATCAGTTGTTCGATACCTTTGCCGCGTCGTCACAGCTACTTCGCCAGGAGCCGGCACAAGCGGAAAACCGGGATGATTTAAAGAAGAAACTAAAAGTAGCCAGTGGCGGCATAGTGTTTACCACTATCCAAAAGTTTTTGCCCGATACTGGTAAAAACGAATACGATTGTTTGAGTGAGCGTAAAAACATTGTGGTTATAGCCGACGAGGCGCACCGCACCCAATACGGCTTCGAGGCAAAGATTGTACAGGAAAAAGACAAGCAAAGCAAAGAAGTAATCGGCCAGCGGATTGTTTATGGCTTTGCTAAATACATGCGCGATGCCTTACCCAATGCCACTTATCTTGGGTTTACCGGTACTCCGATAGAAACTGAAGACGTAAACACGCCAGCGGTATTTGGTAACTACGTTGATGTTTATGATATAGCCCAGGCAGTTGAAGATGGAGCCACTGTGAGAATCTACTATGAAAGCCGGTTAGCCAAGGTAAACTTTACCGATGAGGGTAAACGGCTTATTGAGGAATTGGATAAAGAGTTGGACGAAAGCGAAGAAATAAGTAATGCGGATAAGGCTAAAGCCCGCTGGGCTAAACTGGAAGCGATAGTCGGCCATCCGGAAAGAATTAAAAATGTAGCACGCGATATACTGGATCACTATGAAAAACGACAGAAAGTCTTTGAAGGTAAAGTGATGATAGTGGCTATGAGCCGCCGAATTGCGGTTGACCTATATAATGAAATAGTAAACTTGCGGCCTGAATGGCACGATGCTGACCTGAGCAAAGGAACTATCAAGGTAGTAATGACTGCCGCCAGCAGCGATAACCTCGAGTTACAAAAACATCATACTACTAAACGCCAGCGAAAGGCATTGGCTGAACGTATGAAAGATGAAACTGATCCTTTAAAGCTGGTTATAGTGCGAGATATGTGGTTAACCGGTTTTGATGCACCTTGTTTACATACTATGTATGTAAATAAACCCATGCGAGGCCATAACCTCATGCAGGCCATTGCACGGGTAAACCGGGTATTCAAAGATAAACCCGGCGGTTTAGTAGTTGACTACTTAGGGTTAACGACTGATCTGAAGAAGGCGTTATCTTTCTATACAGCTGCCGGGGGTAAAGGTGACCCCACGGAAACACAAGAAAGGGCGGTAAACTTGATGCTTGAAAAGCTGGAGATAGTCCGCCAGATGTTTGCCGAAATGACAATTACTCGTGAAGCCATTATGGCTGAAGAACCTGAGTCGTACTATTCCGGTAAACTGGAGTTTAACTACCGGCGGTATTTCGGAGCTACCCCATCTGAAAAATTATCCATCATTTTACAAGCCGAAGAGCACGTATTGGGTTTAGAGGACGGTAAATCCCGGTTTATTAAGGAAGTTACTCTTTTAAGCCAGGCATTTGCATTATCGGTTCCTGCCACTGAGGCATTAGCGGTTAACGATGAAGTGGCTTTCTTTCAGGCGGTCAAGGCCCGGTTAACCAAGTTTGAAGGAACCGGCGAAGGCAGATCAAGCCATGAAATAGAGTCAACGATTAAGCAAGTAGTAGATAATGCCCTCAGTTCAGATAAGGTAGTTGATATTTTCGATGCTGCCGGCATTAGTAAACCGGACATTTCAATACTATCCGACGAGTTTCTCTTGGAGATTCAAGGCATGAAGCACAAGAACCTTGCCTTGGAGTTGCTTAAGAAGCTATTAAACGACGAAATACGGGTTCGGTCGAAAACTAATCTTGTTCAGGGCAAAGCCCTGCTTAAAATGCTGGAAACCGCGATAAAGAAATACCAGAACAACCTTCTAACCACTGCCGAAATAATACAAGAACTGATAAACCTTGCCAAAGAGGTAAAGGCTGCTGATAAACGAGGCGAGGCCCTGAACCTAAAGGAGGATGAGCTGGCCTTCTATGATGCCCTTGAAACAAACGATAGTGCAGTAAACGTTCTCGGGGACGAAACACTCCGTGATATCGCACGTGAAATTGCCGATAAGGTTAAAGCAAATGCTACTATCGACTGGAACATTAAGGAGAGTGCCAGAGCGAAACTGATGGTGCTGGTTCGCCGGACATTGAACAAGTACGGCTATCCGCCAGATAAGCAAGAAAAGGCTATTGAAACAGTGCTAAAACAGGCTGAACTGCTGGCGGATGTTTGGAATACCGTGGAATAGGCGCGGTAAACTGGTTTGAGGGGTGGTTTACCAGATTTGGGTGGCGGTAAACCGCAGTAAAACTTAATAAATTTATTACAATACAGACCAGCACAGTCACTATGGATAAGGAAGTAAAAGAAGCACTTATCACCGCAAGCACAATAACAATGGCCATTGTAGTTACGGTTCCTTTGGCATTAACGGCTTATAACCAGGGGTTGCGGCCTTTATTGGATAAAAAAAAGGAGCTAACCAATATAAAAAAGGAGACCTTGCCTCCGCGGAATCCATCAAAATTATAGTTAAAATCATAAATCATGTAACGTCCTGACGAGATTCAATACGGCTTCGGGGTCATCCGGATTGTAGAACCAGTTATTATCAAATTCAGTTATGACATCCTCGTTTCCACTCATGCCTATAACAAGACTATGAAATTTGTTATTGTTCCTTTTTGCGAGATCGATCTGCTCCCTTGTGGTTGGCTCAAACCCTGGCATAACAAAATCGGACACCATCAATACGTCAGCTTTTTTATAATCTTCACTGGCTAATTTTCTTATAGCTTCAAGTAAGGCGGGAACAGCATCAGTACCTCCATAAAAACTCATTCCCAAGAAAGAAATCAACCTATCCAATGAGTTTGATAAATCACTTAGGTCTAATGTTTCAATTTGAGTGCTAAATGAAATAAGATAGCACTTTCTTCTTTCGCGTATCGCAAGTTTCAAAATAGCAAAGCATAAGGTTTTAGCTATTGTTTCTGGTGCCCCATGCATTGATCCACTTGTATCCACGCAGATAATAAAGGGGCCTCTGGTAGATTCTATCTCTCTTTGTCTTTTATCTTGACTCTGTATTTCTTCAAAAGATTGAATCTTTGCCTTGTATTCAAAAGTTTGAAGTTTTTTTTCGGCAAATTTTTTAATGAAAACCGATTGAAGATTTGCATCGCTAAGCAATGCTGTCTCTGAAGGGAGTAGGCTGCTTAAGTCATCGCTTTCTCTAATTCCGATCAAGTCTGCCTTACTTGCATATTGAACCTCCCACTTGTTTTTAATCACTGTATTGGTAAATTTCTCCGATTCATATTCCTTCTCTGCCTTATGTAACTTCCCAAGCATTTCAGCAAGCCTTTGCAGGGAGTCATCTTTATCCAAAATTTCAGCATAGCGTCTTAACACATCAAAGTTGACTTTTTGCCAGTTTCCTTTGCTCATGTCATATAATCGCCCCAACTCATTACTAAACGGAGCCAATAACTGTTTTAATTTCTTCAGGTCATCAATTCGCCTATAAAGGTCATCTGCTATTTTTTTTCGCCACATTTCAATTATTCTGAGTTCCCATGCCATTTGCTTGCCCAATAGCAGTTTGTCCCATCGCGCAGAAAGATGCGCTTTTAAATTTTCAAATGATTCTACATTTGTAACTTTTGAATTGGCAAGTACTTTTTGAAATTCGGTGCTGTAAAAGGCTTCGTCTATTTGTCCTTTCTCATAATTTTTTTTTAGGAAAGCTGCCACTCCACTCCAGACCTCGAAAAAATCGCCCTGCTTCATTTTTAAAAAGGCGCCGAAAACTTCAGTTTCTTTCTCGAATGGATTTTCCGAGGTATTAACTTCGCGCTTTGCACTGTTTATAAACTGCAAGACTTCTTGTGTTATTTTTTCAGCTAACTCGTTATCCCCTGCACATAACTCATTTAAGGCTTCGTACTCTATCAATTTGTTTATCGCATCGGCAAAATTTTCACTATTCTCATTAGTAAAACCTATTCCTGTTAAGGATTTGCTACTCAAACAAGAGTATATAGCCTTTGCTAATGCATGTCTCTTTTCAGGATCGAGAATTGAACCAAAGTGTTCAAATTTGCTGAACGGATTATTCATTATACCTTCCCCGTTGTTAACTGCTTAATTTCCTTGGCTTGAGATTGGTCTTCAATATTTTCATAATAATGTTGAACTCTTTTAGTTTCGATCTCTAACTGATTGATCTCATTATCTGTGAAAGTCAAATTTGCTTCAACAATATCTGCCAAAGCTGGATTTACAAATAGATTCACTCGTAAGTGTTGCAAATCGTTTTTCCTAAAATGGTCCACCTGAGACTTCAGATTAGAAAGTTTTGTTAGAAGAACTTTAATCCTCTTATCCCAGTCTGTTTTTAACTTGTTTGTAGGTTTTCTTGTGCGTGTAAATATTTCATTTTTCTCATCCACCTCGACCTTATGGAGTTTCCCGTCCAAAACTATATTATTAAGTTTTGAACTAACCTTGATCGTATAGTGCTCTGAATAATTTCTTCTGCTCCAGTCGTCAGCGGAATTATTAAAGAACTGTACTTTCTTATACTCGCCGTCTAACGATTCAAAATCTGTTATCTTAATTAAGGATTTACTGAGCGTTGGAACATTATAAAAAATTGAGTAAAAGACTTTGGGTATTTCGATTAGTTCCTGTTCGATATAATTGCAATAGTTGCTTACTTCTTTTTCAAAATCAGCTATTTCATCCTGCAAATCGGACAGGTCGATATCAAGTTTGTAACCATGCTTTTCAACAGCATCCTTTACAAATTGCATTACAGACGAATATTGTTCAGGCTGATTCCATATGCAATGCCCGATCAAAAAACAATCCATAAGATCAACTGTTTTTCTGTCATTCAAAAAGGCGGAAGTACGCAGGAGTCGAACAATTTTTTTCCAACGGCGATCCGAAATATAAATTTTACTTTGTGGTTGTTCGACTTTTTCGTTATACTTTTGTATGTAGCTTCGAATAACATGGATTACATTAAAAATGCTTTCGGGAATAAGGATTGAATTTATTTCAGTACTCCAACTTTCGTATTCTGAATTTGAAATTTTATACTTTGCATCTACCGGATCAGCAAAAATTTTAGGAGATTTTGAAATCATCTCATTAAAGTTGCCAACATCAACAATGCCTTCAACCACATATCGTATTAAAAATCTATCCCAAAGAGCCTCTAACCCTTCATCTTTCATTGGTAGTTCATTAGAGGCAGAAATCAAGGCTTTCATTGGAACAAGAATTTCTTCTTCTCCATTTCGGTAAACCTTTTCATTCAGCACTGTGAGCAGAGCATTTTGTATTGAGGGTCCGGCTTTCCAAATTTCGTCGAGAAAGACAACCGTCGCACCAGGAAGATATTTTTTAACTAAGCGTTCATACTTATCATTATCCTTAAGTTGCGAGATTGAGACTGGTCCAAAAATTTCGTCTGGCGTACTAAATCTATTCATTAAGTATTCAAAGTGGCCGCCACTTTTGCTGCCGTCTTCAAATGCAAATTTTAATTGTCGAGCA
This sequence comes from Chitinophagales bacterium, assembly GCA_044228435.1. Classification (GTDB taxonomy): domain Bacteria; phylum Bacteroidota; class Bacteroidia; order Chitinophagales; family LD1; genus Bog-950. The sequence continues at coordinate 59,551 of JBGAUW010000019.1, forward strand.
ATTAAACTCTTTGCAACACCTGGCGCGCCAAGAAGAAAAATGCTCTCGCCTGCAACGGCTGATAGCAGTGATAAAGCAATGACCTCATGCTTTTCGTAAATGTTATTATTAAGGAGATCAAGAAGTGCTTTTATATTCTGTTTTATTTCCATTGTTCTAAGTTAATTTTTAAAGCTATCGATCTGTAATCTTTTTAAATCTTTATTATATAAGCATCCGGAGACATAAAAAGCCATATTACTAAAATTGTTTAGCTATGTGAGCAGTAGCCTAAATTTAAAGTTAAATGATGCTCAACATTTTGAAAAAAAACTTTTCAGGCTTTGTTGTACTGACAGTTTACCCCCAACTTTGCCCCTTACAATTATTATTTTCTCTAAACACTGGAGGCACACGCTCCTTTCCCCATATTTTGTTTCCAGCCCGCTTAGGATTTTCTTTGAAGTGGATGTTCCGATCTGAAAAATATCTATCTATTGCCGCCTTGCACTCTGCAACTGAGGCGTAATCACTATTGTGAATTACGGCTTTTGACATCCCAGAAAAAACAGATTCGATTACATTAAGAAACTGAGCAGATGAGGGAAGCGGAGCAAGTTCCACTAATGGACATTTCTTATCCGTTTTTAGGTTGGGGTTGTTAACTTCATCTATGTATCGATAAAGTTTTTTAGATGCATGCCAAGACGCTGAATCCCACGATAAATAAATTTTTTCCTGATCTGCGTATTCCAGAATTAGGATATTGAGCAATTTAATCATTTCATCGGTATCCTTTTTTCTGGAATAAAAATGTGTAATCTGATTAGTTGATAATTCCAACGCAGCCGTGCAAATAAGGAAGCCTTTACTTTTTTGAAACTGAGGATAGGTTACTGTTTCGTCGTTCCGGGCAAGCACTATGCCTCCCTTCTTTTTTACAGAAAAGGGGCCGTATTCATCAATAGAGAAAAATTTCTCTTTATTACCAAGAGTAGAAAGAATGGCCGTAATTGTTTTTAGCTTTTCTTTATAAAGAGGGTCTGGGCTGGTTAACGTTTCTTTCGCCATTTTAAAAGAAAACCCTTCCATCCTTATATATTTAGATATTGTTGAAGTAGAAATTGAATCATTGTATGTCTGGCAGTAAGCATTTGCCAGAGTAGCCAGACTCCAAGATGCTCTATTTATTCCATGTATGTGAGGAGTTTGATGAATTAGCTTCATTAAATTGGACTTCCTTACATCGGCGTGATTTAGAATCGCTTCATTCTTCTTCCTTGGTTTATTGAAAAGGCCATCAAAGCCGCTCTTCTGGTAGATTCTTATCCAATCTCTTACTGCCTCCTTGGTCCGCCCAAGTTTATTTGCAATCGTTTCAATTCTTACATTGTTATTCGCGTCTAATACGGTTATGGCTCTTTCCCATTTTCTGTGGGAAGAAGAACGAGATAGTTTTCGAATGCGAGGGATATCAGTCTCCGATAATTCTACCGTCCATTTATTATATGGATTACCGAAGTACCCTTTGGCGTTTTGCCATGCTCTGAAATGCTGGACAAACTGACTTTTACTGTAACCATTTTCAAAATTCCTTTTATACAAATACCATTCTTGGCCAATACTAGTTTCCCCTCGTTCTATTCTCTGCAAAATGATTGGGAAAAGTTTTAGTAACTCCAAATATTTAACTGGCTGTTGTTTCTGAGGAATTTTAAAGTTTTTAGATAACTGTTCCACAGTTTGGATGTCTGGAAATTGTTTTTTAAACCTGTTGATAAAGAAGAAATATTTTTTTAGCGTGTTACGCGAAACGTTAAGCCGCCGCGCCAGTGCCGCTTTATTAACTACGACTCCATCGACCATTGAAAATTTTAAGATCTGCTTGACTTTGCTATCGGGGATTCTATTTGACATAGCGATAACATTTATTTGAACTTCGAAGTTCAATGATTTTATACAAAGAACCAATCCTCGATTTACCTGAGGAAAAATTCTGTTCTCCCCAGCGATGGAAATTTGTCTTGCTGTGAATTGAGGCTATAAAAGCAGTATCCCATGTAAACCATATGTAAACCGAAATAAAAATGGCTTACGACGTTATCGTAAGCCATTGATTATCAAGTGGAGGATACCGGAGTCGAACCGGTCACCTCTTGCATGCCATGCAAGCGCTCTAGCCAAATGAGCTAATCCCCCTTTTTAGCGATGCAAATGTATTTTTTTTAAACACTTTTGAAAAATTATTTCAGCAAGCTGCCAAAACAGAAGAACTACCTCAAAATCTTCCCTCCCACCGCACACTCCAGGCACCGGAAGTTATTGCAGTATTCCTTTTTAAGTTGCAGCAAGGCCTGGCTTTGGCTGGCCTTTATAGGTTGTTGTTTTAGCTCTTTCCATCCTTTTATTACGCTATTGTTTTCGGCAGCACAGCTATCTAAAAGTGCAATGGCTTTATCGCAATAATTTTCATCGCCTTTATATTTGCCATAGGCGAACAATACTGGCACCACGGCATTAATCACCAATATATCCTTCATAGCCGAACCAATATGCGAGCTAACCTGCTCTGCAGGCTTATCAAACTGGTAATGGCTTTGCCAATAGGCAGAAACATCAACATCTAAAAACTGATGTATAGCCTTAGCATCGGGTGCCGCTACAATACCCGAGAACAACTTAACCTCTTTGTACATTAAGGCCGCCAATTGGGCAAGCCTAAGGGTTGGAAAATTAGAGGGTCGAAGGCGCAAAAACTTCCAGAGGTGCTTTTGCATAGGTTGCAGGTTATGCAGCCGCTTTAGATACAAATATTCCTTGCGAAGTTGGTTAGGATATTCATCATCATATTTCTCTTCTAAAAAGCCGGCCTGACCAAAAACCAAGGCTTCTAACTGCAATAAATCGTTTTGGTGTTTTCCCCAAACATTAACGGGTAGCGATTTGGCCAACATTAAGAAGGGCTGTTTATTGACGCTTGCACCCAGGTATTGCGCCAGCATTTGAAACATCACGTTTTCCCAATCGTTGTTAGATTGCTCTAACAGCAACATTATTTGCTCTACCTTACCTTCCAGCCGTTCTACCAGCAGGCGCTCCAAAAAGTTGGTAGTGGTAAACTCATCTACACTATTAAAAAAGTTAGCGCAAGGTATCCAGGTACTGCGGCTTTCCATTTGCTTATAGCGTTGCAGTGTATTTGGATTAATTCTGTCCTTTAACTCTAAGGTTGGTATAGCTTCACCGTTTGCCCTAAGCGCTGCTGGGCCCGTGGCATCGTTTACTACGTGCAGAATAATATTGTTATAGGCTTCGTTAGTTTCGTGCTTGTGCGCAAACCAATCCTTAGCAGACAAATGAAGTTCTACATTACCGGCCCACAGGGTATTACCAATTTTGATTTTAGCGTTTTGAAAGTCGGCGCCCGAATCGGTGTTGTAGGTGCCGGGGTGCACCAATTCAATTTTTTCTCCCTGTGTTGTAAATAAATCCTGCTGATTAAACAACCGGAACCTCCAAATAAAGTGAAGCAGCTTTTCGTTCATTAAATTAAATATAGCGAACGAAATCACTTAGAAAAATCGTATTGACTATAGACTTTAAAACCGGTTGAATTTTGCTGTATTTTGTATTGAAACCGATGTCCGTTCTATGGTTAACATGGTTAACATTTTTCAATTTTAGAAAATACAAATAATTGATAACCAATTTTTTAAATGGCACCTATACCCTAGCGCCACTTAAAAATTTTAACAATATAACTATAGGATATAATATATAGTTACTTTTTTACTTACTTAGCCTGTAAAATTAAACACTATGGCTAAAACACCTAAAAACAGTGGTAAACCTTGGACAGCTAATGACCTTGCTACTTTACAAAAACTTGTAAACGGTAACACACCTACTGGCTTAATAGCTTATAAGCTTGGCAGAACTGAAGATGCTGTATATAACAAAGCAAGTAGCGAAGAAATTAGCTTAAAGCCCACTAACCAAAGCCCCTATAATAGGAGAAAGAAATAGGCTACCCCTTTAAGTGTTTTGTAATTTTATTGAACCTACTTTTAAGACTGCCCGACCAAACAAAATTGGATGGGAGACTGGAGGCTATTTGCATAATGAGATTGTAAATTTGTTGATTTGTAACTTTACTTTTAAATGACATATTTGATTAAATTTAATTTGTTAATTGTGCTAAAATAATTGCATAAACTACTGAAAATGAGTAACTTGTGGCTAATAAAATAGCTACAAAATGACTACTAAATACACTATAAACCACTTTAAAAAGGAATACAGCACAGATGCTGCCTGCTTAGATAGGATATTTAAACTACGCTATAAAGACCTAAACACCTGCCCTAAATGCAAACAAGAGGCAACCTTTACAAGGATAAAAACAAGACCTTGCTACCACTGTGATAAATGCTACTACCAGATATACCCGACTAAAGGAACCATATTTGAAAAAAGCACTACACCCCTGACAAGCTGGTTTTATGCTATGTATTTATTTGCTATAAGTAAAAATGGCTTAAGTGCTAAAGAACTTGAAAGACACTTAGGAGTAACTTATAAATGTGCTTTTAGAATACTACACCAAATAAGGAGCCTACTAGAAAATGATGCAGAACTACTAAGCGGAGTAATAGAACTAGATGAAACCTTTGTAGGTGGTAAAAACATAAACAGACATAAAGACAAAAAGGTAAAAGGATGCCAGGGTAGAAGCTTTAAGGACAAAACCCCGGTATTTGGAATGCTACAGAGAGGAGGCAATGTAAAAGCCTTTGTAGTGCCAAACACTAATACAGAAAGCCTGCTACCCCATGCTTTTAACCACATAGAAAAAGGGGCTACAGTATACACCGATGAATGGTATGCCTACCACGGCCTAGCAAAAGAGTATACACATGGAAAAATAGAGCACAACAAAGGACAATATGCCGATGGAGATATAACTACAAACAGGGTAGAAAACTATTGGAGTAATGTAAAAAGAACCCTAAAAGGCTGCTACATAACTGTAAGCCCCAAATACCTACAGAACTATGTAAATGAATGTAGCTTTAAATACAACCACAAAGGCAACAAAAACCTATTTAATGAGCTATTAGGACACATTTAAAACCCTAATGCATACCCTCATTTTCTCAACTCCAACCCAACCTTAGATTACACTAAGGAAAAGGGTGCAGGGGTATGGGATTCCTGCTTACCCCGCATAAAAATAGAGATTTTCCTATTCCGTTTAATTTCTACATTTGGTGTATTAAATCACCAAAAACTAATACACATAAACAGGTAATAACTTCCATACGATAATACTCTTACATCTGAAATCTCGAAAATTTAAAAATGTAACAAAGGGTATAGTTCAGTTCAACGCAAAGCGTGGGACTTGCTATATTTTGTTACAGGGCTTTCGAGAGCCTCAGATGCAGATATATGTAGGTTTCCACGCCTCTTTATTTGTAGCTACTCTGAACTATGAAATACTTATTACTCCTACCAATTTTACTACTACAGGTATTAGTTAAAGGACAATCAGCTTTTAATACAGGATTTAATGAGGGGTTTAAGAGAGGTTATTGTTATAATGATTATGGTTGTATACCTCCTATACCGCCAATAACACCAATACCTAATATTGGGGAAAGCTATACTAATTACACAGATGGCTATAATAGGGGGTTTCAAATGGGCTTAGATAGTAAAAGAGCTAATACCAGTAGCAATACAAATATTTATAAACCCGTACAAAAACCAGATGTGTACAAGCCTATAAGTGATGATTTATATATACTGGCTGCACAAGAAAAATACAGACAAGCTCAAATACAAAGAAGTAACATAATTGAAGACCGAATAAATAGAATCAATAAGTTTTTAACCCACTTACAAGGACTAGAAACTGCATTTAATAAATGCTACCCTAATGACACAGGTAAAATGGAAATAATTGAAAAAGAACTTTCTCAATACACCGGAGAAGATTATTTAAATGATGCTAATTATAAACAGGTATTTAAGTATTTACATGAATGGGAAGAATACTTTGCACAAAATGTAATTACTTGTCAAAATGCTAATAGGTAAAGCTGAACAGCCCCAAGAAGTTAAGAAGATTTTTTGACAAAAGCAAGTTCCTCAAAATATTTATTTTTCACTACTTAAAACCAAACCAATTATGATTTCAAAAGATGTAATTAATAACTTTCAGAAAGGCATGGAAAAATTAGACAAGGAATTAGAAGACTATAAAAAGGCAGAAAATATATCTGTTCCTATTTATCATCATTACGCAGTTGCAGTTTGGATTGTACCACCACATTTAAAAGAGGAAGGACTATATATAGACCCAAAAGCACCGGAGGAAATAGTAAAGAAGTATTCAGAAGTTTACAAGCAGGCGGTTTTAGATGCCGCTAAAGCTTAATAAAGTTTGAAGTATGTTCTAACCAAGCTTTAAATAAATCATCGGAAAGGCAAAAAAAAGTCCCTAAATCTTCAAACTCAAAAATTATTTGTTTGTCTTTAGGGACTTTTATTGTTATAGTGTCATTTTGCATATTATTAAGATTAAGTTTTTGAAATAGTTTTAAAATAGCCCACCAACTGCAAGTTTTATATTTGCCGTAAGGTACAAAACTTAGCAGGGGTGAAAGGCTTTAAATAAAGACACCCTGTAAGAGGTGCCTATGTGTCTTTAAATATTAATAGAGGCGTGAAGCATTACACACCACCTGGCATCTGCATTTAAAATTGTGCTAATAGAGGCATGGGTGCAACTACATACCATTATTGGGTTAAGTATTAAAAATTACATTTGAGAACTTAACTCTTAGCGACACAAAATCACTATAAATACTATGAATAACTTTTATGTCGTTTATAGAAAAAGTGAGGCTACTCTTTGAGTACCTAAGCACAAACCAATATGTTATATCCTTTTGGATTAGCATGTTGTCAAACTTTGTGTTTTGGTTGTTACTTCGCGCCCTACATCTCTAGGGTAATGTGCCGCCGTCTACCCTCTGAAACTCAATCATGGTAGACATTTAAGAGTTAAGAAATTCTGCTATTTTGGCTTTATGATAACAAAAACTTTTCCTTATGCAATGACAATTAATAATGGCTCTAATCATCCTGATTTCCCAGAGCGTTTTAATTTAGAAGCTGCTGAAGTAAAAATAATAGCACATATTAGAAAAGATGAACTGCTAGGTAGTGTTTTGAATATCGAAGCTAAACTAATCCCTAATTTTCCTACTTATAACCATAGTTTTATAATAAGTACAGAATTTATAATTGAAGGAAAATTTAACGCCAATGAGCCAAAAGATTTACAGACACTTTCTGAATTGTATTATGTTGCTTATTATAATGTTTTAAAGTATTTTGTAGGAGCTAAAGCATTGCAAAATACTTCTAATCAAGTAAGATTTCCAATGCCTACAATAGCTTCTTTATTCCAAGATATACAGAAAGGAAGAATTCCTTTACCTTCATTAAAATAGGCTTTTTAATTTTAAAGTAAACCTTGCTTTCTATCAATTTTGCATCTATCAATCTGTATGTAAGTTCTGCTAATTTTATATTGTTTTCTTCTTCTTTCATTTGGTGATTTTTTAGCCCTATTAGGCTGTATAGGTTCTAATAGGTTGTTGGTTTTTGTACATGGTTTTGCTGTATTTTGGCTGTTTGTGGCAATTGTGCCATTCAGACCACTTTTTGTTGTTTGTGGGCTGATGGTGCAGGTGCCTTTTAAATTTTTCATGTTAACCATAGAACCGTTCCTTCTAATTGTTAAAATCAAAAGAGTATCTGGCAATTTTCTATCCAGGTTAAATCTTCTACCTGCTTGGCCGTAATTTTTGTGTTTTTTAAATTTAGCACCCGCAGAGTTTTCAACTCTTTAATCTCGGATGGATATGATGCAAGAAGCTTATTAAAACTAATATCGATTGTTTTGATGGTTTTTACCGCCACTAAGGAAGCCGGTATAGCAACAAAAGTATTGTAGCTGAGGTCGATAATTTGAAGGGCAGGCAGCTGACCAAACTCTACCGGTAAATCTTTTAAGTTGTTTTTAGCCGCTACCAATCGTGTTAGTTTACCTAACCCGCCAAACTCTTTAGGCAAAGCAGCCAGCTGATTAAAACCCACCTCTAACTCTTCTAAGTTTTTAAGTGTGCCTATAGCAGCGGGCAGGTTTTTCAATTTATTGGCCGTAAGATTTAAATACTTCAACTTCTTTAGCGTGAATAATGCTTTAGGTAAGGCTGTAAGAGCATTAGATGAAACATTCAAACGTTCCAAATTTGTAAGCTTGCCAATATCCTCCGAAAGCGCTGTTAAACCCTTACCACTGAGATTAAGAGATTTTACATCAGCCGGATTTTTAAGCGCCTCGGCCAGCGAAGTATAACTTCCACCAGCAAAAGCGTTGGTTAATGAAACGCCGTATAGGATAATGAGTAGGATTAAACGCATTAGTGATTATTCGATTTTTGCGAAGGCTTGTTTCAAATCGTCCATTAAACTTTCGGCATCTTCTAAACCGATATAAAACCGGATGAGGTTAAAAGGATAAACATCTTCTTTGTAATGCTGTTGCTTTGGAAAGCTGCATGCAGGTATAATCAATGATTCGTGGCCGCCCCAACTAACCGCCAACAAAAAACGTTTAAGGCTGTTGCAAAACAGCTCCACCTGTTCAACATCTTTCGCTTTAATAAGCAACGTAAAAAGACTACCGCCCTGCAGCATTTGCTTTGTGGCCAAGTCGTATTGCGGGAAAGAGGGTAAAAAGGGGTAAATAACTTTCTCTACCTGCTTATGTCCTTCCAACCAGTTTACCAATTGCCAGGTAGTTTTGCGTGTTTGCTCTAACCTAAGCGGCAGAGTGCGCAGGCTTCGTATTAAAAGCCAGGCATCGCTAGGCGAAATTATACCCCCAAGGTTCTGAAACTCAGCCTCAAAAATTTTATCTACCATAGCCTTACTGCTTAAGAGGTAGCCGGCGACTACATCACTGTGGCCCCCGTAGTATTTGGTAGCGGAATGCACTTCTATATCAATTCCCATTTCTATACAGCGCTGTCCTAATGAAGTAGAGTAAGAGTTATCTATAATTGTAATAATGCCCTTTTGCTTTGCCAGTTTAACCACAGCTTCTAAATCCTGCAACTCGAACGTAAAGGTGTTAGGACTTTCGAGAAAGATAACCTTTGTGTTTGGTTTAATAGCTGTTTCGAAATTAGTTCTATCTGTTCCGTCAACCATGGTAGATTCAACTCCAAAACGAGCTAAAAACTTATCAAGCAAACGGTGGGTCCAGCCATAAGGTTTCTTCACACATACCACGTGGTCGCCGGCTTTCACATTGGCGATAACTGCAGCACTTATAGCCGCCACCCCGCTACTAAACACCAGTGCATCTTCGGCACCTGCAAGGGCCGCAATTTTCTTTCGTAAAATTTCTACGGTGGGGTTATTGCCGCGGGTGTAAACGTGCAGGTTTTTCTCGTCCAAAAAGGCCTGCCTTAAGCCTTCAACATTATTAAAACAGAAGTTGCTGGTTTGTATAATGGGCGGCGAAACAGCATTGAAATAACTTTCGCGCTCTTCGCCTAAGTGATTCAAAATGTATGAAATGTCCATGCCCAAACATAAACATTAGTTATGTAGTGTTTAGATGTTTTAAAGTCAGTATAAGCCCAAAATGCAATATGGGTCGCCCCGATGGGGCTTAATACATTTTTATTCATTTTACCCCGGGTTAAAACCCGGGGCTACCATATGGGCGTTCCTCCGGAACTTAAATGCAAGGAGATTCATTATTTATCTACCTTACCCTGCATGTTTAATAGCTGCTTTACCTTTTCCATATCCGAACTAAGTAAGGCTACTTTATTTTCCAATCCATTTACCATTTTAAGCAATTCCTGCGTGGCCGATACGTTCAGCATGCTGATAGCTTCGTAATCCACTGTTCTGAAATCGTTCACCTCGCGGCCATAAACGAATGCTTTACCGGAGATATTTTTATCGATAACAAAACCCGCTTTATCAGCCGCCAGCACATTAAATATTTCTGCCCCGTTTTCAAGAATGAGCTTTACCCGCTCGCCGGACTTCAGATTAGTAGCGAGGTTTACTTTCCCATTTTCAATGTTAGCCAATTGGTAAATATCGGGCACCACATCGGTAATTTTAGTTACAGCCTGCGGATAAACCTGCTCTACCTGCTGTGCTATTACTTTTTTAATATCCTTGTTTCCTTTCGTCAGTGTATCAATGTACCGGTAATCGGTAATTTCAATTTTTGAAAGAGTATTCAAATCCTGCTTCCCCGGCGAAAGCCCAAGTACATGCTTTATCCTCTTATCAGAGTAAGCATTAAACTCTGTGGCGGCAATGCGGGCGCTTGCATAAATAGAGTAACCATTGGTAGAAGAACTTATGGTTCCGGTGGCCCCACTGCTGTTTAAATAGCCATAGCTAAGCGTATTATTTTGCGAGCCATTTACCACCAAAGTAGCCTGGGTTGGGTTATTCGTACCAATCCCTACATTACCTGCCGAAGTAATACGCATCCGTTCGCTGCTATTAGTTTTAAAAACTAAATCCTGCGCATTGGTAGTTCCAATAAAATTGGTGGCGGCGGTAGTTCCCGTATTGCCGGTTAAGCCCCATGCATTTAGCGACCCATCAGCACCAGTAGCGCCTGTGGCACCAGTAGGGCCGGTAGCACCCGTTGCCCCTGTGGCGCCCGTACTGCCTGTATTGCCTATAGCCCCGGTAGCACCTGTTATGCCTGTTGAACCGGTAGGGCCTGTTGAACCCGTGGAACCGGTAGCGCCTGTTAAGCCCGTAACGCCCGTTGAACCGGTGGCGCCTGTTGCACCGGTAGGGCTGGATATGGTTGGCAGGGGTTGCCATGAACCATTTCCTGTGGCATCGCTTTGAAGCACATAACCGTTTGTAGCGCCACTGGTCATTTGAAAATTGGTAGTACTGGTGGTACCTGCTACCTGTAGCCTGTAAGCGGGCGAACTGGTACCTACGCCCACATTGCCGCTTTTTAATATAACCAGGGCATCAGAGCGGCTACCGTTAGAGGTACCATTGCCTACCGTAAACACCCGGTCGGCTGTGTTCAAATTTATATTGCTGGCTGCCGTGTAGGTGGTAGCAAAATTGCCTATAACGAACTCACCCCGGCTGGGGGCAAAATTGTTGGTGCCAAAAATCGAAGAATAATAGCCATCGGCCTTGTTGTTTATATTAGCTACAAACGTGCCATCGCCTTTAGCAGTATCAATAAACCCCATGGCTACACTGTGTATACCTGCCGCCTGGCTGTAGCGCCCCGCTACAAAACTGCCATAACCGGTTACTGAGTTCTGCTGGCCAAATGCCTGCGACATATTCGTTGAAATTTTGTTGTCGCTGCCGGCAGCTATGCTGTTAGTGCTTGTAATTGTATCAGTACTGCCTATGGCCATACTGTTAGATCCGGTTACCGCATGCGCAGTATTACCAACCGATGTGCTGCCATTAACAACCAGCTTTATAGCTGGTGTATTGGTACCAATTCCCACATTTCCGCCCGATAAAACCCGCATGCGTTCCACATTGTTTGTTTTAACCACCCAATCTACCGCATCGGTGGTGCCAATAAAATTGGTGGATGCATTCGTACCGGCATTGCCGGTAAGTACCCAGGCATTAACCGCAGTCGCAGCATTGGTCCAGGCGGGTATGCCCCCGGAACCTAAAGCTAACAGTTGCCCGTTGCTGCCCGCAGGTATGGCCCTGATATCGCCATTTGCATCAGCATATAATACCTTATCGGTTGAAGCATTCGGAGTATTTATAAACAGCCCCCCGGTCGCAAGTCCCCCTACCCTGATGGAATTAGAGTCATCTTCTATATGCAATGCCCTGGCCGGCGTTTGGGTGCCAATACCTACTAAGCCACGATTGGTGAAAGCCACCCTGTCATTCGTTATATCTGAGGCAAAGGTTAAAGTAGAGTCATTTTTTACCTTCACGTCCCAACGCTGTAGAGTGCTACCAGCGCCATTACCCTCTACCATTGTTATACCAATGTTATTGAAGGGGCTTTGAAATTCGATATAAGACCCCGAAGGTGAACTACCAGGCTGGATACTGCGTATTTTACCCGCAACATCCAGTTCACGTTGCGGGTTATTGGTACGTATGCCCACGTTACCGCCACTCATAACCCTTATCCGTTCAGTATTATTAGTCCGTGTAACAAAGTCAATTGCATCTATAGTTCCTATAAAATTAGTGGCACCAGTAGTACCTGTGTTTCCGGTAAGGCCCCACGCGTTTTGCGAACCGTTGGCACCTGTTGCGCCGGTGGCCCCGGTAGCGCCTACATCGCCGGTAACCCCGGTTGCCCCTGTGGCACCGGTAGAGCCTGCAACGCCGGTAGAACCATCGGCGCCAGTTGCACCGGTAGCACCGGTGTTTCCGGTATTGCCAGTGGCACCTGTAGGGCCTGTATCACCCGTGGGGCCTGTAACCCCATCCGCACCAGTTGGCCCGGTAGGGCCTGTATCTCCAGTAGCCCCCGTAGCACCAGTGGGGCCCGCAACCGTTGGTAATGGCTGCCATGAACCGTTACCAGCTGCATCGCTTTGTAGAAAATAGTTATTAGTGGCACCAGCAGTCATTTGAAAGTTGGTGGTGCTTGTATTGCCAACCACCTGCAGCTTTGATGAAGGAGCACTTGTTCCCACACCTACGTTCCCTCCACCATTAAATATAGCATCGTAGTTCAACGTTCCGCCGGTAATGGAAGAAACATACAAACCTATGTTTTTTGCAGAAGCACCGGTCCAGTTGCCCGAAGATTGAATTTCTACAGTAGATTTTGTTACCCCGGCAGTATTAGAAGTAGCAATATTGCCAACCAGATTAGCTGTATAGTTTGCATTGGTGTTTCCATCGCCAACTACATGCAACTTAGCCGTGGGAGTTGTAGTGCCAATACCTGTATTGCCCGAAATTCTTTCAATGGTAAACCGAACAATACCAGTAGCATTGCTGCTATGTGATGCTATATTGAACGTGTTGGCAGGCCAATTTAAAATTTCGTTACCACCATTGCCCCCATTGTAGCCTACCGAAAATCCGAACAACTCATCATTATCTTCGCGAAAATAAATTCGACCGCCCCCATTCGTATTTACTGCCCGCGGTATTAGTTCAATACCGCCAATTGAACTTGTAGTACCGGAGGCTAACAAAGTGCCGGCGGAAACATGCACGAGTTTTGATGGAATGGCCTGCCCAATTCCCACCTTACCATTGCTATCTACTACCATCCGTTCTACATTATTGGTGCGCACGCGCAGGCTAACATTATCGGTAGTGCCCAAAAAGTTGGTATTACTTTGCGTACCACTATTACCCTTTACCTTCCAGAACGGAAACACCGGGTTTTGTATTTCGGACTGCGCAAATGTTGCAATTGAGACAAAAAACAGAATACAAAAAAACGAGTATTTTTTTAGCATGCTCAGCCGGTTGGTATGTGGTTGCAAACCTACCTGCCAGGCGACTAAAACCGCTTAACAAAAGCTAATTTCGTTTTTTACTGAGACGCTTGCGTATGCGCGATAAAGATACCGGTGTAACACCCAAATACGATGCAAGGTATTTTAAAGGTGCCTGCTCTATCAAATGGCCCTGGGTTTCCAGCAGGCGCAAATACCGTTGCTCGGGGTTGCGGTTTGTAAAGTCCTCTACCCGCTCAATTGAATCCACAAAGGCACGCTCTATAAAATCGGTGTACACCCGGCTGTAAAGAATATCGGTGGCTGCAAGTTTTTTTATTTCAATAAAATCAAACACCAGCAAGGTGCTCTCCTCAACAGCCTCGGTGGTTTCGGTTGCCGGGCGGTTTAAAAACACACAAGTATAAGATGTTAAGGCTTGCATTTGTGTAGCAAAAACTACGGTAACCTGCTCTCCCTTTTCGTTAATAATATAATTGCGCAACAAGCCTTGTATTACAAATGCTGCTTTTGTTGACCTGGTGCCCGCTTCAATAAAAACATTGCCGGGGTTAAGCATTACCATTTGGCCTAAACCGAGTAAATGCTCTAACTTATCGTTGGGTAAGTATGGATAACGCTCCCTGATTTTCTGTACAAAATCCTGCATACGTGCGAATTAAAGAAGTATATGGCACAATTACGAATTAGAAATTACCACAAATTACTGCTGTGGGCCTAAACCTGCAGAAATAATACGGGCCACTTGCTGAGCGCCGCGTTCATTAAAGTGGCAATCATCGTAAAACACCGATGTATCACGGGGCAATTGAGCCGACAGATCAATAAACACCACATCGGCTTTGCCGGCGCAAAATTGCTTTAGGCGTGTATTATACAATTGTAGCGCTTTGTTTAATGCCGCCGGCGAGTAATAAGCATTGGGGCCTTTACCCTGAAAGTCGCCTTTACCGCCCATCCAAAGTAAATTCTGCTCGTAGGCGCTCATCGTATCCTTATACAGCGCTGCCTGATTAACCAAGACCAGTTTTATTTTCTGCAACCGGGCTTGATTATATATTAACTGCAGGTTTTGCCCGTATTCCTCCAGGGCAGTAGTCAAATCGGGTAGGGTGTCAATAATTTGGGTAGCCTGCTGCCGCTTATTACGCCATGTTTTATAAATCACCCCTCTGTCATCCTGTATAGCCTGCCACTCTACCTTTTTAGTGCGCTGCAAAGCCTGCTGCAAAACATAAAAAACAGCGGTGCGCCGCCACCACGTTTTACCGGCTGCGCGCCCGCCCTTTAAAAATATCGTATTCGCAAACGAGTCCTCTACCGGCGGTGTAAACTTAAACCCTGTGTTAAAGAGTGTATCCTGGCTTAGGCGCTTTACCATATCATTTAACCCAACCATCATTACAACACCCTTAATATTAGCTACCTGGGGCACATAATATTTAAGCTGTATGTAGTTTTCGCGGGTGGTGCAACCGCTTTTGCCAATACTTCCAACATTTCCATTACCCATCAGCGCTTGCCAGGTTTCTTTATCGTCCAGATAAAGACACTCGGTAGTACTACCACCTATAGCCAGATAATTTAACTCTCCGGCTTGAAAAGGCTTACCTCTATATCCATCCGCATTAATGGTAAAAACCGAGGCTCCTTTTACACCGTTAAAAACGGAAGAATCGGGAATAAAAACATGCTTTAAATTGGGCTGCCATACATAGTAATGTTGCTGCGCCTTATAAACAAGGCGTAAAACCCCTTCTGCTATAAAAACAGAAAGCAGGATAGCTAAAATCACCAATCCTGCTTTCTTTAATTTATCAGCAATCATTATTTATCCTTTTCTAAAAATGGATAGCGGTAATCTACCGGCGGTACGAAGGTTTCTTTTATAGTCCGCGGAGAAACCCAGCGCAGCAGGTTAATCATACTTCCTGCCTTATCGTTAGTACCCGAGCCACGCGCACCGCCGAATGGCTGTTGGCCAACTACGGCACCGGTTGGTTTATCGTTAATATAAAAGTTACCGGCGGCGTTTTGCAGCCTGGTGGTAGCCAGTTCAATGGCATAGCGGTCCTGCGCTATGATAGAACCGGTAAGGGCGTAAATAGAAGTAGAATCGACTAGCTTAAGGGTTTCTTCGTATGCATCGGCATCGTACACGTAAACTGTAATAACGGGGCCAAAAAGCTCCTCACACATGGTTACATACTTAGGGTCTTTAGCCTCAATTATGGTAGGCTCTATAAAGTAACCTTTGCGCTTGTCGTAATTTCCACCGGCAATAACTTTAGCACCTCTGCCTTTTTTTGCAGCATCAATATAAGCGGCAAGTTTATCAAAGCTCTTTTCGGTTATTACGGCATTTACAAAATTGCCAAAATCTTCTACCCCGCCCATTTTCATGGTAGCAAGATCGGCTAATACAAGTTTCTTTACTTCATTCCACAAGTTAGAGGGTACATAAGCACGGCTGGCAGCCGAGCATTTTTGCCCCTGGTATTCGAACGCACCGCGCGAAATGGCTGTTGCTACAATTTTAGCATCGGCCGATTTATGCGCCAGTATAAAATCTTTACCCCCCGTTTCGCCTACTATGCGTGGGTAAGTTTTATATTTATGAATGTTGTTACCAATCGTTTTCCAAATATTTTGAAACACGCCGGTAGAACCTGTAAAGTGGATACCTGCAAAATCGGGATGCGAAAAAACCACATCGCCAGCCTCGGGGCCATCGGGATAGATTAAATTAATAACACCATCGGGCACCCCGGCAGCTTTAAATATCTTCATCAATACCTGTGCAGAATATACCTGAGAGTCCGACGGTTTCCAAACTACCACATTGCCCATCATGGCGCAGCAACTTGGTAAATTACCTGCAATGGCTGTAAAGTTGAATGGTGTAAGCGCGTAAACAAAACCTTCCAGCGGGCGCCATTCCATACGGTTCCATATACCCGCCGATGAATCGGGCTGCATGGTATAAATCTCCGTCATAAACTTTACGTTGTAGCGCAAAAAGTCGATGATCTCACAGGCAGAATCTATCTCGGCCTGATAGGCATTTTTCGATTGGCCCAGCATGGTAGCAGCATTCAATTCTGCACGGTAAGGCCCTGCTATGAGTTCAGCAGCTTTTAAAAATATAGAGGCGCGATGCTCCCACGTTAAAGCTATCCATTTTTTACGGGCGGCCAGGGCAGCATCAATAGCCTGTTTGATATGTTTTTTATCGGTGCGGTAAAAGTGACCCAACAGATGTTTATGATCGTGCGGTGGGTGAAGGGAAACTTTTTCACCTTCGCGTATTTCCTTACCGCCAATATACATAGGAATATCCCGCACTTCGGCGCGCATTTCCTTCAGCTTCTTTTTTAGTTCTTCTCTTTCTTTACTGCCCGGTGCGTAACTCTTTACCGGTTCATTTACTGGTTGCGGAACTTTAAAAAATCCTGTTGCCATATGGAAAGTGAATAGTTAATGGTGAATAGTTAATAGGAAATTAAAATGCTAATTACAGGTTACCAAAAAACATCCTGAAAATATCGTTACCTAATGCAAATACCATAAGGCCTAGTATTATAACCATACCAACCACCTGGGCACGTTCTAAAAACTTCTCGCTTGGTGCACGACCAGTTATCATTTCAACCAAAGTAAATAACGCATGGCCACCATCTAAAGCCGGTATTGGCAATAAGTTTACAAAAGCAAGCGCTATTGATAAAAATGCTGTCAGGCTCCAGAAACGAACCCAATCCCACTCCGGCGAAAACTGCTTGGCAATAGTGAAGAAACTGCCTACCTGTTTGTAGCCCTGTAAATCGCGGTTGAAGATGATACGGAATTGTTTGATATAGTTTACGAGGGTCTCCCATGTTTTAACTACACCTGCAGGGAAAGATTCAAAAAAGCCATACTTCTTTTCTACAATATCAAAGTATTTATCGTACTTGTAGGTCATAAATCCAACCTTTGCCGAATCGGGCACCGTAAGATTAAGGCGCACCGTATCGGCACCGCGTAATACAGTTATATAAGTAGTGGCGCCTTTAAAATTCTTTATCTCGCGACGAAACTCGTGGAAGTAGTTAATAGAAATAGAATCAAGGCCGATAATGCGATCGTCCTGCTTGCCACCGGCATTAGCCATTGCCATGCCCGGTATTAGTGTATCGGCCACACAGGGAACTATAGGGGTTATAAAGTCGGCCCCCTTGGTAGACATTATTTCTTTAAACACCGGCTTAGGTATAGTAAGCGTCTTTTTTTCGCCGTTGCGCTCAATCTCCAAGGTGTTGGCATCATTTATCAATAAATCAATAGCAATAGCCTCTACCCGTTTAAATTTTTCGCCGCCGTTGTACGAGATTATTTTATCGCCATCCTGCAAACCAATTTTTTTAGCCACGGTATCTACAGCATAACCATACTTTACATTTTCGGTAGGTAAATAGCTTTCGCCATTCCAGTAAAGCAGTTGGGCATAAATTACAAAAGCTAAAAGTATGTTTACAATAATACCGCCCAACATTATTATAAGGCGCTGGTAAGGTTTTTTGCTACGAAATTCATCGGGCTTAGGCGGCAGTTTCATAGCCTCTTCATCCATGCTCTCGTCTATCATGCCGGCAATTTTCACATAACCACCCAGCGGAAACCAGCCAAGACCGTATTCGGTATCGCCAATCTTCTTTTTAAACAGGGCAAAATTTAAAACACCAGGAAGCGGGAATAGAAAATCGAAGAACAGGTAGAATTTTTCTACCCTTGTTTTGAACATACGGGCTGTGATATAGTGCCCAAACTCATGCAATAAAACCAATATTGATAAACTGAGAATAAACTGTGCAACCCTAATCAATGTTTCCATCTAAAAATTTTATGAGCGGCAAAAGTATCATTTTTGAGTTTTCGGGGGGTATACCGCTACAAATTAGGTATTTACCGTCGGTTAACAGCTATTAGCACTAAATACCTTAACATTGGGGCATGAATGGTAAAAAAGGAACTTTGTTGAGGATTTTGGCCGGTATACTTATTTTTTTAGCCGTTATACAGGTTTTTAGGCCTACCCGCAATTTAGGAAACGATAACACGAACCATATAGCGACCCGCTATGCGGTGCCCGATTCGGTAGAACAAATATTAAAAACCAGCTGTTACGATTGCCATAGCAACCAAACCACCTATCCATGGTATACGAACATACAGCCTGTAGGCTGGTGGCTACAACACCACGTAAACGAAGGGAAGGAGGAACTAAACTTTTCTGAATTTACCACTTACCGTATTTTCCGCCAGTACCACAAAATGGAAGAAACGCTTGAACTATTGCGCGATGATAAAATGCCTTTGCCAAGTTACATTGTGGTGCATACCGATGCTAAACTGAACGAGAATCAAAAAAAACTATTAAGCCAATGGGCTGTAGGCGTGATGGATACCATAAAGGCTAACTACCCGGCCGATAGCTTACGCCGCCCGCAGCGCCCAAGGCCCTAATCCATTTAAGGCATCCTTATATCTTTGTTTAACTTTAGTATGAAACCCTTCCGCACCATTGTAACTGTCAGTAAGCCGCCATTTACCATATCGCATGCCGATAGAATAGTGAGTATAGGCTCGTGCTTTTCGGAAAACGTGGGTAAAAAATTTAGCGATTACAAGTTCCAAATAAACATAAACCCCTTTGGCCAACAGTACAACCCGCATTCAATTGCTGTGGCTATTGAGCGGTTACTAACCGCAATACCTTATACCGAAAACGATTTGGTTTTTCACGATGAGCTTTATCATTCGTTTCAGCACCACGGCAGTTTTTCGCGTAGTTCGGCAGCGGAAACATTAAGTTTTATTAATGAGAACCTTTTACAGGCTTCGGCAGATTTAAAGCAGGCCAGCATTTTGTTTTTAACCTTCGGCACCTCGCACGTATTTGAGCTAAAAAACAAAATTGCGGAAGGCGGAGATAGTATAGTATCTAACTGCCATAAGCTTTCGGGCACAAATTTTACTAAACGCCTAATGGCACCCGATGAAATTGTTGCTACCCTGGGGAAAGCACTTGATAAGCTAAAGGCTATTAACCCTGCTATACAAATTGTTTTAACCGTAAGCCCTGTACGCTATTTTGCTTTTGGCCACCACGAAAATACAGTAAGCAAGGCCCACCTATTTTCGGCCATTCACCAAATGCAGCAACAGCAACCCCATTATTACTATTTCCCGGCTTATGAGTTGGTAATGGACGACCTGCGTGACTACCGCTTTTTTGCTGAGGATATGTTGCACCCTAACTACCAGGCCACCGACTACGTGTGGCAAAGTTTGGCGGCTAATATTATTGCCCCAAAAACGAGGCAATTAATGCATGATTTAGACGAATTGCTGTTAGCCGTTCGCCACAAACCACGCAACCCCTCCAGCGAGGCCCACAAAAAGTTTGCGCAAAAAAACCTGGATAAAATAGAAGCGATTGAAAAACAATTTGGGCTAAGCTTTACTGAAGAAAAAAACGCGCTTCTAAAATATCTTTAGCTGCACCTTATTGTTTAGCAGCCTTTAAAAAAGCCGAACCAAAAAGACCCTTTCGCATTTCGAGCTCAGTCAGTTTGCCATTGGTATAATGATAAATATAGGTTAGGCCATCCGTCATTTCTGCTTCGTAAATTCCTGCGGCTTTTTTCTTTAAAGGCCTGTACTCACCTATGCGCTCCGAAAAAACATGTTCGCTGCTGCAAGGCTCGGTAAAAAACAATTTTACGGTAGAGCAATCCACCACAGGTTTAATGCAGAAAGATTCTGCATCGCGTTTCATCAGATAGCTGCCATTTTGCCATTGGATGGTGGTAATGTGACTTTCGCCATCGCGGGTGCTTTTTGAGTAGAGCGAAAACAGCTGCCCCCGTTTATAAACAATATCGTAGTGTAGATCAATCTTTCGGGTGGTGAAAAAAATGTGAGCTTCGCTGGCGCTGTTTAATTTGTAGGTAGTGATACTATCGTTAACAACGGTTTGCTCAACTATTGTTTGCCCTATTTTGTTGCCAAATAAAAAAATATCGAAAGTTAGTTTTTGTGCGGAAGAAAACCGGACGAGCGATAAGCAGGCAACAAGGATGAGATACCTCAATACAAAAGTTTTATTTAACAAACTTCATAAACACACTGGCACCTTTGCTCATTTCCATTTCGTAAAGCATGCCGTTTTTGTATTTATAAATATTAGTAACCCCACTGGCCAATTTACACTCGTAAACACCTTCCGACTTTTTAATAAAGCTGCAAAACTCGCCCAGGCGCTCAGAAAATATTTTGCTTTTACCCAGTGGCTCTATAAAGTAAAGCTGTATAGCCGAAAAATCGACCATGTGGTTTAATTGCAAAATCTCCTCTCCCTTCTTAATTACATAACGGGTGCCTTCCCAGGTTAGGGTTACAATTTCAGTAACATCATCTTTAACGTTTTTACAATAGCTTGAAAGCAACTTTCCATCTTTATAGGTAATGTCAAAAACCATAATAGAAGTTTTGTGGGTAAACAGAATGTTTACCTCAGAATTGCTGGAAAGCTTGTATTGTACCACCCCACCACCTTTATCAATACGCTCTACCACTGTAGAACCTATTTTTTTACCAAACAATTCAACATCATAGGTTCGCTTTTGAGCCACTACAACTAACGAAAGCATTAAAAAAACGGATAACAGCAGTGTTTTCATATTGCCCGTGAATTTAAATTACTGTTTTGATATTGCCAGAATATTATGCTATTTTTTGATTAAAAGCGAACCGGTAGCTCAAGAAGGTGCTAAACCATAGCACAAAAGGACCGGCGATTCCTTCGCAAGTCCGTTTTGCAGGTATTTTTAAGATTTGGTGTTCCTCACCGCATCTGCTTTAGGTGAATTTACTATTAGCTGTATAAAATAAGTGTGCCAGAAAGGAATAGAAGTGGAAGAAAAAACACAATTGATTGAATCATAAAAACTTATTTTTAATCAACCAATAGCAGCCATAATGATAATAGCCTCAAAAATTCTCATAGCGCTTGTAGCCCTAGAACACCTTTATATTTTATGGCTGGAAATGTTTGCCTGGACCACCCGTGGCCCCAAAACGTTTAAGAGTTTCCCAAAGGAGTTATTTGCGCAAACCACCAGCTTTGCGGCTAACCAGGGTTTATACAATGGCTTTTTATCGGCAGGGCTTATATGGTCGCTGCTTATTACTAATCCTGAGTGGAGCCATAATGTATCTTACTTCTTCTTAGGCTGTGTAATTGTTGCAGGCCTTTACGGAGCCTACAGCGCCGATAAAAAGATATTTTTTATACAAGCGCTGCCTGCAATATTTGCCTTGGCAATTACTTTACTAAGCAGCTACTATTAAAAATTATAGCCTCCTTTGCTTATCATATAATCGGCAATGGCGCGGCGTGTATCTTTAGGGTTTATATCGTACGTTTTAAGCATACGGCGCATCAGGCGTTTTAAAATAGATTTTTCTAACCCACTGGCGTAACTATCAATGGCATTATTAGAGGCTTTGCGCACTAAATCTAAAGCATCGTATAAATACAATTGAGCCATTTTAGTTTTAATGTCCAGTTCTACTTTGTTTATGCCAGGCCTTTCACTCAGCTTTTTTACCCGTAAAAAAGCCGACTCTGAAATAAAAGCCATAGCCAGTATATCGGCCAGGTTCATTACAATTTCCTGCTCATCTACCAGCTTTTCGCGTAGTTTATTGCCGGCTGCGCCGGTTATGATTAAGAAGATACTCTTCAGGTTATTTATAAACTCAAACTCCATAGAAAGGTAACCACCATTAAATGGATTATAGTTCTGAGCAATTGCCGAAGGCACACTCTTCTTAGTATCGGCCAGCTTCAATTCTTTGGTAACAAAAGCCCGCTTATAAAACTCACCCAGCGAAAGCATACGGTTAATTTCATTCGTACCCTCGTAGATTTTAGTAATGCGCGCATCGCGGTAGGCCATCTCTACACCGGTTTCCTGGCTATAACCCATGCCTCCAAAAATCTGTATCGCTTCATCGCCGGTGTTGCACATAGCTTCACTGCCCTGTACCTTTAGTATAGCGCACTCAATAGCATACTCACGCATGGCGTTTATCTTTGCATCGTTTTCTGAGCTGCCACCCTTTAGCAACTCAGCGTGCTTTTTGTCTACATCGGCACCAACGCGGTACACCCCAGCCTCAATAGCAAATAAGCTAGCGGCAATGGCGCCCAACTTTTGTTTCATGGCGCCAAAATCACCTATCGGCTTTTCGAACTGAAAACGGGTTTTACAATATTCTACTGTTTTATCCAGGCCAAACTTCATCCCTCCTACCCCGCCGGCAGCAATTTTAATACGGCCACTATTAAGGATATTCAAAGCCATATTAAAGCCTTTACCCCGCTCGCCCAATAAATTCTCTTTGGGTATTTTGCAATTAGTAAAGTAAACAGGTACAGTGCTGCTGGCTTTTATTCCCATCTTCTTCTCCTCTTTGCCGGTTTCAATTCCGCCAAAGCTTTTCTCTACTATAAAGGCTGAAAGCTTTTCATCGTTATCAATTTTGGCAAACACTGTAAACACCTCGGCAAAACCACCGTTGGTAATCCACATTTTTTGTCCGTTCAAAATATAGTGCGTCCCTTCAGCATTTAATACAGCGCGCGATTTTCCGCTGTTGGCATCGGAGCCTGCACTTGGTTCGGTAAGACAATATGAACAACCTTTTTCGCCGCTGGCAATACCGGGTAAATACTTTTTCTTTTGCTCCTCTGTTCCATACCAGGCTATAGGTAATGAGCCTATCGAGGTTTGGCAACCAATGGTTGTAGCGAACGAAAACCCGCCAGCTAGTCCTTCGGTAAACAACAAGCTGGTATTAAAGTCCAGGCCCATGCCGCCGTATTTCTCATCTACCGATACACCGCATAAGCCCAGCGCCGATGCTTTATGGAAAATCTCCATTACCAAATCCTTATCCTTCTCAGCATCCAGGCTGGCCACACGGGCTATGCCCAGGCCGTGCACCTCTTTAAGCATAAAGTCTTTAACCGTTTGCAAAATCATTTGTTGCTCTTCGGTAAATTCTTCGGGAATAAAAACATCGGCTACTGCTGTTTCTTTTAATAAAAAAGCACCGCCTGTCAGTTTGGATTTAGAAGCCATATTTTGCTGTGTGTTGGGTTTTAAAGCACCGCGAATTTACGAGGATGTTTGGAATTATAGATCCTTGGTTCTTTTACACCAACCAGCCCCCTTACCCAGCCGTATAATTGAGTGTACGTACCATTTCTTTACTAACACCATCCAATATTAACAACTAAAAAACGGCCCTATTCCTATTTTTAAAACATGGAATTTGCCATAGTAGATATTGAAACCACAGGAGGCTATGCTGCGGCAAACGGCATAACCGAAATTGCTATTATAATACACAACGGAGAGAAAGTAATTAGCCGGTATGAAACACTGATTAACCCCGGCATGCCCATCCCGAACTTTATAACAGGGCTTACCGGCATTACCAACCAAATGGTGCGTAATGCACCGGCGTTTGAAGAGGTAGCCAAAGATATCTTTGAACTGCTGAATAACCGTGTATTTGTAGCCCACGCCGTTAATTTTGATTACTCATTTGTAAAAACGGCCCTTAGCCAATGCGGCTATGAATTGACTGCTAAAAAGCTTTGTACTGTAAGATTAAGCCGCAAAGTATTTCCAGGGTTTCAATCGTACAGCTTAGGTAAATTATGTGCCCAATTAGATATAGATATTAAAAACCGCCACCGTGCGGGCGGAGATGCCGATGCTACGGTTATTGTATTCGAAAAGTTATTGCAAACCGACAGCGAAATCATTTTTAAGTTTTTAAAGCGCGGCTCTAAGGAACAGGCTTTACCACCGCACTTACCCAAAGAACAATTTGAAAGGCTACCGGAAACACCGGGTGTTTATTACTTCCGCAATACAAAAGGCAAGGTAATTTATGTAGGTAAGGCTGTAAACATACGCAAGCGGGTACTTAGCCATTTTAGTGGCAACTCCCCCCAAAAGCAAAAACAGGATTTTATACGGCATATACACTCAGTTACCCACCATGAATGTGGCAGCGAGTTAATGTCGCTTATACTTGAATCGCACGAAATAAAGCATTTGTGGCCCGAGTTTAACCGCTCGCAAAAAGGTTTTGAACCCGCATATGGTTTAATTGAATATAAGGACCAAAGGGGCTTTAGCCGTCTGGCTATTGAAAAGATGCGTAAGCAGGGGCAGGCTATAACGCGGTTTAGTTACCTGGCAGCCGGCTATTCATTTTTGAGCGGTTACATACGAACCTACGAGCTATGCCCACGCCTTTGCGGACTTGCTAAAGAAACCGGCTGCGAAAATGAAAACTGCGCCTGTCGGTCATCAGAAGCGAAAGTGGAGGATTATAATAAGCGGCTTGAAGACGCGATAGGCCACCTGCGCGAACAGGAAAGCTTTGCGATAATTGAAGCAGGCCGGCACGAGGATGAAGTAGGCTGCATAGTAATAGAAAACGGAACCTTTAAACGAATGGGATTTATACCAAAAGATGAGCTTAGCCAAAAAGGCTTATGCGCCGAAGTGCTTGAAGGACTTACCCTATACCGCGAAAATTTCAACATCAGGCAAATGATTGCCAACTATATGCTTACCAATGCCGATAAAAAGCAGCCGCTTTTAATCGATACCGAAACAGTTTTACAACTTCACTAACCGGAAGGTTTTGCTCTTTTTATTGCTTGTTATGCGCGCCAGGTAAACTCCCCTTGCCACTATAATATCAATTGATTGATTGTTGCTTTTCATCAACGCATTATAAATAAGGCGGCCTTCAGCATCGAACAATTCGAAATTACTGCCTAACCATTGGGTTCCACAAGTAAGGCTCCATGCGCTGCTTCCACTTTCAACAGGGTTCGGATAAATGGTAAATTGTTCTTCCGTTATCGCATCAATTGCTGTAGTACCTACCAGCACCGGAAGCGATAAGGCGCTACATCCATTGGTATCGGTAACAAACACAGTATAATAACCTTTTTGAGTGGCAATATACAAGGGCGAAGTAGCGCCCTGAATAATGTTTCCATTAAAATACCACTGGTAGGTAAATGAATTGTAAGAAAGCAAAGAATCGCCATTAACGCTGATTGAAACCGGTGGCTGTGGCCTTACATTTACCGCAACGCGGTTTGAAGCCACAGAACAACCTGCATTATCAGTAACCGTTAAATAATAATTACCTGCTGCTTTAGTAACAATACAGGTTGTAGTAGCACCGGTGTTCCACAGGTATGTAGCATAACCCGAAGGAGCGCACACGGTTACGCTATCGCCGGCGCATATTAATGATTGTGAAGCAGTAGCATTTACAGGACCAACAGCACCGCTGCTAATAGTAGCACTTGCTGTAGCGGTACAACCGCCAGCCCCGGTAACAGTAACCGTATACGTTGCGGCACTTAGTTGCGAAACAGAATCGAGGGTATTATTATTGTTCCAAAGGTAGGTAAAGGGTCCGATGCCTGAGGTAACATGCACCGCTACACTACCATTACTGTTGTTGCAGGTTGCATTTGTAGCATTGGTTGATAAGGTTAACGCTCCGCCGGTAGCCACTACCACAGTAGCCTGCGCCGTGCAACCATTGGTGCCGGTTATGGTTACTGTATATGTTCCGCCTTGCAGATTAGCAGAGGTAGCCGTAGTTGCTCCGTTGCTCCAGTTATAAGCGGTGGCTGCACCTGTAATCAGGTTAACCGTGGCACTGCCATTTGCATTACCGCAGGTAGCGGACACCGAAGATGTAGTTAAACCGGGCGCACCGGTAGAATTAACCGAAACAGATGCGGTGCCTGAACATGCGTTCGCGTCGGTAACTGTAACAGTATAGCTTCCCCCAGTTAAATTATTTGCAGTGGCGGTAGACGCACCGCTGCTCCATTGATAATCAGTAGCAGTGCCTCCTGTTACGCTCACAGTAGCACTACCGTTAGCATTATTACAGCTGGCGGCTGTGGATGATACAGAAAGAGCTAACCCGGGCGTTGCAGTAATTTCAATACTATCAGTTACAAAACATCCGCTAATGCCCACCACCGTAACCCTATAAACACCGGCTGCCAGATTAATTGCCGTAGAACTATCGGTTCCATTGCTCCAGCTATAAGTAGCAGCCACCCCTGTTTGCACATCCACTGTAGCGCTTCCGTTAGCATTGCCGCAGGTAGCCTGTGTGGGCAAAACCACCACACTTACTGCCGCAGTAGAATTAACCGGCACACTTACCGAAGCAGAGCATCCACCTACATCCGTTACTGTAACCCGGTATGAACCGCCCGAAAGGCTATCGGCCATAGGAGTAGTATCGCCCATGTTCCACAGATAAGTAAGGTTTGTGCCCCCGGTTACGCTAACAGTTGCCGTGCCATTGGCTACACCACAAGCGGCGGTGGTAGATGAGGTTGTTAATGTTAGGCCGGGTGTTGCGGCAACTTGTACCGTAGCTACAGATGAACAACCACCGGTAGTGGAAACAGTTACAACATAAGTTCCGCCGGCTAGCCCTGCGGCGGTGGCTGTTAATGCGCCATTGCTCCAGCTATACGCTGTTACCGTGCCCGAAGTAGCAGTTACTGTAGCGCTGCCGTTGTTATACCCGCAGGTAGCAGTAGTAGAGGATGTAACCAGGCCAGGCGCGGCAGTTGAGTTAACGGCAATGCTGGTAGTGGCTGTGCACCCGCCTGCGCCTGTAACCGTAACTGTATAAGTACCACCTGCAAGGTTGGTAGCCGTTGCGGTTTGCGCACCGTTGCTCCAGCTATAACCTGTAGCCGTGCCTGCGGTTATATTTACCGTGGCACTGCCGTTAGGATTGCCGCAGGTAGCCGCATTGCTGCTTGCATTTACACTTAATGCCGACCCGGTTGAAGTTACTGTAGTTGTTGCAGTTGATGAGCAACCATTAGCCGGGTTGGTAACGGTTACGGTATAAGCCCCGGCAACTGAAACCGCTTTTGTTGAGGTACTGCCGCCACCGCTCCAGCTATAAGTAACCCCGCCGGTAGGCGAAGAGGCCGATAGTGTAACGCTGCTAACAGAACAACCTAAAGATGCAGGAGGCGTTATAATGGCACCCGGTGCAGCTACATTTTGATTAACCACCACAGTATCGTTAAATATACAACCGCTGGATGGATCGGTAACAGCTAGTACATAGGTACCCGCAGCCGATACATTGGTTGAAGAGGCTGTGGGTGTAGTGCCCGCTGGAGAGTTAGAGTTTGGTCCTGTCCAGGCATAAGTTGCGTTTGTTACTGATGAGGTTCCGGTTAAGGTAGCATTAGGCGAAGAGCAGGTAATACCGGCACGAGTTGCTGTTGCATCGACCAACGATGCATTACCGGTAGTTATACTGCTTATGATAATATATTCGGCGTCGGGGTCTGTTCCGTATCCATTGGCCAGCGGACCGCCAGATGCATAAGTAATTGTAATACTTTTAACGCTTGGCGCATTAAAAGTAATGGTGTTGGTGCTATTTGTGCAGGCTGAGCGACCAGTAATAATATTGTTGTTTGCACCTGAAACGGTATTACCACAACCGCTTATAGTGGGGTATATAGCCGCCCCCGAACAATTAGTGCCCGCAATAGTGATTTTGTCTACCCATACAGGGTCGTTGCCGCCCCAGCTACCGGTATTAATATCGTAAATACTAAACGAAACAGGCCCCGATACCGGAGTTGCAAAGGTGATAGTTACCGTGGTGCTGCTGGTTAGGTTGGGCCAATCGAGACTAAGCACAAGGCCAGGCAGCCCATAATCGTTTGTAAGGCCCCCCTGGTAGGTATTAATTGTATTGGTGCTTATATACTTTGGAGATTTATAGCCATTGCTGGCACCACCATTAGGGTCTTGAGGGCCATAGGTGGTAAAGTTAGTATTGGTAACCGTGGTGGTCATGTTATTGGTGCTGTAATTAAGCGCACCGGCCACCCAGGTATTCCAATCATAGGTAGCCGCAAAAGAAAGGCTTTGGGTTAAAACCAATGCAGCCAACAGGCAATAAAATTTACGGTTAGTGCACATATTATTACTTTATGCAATAGTAATAAAACTACATCAGCCAAGGTTGGCTTAGTGGCTAATAACCTTCACTTTTGCAGCATTTTTTATTGCCCTGTTTTTTACGGCATCTACATCGCTGCCAACTTCATCGTAGGCTAGTGCCACAGCCATACGGCGGTAAGGCCTGGTAGTTGGTTTACCAAAAATCCGGATGTCGGTTTTTGTATCGGCAATAGCACTTTCAACCCCTGTAAAGGTAGGGCAAACACCTTCTTTATCGGCCAATACCACAGCACTAGCCCCAACTTTCAATAAATCGATAGAAGGAATAGGCAATCCTAATACAGCACGGGCATGCAATTCAAACTCAGATAAATTTTGGGTGCCGGCTAATGTCACCATCCCCGTATCGTGAGGGCGTGGCGAAAGCTCACTAAAATAAACCCCATCATCGGCTAAAAAAAACTCTACGCCCCATAAGCCGGCACCGGTTAATGCTTTGGTTACTTTGCCAGCTATATCCTGCGCTTCTTTTAAATGTGCATCGCTCATTACGCAAGGCTGCCAGCTTTCCTGGTAGTCGCCACTCTCCTGCCGGTGCCCAATTGGCGGGCAAAACAGAGTATCGCCATTTTTTTGTGTAACCGTAAGTAATGTAATTTCAGTATGGAATTTTACAAAGGCTTCTACAATTACTTCGGCAATATCACCCCGCTTACCGGCCTGTGAATAAGCCCAGGCTTTTTCAATATCATCTTCAGTTTTAATGGTGCTTTGCCCCTTACCCGAAGAACTCATCAGTGGTTTTACCACGCAAGGTATACCGGTTTGTTTAACAGCGGCCTTTAGTTCCTCCAAAGAAGTTGCATACCTGTAGTTAGCGGTTTTTAGGCCCAATTCTTTAGCGGCTAAATCCCTTATTGCTTTACGGTTCATAGTAAAGTTTGCCGCACGGGCCGAGGGCACTACCTGCACACCATTTTTTTCATACTCATAAAAACGTTCGGTGCGTATAGCTTCAATTTCGGGCACTATAATATCGGGTTTGTGTTTGGCTACTATTGCATCCAAAGCAGCACCATCCAGCATGTTAATTACCTCGCACTCATCTGCTACCTGCTGTGCGGGTGCATCGTTGTAACTATCTACCGCAATTACATATTGCCCTAAACGTTTTACCGCTATTACAAACTCTTTACCCAGCTCGCCGCTACCCAATAACATTATCTTTTTACCCATGTTTAGAAACCGTTTAAATTTATTTCCAATTCAATAAAAGTTTTTACTTCGTGGTGCAAAATAACTACCACATGCAAGACGACAAAAATTTATTTACCGAGAAAGTGCCGGCAGGTAAAAGAACCTACTTTTTGGATGTAATGGAAAACCACAAAGGCCACCGATATATTAAGTTTACTGAAAGCCGCGCTAACGATGGTGAGTATATTCGCCATACAGTTCGCATCTTTCAGGAAGATTTTGATAAAATTTTCGACTCGTTTGAAAAGATGAAAGCATTCATTCAATCATCTGCCCCGGCCGCTAAGGAAGAAGAAACTAATTTTTAGCCGTTACCCAGCTTGGCACCGTAATGCGGATGTTACTCATCCGGCCTTTTAAACTTAAATCTTTTTTGCCATCGGCGGGGGCACCCCAACTGCGAACTTTGCAATTGTAATCGGCCGAAAGAAGAAAATGTTTTTTATCAGCCTCCCACTCAAACTGGGTAATGGTTAGCTTGCTTTGGTCTTTTAATACAAAATAATTGGCCGATTCATATTGCATAGCCAGCGTAAACATCGATGACTCGCCCATTTTATCGGGCTCATAATTAATTTCGATAGTAATAGCCTCATTTACCAAACGCCCCTCAGCCTGGTTAGAATTACGGCCATTAAAAGTGGTGCTTATAACGGTACGGGCCGGCTCGCGGCCATCCATAGTGCCTTGCTTGTTGGTAACCAGGCCCCTAAAAAGCTGACCCTCGCTTAACTGAAAAGCCTTACCATCAACAGTAGCCGAGAAAGACGGAGATGCAGTTTGTTGAAACGACAATACCAATGCAAACAAAGGTAAAAGTAAAAAGGCTTTCAGGTGTTTCATAAGCGGGCGCGAATGTAACAAAAAAAATGACATTTAACACCCTCTGTATCGGTTATTCAACCACTATTGTTTGTATAGAAGCGCCCTGCTCGCTCTGTAAACGAACGGCATACCCCCCCTTAGCGAACTTAGAAATATCAATAAAAGACACCTGTTGCCCGGTTTCGAGTAATAATTTATCCTTATAGCAAATGGTTCCTACGGCACTACTTATTGTTAACTCGGCTAATTGCCTGTAGGCTACTGTTACGTTCAAATAGATACCCTTACTGGCAGGGTTAGGATATACAGTAAAAAACGAATTGCCCATAAGCAAGTTAATGCCCGTGCAGTTTTGAACCTGAATAGTAAACGAATCCCGGGAGACGCAGCCTGCCTGGTTGGTATAAGCGTAATAGATTTTATTACTGCCCAAAGGCGCAACTGAAGGATCGAAATTTTGGCCGCTTATGCCAATACCCGAGTACACACCACCTGCCGGAGCAATAAATGCAGTAAGCGAGATTAGACCTTCATTATCGCATGCAATACTGTCGGTTACATTTTTTATAAGGCTATCGGGGCCAA
The DNA here is from genome assembly GCA_044228435.1 of Chitinophagales bacterium. Taxonomy (GTDB): domain Bacteria; phylum Bacteroidota; class Bacteroidia; order Chitinophagales; family LD1; genus Bog-950. The sequence goes on from JBGAUW010000019.1 coordinate 90,884, forward strand.
CAACTTCAAGCGTAAAGCTGGCGTTAGAAATGCAGCCGCTATTATTCTCAAATAAAAAACTTACCGAGGCATTACCCAAGCCTGCGCTGGGCGGGCTAAATATTGTATCGTTATTGCTAACGCCGTTACCCGAATACTGCCCGTTTACATTGTAAAAACCGCTTAATGAGAAAGGGCTGCTGCTAATACAGTAAACAGAATCAAGCGGATTTTTCTGCAATGTGGTAGTATCATTTACCTGCAACTGAAAATAGCCTTTTGAAACACACCCGTCATTATTTACATAAGCAAATTGCACGTTTGGGTTAGAGCTTAATGACAAAGCCGGATAAAACATGTTATTATTAATTCCATCGCCTATGAAGGTGCCGCCTGAAGGCAAAAAGTAAGAGTTTAATGAAACAGCTTCATCATTGCGGCAAAAGGCAAGCTGGCCCTGGCCTGCCGTAATAGCTGTAGAATCTTTTACCACCACATACACCGAATCGCTAAAAGCTTCGCACCCAACCCTCGCTTTAGAAACTTTTACTTTATACCAACCGCTTTGCGTAGCCCCGTATTGATAAGATGTTGCAGCAGAAATACTACCACTACTGTTGTACCATTGATAAGAGAGTGTATCACCTCTTAAGGCTGCAATATTTACTTCCCCGCAACCTGTAATAGTATCGGCAAATGATATAAAAGCTGCCGGCTTACAATCACTAGTTTCTGTTAATCGGTAAATACGCCCGTTAGCCCGGCCGACCATATAAAGTTCGCCGTTGTTATCTTCGCCAAAAGAGCCCACATTGTTGGTAGGGAAGGCCTGCACACCATTTACATACACCAGTGGAGAATCGGTATAAAAGGTGTTATTACCATTATTGTGCGTAGCCCAAAATCTACCGCTGCAAAAATCAGAATTTATGTAGCTGCCAAATAATTTGGCGTACTGTGCGCCGCGGTAAACGTAGCCACCCGTCATGGAACAATTGCCGCTAACCTGACCATATTCAAAGACAGGGTCAACAAAGCCGGTAGAGGGGCACCCGGTAGTTACACAATTTGGACATACATGCAGCCCTTCGCGACAGCGCCATCCATAATTTTCTCCACCCGTGCTGGCGGCACTTTGAAAGTCTACCTCTTCATAATTATCCTGGCCTACATCGCCTATCCACATATCTCCGGTCACCCGGTCGAAACTACAACGCCATGGGTTACGTAAACCGTAGGCCCATATTTCGCCACGGGTATTAGCCTGGCCTACAAATGGATTATCTGCCGGTATGATATAAGTAGTGTCTGGGTTACTTACATCCAATCGCAGCATTTTACCCAATAAAGTATTTTTGTTTTGAGCATAACCCTGTGGGTCGCTGCCACTTCCACCATCTCCTTGCGAATCATATAGGTATCCATCTTTACCAAACATGAGGGTAGAGCCATTGTGATTCGTGTATGGCTGCGTAAAAGTAAGCAGCACTACTTCGCTATTGGGGTCGGCCTGGGTTGAATCGTTAGCCAATACACTAAACCGCGAAATGCGGGTACTACCTGCCCCACCACCATTAATATAGTTTACATAAAAAAAACCATCCTGCTTATAGTTGGGACTAAATGCCAGCGAAAGCAAGCCCTGTTCGTTACCCGCTGAATTAACCCGCGATTGAATATTTAAAAACGGAATAGTTTGCTTGGTTCCATTTTTGTTTAAAACATAAATGTAGCCCGCCTGCTCAACTACAAACAAGCGGTCGTCGCCACAATTTTTTATATCTACCGGACTGGTGTAGCCGTTGGCAATTTGCACCAAATTGATTGAAGCTACCTGCGCTGTTAAACAAAGTGTAGAAACAATTAATACTAACAGCAACCAGTTTTTTCTCATACTTCTATTTTATGCAAGCTTTATCAATTCTGCTTAACAAAACGTTTGCTATAAAAGCCAAACTCATTTTTAATGCTGATAAAATACATGCCGCTTTCAAGGCCCGATATATCCACTATGCTTCTACCACTATTCAACTTACCAACCTGAATAACCGTTTTACCTGTTGGATCAGTAATTTGTACCTCTGATAAATCATTTTCAGTTTCAATAGTAAGGGCCATGGAGGCCGGGTTAGGGTATAGCTTTAATCCGGCTGCCCATAAATTGTAATCGTTTATACCGGTGGGCGAATCGTTGTCGATTATCGTAAGTGTATAGGCTGTAATACCGAGGCGCGCGTTTTCGGTAAGGCTTGTAAGATTAAAGTTTATCTGCTCATTTGTTTCTATTATCGTATCGTCGATAATAGTTATCCAAAAGCTTTGCGTATCAATTACACCCGGCAAAAACAATAACGTATCGGCACTAAATGTGTAATCTGCACCCCTTGTGGCATTACCGGGGGCTAAAGAAACCAACACCCGTGTTGCGGTATCTACGGGCGATGAAATAGTAACCTTTACCTGAACCGGGGTAGTATCTTCCACATAGCTAAAACCGGCTCCATTAAAGGCAAAGGTAAGTGTATCGTTATCCAATACAGAAATAGTAAAAACAGAATCAACTCCAATGCTGATGGGACCAGAAACCGGAATGAAATTAAAGTTGATTATTTCAGTAGGCTCAATCAGTTGGTCATCCAGCAAAACGCAATATACCGTATCGTAAAACACGCCCCGGCCGTGATTGAAAGATAATGTCTGGCTTCTATAATCAACCACAATGGTAGCAGTAGAAGTTGCATCGTTACGGGTAAGAATATAAGATATAGGTACGTTGCCGGGATTAGTAACCTCGGCTATTACAAAACTTGAATCAATATTTTCGGCAACCGCAATACCCCGCGATATAAACCGAATTACTGCCGGTTCGGGAGTGCCGCAATCAGCTATATTATGAAAACCAAGTGAATCAGTAAGCGAAGAAGGGAAAGGTTTCCAGGTATTTGCTGCAGCTACCCAGCTTGTATCGCCATGGTAGTTATAGTAGCTGCGTATAAGGTTATTACTTTGCGTAGAACCGTTGCCTACCGCCCAACCCGCACCCGGATTAACGCCCAACTGACCAATAATATCAAGCGTATCGGTGGCATGTATAAGCGCCAGTGCATCGTTACCATCAAAATCGAAAAAAGAAGATACCGTATCAGCTTTCGAAGTTATGCTGCTTGCCGCTGAATTATTAGCCGCAACATACACTTCTTTAGATGGCAGTATACCGGTTAAGCCAAACAATACGTTACTGGTTCCACCATTAACCGATTTTAAAATCTTATAAGTGCCAAGATTTACCGCCGCATTAGTTGGATTATAAATTTCGAGCGCCTTGTTGTTTCCGCTTCCATTTACGTACTCGCTAAAAAATAGTTCGCCACAATTAAGGGCTACCACAGTATCGTTATTTCTTATCTGCAGATAAAAGGTATCGTTTAAAAATACGGCACCGTTGGTGGCGTTTGTAAGACTAATACGCACGGTTTCGTCTTGTTCAAAAAGAGCATCGTCGATTACTACAACCGGTACAAAAATTATTGATGATGTATTGGCCGCCCAGGTAATGGTAGTATCGTTAAAAATAAAATCGGAACCCTGTGTTGCTGTTGACGTAGCGGTTTCTAAATGCAAGGTTACGCTGGTAGGGTTGTTACTTGTATTTCTTAATTCTACCGGCACATTAACCGTACCTGCATTTTCGAACTGGTTTTGGTTAGAGGGGTAAATATTCAACTGTAAAGTATCGTTATCTAATATAGTAACCGCGTGCTGATTATTCGCACCGATAGTTGCGTTGTTTGTAGGAAAGGCAAACTTTAAGGTGAAGTTTTCATTGCCCTCCACCAGCTGGTCGTTAGTAAGTGTTATTGTTACATTTTTAGTAAAAGGGTCGCCGGCAGGAAAGGTAACGGTAAAAGGAGAAAAACTATAGTCGACACCAGCCGCGGTAGCTGTAGCACCAGCTGCAACGTTAATATCTACCGATGTAGCATTCAATGGGTCGGGGTTCGTAATTGAAACTGCTATATCAAAAGTTCCGGCAGCCTCAGAGATGTTGGTTGAGGTAACCACAAATTGCAATGATGGCGGAGCGGGGAGAACCACTATTTTTCCTTTCATACCCGATGCCGCGTTAGCTGAACAGATATAATAATGTGTGCCTATAGAAAGAGATGTAACCAGTGCACCGCCGACAGGGGTATTAAAACCGGTTATAGGGGTGCTATTGTTGGCTATCCAATCCGCCTGGCCCACCTCTTGTGCATTATTAGGGTTTTGCAAAATGAATAACACCGAATCGCCCTGCGTAATAGCGAGCGAATCAGGCGAAAATGACAGACCTGCGTCACTCACCGTCCAAATAGTAGCAAAACATTGCAGCGTAAAAAACAGTGTAACAATTACCGATAGCGTTTTCTTCATTTCAAAAATTTAAAGAGAGTATCAAATTTCGCAAAATATGCTTAAAGCGGGTAAAAGGTTTTGGCATAAATATTTAACAAACAGTTCATAACATTTTATTGACGTATTTAGCGGGGGTGGAATGATTTTTTCTATTATAGCTTTTATATAGCAGTTGGCAAATGGAAAACAACGATAACATTTGGAGTTATGAATTTGAAAAAGAGAAAGGCCTGAGAGCCGGGCATTTATTGCTTTCGGAGCCTTTTATGTTTGATGAGAATTTTAGGCGTACAGTAGTGCTTGTGTGCGAACATACAGCAGAAAACGGTACAGTTGGTCTTATTTTAAACAAGCCAATTAACTTAAGGCTTAATGATGTGGTAGAGGGGTTTCCGGCTTTTAGGGGTAAAATATTTTTGGGCGGACCAGTAGGTACAGATACCATGCAATTTCTCCACTCGCTGGGCAATAAAATTGAAAACAGTTTAAAGTTGGCTGATAACTTATACTGGGGTGGTAATTTTGATCAACTGAAAGAAATGATGGCTAAGGGTGAAATAGCGCCGGACGAAGTTCGCTTTTTTTTGGGTTATAGCGGATGGTCGCCCAAACAGTTGGAAGAAGAATTAAAAGATAACGCCTGGATAGTTACAAATGCTACGCATGGTCATATTTTTGAAACCCCTTTCGACAGTTTATGGAAAAACACCATGAAAGATATGGGTGGAGTTTATAACACCATGGCTGGCTACCCCGAAAACCCTACACTTAACTAATGACCCAAAACCTAACGGAGTCTCACCGGCCCACGCCATTTAGCTTTAAGATTACAGGGCTGCTTCTTATTTTTCTGCTTACTTTTTTTAAAAGCAGGGCTATAGAGCTTTCTGATTCGGCAAGGGTATCGCTGCTTACCGTTTCGCCCGGCGAAGAACTTTATTCGGCTTTTGGGCATACCGGCATACGTGTAACCGATTACAAAAATCAATTCGACGTTGTTTTTAATTACGGCACTTTCGATTTTGACCAACCTGGCTTTTACACTAATTTTTTAAAAGGCAAAATGCGTTACATGATTTCTACCGACAGGTTTGAAGATTTCATGAACGAATATGAGCACGAAAAGCGTAGTGTAGCCGAACAGGAGTTAAATTTAAGCACTACCGATAAGCAAAAAGTATTCAGCTTTTTATATACCAATGCTTTACCCGAAAACCGCGAATACTATTACGATTTTTTTTGGGATAACTGTGCCACCCGCCCCCGCGATGTTTTTGAAAAGACCTTAGGCAACCAACTTAAATACCACCCCGAAAACGCAGGCTTTGAAAAGAACAAAACTATGCACGATATGCTTAGGATATACGTGCATGACCGCCCCTGGGTAGACTATGGTTTTGATTTGATATTGGGCCTGCCATGCGAAAAAATTGCCACCCCGCGCGACCAAACCTTTTTGCCCGATTACCTGGCTAAATACATTGGTTGCGCTACCGTAAACGGTCAGCCATTTGTTACCAAACGCGAGTTTTTACTCCTATATCCTTTAAAAAGCATTAGCCCGCCCTTTTTGCCCATTTACCTAAGCATGGCTTTTGTATTTATTTTTTTGGCCATATGGTATGTAGAACGCAAAACAGGCAAGCACTACTATGGTGCTGACTTTGTGTTGTTTTTAATAGCAGGAATATTCGGCACCCTATTTTTATGCATGTGGCTATTTACTGTGCACTTCTCAGTGCCCAAAAACCTGAATATGCTTTGGCTTATACCATCGCATATTTTTATCGCTTTTTTATTGCTTAAAAAGAGAAAACCGGGGTGGCTCAAATATTATTTTGCCACTACCTATATTGTTATGATTCTAATTTTTATTGCCTGGAAATGGCTACCACAGCCGTTAAATCCGGCGGTGGCACCGCTAATTTTCTTACTTGCAATCCGCTCGGCCACCCTGGTAATTCACCTGCATAAGCAACCTAAGGGATGAAAGAAAACCACATAATTATAAATAAAACAGCGCGATTTTTTACCCTTGGCGAGCTAAACGGGCAAACCAAAAATGTGTTTATTGTACTGCATGGCTGGGGTATGGATGTAAAAAGCTTTTTAAACAATTTTGAGCCATTAAAAACCGAGGATACTTTCTTTATTGCCCCAGAGGCACTTAACCGTTTTTATGTAAAGGGTAGCGGAGGCCAGGTAGGCGCTACATGGATGACTAAAGAAGACAGGCTGAACGAGATAAAGGATTATATACAATACCTTGATGATGTTTATGAGTTGTTTGATTTTGAAAAATATGCTCACGCTACCATTACAGCCCTTGGTTTTTCGCAAGGTGCATCTACTGTTACGCGCTGGGTAAACGGCACACAAAATAAAATTGATACGCTAATAGTTTACGCAGGCGAGGTAGCGCCCGAACTTTTACCACTTGCTCAGACCTCGGGTTTGAAGCGCACAAAAAACATATTCATCTGCGGAAAAAGCGATGAGTTTTTTACGCCCCCCCTTGTAGAAAAGATGCGTCAAACTTATAGCGAACTAAACTTTACTGAGATTGAATTTGAAGGGCGACATGAAATTAACATTGATGCGTTAAAGAAAGCGCTAAAGCCTTAAAGCGCTACTGTATAACGGGCTTGCCCTCTTTAGCCATTAAACGAAAGCTTACTTTACTATTAACGTTTTCACCCAGATAATAAGCCGGTTTAAACTCATACTTAGCCAGGCTATTTACAAAAGCAATTAGCTGTACAACGTAGTCAAAATCCTGCTGTTTAAATGTACGCGGCTCTATTCCAAATGTGTAGTTACCAGCTTTGCCATTACAATCAACTTCTACGGTTACATCGCATGCAAAATGATGTGCAGGGTTAAATAATAAAACATTGTTCATTTGACTGGCAAACTCCTGCTTATAATTCGAAAACCCTTCGGGCGTTTTGGTAAAAAACCGAAGGTCTTCCGCGCCATTTCTTTCACATAGGGTAATTTCGGGCGTGGTAGCTATAAGACTATCCAGCTTATCAAAATCTACTGTAACGGATTGGCTTAAACTTAGCTTTACCACTAAAAGCATAAGTAAACTCATTAATAACTTAAACATGCCGCGGGCAATTTTAATTGGCCATTACACCTGGCCCTGGTTTGCAAAATTGCAATTTACAATTGCATAAAAAAGTTATGCCAATAGTTCACTAAAATAAAAAAGGGCCGCTTCTTTCGAAGCAGCCCTTTTAATAAAGTAACTATAACTATTATTTATTACTTATTGATAGTTAAGCGTTGGTTAAGGTTCAGTTTGCTACCGGTAGCACGTACTACGTAAACACCGCCAGCTAATGAACTTGTATTGATTTCGAAGTTGAACTGTTTTACGTTACCGGCAAGTTCTGAAATAATCAGTTTACCGCTAAGATCAATCAATTCAATTTTAACATCTGTATTTTCAGTTAATAATAACTGAACAGTTACAGTAGTTGCAGATGCAGATGGATTAGGGAACACGTTGAACTTGCTAACCAAGTTAACATCGTTGATACCTACGGTATTGCTTACAGTAAATGAAGCACTAGCTGTGCAACCATTTTGATCAGTAACAGTTACACTGTAAGTTCCCGCAGCAATAGCTGTAAGATCTTCGCTGGTAGCGCTGTTGCTCCAAGTGTAAGTATAAGTTCCGGTTCCGCCAGCAGCTGTAACATCAATTGCACCGTTGCTTGCACCGCCAGTAGAGTTAGTTTTAGTTCCGGTTACGCTAACTGCGGCAGCAGGTTGAGAAACAGTAACACTTGCCGAAGCAGTTGCATTGGTACCCGAAGTAACAGTAACGCGGTAAGTACCGGCAGCTAAGCCAGTAATAGTATCGTTAGTGCTTCCGGTGTTCCAAAGGTAAGTAAAGTTAGAACCACCAGTAGCAGCAGCAAACGCAGCACCGGTAGAAGAACCAAAGCAGCTAACTGCAGCTGAAGTAACAGACACCTGAACAGTATCTAAACCGCAAGAGCCGGCAGCAAAAGTTGCAGTTTGAGAAGCATTTACAGCAGGACAAGTTCCGCCCTGGCTAACAACGCGTAACCATACTTTTTGGAAACCAAAAGCTGAACCTAAAGCAGCAAGTTCGCCGCTGTTGGTGCCCAGTGGGCTTACGATAGTTACAAAAATACGCATTTCATACTGTCCGCAAGGTGCGGTAGTTGTGCCGGTTACTAATATACAGCCGGTTTCGCCACCTACATAAAGTGCCGGAGTTTTGCTGGTAGTAGCAGTTAAACCTGCTGGCAGGTTAGTAATGCTATCAATTCTTACAGATGTTGCCTGAGCAGGTACAACGAAAGTATAAGTTTGAGAGAAGCTTACGCCACGCTCAACACAAGGAACGCTTGAAGAAGCAGGACCAAAAACGGTAACACCAGAAGCCGGAGTACAAACGGTACCAGCAACGGCGGTTGTAAATGTAGAATCGACACCGTAGGTAGTACCGCCTACGTTTACACCCTTAGCACGATAGTGATAAGTAGTGCTGGCAGTAAGACCGGTAAGGTTAGCAGAGAACGATGTAACTGATGAACCAGAAACGGTACCCGGAGAGGCTACTGCAGTTTGACCGTAAGCGTTGGTAAGACCATACTCGAAAGATACAGTAGTAGCATTACCTAAAGCATTAGCCGAACCATTGATAGTTGCAGTAGTAGAAGCTACACTTGAAGAAGTACCGGTAGTAACTGTAGGAGCATCGGCTACATTAAGCGTTACGTAAGGGTAAGTAAGCAGGTTCTGGATAAGGAAATACTTGCAAGCGCCTGGTACATTGTACGCATGATTGCTTGTATAGTTAAAGAAGCCTGAGCCAGGGCCATTGTTAAAGTAGTAAGAAGTATTGCGTGGAGCAATTTTGTTAGTGTCGCCTAAACCAGCGCTAGCGCAATGATCGCGGTAAGAAGCCAGGATATAAAGTTGATCTTCAATTGGACCTGCAAAATCAACCCGGATACCAAAAGTATGACCCTGAGGCAATGTAACGTTTGGCGTAAATGTAACTGTATAAAAATTAGTGGTAGGGAACGCATTAGCACTGGCATAGAAAGTATCGGCCCACAATGGAGTAGTGTTAAACTTTGCGTTAACACCTGTACCGGTAACAGTTGCGGCAGTTTTATCATATACCGAAATAATTACTGTATCTTCCTGAGTGCTAAGGTTTTCGTGTGCCAAAAACAAATCAAAGCTATCTACAGTAATAGTAGTAGCAGCGCGGCGGGTACCGGCGAAATTGTTGTTAACATCAATCAGAGTATCATAAGACTGTGTAATATAACGAAGAGTAAATGCTGAATCGTTCAGGTTGTTGCGATTAACAGCCCATGAATAAAGATACATGCTGTCCGGTGGTGTGTTAAGCGTCATCCATTTAGTATCGAACGAATCGTAATCGATTGCGATATTGCTGGTGCTACGGCCAGGGTTAGTAAATGCAGGTCTTGCAGGCAAGTCCTGACGGGAAATCTGCCTTAATTGGCTAAATATTTCCGTAGGGATAAATTGTGCATAAGCGCCGGTGGCAGCTAATACAAGTAAGAGAGTAACAATTTTTCTCATAGTGTGTTTTGTTTATAAAGTTCGCAAATGTAATGTTTTGCATTTGTAATCAAAATGCCAAACAATTGTTTTTAATAACGTTTGTTAAGAGGTTTGAAAAACCAGAAAAGGAAATTCCCTAAAGGAAGATTTTAATTACATCGCCAACTTTAATTGGGCGGGTAGAAAGGCTTTTATTGTCAGCCTTTAGCTTATCAATAGTAAGCCCCTGGTAGCGTTGTGTAAGCCCCCATAACGTATCGCCGGGCTGTACTACGTGGTAAATACAGTTGCAGGTTTTATCCAGGCTAATTTTACCTTTTGCAACGGGCAGGCTATCAGCCAGTTGAGCTAGCGCGGGTGTAGAATCATTTACAACCGCCGCTGTATCTGTTAAAACAGCCAGAGGTTTTTCTATAATTTTACTGGTAAAGGCCTGTGCGTAATTAGAAGAAACCGTTGCGCTGGGAGCTGCAACCACTACTTTTAGCTTTTGCCCGGGATAAACCGAACTGCTTTTAAGGCGATTCCATTTTTTAATACTGGCGCTGGAAACCCCATATTTAGCGGCCACTTTGGCTAGTGTTTCGTTCTTTTTTACCTTATGATATACAGTTTTTGAAGCTACAGAGGCTGCAGGTTCGAAATTTTGAACCAGTTGCGAAGGGTCGTCCATTATTTCCTCTTTACGCGCTTCGAACATGGCAAAATATTGAACAGGCAGGTTAAGGGCAAAGCCATTTTGGGTATATGGCACAATGCCCATCTTAATACTTGGATTTAAAAACTGCAGTTCGTCTTCGGCTATATTTAATATGGTTGAAATATGCTTAAGACTTACTTTAGAGGTAATAATAACAGTATCAACCATATACAGCTCGCGCTTAGGTTCAGAAGATACCAGTTTATAATCCTGGTATTGGTTCATTACGTATACAGCTGCAATATAGGTAGGCACATAACTACGGGTTTCGGCCGGCAGATAGTTGCAAATAGCCCAAAAGTTAGTATTACCACCTGCCCGGGCAATTGCCTTATTAACATTACCCGGACCTGAGTTATATGCCGCTAACACCAATTGCCAATCGCCATAAAGGTTATAAAGCTTTTTTAAGTAGTCGGCAGCGGCCTCAGTTGCCCTTACAGGGTCGCGGCGCTCATCAATATAAGAGTTTATTTTAAGCCCAAGCTCTGCACCTGTGCCATACATTAACTGCCATAAGCCGGTAGCCCCTGCCCGCGATACGGCCACCGGGTTAAATGCCGATTCAACGATAGGCAGGTATTTTAATTCCAGCGGAAGTCCCTTGCGATCCAGTATTTGCTCAAATATGGGGAAGTAAATTTGCGAATTTGCCAACGAGCGGGCCATTAAACCGCGCCTGCGGTAAGCAAACAAATCAATAAACGATTTTACCTGCTGATTATAGGTTAACGGAAATACAGCGGGTATTAGCTTTAGCTTCTCTTTAATTTCGGCATCGGTATACTTAGGTATAAAATCAGTAGGCATGTTTATACTTGCCAGCAACACATCATCTTCCTCAAAAAATTTATCGCGGGTAAAAATGTTAAACGACATACTATCTAACTGGCAGATAATAGGGTCTATACAAATAGAGTCAGAACCTATGGACGCGCCAGCATAGCCCCGGCCGAAGCCTAAAACCATTACTGTTGCTACAAAAAGTCTGAAAAGTTTCATTTTCATAAGCGAGAGTTAAAGCAGTTGCGAAAATAACGCATTAATCAGCCTTAATATTTTAGCCTTTTACAATTAACATCAATTTTTAACTGCGCCAAAATAGCGATTTAACGGCAAGGTTTAAAACGGTTTTCAACTTTACCGTGCCAAACTTGTAAAGTTATGTGGGCATATTAAAAACAAAAAGGGCCTTTTGTTAAAGGCCCTTTTTGTTTTTAATTAATTATGGTTGCTTCCCAAACGTTCGAAGCGAAGGCGCAAAAACGTTTGGGTTATCTATAACGTACGAGTAGTTGGGTGGTGTGGCCGTAAAATCATAAACCGGATCGACAAACGCAGCCTGTGCAGCAAAGTTCGGTAAAAACTGATCGGGCATTACTATAGAAGAATCGCCCTTAAACATAAAGAACGCTGCATCCATGGTACCAGATGGTGCGCCTGATACATTGTCGGTTTGAAAAACTCCCCGGCCTAATTTTGTAACATGGGCTTCGGCGCCATTAGAAGTTCGGGCGTAAGTACCTGATATATCTAACGAGTCGCTGACTGAGGTAACAGCAATTAGCCTTGTGGCAGTACCCTCAAAACCGTATTGATTAAATACACTATAGCGTACAATTGCAAAACCCTCTTCGTTCGTATTTACCTCTGTGGTACTGGTTAGGTTGCCATTATCACCGTAAAGAGAATCATAGTAGGTAGCCCCCTGGTCTACATAGCTTTCGCCTACATTTAAGGATACTATACCAGGGCCATTAAGTGTAATAGTGGGCCGTGATACCGTCATTACTTTAGATGGGGTATCTTCTTTTTTACATCCATTAAACAATAGAAGCAACAAGGCTGTGCCTGTAATTGTTAGTTTAATTATATTTCGTTTCATTGTGTTTATTTTGATTGTGAAACCATAGGTTTAGTTAACATCCCACCACATTTTTTCGGTTACTGTTTTTATTCCCGGAAAATTAACGTTTGAGGTTACCTCATCCGTTGGATACACTAACCGCGCAGGAAAGGTATTAGCACCTAAAACAGAAGTAGCCGATGGAGAGAAAGCCGGTATGCCAGTCCTTCTCCACTCTGTCCATCCTTCAAAGTTTTGATTGCCGCCCATAGCTACCCACTTTTGTGTGAATATGGCCGTTAGCTTATTCTGTTGTGTACCACCGGTAGGATAAACAACACCAGTTCCCGCTTCAAAAGTTGCAACATCGCCTGCCGATGCACCTGCCCAGTTGGCCCACGAAGCTTCAATACCTGCATAATAAGCAGCTTCGTCGTCTCCGGTTCCCCAGCCACGCGCTATAGCCTCTGCCTGCAAAAAGTCAGATTCGGCCACACTAATAAGCGTAGTAGGTGCCGATGGCCCTATAATCTGCTCGTTTGGACGGCTCCAGGTATCATCAGTTTGATTGCCGCCTAATAATTTACCCGAGCCCTGCGCCAGGCCAACTATTTGCCCGCCGCCGTTAGGGTCGAAGTAATCGGCCAGGCGCTCATCATTTGTGCCGGCCATATAATCAACTAAAGTAGCGCTGGCAAAAATGTTGCTGCTGGTACCAAGGGCATTAGCCGTGGTATACAACGGACTTTGCTGAAAGCGCACATCATTATAAAACAACTTGGCATCCGTTTCTAAAAAAGGTTCGCCGTTAGCAAACATTTCGGCAATAGCAGCTTGCGCTACACCCGGACGTATTTCGCTTTGGCGCAGCAATACTTTTAACTTAAGCGTATTGGCAAAAGCATACCACGAGAACAGGTCGCCGTTATATATCAGGTCTTCACTACCTGGTTTTGGCTGAGCGTCATCCAGCATAGCCTGACCCTCGTTAATAGCAGCAACTATATTGTCGTAAATTTTTTCCTGCGAATCAAAATGCGGGGCTACCAAACCCTTATCACCTTGCAGCGACTCGGTAAAAGGAGCATCGCCCCAGGCATCGGTAATTACCTGGTAGGTATACGCCTGTAGTATACGTGCAATAGCTGCATAATTCTTTTTAGTAACGTCGGTTTGCCCTGTTTGGTAAATATAATCAAGGTCCTTAAGTGTACCCGCATATAGGGCAGACCATGGCCTGTCGGCTTCGGTACTATTATAAACATACTGATCCAAACTGGCATATTGGTTAGCGTTAGGCCCCTGGGTCCAGTACTGGCTCCAAAAACCACCTACTATTGACAACTGGTTACCTACTGTGTAGCCCAGGTAGCTTTGCGCGCTTGGCAATGCATATTTTACATCTACCTGCTCGGGTGTAGTTTCGTTCGTGTTTACGTCTAAAAAATCCTTTTTGCACGATGCAGCCCCGAAAAGCGTAAACGCGATTGTGCTGTATATAGCTATATTTTTTATTATATTTTTCATTTCTCTGTAGTTTTATAGGTTAAACCATTATTGAAAATCTACCTTAACGCCAAAGCCCATAGAGCGGACAGAAGGAAGGTTATAAAACTCAAAGCCTTGTGCATTACCCGAGCCATAGGCGCCTACCTCAGGGTCGCCATAGGTGTTTTCCTTAGGCGTCCACATCCAAACGTTGTTTGCAAACACGCTAAACTCTAAATTGGCTATGTAACGTGTTTTCTCCATCACTTTTTTAGGTAGTGCGTAGCTTAACGATATTTCGCGCAGTTTAACATTGGTAGCAGTTACAAGGTTATCGGCATAGTCCTGGCTTATATAATTAGTCCAGTAATCCTGGTAGTGCACCGGCGTGGTGTTTGCATAGTATTGGCCATCGCCACCCAGGTAAACACTATTAGGCACCACAAAGTCCTCGCGGCCATTATATAAGGTACGCGGGTCGCTGCCTACAAACTTTTGCAGGTCGCGTGTACTACTGTAATAAACGCCTCCAACGCGGGCATCGAACAGGCAGCTAAAACGAAGGCCTTTATAACTAAGTGCAGTACCTATACTACCCAGCCACTTAGGTTGAAAGTTGCCTACAACTTTGGCTGTTGATGTCATAACAGGAACACCGGTAGCCTCATCAACAACAGGGTTGCCATTAGGGTCGCGTTCAGATGTAATTGAATAGAATGAACCATAAGGTTGGCCTTCTTGTATAACTATAGCCATGGATGAAAGGCCACCTATGTTCAGCTGCTTGGCATCATCGGCTACCTTAATTACTTTACTGTAGTTTTTCGTAAACGTTCCGTATACCTCCCATTTAACACCCTTGTCGTTTACCGGTGTGGTGCGCACCGACAATTCAACACCCTGGTTTTGCAGCAAGCCCGCATTTACAATAGTGCTCGTAAAACCACTGCTGGGTGCCGAAGGTATTGTTATTATCTGGTCTTTGGTGCGTTTCCAATAATAAGTAAAATCAATACCCAGACGATCTTTTAAAAAGGCGATTTCTGTTCCGGCTTCAACCGTTGTAGAAATTTCAGGCTTCAAATTTTGGTTTCTTAAAACGCCCGAAACTGTATACCCCGTAACATTACTGCCATCGGCCGAAACCCATGGTGAGTGAATTTCACTTTCGTTGTATCCGTCGCCTATATTACCGGTTGCGAAAACATTGCGCAGCGAGTATGGTTCAGCATCTTTACCCACTTGAGCAAAGCTAGCCCGTATTTTCCAGTAGCTAAGCGCCATAGCGTCTGCTTTTATAAGTTCCGATAAAACCATTGATACGTTGGCGCCCGCATAGAAATAGCTGCGTTTGCCTTTAGCCAGGGTGCTGGTCCAGTCGTTACGGCCGGTAGTTCCTATAAATAAAAAGTTCTTATAGCCAAAATTTATATCATAATAAATAGCGGCCATGTTTTTGCGGTAAACGCTGTTGTTTAGTATAGGCCTGTCCTGTGAGTTTTCGAAGGTGTAAAGGTCATCTACTGCCAAACCAGCAGTGCTGGCAAATGTGTTTTTGGTATTGTTTACAAACATGTTGCCCCCTACCAGTACGCTTACCATATATTTCTCTTTAAAAGTGTGCATACCGCGCACAATTAAATCAGCATTATACTGCCCTACACGGTAAATATCTTCGCTGTAGCGACCCACCAGGGTTTTCTCGGTCTCCCAGTTGGTGTAAGTAATTTTACGCCATTTTTGAAAACGCGAATCAGTGTAGTTATCTGAACCAAAACGGCCTGTAAAGGTTAACCATTTTGTTGCCTTGTAATCCAGTGTAATGTTAGTATTAAACCGGTCCACAATGTTACTTGTTTTGTTATTAGCCAATGCCCAGTATGGGTTCAAAGCATAAGCGCCAAAGTAGCCGGCCGGCGCATTAAACTTACTATTTAGGTCCCGCAGTTCAGCAATAGGAATATCGATAGGTATATTTAGGAGCCCGAAAAGCGGCGACTGGTCGCTTTGGCCCTGGCTAACCAGGTCGCCATCGGTGCGGGTATAGTTAAATGTAATCAGCGATGAAAGCTTATCGCCAAAATCGTGCGTTATATTAGTGCGTAACGAATTGCGCATATAACCCGTTGTTGGAACTATACCCTCGTACTTAAAGTTGTTGTAACTAAGGTAATACTGCGTGCCCTTGTTAGCACCTGATATTGCCAGGTTGTTATTGTAGGTTTTACCCGTATTGAAAAACTGATTAAAACTGTTTGGTATGGCACTATACGGCTTTACGCGGGCTTCTCCTTCTACCTCTTGTCCCCATGGGTGCAGGGTTCCATCCAGTTTAGGGCCCCAGTTAAAATTCTCGCGCAAGTCAAAAGCCTTTTCGCCGCCCTGGCCATATTCAGTTTGTCTTTCCGGTAGCTTTAAAGGCCGGCTAAAGCTGGTTTGTGTATTAAACGAAACCATAAATTTTTTGCCGGGCTTATCGCTGCTGGCCAATGTTCCTTTTTTAGTAGTAATCATTACCACGCCGTTAGCGCCCTGCTGACCATATAAGGCCACAGCAGCTGCGCCTTTTAGCACTGTTACGTTTTCTATATCCTGCGGGTTAATATCGTTACCACGATTACCCACATCATACTGATTGTTTAATACATCCGCCTGCCGTTAAAATCGTTACCTACGCCAAAGTTGTTGTTACTTACCGGCACACCATCCACTACTATCAGTGCATTGTTATCACCGGTAAAAGATGAACCACCGCGAAGCACTACTCTTGTAGAACCACCCGGTGCACCGGTAGCATTCGTAATTTGCGCCCCGGCTACTTTACCCTGCAATGAGTTTAGCGCCGAACTTTGGCTGCCTTTATTAAGCTCATCGCTTTTAATGGTTGTGGTTCCAAATCCCAGCTCCCGCTTTTCGCGCTTTACGGCAAGGGCGGTTACCACCACTTCATCAAATGTAGTACGGTCTATTTCCATAGTTACATTTAAATCGTTAGCAGCACCAATAGGCAGCACCAGTTTTTTCATGCCAACAAAACTGAAAACCAGGTTTTTGGCTGTGCTATCCACATCTAATGAAAATTTGCCGTTTAAATCGGTTACGGTTCCGGTGGTGGTTCCTTCAATTAAAACAGTAGCCCCAACAATGGGCTGCTTGTCTTCGGAGGAAATTACTGTGCCTGTTAGCGTTCGTTGGGCTGCTGCTACATTACATAGCAACACAAGCGCTAGTACACAAGCTTTGTACATTTTACTCATAGTAGTTAGTTTGGTTAAGAAATAGGTTATCGCGACTGTAAGTTAATTATTATTTTTCGATAAGTTAAAAAACTGTTAATGCGACACAGCGACTAAATTTGACATATAAACACCTTGTTTTGAACATATTACAGGACCTCTCCTCTGTAAACAGAATCGCTTTCTCGAATTTTTTGTGGAAAATTTTACCAAACTCTTACAAAAACAGGTGGGATTTACACACCCAAAACTTTTATTACGTTTGTAGCTATATAACAAATACCCCAACTATGAACGAGAATTTGAGAGTAAGAATGGAAGATATGTTTATGGAGGCTGACCGCCTGATAGGCGAGCAAAGAATAGGCGAAGCCTTTAGTAAGCTTATGGCTATGATACAAGAGATGCCAAATTTTGGCAAAGCCTACAACCATTTAGGCTGGATATACGAAACCAAGTACAAAGACTTCCCTAACGCCGAAAAATATTATAAGCTGGCCATTGAAAACTCACCCGATTACCTGGCAGCGTATTACAATTATGCTATTGTACTTTCTACACTGCAAAAATGGGATGAGCTAACGGACCTGTTAACCAAAGCGCTTACAATACCAGGCATAAACAGATCGACCATACAAAACGAATTTGCTATTATGTACGAAGGGCAAGGCAAATACAAAGAAGCCATTGATGCTTACAAGAAATATGCAGCCGCTACTTTTGACGATAAGCAATTAGATACAGCAAGAGCATCGATTGAACGCTGCAAAAAGAAGATGGAGTTGTTTGCTGAGTAAAGCCTCCTTTTTTTAGCCTACACCTTACTTAATACTTACCTTTTTTAAGTTTAAAAGATTTAAGCCATTGGCGCTAAGCCCTTCAATATTTTTTTGCGAAAAGCGCAATACCTCATCATAATACAAAGGCACCACCGGTGCTTCTTCAATAATGATATTTTCCATTTGGTGGTAAAGGCCGAAACGCACCTCATCATTATTTTCGGCTAAAGCAGCCTCATACAATGCATCAAACTTTGCATTATTAAAACGAGTATAGTTTGGCGGCGAACCATTTTTGCTATAAAACACCGCGAAGTAATTTTCGGCATCCGGGTAATCTGCCAGCCAGCTACCTCTAAAAAACTGTACCTTGCCCTGGCTCATCCATTCGCGTAAAATAGAGGGTTGAGATATTTCTACCCGTATATTTAATCCCGCCTTCTCTAATTGCTTTACAATAAACAGGGCATATTCTTTATAGGTTTCGTTGGTATATAACACCAATTGCTTAGAAGCATCATAGTGGGCTTCTTTAACCAATGCTTTTGCCTTTTCAATGTCGTAGGTGTAACCCTTCACCTTATCGGCATTAAACGAGGGCAGGCCAAACGGCGTAAAACCGCTTTCGGCCGGCTTACCTACCCCGTTGCGTAAATACTTAAGCATTTCGCGGCGGTCGAAACCATAGTTGACAGCTTGCCTTAATTTCTTATTCAAAAAAGGATTCTCTATCTCACTAGCACCCATACCCAAAAAGCCTAAATACTCCGTATTTAAATAAGGCGTTTTAAGCAGATTGAATTTATCTTTTAGTTCAGCCTTCATACCGCCATCTTCATCAAGCACCTCATCTATATAGCTGGCATCTATGCTATTAATAAAATCAAGTTCTTTTTGCTTAAACGAAAGATACTCAGTCTTCTTATTATCTATAAATGAAATTTTAATACCATCCAGGTAGGGCAAAGCTTTGCCCTGTTCATCTTTTTCAAAGTAATGTTCATTCTTTACTAGTATAAGCGCGGTCCCCTCCTTCCAGTTTTTAAACACAAACGGACCGGTGCCCACCGGGTGCGAACGAAAATCGGCACCATACTTTGCAATTGCCTCTTTAGGTATTACCGAACAATATTGCATAGATAGAATACCGAGCATGGGCCGGAAAGCCTTAAGCAGTCTTAACTGAAAGGTAGAATCGTCAATAGCCTTAAATGGCTCCACCGAATCAACGCTGTTATTAAAAATCCAGGCACCGGGGCTGGCCACTTTTCTCTCAATTATACGGGCAAGACTATAAACTACATCCGCTGCATTTACCAATCTTCCTTTACCCCCATTAAAGCATTCGTTATCCTGAAAAAAAACGTCGTTGCGCAAATGAAAAGTATAAGTCTTACCGTCTTCCGAAATTTCCCAGCTTTTAGCAATAGAAGGCTGCGTGTTTAAATTATCATCTAACTGTACCAGCGAGTTGTATAGCTGATTGCACGCCCAAATGGTAGATTGATCTTTGGCAAATGCAGGGTCCAGCGAAGCAATGCCACTGCTTTGGTTATAGCGAAAAAACTTTTTATCGCCGGTTTGATTATTGCTATTGCAAGAGGTGCAGGAATACAAGACGATTGATGAAAGACAATAGACAATTGATAATACAAGGTATGAGTTCTTGTTCATTGGAGGTTTATTAACGCTAAAGTAGCAAACTGAAAACCTATTATTAATTGCCTTTTCCACACATACTTATTTATTTTAGTAGTAAGTAAAACCTGAATATAAAAAATATAGCTTTTTTCCTTCTTATTGTAAGTGCACTAAGTTGTTGCCAGAAAAAAGAATACACCTGCCAATGCCTTTATATGGGCGGTGGTTATATAAAACAGGTAGAAGCTATTAATAAATCGCTGGCAGATAAAAAATGCCAAAAAGATAATCCAAGCAGGGCCACATGTTACCTGGCTGAGTAACCACTTACTATTTAACTGGTATAGTAACTGTATAAATAGACTGGGTCATAAAAATGCCATAACCGCCTTGTATGTTGCCATAAGGCTTTACACTACTGCCCGAACCGAACTCTGCCCTACTCTGCAGATTTTTATAGTAGTTATAGTGCGAATCAGAAATAGCCATTAATTCAACAGTAAAATTCGCGCTTAAAACCTTGTTCAAATCAACACAACGAACGTTAAATTCCATCTCCTTTTGCTGGCCGTTAAAATCTTTATCAGAAAACAACAGGTAGGTATTCAAATCTCTAACTGTATCCTGCAGAATTGTTTGCATTTCGGGGCGGCTGCCAATGCCATATCCGCTAACAACAGTATCTCCGCTAACATTTACAGTAAGTTCCTGCCCGGATTGATATACATTTAGCCGGTAAAAATTTTGCCTTTCGGCCGCATCGGATAATAAAAACCTGAATTTGCCGGTATAATTATTGGTACTATCGCCAAACTTAACCAACTGATAACCGGTAACAACCGGCACAGGCAACAAAGTATCCTGCGCGGAAACGGCACCATATTTGGCATGTTCAATTTTAACCGAATACTTGCTGCCGGGCACACCTAAATTTGCTGTTGTATATGCACCAAAAGTTTGCGCTGCATCGGTATAAACAAAAGGCAGCTGCTGCACAAACGAATCGTTTACATACAAATTCACAATAGCATCTGTAACCGGATTTACCTGATTGTTACCGGTGGGCGAAACACTTTCGGTTAAAAATACTTTAACCGGGCGTAGATTATCAATCTGGCAGTTTACCACCAGCTTTTTATCGCCCTCTAAACTGCTTACATCAAAATCCTTTTCGCAACCGGCAATGGCAAGTAAAAGCAAACCCGTAAAAAGTAAAAGTAACCGGTACCCCATTACGCAAATTTAATTGTATAGCTTAACGAAGGTAATACCGGAAAAAGACTTAACTTTTTATAAACTATGCTTCTTGAGCCATCGGGGTTAGAGCGATAATCGGCGTAGACAGCAAAAATATTATAGTGATTATACACGTTGTATACGCTAAAATTAAAAGCGTGCTCCAGGCGTTTTATCCGTTTACGGTAAGTAAACGAAACATCTAAATGCTGATACGATGGTAGCCGGGCATTATTACGGCCACCATATATTGTAACTACATCATTTTGATTTCCGCTTCCCTGCCCAATGGCAACCGTATAATCGTAATAATTTATGCCATTGAAAGTATGATATGATTGCACCGGCAGCGATAACCTATTGCCACTGCCATATACATAGGCAACCCCCAATTCAAAATGGCGGCCAACTAAAAAAACCATTTGCGCAGCCAGGTTATGGCGGCGGTCGTACTTATAAGGAAAAAACTTCCCTTCATTTAACGATTCAAATTTACGCTCGCTCCACGACAGGGTATATGACACCGACCCTGTAACCCTGCCTTTGGTTCGGGCCACATAAAACTCGGCACCATAGCTGCGCCCCTTACCACCGGTTAATACCTGCTCCTCCCAAGGTTGGTATATAGATGATTGGGACTTACTGTTATTGTATTCCAATACATTATTCATAAGCCGGTAAAAACCATCTACACTCCACTCAAAATTAAGGGGTAGTTTATGCATCATACCACCCGAAAAATTCCACCCCGTTTCGGGTTTTGCCGCTGTAGTGGCCGGCACCCAATAATCGTTTAATATATTGGAGGATGCCGTAGCCAGCAAATGCATATTTTGTGTTAAGCCCGAAGCAGATGCCCGCAAATAAAATTTAGCAACCGGGTTGTATAGAACACTTACCCTTGGCAAGAGACTACCAAAGGTGCGCCCCTGTACGTTATATATGTTAGCATAAAAACCACCGCTAATCAACCAGTATTCGTTGGGGTGGTATTGATCTTCGGCATACAGGCCTGCATCAATAGTTTTATACAAACTTCCGTTTAACCGGTAAACATTGGCCCCGCTGCTAACGTTATTGTTACCATAGTTTCCCTTACCGGTTTCGAAAAAACGGCCGGTTACAGCCGCCCCCATAGTAAATGTTTGCTGCCCGGTAGTATAGGTGCCATCAGCTCGATAAGCAATATCGTTTATATAAGAACGGGTATCGGCGTTGTTATAATTATAATAGTCGTAGGTAGCCCTGGTTTGGCGGTAGTTATCTTTATCGCGCGTAGTAATTTGGTAACGGCTAAAAGAAAACTGATGTTTCATTTGCCAGCGGCTATTAAAAGAATGAACAACAGCCGCAGAGGCAACATAATTGGCCCAGCTTATGTCATTTTGCACAAGCCCATTTTCCGTGTAGGTTGTGGTGGCACTGCTAAAACTGCGCTTGAAAGAGTAAAAATCGTTGTTAGCAAAAAAGTTGATGGCTAATTTGGTTTTAGCCGAAAACCGGTGAACAATTTTAGCATTTACATCGGCAAAGTAGTAGGAGATGCTACCACTGAAACCGGTTGCCTTATATTGCCTGCTGCTTATAGGGGCTGTAAACAAACCTATATAACAACCGCGCAGCGAAACCGAAAAAGTGGTGCGTTTATCTTTAGTTAAAGGCCCGTTAAGGTTAAGCCGCGAGGTAACCAACCCCAGCGAAAAAGTACCGTTCAGCTTTGCGGTATCACCATCGCTAACCCCAATATCAATTACCGAGCAAAGCCGGCCACCATAGCGCGAAGGGTACCTATCTTTATACACCTCAATTTTATCAATAGCATCGCCGTTAAATACCGATATAAAACCATATACATGGGATGGATTATACACCGGTGCTCCGTCTAACAATATCAGGTTTTGGTCGGGGCTGCCACCACGTATAAAAATACCACGGGCGCCTTCGTTTCCGCTTTGCACACCCGGTTGCATTTGTATAGCCCTTACCGGGTCGTTTTCGCCTAAAAATGCCGGCAGTGAATTAAAATTCTGTTTAGTTAAAGTAATTACTCCGCTGGCATCGTGCAGGGCATTAAGCATTTGTTTACGCTCGGTAATAGCTACCTCGGCCAGTTGCAAATCGGTGCGCAGCATAATACTTACAGCTGTATCGTGATTAAGGTAAATATTCAGCTTTTCGGCGCCGTAGCCAACGTAAGATACAGAAACTTCGTTCCACCCGGATGCTAAAACAAGTTGAAAGTGGCCGGTAGAATCAGAAAAAGTGCCGCTTGAAAAACGGGCTACATAAATGCTTGCGCCCTGCAGGGGTTTTAAATCATCGCCAATTACAACACCCGAAAGCTTGTAGGTGGTTTGTGCACCAAGCAGGCTATATAACAACAAACAGCAGAAAAATGAAATGGCGCGGGCCGCGTAATACATTTTTCAAAGTAAAGAATAATGAACAACAGGGCCGCTAAACTTTAGCTAAAAATAAACCGCCTATTTATCCTTCTTTTTAAAGTCGCCACGTTTCCAGGCACGGATAAATTCGGCCCAGGCAAGCGGGTTAAATATATTTTGCGGGGCGGTTTGCCCGTAGTAGTAAGTTTTAGCCGAGGTATTTCGTAATGCAAGGCTGGTAGCTTCTCCCCCATCCTGCTCTAAACGTTCGCCCAGGGCAGCTAAACGTTCGCGGTCCATGTTTCTTTTGGCGCGTTGCAAATCATCATCCGGCAGGTTTAAATCCAAAAAGGCCCTCGGAAAATTTTCGGGCGGCCCCCATGGATAAATAATGGTGGCCGGCAAATTCAAGTCGTTTCGCGTCATCATCTGTATTATCGAAAACTTATCGCTCTCCAGCTTTGCAGGCATTAAATATTGCACCGGTGTATAACCTATACAAGTAAAATACAGGGTATCGCCTTCATGGGCAGCAAACGAAAAAAAGCCATCGGGCCCCGCAGTAGCTACTCTGCCACGGTTTAAAATGGTAATGTGGGCAAAGGGAACTCCTATCAAACTATCGGCCGTAAGGGCGTAACCCGAAAACTGAATGAGACGATCAACTTTTTGAGCATAAGCGCCGGAATAACAAAGCAGCGATAGGAGGAGTATATGGATGGTTCTTTTCACGGTGTGAATTTATAAATGCTGAACTCAATACTGTTAAAAAATTGTGCCAACTAAGTTGACTTGTAAAGTTTTAACACCATTACCCCTTAAAACATAGCCGAACAAATTGCCATCTGCCATTGTTAATTAAAAGTTGACAAAACGCCGGGCCTATGAGCCCGGCATACAACTAAAAATGCCCCGCTTTATTATTTTCGCGCCACTATTTTTCAAATCCCTCAACTGCCTGCTATGCTAAACCTGAAAACTACCGACCATTTTGTAAACAGACACATTGGACCTAATGCCGACCAGACCGCAGAAATGCTTAAAGCGGTAGGGGCTGCCAGCCTGGAAGAGTTGGTATCGCAAACTATACCTGCCAACATTCGCCGTAAAGATAAATTGAACCTGCCCGATGCACAAAGTGAATACAACTATCTGCGCGAGTTGAAAAAGAAAGCTTCTAAAAACAAGGTTTTCCGCAGCTATATCGGCATGGGTTATTATAACAACATTACCCCGGCAGCTATTCGCCGCAACATATTCGAAAACCCGGGTTGGTATACCCAATACACCCCTTACCAGGCCGAAATTGCACAGGGCCGCTTAGAAGCCCTGCTTAACTTTCAAACCATGGTAAGCGACCTTACCGGAATGCCGGTAGCCAACGCATCATTGTTGGATGAGGGCACCGCAGCAGCCGAGGCTATGCACATGTTCTGGGGTTTAAAAAACAAGAAAGATGCGCTGCACAATAAGTTCTTCGTTTCCAACTTATGCTTTCCGCAAACTATTGATGTAATTAAAACCCGTGCAGGCGTATTGGGTATTGAAGTAGTAATTGGCGATTACAATACTGTTGCCTTAGATAAAGATTTTTTTGGAGCCCTGCTACAATACCCTGCAAAAGAGGGTAGCGTATTAAACTATAAAGCTTTTATTGATAAGAGCCACGCGCTGGAGTGTTATGTATGTGTTGCTACCGACCTGTTAGCATTAACCTTACTTACCCCACCGGGAGAGTTTGGAGCCGATTGCGTGGTAGGTAACTCGCAACGCTTTGGTGTGCCTATGGGCTACGGCGGGCCACATGCCGCTTTTTTTGCCACTAAGGATGATTACAAACGCATATTACCAGGACGTATAATTGGTGTTAGTATCGATTCGCAGGGCAAACCTGCTTTACGTATGGCTTTGCAAACCCGCGAGCAGCACATTCGCCGCGAAAAAGCAACCTCTAACATTTGCACCGCCCAGGCTCTACTTGCCATTATGTCGGGTATGTATGGGGTATACCACGGTGCGCAAGGGGTTAAAAACATTGCCCTTCGCGTTCATACCTTAACTTCTATTTTACGTAAAGAGCTACACCACTTAGGCTTTAAGGTTACCAACCAGTTCCATTTCGATACACTGCATATTGATACTACCGGGCACGACCAGAAACATGATTTTATCCATCAGCTGGCTATTAATAAAGAGATGAACTTTTACTACGATGAAAACGGCATCTCTATTACGCTTGATGAAACCACGCAACCCGAAGATGTTTGCGATATAGTAAACGTATTTGCCTGCGCAGTAGGTAAAGATGATTACACCTTCGATATTTACCGCTACCCTGCACAACCTGTCGAGCTGCCCGGTGAGTTAACCCGCACAAGCGCTTACCTTACGCACCCGGTATTTAATACCCACCGCAGCGAGAGCCAGTTAATGCGCTACATAAAAAGCTTAGAGAATAAAGATTTATCGCTTACAAAATCGATGATAGCCCTGGGTAGCTGCACCATGAAACTGAACGCTGCTGCAGAATTAGAACCGGTTAGCTGGGCTGAGTTTGCCAACATTCACCCCTTTGCGCCTAAAGACCAGGCAGCAGGCTACCAGGAAATTATTACTGCGCTTGAAAACTACCTGAGCGAAATAACCAGCTTTGCTGCTACCTCGTTACAACCTAACAGCGGTGCACAAGGCGAATACGCTGGTTTATTGGTAATACGCGCTTACCAAAAGGATATTGGCCAGGGCCACCGCGATGTTGCCTTAATACCGGCTTCGGCACACGGCACTAACCCCGCTACCGCTGTAATGGCCGGTTTAAAGGTGGTGGTAGTAGCTACCGATAGCCACGGCAATATCGACTTTAACGACCTGCTTAAAAAAGCCGAAGAGCATAAAGATAACCTGTGCTGCCTGATGGTAACTTATCCATCCACCCACGGGGTATTCGAAAGCGCTATTAAAGACATTTGTGAAGTAATACACGCCAACGGCGGACAGGTGTATATGGATGGTGCCAACCTGAATGCACAGGTGGGCTTAACATCTCCGGGCTTAATTGGTGCCGATGTAAACCACATTAACCTGCATAAAACATTTGCTATACCACACGGCGGTGGCGGCCCCGGCATGGGCCCTATTTGTGTAGCAAAACATCTTGCCCCTTACTTACCAGGTAATGCTTTGGCTAAAACCGGTGGCGAAAAGGCTATACACGGTGTATCTTCTGCCCCCTACGGCAGCGCCAGCATATTGCTTATATCGTACGGCTATATACGTATGTTGGGCTGCAACGGCGTAACCGATGCTACCCGCTATGCAATTTTGAATGCCAACTACATGAAGGCAAGGCTGGAAGATTATTACCAGGTGCTATACGTAGGTAAAGAGCACGGCCGCGTAGCACATGAATTGATTCTCGATTTCCGCCAGTTTAAACACACTGTAGGTGTTGAGGTTGAAGATGTGGCCAAGCGCCTTATCGATTACGGCTTCCACGCTCCTACTGTATCCTTCCCGGTTGCAGGCACTTTAATGATTGAGCCTACCGAGAGTGAAGATAAGGCAGAGTTAGACCGCTTCTGCGATGCGCTTATTGCTATAAAAGGCGAAATAGATGCCATTGAAAGAAAAGAGATTGACGCTACCGATAACCCGCTTAAAAATGCACCGCACACTATTGGTGTAGTTACCGCTGCCGAATGGAACCACCCATACAGCCGCCAGGAGGCTGCCTTCCCGCTTCCGTTTGTTACCGAAAACAAATTTTGGCCAAGCGTGGGCAGGGTTAACAACAGCCACGGCGACCGCAATTTAATTTGCACTTGTCCGCCAATTGAAGAGTATATGAATACAACCGTGTAATAACGAAAGTGATACTTGCTAAAAGAAGAGAGCTGCCGGAGGTTTCCGGCGGCTTTTTTTATGCCAGCTAATACTGCTGGCCCCCAATTAGTAACGGTTATCAATTTTAAACAGATAAAAACAGTAATTAATTCAGTTTTAAGCACTTCATCATTTGCTTTCTACCAAATAAGGAATATATTTGCGCTCCCAATCGAAAGGGATAGCAGTTAAATCAGTTCTTTTAGATAAACATATATCGCGGGGTGGAGCAGTTGGTAGCTCGTTGGGCTCATAACCCAAAGGTCGTAGGTTCGAGTCCTACCCCCGCAACTAAGGCCTCACAGCAATGTGGGGCTTTTTTATTTAAGCTATGTACACAGTTTACATTCTTTATTCAGAGAAGTATAATAAAACATATGTAGGTTTCACTACCGACATGCAAGCAAGATTTTTATCGCATAATGAGTTAGGTATTAAAGGCTGGACCATAAAATTCCGCCCCTGGATTATTATTCATACCGAGGAGTTCTCCAACAAAGCAGAAGCCATGCGCCGAGAAAAATGGTTCAAATCAGGAATAGGAAGGGATTATATTAAGAATGAACTTTTAAAAAGGTAGCACATTGGGCTCATATCCGCCAACGGCGGACGTAGGTTCCCTCGCCGAAGGCGGGTACCCCCGCAACTAAGGCCTCACAGCAATGTGGGGCTTTTTTATTTGCCGGACACGTATAATTAATAAGGTAAAATACATTATGTGGGGCTGCTCTGTTGCGCCGCCCCACATAATGTATTTATTATGCTTTCCAGGCTGCTATGCAGGGTTGCATTTAGCACACTTACATCCGTGCGGCTTAATGTAAGCGTCGAACATTTCCTTTCCATAGTCGTACGACAACTCCTCGCCTGCTTTAATATTCTTTCTGGCAATAATCCATATTCGTCCGGCTTTTACATCGCAGGGTTGCATTTAGCACACTTACATCCGTGCGGCTTAATGTAAGCGTCGAACATTTCCTTTCCATAGTCGTACGACAACTCCTCGCCTGCTTTAATATTCTTTCTGGCAATAATCCATATTCGTCCGGCTTTTACATCTACAGTGCAATTACCGGCCGAGCCGCATGCATGATTGATATAGCGGGCTAAGTTTTTACGGTCCTTTCCATCGATAAACCATTTGGGGGTAATTTCAAACAAATACATTCCCCCTCTCCTGTTGGCCTCATCCAGCCCAATTTTTTCGCCGGTATATTCTATAACTTTTGTGCCTTTAGCAATGGGTTCCATAGCATATAAGCCGAGTCCGGTAACAGATTTTTTCACTTTTAAATCGAGGGTAGATTGCTTCATAACAACGAACGTAAAAGAAATTATTAAAACAGACCTGCACGGTGTAGAAAAATATTAAAAACAGCAGTGCATGCTTTGCATTACTAATGCAACCTTCGGTAAACTGAGCCGGACAAAGTGCGGGGCCTTTTCGTAAAAAAAACATACCGATGGTGAGTTTAATTAAGCCATTGTAGTTAAGAACTCACTTAAATATGGGCCTTTTTTAGTTTTAAAGGGGCTGTTTCGTATTTTCATCCCCTTAATTATGAAACATAAAGCTGGCTTTGTAAATATTATTGGGCTGCCCAACGTGGGCAAAAGCACCCTTATGAATGGCCTTGTAGGCGAGCGCATGAGCATTATATCGCCCAAGGCGCAAACCACCCGACACCGTATTTTGGGCATGGTAAATACCGACGATTATCAGATTGTGTTTTCTGATACCCCTGGCTATATAAACCAACCAGCCTATAAGTTGCAAAGCACTATGAACGACTTTGTGGCAGGCGCCTTTGAAGATGCCGATGTGTTGATTTTTGTAACCGATAAATTTCAGAAAGAGGAAGAGCAAAAGCACCTGGTGGAGTTGATTCAAAAAACCGACATACCCACCTTTATATTGCTGAACAAAATAGACTTGTACCA
>JBGAUW010000043.1:0-23973 GCA_044228435.1 Chitinophagales bacterium
TATCCCATATTTTTTAGCCAGTTTCCGGCAGCTTATACCGCCTTGTAGGTATTCCCGGATAACCGCTTCTTTTTGGTAGTAACTCATTTTGTCGCAAATTTAGTGTCAACTTTTTGTCAACCTATTTCAGGACAAGACACAGCAAAAATGTATTCAAACTCCTGCGCCTTACCTTTGTTTTAAGCAATAAATCAAGGAACCCTAATGTCATACAAAGATATGAAATAATGGTTAGATTTTAATTAATTATGGGTTGAAATATGCGCTGTAAAAGCACCCTTTCGGGCTAAGGTTGCATACCTACGGCATGTAAATGCCGTTACTATTTATACTACCGATATTTTATGCCTACGGCATATTATAGTTTCCCGTTAGGGAATGATATTGGTAGAAAATTTTGAAAGAGCGGGTTCACAAAGGGGTAGTAAACATTTGCCACAGCGATGAAAAATGCAGCATAGCGCCTGCTAACATACAAAGCAGTCTGCGTTACCAAAGCCTTGTAAAATTCGAGCACACGCGCTACCGGAGGGAGAAAACGAACTATATGTCACTTAACCGGCAAATTGCGGGCGAGATGCTTTACCTCGGAGGTAAGCTATACAAACATACTATTCATTTTACAGCGAATAATTAAATAGGTTGTAAGCGGGTTTATATAAACCGCATTTTTTCTTCTTCGATATCTATACGGTGCAGGTGCTTGCGTATTATTTCTTCGTCATAGTTTTGGTCAGATTGATTTTGCAACAACAGCCACTGCCTTTGTTGTTCAAGTATAGCCAGGTATATATGTCGGGCCTCTTCGGGCATTACGGCATCTGCCTCGCCGGTGCTTTTTTCTTTCCATTTGGTGGCCATGTGTTGCAGCGCTACATAGTCCTCATATTTGCCGGTGTAATTTTGTTCCAGGTGCTGTAAAGCACGCCCGGCCAAACCCATCGATATGAAATTTTCAGTCTCCTGTTCGTTGGGGTAATCATCGTAATCAGGCAGCTTAATTTTGCGTATTAAATACGGCAACGTTAACCCCTGCCCCAATAGTGTAAGCATAATTACTACAAAGGTGATAAACAATATAAGATTGCGGTGCGGAAACATATCGCCATTGCTTAAGTGTGCCGGTATAGATAAGGCTGCCGCCAGCGATACCACCCCGCGCATGCCGGCCCAACCCAATAGTATAGGCGCTTTAAAACCCGGGCTGCGCGTATCGGCCACCGGTATAAAATTGCGGGCAATAAGCGTAACCACCACAGCTCCATATGCCGAAAGCATACGCACAATAACCAGCACTGCAGTTACTAAAACACCATAACCCAACGCCGAAATAAAGCTTATCTGGTCTTGCCTTAGTCCCGCAATAATCTCCGGCAAAT
This sequence comes from Chitinophagales bacterium, assembly GCA_044228435.1. Taxonomy (GTDB): domain Bacteria; phylum Bacteroidota; class Bacteroidia; order Chitinophagales; family LD1; genus Bog-950. The sequence continues at coordinate 1,380 of JBGAUW010000043.1, forward strand.
CGAGACCGATAAGTAAAAAAACGGCCCCGTTCAACACAAAAGCCAGGCTCTCCCATACGTTTACACCCCGCAACCGCGATGAACTGGTTAAAAACCGGTGCCGGTTATACGATAACAGCAATCCCCCGCTAACTACGGATAGAACACCCGAACCATGTACCTCTTCGGTCAGTAAATACATAATGTAAGGGGTTATAATAGTTAATATAATATCCATGTTAGCATCGGTAGGCAAATATTTATGCGATACCATAAACAGCCATCCAATCAGCAAGCCAACCCCTATCCCCCCCAACAGCATCCAGCCCAGGCTTAAGGCGGCGCTTTGCCAAACAAACTGACCGGTAGCTACCGCAATTAACGAAAAGCGAAAGATGATTAGTGACGAAGCATCGTTAAGCAGGCTTTCGCCCTGCAGTATGCTGGCCATACGCTTAGGCACTTTTACAAATTTAAGTATAGCGCCTGCACTAACTGCATCGGGTGGCGATACTATGCCGCCTAATAAAAAACCAAGGGCCAGCGAAAAACCCGGTATTACTGCATTGGTAACCAAAGCCACCGAAAGTGCTGTTAAGAACACTACAATAAAAGCAAAGCTGGTAATAATACGCCGCCAGCGCCACAACTCTTTCCACGAAATTGCCCACGAGGCCTCGTATAACAGCGGGGGTAAAAAAATAATGAAGATCAGTTCCGGATCTACACGCAACACCGGCACGCCGGGTACAAAACTTATCAGTTGCCCGGCTATTACCAGCAAAATAGGGTATGCCACCTTAAGTTTATCCGATAGCATGATAATAAGCACAATAGCCACTACCAAAGCCAGGTAAAAAGGAAAATGCTCAATCATTCAACAAACCGGTTCAAAATGTTGCGTAAAGTAACCTTAATTATTACGCGGGTGCAATTTGTGTACCAGCACACCGTCCCCGCGGGGGTTCACTTTTCGCGGACCCTGCGGCCGGGCAAAGCCCACATTTTTTATCTTCACTACTACATGAGCGAACCCACCATCACCTTCAAGAGCGAGTTTGAGTTAACACCGGATGAAAAAACGCAGATAAACCGGCTGCTTAGCGCCGTTTTTACCGATACCAACTACCGCGGCAAGGCCTACTTTAAGCAGCTATGCCACCACCGGTTGCTGCTATGGCAGGGCGATAAGCTAATTGGCCACCTGGGTATTGATTACCGCGTAATGAATTTAAACGGGCAGGAAGTAACCGTATGGGGTGTAGCAGGTTTAGCCGTTGAACCTACCCTGCAGCGCAATGGCCAAGGCACAAAACTAATGCAGGAGTTTGAGCGCATAGCCGTAGCGCACAAACACAACATCGATTTTTTGTTTTTAGTAACCGATGTGCCGGCTTTTTACGAGCGGTTGGGTTATAGCAAAACAACACTAACCATACAATGGCTAAAAATATACCAGGGCAAAAACTATGGCATAGCCAACGAGCAAATTACCGACTGCGATTTGATGTTTAAGAAAGTTGGCGGTAAAGATTGGAGCGATGGCGAGTTGGATATGCTGGGGTATATGTATTGAGTACCTAGAACGCTGCACCAGTTTCATAGCTTCTACCTTTAGGGCAATCCGGTTTATGAAATCCACAATATTACTTTAAGCGGGGATTGTATCTTTAAGGGTGTTGAGCTAAAACCGGTGTATTTATGTACACCGTTGTTCACTTTGCTAAATTTGCGCTGGGGCAAAAGCCAAGTTGGTTAAAGGGCAGTGTTAGTATGATAAGGTGGATAGAAAAACATTTTACTATTCGCTGCTCTCAGAACAATAATATCATATTAATTTTTAACAAAATATCACCGAAAAGGTGAGATTTTATTATTTATAAGTTACTTCTTTTGCCGAAACACATACATAGTGCGCGCTAAACATATAGCTCTATATTATGTTTGTTTTAATGACGTTATAAGAGCCTTAAGTATTTGTATGAATGAAATTTACGAAAAAATAGCCCGGAATATATGTTCAAATAAGGGGCAATGTGTTTTGATTTTAGGCCCCGAACTTGCGGTTGATAGTAACGGCAATGGCTTTAGAAGTTTCTATCGTGATAGTATAAAAAATGAAAGTTCGGCTCGGTTCTTTGGTTCAGAAAACCTATTTTATTTTAAAGACGACTATATAAGAAGTAAGGTTCAGGGGCAAGTATTAAGATTTTATGAAAATGTGGGAGACCAGGCTTTGATGGAAATGATATCACGTATCCCATTTCCGCTAATTATTAATGTGTGCCCGGATAAGGCATTGAACCAAGTGTATCAACAAAAAAAAATTCCTTTTTCTGAAGCGTATTTTACCAAAGAGTCTAAGGCGGAGTTTAACAATATCCCCATACCTTCCAAAAGCAACCCCGTAATATATAACATCTTTGGTTCGGTTGATTTAGAGCAATCGCTTATACTAACGCATAACAAGTTATATGAAACGATGGAGTTTTTATTGCCTGAAAAATCAATGCCCGATAACATCGAATTGTTTTTAAAAGGTACTGCTAATAGTTTTATTTTTTTGGGATTTAAGTTTGATTCATGGCAATATCAACTGGTTTGTCATAAGCTTAAAATTAAAACAGCGGTAGATTTAAAAACTAATGTTTGTACTCCCTATTTGGAAGAGACTGAGGATGTTGCAATTATTATGCATTCTTCATTTAATATGAAATCTACTAAAGATAATTCCTTTCAATGTATTCATAACATTATTGATGTGTGTGAAAAAAACCACCCACAACAAATGCGGCCTGCCAGCGTTAATGGCGCGTATAGTACTTTTGTTTCTTATGCATGGAGGAATGAGTTAAAAGAAGGCCCGGCGCCCGCAGATGCATCGAACAAAGGGAATGAGCCCAATGCGAGACCTGTAGACCAGCCTGGCAGCGATAACCCGGAAGAAACGAGAGATTATATAGTTGACCTTATAGAATCTAAATTTTTAGAAAAAGATAAAAACACCTTATATCAGTTGTTTAGGGACAGAAAGGACTTAAAGTATGGCGATAGTATAGATTCGTTTATGACTCGTATAGGAATGGGAAAAACGGTGGTAAGAGTTATTAGCCACAAATATCTTACTTCGGCGTATTGTATGGTAGAAGCATTGCGTATAAGCAAACACAATGACCCGGAGCAGCGCGTGTTTACAATTGCTATGAATGATGCTGATTTTAGCAACCCTCAGAATTACAAAGATTATTGGTTTGAAGAATGTAAAAAGAAGCTTAATAACGCTACCGCCTTAGATAAAGACCTATACGATGATTACGTGAGCGTATACAGGTTTATAGATAAATTTATGGCAGAGGTTAAAATGGTAGTGAATCTCAATCTTAATTATGCCGATGTTATTAAAGATAAAGAAACCGGTAAGGTGTCTATTGTGCAGGCGCGCGAAAAAGAGTTTACTGATTTCATGGACTTGATATTTAATAAAATGAACCAAAGCAACGCATGAAGTTTCGTTATCCCGGAGTGAACTTTTTTACTAAAGAAGATGAAAAGCTTTTTTGGGGCCGCAAAAGCGATGCAGAAAGGTTATTTGTGCAACTATCGTTAAGTAAAACGCTGGTTTTACATGCAGACTCGGGAGTAGGAAAAAGTTCATTAATACAAGCAGGATTATTGCCTTTGCTTGATAAGCCCAATGACCAAAGTTATAACGAAGGTGATTTTACCTACATGCCTATAATTTTAAGGTTAGATGAGATTAAAAAAAATGCTTCGACTAGTGTAGATGCCGGCCAATCAGTAATTATCCAAACAATTATTGAGCGTATAAATAATCAAGCTGAGTGGCTTAATGGAGTTCAACTGCCTTATCTGGACGGTGTTACACCCAATAATTTATGGATTATAGGAAAAAAATTGGCCACTAAAAGAATAAGGCTTTTAATAATTCTCGACCAATTCGAAGAGCTTCAAACACTTACACGGAAAGAAATTGTAGATTTTAAGCAGCAGTTAAGCCAGGCCTTATCCTCCACTATTCCTCAGCAGATATACGCAATTATTAAGGCTAACACTGCCCAGTTATTAACTTCCGAAAATATAACCGAGGCGGAGAAAGAGCAGTTTAACATAAATAATAAGCTGCTAGAAAACCCCGTAGATACGAAGGTATTGTTTGTAGTAAGGGAGGATAAGTTAGGCACCATGAGTTTGTTAGCCGATTGTTTCCCTGATATACTCAAAAATGACTTTATACTGGCTCCTCTTAAAGAAGATGATGCTTACAAAGCAGTGGTAATACCAGCGGAAGCCGAGGGAGAATTTTTCTCACAAAAATTTACCTTCGCTAATGAAGCGCTCGTGAGAAAAATGCTGAGAGAGATTGCAGATAACGACACTAAACTTATAGACCCTTTGCAAATACAGATTGTTTGCAGTACTATAGAAAAGAATGTTGTTATTAAGCTGAAAAAAACCAAAATACAAGAAGATGACATTCCTCCTATAAAAGATATTATCAGCGATTTTTATTCATCGTGCTGGCGGGATATAAAAGAAACCTTTAAGCTGGACGAAGATGCATTTGAAAAGGTAAAGGTAAATATAATAGAGGAACTAATAGTTGGCGAATCCAGAAACCTATTCCAGATTGGTGCTATAGCAACTAAGGATAAGAAAAACAATTACGCAGATATTGTTGAAAGGCTGACCAAAACCACCGGCCTTCTTAAATCCTTACCTACAGGAAAGGATACTTTTTACCAACTGTGCCACGATAGGTTTATACTTCCCGTGCAGGAAGATAGAAAGCACTTTGAACTTTTAGCCGATAAGGAAAAGGCAAAAATTCTGCTGTTAGAAAAGGAGAAAGAAAGGGAAAGAGAGATACTTTCTCAGCAGATAAAGTACAAGGCTGAACAAGAAAAACGCGAAGCCGACTTAAAGAATAACCGCAAGATATTATTGATGGCGGCTTTAGTTGTATTAGTAATTTTAGCAGGTATAATGTACAATGCCAATAGAGCGAAAAAAGATTTGGAGAAAGAGAAGCTTTCCAAAGAAGAGTTAGAATCAATTTATAACGAACTAAAGTTTACCAAGGATTCTTTGCAGATAATTGCAGGAGCCATGTATAATACCAACAAAAAATTGCGCGTTACTGACTCCAGTAATACTTCGAATTTAGAAATTTTGAGAAATACGGTTAAAAAACTGGAATTAGAAAAAGCAAAGAGCAAAACCTATGCTGATAATCTACAATTGGCTATTAATTCAAAGGATACTGTAAATAAAAACTTAGTTGCGGCCAAAGAAAGAATAAACAGGCTTGTTGAAGCGCTATTAAGAGACTCCACATTTATCTCTGATTATAGAATAGAACTGAAAGGCAGAAAAGTGGCGCCTGATAATTTTATCCCATTTTTTAAAGAAGGGGGAGATGCACTTTTGATTTTTGGTGAATTCGGAAAAGCGAGGTCTGCGTTTAATATAGCAGGGCAGTTAGGCGATTCCTTGTCGCAAGGAAGACTTGCGGAGGTAGAAAAGGCAGAAGGATTTTATTTATCTGTAAACGCTGGTTATGAGCGGGGTGATTTTAGAGCAGCTCAATCCAGCGCGAAAAAATTAATTGAAATTTCACCTTCTTTTGAAAAAGTATTAATTCTTCAAGAACAAATGAGTGTAATTGATACTTGTATCATTAATACCATTCAAAGCGCAAAATCTGCATTCGATTACCAGGAGGCGGGAGTTGATGCTCCTGAAAATGCTAAAGGCAATACTGTTATCGATTTTGAAGACTGCGAGATGAGTTATTTTCCCAACGGATACGCCGATAGCCTAAAAGAATTTAAAACAATTATACTAAATAATCTGGGCATAATCCGACTGCCAATAGACTTTGAAAAACTGGATAATCTTAACCAACTTTATAGCAATGGCAATAAATTTACAACCTTGCCAGAGTGCTTTGGCAAAATGAAATCTTTAGTTTATCTGGATATTAACGATTGCTATAACCTAACCGAAATTAAAGGAGGTATAGAGAACAGTAAATCATTGAGAGGGGTAAGTTTAGCAGGATGCGACTCAGCTTTTGTTGGTGAGTTTTTTAAGCATTATACAAATTTGAAAACTGTCGAAATTTCAGCCAACAATAATCTGCCCATAACCTATGCTGATTTAAATGGTTTAAAATATTTATTACTTAGAACTTCGGCTAATGAACTACCTTACAACTTAGGAATAAACAATAAAGTAGAAGTGTTGCGCATTTTTAAAAGCAAAGCCGGACTTTATAGATCAATGTATTACGGTTACACTATGGGGTTGGAAAAATATTTGCAGCAGATGCCGTCCGATTTTGCGAAATGGAGTAACCTTAAATACCTTGTTTTAGAGGGATTTAGATATGAGCAGCTAAGCATACAAAAAATTTCTAATATTAAAAAGCTCATTCCCCCTGGTTGTAGAATATTTACCTGCTCTACAACTAGTAAAAGCAGCCTGCTAATGAAGAAAACTTTTTATGAATTGCTTTCAACAAGTAAGGATAGAAAGCCGGTAAGCCAATCAGACAATAACTATATTAATTCGCTGATACCATAGGTGTTTTGACATGCTCTTGGAGAAATATAATACATATTAGATGGGTGTTGATTTTGTTCGGCAATTAATTTTTTCAATAAATGAAGGGTTTCTCATCCCTTAAAACATATCTACTAATTTAGGTGGAAGCAAGAATCATCCACCATACACACGCCCGTGGGAGACCCACCCAAACGAAAAGCGCAACAGCACAGCGCCAAAATGTATTAAGCATTTCTTCGTGTAATTCGTGGCTTTAATTGGCCGCTGGCCCCCTGCAATTAGTGTCATTTCCCAATCCCCCATTCTTAACTATATTCGCCGTTCCAATAATCAAAAAACAATGGCAGAAAACTCAATTATATTCAGTATGCAGGGGGTGGGTAAAACCATTCCGCCGCAAAAGGTGATATTGAAGGATATTTACCTCAGCTTTTTTTACGGCGCCAAAATTGGCATTATAGGGGCCAACGGCTCGGGTAAGTCGACCTTACTTAAAATAGTAGCCGGGCTGGATGAAAACTACCAGGGCAAAATTGAAAAAAGCAAAGATTACAGCGTGGGCTACCTGGAGCAGGAACCGAAGCTGGATGAAACAAAAACGGTAATTGAAATTATCCGCGAGGGCAAGAAGGAAATTTTTGACCTGCTGGATGAATTTAATAAAATAAGCGAGGAGTTTAACGACCCTAACCTGGATGGCGACCGCATGGAAAAGCTGCTGGAGCGCCAGGGTGTGCTGCAGGATAAGATAGATGCGGCCAACGCATGGGAGATAGACCAGGTGCTTAACCGCGCTATGGATGCCCTGCAATGCCCCGACCCGGATGCACCGGTTAAGCAGCTATCGGGTGGAGAGAAGCGCCGCGTGGCCCTGTGCCGTCTGCTGTTGCAGGAACCGGATGTGCTGTTGCTGGATGAGCCGACCAACCACCTGGATGCGGAATCGGTATTGTGGTTAGAGCACCACTTAGCACAGTATAAGGGAACCATTATTTGTATTACGCACGATAGGTACTTTTTGGATAACGTAGCCGGCTGGATTTTGGAACTGGAAGGCGGCAAGGGTATACCATGGAAGGGTAACTACAGCAGCTGGTTAGAGCAGAAGCAAATACGCATGGAGCAGGAGGAGCGCGCCGAAAGCAAACGCCAGAAGGTGATGGAGCGCGAGTTGGCATGGGTGCGCATGGGACAAAAGGCCCGCCAGGCTAAAAGCAAGGCACGTATAACGAACTACGAAAAAATGCTGGCCGATGAAGAGAAGGTAACCGAAGATAAACTGGATATATACATACCACCGGGTCCGCGCCTGGGAGCTAAGGTAATTGAGGCGCATAATGTGTCTAAAGCCTTTGGCGACCGCTTATTGTATGAGAACCTGAACTTCTCGCTTCCACAAGGGGGTATAGTAGGTATAATAGGGCCTAACGGTGCGGGTAAAACCACGTTGTTCCGGATGATAATGGGCGAAGAAAAGCCAACCAGCGGAACGTTTGAAGTGGGCGAAACGGTAAAGATTGCCTATGTAGACCAAAGCCACACAAACATAGACCCGGAGGCAACGGTATGGGAAGTAATAAGCAAGGGCGGTGAGTGGATTGAGTTGGGTAAACTGAAGATGAACAGCCGTGGCTATGTAAGCCGCTTTAACTTTAACGGCGCCGACCAGCAGAAGAAGATTAAGGTGCTTTCGGGTGGAGAGCGCAACCGCCTGCACTTAGCGCTCACGCTGCGTGATGAGGCGAACGTGTTGCTACTGGATGAGCCTACCAACGATTTGGACATTAATACCATCCGTGCACTGGAAGAAGCACTTGAAAACTATGCAGGCTGTGCGGTTATTATTTCGCACGACCGGTGGTTCTTAGACCGTATATGCACGCACATATTAGCCTTTGAGGGCGAAGGGCAGGTATATTGGTTTGAGGGCAGCTTTAGCGATTATGAAGAGAATAAGAAACAACGCCTTGGCCTGGGTGATGAGCCGAAGAAGTTTAAATACAAAAAATTGGTGGTGTAGCCACCAATTAAATTCGAAATAAAAAAATTCCAAATACTAAAGGAATACAAATTTGAAATACTAAACAGAACCCGAAGGCATTGCTTTCGGGTTTTTGTTTTTAGTGCGGAATACATTTAACCGCAAAGAACGCTAAGGGAATACAACGCAAGGAGCGCAATGTATTGGTATTCACTTTGCGGTTCATTGCGAAAATCTCTGCGTCCTTTGCGGTTAGCTGTATTTTGTATTTGCCATTAATCCGCATTTTCAAACTGCACGTTGTTAGTTACAAAATCACTTTTTGATACTTTTTGCTATTGTATAACGTAAAGGATAACACAACCCACAACCTTTATGCAAAAAGTTTTTACATCGTTTACTTTTTTAACCCTGCTGGTAGTGCTTAGCTCTTTTAAAGCAGAGGTTTACCGCGACTCGTATAAAGATAGCGGCACTATAAGCGCCGGGGTAAATGAACAATCGTTTACTGTGCGCGAAAAGGAATTTTACCGCGCCATGCTGCTTAGTAAAACTAACCCGTTGGCTATAGCCAGCGAGCGGACCAAATACATTACTTCGCTGCAGTTTTTCGGGCCGGAGGTGATGGCACCCGATAGCAGTTTTTTTACGCCTGATATAAATGTAGCCTATACCTTTAACCGCGAAGCGGCAGAAGGACAGGTAGCAGATTTAAGTATAGAGCTGCACCATAATTTTGGCGCCTATTACTTAATGCCCGGCGAAAACATTTTTAAGGTAACACGTGTAGATTGGAGCGCTGACAGAAGCCACTTTTTACTAAGCGCCGAATACGATTGCGAAATGCGTATGCAGGGGTTTCCGATAGAGATGCAGCCCATTGCACGTTTAAAAGGGACGTTGACTGATATTGAAGTTTCGGTACCGCCATGGATAGCCAGCAAGCTGAATACACAGGCCAGTATAGGCCAGTAGAAACATAATAGATTTCCTGGGATAATACAAAATACATTTTTCGCACGGAGAAAAATACAGAGGAGAACAGCCGAGAAAGACAAATACAAAAGCCGGAAAACTTAGTATCCGAAGAAATCTAATTTACTGTATTAAAAATATTGAGCCATACCCCTTTGGGATGGCTCAGACCAATTTAGGGGGCAGGCAAAAGACATTTTTAACGCAAAGCCCGCAGAGGTTTTCGCAAAGAACCGCAAAGGGGTAATTACCTGATGCTTGCTTAGCGTGCTTTGCGTTGCATTTTCTTTGCGCCCTTTGCGTTTACGTTCTTGATTTACCGGCAACAGGCTTTTTCTATTACTTTTATGCAGGTAAATACCCGCCATGAAAAAGCTTGCCCTGTTGTTGTTACTTACTATTTGCTATACTACTATTTATGCTTATCAGCGGTTTACTATCCGGTTAGAACCTTCTACACTTACCTCGCCGCCGGCGGTGCATAGTGGGGTGTTTGGCGAGTATAATGGCAAGTGGTTTTTTATAGGCGGGCGCAAAAACGGGTTGCATGGTTTTCAGCCGCCGTTTGCGTTCCCTACCAATAATGTAAACAACCTTATTTATGTGGTAGACCCTGCTACGGACCAACGATGGACAGCACCAGTAAACACCCTGCCCGATAACATACGCGAGCCTATTACCAGCAGCAACATGCAGTTTTACCTAAACGATAGCATGTTGTATATGGTGGGTGGCTATGGCTGGAAAGATTCGATACAAAATTTTGTAACCTGGCCTACACTTACGGCTGTAAATATGAACCGGTTGATGGATGCGGTAATAAACGCCAAGCCTATCGATTCGCTGTTCAGGCAGATTACCGATTCATCGCTGGCTATATGCGGCGCCCACCTGGCAAAGTTAGACAGCACCTACTATCTTATTTTTGGCCACCGGTTTGATGGTTATTACGACCGCAGCGACACCACCGGTTTTTTTGAGCAGCAATACAGCAATCAAATACGCAAGTTTAAAATTGCTGATGATGGCACTAACCTTAGCCTGTACGATTATAAAGCGGTAACGGATACCAACAACTTTCACCGGCGCGATTACAACTTGCTGCCTATGTATGATGTTTACAGGGGCGATGGCTTTTTGGTGTTTGGGGGCGTGTTTAGAAAAAACGCCAACCTGCCATTTTTTACCCCTATCGAAATTTTTAAAGATACGGCCCTGGTGCGGAACGATTTTAACCAGAACCTGAGCCAATACCACAGCGCGGTATGCGCCCTTAATGATTCGGCGGGCATGCTGCAGCACGATTTGTTTTTTGGAGGCATGAGCATGTATTACACCGATACCGTTACGCAGACAAGGGTAACCGATTCGCTGATACCATTTGTGCGCACAATTAGCAATGTGGCCCGCGACCTGGACTTTAACTACCACGAAATAGATGCCGGCATACAAATGCCGGCCCTGCTGGGCACCAATGCTTACTTTATGTACGAACCGGGCATACCTATGTTCCGCCAAAAGTTTGTGCATTTAAACAAGCTGCCCCGCCAGCAGCGCCTGGGCTATATACTGGGTGGTATAGAAAGCCCCGAGCTAAACATAAGCGACACCGACCCCTCGCTTAGCTTTGCCAGCACGAGAGTATTTGAAGTGTACTTAGATACTATTGAGGTGCCCACTGCTATTACTGAGATAAGTAACACGGTGCTCAATTATATAGCTTACCCTAACCCGGCGGAAGAAAAAATAACCATTGAGTTTGAACTGCCGCAGGCTGCCAACGCACGCATTGAGCTACTGGATATGAAGGGCGCCCTGGTAAAGCCTATAGCCAACCAAAGCTTTAACGGGGGCAAACAAAAACTCCTTTTGAATGTGAGTGACATTGCAAAAGGAGTTTATAATTGTGTAATTACCGTAAACGGAACGCGTAAATCTATTCGCCTGCAGAAGGATTAGAAGCATCGGCTTCGTTCGTATCGGTAACCGGTGCGTTTTCATTTTCATTTACTGCCGGTTCGCTTTGCGCTTCTACTAAAGTTTCTTCGCTGGTTTCGGTGGTGGCTTCATCCTTTACAGGGGCATCTTTCTTTTTAGCAGCATCATCTTTTTTAGCAGGCTTGGCAGCTTTGCTGGTTTGCTTTAAAAGTTTTTCGAGCGTAGCGCGAATATCTTTCAGCTTCTCTTCCTTCGATGCCATCGTTTCCTTAAGCATGTTGGTTTTTACCTTTATCAACTGCACTTCCAGCGAGTTAGCTTTAGGGCTATCGGCTTTGCGCTGCATGTATTCAAGGTCTTTTTGGTCGCGCGCAAGCGAGCTGGCCATTTTATCAATTACATCGTTCAGGCCTTTTACGCGCGATGCCGTCATGTCGCTAAAAAAGTGGTTACGCTGCTCGTTAATCTGGTTAAACACCGAATCAAATGCCTTACGCAACTGCGTATCATCGGCTTTGCTGTAGCGGTTTTTGCGGCTGTCGGTTTGCAGGGTTTTAAACTCTTCCAGCAAGCCCTTAAAATTAGCTTTTTCGGTAGCGCGCTTTCTAAGGTCTTCCAGCTTGGCTAAAATTTCATCGCGGTGTTTGCCCGATGTTGCCTCGTATTCGGCCGTCTCTGTTTTACGGAAAGTCTTCAGCTTTTCGAAAATAGAGTTTACATCATCCTTTATTTTATCCAGCCCTTCCTGGCTAATATCGCGCTCTTTTCTGTGTTCCAGCACTCGCTCCCAAAACGACTTGGCATCGTCGAACAACTGACGGTCGTAGTGGGTTAAATCTACCGATTTCTTTTTAAGCGCTTCCAGTTCGTTCAGGTAGCTTTCCCATAACTTGGCAGTAAGCAGGGTGTAGGCCCATTCGTTTTGCTTAATGCGTATTTTACCGGTTTCTTCGCTGCGGATATCTTCGGGTAAAATAGATTCAGCGTTCAGGTTTGGCGCAATCTCTTTGGTTCCTTCCGGAAACTCGAAGGCATCTCCGGCCACCCAGTTTTTTTCCAGTTTTTCCAGGGCATCGCCTTTCAGTTCCTTTTTAGGAACCAGGAATAAATTAACCTTAAATTCTTCTGAGTTAAGTTGGTAAGCAAGAACAACTTCTGTGTTATCGGCAGTTAAGCCTGTAGCAGTAAAACGGGAAAGCATGTGTAGTAATTTTTTTGGTATCGGTATTAAAAGGACGGTAAAGATAATTCTTCGCCCCTAAAATTGTAATGTACGGCTGCTAAAAATTAAAATTGCATGGTTCGACTACGCTCACCATGACATTTCGTTTCTTTGAGTAAGGAAAATTGAAGTTTATATACCCGGCAAATAACATGAAAACTGTCGCAGAAATTATTGAAACTTTAAGGGAGAAATTAAGCCAACAGCTGCCCGGCGAGGCGGCCCAATACCGCATGGCCTCCAGCTACCGGGCGCGTTTAACAAAAGAGCAAATTACGGCCAACAACCCACGCGTAAGCGGGGTAATGGTGCTGCTATACGAAAAAGAAAACGAGTTGCATTTGGTGTTTACCCAGCGCCATACCTACGAGGGGGTGCATAGCGGGCAGATGAGTTTTCCGGGAGGAAAAAAAGATGAAAGTGATATTGATTTAACAGAAACGGCCCTGCGCGAAACCTGGGAAGAGGTGGGTATTGAAAGGGACGATATAGAACTGCTGGGGCAGCTGAGCGAATTATACATACCGCCGAGCAACTTTTTGGTGCAGCCCACCGTTGGTTTTGCAAGGCAGGTATTGCGCTTTATGCCGCAAGAGAAAGAAGTGGAGAAGGTAGTAGAAATACCCCTGAGCTTTTTTTTAGACCACAGGAATATTAACCTGCAAACCGAAATAAAAATTTTTGGCGGCAGCTCGGTGCAGGTACCCGCCTACATTTACAACGGCCACGTTATTTGGGGCGCCACCGCTATTATACTAAGCGAGTTTACGTTTATAGTGGAGGAGATTTTGAAAGGAAAGTAAGCGATTGCAAATGTGTGCGAAGCACGCACAAAAAAAGGTCATTGCGAGGAGCGCGGCTTTGCGCGCAACGAAGCAATCCACCAAGCATGTAGCACCGGTAAAGTGCAACACCCGACATTTTTCAAAGCAGGCGATAACAGGGCCTTTTGCATTGGGGATTGCTTCACCCACTCGCAAAGCCTCGGGGTTCGCAATGACCTTCTACTTTTACTTCCCTTCTCTCCTCTCAACCTTCATTACCATACCGTTTTTAGGGCGCAAAGTAATTAGGGGCTCCGGTTCAACTACAAAGCCGGGTTTTAAGCGGAATTTGTATTTGCGGTAAAAGTGGATGAGTATAATCTGCATTTCCATCAGGGCAAAGTTGTTGCCTATGCACAGGCGCGGTCCGCCGCCAAACGGAAAGTATACATACCGGTCGATGTTATTTTTAACCTCGGGGGCAAAGCGTTCGGGTTTAAACTTTAAAGGTTCATCCCAATACTTTTCGCTGCGGTGGAAATACATAATAGGCACCAGCACGTTTGTGTTTTTAGCAATATGGAAGCCGCCCATTTCATCATCGGCATAGTTTCGGCGGCCTACCACCCATGCCGGCGGATATAAACGCATACTCTCGTCAATTACCTGCCGCACATACTGAAAGCCTAACACGTTTTGAAAGTTCAGCTCCACTCCTGCATCCAGCTTTTCATCTATCTCCTTTATCATCTTAACTTCTGCTTCCGGGTTTTGCGAAAGCAGGTAGAGTGTCCAGGCCATGGCATTGGCGGTGGTTTCGTTACCGGCAATAAAAATGGTCATTACCTCATCGCGCAGTTGCTTGTTATCCATGGCCTCGCCGGTATCTTCATCGCGGGCATCTAACAACATGCTCAGCAAATCGCTTTTGCTTTCGCCCGATTTGCGGCGCTCGTCTATTATGTCGTAAATAATCTTGTCTAATATTTTTATGGCCTTGCGCTCGTTTATGTTGGCCGGTGTGGGGAACAATGCCGGCAGGCGAATAGGCGAATTGAGTTTATCGGTAGCATATTGGTTGAGCAAGGTAATTTGGCGGCTAACCAAATCAGCCTTATCGCTTACGCCATTACTAAAAATAGCCTCGCTTATAATTTCGAGTGTAAGGTTGGTCATTAGCGGGGTGATATCGAAATATTCTCCGCTATCGGCTTTGCTTTTAAGGTTATCGGCCTCTTGCTGCGAGCGGCGTACCATCATAGCGGTAAGGTCGGCCAGCTTTGTTTTATGAAAGGCCGGTTGTGCCAGGCGGCGTTGCTTTTTCCAAAACTCACCCTCACTTGTTAGCAGCCCATTGCCCAACAACAGCTTTATCATATCGTAAGCCAAACTTTTGCGGTAGTTCTTATTGTTTTCTACCAGCACATGCTTTGCATACTCGGGTTTACCGGCTATTACTATGCGGGTAAAAGGCAGGGTAAGCAAAACCATATCGCCATACTTAGCCAGCATTTGCGGCACTACCAGGTGGGCATTATGCCGCAGGGCATAGCCGCTGCCGAAAAGCCAGTGTTTTTCTTTGGGCTCGGGGGGAGCTAATTTTTTAAGGGGGGCGGTAGTTTGCATAACTCTAAATTTTAAAGGCACATATTCTCAAAGAGAGCACCAAAGACAAATACAATTTTCTCACAGAAAGCACGGAACACACTGAAAATACAAATACAGCAATACGCAGAATACGAAGAATGCACAGAAAATACAGAAAAAACAAGAACATGTTTCTCACAGAAAGCACAGAAATTAAATACAAAAAATGCTATTCAATTGAGCCGTTGATTATTCTAAACATCGATTCTCCATCCTTTAATAAAGCGGTATTGAAGTTTACTAAAAGCCCGAGTTTTTTATCGGACAACTTTAAGTATGTAAGCAATTGTTTCTTGTGGACTTCTTCAACTGCTTTTATAGATTTAATTTCAACAACCACTTTGTCAGATACCAGCAAATCCATTCTGAAGCCTATTCCTAAAGGTTCGTTTTTAAATACTACAGGCACATCTAATTCTTTTTCAACCTTCAACCCATCCATCTCAAGCGCTTTTTTAAGCGCCAATACATACACCGTTTCCAATAATCCCGGGCCCAATTCGCGAAACACTTCAAAGCAAGCACCTCGCACCAAATACATTATATCGTTTTCATTCATTGGAACTGTTTGCCTTTGAATTCTTCTGTGTCTTCTTTTATATTCTTTGTATTGCGTTCTTGTATTCTGTATTTTTCCGTGTCGTCTGTGCTTTCTGTGAGAGCTATGCCTTTTGAGCCTCTTTCAGGAAAGGATTCTTTTTCCAAATATAGATGGTGCCCGCTATACCAGCAATAAACATAAGTATAGAAATGAGTTCGCTTTGGCGGAAAGCTATGCCAAAGAAATTATAGGTATCGCGGCCGCTAAGATCGCGCCATTGCTCAATAGCAAAGCGCTGTATGCCCACCAAAATCATAAAAATGGTGAAGATAATGCCCGGCTTATAAGTCACTTTTTTACGGATGCTCCACAGTATTATAAAAATAGTGGTGCACATCATCAACTCGTATAGCGGGGTTGGGTATGCTGCCTGGGCAAGGTAATTGCAATGTTCTTCAGTGCAACCCGGTACTACGTTTTCCGGGTCCATGTTGATGATGTTGTGTGCGTAGTTGTCTTTCCATAAAAACTCCGGAAACCAGGATGGTTTATTATAAGGATTTGGTAAGCCCCAATCGCCATCGCCTGCCATATGGCAGCCAATACGGCCTATACCATTGGCTAATATATAGCCAGGCGCTACCGAATCGAAAAAGTGAGCGATGTTGAACTTTTTGCGCCAGGCATAAATACCAAAACCAAAGCCTGCAAAAATTAAGCCGCCAAAAACCGAAAGCCCGCTAAACATAGAGCCAAGCGGGTCGGCCCAAAAGTTGACATAGTCGTCGGGGTTCTCCAAATAGTTAAAAAAGTTTGCGCCCGATATACCCATTACAGCGGCAATAACCACCAAATCGCCAATACCATCCGAAGGAAAAATGGTTATCTCTTTTTGCACCGGCTTTGGCAATGCCTCTTTCTTGCGGCTATAGTAGTATGAACCACCAAATAAAGCAGCGCCCAAAACTCCGCCTACCCAGCTACCTTTAGCCGATAGCATAAAATCTTTAAGGCTTATCAGTTCGCGGCTTAGCTCCGGCTGAAAAGTGATCATGCCGAAAAGCTTAAAAAACACCACAAACCCTACTAAGGTATAAAAGCCAACTTCTAAGGGAGTAGGCGCATCGCCTACAGTAACTACCGCCGGCTTACCGGCAAGCAAACCCAATTTTTCGCGGCGGCGCATTTCGGCAACGGCTAAGGTTGCTGCAGCAAAAAAACCACAGGCCACCCAAAAGCCATAGCTGTATACCGGCAAAAAGCGATAATCGGCCGCCGGTGCCTGGTTAAAAAAGTGATAAATAAAGTCGGTAACTTTAGGATAACAACGTAAAAGCATAGTAACAAAATTTAAACAGAAAATTGGCTTACCAAATCCAGTGCATATATAGCACGGTTTCTGTTTTTAAAGCTTTCTTTTTCTTGTTACGTTGTGTTAACATTACAGGCAAAGCAAATGTCACACTGAGCGTAGTCGAAGTGCGGCATTTGCGCAGAAGGAAGCACTTGTCTTCGACTTCGCTCAGACTGACATGCTTACGCGCAGTTTTGTTGCCAATAGAATGGGGTACTGTTTTATGCAATTGATACTTCCAGGTGCTTGGTGCCTTTTACATAGCCGAAATCTGAAACTTCATTCAAGCGGATAGTTTGTATGGTGTTCCACATATCTTCCTCGTAAGGTATACCGGTTTTAATATAGTTATCGGTAAAGCCATAGCGGATGCCGCCATCGTTTTCTGCCTCAAACAATACTTTGCGTTCGGTGTTAACGTGTTCACTGTAAAACTTCCGCTTCTTTTTTTCGCTTAGTATGCGCAACATTTTATTGCGCTCCTTACGCTCAGCTACCGGCACCACCGGTTGTATGTTTAGTGCCCGGGTATTAGCGCGCTCGCTGTAGGTAAACACATGCAGATACGATACATCCAGCTCATTTATAAAGTTGTAGGTTTCTAAAAACTGCTCGTGCGTTTCGCCGGGAAATCCCACAATAACATCTACACCAATACAGGCATGCGGCATTACAGCCTTTATCTTCTCTACCCTATCTTTATACAACTGGCGCAGGTATTTGCGGCGCATCAGTTTTAAAATTTTATCGCTGCCAGATTGCAGTGGAATATGAAAATGCGGCATAAAGCGTTGGCTGGCAGCTACAAAATCAATAATCTCGTTGGTTAGCAAATTAGGTTCGATGGAGGAGATACGGAAACGCTCAACGGTATCCAGTTTGTCCAGTTGCTGAATTAACTGATAAAAATCCTCACCGGTGCGCTCGTTACCATCGGTGGTCTTACCGTAATCGCCAATATTTACACCGGTTAAAACAATTTCTTTCACACCGGTTCCGGCTACTTTTTTTGCTACTTCTACCGTATGTGCTATGCTGTTACTGCGGCTTTTACCCCTGGCCATGGGTATGGTGCAAAATGAGCAGAAGTAATCGCAGCCATCCTGCACTTTTAAAAAGCTGCGTGTGCGTTCGCCCTGGCTGTATGCATCGGCATAAAACTCAACATTATCAATATCGCCACTTA
Source organism: Chitinophagales bacterium (assembly GCA_044228435.1). GTDB lineage: Bacteria > Bacteroidota > Bacteroidia > Chitinophagales > LD1 > Bog-950. Next base: position 19,555 of record JBGAUW010000043.1, read on the forward strand.
CCACTACCGCCCCTTCGACTCCGCTCAGGGTGACATCGGCATCCAGCTTTGCAAGGTGCTCGTGTATTTTAAATTTTTCGTTAGCGCCCAATACCATACTTACGCCCTTTATTTTCGCTATCTCTTCGGGCTTTAGCTGAGCGTAACAACCCACAATTATAACTTTAGCTTCGGGGTTAGTTTTAAGCGCCGTTTTTACTACCTGTTTGGTTTCTTTATCGGCATTTTCAGTAACCGAGCAGGTATTAATAATGTAGTAATCCGCACGGTCGCTAAATTCTACCTTTTGGTAGCCCTCTTCCACCAAAATACGGGCAATAGCCGAAGTTTCGCTGAAGTTGAGTTTACAGCCAAGGGTGTGCAGCGCTATTTTGCGGTTGTAATACATTGGGGCGCGAAGATAAGCAAAAGGCGAATAGTTAGTAAGGGATAGTGCGCATGAATCGTCTAAGACTTCCGAAGTTGAAAAAACTTCGGAAGTCGGCTCAACAACCGAAGTTTTTTCAACTTCGGTTGTTTTATTACCCAATAAGCTTATTAAAAATCAAAAAGCCATTGGATGACTAATGACAAAAAAGAAGCCCCACTTTTTACGGTGAGGCTTCTGCCCTACTAAAACCTGAAAAGTTTTATAGTTAACGCTGTATTACCAGCCGCGCGGTTTTTACCAAAGCCGGGCTGCTTATTTTGCACAAATACACCGCATCGGGTAAAGCTGATACATCGATGGTGCTTAGCCCCGAGGGGTTTAGCGGATGATGCGCTATTACATCACCCTGCAAATTGTAAATGGTAAACAAAGCTCCATTACCCAAAGCATTACTTTTTAAAGTAATTAAATTGCCGCTATTAGGGTTAGGATAAAGCTCAAAACTAACCACTTCATCCGGCCTGCCTTCAACCTGTTTTACTTCGCTGCCATCGGTTTTTGCGGAACCCATTATGTAAGGCCCCAGCCAATCGCTCCACACACCGGGGCTGCACTCATCGCGCACAAACCAGGTAAAACCGGGGGTATTGCCTGCACTGAAAAAGTGCGTAGGGTTGGTAGGGCTCTGGGTACGGTAATATCCACTGGTTTGCACTATGGTGGCCTGCGCGGGTGAAGTAATATTCATACCCGCCGCTACCTGGTAGTTTTTAGTGCCATCCAGGTAAAGAGGCGACTCCCATTTGGCTATCAGCACCGAGCCAAAGGTTGTAAAAATACCCTGGTTGGTGGGCACTGCACAACTGGTACCTGTGCCCGGTGTAGTAAACTCGTTCCATCCGCTATAGCCTGTGCTATCTCCATTAGGGCAATATTGTTTAATGCGCCAGTTGTAGGTAGTTGCCGCAGTTAAACCACTAACCGTTTCGGTAAAGTTATAGCTGCCATTTGCAGGAACAGGATACGAAACCACTGCTCCGGTGCTTTGGTTACGCACCTCTAGCAGCGCTGAGGTATTGTAGTTGGAACTTGTCCAGTTTACAATGGCGCCTGTAGCAGTAACAGTAGAAGCATTCATACCTGTGGCTGCAGGTAAAGTGCAACCAATAACGGGTATAGCAAACGGCCCGGCCCATGCAGTGGTATCGCACAAACCGCAAATTTCGCGCACATACCAAACAATGTCGCCCACACCAGCCTCGGCATAAAAGTTATGGGTACGTATAGCGCCGCTTACATTGGCTGCCTGTATAACTGTAACCGGCGAATAGATACCCCCTTCGGGCGAGGTAATGCCCCGGCCATAACTTAGTTGGTAAGGCCGGTTAGCCTGGTCGTAATAACTGCTGCTCCAGCTAAGTTTGGCATTTTGCGTGTTTACTACTGTTGTAGTCAGGTTAGCGGGTGCGGCACAACCCGGTGAGGTATAGGTAGTGCCTGTAATGGAATCGCTGTATTTATTTACGCCACATTGCTCGCGTATTTTATAAGTAAAAAACGTGCCGGTTGGCAAACAGGTAATGGTGCGGTTCATAGGTGTGCCGGTAATAGTGCCGCCAAAATTATACGATGCGCCGCTGCCTAAAGGTATTAGCTCAATCTCGTAGCCATAATTGCTTACACCCGCCGTTGTTACACCTGGGGTCCAGCCAAGGCTAACGCTGCTGCCGGTGTTACCCAAATGCTGGGGGATAGAAGGTGGCGGGCAGTCATCGGGCCATGTAGTAAAGCAGGCATAGCTGCTTTCGCCGGTGCTAAAGCCGGGCGCGCAATGTTCCTGCAAATCTATGCAGTAATAACTACCTGCAGGCAGGCCTGTAAACTCAATAGTAACCGTATTACTATCGTAGGGCAGGGCTATGTTGCGTATAACTGTGCCATTAACACCACCTGTTTTTAACCGTATGGTATAGCTGGTAGCTGTGCTGTTAAATTTGGTCCAGGTAAATTTGCCTGTGTGCTTGGTTATATCGTGCATGCGGGCCAATTGCATTTGTATAAAAACGCCGCATTGCTGCACCGGTGGTGGTGCCACCGAACTGCTGAAAGCGAAGCCATCTTTACTGCCACCACGGTAGGGGTTGAAAGCCATAGCCGAAGGAGTAAGCTTGCTGCTGCCAAAGCCATCGCTATTACCACCCGCGTATAAATTAAAAGCGCGTGCAGCATTAAAGTAGCTATTGCTAAATCCATCGTTAGTGCCGCCGGTAAATAAATTTATAGCAACCGGCGAATAGCCGTTGTTTTGGGCAAAGCCATCGCCCGTTCCACCTGCATATAAATTAAATGCCGTTGGCGCAGTTAAGGCACTTGCGCTTTGTCCATCACTATTTCCTCCCTTAAAAATATTGAAGTTGTTTGCCGGAAGGCTATTAGCGGTAAAACCATCGTTACCGCCACCGTTATACATGTTAATACTGAGCGGTGCGTAGCCGTTGTTCCAGGCGAAACCATCGCTGGCACCGCCTTTATATAAATTAAAGGCTGACGGTGCTGTGAGTGCTGATGCCTGGGCACCATCTGCGCTGCCACCCTTATACATATTAAACGCAGCATAGGGTGAAAGAGCAACACAAGCGGCCCCATCATTTGCCCCGCCGTTAAAATTAGGCTGGGCAAACGCAGTTAGTATTAGCAGTAAGTGGATTGAAAATAGTTTCCATTTCATAAGCAACATTTTTGTTTGCATTGATCAGATAAGTACTTAAAAAGTATTTATCTGTATTGAGTTGAAAGGAAATTATTTAATAATACCACGAACACACACACGAGATGGATACACATTGGTATTGCCCGGGGACGCAACGCTTAATGGTGCATCGGCACTTACATATAGCGGAAGCAGGTAGGTTGGTGTTAAATTGGATACAGTCCGGTTGGCTATTGCTAATTCATAAGAACTATATGTGGCATTAACTACTCCGTCTCCATTGGGAGGTATTGAGTTATTGGCTGACCAAAGATTCCAAAACGGATTATCTCCATAACCAAAATGAGGCTCATCACCACTATTACTAAGTTCCATTACCCCATAATAACTTCCACCACTGTTTAATCTTGTTGAGCCGGTAGATTTTGCGAAAGCCCCGTTACGCAGCCCTGGCCCTGCCCCCGGACCTTCTACTATACTGGAACTTGTTTCATTAGGGCCAAACAAATCTACATCAACCCTTGGAGAATTTACTACCGGAGAACCCCATGCGTATTCGCCGGGTACGGGAGTCAGCGGACCACGGCATGCCTTTTCGTATTCGTAACCCGACATTGTTCTAAGGCCACACCAATCCAGGTAGGCTAAAACATCACGCATGTAATTTACCGTTGCTCCGTTATTTGTGGCATCATTAATTTCATTAAAAATTCCATTCATATTAGCATCGCAGCCAAATATGGCCGGCTCATTAAGCGATGTAACTGAAGCCGCTCTTACATTAAAAAAAGCACCCGGAGAACGGTATATACCCGATGCTGCCGTTGTAAAACCCGGGTCCGGGGCTAACGCATTTTGCTGGGTGCGCGTCAGGGTGTTCAAAAACTCACAATAACCTTCATTACTCAATTCATATTTCATAATAAAAAATTCCGCCACCCCATTCGGAAAATTACTTGATAGGGAAACCCCTCCACTACCGTTAAAATAGACAGTATTTGTAAAGCTTAAACCGCCACCTACTGTTGTTAAATTTAATGGTGCTTTAGTTGTTGTATTTGATGTTATCCAAGAGTTAGCGCTTCCATCTCCTGCCCAAAATGAACCTTGCGGTATATCCACCATTTCCAGCGCATAAACCCTGAATTCGGGATTGGCAAGGGTAACACCTGCTGGCAATGTTACAACAACATTGAAGTTCATAGCCACGTTGTAAACACCTGCATATTCGGGATTGTTTTGCGTGGACACCGTAGTGCTTTTTTGCCTGCGTACCATATAACCTGTTACCGCGCCAGTAGAAACTCCCGTCCTTTTTGCCTGCACGTCAAACAAAACA
>JBGAUW010000002.1:0-408969 GCA_044228435.1 Chitinophagales bacterium
TAACCACTAATACTCACACCCCAACCGGCGAAGCCGTAGTGCAGGGTAAAGTTATAGTGCAGTTTATAATAAGCGAAGAAGGGAACTTAGAAGATGTAAAAGTGGTAAAAGGTATAAGCCCTGCTTTTGATAACGAAGCCTTGCGTGTAATTGCCCTGCTGCCCAAGTTTAAACCCGGTATGCAAAGCGGTAAACCGGTGAAGGTATATTATAACCTGGCTGTAAACTTTGTTTAGCATGCGGTGGGCTGTTTCTTTTTTGATTTTACTACTTGCCTGTAAAAAAGCAAATGCACAAGCCGATAGCAGCGGCACAGGGCCGGTACACTCCACAAAGGTTTATGAATTTGTAGACCAAAACCCTGAATTTCCGGGTGGAGATGCCGCACTTATCCGGTTTATGCAGTTCCATATTGCTTACCCGGCTTTGGAACGGGATAACAATATAGAGGGCAAAGTAATAGTCCGTTTTATTGTGATGGAGGACGGAAGTATAGATAGTGCACGCATTACAAAAAGTGTGAGCAAAGGTTTAGACAAAGAGGCCCTGAGGGTGGTAAAAATGTTGCCTGCCTTTAAACCCGGGATGCACCAGGGCAAACCAGCCAGAGTATACTATAACCTACCTGTAGTTTACAAACTAAGCAATACCAGCGCGCACGCTTCCAGTAAGTTAGAGGTTGCAGTAATAGAAAAAGCCAATAAAGACGTGGCTTTTGCTGAAGCCGCCCGCCTGTATAATGCCGGTAATTACGAGCGTAGCTTAAGCTACCTTTTAAAATCGATAAAAAAATTCCCCAATGATTATCTTGCTTACGAATTAAAAGCCGACATAGAATCAAAAACCGGCAACAGCGAAGAAAGTTGTAAGGATTATCAAATCGCTTTAAGTAAAGGTTCTGAGTCGGCAGCTGAAGCAATAGACAAAAACTGTAAGTAACGCAATTCAATTTCATCTATCACTAATACTCTATATGAAGCATTTTATTTTCATTCTTTTTTTATTTTTTACCGGGTACCGGGCAAGTGCCCAGGTTATTGAGGGACAGAGCGAACCCGAGGTGTTTACCTTTGTGGAACAAGCGCCCGAGTTTCCGGGTGGCGATGATGCCTTGATTAAATATATATCCGATAACACGGTTTACCCGGACGCAGAGCGCTTAAAAAATATTGAAGGCAGAACGCTTCTGCGTTTTGTTGTAATGGAGGATGGGCATGTAGATAAGATAGAAGTGCTGCACTCAGCCGGTAACAGTGCGCTGGACAATGAGGCTGTGCGTGTAGTAAAATCTATCCCTAATTTCAAGCCAGGCATGCAGCAAGGAAAAAAAGTGAGGGTTTACTTCAACATACCTGTTACTTTCAGGTTGTTGAGCAAAGCAGAACAGAAGCAACACGACCGCGATAAAAAGAAAAAACAGAAACAGCAGGATTAGCATTTTGTATTAAATAGTAATTGTAATCATAACTTAGTAATTTAAACGTATGCCTGAAGGATACCGGCCCATTAATCATACCCCGCCCGACTCATTGATGGGTAAACTAAAGTTTTACGGACGTATGACTTTAGACTTGCAGATACTTACCATTTACAAGGATATTAAAGCGACTGTGCTATCTTTTAAAGGCAACGTGCTGGATGTAGGTTGCGGGCAATCGCCGTATAAGTTTTTATTGAACCCTGCCACTACAAAGTATTACGGGGTAGATATAGTAGACGCCGAAAAGTTTGATTACAACAATAGTGATGTAACACCTTTTGACGGTGAAACCATTCCTTTTGAAGACGGAAAGTTTGATGGAGTAATTTGCACCGAAGTGTTAGAGCACGTGCAAAATTATCAACGCTTGATAGATGAAATGCACCGGGTAATGAAGCCAGGGGCAAGAGGCACCATAACCATACCCTGGAGCGCCCGCTATCACTACATCCCCTACGATTTTTTCCGCTATACGCCCAGCAGCTTAAAAACTATGTTCAGTAAGTTTAGCGAGGCTAAAATCACGCACCGCGGAACCGATATATCTAATATTGGCAATAAGGTAATTGTGCTATGGTTCCGCAATCTGCTGCCGGCACAGGCCTGGAAATATCTTTTTATACCCGTATGGCTGGCACTATCGCCTATTCTTGCCATTGTTGTTATACTTGCACATATATCGCTGCTGTTTGATTTAGGCAGCAACGACGACCCGCTGGGTTACACTATTATTATAAAGAAGTAAAAGCGTAGCCACAAAGGCACGGAGACTCAAGGTTTTTCAAATTCTTAGCGTCTTTGCGTCTTAGTGGCAAAATTTAATTATGGAAAACATAAAAGACGACAGAGGATACAACCAGGTTTGGGCCGATAGCAAAAGCACCCGTGTACGCGCGGAGCGCCGTTGCGAGTACATGATTTCGCAAATGGATGTAATGCCCAATAAATCGGTAATGGAAATAGGCTGCGGCACCGGCAAAAATGCGTTTATACTGGCTAAAAAAACCGGTATGCAGGTATTAGGCACCGATTTATGCGTGCCGTTTATAGAGCAGGCCAAAGAAACCAACCGCTTAACCAACCTGCGCTATGATATACTTGATTTTAATAAAGCCGATGAATTTAAAGGCGAGCGTTTTGACTATATTATTGGCAATGGCATTTTGCACCATTTGTATCATCATTTAGATGAGGCTTTTGTAAACATGCGCCACCTGCTTAAAGAGAAGGGCAAAATAATTTTTATAGAGCCGAATCTTTATAACCCATACGTATACCTTATCTTCAGCTACCCTACACTGCGTGTTAAAGCGCACCTTGAACCGGATGAAATGGCATTTACTAAAGGATTTGCCATCGAAAAATTGAAAAAAGCCGGTTATCAAAACATTGAAGTTGAATACAAAGATTTTCTATTGCCCGGCGTGCCCGATTTTATGATAACCCCATCGGTGGTTATTGGCGATGTGCTGGAGAAAATACCCCTGGTTAAAAACGTAGCCCAATCAATTTTTATTACGGCAGAGAAGTAGATAGTTACTTAGGCAAACTAAAGTAAAACGTAGACCCTTTATTTAGTTCGCCCTCAGCCCATGCTTTGCCCTTATGTTTGGCAATAACCCGCTGAACAATAGCCAGGCCTATACCGGTGCCTTCAAACTCGCTGCTGTCGTGCAGGCGCTGAAACACCCCAAACAATTTATCTACGTAGCGCATATCAAAGCCGGCGCCATTATCTTTTACAAAATATGTCACTTCGGTATCCGACTCGCTGGCCCCTATAATTATTTTAGCCGTCGCCCTTTTTGATGAATATTTAACCGCATTAGAAATAAGGTTAACCCACACCTGCCTAATCAAAGCCCCATCGGCAAATATATCGGGCAGTTGCGTTACCTGTACCGTTGGTAATTTAATTACGGGGGTTTCCATTTCTGCTAACACGTTCTTTACCAAATCATTCATATTCACTTTTGCCTTCTTTACTTCTTTTCTTCCCAATCGCGAAAAATCTAACAGGTCGTCGATAAGCACACCCATTTTTTGCGAGTTGTATTTAATGTTGCCCAACAAGCGGCGCGCATCGTCGCTCAATACTTTGCCATAATCTTCCTCCATTATACGCGAGTAGCCATTAAGTGCGCGCAAAGGCGCACGTAAATCGTGCGAAATGGAATATGAAAACGACTCCAGCTCCTTATTGCTGTGCTCTAATTGCGATACGTAGCTAAGCAAATCGGCGTTTAACTTTTTTATTTGTGCGTTCATCTCCCTCCCGCCGGTTACATCGCGGGCATTGGCATACCACTTTCCATCGCGCACTACTACATTCCAGTGCAACCACTTCGTTGTTTTGTCTTTACAATTAATGCATGTTTCAAACGTAAGCTGGGTGCTGCTATTGGCGCTGTATAATTTTAACGCTGCTTTATCTTTTTCCTCTAAAAAACTGGTAAGCGGTGTTCCCTCCAGTTCGCTTTTGTCGTAACCCAATATAACGGTAAAGGCATTATTGGCCTCCTCAATTTCGAAAGTTGTTGCATCAATAACCCCTATCATATCGGCTGAGTTATTAATGAGCAGGGCACTTTTGTTTAGTCTCTTATTGTTCTCCTCAAGCTCTCTCTTTTGCAGCTGTATTTTAAGCAGTATAGCCACCTTTGCTTTTACTATTTCGGGGTCCAGAGGTTTATACAAATAATCTACAGCGCCCTCTTCAAAACCCTTTACCATAAAGCGCCGCTCTGTTCTTTCAGCCGAGGCAAATATGATTGGAATATCGCGGGTGCGCCTGCCCGATTTTAAAATGCTGGCCACCTCAAAACCATCCATATCGGGCATTTGCACATCCAGTATTACCAGATCTACCTCGGTGTTTAACAAAATCTTAAGCGCTTCCTCTCCACTGGCTGCATGCAACACATGCCTGTCTTCGGTGGTTAGTAAACCATCAAGCGCCATTATGTTTGCCGATTTATCATCAACAATTAGAATAACAGCCTTGTTGTTTGTTTTCATTTTTCTTCTCCGGTTTTAATTAAAAAATCTACAATTTCTTTTACTGTCCATACGTGGTCTATCACTTTGGCCGCAATCGCATTGGCAGGCATCATTCTAAACAAAGCCTCTTCGGGGTTTTGTGCTATAGTTAAACCACCATTAGCTTTTATAGTGCGCATACCGGCAGTTCCGTCGCCATTGGCACCCGTCATTATTATGGCTATAAGCGCTTGTTTATAAACCGGAGCTGCCGATTCGAACAGCACATCGATAGAAGGGCGGCTATAACTTACGGGCTCTTCGTACGATAGCGAAAAGGTGCCATCTGATTCTACCAGCAAGTGATAATCGGGTGGAGCTATGTATACACAGCCGCTTTCTATTTTCTCCTTCTCATCGGCCTGCTTTATCTTAATAGCTGCCTTGCTTTGCAATACTTCTTCCAGCATAGTACGCTGGTCTTTTATTCGGTGTTGCACAATAATAACCGGCAGGCTATAATCAACGGGCAGGTGCTCTATGATAGCCGAAATAGCATATAACCCGCCTGCCGAGGCACCCACCACTATCGCTTTATATGGTGAGGCATTATTCATCATCACCTCCATTTTTCATATAAATCTTTTCCTTGCGGTCTACGTCCGTAAAGCTCTTTTGCTTATCTGAAAAAAGCAGCGACTCTTTATTACCAAGCGCCAAAATGCCAAAGGGGCAAAGGCTATCGTAAAATAGGTTTATCACTTTGTTTTGCAGGCGCTGGTTAAAGTAAATAAGCACGTTGCGGCAAACCACCAGCTGAAACTCGTTAAAGCTTTTATCTACCGCCAGATTGTGCGGGGCAAACACCATATTTTGCTTAAGGGCCTTATCGAACATTACCGAGTTGTACTTGCTTTTATAATACTCCGAAAAAGGTTGTGTACCGCCGGCCTTTTGGTAATTGGCCGTATGTAGTTTCATATTGCTGATAGAGTACACTCCGTTTTTAGCTATTTGAAGCGAGTGCTGATTAATATCGGTGGCGTATATAACACTGCGTTGCAGCAGGCCTTCCTCTTTAAGTAATATTGCCAGTGAGTAAACCTCCTCGCCTGTAGCACACCCCGCCACCCATACTTTTATAAACGGATAAGTAGCCAGACGTTTCATTACGTTATCGCGCAGGCTTTTGTAAAACACCGGGTCGCGGAACATTTCGGTAACCGTTACCGATACTTCCTGCACAAACACTTCGAACAACTTTTCATCCTGCAGTATAGCCAGCTGCATTTGTTCAAGGCTTTCTATTTTTTGCATTAGCATAAAATGCAGTATCCGGCGTTTTATACTTGCCTCGGCATAGTCGGTAAAGTCGTAACCGTAAACGGTGCGCACCAGCTTTAAAAACTTTTTTACGTCTTCGCTTTCAAGCACCATTATTCTATCCAATTATTCAGTTTGCTAATCAATATTTTTACTTCAACTGGTTTGGGTAAATAATCCCAGGCACCGGCCTGCAGGCATTTTTCCCTATCTCCTTTTAAAGCTTTTGCGGTAATAACTATAATAGGTATGGTTTTTAGTGCCGGGTTTTGCTGTAGGGCCTCCATAGTTTGGTAACCATCCATTACGGGCATCACTATATCCAGTAAAATAACCTCGGGCCGGCCGTGTAGTTCCAGCATCTTAAGGGCCTCTAAACCGTTGGCTGCTATGCGCACATGCATATCCATACTTTGCAAGTAACTGCTTAGCGCAAACGTGTTGGGGGCATCGTCATCTACAATTAAAACATACTTATCCTTCAATTTCTCCATAGTGCATTTAAAGTGGGCTGCCAATGCAAATTCTCTCCTATATTGACTAAAACACAAAACCTGCTTACTTATATAACCACACGCGCATTAGCGAAAGCAGTTGCTCAATATTTACAGGTTTAGATACATAATCCGACATACCGGCATTTAAACACTTTTCGCGGTCGCCCTTCATAGCCTTAGCGGTTAAAGCTATAATGGGTATTTTATCCAGTGCTGTATTGGCTCTTATTTCGCGGGTGGCTTCGTAGCCATCCATTTCGGGCATCATTACATCCATCAGTATTATATCGGTATCAGGGTTTGCGGCCAGCACATCCAGGGCCAGCTTTCCGTTTTCGGCAGTAATACACTCCACTCCTTCCTCCTCCAGTGCGTTAGTAAGCGAGTAAATGTTGCGTATATCATCATCTACCACCAATACTTTTTTGTTGCGTAACACCTCGTCGGTTTTATGCAGCTTGCGGATAATATTCTGTTTCTCTTTAGGTAGTTTCGATTCTATGCGATGCAAAAACAAGATAGTTTCATCCAGTAACCGCTCTTTACTATCTACCGTTTTAAGCACTACCGCGCTGGCCAGTTTATTAAGGCGGTTATTCTCCTCTTTAGTTAAATCGCGGCCGGTATAAACTACCACCGGTATTTTGTTCAGCTTAGGTTCGGCTTTTATTTTTTCCATCAAATCAAACCCCGGCATATCGGGCAGACCTAAATCCACTATCAGGCAATCGTAGTGCTCGGCCAACATCATATCATAAGCTTCGCGGCCACTGTACGCCGAAAAACACTTTACATCGCCGTTGCCAATCAGTTCGCGTATAGCCTGGTTTTGTGCTTCGTCATCTTCTATTATCAGCAGGCGCTTTAACTTGCGGTTTTTAAATTCTTCTACCCGTGCAAAGGCATTTTGCAAATCATCGCGTGTAATGGGTTTGCGTATAAAATCAAAGGCACCAAGCTCCAACCCTTCTTTACGGTTTTCGCTGCCCGAAATTATTTGCACCGGTATATGCCTTAGCTCGGGGTCGCTTTTTAAATGCTTAAGCACCTGCGTTCCATCCATTACAGGTAGTTTCATATCCAGTATAATGGCATCGGGCTTATAGTGGCGCGCATAACTTAAACCTGTGTTGCCCTGTAAAGCTACAATGCCTTTATAGCCACGGTCTTTTACAAAGCTTAGCAAGTAGCTTGCAAACTCGGCATCATCTTCCAGTATTAAAATCACCTTATCATTCTCCTTAATATCGTTCCGGTCATCTTTCACTTCCCCCTCTTTCATTTCAAACTTTTCAATGGGGCGTTCTACCGGTATAGTTTTTTCGGTGGTTTTCAACTTAACCTCTACTTTCTTACCGGCCTCTTCCATTACCGCGGCATCGTATATCGCCGGCATGTAAAGTGTAAATGTGCTTCCTTCTCCCTCTACACTACTTAAATGGATTTCGCCGCCCAAAGCATTTGCCAGTTCGCGGCTGATAGAAAGGCCCAAACCGGTGCCGCCATACTTACGCTTGGTGCTGCCATCGGCCTGCTGAAAGGCCTCGAAAACAATGGCCTGTTTATCGGCAGCTATGCCTATACCGGTATCGGTTACGGCAAAGGCAATTACCTCTTTAACTTCATTCAGCTTTTTATTTTTAAACCCGGCATGCCCCACTGCTTTACCGGCGGTAAGTTTTACGCTGCCATCCTTAACTGTAAATTTAAACGCGTTAGAAAGGAGGTTGCGCAAAATTTGCTCAAGCCGTTGCTTATCGGTTTTAATTTTCCGGCCCGTTTCTGCCTCGTTAAATACAATATTAAAATCGATTTTTTTGTTGCGCGCTACTTCGCTAAACATCGATTGCAAATCCACTTTTATCTCTTCAAACTCTACCGGCTCAATATCCAGTTCCATTTTACCAGCCTCTATCTTGCTTAAATCCAATATCTCGTTTATAAGGCCTAGCAGGTCTACCCCGCTGTTGTATATGTTTTTTGAAAAATCAACCTCTTTAGCCGTAAGCGTTTTACTTTTATTCTCGCTTAGCAACTGCGATAGAATTAAAATACTGTTTAGCGGCGTTCGCAGCTCGTGGCTCATGTTGGCCAAAAACTCTGATTTATACTTACTGGTAACCTCTAACTCGCGGGCCTTGGTTTCGGTTTCGTTTTTGGCATTCTCCAGTTTTTCTTTTTGCTCCTCAAGCAGGTTAGCCTTCTCTTCCAACTCTTCATTGGTTTGCTGCAGCTCTTCTTGTTGCGCTTTCAGTTCAGCCTCCGAGCGTTCCAGCAATTGTGTTTTTTCCTGCAGCTCTTCGTTCGATTGCTTTAGCTCTTCCTGCTGCGATTCCAACTCCTCGGCCTGGCGCTGCGTTTCTTCCAGCAAATCTTTCATGCGGGCGCGAGAGATGGCTGCGCCAATTACTATAGCCAGGTTTTCGCCAATGGTGTTTAAAAACTGAAGTTCTAAGGCCGTAAACTCACGGGCCGCACCAATCTCTATTACCCCGGCCAAATTAGTATCCTGCAACAGGGGCACCACCACTATACTTTTAGGCGTAGCCGAGCCCAATGCCGAGTTTACTTTTATATAGTTAGCGGGCACCTGGTTAAACACTATGGTTTTGCGCTGCTGAGCCGCCTGGCCTACCAGGCCCTCGCCTATGGCCACCTTATTTTTAGCCGCATCGGTGTGCGCATAGGCATACTTGCCTGTAAGCTGCAAACTGCCATTTTCCAAAAGGTAAACCGCACCTATTTGTGCATTAAGGTAATTACAAATTTTTTCAATAATTGCCTGCGAAAGCTCTTTGGCCTGCCTTTCGCCACGGGTAGTTTCGTTTAACTGCAGACCGCCTGCCAACAGCCAGTTTTTATCGCTACTTTCCTGCTCGGCTTTGCGTATAGCGGCAAGGTTGGCTATAATAATAATGTATACTGTTACCAGAACTATACCAATTACAAGCAGCAACAAAAGGAAGATTGTATTAAAACTACTGGCATCTCTTTCACTGTCTTTTTCGCGCTTGGCCAGCAATGCGTTTTCTATGCTTTTAGAGTTGGCAATAGTGCGGCGTATTTCGTCCTGTAGTTGTTTGCCCTTGCCCGTAGCAACCAAAGCTTTGGCGGCTTCAAAATCGGTGCGGCGCTTACTTATTACATCGTTTAAATGCTGGTAGCGCCCATCTATTTGCTGTTGTAGCAGGGCTATATTTTTTTGCTGCGCGGGGTTGTCGTTGGTAAGTTCGCGCACCTTATCTAAGTGCAACTGCGTGCCTACTTTAGCGGCATCGTAAATATCCAGGTAGGTGTCGTTGCCGGTTATTACAAAACCGCGTACACCTGTTTCGCCATCAATAGTAGCGTTAAGCACCTGCTCAAATTCGGTAATTACCTCGTGCGTGTGGTTTACCCACTTATTGGTATCAATAAACTTTTCGCTGTTTTTAAACGAGGCTATGGCTACCGCTATTAGTATTACCGTGCAGGCTATAAAGGCAACTAAAATCTTTTTACTTAAACTCATGCAAGCGTTTTTTATTAAACTAATCGGTCCATTTTTTAATGGCCCGACCCCTACTTTTTAGTGCTATTTTTTAGTTAGGCGGCTGAAAATAGCCAAGTAAAAACAAACCGGATAGTGCTGCGCGTGGCACGGTTTTTTAGTAACAAAACAAAATTTATCCTTTAACAAATATCCGGTAGCGTAAGGCCAATAACCGGTAGTGATTAACAAATATCCGGTAATGGCACTGTGGATAAATTTTTTATGCATATAAAGCCTGCAAGGGCTTTTGAGAGGCTTGCAAAACCACTTAACGCACCGGTACAAAAAACACAAGTCGCACAGGGAAGCCATCGCAGTTTTCTGCTTAGTGGATATGCTGGCTAAAGATTTTTTTACGCGTTGAGATATAGACTATAACTACTTAACGCGCACCATTTTTACCGATGCTATGGATACGTGAAACTCCATGTGGTCCAGCAGGCCGTTTACAAAATGGTAAACATTTTTGGTACCATCGCTGCTTTTAAACTCAAAGGTATCTGCATCGGTTTTTTCTACTTTGCAAAAGTCGCCCTCGGCCTCGTAAAACACGCGGGCAACGCCCTGCAGGCCTTTAAAATAAATAGGGGGAATAGAATAGCCCGGTAACTCGTTGTACGTTTTTTTGCCTTTGTAGCTATCTACCACCAGCTTGGTGCCATCCCATTTGGTATTGCACCAACGCTTAACGCTGCCGTTTTGCACTTCGCGCTGGGTGCTGCTAACAAACTTGCCGTTTTTGTAATCGCTTTCGGCGTGCGACTCGTTTTCGTAGTTTATCCAAAGCACTTTTGCCTTTAACTTGCTGTGCAGGGTATAGTGTTCGGTGCCGTCGGCCAACTGGGTGCGGGTGGCTACCAGCTCGCCCACTTTATCGCCAAACAGCATAATATTAAACGTAATGGTTTGGGCCCAAAGCCCCATAGGAAACAGCAGTGTCAGTAGAATAATTTTTCTCATACGCGTATACTGCCACCAGACGTATTAAAGCTTGTTTTATTGTGGCTGCCTTGTTTTATTACCTCAATAAAAACAAACAAGGCCGAAGGAATGTTTACCAGAACGAAAACAGAACAATGGGGGGCACATTTTTTTAGCACCCAATTATATTGTAACTTTAACCAACAAAAACATTTGATATGCGACGCAGCCCCACCGGAATTTTTACCATAGTAACCGGCTTTTTTATACTTGCCGAAGGCATTTGGGGCCTTTTTAGTCCCGTGGTGTTTGGGGTTTTAACCACCAACACTACCCATGCCATCATACATATTATACTGGGCCTGGTGGGCCTGTATGCGGGGTATAAAGAGAAGGCGCTGGTCTATTGCTGGTTTTTGGGTTTACTGCTAACCATAGTGGGTGTGTGCCGCTTTTTACCGGTGGTAAGCGATTTGGTTATAAATATCTTTAACGTAAATATCGAGGTGGCCTGGCTAAACATAGCCCTTGGCCTCTTCGCTATGTTTTTTGCCGGCCTTGGCCGCCGCAAAAAATTGCTGGTGCCCGATGAGGGAGTAGTGGTTTAGTTTAGGTGAAGTATAAATAACCAATCGTTTCAATTCATTACAGCATCGACTACTTCCTCCCTATACTTTTTCTGCAGGTGGTGCATGTATTCAATTTTTTCGTGCAACTCGCCATACTGCATTAGCTGGTAGGTGTCGGATAGCTTGTGGCGATAAATTTTAAAGCCGTTTTTGTTGTATTCTTTCATACCCTGCAATTGCATTTCGGTAAAGCCAAAGCGCAGCAGCAGCTCGCGCGTAACGGGCAGCGGCGTGTAGCGGCGCTCGTTTACAAAATTGGTTTGCCCGTCGGTAGTGGCTTGTATAGGTTTCTTAAGTATGTTATCTAAAAACCAATATCCACGCCTTACTTCGTTTGCTGGTATCATGTGAGGCAAGTAAAGGCTTTAAAGCGCAATGTATCTGCGCAGCATGCACTTTTTTTTAATGTTAAAATAAACAGGCTACAAGTTTGGTATTTATAAAATACATTATTTAAGTTGGCGTATAAAATAACAAGCATGGCTACCAAAGGTCAGTTATTAAGCAACCCCATTACCGGCGATAGTTTTGAGTTTATAGAAACCGCCAAAGATACCAACGGCGCTCGCGTAACCCTGCGCGCAACGGTTAAAAGTAAAGGGCAGCTGGTGCCCAACCACCTGCATTTGTTGCAGGATGAAAGCTTTGAAATACTTTCAGGCGAACTAACGGTTACCCAGGGCGGCAAAACGGTGGTGCTTAAAGCCGGCGATAAACTTACGCACCCTAAAAACACAGCGCACAACCATTACAATAACAGCGATACAGAGGTTACCTACATACACACCGTAGCCCCGGCATTGGATTTTGACCACTTTATTGAAAACCTGATTGGCCTTGCCGCCGATGGTAAAAGTAAAAATGGTAAATATGGCCTGCTGCAAGACCTTACCACACTAAAATACCTGGATAGCAAAGCCTATTTAGCCGATATGCCCATAGGTGTACAAAAGGTGCTTATGGAAACCGTAGCACCCATAGCGCGGCTAATGGGTTACAGGGCTATTTACAAAAAGTATTCGGGGTTTGATAAGTAACCGCCTACAGCTTACCGGGGCAGGTAGTCGCCGTTATTTTCGGTTTTACGGGTATGGGCCTGGGGTTGGTTGTATGCTGCCTTTGCCAGCTCTACCCGCTTAAACACCTCGTACGGAAAGGATATGGCATTCCAGTCATCATATATTTTAGTAGTGTCGCCATCGCTGGTTTTAGTTTCGCCACTGTAAAATTGCACAGTGCCCGTTTTAAACAAGCGCTCTATGGGGTCAACCGACACAACCATATCCATAATGTTGCCCAGGCTAATAGTTTTAAAATTGGCCCCGAAAACTCCGTTGCGGATAATTACGCGCTGGCTGGTTAAGGCGTAAAAAGTGTTGGGGTAGTTTAGCAGGCGACTTACTAATTGAAAAGTTGTAATTATAGCTATAAACCAAAATAAGGAGTAAATGGCGCCGTTATCATTCTCTTCTTGTATGCTGCTTAGTATAGCAGTAAATGCTACAATAAAAATCCAAAAACCTAAATAGGCTATTATTCCTCCCTGTAGAAAAGGAACAAAGGCAGGTTTTTCTATCCAATAAAATTCTTCGTTTTCATTCTTAATACTATCAAACTGTTCTAACAATCTACTATCTCCTTCTTTATTCATATTTATACTGCAAAAGAAGATATTCCTGCACAATAAAGACCGCTTTCAATGTTACCAAATAGTGAAATTTAAAAACAATAAATAGCCGTTTTCATTTATAAAATAGAAACAATTAAAAATCGCCGAATGTTACCTAACAGCAAACACTTATCCTACCTTTTCAATGGTCAATCGTCCGTTGTCAATGGTCATGTTGTTTTGTCTCTTGTCTGCTTTTAAACCAACTTTTCCACATAAAATTTGCCCCAGCGAATTTTTCTCAAAATGTTTCCATCTTTGTCCCCGCAGGCTGCGGAAAGTAAAACGGGCCTGCAATTAGTTTACGAAATATATAGCATGGGCTTATTCGATAAGTGTTTTGAATACGATGCTGCAGAAATTGCCAAACAAAAAGGCATATACCCCTACTTTCGCCCCATACAGGAAAGCGAAGGGCCGGTGGTGCGCATGGAGGGCCGCAAGGTAGTAATGGCCGGTAGTAATAATTACCTGGGCCTTACCAGCCACCCTAAAGTAAAAGAGGCAGCCATAGCTGCGCTTGATAAGTACGGCAGCAGCTGCTCGGGCAGCCGTTTTTTAACCGGCACTATTGATTTGCATATTGAGCTGGAGCATAAAATTGCAAATTTTATGGGCAAGCAGGCCGCCCTGCTGTTTAGCACCGGCTACCAGGCGGGGCAGGGTGTTATTTTTCCGCTGGTAAGCAAAGGCGATTATATACTTAGCGATAAAGATAACCACGCCAGCATAGTGGCCGGCAACCTAATGAGCACCTCGCTTGGCGCTAACGTAGTGCGCTACAAGCACAACGATATGGCCGACCTTGAAAACCGGCTAAAGCAAATACCCGAAGGAGCGAATAAACTGATAGTAACCGATGGTGTGTTTAGCGCCCATGGCCTTACGGTAGATATGCAGGGCGTAGCCGCACTGGCAAAAAAATATGATGCCCGCACGTTGGTAGATGATGCACACGGCTTTGGAGTACTTGGCCCCTTAGGCAAAGGCACCGTGCACCACTTTGGCGTAGAAAACGATGTAGATTTAATAGTGTGCACCTTCAGCAAAACCTTAGCCAGCATTGGAGGTTTTGTAGTAGGCGACGAGCGGGTGATAAACTATCTGAAGCATAAATCGCCGGCACTAATATTTTCGGCTTCGCCTACACCGGCCAGTGTAGCGGCTGCCAGCGCCGCCTTAGATATTTTGATAGAACAACCCGAACTGGCCACCCGCGTGCGCCGCAACGCCGATCGCGTACGAAAAGGCTTAAGAGATGCCGGTTATACAGTAATAGATGGCGAAGCAGCCATTGTGCCCGTTATAATTGGCGACGATGAAAAAACCTTTACCATCTGGAAGATGCTATACGACGAGGGTGTGTTTGTAAACGCCTTTATATCGCCGGCTACACCGCCGGGCATGCAAATGCTGCGCACCAGCTATATGGCCACACACGAAGATGAGCACCTTGATTATATTATAGATAAGTTTACTAAAATTGGTAAGCAATTGAATTTGTTGAATTAGGCAGATATGACAAATCCGGTAATTGACAAGTAATATAAAGAACCACAAGCAGTAAGCAAAAGATATAAATACCAAACCCAAAAAAGTACCGCCCCTACGGCATAACGGCAGATAGGGTAAGCAACAAACTCAAACCCCAATGAGCAAGAAAAGACAATACTATTACATACAGGGTAAAGACCCTCAACATCCCGGTCAGCTAAAATATATAACCCGGGACATAGAAGCCGACGATACGCTGGACGAAGAGCTGGTAATGATGGCCTTTCCCATTAAAATGATGGAAGAGATAAGCACCGTGCTTAGTAACTTTAACCTGCGTAACGATGCCGAATACTTTTACAGCGAAAGCCGCGAAATAGTAAGTGTGCCCGAAAAGCACGTAAACGAAAAAGGCGAAGGGAAGTTGACCTTCCAAAGCTACTTTCATAAGTTTCCCGAGTCGGTAAACTCGTTTTTTGATGATGCCACGGTGGTAGTAATGCTGCACCCTCGTCCATCAGCAACCGGTGGCCTGCGCGACTACAATATGATTTGCTACATACACTGCAACCATATTGATTTTAAATCGCCCGACGGACAATTACACAATGGCTACTACTACAACGTGCTGCGCATGAGTGAGCAAACCGTAGATGGCAAACCGTTATACCGCCGCAAGCGCATATTTACTACCATGTTTAGCATATTGCTGGATATGGTTACGCTAAACGATATGCACTTTGTGTATGCCACCATGGGCCGCGAAAACCAGGCTATTAATGATGCCCTTAAAATGAACACCGAACGCAACGGTAAGTTTTTCGAAACTTTTCCGATGCGTAACAACACGCACATCAATCTTATAACCGGCAGCAGCAGCGCGGCTAAAAAGATGGTGGATATATCGGAGAACGAAGAGATGCTGAAGGAATATTACAAGCGCGTGGTAGAAACCCGCGATAAGTATGTATTTAACCAAATGCATAGCGAGGCTAACTTCCGGAGTATGCTTAAGCGCATATTGGGTAGTAGTAAAACCAGCCGTGTATTAATGATGCCCGATACGCAAGGCAAGTTTGGTGCTGCCGGCCTGTTTGTAAACTGGGCCGATTACCTGCACCTTAAGCTGCAAAACCCTAAAGGTTTATTTAAAGTGATAGATAACCTGCGCATTACGGATAAAATACTTTACCCAACACTGTTAGTAGGCGAACCGGCCTTGGCCAAGCAACTGTTTAAAGGAGCCACTTACAAATACCGTAAGGAACACGGCAACCAGGTAAGCATATTAAACGCCCACAACGGCGACCCGCACTTTGATATTAAGAAGAGCATAATAGACGACCCGTTCATTTACTTTGTAATATACGACCGCCCCGAAATGTACGAAGCAATGAAGGAACATAGTAAAGATGCCCAGGGAAACGTGCGCATTTTTATAGATACACCAATGCTTTAGAAATGCAGTGAGCAGAAAATCAGATAAGGCAGAATAAGATGTGACCTGTTATTCATTGCCGTCTGGCTTTAGGCGACGGCGGAAAAATACAGCCTGATTACTAACTACTTAACTTTGTTTTACAAACACGCATATACTAAAATCCAGGTAACCGCCGTTATAGTTTTGTGAGGTAACGTTACTCATTTGCAGGCCAGCAATTTTCGTTTATTTTGCAGTTTAAACCACATAACCCAACACAAAAACCCCAGTTATGAAAAGTTACAAAATTAGTTTTGCAGCCATTTGCGTTTTGGTATTAATATTTACCAGTTGCCAAAAAGCAAAAAACACTACCGGCACTGCCGACCCTAATGCCAAGCAGCATAATGAGGATATTAATAATACCAAATCAGAGTCGGATAACCTGAATACCGATATTAATAATGTATTGAAAGATGCTCCGGGGTTTGGAAAAACAGAAGGCGCCCAGGCTTATACTATTTGCGGGGCAACGGTTGACGACAGCCACCAATATGATGCTACACCTACTTTATACATTAACTTTGACGGCACAACCGCTTGTGGCAACCCGGCGCGCAAAAGAAGCGGACAAATAAAAATTGAGTTGATTGCAGGCAGCCGTTGGGGTGAAGTAAATTCGAAATTGCGCGTTACCCACACCAACTATAAAGTAACTTTTATAAACCTTAATAACCACTACGTAACCTTTAACGGAACTAAATACCTAACCAACCTGGTAGCGGTAGATTGGGCAGGCTATATATCAAACGGTTCGGCACAAACACAGGTGCGCGAAAGAAGTTATGATGTGACTGTTACTTTTGAAAACGGCCAGACTGAATCGTGGAACTGTGCACGGTTAACCAATTGGTCGGTAACCGGCTTTAGCAACTTTGCAGTAACAGTGAACGGCGACACCACTATTGGCGGCAAAACAATTGATAGCTGGGGCACTACCCGCTTTGGTACTGCATTTACTACCGAAATGATTACCCCATGGAAGAGCGGCACTACCTGTGGATGGTGGAGACCAACGCAAGGCAAATACACCAGCCGTACCGATAACTTTACGGTTACCGCCACTGCCGGGGTAGATAACAATGGTAATGTGGTTACCTCGGGCTGTGGTGCCTATGGTTACAAATTAGAGTGGAATTACCAGCAGGGCACCGCCAGTGGCGATGCGGTTATACAGTATTTTTGATTCGAAAATTATAACGTAACAATAAAAGCCCCGCCCTACAAGCGGGGCTTTTTCATAAAAAAAAGATATCGCTAATTTTAAAACATATTAATTTTATTACATTTAACATAAATGGAAGAAGATATTGACCGAAAATCTTTTCTAAAGAAATTAGCAGTACTGGGCCTTGCCACAATGGTAAGCGATTTGAACCCAGTTTTCTATAACGACGATTACTACGTAAACCAAAGGGTAGGTATAATTATTAAAAAACCCACCGGCTGGCATTATGTAAATAGCGCCAGATTTGAAGAATTGTATGGTAAAAAAAATTTGCTGTGCGCTTTTGCAAAAGGCAGTAAAGGCGATGATAATTATTCGGAACAGGCTCACCTGATAGTTGAGGGCTACGAGAGCGACTTTAAAAAGAAAACACTTGATGTGTTTATCAGATTTAATATGCAGGTAAAAAAAGTTAGCCAATTTGAACAACTTCCGGGATATGAATCTAACGGACCGAAAACTTATCAGCTTAACGGATTTTACGTAACAGAAGAAGAAGCCTTCTTTTTAAATGAGTTACAGGAAAAACGAATGATTAACGTTTTGAATTTCACTCCCAATAATTTCGCTTACGGAGTAGATATAACTTTTACAGCACCGGCACATTTGGCCAATAACATACGGAAGGATTATGAGTTTTTAAAAAACAACGTAATTTTAGGGTAGTGAAAATATACACCGTTCCTTGCTGCACGAAAAATTAACCTAGCCTGCCAACTACTAATTCACTCTCGTCATATACACTGTAGCCAGTGTAAGGTGAAACTCCATTTGCTTAATCTTTCCGTTTTCGAAAAAGTAAATGTTGCGGTGCCCATCGGTGCTTTTAAACTCCAGCGTATTGGCATCTACATGGGTTACCTCATCAAAGTCGGCATCGGCCAGGTAAAACAGGCGTTTAATTTTGCGGTAGTCGTCAAAGTAAAGGCTAACATCGGAGTATACCGGTACTTCTGTAAAGCTGCGCTGCCCTTTATCCGATTGCACATTATACTTTTTGCCATCGAAGCTGATTTTTGCCCAGCGCTTGGTTTTGCCATTTTCGGTTTCGTGGTGAGAAGAGGAAACCAGTTTACCATCCACATAGCGCGCTTCAAATTTACTCCAGTAAGTTTTATTAATCCAAAGCACTTTAGCCTTGCTGTTTGATTCTATAACATATAAATCGGATCCATCGGCCTGACGTGCCCGCGTTACATCCATACGGCCTATAACAGAGCCAAATACCTTAATATCGAACGATATAGTTTGCGCCGAAACCGAATAGCATACCAACAACAAGAAGAAGAAGCTCAAATTACGCACCGGGGCCAAAATAAATATTATATAATATTTCCACTCATTCATTTTATGCTTAAATAAGATTAACGGCAAAAGCTTAGCTACCTACTATTTTTTCTCAACGCCTTTAAAATCGCCATCTAACCGCAGTTCTTTTTTGTTTTTGGGCACTTTAATCTTTTCTGGAAACAGACGATAAATGAAAAAACCAGTGGCTAAACCTACCCGAAAATAGCCGTAATGGTCTTGCAGATAGATATTATAGGGGTCTTGTCCATAGTAGCCGCCGGCCAGCAATAGCGATACGTTAGGGCTGCCGGGTATGCGATACATAGCCTTAACCTCTACATTCATACGCCGGTATAACATATTCGATTCGGGGCCTGTAAACTTGTCTAAAATAAAAGTAGCAGCAAACGTAAGCCTGAATTTTTCTACCAGTTCATCTTCGCGCAAAACAGCGCGCTGCCTTCGGCCTATTTTTATCTTTTCGGTGTTTTTACCCAGCGCAATGGCCGTAAACTTTAAGTTAAGCCTTACGTTGCCAAAGCGGCCTTTAAGCCCTTCGTCTATACCAAAAATGTGGTGCTCCACTTCTACCCTGCCGTTCATATTATAGCTAAGCTTTGGGCGGGTAATGGTTTGACTGTAGTTTAAACCGGCGGCCCAGTAGTTAGTAGCAAAGCTGCCGTTATAAGTATTCATCTTTCGCGGCTCGGTAGAGTCTTTTGGGTCAAGTGTAGGCCCGTCCTGCCCGTTGCTATGGTGAAACAACGATGCCGATAAATAAAACAAGTGCGTAGTATCGTTCCATAGCCTGTAGTACATCGTCATACCCGGGTTAAAACTGGGCGTACGCACCGGCGAAGAAGTTCCCGTCATAATCCGAACCCCTACCCGCGGCTCAATAGCAATAGCTACAGGGCTCCATTTAGCAGCCAACACCATAAAATACGGCTGCAACATACCCGTCATTAAATAATAGCGCGGACCGCCTACCTCGGTGTAAGGCAGGGTCATCCAGGTAACATCAGCAAACGATTTATAGCATTCGCTATATTGTATGTTTAGCTGGCGCTGCCGGTAAATGCGCTGTATTATAGCAAAACTGCTATCGCTTATTTGTTGCTGTGCTATTGCAGTTAAAGCGCTTGATAGCAAAACAGTAAAAATTAGAAAGCCTCTAAAAAAAGTAGAGCGCAGGGCCGCCAAAGGCAAGCCCGTAAATAAAAAACGTGGGGTATTATACACAGCCGCCCATTGCAACACTTGTGCCACCCGGCAATTTAATGTTGTATAAAACATAAAAGGCGTCTCGCTGTTAAGCGGACGCCCCTTTACTATTTAACTCGTTTTGTATTATTTGTTTATACCGGGGTTAGCTTTGCTTGGGTCAAGCAAATCGTAAAACTGGTTTAGCTTAGGCATAATAATAATGCGCGTACGGCGGTTGGTAGCGCGGCCCTCATCAGTGCTGTTATCCGCTAAAGTGTTGTATTCTCCACGGCCGGCAGCAACTAATTTATTAGGGTCTACTTTATAATCATTTTGTAATACACGCACTACACTGGTAGCACGTTTAACGCTCAAATCCCAGTTATCGGCTATACAGTTATTGCTAATGGCTTTATTATCGGTGTAACCTTCTACCATTACATCAACTTCCGGTCTGCTGGATACAATAGCAGCTATTTTGCCTAATACTGTTTTAGCCTTGGCGGTAAGTGTGTAGCTGCCAGAGTTATAAAGCATTTTATCGGATAGATTAATAAACACAACTGTTTTATCTACCTTAATCTCTACATCCTGGTCTTCTAACCCTTCTTTAAGCACGCCTTTTAAGTTAACTGCCAGGGCAAGGTTAATCGAGTCGGCTTTGTTTTTAGCGGCCAGCAACATTTGTATGTATTTATCCTTGTTTTCTAACTGCGCAAGCGTAGTATTAATGTTATCGTTAGCGCTTTTGCTAAGCACCGTTAAATCGCCAACTTGCGTCAACTGCTTATCGCGTGTGCCTTTGCAATCATTTAACTGCTCGGTAAGCATAGCAAACGATTCGTTTTTGCCGGTAAGCGATGCACGGCATACACTTAAGTCGGTTTGGCAAAGTGCTTTTTGCTCATTGCAGCTATGCAGTTCAGAAGTAGCTTTATCCAGGTCGCTTTTAAGCGCCAGGTATTTTTTTTGTGTTACGCACGAGCCCAGCACCGCAGGCAGGACAAGTATTGCTAAGAATTTGGTTGAAAATTTCATGGTTTGTTATTTTGGGAGGTTTGTTAAAAAAGCGTGCCACAGCACAGTGGTGCAAAAATCGCACTTAAAGCCCCGTTTAAGCAAGGTATAAGGCAATAAGTTTTGCACCCGTAAGGTTTACGTGTTCAACTTAATGTAATAAATAAGGTAATAGGATATTATTGTTTGGTAAGCACCAGTTTTACCTTTTCCGGCCCATCCAGCGTAAAGCCTTTTTCGTTTTTGCTAATACGGAAAACCTGTTCGCGGCCTTCAATATTAAACTTAATAGTATCGGCTGCCGGTAAACTCCAGGTAAGGTTTTTACTATCGCTTCTTTCGCCTATCTGGGTTTGGCTGCTGCCGGTGCCATCTTCATTAAACTTATAGGTAATTTTAAGCGAGGCCATAAACTCATTAAAAGCCTGCAATTGCTCGGGCGACTGTTGTTGTGCGGCCAGGGTATCGTAGCCAATTGCTGCGCTGTAGCTTCCGGTTAAATCTTTTTTGCTAATGGTTTTTGAGTTACAAGCGGCCAGCAAACATGCCAGGGCAAATACCAGTACTAAGTTTTTCATGTATAAATTTTGCGCTAAAATATAAAAG
Organism: Chitinophagales bacterium; assembly: GCA_044228435.1. GTDB lineage: Bacteria > Bacteroidota > Bacteroidia > Chitinophagales > LD1 > Bog-950. The sequence continues at coordinate 21,352 of JBGAUW010000002.1, forward strand.
CAGGCACCAAAAGCAACCGCACAAGGCATATACCCTGCTAATAATGCCAAATAACACCACGGCAACTACCAGCCGGGCCAAAGGGCCGTTTACTTTTAGCACATTTGCCGTAGTTATAAATGAAAAACTTAATACTTCTTATCCTGTTATTGTATTGTATACCGGCTTGCGCCCAGCAAATGGTGTTCGATATGTCGGCCTTTGGAATAACCTTTGGCAAAATGACGGTAAATAAAATCCGCGAAAACGACAGCACGGACCTGTATACCCTGCATGCCAAAGGCTATCTTAAAATACTTTGGATGGAGCGCAACGATGAAACCAAATACGAAGTTCGCTATCGCAATGGCAAACTTATATCCAGCACATACCGGCAAATAGAAAGCGGCAAAACAAAAAAATGGACCATCGTAGTTTACGACGGTAAAAAATACCAGGTAGATTCCTACCGCGGCAAACGAAGCTTTGCAGAGGCCCCAACCTACTCAATCCTATCGCTGTATTATAGCAACCCCAAAAACATAAACCGCATTTTTTACGAAGCCGAAAGCGACTTTGCAAATGTAAAGCACCCCGATGGCAACACCATTGAAATTAAAAGCTCGGATGGAAACAGAAGTATTTACCGCTTTGTAAACGGAGCAATTAACGACATGGAGTTTCATATTTCCATAGCCACCGTGTATATGAAAAAGATACAATAGCAGCCGGTTAAGGCAGGTATTCTATCTCTATTCTTCTGTTCTTCATAGAATAAGGGTCTTTTACAACCGGGTTTTCAAAACCACGGGCGTCTATGCCTACCCCATAATATATACGCTCTTTAGCGGCAGCAAACATCACCGCCTTAGCAGCCGCCGCCCTCACCGCAGCCAATTCTTTATCCTTGCCCAGGCTATCCTGCTTTTCGGTATAGCTAAACATCATCACCCTATCGGCATTGCTACTTATTTTAACGGCCAGTTCTTCCAGTTGTTTTTTTACGGCCGCTTCGGTAAGGTTACCGGCGCTGTCTAATTCAAAGTGAATGACGATGCGGGCAGGTTTGGTTTGCTCCGTACTAACCTTGGGCTGGTTGTTGCAGGCTGTAAATATTAAAGCGGCAAATACAAGCACAGAGAGTTTATGCATACATTTAATTTATACTAAAATACTTTACCTTGGCTTATATGCAAATTACCCCCTTAACCACCCAGGATACCTTTGCGCCAAAATTTACTCCCCTACCCGGATCTAACACCGACTATTTGTTTAGCACTATAAAATATGATATAGAAGTTAAGTATGGCAGCAGTGTATTTTACGCACCTAGTTTCTATTATGTGGAGGCAAAAAACAAGCAAGGCGCAGTTATTTGGAGCGGAGGTAAACGTTTATTCCTGGACAGCTTGTTCCAATCAGATTTTATCAGCGATAAGTTTGACAAGCTAATCCTCTGCGAGGTACACGACACCGGCGATTCATCATCGCTGCAAATAGTGCTGGTAGATTTAAAAACGGGAGAAGAAAAATACTTAACCGACATAGGCAGCCACGATAACTACGGCCACTTTCAATCATTCGATGGGGTTTATTATTGGGATGGTAAAGACATTCGGGTTATTGACTTTGAAACAAACGAAAGGTATGTGCTTTACAGCCTTTTGCAAGAGAACTTTGCCAATATAAAAGCCTGGAGGCCTTGCCCCATAGCGGGTTGTGTAGTGGTGCTAACCGATGCACAGCAAAATAACGTATCACTCTTTAATTTCCGAGAAAAGAAGATAGTAGAACAGCTAACACTGCTATTGGATAAGGCGGATAACATCAACCTCTTTATGACTAATGAACCCGATAAAAACAGAGTTATTATAAGTGCCGACTTCGCCAACCGCGATGCGAATGGTATACTTAAGCCGCTCAAAACAGAGCGGTATAAAATTGAGTTTTAGCTTACTTCTTTTTATAAGTAACCCGCCAGGCCAGTTTAATCTTAGTGCCGGGTTTTAAAAACTCAGCATCCTTCTCTCCTGCTTTGTTTTCTACGTGAAGATTAGAGTTGGTTAGTTCTTCCGCCAACTTACCTGCCTTATTTATTTTACTATGTCTGCGTGGTTTATCCATCTGCTTTGAGATAAAATTAGTAACTACTTAGCGCCAATACGCATGCACATCTGTGCTAACTATTTTATCTGAATTTAGTTTTATTGTTAGCAGATGCTAGGCTTCTGCTAATTGCATCCAATGCAACTTCAACTATAGTAATTTTCTCATTAAATTCTTCGCAAAGCTTATCGAGTCCTTTTTCGTCTACTTTACCACTGTGAAGGATAGTAACCTTCGGTCCGTTTTGATACGGTTCGTAGATTGGAATTTGCCCACCCGAATCTACATCTAATTCTTCATACCCAATTAAATCTCCGTCAACATTTAAAAGATTGTCTGAATGCGCAATAGCGTTTCTAATCTTAATCAAACTATGCAGAATCTCTTTTGTAGATTGAAAGGGAATCCCCTCCTTTTGGGTGAGTATTTGCAAAATTGTTAGCTTCGAATTAAATGAGACTACAGAGTTGTGAAATACAATATCTCTTAAAAAATTGGTGTGCTTACTATCTATATATGTTACTAAGAGTTCCTTTAGTGCCAGTTCTAAAAAATTAAACTTAATAATTACGTCCGCCACCTTGGATTTCACATCGTTCTCAAACAGTGCGTATGAAGACCTATTCATAAAAAAAATTAAGTTATTGAATTACATAACATCTATCCTTAAATACAATTTACACCACTGTCAGTTTGTTCAAACTAATCTTTTTCAATTTCACACTTTAAATTAAATCTTATGGCCCTAGATCCAAAGCAAGCTTCGACCTTTAACAGGCGCTGTGGGTCATATTGAAGAATTTTTGTGTTTTTAGGATAGTAATTTAAATTCCAACCCAATGAACCTTGGTTATCTTCAACAGCATTATAATTCCATACATCTGTAAAATGCCACCCTTTGGGACAAGTAACAGTAATTACATAAATTTTAAAACGCCAACCATCAAAACACTTATAATTAGGATCGGAATAGCCGCTTCCACATTGATTGTTATGCAGATCTTCTGTTTGTATAGTGTTACTATAAACAAACTTTTTTTCTTGAGCGTTTCCTATACTCGCAATGAAGACTAAAAAAAATGTAATTAAAGTAATGGCTTTCATTTTATTGTCGTCCGTGGTTATAGTGCTGACTCTGCACTTCTGTTTTACCTAATCTCCTCAGTAACAATAATATATTTAAAAGGGTCAATCCAGATAAAAGTAATGTATAATATCAATTCTCCTCATAAAACTTCTTCCCCTCCTTCGCATAATCCCTCAATATTTGCGCAGGCTTAAAGCGGGCACCGTATTTAGCAGCCAGGTCTTCCATTAAGGCCAGTATTTTATCGGCGCCCTGGTGGTCTATATGGCGGAAAGGGCCACCGGTAAACGGCGGAAAGCCCAGGCCGAAGATAGCGCCTACATCGCCATCGGTTGCACTCTCCAAGATACCCTCCTGCAAACAAAGCAGGGCTTCGTTAAGCATCATCATACCCATGCGGTTTTGTATAGTTTCTATAGTAAACTCCTTACGGGTAGGGTTGCCAAAATATTGGTAAACATCTTCGTTAATACCGCGCTTCTTTCCTTTCTCGTCGTACTTGTAAAAGCCGCGTTGGTTCTTTTTACCGTGGTAGCCATCTTTAAACATTTTAATAATAGCATCGTTGCTGCGGGCGCCTTCGCGCAGCTTAGCCATCTCGGCAAACTCACCCGTCATAATATGTGCGCCCACATCAATACCCACTTCATCCTGCAAAGTAACCGGCCCAACAGGAAAGCCCCATTGTTTCATCGCCTTATCAATCAAACCGGCTTCGCAGCCTTCTTCAATCAATAAAAAGCATTCGTTCATGTAAGGGGCTAATATGCGCGTGGTATAAAAACCGGGGCCATCGTTTACCACTATGCAGGTTTTGCCCTGGCGTATGCCCAATTCAAAACAAGTAGCCGTAACCCAATCAGCAGTTTTGGGTGTTTTAATAATTTCCAGCAAAGGCATTTTAGGCACCGGGCTGAAGTAGTGCATACCAATTACATTTTCGGGCCGTGCAGCCTTCTCTGCAACGTGCGATATAGGTAATGCCGACGTATTGCTTGCAAAAATAGTATCGGGCTTAGTAACAGCCTCTACATCCGCTACTATGCGCTGCTTCAATTTAATTTCTTCAAACACGGCCTCTACCACCACGCTTACCTTATCAAAGCCACTAAAATCAAGTTTGCTTTGCACCCGGTTCATTATTTCATCGGCTTCGGGCTTGCTCATAGTTTTGCGCTTAACCTTCTTCTCCAAATCTTTCCAAATGGTTTGCTTGGCCGTGGCAATAGTTTCTTCTTTAATATCCTTTAGTAGCACGTTAATACCATCTATAGCACTTACCTGCGCGATACCTGCACCCATAAAGCCTGCACCTACCATCGCTATGTTATCCAGTGGCTTAATCTCAGCCTTGCCTTCGTATGGGTTCTTCTTTTTATCCGTCATATTAAAAAACACGCGGATAAGCTGTCGGCTTACATCAGTCAGTATCAGTTCTTCAAACTTAACGGCCTCGGCATCCAATCCTTTTTCCATACCCTGCTCCATACCAATTTCTACGCACTCTAAAATTTTAAATGGTGCGGGGTAGTTGCCGAGCGTTTGCTTTATCACCATCTCTTTGGCCTTTTTGTAAATAAGGCGGCGGGTAAACGGATTGCTCTCTAACAGCTTCTCTAAAAACTCGCGTTTATCTTCGCGCTTTAATGGCTGCTTTGCCAGTTGCAGGGCCAGTTCAATAGCACCATTCAACAAGCTTTCTTTAGTAGTTATTTTATCGGCCAGGCCTATTTTTTTCGCTTTGCCGGCATATATCTTTTTACCGGTTAGCATCATATCCAATGCTTTTTGTATGCCTATTAAGCGCGGCAAACGCTGCGTGCCACCACCGCCGGGCAGCAGACCCAGCATTACTTCGGGCAAAGCAAAATGCGTGCTTTTATCGTCGCTAACAATACGGCCATGGCAGGCCAGGGCAATTTCAGTGCCTGCACCCAGGCAGGCGCCCGATATAGCAGCTACTACTGGCTTGTTGCTTTTCTCTAAACGGTTAAGCGATTGATGCCCATTGCGGGTAAATTGAATAAAATCACCTTTCTGCTTTACCTTGCCAAACATATCAATATCGGCCCCGGCTATCCAGTCTTTCTTTTTGCTGGCAATAACCACCGCCTTTACTTCCTTATCTGCTTCAAGCCCCTGAAAAAGCTGGTCGATACCCTCTACAAAATCGAGCGATACCTTGTTTATCTTTTCGTTGGGCTGGTCTAACCACACAATGGCTACGCCGTTATTTCTTTTTTCGATGGTTGCTATTTGCGACATGGTAATTGTATATTTTAGAAACTGCTTTGATTTATCTGACTATTTTTTTATGATTCTTTTTGGCTGCACCTGCGTCAGATTTTCTTGCCAGAAATATTCAATTATGGCTTCAAAAATCTTTCTTGGTTCGCTCAAAAATAATCTATAAAAACTCTTATCATACAAACCAAAACCGTTTCTTAGAGGTGAAAATAAAAACAAGCACCTTTCTGCATCAAAAATTTTTATTTAGCAAAAACGCTGTGTTATGGACAAGAAAAAGCCCGATTTTTTAATAACCTACCAATGCCCCCAATGCGGCGAGCAGAGCAGTTTTGCCGATGCACAAACACCCACCTGCAATTTTTGCGAAAATGGCGAAGGGCTTATTGAGGTGGAGCGCCAAAAAATTACACCCGAGTTAATGGAACAGCAACTAAAGGCCTCGGCAGAGCGTATGTTTAGCAACCTGCAGGCAGCCTTTGAAAACATGACCGAAGAAGACAAAGCCGCCTTTGGCGACAAAGATGCCGAGCAGGAAATGCTGTTACTACTAGCACGCGCAAAAAAGTTTAAAGATGATATTGATAAGCTTAAACTTAACGAGCCCGAATAAATAGGAAGGCAAATGCTGCTTAACAAATGCTGTTGGCAAGCAAAACATGGGGTTGGTAAACTGAATTAATTGGCTTTCTTTTAAAGAACACTAAACCCACACCCATGAGCATTTCAGCATATCCATCCAAGGTTGAAGAGTTTATTCGCTTGCAAACAACTGAAGGCCGTAGCAAACAACAAATAGAAGAATTAATAACCACTGGCAGTTTTACGGCCGACGAGATTGCCGAAGCTCATAACTTGCTTGGTAACATGGGTAATAGCCAACGCCGCAAGGTAGGTGTAGCTATGGTAGTTATAGGGGCCTTTTTGTGCCTGTTTGGTTTTTTAATAACCATGTTCCTAATACAGCACGAGGTTAATTTTAGTATGGCATTATACGGCACCACCGGTCTGGGCGGAACACTCTTACTTGGCGGTATGGTAGCTATATTGGGTTAGCAGGTTAACGAGGAGATACTCCATATTTTAAAAAATATTAATCTTTGCGGCAAATAACATCCGTTTGTCGTATGCGCCGCATAATTTGTGCCTTTATTCTCAGCTCGCTTTTAAGCCTAAATGCTATTGGCCAGCAATTTTGGTTAACTACTTACGAGTTTCCCGGTGGCACTAAAACCAGCCTTGCCCGCTCGGGCGATAGTACTTTATTTGTTGGCACAGCAGCCGGTATTATTCGCAGTTTTAACCAGGGCTATAAGTTTGATACAGTGCTTACCCGGGATAATGTTTTTACCCTATTTGTTAGTAGTGCCAGTACCTTATATGCAGGTAGCGCAGGTAAAATTTATCGTAGCTTAAACCTTGGCAACACATGGGATTCTACAACTTTAAACTTAAACTTTCCGGTAATTAAGATTATGGAAAAAGCCAACGGTCACTTATTTGCCATTACCGGGCTTAGCGATAATAACGGGTTTACCGGTGCTGGCGTATACTTTTCTGATAATGGCGGTAACAGTTGGGCACAGCGCAACACCGGCCTGGGCGCCTACCTATGCTGCGATGAAATAACAGCCGATAAAAACGGCAGGCTGTACGTTGCCGTGGGCGATGAACTGGCTACAGGTAATGCGGGCTTGTTTTACAGCGATAACGAAGGGCTGCTATGGAACCATGTAGATATAACTTTTGATGGCAAAAATGCAGTTGCCGATAACCTGCAACTGGTAAAAACTACCGGCCTTAGTGTTTCGCCCGATGATTCGCTATTCATCAGTTTTGAAGGGATAGCTGTAAACACCCTGGTTAACCTTAACCTTTACAAAAGCATAGCCGATGTTACAGGCAATAGTAAATGGGAAAACCTGCAGTTGCGAACCGGCCCAAGTTGGTGGAACGATGCGCAATTAAATACAATACATTTTGCCCATAACGGCGACCGTTACAGTTCGCGCAAGGGGACCATTAATACAGGGGGCACCTATTTTTGTAAAAACGGTACTTATAACTGGCACCGGCATACCGAAGGGCTGGGTCTGGATATGGACGGTAATTTTAATTATCAGCTATTTACCGAAACCTCGGCGGGTAAAGTTTTTATGGTGCAATTGTTGGGCGAACTGATAAACGTTACCGATACCAGCCGCTATATGCCTACAAGCATAAATGAGCATATTGAAGATGGGGGTGACATTAATGTGTACCCAAATCCGGCAACTGCTAACGCTACGGTTATTATCTCTTTTCAAAATGACGATTCAGAAAGATTGGTTACTCTGTTTGATGTGGCCGGCAGGCAAATTAGCCAACTACAAACGCGGGAGAAAAAACTTACGCTTGATACGCCCCTGACCAAAGGAATTTATGTATTGCAGATTATTGAAGGCAGAAAAAGGAGTATGCGCAAAATAGTAGTAATGTAAATTACTATTTAGTCTTTATTGAGAATAAAGGTCTGGTATTAAAATCTGAAGTGTTATAACTGTCCGCTTTAAGCCTGCTTCTTTTCCAGCACTACAAACTCAAAATCGAATTCATTTTTTTCATCGGCCATATTCCATTCGTTATTTAGCGTAAGCCATTCACTCTCTGGCAACTCCGGAAAAAAGGTATCGGCATCGGCAAACGTATTTTTTACCCTTGTAAGGTATACCTTATCTGCTTTCTCTAAGGCTTGCTTATAAATTTCGCCGCCGCCAATTATCATCAATTCACTTTCGCCCGCTTGCTTTGCAAACTCAATACCTTCATCCAGGCTATTAACTACCTTGCAGCCCTCGCATACAAAACCCGGCTGGCGGGTAATAATTATATTAACCCTGCCCGGCAACGGACTAAACTTGGGCGGAATACTATCCCAGGTTTTGCGGCCCATTAGCACATGGTGCCCCCAGGTAACCTCTTTAAAATACTGTAAATCTTTAGGCAGGCGCCACAAAAGCTTACCTTCTTTGCCTATAGCATTATTATCGGCCACGGCCACTACTATCGAGATTTTCATAAACGGAAATTAGAAGAAAATATGCAAATGCATTAAAGATTTTAAACAGCGGATTAACCGGTTAAAAATTCTTCTGCTGTTCCTTCTTGTTTTTAACTACATAATCAAATACGTAGGTATATATCAGCTCGCCTTTATATTCACTGGTAGTGCCATAGCTAAGCCATGAATGAGTAACACCGTTGTTATATTTTATCGAATGGTTTTTGGTAATGCGGTAACCCAGCGAAATGCTGTTATTAACTGTTTTAGAGTTCCATAGTTTGTTATTCCTGCTCATGGTAAAAGTAGTGGTTGCGGTAGTAGAAATTTTACCCTTCCACCATGTTTTGCTTAAAGCCAAAGTAGGTCCTACGTTCAATAAGTCAAACAGCGTGGTTTTCGAATACATAATATTTAGCGATGGCGTTATAGAAAGTTGCGCCTTTAAAACCATTGCCGAGTAGCTGATATTTGTATTAACGGTGGAGTTACGCGAGTATTTAGCCGTAAAATCATTCAGATCATCTAAGCGGGTATAGGTAACAGCCAGTAATATATTTTGCACCAGCTTGGTATTTATAAAAGTATAGCGGGGTATAAAAGCAAAGGTATTTTGTAGCTGAAAAATTTTGGTAGTGTCGTTAAGCTCCTTTAAACCATCTTGCTGCAAAATAGTAAAGTTGTTGTAATTGATATTAAAGCCAAAGTTTTGGTTATGGTTATAAGAGAAGGAGGCATTAACTCCCAGCCTGTTTGTTTTAACGCTCTTGCGTTTATTCAAATCATCACGCTGAAAAAACTCCATAAACGCAACGTTCAGTTTTTTCTTAGCGGCAACAAAAGTTTGGGTAAGGGTAATTTTTTCCTGGTCGTTCAAAATATAATCTACGCCCATACTTTGATACTCGGGTTGTATGCGGTTGTAATCAAACCCCAGCGAGAACGAATCTGTTTTGTAACCAACAAATGTGTGGGCCGTCCAGGCATAACTAGTTGAAAGGCGCGGGGGGATAGCTACTTTTAAAAACTTTGTTCCTATACCGGTACCAATATCTACCAACTGCGAATTTAAATCGCGCGTATAAGCACTGGCCGCCGCATCCAAATCCCAGGTAACCGCATTTTTTGCAAACATCTGGTGGCTGGCAATACCAAAAATGGCATTTTCGGCAGGCGTTACATTCAACTGGTTTAAAATATCGGTAGGCTTGGCTATAGAGTTTGCAACATCCTTACCATGCACCCATATAAAATCGAAGTAATTATTCTGGTTACCCACGCCCACTTTAAGCCCCCAGCCTTTGCGCTTATACTGCGGTTGTTGCGTATTAGGGCCCAGCAGGTTTTCTTTTAGCACGGGGTTTAGTATGCCATAAAAAGCCCCCATGCGAAACAGTGATGGATTAATTTCGATACCCGCGCCCAAAAAGGTTTTGCCATTTAGCGTGGTAGGGCTCCACTTCATGTTGGTATAAACAAAATAGCCTTTAATCCATTTCCAGTATGGGTTTATGCCAAACTGCGCAAAGGGGTTGCTTACACTTTTGCTGCCCTCGGTAAATGTGAAGTTGAAAGGAATTTTAACCCCATAAACCGAAATTTCGGGCGCTGCATTAATGGAATAGGTATACGGCTTTCGGGTAGTATTAAAACCCTTGCTTAAATAATAACCGGCACCTACGCTTACGCTGCCATGTATCTCAAAAGGGTTCTCTTTGGTTATGTTTCCAACATCCTGGGCTTTTAACTCAGCTAAGCCGGGTATAAACAACAAAACCGCAAGCCCCATAAAAACCTTTATAAGTAAAGGTTTTGCCAATAAACTATTGCAAAAGTGCTTTATCTGCATAGGCCTTATTTACGTATGCCCACCTCAGCACTTGGTTCGCTTTCGCGCTTTTTGTTATCAACCGATGTAAGATAATAGAAGTATAGTTCGCCATTTTTAGCGCTGGTATCGGTAAAACCAGTTTCGGTTTTTGCAGGAGAGGTTAGCAACAATGCACTACCGCCGCGCTGATAGCGGTAAAGCTTATAGCCTGTAATATCTTCGGGGTTGGTACCATCCCACTCCAGCCTTATACCATCGGGCAATGCCATAGCCCTTGGGCCAGCGGGAGGCACCGGCTTATCTTCAGGCGTGGTAACTTTAGCGGTGGCCCTGTTGCTGCTTCGGTTACCAAACATATCTACCACCTGTACTTCATACTCATAGGTTTTACCCTCTTCAAATTTTAAATCGCTGTAAAAACTGCCGGGGTGCACACTATCCTTACCAAATACTTTTTCAAACTCCTTTTGCGAACTCTCTTTCTTGTATAGCACATAGCCTTCAATAGTCTCATCAGTTAGCTGCATATTTTCCCAGTTAAGGTGTATGTAACCATCCTGAAAATAGGCGTTCAAACTAGCAGGTGCAGCTAACATTACCGGCACGTTAGGGTGCGCCTGCTGTATGTTAGATGCCTGGCTGCTAAGGTTAGATGTATTTTGGCTAACTATGTAATAGTTATAAACTGTTTTGCCACTCAACTCTTTCGAAGTATCGAGATATACTACCGAACTGCTATCGGGGTGTTTGGATACAAAAGGGGCAATACATTTATAAATGGAATCGTTGTAAGCAGCACGGAACACTTTATAACCTGCAACAAAAGCATCAGGTACAAAGGCCGATAATTTAACCCCGCCTTTTATGGACGAAGCACTATAAATTTCTGGTGTAAGAGGAGCCTGCACATCTAAACCAAAATCGAAAAAGGTGCTGCTGCGTTTGCTTTGGGTTTGTGTTTTATCTTTTACTTCCAGGTAATAAAAATACGCCTTATCGGGTGTAATCTGCTCATCTACAAAAGTTGTATCCTGCGCCCGCGTTACACCAATTTCTTTAAACCCTTTTACTGCATCGCTGCTTTTAAATACATGCACACTGGCCACATTGCTTATATCGCTTAGCTTCCAGTTAAGTTTAATACCTAAGCGGTCTTTCAACTTATCGGCACCGGTCTTTTTAAAGTAAAAAGCATTGAAGTTGGTTGTGCTTACTATGGCAGGCGTGCTACCATAGGCTGTATTGCCAAATTTATCGGTACCCACCAGGGTGTATTGGTAGGTTTTGCCCGCGGCTACGCTTTTATCTTGTATTACAAAATAATTGGTATCGCGCACTGAGTAATCTCCATGAATAGCCTTTACTTCAGTAGCCTTTTTAGTATCGTCGTAACGGAAAATTTTATACTCGGCAGGTTTATTTTTACCAACGGATTTAAAACGCAGGTAAAGCCCTTCTTTACTATAGGTATAGCTTTCAAGTGTTATCTCATCAAACTTAGGGTGCAAAGGAAAGGTAGTTACACCGCTTGTTACCTCCTCTGCCACTCCGCCTCTGAAAGAAATTTTGTATTGATACCGGGCATTTTCTTTAGCGGTTAAATCATAATATACCAAGCCCAGCGCTATACGCACCGCCGGATGGTAAGCCCAGCCGCCGCAGCTATCTAATAAACTGAAGCGCGTAGCCCTTGCCCAAATTACTTTCAAAACAGAATCGGTAGGATAAGCGAGGTCGGGGAAATATTTTTTCCAATCGTTGCTCTTAGTAATAAACTCAGTTTCGCTGGCTACACATTTTACTTCAGTAAGCGCCGAAAAATTACCGGCATCCTCCTTGCGTTGTATAGCTATACTCTGCACAATTTTTCCGTTAGGTATTTTTTTACCCATAAAAACCAAGATGCCTTTAGGCGCAGGATAAGTCCATTCGGTCTGTGCGGTAGCGGTGTAAACGCTTATTACGGTAAGTAACAGCGCTATTATTTTGGTGGTATTATTTGTCATACGTCAATTCGTTGGGTTATTAATTTTATTCGCACACATCGTTGCAGCTATGAAACATCAGGCTTATGTCGGCACCGCTTACGTTATTGTAAGAGACCTTAGCACCAAGGTCAATACTTCCTACATCAACCGATGCACAACAATCGCCGCAGCATAAACCGGCCATGCCTACACATTGCTCTCCTTCTAAACCAAAGTGTACGCTGGCACAACCATTAATATTATAGTTGCTGTTTGCGGTATTATAATCCCCGCTTATACTAACCTGCGCATTAGCATCGGCCTTAACCGAGGTACAAGTTACATCGAGCGAACCATTAGCATAAGCTTTACCCACAGCCAATAAACCTATACCAAAGGTAGTACCGGGGCCATCGAACGAACAATGAACACGGCCATTTAAAGATAGATCTACACCAAAATCTACCGAGCATAAAGCGAAATCCCAGTGCTGACCTGGCACTACTTCTTTTGTAATACCAGCTCCAAATAAGAAACCATCCACCTTACCATTAAACGAAGGCGGTAAGCATTTAAAGTCGCCCATTTTGCTGCTAAAGTCGGCAGGCACGGAAGGATAGTTGCCAAACAATCCATACAGGTTGGCGTTGCCCACACCAGGTATAGCGGCCGTTCCGGCTATATCAAAGCGCCATCCTGCTCCATCTACCAATGTATTAATACCACCATTCAAGCCAATTCCCCCTACGCTCATATCAATATCGCAATGGCCGGTAAGGCGGGCATTTGGCATATCGTAATGCCATTCCATATTACCAAATGGAGTATTTACATTCTTCATGCTTATAGAAGAACCATCGGCAGCAATTTCACCACTCACCACAAACTTCATGCGCTGTGGCTTACCGTTTACTAAAACGCCGTCTACGCCTTTCATACCGCGCATTTCTCCATCAAACCAAAAGGGACTCCAGCTTGATGATTGTAAGCGCATACCGCCTTCAGCTTTAGCAAACTTTCTTTCGCCGCTAATAGGTATGTTCTGTCCATTATCAATCCATACACTTACACTATCCGGCGAATAGTAAAGGGTGGTATTTGTTTTAGGAAACAATCCCGGCTCCTCGGTAGTGCCCTTAATTTTCAGCAACCGGTTGGTCAATTCATGCCCCTGGAAGAAAGTATGGTGAAGGGCTGTTGGCTGATTAAAGTTTACCGGTTGTGCATTTATAAAGTTAAAGTTTAAGCTACTCCCGCTTTTACCGTAATAAAGTTCGCCGTGGTAAGTTTGTGGTCCCGGTAAGTTAAGTGTAAAGTTGCCCGGTATAATAAACTGATCGGTTTGCGCTGTAAGCGGTGCGTTATCGGTAGGCATAAAATCAAAGCAATCGCTAACCTTTACCGTTTTACCCCGCATTATTAAATATTTGCTGCCATCCGATAGCAGTCGAATGCTTTTTAACTCAACCGGGGTGCTAAGTTTAGGCAATGCAGCCAGCTTTGCTGCTGTGCCCGTGGCATCGGCCGCAGCAGCAATTTGCCATGCTTTTACACTACCGCTTACATTAATAAGGCTAAAGGTTTTGTTACCACCCGTCATGGTTACTGGGTGCACGCCGGCCAATTTCATAGCTCCAAAATCGACTTGCGCATTATTGGTAAGTAGCGCATTACTTTGTATACCTATATTTTTTATTGGAACGCTAACGCCCGCATCTAAGGTTGAGTTGTTTAGTTTAAATCCATTCGCATCAATCGACCAATCGGTGCTGGTTAATTTCCAGCTACCCAGGTTTAAAGTAACAGGGTTAGTACTGCCGATTACCGGGTTACCCGTTTTCTTAACTTTAATATCGTTAATGGTGATATTTAAATCGGCAGGAGAAACATCAGCGATATTGGTATGAATAGTCGCATTTAAATTCAACTCCCCATTAAAAAATGTAGAACTGGCCGATGCTGTAACATTAGAAGGGAAACCAGGTAAGGCCATTTTAAGCAAGCCGCCCGAGCTGTTACTTATAGCAAATCCAGTTGGCGCATTAGCCGGTGCAAGCACAGTTTTATCGGCATTTAATACTGGTATTTTAAGCTTATCGGTACCCGATGGCAAGGCCAAACAAATAGTATCCTTAAACGTGATAATATTCTGGCTAAAAGCTGTGTTTAAAATCTTTACCATTCCTTTAACTACTCCATATTGCTTACCAGTGGCTACTTTATCCAGGTAAATACCAAGCTTTTTATCTTCAACCACACCATCTATAGTGTTATAAAGCTTAAGCGCCAGCAAATTTTGATTAGTGGTAAGCGGCAGTGTTTTAGGCTCACTTACCGGTATGCCTTTTTCGTTTTTAAGGACCGATGGAATTATCTCTACATCGTTAAAGCTAAGAGTAGTGCCCGGTTGTGCTTTAAACTGGTTATTGCCGGGCAGCGATACAAAGTTACCCCATATACGCGCACTGGTTGGCCCGTTAGGTTTTAACTGTTCTACCTCTATCGGAAAGCCCATCAGCGAGGTAATATCCATATCGTTGTAAACCGTTAAATGAAAATCGCGGTTTATGCAATCGTCTTTGGCGGCAGGGGGATTTGAGCCCGGCGCTTTTTGACTCACGTTATTTTTTCCTTTTAGGCCAGCGTTAAGCGCATCGGCATTATTTACATTGTACCCTCCAGTTTGCCCCACATTGTAATTCACATCGGGCTTGGTTACTATCGATATACTATCACCTACAAAGTTCGAGTTGCTTTTAACTGCTCTAACTATCTGCGGATAACTTCTTAAAGGCACCTTGTGTAAAGTAAAAGCGCCATTATTATCTGTAGTAGTTTGGTTTTGGCCGGTTACCATATCTATAATCCCCAGGCCAAAAAGATAGAATGGTTCGGTTATATCCATTTTAACTTTAGCCCCGGCCACCGGCGAACTATTATTATTGCCTGCATATACATGGCCGCTAAGGCAAGTACCCATTTCTAATTTCACTGTAAGTACTTTAGGATAATTGCTGTAAGGAATTTTAGTAGTAATGCGCTTATCCAGATATTCTTTACCATCGGGGCCCATTACATGTACCGTGTATAGCTGCCCATTGTTTTCCTGCCCGCCACCATTTTTAAATTTAAAAGATACAATACCTCCGGTTTGAGAGATAGGGCACTCATAAGAAATGTTTCCCACCTGGATTTGCCCGCCCGATCCACCACCTTGCGGCTTGTAGGTGCATATTGTTTTAACTTCTTCAATTTCAACTTTCGCGTCGGTTATTATTGTATTCTTTTTCTCATCCATCACTATTACAACCAATCTTCTGTCTATGGTATATAAATACACAGTGCCTATATCTACCTGCTCTTTATCTATAACCACTTCTACTGTATCGTTTAAGTAGCCCTCGGCCTCAAATACCAGTTTCTGCTTGGTGCCGTTAAGTTTTTTAGCCGGATAATTGCCAAAAAATCCGCCAAACCAGCCTAAACTTTCACCGCTTCCATTCTCACCTACAAAATGAAAACTCGCCGTCAATCCTTTCTGCGTATCTCCATCCTTTACCTTACCGCTAATACGGGCACCGCGCGACATTTTTATTTCGCGAAAGGCCTGCATGCCATAACCCAAATTGTCGCCTGCAACTACGGTCTTCTCCTTATAGCCAAGGCTATAACCGGTTAATAAATGCAGAGGCCCCACTATTTTCTTGGTGTTCTGATTATACATCAGGTTTAGCATATCAAACTCAAACTTGCCATCTATCCCCACGCCTTTAAACTCATTGACAGTAAGCGCGCACGGGCAATTGTCGTACATCATTTTCTGCCCCAACTCTTTCTCTTCGTCTGTGTATTCGCCTCCCAGTAAATCAACTACATCATTGTTTGTTCCAAAGTATAATGTAGTGCGTTTTACAATTCCATTAAGTGGTTTCAACCCAAACGAATCCAGCAAAACACCCCGTATTTTAGGCCGCACGCCATACATGGTTATGGTTTGGTAGTATTGTAGCCCAACACCGGGGCGAATGTTAAAACTAATTCCGGAGCTCCCTTCCTTGTCAGGATTATACATTACCTGCTTGGCACCGCTAAACATTTTATAGTTTACATAACCCTCACCATCCTCATTAAAATCGGCATAAATGTAATAGCGATAGTTTGGGTTATCGTGGTCTACCATCTTAGTAAAAGTAGCTTCGCCTTTATCATTTGTTTCTGCCTTTCCTACAATTTCCAAATCGCTTAACGCAGCGGGCGCTTTCTTCTCGTTATCCGGCGCTCCATCCTCTTGCGGAAAGGTCATAAGGTCACTAAATGTTTTAAACTTCTTACGTGCCAGATATACATTTGCACCGGCCAGGTTTATAGATGAGTTTTGCAGAAAATCGCCGGCACTGCCGCTGCGTTTAACGGTTACCGTTAATTTACCAGCTAGTACATTTGTTACTATATCGCCTATATCTTTCAAGTCGCCGTATACCGGATAAATAACAGTGCTGGGCTGAACATAAAACTCCTGGTGAGCCGAGGTTATTTTCAAATATGCACAACGGTAAACTTTACCGTAGCGCACATCACCCTCCATAACGTTCCATCTAAAATCACTGGCTACCTCACCAAACTTCATAGGGTCGGTATATGTAAAGTTGAAGTTACCGTCCATATCTGTAGTAGTTACAGCAATTTCTTGTCCGGCCGGTATATTATTAAAAATACCTCCAAGCGGAACACTCTCCTGCGGACTCTTATTATTATTGAAAACATAATCAACCACCAGGCTAATAGTAGCTTTTATCATAGGGTACTGTTTAGCACCGCCCTGGTATTTATAGGTTAGCTTACCTTTTACATTACTGGCCATAACAAAAGCCGGCATAAATATAGTACCCTGATTTTCGGTAACTATTGGAACGAAAGGAACCATCGTAGTTGGTGCCGGTGGTAAATCTTTTGGCATATTAATATTGTTAACCACCGCGCTCGTAGGCGCTATATTCGGGTTAAAAACAGGAATGTTGTTGCCATCATATTTAAACCAGCAGGCTTCGCTAAACCCATTGTTTTTAAACTGCACCGAATTTAAAGGGTCTACCGACTTTACCCGCCAAACATATTTTCTTCCTTCTTCAAGGGCAGGGTTAGCATTGGTGTACACCAATACATTGGCACCGGTAAGCGTAGTATTAAACAACACTGGAAACGCACTGTTTTTAATTACATCATTCGGGTTAAGGGTATTGGGCACTTCTTTTAAAGTAAATTCATAATTAATAACGCCCGAAGCGGTGGCCGGTGGGGTCCAGTTAAAAATTATGTTTTGCGGCGTAGATGCGTTAACCGTATTACCACAGGCTGGCTGTATGGCCATTGGCGGATCGATATATGAAACTGGTATATTAGCACAGGCATCCATACTGCGTAGCGTATTAGGAGCGTTGTAATCCAACACACGCACACATATTGAGTAATTACCTTCGGGCAATGCCTGGTTTTGAATTAACTGGGCTTTGGTCAAACCGGTTAGGTCTACATGGTTGGCATCGAAATAATCCCTTGTTTCAGGCGTACTGAAATCGAAGTTTTTTACTTCGCCAACTCCCAAATCAATAGCCCGGGAAGGTTGAAAGTTAGCGGCTGTAGTAACCGATACCCCGTTATCGCTGCTCATTCGCACCCATAGCTTTACGCGCAGCGGGCCGCGCGAAATATTGGTTAAAGTTAGCAGCAACTTATTGGGCTGGTCTACATAAGTGCTCAGGTAAGGCGAATAAGGTGGTATTACCTGTATGGTGGCAATTACATCGCTCTGTGCCCGGGTTGTTAAAAAAGCAAGAAAAAAGCATAACGTGAGCAGGTAGATTGAGGGCTTTTTCATATTCCTTAATTTTCGTATCCAAATATGTAATATGCAAACAGAAGTTAAAAAATAATTATTACCTTTAATCAATAGGTCGAAGGCTTTAGTGCAGATATTTTATCAAAATAAAACACTAATAACCAATTACTTAAACATACACTTCTTTATAACTCGAACCCATGGCAGATGATTTATTTCAGTTGATAAAGGCCCTTGATAAAAACGAAAAGGGCTATTTTAAAAAGTTTGCCGCCCGCTATGGCGAAAAAACGACCGGCAACGACTACCTAAAGCTTTTTGACTTGCTTGATAAGGCTGATGAGTATAATGAGGAAACGGTTAAAAAGCATTTCGCTAAAGCCGGTAAAAAGTTTAACCTGAGCGCGCAAAAAACATACCTGTATAAGCAGCTAATACGGTGCTTGCGCAGCTACCATTCAGCACAAAACAGCAGCTATAAGTTAACCGAAAGCCTGCTGGATATTCAAAACCTTACTGATAAAGGGTTAGACGGACAGGCTATGGAATTAGTAGAAACCGGCATAAAAAAGGCCTTCGATTCAGGAAACTTTAGTATGGAATTGCAGTTTAAGACTATCCGGCAATCGCTGGTTATCCGGCATTTGGCTACTTATACGGCCGAAGAAGTTACAAAACTGCATGTAGACATAATTGAAACAAACGAGCGGATTGGTAAAAATTTACTGTTAGAAAAACTGGGCTTTGCCATGAAAGCTCTATTTGACCAGGTAATTGCCGAAGGCACATTAACACCGGCAAATAAATCAATGGCTGATGAAATAATAAACAACCCGGTATTTACCGATGGCATTAACTGGGGGTTTAACGCAAAGGGCAAAATTTACAACGCATACTACCTGCATGCCAGTATTAACAACAACGATATCGATTCCCTCAAATATCTTAAGCTTACTAATGAGATGTTTAAGGATATGGAACTGGACACCAAAACCACCTACCAGTACCTGGCAAATATTAGTAACATAGTGCTTATTGCCCTTAATATGGAACTAATGAAGGAAGCAGGGCAACAACTAAACACCCTTGAACACATACGCTTTAAAGATACAGCCCTTGAAATTTACCGGCAAAAACTATATAGCAAAAACCAGCTAATGTATTTAACGGTATTAAGCCAACAGCGCGAGTTAACTACACAGGAGATACTGGATGCTGAAACCAACTTACTTAATTGCGCCAACCCTTTGCTTGGCAATAACAACCTGATGAGTTGCTTTTATTTAAGCATTTTGTTTTATGTGGTAAACGAGCGCGATAAGGCATTACATTGGTTACAGCAAGCTATAGACCACGAAAAGGTATCGTTACCCACAGTGCAGGCATATGCCCGCCTGCTATGTGCACTTATACATTACGACCAAAACAACTACTCGCTGATGGAAAGCGCGCTTAACAATACTCAATACTTTATTAAAAAGAATGAAGTAAGTGCAGAATATCTAAAGCAAATGGTATCGTGGTTCAGCAAATTACCTTATGCCGACAGTACAGAAAAAACCGCATTGCTTAAGCAAATGCTTAGTTGGCTCGAAAAAACAAATGCCGAAAGAAAAGATGATGAATTTACTTACCTGTTCGATTTTAACCTGCTGTTTTGGTGCCGTAGCAACCTTAATAAAACAAGCTATGCATATGAGTTAAGGGCGAACAAGGCCCAGGTTATGGCATTGGAAACTTCAACGGTATAGCATAAAATTACTTTCTACTGCACATTACTGTATAAAACATAAGACTATTGTCAAACAATAGCTTAAAACTGTCCGTATACGCTACGGCGAAATGGTGTTTTTTAGAGGCTGATATTTATTAACTTTTTTTTAAGCCTTGTAAGCAGTATATTTAAACGAAATGGAAAATGCAGTGCGCGATTTGGCAGATGAGCGAAAGGTAATTTTAAAAGAATACCGGGGCTTGCTGCGCAGTTTACGAAAGAATGTTTCGCCACAAGAAAAAAAGCTGGTACGCCAAGCTTTTGAACTGGCTACCGAAAGCCATAAAGATATGCGCCGGAAAAGCGGCGAGCCTTATGTATTGCACCCTATTGCTGTAGCAAAAATAGTAAGTGAAGAGATGGGGCTGGATGCCACATCTGTTATTTGTGCTCTGCTACATGACACCGTAGAGGATACCGAGGTAACGTTGGAAGAAGTAGAAAGGACATTCAATAAAGAGATTGCCAAGATTGTTGACGGGCTTACTAAAATTTCGGGCGTATTTGATTTAAACAGCAGTATACAGGCCGAAAATTTCAGAAAGCTACTACTTACCCTTAATGATGATATACGCGTAATATTGATAAAGCTGGCCGACCGGTTACACAATATGCGCACGCTTGATTCGCTTAAGCGCGAAAAGCAATTGAAGATAGCGAGTGAAACGATGTTCTTATATGCCCCGCTGGCACACCGCATGGGCTTATACGCCATGAAAACAGAACTGGAAGACCTTGCACTTAAATATACCGAGGCCGATTTGTACCGCGAAATAGCGCATAAGCTACAAGAGAAAAAAAGAGAACGCGCCAAGTTTATAGCCGATTTCATCCGGCCGCTTAAAGAGGAACTTGAAAAGCGCGGTTTTACCTTTGATATTTACGGCAGGCCAAAATCTATCTACTCCATTTATAATAAAATAAAGAACAAGGGCGTACCGTTTGAAGAGATTTATGACTTGTTTGCCATCCGTATTATTCTAAAATCGTTACCGGATAGAGAAAAGAGTGATTGCTGGGGAGTGTATAGTGCTATTACCGACATTTATCACCCTAACCCCGACCGTTTGCGCGATTGGCTGAGCAACCCTAAAACAAACGGATACGAAGCTTTGCACACTACGGTAATGAGTAGCACAGGTAAATGGGTAGAGATACAGATACGCAGCGAGCGGATGCATGAAATTGCCGAGAAGGGTTTTGCTGCGCACTGGAAATATAAAGAAGGTAATGCCGACAATGCCATGGACGAATGGCTGGAAAAAATACGCGGTGTGCTTAGCAACGCCGATACCTCGGCGTTGGATGTAGTAAACGATTTTAAGCACGAGTTATTCAGCGAAGAGATTTTTGTATTTACCCCTAAAGGCGATTTAAAGCGCTTGCGCAAAGGAGCCACTACTGTGGATTTTGCCTTTGAAATTCACTCAGGCGTAGGTAAAAAATGTATTGGCGCCAAAGTAAATACCAAGCTGGTACCTCTTAGCCATGTATTACGCAACGGCGACCAGGTTGAAATATTAACCAGTAGCAAACAGGTGCCCAACGAAGATTGGTTGAACTTTGTAGTTACGGCCAAAGCACGTTCGGTAATAAAGCAATCGCTTAAAGAAGATAAAAAGAAAATTGCAACAGAAGGTAAAGAGCAATTGGAGCGTAAGCTAAAAGCAATGAAAATAGAGCCAAGCGAGGCCAACCTGTTGCTATTAATGAATTACTTTAAAGTTATTTCGGCGCTGGATCTGCACTTTAGCATAGCCAGCAAAAAAATTGATTTAGCCGAGCTGAACAAGTTTGATGTAGTTGGCGGCAAAATTAAACTACCTAAGCCGGTAATTGATGTTAAAGAGAATATTAATGAGGCCGTTAAGCAAACCCTGCAAAAAAATGCCGAGTTGCTTATTATGGGCGAAAGCTCGGACAAGATTGACTACAAGTTTGCCCCTTGCTGCAACCCTATACCCGGCGACGACGTATTTGGCTTTTTAACTATTAACGAAGGCATTAAAATACACCGCACCAACTGCCCTAACGCCGTGCAGTTAATGAGCAAATATGCTTACCGTATTATCAAAACAAAGTGGACCAAGCAACACGCCATAGCATTCCTTACCGGTATTAAGCTAACGGGTATAGATGATGTGGGCCTTGTAAACAAAATAACCAACATCATTACCGGGCAAATGAATTTGAACATGCGTTCTATTTCATTTGATAGTAAAGATGGCGTATTTGAAGGCCGTATAATGGTGTATGTGCACGATACCGCCGAGTTGGAAGACCTTACATTCCGCCTCACTTCGCTGGATGGCATATTAGAGGTAAACCGATTTGATTCGGAAGACGAATAGAGGTTACTAAATTTTATAAAACAATAAAGCCCGTATAACTACGGGCTTTATTGTTTTAAACTTCTTAATTAAGTCAGTCTTATTGTGGATGGTAAATGCTCTCCGCCTTCTTCATTACATCTTCCTTCTTTAAACTTAACTCGCGCAGGCGCACAGCACTGTATTCTTTTATCTGGTCGTTGTAATGCTTACTTGCCGGGTTTTGAGAGTTGCCCTGTGGCTGTAGAGCCTGTAGTTTGGTGTTGCCGGTTTTATCAAACTCTGCCAGCATTGTATAAGTATCGCCATACTCCGGTGCCAGCATATATTTCCCATCTACCATCCGCTTCTCGGGGTAAACCGGGCTAAGCATATCCGGAAAGCCACGCATAGGCATATTTACATCGCCCCGAATGTTGCGCATTACCTGTCCCCATTCGATAGCTACCGTTCCAAAATATTTACGCAATGTATCGCAGCCGCTGCGCAGGTGGCTTACCAGTTCCTCCTCATCCACCTGCACACCGGTTATAAAACAATCATCGTCACAATCGCCTTTTTCAAAAACACTTTGCAACACCGTACCAAAAAGCGCCACGCCTTTTTCGTTTATCTCTGCTTTGCGGTTCCAGTTTTTCAGCAACAATATCGCTTCTTTTATATCAGGATATTTGGCTTCGTCCAGTTCAAAAAGCTTTTTAAAACTATTGGCAAACTTTCCGTTTTTCGAAAGGGTTACATCAAATTTCAAATCCTTCAACTCCTGCCAGGTAAATTTACTTTTGCCCTTAATTAACTCATTAAAACGCTCGGCGCGATTATTATCACCGGGGCGTTCATCCATTATACGGCGCGATTGAGAGCAAACAATATCTATACAACTATCGCCCGATGAGTGAAATGGCGTATTGTTGGTGTTGTACACATAGCCGCAGCTTGGGTTGATCGTGCTTGGCATTTTATCAATAGGCACCAGGTTTTTCCAAAGCACGGCCGAAGAATTACCGGGCACCATTTTTTTCCAATTATAGGTAGTATCGCGCTCCGGTAGCATCCCCCCTTCCAGGTAAAATATGTTATTCTCCTTATCGGCATACACAATGTTGAACAAAGCAATAGAATGTAGCTTTAGTGCATCCCAATAAGATTTATAATCCCTGGCCTTATTCATCCGGTACAATTGCTCACCTGTTTTAATTGAGGTATTACCCGGAAAGCGAATGGCATAAAAATTATTGCTTTTATCAGATTTTAGCGTAGCACCAAACTTGCTCCAGTAAGTTGTTTTCTTCACAGGCAAAACAAACTTTCCTTTTTTAGCTAAGTTTACCTTTAACCACACCGGTCGTTTTTCAAGTGTTTCCCACTTGCCATCCAGTTCATATTGCAGCTTTTTCTTTGGATTCATTTTAAGTTTAAATACATCCAGCCGGTCAAAGTGGTTCCATGTCATTCCCCAGCCCAGGTTTTCATTTACCCCCATGGCCAGAGAGGTGCTACCCTGAAACATACAACCCTCCATATTTAAGCCTTCTTCGCTTTGCAGGTGCGCTTCGTAAAAAGATAATTGCCCTTCCATTTTCATGTGTGGGTTAATGCACAAAAAAGTCTTCCCGTCTACCATTTTAGTATTGCTAAAGGCAAATGCATTAGAGCCTACAGTTGGCTGTTTATGCTCCGGAAACTTAATATCTGCACTATCAAACTTACCCCCTACCGCATCGCCAATCTCATCCTGCGCGTGCGTAAGCGCCGACATAATTATTACATAGCCGGTTAGCATATCCTTTACGGTAATAGGAAATGCCTTTTTCACTTTTACTTCTTGCGGATGTGCTGCCGCATAGGCGTTAATGCCCTGCACAAAGCCATCCAGGTATTTTAAAAACTCGGGCGATAAATCTTTATCAAATCGCTCTTCTACCAACTTGCGGGCACCTATGGCATGCACAAAAAAATCAGCCTTTACACCTTCAATCCCATCCTTACGGCCCATTAAACCCTTGCTGGTGCAAATTAAATCCTGCGTTATATGGAAGGCATCTTCGGCATTAACCCAGGCAAGCCCGTAGGCTACCTCGGCATCTGTTTTGGCAAAAATATGGGGTATGCCAAAACTATCGCGTACTATGGTAATTTTTGCCGGGTCTATTGGGGCAAAGCCATTTTCATTCAGCTTTTGGGCTGCATTATCATTATTAGCAGCCACCGCTTTAAGAACCCAAAAAAGCAATGATGCAAGACCAAGTAATTGTTTCATATAAAGGCAGGTTTATAAAATTAAGGCGCGGCGAAAGTAAACCATTGAAAACACAAATTGCCTGTTGGGCTAAACAAATTTAGGGCACTATCCATCCTTAACTAAAATACGGCCCGTATTTCGGCGCGGCCAGTGTGTACGGGTTTCATGGTACTTTTATCGCCCTGCACAAAACCCGTCATACGGCCATCGTATACCAGCGAAAGCTGAATATTAGCTGTAAGGGTTTGTGAGTAACCGGCACTCCAAACCAGGTTGTTGCCGTTCTGTAAACCCTCCAGCATGGCATACTCCAATTGTTGGTTAGGCATATTCTTATCATTGTAAATAATGCTGGCATAAGAAAGGCTGGCATCAATAGTGCTTTTGCTTTGGCGGTTGTAACGTACCTGCGCAGTAATTTTTTGGGTTTGTGCAGTTTGCTTACCCACACTATCGGTTGGGTTAGCCTTTATAGAAAAATCGTATTTAACGCCTACACGTAAAAAGGTTTTAAACTGATAGCTAAAATCGGCGCTGGCATCGTTATACGTAAACCTGTATTTAAGGCTGCTGTAAAAATCCGATTGATTCTCCTTCAGTCCGTTGGTATAAGTTACTATCGAATTGAATGATTTAAAAATATTCCAACGCACGCTTACCCCCTGGCTTTGCACCAGCCGGTTTTCGAAACCAGCTGTTAAAAGCGTTCGGTTGCGGGCATAATTAAAATCAAACTGAGCCCCATATTTTGATTCCAGCCGGTTAAAGTATAGTGTGTTGCGGCTGCTTACCGAGGTTGACACAATTTGGTCGTTCTCTTTATTAAGCGGGAACGGGTTAAAGTATACGCCCACTTTTTTACCACGGTCGGCAAACGTTTTTTTAGAAATACTTACGCTGGCAAAAATGCTGAACATGGCTATTACTTTGCGTATACCGGTTTTGTTTTTCCAAACTGCGGCCGGGTTAATATTAAGCACCTCATTAAACTGGTTAGTATTAACCGATACAAACTCGGGCGTAACAATAAACGTTCGGAAGTAAGAGGAATCGTACGACAGGCCATTGGTAGGCAAATACTCGCTTATATCGCGCACGCCATTGCTATTTTTATCGCCACCCGATGGATAGAAATAATCGCCCTGGTTAGTGGGCGATGCAATAAACACCACCTGTTGCTTTTGCTGGCGCCCGGTTCCAATTTCGTAAAGAGTTGTAGAGCGAAATACCCCCTTTAATAAAGTAAAGTTATAGTCTATACGGCCTAAGTAAAAGTGCTCAGGCTGCGATGAGTTTACCGAATCGATATTTTTAGCGTGGCGGTATGTTAAGCTATAATTAATGGTTTGGTTTTTAAGACTATTAACCTGCCCGTTAAAATTGATAGACTGCGCGCTGTAAGCCGCAGGTCCAAACGTATTACCGGTGGCACGGTGCTCATAGCGCATAACAAACTCAATTCCAAATTTATTCTCGGCCGAATCGGCTGTGGTGGCATACACCTTGTAGTTTTGCCACAGAAAACTATTGGCGGTAAGGGTATCCAGCCCTTTGTTCTTAATCATGTTTACCTCATGGTCGAACAGAGTTCCAATTTTCCAGCCTTTTGTTTTAACCGAGGCATAATAAAAATCTGCCTTGGGCCTAAAATAGTTAGAGGTATTGAACGATGAAGTAGAGTTAAGGTAGCTATTGGCAAATACCACGTTAAATCCGTTTTTCGAAAAGTTACCATTGAATCCATTTTCAAAACCTCTGTAAACTGTATCGCGCACAAAGGCTTTAAACCTATAACTTATATTACCCAGGTTGGCCCATTGATAACCTACATTTAAAGTAGCCAGGTGCTCGTTATAACGTTTTTCGCTTACAGCCAGGTTCCAATCGCGGTTAAACTCTACGTTGCGGTAACGCTCGATAGTATTAAACCGGTTTTGCAAAAACTCATAGTTTAAATTGTAGGTAATGCTTTGCGCCATACGGGCAGCCGTGTCGCGCTTGGTAACAACTGTGCCATTATAACCGGCGCGGGCAGCAAAGCCAAGGTTAGATTCATTATCTTTTTTAGAGTACGTATTTTGGTCAAAGTTGCTCATAGCCACCTCTGTGGTTAAGGTGTTGTTTTTATCAATGCGTATATCAGTACCTACAGTATACAACTGCTGGTATTTAGGTGTAACCAAAAAGATAACCGGCTCGTACGAACCCTGGGGTGTAAATGTTCCCGAGTCGGCATTGTAAAACGGAGCTACCCAGGTATATACCCTGCCATTAGCAGTAGTATTAGCCGGCACATAATTACCACGCCCCTGGCCTACCAGTGTAAAGTTTACAGCATACTTAGCTTTTGTAGTATCGGTTGAGTAAACAAAAAATGTGTCCACATTCACCTTTACTGTAGTATCGGGAAAAAGAGGATAGAAAAAGGTATCAGTCAATTCATACAAAATACGGTTAGCATCATACGCCACGCTGTCGTATCCTCTAAAAAATGCATTTTGTATACTATCGCCTAAGGTAGAAAGAAAAAGTTTCTTTTCGCCATCCAGGCTTTGCTGAATGTTCTGCCCTTTGGCATCCTGCTCGCTGTAAACATTTAGCCGCACATCCGCCACCTTGGTATTCAACTCGGTATTTACAAAGGCGGTAGAGCGGGTGTAGTTACGGTCGCTATACTCAAACTCTATCACCACCCGCAAATCTTTGGATATAATACGGCGTGGCATAAAACGCACCTCGCCCAGGTTATAGTCAATCACATAATCGCGGTCGGCGCCTCTTTCCATTTTAGCGCCGTTAATAAAAACTTCTTCGGTGTTAGATAGAATAATAATAAACGTTTCGCCATTGGCACCGGTAAGTTTATAGGGCCCCTGGTTACCCTCGGTAACCGCCAGCGTATTACGGGCAAACTTTCCGCGTGATATACCACCGGCCACGGCAGTTTTAGCCACCCCAACTTTCTTAATATCGAACGAACCGCTGTACGAACCACCCTGCAACTTCTTAGAGAACTTCATAAAGTAATTCTTATCGGGGTTGTATAAATCAAAGTCGCCCACAATTACCTTGTGCTGGTCTTTACGGAGCTGAATGAATATTTTATCAAACTCCTGTATTTGCTGCGTGTTCCCTTCGGGCTGTATCGGAATATTATTATCGGTAATGGCGGCTGTAATTTCAAGGTCTTTAGCCAGCATACCGCTTAGCTGTAAGTTAAACAGCGAGTTAAGCACCACATCCTGGTTGTTACCAAACGAAATGCTGCGCGCAAAACTACCGTTGTAGTCAAGGCTGCCAAAATCAATCAGCTTAAAACCGCCTTCCTCGGGGTTGTATATAAAGGGGCTTAGCAGCGCATTGGCATTACTTTGCTGGTAACGTGTATAGCTTTTATGATAAGTTTCTTCGGCCAGGGCAAAGGGGTAAACCCGAAAGAATACTTTGACAGAATCGGCAGCGGGTTTCTTTTTCCAAATCAGCTTCGACTCAAAAGCCCTAACCTCATAACTGTTCGAATCGAGCACAGCCCCATCTCCTCCCCTTAACACAATTGTGTTGGGCACCACGCTAAGGCTATCTAGTTTAACCGTATCGCTTGCTACCGAATAACTTTTAAAACGGATATTAGAAGCCGGAGCCTGCCCCTTAACAACAGCCAATACACAGCAGATAAGTGCTGGTAGTAATAGTAGCTTTTTAAATGTTGTAGGGTGCTTCACCATTGTAAAGAAAATACAATGACGGAAGAAGGAAAATATTGTGCAGTAATAGGGCAAAGCAGGCTGTTAACTTAACAACAGCGTTGGGGTAATTGTATGCCTAAAGAAAGCTATCGAGCGCAAGCACATAGCTTTCCAGCCCAAAACCCGCAATTATGCCCTTACAAACCCCGCTTAAAAGGGAAGTATGCCTGAACTCCTCCCTTGAATATGGATTACTGATGTGTACTTCAATAACTGGTGTTTTAACAGCCGCTACGGCATCGCGCAGAGCTACGCTGGTATGGGTATAGCCGCCGGCATTTAGAATTATACCATCGTAAGTAAAACCAACCTTCTGTATTTTATCTATTAGTTCCCCTTCAATGTTTGATTGGTAGGCTGTTAACTGAACTTCTGCACTATAAACATCTTTAATATCATCAAAAAACTCTTCAAAGCTCATATCGCCGTAAATATCCGGCTCGCGTTTGCCTAATAGGTTTAGGTTAGGTCCGTTAATAATGATTATCTTTTTCATTGGCTGTTCAAGTCTTCCGCCCATGGCGGAGAGATTTAGAGGGGTTTACATGTCGTAATTCAACACAAT
Organism: Chitinophagales bacterium; assembly: GCA_044228435.1. Taxonomy (GTDB): domain Bacteria; phylum Bacteroidota; class Bacteroidia; order Chitinophagales; family LD1; genus Bog-950. Next base: position 50,102 of record JBGAUW010000002.1, read on the forward strand.
ACCATGGCTTTTAGGGTGGCTTTGGCAGGTAAGCACATACCCGCGATTAATCTCAGCATCGGTAAGGCTTTCGCGGTCGTCCATTTCTACTTTACCCGAAAGTAATTTTGCCCGGCAAGTGCAGCAGGCTGCTACCATGCAGCTATAAGGTGGGTCATAACCGGCATCTAGCGCTGCTTCCAGTATCGTTTCTTTTTCGCTTACCTCAAATTCGCGCTCGTGACCATCGTAAATAATTTTCACTTTGGTTTTGCCTGTAAATGGCACAGCGCTTTCTACGGAAGTTCCCACATCAGCCGCCTTTTTATCTTCATCGGCTTTCGCTGTAAAGTATTCAATGTGTACTTTTTCTTTAGGTATTTGCAGAGCCTGTAAAGCTTCCTCCACATTCTTCATCATAGGCGTGGGGCCACAGATAAAAAACTCAGCATTCTGAAAATTAAGGTTGCTGTTTTCGCGTAATACTTTTAGCGCAATATCTTTTACTACAGGCCCTAAATAACCTGTCCATGCACTTTCCGGTGTATCCAAAATATGCACCAACCTTAAATGGTTAGGATATTGGGCCTCCAGGGTATTCAATTTATCTTTGAAAATAATGCTGCTCTCGTTCCGGTTGCCATAAAACAGGGTAACCTTGCTTTTAGGCTCCTTAACCAATACCGATTTAAGGATAGAAATTACCGGCGTAATACCCGAGCCACCGCCAAAAAGGAAATAGTGCTTTTCGTTCGATTCAGAAATAACGGAATGGAAATTACCCATTGGCTCCATTACTTCTATTTCTACCCCCGGCTTAAAGTTATCGTTTATGAAGTTGCTACCCTTTCCACCTGAAACGCGTTTAACTGCAATAGTTAACGGCTCGTTTACAAACGGCGAACTACAAAACGAATAGCTGCGGTTAACACTTTCACCGTTTATATTCAGCTTAAGGGTAGTATACTGGCCGGGATGGTAGTTGAAATTTTGTTTAAGCGACTCGGGAACTTCAAACGATACTGAAACTGCATCGGCAATTTCGTTATGTACCGCACTTACTTTTAACTTATGGAACTTTGACATGTTGTTTTATTTGGCGCGCAAATATAAAAACCCTGTCTATATGCGCCGAAATAGCATCTAATTTACTTGTAAATCCAACCCTGTTCTACTCTTTTTTGAAGTAGGTTTCGTTAAATCCGATTATCTCCCCCACCTCGATTGCCTGGGGTATCTTAACCACATACATTCCCGCCCCTTTTACCTTTATTATAATTTCGTAAGTATCACTCATCTTCCAATACCTTATATTAGACACGGTTGCAGTTTTACCCCCATTTTGTTTGGTCATTCCTTCAGGCGGCGACCCTATTTCAATAAACTGAAAACTGCCATAAGGGTTTTTTCCATATCCAAGATGAACTATATCATCGCGCTTAATTACATGCGAAACACCATTTGATTTAACGCTAAGCGAATCAAGTTTTTCAGCCGATACACTTAGAGTAGGTAAAACTGATAGCAAAAACAAAAGAGTTTTCATAATTATAATCTTTAGTCTTTAAATATATTAATACTCCACTGTCTCGGTCTTAAACTCCGAGTTAAAGTGGAACTCAATTTCAGGGTTGTTTTCGCGCTCCATTTTAAGGAACCAATCGCTTGGCGCCAGGTATACTATGTGGCCATCTTTATCGTAAACTATGCTGCTATGCTTAAAGCGGATAAACTCATCCAGCTTTTGCTGGTTGTCCGAACGCAACCAGCAGGCGCGGGTCATGTTAATAGGTTCAAAACGGCAACTGGCGGCATACTCGTGCAACAGGCGGTATTGTATAACCTCAAACTGAAGTTCGCCCACAGCGCCTACAAAGCGGCGGTTACCGGGTTGTTGTGTAAATAACTGCGCTACCCCTTCATCGGTCAATTGCAAAATTCCCTTTTCTAACTGCTTCGATTTCATAGGGTCGGTGTTAACCAACTCTTTAAATATTTCGGGCGAAAAGCTTGGTATGCCCTTAATGCGAAAATCCTCGCCTTCGGTTAATACATCGCCAATTTTAAAGTTACCGGTATCATAAAGGCCCACTACATCACCGGGGAAAGCTTCATCCACTATATTCTTTTCCTGCGCCATAAAGGTAACAGGGGTACTAAAGCGGAAGTTCTTCTCTAAACGCACATGGTGGTAATAGGTATGGCGTTGAAACTTGCCACTTATAATACGCATAAAGGCAATTCTATCGCGGTGTTTAGGATCGAGGTTGGCATGTATTTTAAAAATAAAGCCGGTCATTTTTTTCTCCTCTGGCTCTACAAACCTAGCATCGGTTTCGCGGCCACGTGGCGTTGGCGAAATTTCGATAAACGTTTCCAGCAACTCCTGCACACCAAAGTTATTTACCGCACTGCCAAAAAACACAGGTGCCAGGTTGCCTTTCAGGTACTCCTGCACATCAAATTCATCATAAACAATCTCCACTGTTTCTGCATCTTCACGTAATTGCGCTGCGTCCTTCTCTCCTACCAGCTTATCCAACTCTGGGTCGTTAAGGTCGGTTATTTGCAAAAGCTCATCGGCTACTTTGGTAGTGCTTGGCTTAAACAGGTTCAGGTATTTTTTATGCACGTTATAAACGCCCTTAAATAAGCTACCGCGGTTAATAGGCCAGCTAAGCGGACGCACACGTATTTTTAACTCCTTTTCAATTTCATCCAGCAGGTCGAAGGCATCGCGGCCCTCGCGGTCCATTTTATTTATAAATACAATAACCGGCGTTTTGCGCATGGCGCAAACCTCCATCAGGCGGCGTGTCTGAGCCTCTACCCCTTTTACCGAGTCAACTACCATTATAACTGAATCTACCGCCGTAAGGGTGCGATAAGTATCTTCCGCAAAGTCTTTGTGGCCGGGTGTATCCAAAATATTAATCAGCTTCTCTTTGTATTCAAAGCTCATTACCGAGGTAGCTACAGATATACCTCTTTGCTTTTCTATCTCCATAAAGTCGGAGGTAGCCGTCTTTTTAATCTTATTGCTTTTAACCGCACCGGCTATTTGTATAGCGCCGCCAAACAACAATAGCTTTTCAGTTAGCGTTGTTTTACCGGCATCGGGGTGCGATATAATACCAAACGTTCTGCGTTTATTTATCTCTTCTGTAATTGTCATAACGGCGCGAAAATAGAAAAATGCAGACGATAGACGGTAGACAATAGACGATAGAGAAAATACAACTCCTTTTTTCAATTCGATTTCAGCCTTATACTTGACTGTATTTTGTAGATAAAAGAGCTGCAAAACCTGCTTTAGCTGGTTATATTTGTAAGGCTGAAACGCTGCACCATGAATAAAGCTTTACTGCTGCGCCTTTGTATTCTTTTCACCTTTCACCTTTCACTTTTCACTAAAGTGAGTGCCCAGCAAGATGCCCAATACAGCATGTACCGGTTTAACGGACTTTATATAAACCCGGCTTATGCCGGCAGCCACGAGGTAATAACCGCATCGGCCATGTATCGCAACCAGTGGGTAAAAATGCCGGGTGCGCCACAAAGCGCTTCGGCGGCAGTGCACGCCCCCTTAACTAATAACCGCATCGGCTTAGGCTTAATTTACACTTACGACCAAATTGGAGTAATGAAAAATAACTCGGTAAGCGCCAGTTTTGCTTACCGCATACCCGTTGGCAAAAAGAAGATTACCAAGCTTTGTATCGGCCTTTCGGCGGGTTTTACCAACTATCGCGCCGATTTAAACAGTGTTGCAACTACTGATGCTGATGACCCAAACTTTGCAGGCAACAACCAAAACCGCTGGCTGCCCAATGTTGGCTTCGGCCTCTATCTTTACTCTCCCAAATTTTTTGTGGGCATATCTCTGCCACACATGCTGGCAAACCGCCTGACTGGAAAGTCGTCGGTGTTTGAAACCTCACCCGATATTGCCAAACAGTATTACCACTTGCTGGTTACCGGCGGCTATGTTTTTGATTTAGGCAAAAAAGTAAAGTTTATGCCTTCGGTATTAATGAAGTATGTGCCGGTAAACTCGCCCGTTACCTTCGATTTTAACGCCACCTTTATATTTGTAGACCGCCTTTGGATAGGTGCTGCATACCGCCTGAACGATAGCTATAACTTTATGGCAGCGGTAAATATTACAAAGCAATTGAAAGTAGGATATGCTTACGACCTTACCGTATCGCCTCTGCGCGGTTACACGAATGGATCACATGAGGTTATGCTAAGCTTCGATTTCGACTTTAAAGCCAGCGGCAAAAAAGTAATCAGCCCAAGGCACGTGAAGTATTTCTAAAAAAGGTAACTAAGTTTATTTAGTTCCGGGAGCTGGAAAAGTGCTTTGGCCAGGAATAGTCTTTTCGATATCTCCTTTTTCAATGGCTTGTTTGCTGGTAGTTCCTTTTCTGTCTACAAAAAATGCGGTAGAAAGGCAAAGAACTATTAACGCTACGGCAAAGCCCCATGTAAGTTTCTCAACTACATCGGTAGAGCGGCGTGCGCCTAAAAGTTGCTGGCCAACACCGCCAAACGATGCACTTAAGCCACCGCCTTTAGGGTTTTGAATAAGAACTACAGCGCCTAACAGGACACAAACAATAATGATAACGATGGTAAGAAGAGCGTACATGACTTAGGTTATGTTTTTTAAATAATGAATTCGGGCGGCAAAGAAATCAAATTTTTCGGGATATTTTAATCCCAGCGTTTGGTAACATTTTATGGCTTTTTGATACTTTTTCTGCATTTCATATACTTTGGCCATAGTTTCAGTCACTAATTCAGGGTCAAGTTCGTTTTCGTTGGCCGTAGCTTTTACCGTTACCCCCTTGTGCCTCTGTATCTGTTGCTCTATAAATTTATCCAACCCCTTGCTATAATTGGTTTCCTCCTCCACCAACTCCTGCAGGTTTACGGGGATGTTGGTTAGATACAGTTTTTCCAGCTCCTCGTCCTGCTGTTCAGGCTCTACAGGCACTATTTCCCTCTCCAGTGGTGCTATTTTAGGCGTTTCGCCTCCTGTATAAGCTTTTAGCCATTCATCAAAAGTATGCGGCTCAGCTGCCGAAAATTGTTCCACGTGCCCGGTAGCTGCATCTGTTACTTCCTCTTTAACTTCCGGCTCGGGCCCGCCAAACTGCTGCACAACTTGTTGGTTCTCCTGTGCATCAATTGTAGTCAGTAGGGTATTTGATCCTATTTCTGCTTCAATAAGGGGCTCGGTATGTTCTTTTTGTTGGTAATCTTCAACTATAACAGCCTGAGCCTTTAACTTATCCGGTTCAGTCAAATCCTCATCTGGCGCCACCGCTGTAAAAATGGCTTCGGTTTCGGTGTTAGTATCAACTAATTCCAAAGAAGGCTTCGTTTCCGGCGATAAGTCAACTATAGGATCTGTAACCGGGGGACTTAATTCTGAGTCCAAATGTTGTTGTACGTCTTCGGCCTGCGGCTCCACTACTTCCGTTCTAGGTAACTGTGGAAGGGCAACTGCAACCGCTTTCTCATTAAAAATAGCGTAAAGCAATTCGCGGTCCTGCGTATACAAAGCGGCTAATTGCAATTGCTGATCGAAACGCGGATTGTTTTGCTGCTGGTATTTTTTTGCAAGCAACAAATGAGCATGCTGAAAGTACGGAAACTTCTCTACCAACGTTTCTAACTCGCCGGTAGAAAACCTGCCTAACAGTTCATTAAAATTCTCTTTGTTAACCGCCTCTAACACAATCTGCTTATAAAATTTGCTTTATAATACGTTTACCACTTAACCAGCGCCTTCTGAAAAATATCATCTACCAGTTTGGTATTTATCTCATCAATCAGCCTGTTTTCTACTGCCGATATATCATCGCCGGATGAATACTGGGCATACCAGTTAAAAGTCTGGTCCCACTTATCCTTTTCGTCTTTCGAGTTTTCGAAATGCACCTGCACGGTAATAGTTAGTTTATTCAAACCGCTGGTAGCATTAGCCACCGGGGCATCGCTTGTATAGGTGTATCCGGTAATAGCCCCACTAAAACGTAAATCGCCCTCGCTGGCAACCTGCTTAAGGTTAGCCTCGGTTTGCATTTTAAACTTCAGTTTGTCGGTAAAAGCCTGCGATAAAGAGGCCGGCCCATTGCTGGCACGGTTCTGAAACATCTCTACCGATACCGTATGCACATCGGCCGGCACATTGGCACCAGTAAACGAATAGACCTTGCACGATGAAATACCAAAAAGCAAAGGGCAAAGGGCAAATAGCAAAACAGCAAGTTTGCAGTTCGCAGTCCGCAGTCTGCAAAAATTAAACAAAAAGGAAGAAAGTCGCTTTATCACTTGCTGTTGGGAATTAATGAAAGGTAATTAAACTCTTGTATTCTGGATTGTTTGATAATTGATTATTGGTTATTGATCCTTTATATCTCTATACCGTATTCCTTTATCTTCCGGTATAAGGTGCGTTCAGAAATACCCAAATCATCGGCTGCATTTTTACGTTTGTTGCGGTGCTTTTTAAGCGCTTTTATAATCAACTCCCGTTCCTTATCCATCAACGATAACGATTCTTCGATGGTTTCAGTATCTACAATGTTCTTTTTATCTATCAGCACGGGTTGGTTACTGCTACCCTGGGTGATAACATAAGGTTGGCTGTGGCTTTGCGGCTCCTGCTGCAAACCCTGCATAGGCTGTGCATCTATATGTATACCGCCTTGCTGGCCTTTGGCAATATCATACACAAACTTCTTAAGGTCGTTCAGGTCGTTCTTTAAATCAAAAATAAGCTTGTACAAAATTTCGCGCTCGGTAAAGTTACTTCCGCCGCTTTGGTAGCGGGCTTCGGCCAGTGCTGGCAAGCGGTTATCGGTAATATCGGGCACTATCTGTTGCAGTTCGGTAGCGCTTACATCCTTATCCATTGCCAAAATACTAACCTGCTCGGCTACATTTTTTAACTGGCGCACGTTGCCCGGCCATGGGTATTTTAAAATCAGGCTTTTAGCATCATCGGTCAGCTTAACTGCCGGTATTTTATTCTTTTCCGAAAAATCGCTGCTAAACTTGCGGAACAACAAATAAATATCGTCGCCACGCTCGCGCAATGGCGGTATATATATTGGCACGGTGCTAAGCCGGTAATATAAATCTTCGCGGAACTTGCCGGCCCTTACAGCCTCCTGTAAGTTTACGTTAGTAGCGGCTATTAAACGCACATCAGTTTTAATTACCTTGCTGGAACCTACGCGTATATACTCGCCCGATTCTAATACGCGCAATAAACGCGCCTGGGTACCAATGGGTAACTCTCCTATTTCATCCAAAAAAATGGTTCCGCCGTTTACGGTTTCAAAGTAACCTTTACGCGCATCGTGCGCACCGGTAAAAGAGCCCTTTTCGTGCCCGAATAATTCTGAATCAATCGTTCCCTCGGGTATAGCACCGCAGTTTACAGCTATAAACGGGTTGTGTTTGCGCGCACCTATCTGGTGTATAATGTGCGAAAACACTTCTTTACCTACCCCGCTTTCGCCGGTTATAAGTACCGTCAAATTAGTGCTGGCTACCCTTTCGGCAATACTTATGGCATGGTTAAGTGCAGGTGCATTACCAATAATTGCAAACCTGTTTTTTATACTTTGAATTTCCATTTCTAACAGAGTTAATTAAAGGCCGGCAAATTCAGGTTCATCTTAATTTGCTAACCAGTCTATCTACTAATTTACCGGCTTACCAATTAAGGTGCCGCTGGTGCAACCGGTAACGGTAACCGTTACGTAGTCGCCGGGTTTATAATCTCTTCTTTCAAATACAATTACCTTGTTCTGCGAGTTTCGGCCATACACATCTTCTTCACTGCGCTGCGATATGCCTTCTACCAATACTTCGTATGTTTTTCCAATGTCCTCTCTGTTTCTTTCCAGCGAGTGTATGCGGTGCAGGTCTACTATCTCCTGCAGGCGGCGTTTTTTAACCTCTTCTGGTATATCGTCGGTATGCTTTTTAGCAGCCACCGTGCCGGGGCGTTCGTTGTAGGCAAACATGTAGGCCATTTCGTAGCGCACATGCTGCATCATACTCAGGGTATCCTGGTGCTCTTCTTCTGTTTCGCTGCAATAGCCTGCAATAATATCGGTGCTAATGGCCGCCTCAGGTACTATGGTACGGATGGCTTCAATACGCTGCATATACCACTCGCGGGTATAGGTGCGGTTCATCATCTCTAATATGCGGCTGTTACCCGATTGCACCGGCAGGTGTATATACTTGCAAATGTTATGGTACTTAGCCATCATGTGCAGTACATCATCGGTCATATCTTTAGGGTGCGAAGTAGAGAATCTAACCCTTAAATCCGGCGCTATTTGAGCCACCATCTCCAGCAACTCAGCAAAGTTTACTACATGCTCTTCATACTTGGCATCTACCAGCTTTTTGCCTACCAGTTTAGGGTCGTGGCTAAAGCGGTATGAGTCTACATTTTGTCCTAACAGGGTTACATCGCGATAACCCGCTGCATATAAATCTTTAGCCTCGGCAACAATGCTATCATAATCGCGGCTGCGCTCGCGGCCACGGGTAAAAGGCACCACGCAGAAAGAGCACATATTATCACAGCCCCGCATAATGCTTATAAAGGCGGTTATACCATTGGTGTTAAGGCGCACCGGGTTTATTTCTGCATACGTCTCTTCTCTACTAAGCAATACGTTAACTGCCTTTTGGCCGGTTTCGGCTTCTTCAATCAGACCGGGCAAAGCACGGTAAGCATCGGGCCCTGCTACTATATCTACTATCTTTTCTTCTTCTAAAAACTTCTCCTTCAATCGCTCGGCCATGCAGCCCAACACCGCTATTACGGCTCCGCGCTTCTTCTTTTTAACCGCCGAAAGGTGCATTAAACGATGGCGCACCCGCTGCTCGGCATTATCCCGTATGGCGCAGGTATTTATCAGTATTAAATCGGCATCTAGAAATTGGGCGGTGGCATCGTAGCCCGCATTACCCAATATAGAGGCTACCACCTCGCTATCGGCAAAGTTCATTTGGCAGCCATAGCTTTCTATGTAAAATTTTTTGCCGTTGGCTTTAACCGTTTCGGGGCGCTCAACCGTAAGGGCCTCGCCCTGGCGGCTTTCGTCAATTACCTTGGGTTGAATTTCGAAAGCGGTTTCGTTGTTGTATAACTCTGTCTTCATAAAATTAGGAGTGCAAAGATATACTTTTAGCAGACAAAATGGCAGAAATCCAAGTAAGAATTAGTGGTTGCTACTTCTGCGATATTGTCCAGGCGTTTACAGCACCAACCCAAAACTCTTATCGGCCGGGGCCAGGTTCTTCAGCCAGCTATCTTTATAAGCTATTTGCCATTTGGTATCAAAATCGGCTTTGGTTTGCACCAGGTTGTTAAACACGGTTGTATCTTCTTTAATATCTCCGCGGGTTACCAGGTTTTCAAACTCTTCGCGGTTGCAGCTAAACACTTCTTCACCTTTTTTGTAGGCAATGTTCCAGCGGTCAAAAAAGTTAGCGCCAAATTCAGCACCTACCTGACGAATAAAATGCACCGATGAATCTACCGAGCAGCCGCTTACGCCTACTTCGGTTTCATCGGCCATTAGCACTATAAAGCGGTTATACAATAAGGCACCCGCCCCTGTTACTTCCATTTTGTGGGCCGTCCATTGATTTACAAAACTTTTTATTTTTTCTGAAATAGCGGTTGCCTGCTCTGCTGTAAAAGGGGTAGTGCTTTGGTATACCCAAACGCGGCTTTTAGGCGATAAATTGTTGCTTAACATTGTATTCATATGACGAAAGTTTTATCCACAAAGGCGAAAAATGACAAATCTATGACAATTCTCAGTTGCATTCGGGTGTTTTTAAACACAATCTTTGCGGCGTAAAATTAATAAAGCTAATGAAGCGGTTACTGATTCTTTTCTTCTCTATCATATATATTGGTTATTGTAATGCCCAGGTTATTGTAAGCGACTCTGCCGAAACCGGCCCCGAAAGTAACTTAATGACCTTTTATAGCCTGGCCACCGGGCAAAAAACCGTAGTATCTAATACCGATTGGCACCTCGCGGTTTCTATCCGCCCCACGCAGTTTCCTAATGCCCCGCTAGGTGGAACTACTATCCGGTTTAACCAGACTTTAGGCATGACCGTTTATTTTGCCCCTAATGCCATTGCCGCCGATTTTAACACGCTGGATACTACCGGCTACCGCAGTTGGCCTAAACAAAACGATAACGATGCAGATATAGACGAAGGAGCCTTTAACCTGAACCGCACCGGTATTTTCGATTTTGGCTGGGGTAAATACAACTCCTCTACACACGATGTAAGCGGCGATTCAATTTACCTTATACAACTACCTAATGGACAATTGAAGAAGTTTTTGGTGGTAAACTTAGACCGTGATACAGCATATAATATTCGATATAGCAATATCGATAATTCCGACCTGCAGAATGTGCATATTAGCAAAGCCGCCTACGCAGGTAAATCGTTTGTGTATTTTAATCTTATCGATAATACAGTTAAAGATAAAGAACCTTTAAGAACCAGTTGGGACCTTCAATTTTTAAAGTATGCAGCTACCGATGTATCGCCAGGCAAAATAACCCCTGTGGTAGGCGTTTGGTTAAACAAGGGTGATAGCGCCGCCGAGCGCCGTAACCAAAATGTTGCCGGCAACGATTACAGCGGCCTTAATTTTTCGGGCAAGTTAAATGCGATAGGCTGGAACTGGAAACATACCGGTGCTTACAACGCACTACTTACCGGAAAAAACATTACCGAATTTTTACAGTTTTATGTTACTGATGATTCGCTGGCATATTTTGTAAAAACCGCTGCCGGCGATGTATATAAGGTAGTGTTTACACGCTACCGATTAAACAACGGCCGCATTAATTTTTACACCCAGAAAATGGGTAGCGTTACAGGTATCGACGAGCAAACTGAGGTTGCTGCCTTGTTGGGTATCTATCCTAACCCGGCAAATTCAGAAATTAACGTGGCACTAAATACTGATAATGCTCTTTTAAGGGTATTTGATATAAGCGGACGCATGATAACCGAATTAAATGCCACACAAAATAAAGTACAGCTGAACACAAGCGATTTTAGCAACGGTGTTTACCTGTTGCAGGTAACGGCTAATAGCCGCACCTGGGTAAACAAATTTGTGGTAAGTCATTAATACCGTCCCTTTTCATTTCTCTTATTTATCTTTTTGGGCTTAAGGGCAAATAATTACAATTCTGTGACAATTGGCGCTATCAAACACGTAGTTAAATAAGTAAGTTTGAGGCCGCTAATGAACACCGCTCAGTGTAGGCTCTTTTTCGTGTATGTATGTTATACCGCTGCCTTATTTTTAAGTAGCTCCCTTTCTATTTCTGCCAGTACCTTGCCCAATGCGCCCTTAAACGCTGTGTTTACCGTAATAAGCCAGCAAACTCAAAAACCGGTAGCCGATGCGGCTATTAAAATAATGCCCCTTAAAGAAAGTGCCAACAAAGCCATGGCGGCGTTTACCGACCAAAACGGGGTTTATAACCACTCCTTTAACGGCCCGGTAATAGTGCAAATTTCGTACGTGGGTTATAAAACCATTACCGACACCCTGTTAGAGTTGGAAAACCGCATCTATTACCTCGAAGAAAACCAAAATATGCAGGATGTGGTAGTTACCGGACAGTATGCTGCCGGCTCGGCCCAAAAATCGGTATACGAAGTAAAAGTAATAACGCAGCAGGAACTAAAAGTAAAGGGTGCTACTAACCTGCGCGAAGCCCTGCAAACCAAATTAAATATCGACCTGGGGCAAGACCCTGTTTTTGGAAGCTCTATAAGCATAAACGGCATTTCGGGGGAGGGTATTAAAATAATGGTGGATGGAGTGCCCGTTATTGGCCGATTAGATGGTAAGCTTGACCTTAGCCAGATTAATCTTAACAATATAGACCATATTGAAATTGTAGAAGGCCCCCTGTCGGTTATTTATGGAACCGATGCTTTGGGCGGCGTTATAAATATTATTACCAAAACCTTTCAATCTGAAAAAGTTAATCTAAACCTTAGGGCCTATTACGAAACCGCAGGGCAGTATAACCTGCAACTAAATACAGGTTTTGCATTTAAAAAGCACCAAATTTACTTAAGTGGCGGGCGCAACTTTTTTGATGGCTACAGCGCAGTAGATAGCGGCCAGCGCCAAAAAGAATGGAAACCAAAAGAGCAGTATTTTGCCGATGCCAAATATGTAAACGCCGGTGCTAAATACCGCGTTTCTTTATCAGGGTCTTTTTTTAGAGAGATGATGCTTAACCGTGGCTCACAGCAATTAACGCTAAGCAACGAAAGCGCTTCTGGTTGGACTTACCGCGGTATAGATGACCATATACTTACCTATCGGCCAAGAGCTACAGCTTCGTTTATGTATCGGTTTAAAGAGAATAGCCAACTGGATGTTTTGCTGGGTTATTCAGGCTGGTTCAGGTTTTTAAATAAGTATGCTAAAGATTTAGTAACCGGTAAAGAAAACCTTGGCAGCAGCACCGAGCAGGATACAGCCCGCTACAACCAGGTAGTGGCCCGTGCTACCTATAGTTTACCGGCCTGGAAAAACCGCCTTACCTTTTTGTTTGGTATAGATATTAACCAGGAGTTTGTAAACCAAACCCGCATTGCCGGTGAAACCAAAAAGCTGGGCGACTACGCGGCCTTTGGCAGCGCCAAACTTACTATTATAGATGGGCTGGATGTGCAGCCGGCCATCCGCTTTGCATATAATACGCTTTACCGTTCGCCATTAATTCCATCTTTTAACTTACGGTATAACTGGAAAGATAAAGTTGTTTACCGCGCCAGTTACGGGCGTGGCTACCGTTCGCCGGGAGTTAAAGAGTTATTTTTAGATTTTGTGATAGATGCTCACACTATTAAAGGCAATGCCAATTTAAAGGCAGAAGATGGCCATAATGTAACCAGTTCATTAAGCTATAACCTGGCCGTAAAAAAGCACTTAATAACCTTTAGTGCATCGGGTTTCTTTAACTACATTTTAAATAAAATTGATTTGGTAAATGTAGGTGCCAGTACCGGCGGAACACCGGTTTACCAGTATTATAATTTTAGCCGACAAAGTACTTACGGAGCAGGAGCAGGCATTACTTATAAGTGGGGCAGGCTACAAGCAAGTGCCCTTATGCAGTATACCGGTTACAAAATTATTTACAAGTCATCATCAAATGAAAAGGTGGATATGTGGAGCCCCGATTTATCGGTATCAGCATCTTACTTAATACCTAAAGCAGAGATAAATGTGAATGTGAATTACAAGTACAACGGCTATAAACCTCTTTACCTGGCAGGCACCCAATTTAAAGCAGGTAGCAGAGACCCTTATCATTTATTAGATGTTTCCCTTTCGCGCAACTTTTGGAAAGACCGCATACAACTTACCGTGGGGGGTAAAAACCTGGCAGGGGTAAAAAATGTGGCTATTAATGGCGAGGTAATAGTAGGCCATAGCAATGCCAATTATGTAAATGTTGGCTGGGGCCAAACTTTTTTCACTTCTTTGACCCTGCATTTTAGCAAATGAAAAAGCAGGTAAATTTATTGGGTAGTTTAGCGATAGCTGTTGTATATAAACATGCAGGCGTTTTAGTTTTATGTATTTTGTTATTTAGCAGTTCGTGCTTTAAAGAGAAGCCATTGCCTTTGCCCGATAATCAAAACCGCGGCCGCACCAGCGTAATTGAAATGGGGCCGCAATACAACGACCAGTTTTTTTACAGCCTGGCCACCAACACAGTAGTTAAACAAAACTCGCGTTTTGTTTACGATTTAATGTTTGATTGCAGCGCCGATAAATTTCATATTTGGTTAAACACAGCCAAGTTTATGAGCGTAAAGCGCATGAGCCAAACTAATTTGGATTCGGTGGTATTGCGCGATACAACAGGTGGCGACTGGCACTTTGAATTAGGCGAGTTTAACCCCGACTCAAACGCAATAGGGAATTGGTGGGCTACCGCAGGCACCGAACCTTTATCGGCTAACAAAATTTACCTGGTGCAATTAGGTATTGATAATGATGGCAACTCGTTTGGCTATATAAAATTGCAGGTAAATAATTTTTACGGTGGGGCTTACTCTATCACCTACTCCGATTTTGTTTCGCCCGCCAAAACGGTTTTAATAAGCAAAGATGCTACAAGGGCTTACCGGTATCTTAACCTAACCACAAAAGCTTTACTAGATGATATAGAGCCGCCTAAAACCGATTGGGATTTATGCTTTACCCGCTACAGTGTTTTCTTTTACTCACCTTACTATATACCTTACCTGGTAACCGGTGTATTGCAAAACCCGGAGAGGGTGCAGGCCTATTTAGATTCTACTGTAGTGTTTGATAGTATAAGCTTTACAACCTTTAACCAAAGCCGCCTGCTACAGCGTAGAGATGCTATTGGCTACGAATGGAAAAGAGTTAGCTCGCTAAGCGTAGATGCCACCTATACTATGAACCTGCATTACACCTATTATGTGCGTTGCGATGATGATAAGTATTACAAGCTCCGGTTCTTCGATTTCTTTAATCAAAGTGGCGTAAAAGGCTATCCTGCCTTTGAGTATTATCAGCTACAATAGCCAGGACCATTCGCAACCTCGTTCTATAATAGGCGGCACCTACGGTGCGCAATGCTACTTTTCTTATAAATTACTACAAACAGAATGCTCCTATGGAGCCGAACACATTTAACACCGCGTAGCGGTCGACTGTTTATAAGCAATTAAAATGAAATTTATTGCGCGCCATCGGTGCCGCCGGTATGCCTTTACAGAATAAGCTTTATCCTTTCAGCACGTCACCGTATTCAGGTGTTTTATCAAACACCGATTTTGCGAATGGGCACAAAGGCAATATCTTAATCTTGTTTTTGCGGGCGTAGGCCACGGCTTCGGCCACCAGCTTTTTTCCTGCGCCGGTTCCGCGCAAAGCATCGCTTACCTCGGTATGGTCAATAATCATCAAATCATCACCTGCCATGGTAAAAGTCATCTCGGCCAGGCGGCGGCCTGTTTGTTCTATATAGAAGGCGCCCTTGTTGTCAAATTTCTCAATATCTATTTGCATAAAGTGAAAATAACAGAATTGGGCAAATGGCAAATTTGCCATCCGATTTTTATCGGCCGATTCTATAAAGCTTTACCCATGTAAAGTTCGGGTTGTCCCAATTGTTAAAATAAAATCATGGTTAACACTTTTTCAAGTGTTAACCTTTTAAACACTTAATAATCAATATCTTAATTTTTACGTGTTAACCATGATTTTATTTTAACAATTGTAGTTATTGGTATGCAATTACCTAATCAAGGTTAAATTACCTTTCTTCTCAATCACTTTACCGCCACGGTCGCGGGCGTTTATGTAATATGCAAAGGTGCCGGTTTGTTGCAGTTTGCCATCCAGGGTTCCGTCCCATCCTCGGTTAAGGTCGTTTAGCTCAATTACATCACGAGAGCTATAAACCACCTCTCCCCACCGATTAAAGATGCGTATTTCGTATTGGTCGATATTTTTACCAAACACAGTAAAGTAGTTGTTTTCGCCCTGTCCGTTCGGCGTAAAGGCACCGGGCACTTTCAGGTAGCTGCTGCAAGGGCCTATATCAATTTTTACTGTATCGCTTAAGCTGCAACCGCTTAAGAGATCGGTAGCCGTAAGCACATACTCAAAACCAACGGGGTTATTAAACTGCGGGGTAAGAATATTTGCGGCACTTAATCCTGTAACCGGCGACCATACCACATCACTGGCCGAACTGGTAGCCTGCAACTGGTAAGTTTCGCCATCGCATAGAGTAGTATCGGCCCCTGCGTTAACGGTAATTGCAATTACATCAATTTTTACCGAGTCGCTGCTTTTGCAGCCAAACTCGCTGGTTGCATTTAAGTAATATACTACAGGCTGGTTATATACCCATACCGGGTTTAAAATATCAGTAGCACTCAATCCATCGGCTGGTGTCCATTCAACGGTGGTAGCGTTGGTTTGTCCTTGCAAAGCATAAATGTTGCCTGCACATATAATGGTATCCGTGCCCGCATCTACTATTGGCTTGGGTTTAACTACTACCAAAACCGAATCGCGGTTTTTACAGCCACTGGTATCTGACACCTGCACCATAAAGGTGCTGTCGGTAAACGCAGGGTACCGGATAGCGTCCGTAGTATCGCCAGTGCTCCAGGAATAAGAAAGCCCTGCCCGGGTAGAGTAATAAATACGCATGTTAAGCACCCGTGGACCAATAAATGTGCTGAACGGATAATCGTTGGCGCTGCCATTTACAAAATCTATTACGCCATCGGTTTTATATACCGAGCCATTGGGCGGCGTACCCGTGCTTATAGCCTCTTTAATATTGTTAGATGTAGTAACGTAATAGGCAATTGTATCGCCGGCCGCCAGCGGCTGATTTAAAAAGTTAGGTATAATAGTTAACCGGCCAACGGGTTCAGGCGTTAAGCCATTATAACCACCCACCTGGTTCCAGCTAAACTGGCTCTGTTCAAAACCACGGTAACTGCCCGACTTGGAATAAATTTGAAGGTTTACCGGTTGCGCTGATAAGAATTTAACCGCAAACGAATCTATAATTACATCGCTGTGCGCAATAATATTAAACATGGCACCGGGCTTACCATCGGTAGCGGCTTCAATAGTGCTAAGCACTTTATCCAAATCATCCGTACTTGCTTTTAGCGATATGGTATCGCCTACACAAACATTTTTATCATCGCCGGCATTTACATTGAACAGAGTAGTAACTTTTACACTCACAAAACCACTATCGCCACCGCAATCATTCAACGAAAAAATGCTTAAGGTGAAAGTACCCAACGAATCAAAAATTACGGTTATCTGATTATTGGCTTCATCCAATATGCGTACGCCTGCGGGTGCATCCCAGTTGTAATAAGTTTCTTTTTGAAAGCTTACAAAATATGAAACGGTATCGCCAAGACACACTACGGGCGGGCCGCTTACCGTATCTAAATTAGGAACGGTAATAATTGTGTAAACGTAAGGATCGGAGAATGGCCCATAGCAGCCATAGTTTTGCTCCCTAACGTAAAATTTATACTCGCCGGGTGTAGCTCCGGCTATATTGCCATAAAAGAAATTGGGTGGTGGGTCGCGTAAAAACTCTTCGCCATTATTAAATATTTGCGACGACCACCAATACTTCGACTCCTGATTATAAGGCACTACCTGCAAACCAAATATACCTGCACCATTACAAAATACCGTATCGGGTTGCAAGCCAAGGATGGTAGGTTTATTTTGGCTGGGGGTGCCTATGGTTATACGAATAACACTACCGGTTTGGTTCCAGGGCTGGCTACTGCAATTACTAACCAATCGCATATAATAAGTACCAGCCGGCACGGGCAGCTGCGCCGCAGTAGCCGGCAGGCACAATTGGAAGTTACCGCCTAAACTATCGTGGTAAACACCAATGCCGCCCGAGTTAACCAGTGCAAAAGTCATCATGCTACGCAACTCAATCGTCCAGTTATTACAGGTATCGTAGGTAGCCAGTGTATCCCAATAGTTCCGGTCGATATTAAGCGTAGTGCAACTTGGGAAGGGTATACTATCCGGTATGCAAAGCTTTATATCGGTATGGAAATTAGTCAACTCATCGCAGCGCGTAAGGCAAAATGGGCCAATAAGCGTACCGGTTACCGAAGGTGAAGAACTACGAACACGGATATAATAACCACAACCCGGCGGCACTCCCTGCGGAATTAAGCCGGATATATTGCCCGGCGGCGATGAAGGAAATGCCTGGTTAGTGAAATTATTACCCAGTAAAAAGGGGGTGGCAAAACTACCGTTTGTATCGCTAAGCTCGGCAAAGTACCGGTTACCAATATTATAAAACCCAAACGAGTTAAACTTAATATCAATAACGCTAAGCACACAGGCCGTATCGCCATCTGTCATTACCGGTGCATTATTGGTTATAATAAACTCCGGGCAATCAATAACTGTAAAGCAGGCGCTTGCAGCGCCTGCAATAGCTGGCTCCGTAGTTCTGCGCATGCGTATTTTAAAACAGTTGCCCAGGCTATCGGGTGCATCCATTTGAAATGCCCCGTTTAAAACCCCGCCCGGTATGGTAATAAACCGGTTGGTATTGGCATTGGGACCAAACACACCATTTTTACTACTCAACTCTATATAATACTGCCCATCGCACAAAGGCGCGCTTAGCTGGTAGCTAACCACAAAGGCATCGCCCTGGCAAATAGTATCTGAGCTAACACCGGTTACATTTATAGTTACGGGGTTATTTACATCATCGTATGTACCAACCGCAATAATATCGTCTATACCAAACGCAACGGTATTTGGTCCACCGGTAGCCTTATTTACCCACCTAAAGCCTAATTGCAGGTTTTGCGCGTTATTAAATGCAGGGTCTTGTATTACTTCATATTTCCATTTGCTTTGGCCCGCGTATTCAGCCTGCCCGGTTTTTATCCATGCGCCGCCGTTAATGCGGTAATAAACTTCGCCATAAGCATCGGCAGGAGCGCCTTCGCTTATCCAAAAGAAAGTGAAGATAACATCGGTTAAACCAAGGGTACAAAAAGGCCTGCCTATATAAGCAAAGCGGTCGCTGCTATCATTGGTATTCCAGTTGCAGTTGGCTACCGATGCGGCATTAGCATCATGTATGTGCAGATAGGTAGAGTTGGGCGCACCGCTGATTGTTCCGCTTACAATACTATCCTGCGGAGGAGTTACCGGGTAAACCGGCGCACCGTTATACTGGTTATTTATAATCCAGCTGTTAGTGCCGGTGTTTGAACCAACACCGCCACCGGTAAAATTAAGTGAGGTGTTACCATTTTCGAAGGTTTCGGTAAACAGCAAAATTTGCTGCTGCGCAAACCCCGCAGCACACATAAAAACTAAAAGTAGGGTGTAAAGTTTTTTCAATGGATGATGGGCTATTTAAAAAAGCTATTTATTCGTTATCGTTATTCAGTTTACCGTCTAACTCTCCCACAATTTTAAACTCTGTTCTTCTGTTTAACTGGTGGCAGCCACAATCGCCGCTTTGGTCTTGCGGGCAATCGGGGTATTTAGAACAATCTTCCAGCGTTTTAGTTTCTCCGTAACCCTTTGCAGTAATACGCTCTTTAGGCACACCCTTTTCGTTAATCAGGTAGTTAACACAGCTCTCGGCGCGCTTTTGCGAAAGGCTTAAGTTGTATTCGGCCGAGCCTCTTACATCGGTGTGAGAACTCAATTCAATAATAATGGTGGGGTTCTCCATCAGCAAGCCGTATAGTGTATCCAATGTTGCTTTGCTTTCGGCACGTAAATCTGACTTATCGAAATCGTAATAGATATTGTTCAGACGGTAAGCCTTATCTTTTTCAAGTTTCTTCAAATAAATATTAACCACCTGTGTATCGCTTTGGGTTAAGCCTACTGTGCCAAACTGTTGCGATGCAGCAAAGTAACCATCCTTAATAGCACCTATTTTATAAAGCTTCTCGGGCTTAAGGTTAAAAAAGTAAGGCGTTTCACCTTCCGATGCTGCTGTGCTTATAATTACATCGCTCTCTGATGTGTTATTACTGCGCAGCGAAAGGCTAATACCTGCACCGGTAATTGGCTGTTTGGTGGCATCGTCGAACACCTGGCCCTTTACGGCTAAATAGAAGCGACGGTCGTACTTGTAGCTAAAAATATCGAAGCAGCAGGTTTTTCCCCGCACCGAAAATATACCGGGGCGGTTGCTTACCAGGTAACCCTCTTCGTTGCTCTTTCCAAAACGGAAGTAGTTATCATCGCATGCACTATTAAACGGTGCGCCTAAGTTTTCGGCAGTGTTATTAAACCGGCCGCTGGCATCGCTGGTAGATTTAAAAATATCGGTGCCACCCATGCTTATAAAGCCGTTGCTGCTATAATAAAGCGTATTGGTTTTCGAATCGAAAAACGGCGTCCACTCATCGCGGTCGCTGTTTATTTTGCTGCCGGGGTTACGCGGGGTACCAAACTCTCCCTTCTTATTTACCTGGCTAAACCAAATATCCATTCCTCCCCTACCGCCTTCGCGGTTCGATACAAAGTATAAGGTTTCTACACCATTGCTTTTAGCATAATAAGGTTGGGTGTTGGTGCTTCCACGCAGGTTAATTTCGCCCGGCAACGGCTTACCTTCAGTCCAGGCAAGATCTTTCATTTCGCTTTGGTAAATAACGCACTCAGGCGTAAGCAGGCCATCACAAATAGTGTAAAACATTTTTTTGCCATCCTCACTAAAAGCGGGGTTAGATATGTGCTTTCCCTCCTGGTTAAAAGTTGTTACCTGTGTTTTTTCGGTATACGCCTCTCCGTTCACCTTACTGGTATACAACTTCATTTGCATATCGGCCTTGTTGCTATCGCTTCTATCGGCGCGCATTACAAGGGTAGTATCGCTGCCTATACTGGCAAAGTAAAGCATATCATCGCGCAAGGCCGGTGCCAGGTCGGCATAGTTGCTGTTAACTACTTTATCCAGATGATTAAGCTTTACAAAGGGGTCTGGTTTTGCCTCCTTAATAGCAAAGTTGCAGCCATCGCTTTCAATGCGGGCCCACTTTTTCATTTTAGGGGCATCATCTTCTTTATAAACCTTTATAAACTTTTTAAACATGGGCAGGGCCTCGGTATACTTACCCTGCATTTTGGTAGTTAGTGCGGCATAATAAAGGGCGCGTGTATTACCTATCGAATCGGCATCGTAACACTTTTGAAAGTAAAGAGCAGCGTTCTCGTAATCCCGGGCCAATAAATACGATTGCGCCAGATTGAAGAGGATTGACTTTTCTTCGGGTGCATTCTCCAGTATTTTAAGGTAAGCATCGGTAGCCGAAAATATACTGCCTGCCTTAAATGCTTCGTTAGCAGCCTTCAGATATTTTTTCTTATTAAACTTATCATCGGCACCTTTTACAATAAACAGCGCAAGCATTAAACATGCCAGTAAACTATATTTTATAGTAAAAAACCGAACGGATAATTGGGTGGTTTGTTTTTTCATTCTCAATTTATCAAAACCTACTATTATAAAACGTTTACATCATAGGGCACGGCACCAGCACAGGTAAATTAAGGCTCTTGGTATTTAGGCAGCCTGTAAATATCAGCGCCAGTTCAAACGAGCCGCGGTTGCTTGTAGCGGGTTTAAGGGTGCTGGTATTTATATCGTACGCAAAAAGCAACTTGGTATTAAAAGCCTGCAGACCGGCACTTACAATAGCGGCATCGTTGCCGGTAACACGGTACCACCCGCCAAGGCTGGCCACTACTTTTGTTTTAGGCACCTGCATGTGGTATTCGAAGGCAGTGCCAAAGTTTATCTCTTTAGCCTTGTTTTGATACTGGAAGATGAAGTTAGGGGTAATGTAAAAGTTCTTATATGCTTTAATGCGCAGGCCCTCGTGCACCGTAAACCGCATAGGTAGTTTATAGCTCTTATCGCCTATAAAGCTTTCTTTAGGCTGCACTAAATGGTAAACGGTAAAGCCAGTCATCATGCTTATTACATCATTAAACGTAGATTGATGCAATAAACCCACCTGCATATCAAAGTAACCTTTGGGCTTGGTAAAGTTTTCGCCGTTGCTTTGGCTCAGGTCAAAATCGGTACCCGAAAACTGTGTAGGGAAAGCCAGCTGCTGCCACTTTAAACTTTTTTGCGTGTAACCCAGTTGCACACCCAAGCCAATAAAGTGTTTGTGGCCTTTATCGAGCCCTTTGTGGTAGGCTACAGATACCATACCACTACTCATACTCAGTTTACCATCGCCGCTTCTATCGCCTACAAACATGCCGCCCACACCAAAAATATCGTTGGGTATTTTGGCTTGCAGTAGTTTTATATCAAACGATGCCGAGTAGGTTGTAAAGGGGGCCGATATGCTTCGCCACTGGTTGCGGTAAATGCCCGCCACCCGGTAGCTGCAATCGTTAACGCCCGTAAGGGCCGGGTTAAGATTTAGCGGGCTGGCATAAAACATACTAAAGTGAATGTCTTGCGCCTGCAGGCTAAGGCAAAACAACAAAAACACAGGGTAAATAGCGCGTGTAAAAACTTTCAATAGGTATAGTTTAGCTGTGCTTAAAAATAGAAAAAACTTACTTGCAACAAAAGTGTAACAGATTTATTTATCTTCGAAATATATTTTAGCACCAGTTTATGAAGACATTACTTACCCTTTTTGCATCGGCCCTTTTAATTTGTTCGGTTAACTCGTGCAGGCAGTGCTCCGAGTGCTATAAATACCCCGAGCCCAATATAAAGCTGTGCAAAAAAGATTTTGCCAGCGATGAATCGTACGCCCAGGCATTCCGCCAAACAGAGGGGCAAGGATACGATTGCAAGTAGGCGGCCCCTTCTTTAAATTTTCTATCCTCACATTTAAATGGGTATAACAATTGTGAAACAGCTACTTGTTATAAAGTAATACTGCGATATTTGCGCGCAGAAATGAAAACGGCCTTACGCTTTATTATAGCCTTATTTATTCCGTTGGCAATTGGCGGTTTATCGGGCTTTTTTACCGCCGATGGGGTTACCGGGGAATGGTTTACCAACCTGGTAAAACCTTCGTTTAACCCTCCTAACTATTTATTTGGCCCTGTATGGACGGCCCTATACGCCTTAATGGGCGTTTCGTTCTTTTTAATTTTAGGGGCACCTAAAGGCGAAAAACGTTCAAACGCTATACTGGCATTTGTAATGCAGCTTATTTTAAATTTTTGGTGGAGCATATTTTTCTTCAACTTCGAAAGGCCCGATATTGCCCTGGGCGAAATTGCCCTGCTGTGGCTGGCCATAGTGTATATGATATATACCTTTTACAAGGTAATGCCGGGTGCAGGTTTGCTGCAAATACCATATTTACTTTGGGTTAGTTTTGCCTTTGCGCTTAACGCCGCTTTCTGGCTGCTTAATAATACCCCATCCTAAATCCTTCCCCTAAAGGGGTAAGGACTTTAACAGCCAACAGCCCGCCGGTCCATTTCAAAATACTTGCATCAGCAACAATGAAGTTTATTTTTACGGCGTGACGATAGCAGAAATTCAGAAAAAATATTGGCAGGAACTTAAGCCCATTTACGGCGAACGCGAAGCCCGGGCCATAACCCGTATTGTTTTCGAAAAAATATTCCAAATTCAATCTGTTCGTTTATCGTTAGATCTTTTCCGCCTGGTTACTGTAAACCAGCAAAACGACCTGAACACCATCCTGCTTCGCTTATTAACTAATGAGCCGGTTCAATACATACTGGAAGAAGCCGATTTTTATGGCCTAAAGTTTAAAGTAAACAAGGCTGTGCTTATACCCCGCCCCGAAACAGAAGAACTGGTAGCGGCTATAGTTGATGAGATAAAAGGGGAAACTGACTTGCACATTTTGGATATAGGCAGCGGCAGCGGGTGTATAGCCATTGCTATAGCCCGTGCCAACAAAAAAGTAAATGTAGAGGCTGTGGATATAAGTTTAGACGCCTTAGAGGTGGCCGCAGAAAACAATAGCCGCAATAGCACAAATGTAAAATTCAAACAACACGATATTCTGACCCAGCCTTTAGAAAATAGCACCTACGATATAATAGTAAGCAACCCACCTTATATTTTACCGGACGAGCAGGAAGAAATGCGGGCCAATGTGGTACACTTTGAACCGCACCTGGCGCTATTTACACCACCGGATGATGTGCTTATTTTTTATAGAATAATTACACAACAAGCTACCCAAGCTTTAAAGCCGGGCGGTAAATTGTTTTTTGAAATTAATGCTGCTTATGGACAACAGGTAGTGGAACTGATGCAACAAGCAGGCTTTAAAACCGTGCAGCTTAACAAAGACCTAAGCGGTAAAGACAGAATGGTGATGGGCAGCCTCTAACCAATAACTAATAAACACTTTCGAAGTTTTTAAACCTTCTGAAGTCTGATTTTAAAAAGCGGTTGTAAATTTCCTCATTTGATATGGCGCAACATTTTAATAGTGCAGGTATAATTACAAATTATGCCCGAAGGCCCCTCGATACTATTAGCAAAAGAAGAAATGCAGCAATTTGCAGGCAAAAAGGTAATTGCGGTAAGTGGAAATAGCAAAATAGACCAAAGCCGCTTAGAAGGGCATAAAATTATAGCCTTTAAAAGTTGGGGTAAGCATCTGCTTATTTGCTTTAAAGATTTTACCGTTCGCATTCATTTTTTAATGTTTGGCAGCTACCGGGTAAACGAGCGCAAGGCAACACCGGTTCGCCTTAGTCTTAAATTTGCCAAAAGCGAATTGAATTTTTATACGTGCGCAGTAAAGTTTTTAGAAGGTGATGTAAACTCCCATTACGACTGGACTGCCGATGTAATGAATGATGATTGGGATGCAAAAGCTGCCAAAGCGAAATTGAAAAATTTTAAGGGCAAATTGATTTGCGATGCCTTGCTTGAGCAGGATATTTTTTCGGGCGTAGGCAACATTATTAAAAATGAAGTGCTATACCGGGTTAAGGTTCACCCGGAATCGAAGGTGGATAAAATAACAGCGCCAAAAATTAAAAAGCTGGTTGATGAAGCCCGTATCTACAGCTTTCAGTTTTTAGAATGGAAACGCAACTATGAATTAAAGAAACACTGGCTGGCCCATACTAAAAAAACATGTTTTAGATGCGACCTGCCGATGATTAAAAAATATACAGGCGTTAAAAAGCGCCGAAGCTTTTTTTGCACCAACTGCCAGAAACTTTATAAATGATTACGGATTTGTTTGAAGGCTATCCAGCGTATCAACAGTTGCTACCGGTGCGGCGGGCATTTCCATAGCCTCGCAAACTTTTTTCAAATTTTCAAGGCCTTTGCGTTCCGTATCACCAACTACTTTATCTACAGCCAGGCCAAACAAGCGGCCAAAGGGGTATTTTAAGCCCCCCGATGTAATCCAAACCACATTTGTTTTACCGCCTTTGTCTTCAAAGCGCCAGTAATCTTTCGCGGTAGCATCCATTGGCCGGGTAAATACGTCGGAGCAAACAAGTGCTTCATTTTCTCCGGCAACTACCAGAGTCATATGACCGGCACCTACTTTTTCGCCATCCCAACTCATTTTTTGCCCTTCGGCACCGGCATTTCCCTCTACAGTAACTTTAGCGGTTGGCTCTTTTTCGTACCAGGGAGACCAGGTGGGCCATTTTTTAAAATCGGCCACCTGCCCGTAAACCAACCGCACCGGCCGGTTAATTTCTATGCTATTGGTAATTGTGTACGTATTGGGTAAAAAATAAATACCTACCCCGGCAATTACAAGTATTACCAAAAAGGCAATAATGAGATTTTTTGCTATGCTCATAACGTGGTTTGAAGGTAGGAAGTTATAATTTTTTTGAAATAAATGATTTTTCTCAACATTTATCAATCGTTCGGGCTGTTTAATGTAACTTTGCGCCAGAATTAAGAGCGTATGAAAAAGACCCATGTTATCATTCTTGTAGCCGTAGCCATTGCAGTAGGTGTTATTATAGCCAAAACAGGCGATTACACTACCTACGCCAACTTTTTGGAGGCTAAAGAAAAGGGCAATTCGGTGAACGTAGTGGGCTACCTGGTAAAGGATAAACCTATGGATTACGACCCGCAAAAAGACCCCAACTTTTTTTCGTTTATAATGACTGACAAAGAGGGAAATGAGTGCCGCGTTATATACAAAGGCGCTAAACCGCAGGATTTTGAGCGTAGCGAACAGGTGGTAGTAAAGGGTAAAATGGATGGCGATAAGTTTGCCTGCTCCGAAATTTCGATGAAATGCCCGAGCAAATACGTTAACGACGAAATTACCCTTAAAGAAACCAACGTAACGGTAAAGGCCGGCACCTGAGATGGCTACTTTGTTAAAACTTAAAGCGGTTGTCCTTTTGGTTTTGGCAAGCTTAATTTCAGTTTCGCTAACAGCACAAATAGCAGATTACCAGCCATTTAATGCCGATAAATACAATTCGCCCGGTTACGTAATTAAAAAAGACGATTTTAATTTCCACCAGCTTACGGTTTCTGTAATTCGCTTACAGAATAATAAAACAGGCGCTAAAGATTTTTCGTGCCGGGGATGGGTGTTGGTGTTTAAAAACAAAACCCTTATCGATTCTGTTTACTACGGGCAGATGGATGCCAATGGAGGCAATGCAGGTTTATATGTGCCCCAAAAACAACCTTTAGCTGCGTATTTTATGCTTACCAAACTGGCGATTACGATGGGCAAATTATAGTTATTGACAGCACCGGAAAGATAAAAACAGATGTTGGTGGAAATATTCTGATTACCCCCGATAAAAAGTATGTTTACGCCGAATATAGCACCGATATAGACTTTGGCCTTTCGGTGTTTAATGTAAGTAAAAATAGTTTTGAATTTAGTTGCGATACCACACCTACCCTTACCGGGTGGTTTAATGTAAAGGGCAAAACATACGGACTTATAAACGCCGATGATGCAGAGGATGAAGATGAGGACGAGGAGGATGCGCCTGAAAAAACAAAAAAACCGAAAGTGCAGGTGCTGTATTACGATGAAAAACAAAACAGGGTAGCCTATACTTTTTTAACCCCCGATTTATTAACCGGCGAAATAAAAAGAGTGGCCTATCAAAATTTTGAAGGCGGTTGTTGTTGCGAATAAAAAACAGAAGGAATGAACTTTTTTGCAGAGCGCTTTGGCGCTAATGGTTTTGTAGGCGAAAAATTATGGCTGGGCCACACAGGCCAGTTTTTATTAGTGCTTAGTTTTGCGGCTTCGCTGCTGGCTTTTCTGGCCTACTTTGCAGCCGAGTTTTCGAAAGATGAAGCGAAAGAAAAAAGTTGGCGCAAACTGGCCCGCATAGCTTTTATAACGCATGGCACATCGGTATTAGGCATTTTTGTGCTGCTGTTTGTAATGATTTTGAACCACATGTTCGAATACCATTACGCCTGGCGCCACAGCAGCACCACCCTACCCATGAAGTATATTATCAGTAGCTTTTGGGAGGGGCAAGAGGGCAGCTTTTTACTTTGGCAATTTTGGCTGGTAGTGCAGGGCTTTGTAGGTATTAAAGTTTTAAAGGCCTACGAAAACCCGGTAATGGGTATTGTATCGCTGGTGCAGTTCTTTTTAGGCAGCATGGTGCTTGGCGTTTACATTTTTGGCTTTAAGCTGGGTAGCAGCCCTTTTATATTACTGCGCAACGAAATGCTTAACGCACCTATTTTCCAGAAACCCGAATACCTCGATTTTATTAAAGATGGTAACGGCCTTAACCCATTGTTGCAAAACTACTGGATGACCATTCACCCGCCGGTACTGTTCTGCGGGTTTGCTTCGGTAACCATACCATTTGCTTTTGCATTGGCCAGCTTACTGCGGAAAGATTGGGATGGCTGGGTTAAACCGGTAATGCCCTGGGCTTTATTTTCGGTAGCGGTGTTAGGCACCGGTATATTAATGGGCGGCGCCTGGGCTTACGAATCGCTAAGCTTTGGCGGCTTTTGGGCATGGGACCCTGTAGAGAACATGAGCCTGGTGCCGTGGTTGATGGTTGTGGCCGGCTTGCATACTTTGCTGGTTTACCGCTATACCAAACACTCCCTTATAAGCACCTATGTATTCTTTCTTTTAGGTTTTATACTGGTGTTATACTCTACTTACTTAACCCGTAGCGGAAGATTAGGCGATACATCAGTACACTCGTTTACCGATGATGGCTTAGAGCCACAGCTACTCGCCTACTTCTCATTTTTTATTGTAAGTGGCTTTACGCTGCTGTTTATCCGCATTTTTAAAAAGCAAATACCATCGCAACAAAAAGAAGAGGAATTGGGCAGCCGCGAGTTTTGGATGTTTATAGGCACGCTGGTGTTAATGCTATCGGCCGTGCAAATGACGTTCACTACCTCTATACCGGTTTGGAACCTCTTGTTCCACGATAAATGGAACCTGATAAAAGATAAAATTGCACCGCCTGAAGATGTAATAGCGCACTATAATGCTATTCAAATCTGGCTGGGTATTTTGTTGGGTGTGCTTACCGGTTTAGTTCAGTTTTTTGCATACCGGTTAGGTAAGTTTCCCAAAACGGTTAAGTGGGGTGTTTATTCGTTTGCGCTGTCGCTGTTATTAGCAGTAGCCATTGCGCTAAGTACTAACCTTAGCTTTACCGAGCAACACGTTATTGATATGACCAATGTATCTAAAAACCTGTTCCTTAAGTTTCCGTTTGTAAGCAGTTACTTTTTGTTTTTGGTAGCTGCATTATATGCCATTGTAGGCAACGTGGCTTACATGGTGTTTGTTATAAAAGGCAACGTGCGAACAATAGGAGGTGCGTTGGCGCACTTTGGCCTGGGGCTTTTTCTGTTAGGTGTGCTTATATCGCAGGGAAAAAAAGAAGTAATCTCTTTAAACAAATCGGGTATCAACTTCGGTAAAGATTTTAAGGAAAGCGAAAAGATGGAGAACATTCTTTTGCTTAAAGATTCGATGCTGGTAATGAACGAATACGAAGTAACCTATACCGGTACCCGCGAAGAAAAACCGAATAACTTTTACCAGGTAAAATACGTGCGCAAAGATTCAGCCACCGGTAAAATAGCTGAGGAATTTACTTTGCTGCCCAATGCACAGCTAAACCCTAAAATGGGTTTAATTGCAAACCCCGATACCAAGCACTACTGGAATAAGGATGTGTTTACCCACGTAAGTTCTGTGCCCGATAACACGAACCTTAAGGATACTACCACTACAGTTGAAGCGGCTGTGCTCGATTCATTCTTTACACGGTCTGCATTGCTTATAATTGAATCGCTTAACCCAACCCCCACTTTGCCCGCCGATTTTGACCGCAATGGAAAATTGCTGGTAGGTATTAATGTAGTGGCTAAGGACGAAAACAGCAAAATCTACACAGCACAACCGGTGTTTGTAATTGATATGGCAGCAGGTAACGCAGTATCCTCTATACCCGCCGAAATTAAAGAGTTAGGTATTAATTTGGATGTGCTTAAAATAGACCCTAAAAGCAAAAAGGTAACCCTTAGCATACGCGAAACAGAAAAGCCACTGGACTTTATAATTATGAAGGCCATCGTTTTCCCTTACATTAACCTGGTATGGCTGGGTGGTATTATTACTTTTTTGGGCTCGCTAATAAGTATGTGGCGCCGGGCTAAAGAGAATAACACAAATACCAAAACCACCCCAAACCTCCCGGGGTAAACTACCCGGGACTGTAAGCCTAAAGGGGCTTTGAAGGTTAATACTACTGCCCAAGATGGCGCATTAGCGACTAAAAGACACAAAAAGCTTACCTCTTAAAATATAAACTCTGAAGTAGTTTCGTTTTGCATTATAGTTACCTGCAAAGGAAACTTTGCGGAGGTGATAGTAGTTGGAAACCACTTACGGTTTTGAGGCACTACAATAAACAAACCTGAGGCGTCGCCCATTACTGAAAAATCGTGTGCCGGCGGTTGCTTTTCGTAATACGGAATACCATATTTCTCTTTTAGCTCGCTACAAAACTGCAATACATCGTCTACTACCAAACCAATTTCGCTTACACATAATATATCCGTAACACTAAAAGGTTCAGCGGTAGGATTGTTTAAATCACGTCGTGCTATTAACTCTAATATATTCCCATTGTTATCTAAAAAGTAAACCGACTGCGCATTCCAGTTGGGAAAATCTACCAGATTTTCACTCTGAAAGGGAAGCATTTGGAACTGCTTAGCCAAGCACCACTGCAAGGCTTCATCCATTTTATTTTGCGGAATATTAAAAGCGAAGTGATACAGCGCCTTAGTGGTAGATTGCTGAAACTGAATAACAGAGTTGCCGATGCTAAAAGAAACAGATGTTTCCTGCTCATTAATAACAGCAAGACCCAGCCGGTTGTTATAAAACTGTTTGGTACCTTTTAAGTCGGCAGTTGAAAGAGTGAGTTTTAAAATATCCATACTTTACAAATCACGTTGTCTAACAACATAAAAATAGTTCATAATTTTGCAAAACAATATGCCTTTTAGCAAAACCATTAAACGTGAATTTGAAGTAGCCTTTTCAAAAAACACCCAACCGGTGTGGCTAAGGATATTGAAATATATAGTGCTGGCGGGTTTAATTTTCCTGCTAAAGGATAGTAAATGGCTATGGCCTGTGCTAATTGGCATACTTAGCTGCGCCTTAGCCATACATTTTTGGTACCGGTACAAAACAAATGGATGGACCAAAAGCTACGGCGGTTGGAAATATGATGGCGGCTAATCTTAATCTATCAGGAAAGTTCCAAAATCCAGCACCTCACCTTCGTTCTTACTTAAGGTTGCCAGCTTACTAAAATCTACATTATCCCAAACCTTGGTTTGAAAGTGAACCACATCGCCTTTAAACAGTAGTATGTATAAATCTGGCAGGGTTTCAAAGCCCAAATCGTGATCGGTTATATCTGTAGGAAAAAAATGGATATGCGCCTCGCCGTTAGCGTCAAGCGGGGCATGGCCCAGGTATTCATCATCGCTTATCAGGTCGCGGTCGTATAAACGGGCCACGTACTCATCGCCGGTTACCGGCGCATTGGTGCCACGTTGTATAAACTTTGCCTTTACGGTCAATTCTACCTCAGGTTGCCAGTTGTTCAATACATTTAAAAATTCTCCGTGCATGTTATTGTTGTTTTAACTACCACAAAATAGATGATTTTTTCTGACGATAAAGGGTGAAGTTTATCACATTTCCCTCAAAGCATCACAGGCACATTAACGCCCCTTTCGAATTAATTTCCATATTCGTAAACCCTAAACCCAATCACATTATGCAATCAGAAGCTGCTTTACTTGCCGATACTTTTCAAAAAGTGCGCGACCTTACCAAATGGTATTTCAGTTTACTCAAAAACACCGACCCGCATAAGGCCTGGGAGGTTAACGGACAAAAACTAAATACAGCCATTTGGACCGCTGCACACCTGGTATGGGCCGAAGATTTTTTAATTGTGCGCAGCACCGGGGGCACCGGCAGCGGGCTTGAGTGGCTGGAACATTATAAAATAGCCAGCGATGGCTCGGCGCACGAAGCAAGCCTGGAAATGAAACCTGTGCTAACCTTATTAAACGAAGGGCACGAAAAAGCTATGGCGCATTTATTAACCCTTAGCGATGCAACCCTGGATGAAGAAAATATTTTTGGCTTTGGTTTTGGCGGCATAAAAACCAACCGCATGATGATACAGCATTGCATAAGGCACGAGGCCATGCATACCGGTCACTTAAGCTGGCTTTGCAAAATTAACGGCATAAAAGCGGTATAACACCCTACAAATTAAATACAACTCCGATTTGAAAAAGCTAACTACAATACTTTTAACGGTGCTTTTAGCATCGTGCAACAACAGCACAAAAACCAAAACATACAGCATGGATGAGATAAGTGCAGAGTCGAAAAAAGTAAACGACTTTTTGGATTTGAAATTTGACGAATTGGTGGCGCGCAACCCGGAATTTGCATCGAACCTGGGTTTGGAAACAGGCTACGATAGCTGGAGCGACCGCAGCGATGAAAACGACGATAAAGAGTTAGCCATAGCCCAACAGACTTTAGATTCGGTAAAGGCAAAATTTAATTTGGAGGCATTAGATGCACAAACAAAGTTAAGTGTGCGCATGCTGGAAGAAGATATTGACCGCGAAAAAGAGGGCAAAAAATGGCGCCACCATGGCTATGCAATAACCCAAATGGGCGGCGTGCATAACGACCTACCGGCGTTTTTAATCAACGTGCACCGTATTGATTCGGTTACCGATGCCGAAGCTTACCTGAGCCGTTTAAGAAAGTTAGATAAGGTATTTGAGCAAACATTAACTGACCTGAAGAAGAGCGAAGAAATAGGTGCCATACCCCCACACTTTACTTTTAAATATGTAACGGACGATTTAATATCCTTTATAAGCGGACTGGATAAAAAAGATCAAAGCAATGTTTTATTGACTGATTTTTCGGAAAAGGTGGATAAACTGGCTATAGACCTTTCAACCAAAGGAATGCTTAAGAATGAGGCCTCACTTGTTTTAACCGGTTCGGTAAAAGCAGCCTACCAAAAACTATTAGACTACTGGACAGCGCTTGAAATAAAAGCAAAGGCAAATGGCAACAGAGGTGCATCGGCCTTAAAAGATGGCGACAAATATTACGCCGAACAACTAAGGCACCATACCACTACCGGTATGACCGCAGAAGAAATTTATCAAACCGGGTTGAAGGAGGTGGCGCGGATACAGAATGAAATGCGGGTGATAATGAAACAGGTAAACTTTAAAAGCGACTCGCTGCAGGAGTTTTTTAACTACATGCGCACCGACCCTAAGTTTAAATACAGCAACGATGCCAAAGGCAAAAAAGCGCTGGTAGATGATGCAAACAAGTATATTGATAGTATGCGCGTGTTGCTGCCCGAATTGTTTAATACCTTACCCAAAGCCGAGTTAGTAGTAAAGCAGGTTGAACCCTTCCGTGAAAAAAGTGCAGGCGGCGCTTTTTACGAAGATCCGGCACTGGATGGCTCAAGGCCCGGGCGCTATTATGTAAACACCTATGATATGGATGACGAACCGGTTTACCAGATGGAAGCGCTTACTTATCACGAAGCGATACCCGGCCACCACATGCAAATTGCCATAGCACAGGAATTAAAAAATGTTCCAAAATTCCGCCGCTATGAATTCTTTACCGCTTATTTAGAAGGCTGGGCTTTGTATGCCGAAAAACTGGGCAAAGAAGCAGGCAAATACGAAGATCCTTATTCTGATTTTGGACGCTTAAGCATGGAAATTTTCAGGGCGGCGCGTTTAGTAGTAGATGCAGGCATACACACCAAAAACTGGACCCGTGAGCAAGCCATTGAATACTTTATGCAAAACACAGCCAATGCCCCCGGCGATATAGAAAAAGAAATTGAGCGGTACTTTTTATGGCCCGGCCAGGCAACCGGTTATAAGGTGGGCATGGATAAAATTTTAGCGCTGCGCCAACACGCTAAAAAGGAGTTAGGAAACAAATTCGATATCCGCCAGTTTCACGATGTGCTGCTTACCAATGGGGCCGTATCGCTTACCGTATTGGAAGAGTTAGTAAACAACTGGATTGCCGAAAAGAAGAAATAAACCTACCGGTGGCTACCTATACATCAACCGACCAGCTTGGCGATACTATAACCTGCAATTTTCCTCCGCAGCGGATTGTATCGCTGGTGCCCAGTCAAACTGAGTTACTGTTTGATTTGGGACTAGAAAAGCAAATAGCAGGCATTACCCGCTTTTGCATACACCCCGCTGACAAAGTAGATTCTATTACAAAAATAGGTGGCACCAAGCGCTTTGATATAGAAAAAATAAAAGCGCTTAAACCCGATTTAATTATTGGCAATAAAGAAGAAAACTATCGCGAAGGAATTGAAGAATTGAAACAACATTTTCCGGTTTGGATGAGCGATATTTATACGCTGGAAGATGCCTATAGCATGATGAATGAAGTTGCGCATATAACTGACCGCAGCAATGTGGGAGCAAGGCTTGTAGAAAAAATAAGAGAGGAGTTTAATAACCTACAAAGTTTTGGCGGCATTAGGGCGGCTTACTTTATTTGGCGCAAACCTTATATGGTAGCTGCAAACAACACATTCATACACCATCTGCTCAAAAGCCTGGGTATTATAAACGTGTTTGAAGATAAAGCCCGTTACCCCGAAATAAGCATTGAGTCTATCGCCGAGTTGAAACCCGATTTTATTTTCCTTTCATCAGAGCCCTATTCATTTACCGAAAAGCATTTTGAAGAATTTCAATCCTTCTCCCCCACTAGTAAAGTGGTTTTAGTAGATGGCGAAATGTTTAGCTGGTATGGTAGCCGCTTGCAATATGCCCCTGCCTACTTTGAAAAACTGCGGTCAGAGTTGACCCGTTATTTTTGACCTACCGGAGGTATTTCCACATTATCCTCTTTAGTGCCCTGCTCTGCCTTTTTCTTTTTATCAGCTTTCTTCTTCTTATTGGGGTTGCTAAATAACTCTTTCGGCGTGTCGAACTCCTTACGGTATGATATTCCTACACCGGTGCGGTTGGTATTGCGCGAGTTATAGTAATCGTAGTTAGTGCGATTAAAAGCCTTTGCGCTCCAGCGCCCATCGGGTGTAAGCGAATACTGGATTTGAAAATCGCCGGTGGGTATAACCGAGCGCGAACCCGCACCGCTGGTAGGGTCGGTAGCCGATGAATTTCCAAAATCAATATTACCGCCAGCGTTAATAGTTAAGCGGTTATTAAGCAACCTTTGCTGCAACGCAAGCTGCAGTTCCCGCCGGGTATCTAATGAGTTAGTGCCTACTACCGTTGGGCTTGATGTAGTTTGATCGTACTGCCGGTAACCAATATTTATATCCAGGTTGCGCAACGCATCGTTACCCGAGTAATCGAGCAAATTACCAAGGTAGTTACTTAGCTGCGACGATAGAAACTCGCTCACCGTATTAGCAGCAGTAGCACCTGCGTAATTACCCTTGCCCAATGCATCGGTGGTGCTGCCGTTAGGTAAAAAACGGTTCATTACAAGTAACCCAAACACTTGCTTGTTCAAATCAGATTCGTTCAGCTTAAGCAAGTTAAGTTTCTGGTCGACATAACTCCTAATAGTAGGGTCAAGGTCCAAAGCCTGTATAGAGAAAGCAATATTTGGCTTCTCCAGAATACCTGTAAGGTTCATGAACAGCTTAATAGGTACCCGGTTACGGGCCGAAGAGGACAGCAACGTGTTTGATTCTAACTCGGATGGTAAAAACAAATCCGATACCGATGCCCTTACATCATAAGTAGCGTTTACGTTCAAGCCGGCTTTATATACATCGCCTGTAAAATGTATAACGCCGCCCTTATTCAAATCAAAACGTTTGTTCACCACGCTTTGCA
Source organism: Chitinophagales bacterium (assembly GCA_044228435.1). Classification (GTDB taxonomy): domain Bacteria; phylum Bacteroidota; class Bacteroidia; order Chitinophagales; family LD1; genus Bog-950. Next base: position 85,183 of record JBGAUW010000002.1, read on the forward strand.
GGGTAAACAGGTAATTCCCTCTGTCAATTTCATAATCGCCATCAATGGTCATATTACCTACCCTTGGTATTTCAATTTTTAAAGGGCCATGGCCATAAGCAGTAAGTATATCGCCTGTAGATGGATTCAGAATTATATCCATGCGCGCATCTTCGGTAGCATCTACCTTCAATTTAAAGTTTACGCCGTTCAGCTTTAACTGTGGTGGTTTAGCGGTGCTCTGCTCCTCTTTACCATTACTAAACTTATAGAAGCTATACTTATTCGTTTCGAACGAAGAGTTAATAGGCAACTTGCACCAGGTGCCGGGCAAAGTTTTGGCATAAGCGCTAATCAATAAAGTGCTTATTGGCCCCCAAAACGTAACATTGCCCTCGCCATAAGCCTCGCCATAAAAATTAGGGCTTTCTTTAGGGGTCGTATTTAAAAACTGGGCACGCGGGGTGGTAACTTTTAAATCTAAAGCAAACTGCTTAAAGCTTTCGTGGTTAATACGACCAGTGCCATAAAGTGGATCATTATTCTTATCATGTATAGTAAGAGTGCCCACATCAAATCCGTGCTCATCCACAGTAACCTTCTGGTTCATTACATGGAACGTTGTGTTTAGGAACGAAACGGTAACCGTATCATTCACAAGCCAAACCTCTCCTTTTAGCAAAGGCTTTTTAAGGTTACCATGCACGTTTATTTTAGCAGTGGCATAACCGCGGCAGTTTTTCACATACTTCTCAAAAAACTTATAGTTCAAAAAGTTAAGTGACAGGTGCCGCGCGTCTACATCAATATCCAGCCCCTGCTTGGTAGGGTCTAACGAAATAGCCCCTTTAGCCTCAATATAATTAGCCGGGCCTTTTACCGATGCATAAACCTTTATGCTTTTACCGGTTTCATCCAGAGTAGACTCTAAATCAATATCGCCAATCATTTCAGGCCCCAGTTTAAACTCATTCACTACCAGGTTGGCAAACACTTTGGGCTTGTAAAACAAGTCTTCTATAATCAGCTTACCATTCATAGCACCGCTCATATCCTTCATCTTCTGCGTAAAAATGCCGGTAAAGTCGCTTATATCGGTATTATCCAATACCAGCTTTAGCGAGGTAGAGGTATCGTCTTTCAGGTAACTGCTTATAAAAATTGTTTGGTCGTAAGTTTTAAATACCAGGTTGCGGCTGGTTATCTTTTTACCCTCTACAATAATTTCGTTGTTGGGTAAAAAGTGCCAGTTATAGTTTGCCAGCTTTACATCCGATGGCTCTAAGCGGATAACTGCCTGCCCCTTTTGTGGTGTAAGAAAGGCCGTAATGTTGGCATAATTAAATCGCCTTTTATCAGCCACCAGCACATCAAAACGAATGTCTTTATTTTCCATTGTTTTAGTAACAATGGCTACCGTATCCATCATTACGCTATCGGCGCCGTACACCTTATCAATGGTAGTTCTAAAATCAATATCTCCCTTTCTAAAACTGGAATTAATATCAATCCGGCGGGCATCATAGCCGGCAATTTTCAATTGCGGAATATTGGCTTCTACATTCAGCTTATGATTTTCGCTGTTAAAATCAACCAGCACATGCGAGTTGCGAATCATATAAAACTGTGGGTATAAAATACGCGTTAAATTACCCGGCTCGTAAATGCGTATATCGGCTGAAAAGTTTTGCGCATTTATATGGTTGGTATCTACATAATCCTTGGTAAAAGTATACTTAGCAAATTCCAACAAGGCACTGGGCAATTCAGTAAGCGTAAAGTTTCCGCTCATTTCAGCCTCGGCAAAATCTGAGTTTAAAACAATCTCCTTCTTTTGGTCGGCCAATAGCTTGGCATCCAGCTTAAGGTACTTAATCAGTGCGCTTAAAGTATCGCGCCTTATTAAAACATTTTTCAAATCAATCCCCCCTACCAAATCATCCACCTTAGCGCCTTTAAAATCAGATTTAATTTGGCCCGATACAGCAAAGTCTTCTTTAACCAGGTTCAGGTTTTTAAGCTTTGCCCAACGCACATCGGCATCAAAATTAAATTCAGGTATTTGTTTAGAAAGGTCTGCGCGGCCATTAAAATCCAAATCCAGGTTATCGTCATGTATCTGAAACAATCCATTAAACGATTTGCGCACTACATACCCGTTTACCTGTATATCCTTATACTCATAGTTTTTAAGGGTAATGCTCGAAACGTTTGCTTCTAAGTTAGCATACAAACTTTCCAGCGTTAAACCCCCGCCGTTTATTTTTCCATTAAGCGATACCTTACCCAGGTTAACTTCGTTATTAAAATACTTACCAAGGTCAAATTCATTTAAAGCCAGCGCCCCTTTATACGATGCCTTGTTGTGCTTTTTATCATACTTAAAGTTTACGTCGGTAGTTGCCGAACCTATAGAGGTTACCAACTTACCGTTCGATACAAAGTCGGTAACGAAACCATCCAGTGAACCACTGTAATACAACAGGCCCAGATTATTTACGTTAGGCGGTAGCTTAAGCCCCGGGTAAAAACGCCTCACATCATCCATGGTAGTAGAGAGACGCTTAACCCGCACGTTCAACGAGGTTTCGTAAATATTAGGCAGGCCACGTGTATAAAAATCGCCTTTAAATACCGTATGGTTACCACCGTGTATTTCTATACCCCTGCCTTTAAGGTTATTTACCCGTCCATCCAATTCGCCGCTTATGGTAAACGTATTGTGCTCCATTTTATCAATGCCGTGCACAAAGTAACCAAGGTCTTTAAGCGATAATTTAGTATCGGTAAAGTCGGCCTTAATACGCATGGCATTTATAAAATCTTTAAAGTCGCGGTATACGTTAAACCTAAAGCTCAGGTAATCTTTAATCTCGCTGTTGGGGGTGGTAAGCTTAAGGTTAGCCAGTGTAATATCGTTGGTAGATACACGGGCCTGCGTGGTAAGATTTACCAACTCAAACCCACTGCGCTCTTTGGCCGATAGGTGGGTTACCTTAGCAAGAATACTATCGGCATCTATAGTGCCGTTTTCGGCAAACAGGTTAATATCTTTTACATCCAAATGCCTAAAGTCCATACCGCGTGGCAGTAGCGTATCGTTGCTGTGGTTGGTTAGCTTAAAATGGGTTTGCGTAAGTGCAAACTCGTCAAACTTTACCGTTAAACCGCCCAACATAAAATGCACATGCATGGTATCATCCGGGCCGGGTCCTTTAGGCCGTTTAAAAAGTTCTATAGCCACCTGCGCCCCATCCAACTTAGCGGTGGCTATATCTACAATTTTCGTATCCATGCTAAAATCCTTTACCGCCACTGCCAGCAAAGGCACACCTACCCTTACATCCGTTCCGGCCCGCTCATCCCAAAACCTAAAATCGGTATTAAGCAATTCCAGGTCTTTCAAATCCATGTTCCAGGTAAACTTTGTTTTTACCGTATCTTCTTTTGCCTTGGTAGAACTAAACGATTTAAACAACTCGGTAATGTTCAATTGCCCGTCGTACCCTTTATGCAAGTGTACTACTGCCCCATTCAGTAAAACTTTGCTTACAACTATTTCTTTCTTTAGCAGCTCAAACACTTTAAAATTTATGCGCAGTTCGCGCGCGCTTATCAGCGTATCCTTATTATGGTCTTCCAGGTAAAAGTTTATCAGGTCGGCTTTATTAAAAAAAGTTATTTCTACACGGTCTATTTCAACGCGGGTATTAAGCGATTTAGAAAGTATAGAGGCAAATTTGTGGGCTATAAAAGTTTGCACTGTTGGGTAGCGCAACGCAAAAATTAAGCCCGCCGACAGCGCAACAAAAACTATAAAAACAATAAGAAAAACTCTAACAACTTTCTTCGCCAATCGGTGCACTTTAATTCATAAACAACGCAGTTAAGTTTTTTTATTCGATTTTAGCCCCATGCCTGTAACTATTCTCGCTATCGAATCATCCTGCGATGATACCTCTGCTGCTGTGGCCAAAGATGCCAAAATTCTTGCCAACCTCATTGCCGGGCAGCAAGTTCATGAACTTTGGGGGGGCGTGGTGCCCGAGCTGGCCAGCCGCGCGCACCAGCAAAACATAGTGCCCGTGGTAGATTTAGCCCTGCAAAAGGCCGGAATTTTAAAAAGCGAAATTAGCGCCGTAGCCTTTACCCGCGGGCCCGGTTTAATAGGTTCTTTATTGGTGGGCGTTAGCTTTGCCAAGGCTTTTGCCCTTGCCCTAAACGTGCCGCTTATTGAGGTAAACCACATGCAGGCGCACATACTTTCGCATTTTATCGATAACCAGCCCGCCTTCCCTTTTATGTGTTTAACCGTTTCGGGCGGCCATACACAATTAGTGCTTGTTAAGGATTTTTTGCAAATGGAGGTGGTGGGCGAAACGCTGGACGATGCCGCGGGCGAGGCTTTTGATAAATCGGCCAAGCTGCTGGGCCTGCCTTACCCGGGCGGACCTTTAATTGATAAATACGCCAAACTGGGCGACCCCACCCGGTTTACCTTTGCCGAACCGCAAATTGCAGCCCTCGATTTTTCGTTTAGTGGTATTAAAACCTCCATCCTCTATTTTTTACAAAAAGAGGTAAAAAAGAACCCCGATTTTATTGCCGAAAACCTGAACGATTTATGCGCCAGCATTCAAAAAACCATAGTTGATATTTTGCTTAAAAAGCTGGAGAAAGCTGCCAAACAATATGGCGTAAACGAAATTGCCCTGGCGGGTGGTGTTTCGGCTAACAGCGAGTTGCGCAGGCGGTTTGAAGAATTAGGCACTAAAAACAACTGGCGGGTGCATATACCTAAGTTTGAATACTGCACCGATAACGCCGCTATGATTGCCATAGCTGCCCATTACAAATTTTTAAAAGGCGATTTTGTGGGGCAGGATACTGAACCTATGCCGCGCTATCAGTTATAATGGGGGCTACAAAAGATTAATTCACCCTGTGTCAGTTGTATGTAAAATTTTATAACAATGCCTGCAGGTGTGCCTTCATAATTTATCTTTGCGCACAAAACACAAAAAGTTTCATGAACAATAAAGTTATTGGCGGTTTACTGGTTGTGCTGCTTGCAGCCGTTTCGTTTTTAGGCTGGCAAAATTACAGATTGAATAAAAAGGTAGAAACTCTTTCGGCGCCCACCGGCGAGGTTAAAATTACGCCTGTAGAACCCGGAAACCCGCAGGCTAACCCGCCGGGCGCAAGTCCTTTCGATAAACCGAATATAGACCCACTGGCCAATCAGTTTCCCGAAGAGACACCCTCTGTTGATAAGCTTACCACTATTAAATTCGACAAAGTAGTGCACGATTTTGGCCGCCTTAATGCCGGCGATGTGGTAAATACCTTTTTTAAGTTTACCAACACAGGCAAGTTTCCTTTACTTATTACTAAAGCAGAAGGTTCGTGCGGTTGCACTGTTCCTTTATGGCCCAAAGTGCCTATACAGCCCGGCGAAAGCGGACAAATTTCGGTTGAGTTTGATAGCCGCGATAAACAGGGCCAAACCGAAAAAACAGTAACGGTTACCGCCAACACACATCCTGTGCAGCATACCCTGGTAATTAAATCGGTAGTAATACCTAAAGATAAGTAATGGCACGTATTATGGCTTTCGATTTTGGTTTGCGGCGCATTGGCATTGCGGTAACCGACCCTATGCAAATAATAGCCAATACGCTGGAAACCCTTCCTGCCAAAGAAATTATGCCCTTTATAAAAAAATACTGCGCGGCCGAAGAAGTAGAGGCTTTTGTAGTAGGTTACCCTTTTTCGCACGGCCATGCTGCCAACGAAATTGTGCAGCACATTGAAAAGTTTATTGCCGACTTAACTAATCTGTATCCGGCTAAACCAGTGCATAAGGTAGATGAAAGCTTTACCAGTAAAATTGCTACCCAAACCCTGCTGCTTAGCGGTGTAAACAAAAAAGAAAGGCGCAACAAAGGCAACGTAGATGCCATTGCTGCCAATATTATTTTGCAAACGCACCTGGAAATGAAGGGGAGGTAGAATGTCTTTTAGCCTTTTGTTTTGTTTTTAAGAATTTAAATTTGTTTCGCAGTAGTATTTAGAAAGTATAAAATATAGCGATGAACCTTCCCATTATTGCCTATGGCGACCCTGTATTACGTAAAGTAGGTGTTGAAATAACTAAAGATTATGCCGACCTGCCTAAGCTGATTGACGACATGTTTGAAACCATGGAAAAAAGCAAGGGCGTAGGCCTGGCCGCCCCGCAAATAGGCCGGGCAATCCGCTTGTTTGTAATAGACAGCACCCGCATGTACGATGAAGATGAGAAGAACGATGGCGTGCGCGAGGTGTTTATCAATGCGCAAATGATTGATGAGTTGGGTAAAGAATGGGCTTATGAAGAAGGCTGCCTTAGCATACCTACCATACGCGAAGATGTATACCGCAAAGAAAAAATTAAGATTGAATACTACGACCGCAACTTTAAAAAGCATACCAAAGAGTTTACAGGTTTAACCGCCCGCGTTATACAACACGAATACGACCATATAGAGGGTAAACTGTTTATAGACCACCTTAAGCCTTTAAAAAGAAGCCTGCTAAAGGGCAAGTTGGATAAGATATCTAAAGGCATTGTTGATGTTGAATACCGCATGAAATTTCCGAAGCGGTAAAACACAGCCCGCTCATTCAAAATAATTTACATCTTTATTGGGTTCAATAAACCCACTCTGCCATACATGCGTTTACTTTTGGTTTTACTACTTACCGGTTGCATTACCGGTAGTGCATTTTGCAACCCTGCCGATACCAGTTACACAGCCAGCCTTAGCGATACTATACCCACCGCCTTTTTAAGGCTGCGGCTTAGTAACGATTCTATATCGAAAAACGATGTACTGAATGAAGAGATTGTAGACATGGTACACGTGCGCGAACGCGATGAAAAAGTACCTACCTGGTATACCACCCACCAGGGCTACGGCTTTGGCTGGTTTATACGCACCATAGGGTTTTGGTGGCAGGCGGTAGATAGGCACCGGTATAAGTTTGTAGGCACCAACCGCAATAATCTTAGCATGCCCGGCGAAAAAGATGAACTGACCGAGCACGATGTTAACTTCAATATTATTCCTCACCTACCGCAGTACTTAAACTTTGTTTACCGGGGCAGGCAGGAGCAGGTAAAACATAAATACAATTTTAAACGCGCCCGCCGTACCGATACAACTAAACCACCGTTTATAGCCCCTACACTTCAAACCGCCGAGGTGTACGATTTGCATTCCGAACTAACGCCACCCAAAAAAATGCGCGACTCGATAGACTTTTTGTTTTACCCCTGCATGCACGGCAACAACCTGGATAAGCACCCCAACTTTTGCGATGCAAAACCTACCGTGGGGCTTTACGGTGTTTTTATATTGGATTGCAACCACAGCTGCCACCCCGAAATACACCCGTACGAATGGCTGTGGTGGCTGAATGTAAATGAGGATGCAAAAACCAATAACAAGTTTAATAAAGAGTGGATGCTGGGCTTTTTTCGCGAAAGCAGCAACCGGTTTATACTTTGGAGCCGGCGGCCAAGGGTAGGCACTATTGCGGTGCCATTCATCTTTAAAACGGATGAGACCAGCAGCTACTTAAAGCTAAACCACCTGGTAACCGGTAAGTTTTTACCACGGGGTATAAAACGCATAAAGGATGTGCCTGATGATGCTGCTAAACTAAACTTTAGCGATACCACACTTAACATTCAGCTGGGCAATAACAAAAGCTTTCCGTTGCATATACGCACTAACCGCATTATTAATACACCGGCCCTCCGCTTTTGGCTAAGCGATATACATACCGATGCCGATAACAAATGGATATGGGGCTACCTAAATTTAGTGGTAAGCGTGCGCGATGGCTACACCGCCAGGCTGGAGAGCGTGACACGCAAATAGTTTATCTTAGCAGTATGAAAACACTGTGGCTTGTTTGCGCTTGTTGGCTCTTCAGTATTTCACCGGTATTAGCACAATCCCAGCAAACAGAGGTAAATAGAATTAAACAGCTAACCTCATTAATTAAAATTAACCTGTCTAAATACGACACCGCTAATATCGATTTATGGGAATCGACAGAAGGTGGGGAAGCAATTGGTTATTACGATGCAGGGAAATTACTATGTATTGTTGCCGTTTACTATGGCGAAATGGGAAAGGCAACAACAGCCTATTATTTCGAAAACGGAAAGCTGATTCAAACTATTCAAACTGATGAAAGTTATAACCGTCCCATTTATTATGATAAAAAGCGGGCCGCTGAGAATAACGATAAAGAAACCTTCGACCCGGCTAAATCTAAAATAGAAACCACTTCTTATTACTTTTTAAATGAAAAACTGATTTTGCTTCTGGATAAGGATAACAAGCAGGTAACCGAAGCGCTAGCCCCAAACTCAGTTGCTGGGGCTGATGTAGTTGAAGATGCGCATAAGCTTCAGCTAAACCTGAAAAAAAAGTAAAATGAATTCTGCCTACTTCCTCGGCAACCAATTCACTTCTTCGGCGCCTAAATCTTTAGCCATTTTTCGGCTAAGGGTAAACAGGTAATCCGAAAGGCGGTTCAGGTATTTTATAGCAATTAGTTCTTCGGCATTATGGTGGCCGGTATGGGTATCGTGGTGCAAAGCTACACACAGGCGCTCGGCCCTGCGGCAAACGGTGCGGGCCAAATGGCAGTAGGAAACATACACATGCCCGCCGGGCAACACAAAGTGGCGCAGCATTTCCAACTGTTCGTCTATAGCATCAATAGCCTTTTCTAAAAGCTCAATATCGCTTTCATGTAAATCGGGTGTTTTCAATTTAGCATTATCGGGGTCGGCGGCCAGGGTAGCGCCCAGCGTAAACAGGCGGTCCTGTATTTCTTTCAGCAGTTCTTTGGTTTCAGTATTGGTCTGCACATCGCGCAGCAGGCCAATCCAGCTGTTTAATTCATCCACGGTGCCATAACTATCTATGCGTAGTTCGCTTTTTAAAACTCTTCTCCCTCCAAATAGCGAGGTTTCGCCTATATCGCCGGTTTTGGTATATATTTTCATTACTAACCTGTTAGTGTGATAAGTATTAATCTAAAATAAGCATTGCCCTGATAGTTCTGCATCAAAGCCTACGTTAAACAGCAAAATACAATCAATTGTTTTAGCCCCTTCGCTATTACCGCTCCGCTATTGCCTTTACCGGCACATTAGCTATATCGCTTTCAATCAGCCCATCGCGCAGACGCATAATACGGCGGGCATGTTTGGCTATATCTTCTTCGTGGGTAACTATAATTACGGTATTACCCTGCTCGCTAATCTTCTCTAAAATGTCCATAATCTCGTAACTGGTTTTGGTATCCAGGTTACCGGTAGGCTCATCGGCAAGTATTATGCTGGGGTTATTTACCAGTGCCCGGGCAATAGCCACCCGCTGGCGCTGCCCGCCCGAAAGTTCGTTGGGCTTATGTGTCATTCTATCCTTAAGGCCCACCATACCCATTACCTCAGCAGCACGCTCTAATCTTTCTTTTTTACCCAGGCCTGCATATACCATAGGCAACGCCACATTCTCCAGCGAGCTTAAGCGGGGCAACAGGTTAAAGGTTTGAAAAATAAAGCCAATCTCTTTATTGCGCACCATGGCCAGTGCATCGTCGGTCATTTCGCTTACCTCTGTATTATTCAATTTATAACTGCCCGAGCTGGGCGAATCGAGGCAACCTAAAATGTTCATCAGGGTACTTTTACCCGAGCCCGAGGGGCCCATCAGCGCAACGTATTCTCCCTTTTCAATAGTAAGCGAAACATCTTTTAGCGCCGCAATAGTTTGCGTACCCATTACATATTCCTTCTTAATATTTTTAATCTCTATTATTTTCAAAGTAGAAGTAATTAGTAGTTAGTATAGATTTATAAGACGATACAAACAGCCAATTATTTTTTAATGACTTTTGGTACTTTAAAGTAATCGCTGTCGCGCTGCGGGGCATTTTGCAGGGCTTCTTCTTTGGTAACCGTATCGCGTATTTCATCCTTGCGCAATACGTTCTTCTCGTCCGTCATATAAATCAGCGGCTCTACACCATCCACGTTAACCTCTTCCAGTTTTTGCACCAGGTCTAATATTTTCTGCAAATCCTTTTTAATGCCCTCGGTAGCCTGCTCGTCAAATTCAAGCTTGCTAAGTTCGGCCAGGCGGCCTACTAACTGGTTATCTATATTCATATCGTTACCTTTAAAACACTGGTATAACTAACAGCCATTTTGCAGCTTTTTAAATCTCTGTGGCTATTTCGTTGCTTTAATTATTTTCGGGCGGCTAAAATAACAGAATCATTCTTTCATGTCGAAACAAATTGCAGTAAGCGGAGTGCGGCCCACGGGCAAACAACACCTGGGTAATTACTTTGGGGCAGTAGTTAATTTTGTAAAGATGCAGGACATCTTTAACGGCTACTTTTTTGTGGCCGATTACCACTCGCTAACCACTCACCCCAACCCTTTAGATTTGCGCCAGCAGAGTAAAAACATAGCCATTGTTTACCTGGCCTGCGGGTTAGACCCTAACAAATGCGCCCTTTACCTGCAAAGCGATGTGCCGCAAATACCCGAGCTATACCTTATTTTTAATATGCTGGCCTACAAGGGAGAACTGGAGCGCGAGGCCACTTTTAAAGATAAAGCCCGCGAGCAGCCCGATAACGTAAATGCCGGCCTGCTTACCTACCCTGTATTGATGACGGCCGACGTAATTATACACAAAGGCGAAAAAGTGCCCGTGGGTAAAGACCAGCAACAGCACCTGGAAATGAGCCGAGATTTTGTGCGCCGTTTTAATAACCTGTATAAGGTAGATTACTTTCCCGAGCCGCAGGCCTTCTCGTTCGGCGATAAGCTGGTAAATGTGCCCAGCCTGGATGGCGAGGGTAAAATGAGCAAAAGCAAGCCCGAAAGCACCTGTATTTACCTGGAGGACGAACCCGATGCAATCCGCAAAAAGGTAATGCGCATGGTTACCGATAGCGGCCCTAAAGAGCCAAACTCGGCCAAACCCGAAATAATTCAGAATGTGTTTGATATGATGAAACTGGTATCGGCTACCGATACCGTGGCGCATTTTGAAGATAAATACAACGATTGCAGCATCCGCTACGGCGATATGAAAAAACAGCTGGCCGAGGATATGGTTACCTTTTTAACCCCTATACGCCAAAAAATTGTTGAATTAAGCAGCGATGAGAAAAAGCTGTATGAAATATTGGGAGATGGAGGTAGCAAGGCCCGCCAAAGCGCCGCCCAAACATTAAAAGAGGTGCGCGAAATTATAGGATTAAAAAGTTTTTAAGCGCAAAACAATTTTTATTTTCACCCGCACAGTAAAGGGTCACACACACAAATCAAACGCAGGTTACCAATGGCAAAACCAGGGTTGCATGCATTATAAGTAAACACTATGGCCAAAAAGAAAGCGGCATCAAAGGCACCTGCAAAAAAACAGGCCAAACCACAACCAAAAGTAAAAGCCAAGGCTAAGCCACAGGCAACTACGGCTAAACCGCAGGCAAAGGCAACCGAAAAGTCAGCACCTGCTGCCATTAGAAAAGATATTAAGCATATAGCTATAGCGGGCAACATAGGCGCCGGCAAAACCACACTTACCAAAATACTTTCAAAGCACTTTGGCTGGCTGCCGCAATTTGAAGATGTAGAGAACAACCCCTACCTGAACGATTTTTATGAGGATATGCCGCGCTGGAGTTTTAACCTGCAGGTATATTTTCTTAACTCGCGTTTCCGCCAGATAATAGAGATACAACAGGGCACCGAAGTAGTAATACAAGACCGCACCATACACGAAGATGCAATGATATTTGCGCCCAACCTGCACGGCATGGGGCTAATGAGCACCCGCGATTTTGAAAACTACACCAAGCTATTCGAAACTATTCGCGGGTTAATTCGTCCGCCCGATTTGTTGATATACCTGCGCGCCACCGTGCCCACATTGGTAAACCAAATACAAAAGCGCGGCCGCGATTATGAAGATAACCTGCGCCTGGATTACATACGCCGCCTGAACGAGTACTACGAAAAGTGGATAGGCACCTATAAAGAAGGCCGCCTGTTGATTATTGATGTAGACCAGGTAAACTTTGCCGAAGACGAAGAAGCCCAGCACGAAGTAATTAATAAGGTAAGAGCCGAACTGTTTGGATTATTTTAATCCCCGAGATAGGCCTTAAGTAATAAAAAAGAGAACCGCTTGGTTCTCTTTTTTTATGTGCTTATCCGCAATACCTTTCAAGCAAAAAGAAAGTAAAATCATCAGCGCCAGAGGCCTATATCCCCGTAACCACCAACTCCGTTCTGCGGTTCTTCGCCTTACCCTCGGCAGTAGTATTTGCCGCTACCGGCTTGCTGCTGGCATAGCCCTTATAAGTAATCCGCTCCGCTTCTACCTTTTTAGCTACCAGGTATTCGTATACACTTTTGGCCCGGTTCTCCGATAAAGTTTTATTTGCATCATCGCTACCCGTGTTATCGGTATGGCCGCCTATCTCTATTTTTAGTGTAGGGTTTTTAGCCATCAGTTTAACCACCATTTCCAGCTCTGCATTGCTCTCTTCTTTTAAACTATACTTATCGCTTTCGTAAAATATATTGTTCAGCACAATGGCCTCACCCACTTTAATTTTTTGCAGCGGCACATTTACCTCTACCGGTATACCTTCTTTAACTTCTTTAAGCGATATGTTGTGCGACCAAAACAAATAGCCATCCTTCATTACCTCTACCGCATAGTTTTTGCCGGCTGGTAATGATGATAAAAAGTTTCCCTTCAGTTTATCGCTGCTAAAAGTGGCATATAGTTTAGCCGTTTCCAGGTCGTATACCTGTAAAGTGCTCTGCACCGGTTCGCGGGTTTCGTTGTCATACACAATACCTTTTACGTACGAAGTAAACGCCGGGCGAATACCATCCGGCATATCAAATGTGTAGATATCCATTCCGCCCTTGCTATCTTTTTGCTCGCTGGCGTAATAGGCTTTCTGTCCGTCGGCAGTAATAAAAATACCCAGTTCATCGCCCGAGGTATTGATTGGGTAACCCAGGTTAAGCGGCTTACCCCAGGTGCCATCGGCCTGGCGGCGGCTTACATACACATCTAAATTACCCATGCCGGCATGCCCGCGCGAGCTAAAGTAAAGACTGTTGCCATCGGGGTGTATAAACGGCCTGAACTCATCATACATCGTATTTACATTCATGCCCAGGTTTTCGGGCTGGCCCCAGCGCCCGTCGGCACCCAAATGGCTTACCCATATATCGGTGCCGCCTAAACCGGTGGCACGTATACCGGCATAGTAAAGGTCTTTACCATCTGCGCTTATGCAGGGCTGTGTTTCGTAGCCCGGTGTGTTAACCGGCGGGCCAATGTTGTTGGCGCGCTCCCAAAGGTCACCCACCTTACGGGTCATATAAATATCGGCACTGCCCAGGCCATCGGGCCGGTCGGCACTGGTAAAAAACAGGTATTTACCGCTTGGCGAAATATTTTGAGCGCCCTCTATATATTGCTCGGTATTAATGGCCTGGCTTACGCTGGTAGCTGCTGCAAACCCGGCGCTGGTGTTTATGCTTACGTAAATATCCTCATCCTGAAAACGCCCCTGCCCGTAGTGGCTGGTAAAATAAAGCGCATTGCCATCCACGGTTAAGGAGGGCATACTTTCATCGGCCGTTGTATTTACCCCCCCGCCTACGTTTACCGGTTTAAAATCTACCGGGTGCTTCATGGCATCTATAGCAAAGTCGCAATCTTTCACATTCTTTTCGGAAAGCATGCGGGGCTGTGCGGGTAACTTGGGTTGGGCTAAATAGGCTGTAAAGGCTGTTTTAGCTTTGCCATAGTCTGCAACTGCCAAATAACATAACCCCAGGTTAAAATCCACATCGGCCATATAATCGGCCTGCAGCAGTTTTACTTTTTCAAGCGCCTTAATGGCCGTAGGATAATCTTTTAAAACCTGCGCATGCAGCTCGGCAATTTTCATCCATGCATCTATAAAATTATCTTTCTCTTTTACAGCCAGGTGCAAAAACGAATCGGCTGCTGCGTAATGCATCATCACCATGTTATTATCGCCGCGGGTAAAATACTCGGCGGCTTTGCCTTTGGCAGTCTCGCGGGTAGTAACCTGCGCAAACGTGCATACCGAAAACAAAACAGCGGCTAACAGGGTGAGTGGTTTGTTCATTTTGTGTTTTACTTTATATAGGTATTACTTAAATCTTAAAATTAAAAAGTCTTTAACATCCCCTCACAAATAAGCTTCATCCGGTATTCTTTCTCCTCCTTCGCTGCTACCGCAGCGGGTTTCAAGGAGGAGTGGCCGAACAAAGTGAGGCCGAGGTGGTCTGTTTCCCTACGGCACATTTAAATACTTATGCATTTGCAACGATATTTCCCATTGCTGGTTTTGCTTTACGTAATCAATCAATAAGGGTATAATATCTTCTGCCTCGTTCCACTCGGGCTGCAAAAACAATTTACAATCGCGGCTAACCTTTGCAGCATAATCCTCGGCAAAACGCAAATCGTTGCGGTGCGCCACTACTACCTTCAATTCGTGTGCGGCGCTAAGGCACTCCTGCAAAGGTAGCTTATAGCGCTTTGGCGAAATGCATATCCAATCCAGCTCGCCGCTAAGCGGGTGGCTGCCGCTGGTTTCAATATGCGTTCTTACACCCTTGCTTTTAAGCGCGCTGGTTAATAAATTCAGGTTGTGCATTAGAGGTTCGCCGCCCGTTATAACGCAAATTTTAGCGCCGCTGGTTAACACCTCTTCAGCTAAATCGTTAACGGAAATAAGCGGGTGCAGGCTGGCATCCCAACTCTCTTTTACATCGCACCAGGGGCAACCCACATCGCAGCCCCCAAGGCGCACAAAATACGAGGCCCGGCCCTGAAAAAATCCTTCTCCCTGTATGGTGTAAAAGTGCTCCATTACAGGTAAAAAGGCAGCATCTGGTTTCGTATCTTTCACCACGGTGCAAATTGAAAATAAATTGCCTAACAGGCAGGCAAGTAATATCAACACCGCCGGGGGCCTGAATTTTATTCAGTACATCTGTTTAACAGTTAAGTTGAATAGTGCACCCGCAGCCTGTTAAACTTCTTCAGAGATTCAAACTACCTCCGCAGATGTCTGCCATTACGTTTCAGAATGGCGGTTCTGCGGTAAGCTAGCCCTAAAACATTTGAGCTGCAGAGAACCGGGGCGAAGACACTGCAGGGGCGTGCTATAAACAAAAAAGATTGCCCGTTTTGCGGGCAACCTTTTTAAAATTAATCCATGTATTCTTAATGCTGTTCCTATTCCTTATCCGGCTCAGCAAGCTTTTCGGGGCTAGGTTCAGGCATTTTGGTAAGCGGTATAGGTTTATACTCACCGCGGAAGAAGATACCCTTCTCTTTAGGCTGACCGTATAAATCCGGGCGTATATACTTACCTACCTCATAGTCGCGCTTAGGCACTTCCACTTGTCTGTTTTCGGGGTATTGCTGCAGGTAAGGGTCATTTCGCTCGGCATATACATACCACGAAATTTTCATACCCGCATTACCACCTGCCACCTTAAACTTGCCATCGGCATCAACTTCTTGTTTAACATACAGGTTAGCCATAGCGCCTATTGGTGTAAGTACGTAGCTAAACTCCTTATTTACCGAATGGAAGTAAGAAGGTAACTGCACCACCGCCTCGCCCGAAGCATCGAGCACCACATTGCCTCGGTAAACATTTAGCACCTCCGGCGATTCGATAGAGAAATGACGAAGAATTTTGTTCTCAGGGTCCAGCGGATGGTCGATAGCAAAAGTTTTTGTACCCGAAGCTCCCAGATTGCCATTTGCGAATACCCCATAACGTAAACCTTCCCCATATACCCCGTAACCGAAGCCCGATGATGGAACCGATTTACCGTATACGCCTATAGCATCGTTAGAACTGGTGGTATTAAACTCTCCATATACACCAACTGTATTATTACTGCTTAAACTGGCTAAAAACACCCCGCCCCGCGTACTGCTTGATTGACCCAATACAGCTGCGGCCAATGTACCAAGATCGGTAGAAGATTGTGAAAACTGACCAATAGGCTGCGTTGAGGTAGCCGATGAGTTTTGCACATTAAGCACCACCGCGTCACCCACATGCGAAAGAGCTAATGCATTTGCAATAGAACTTGTGTTAGTGAGGGATATTGATTGGCCAATAGCAAGACCCGAGTGCGCGATAGAAATACCAACACCTGAAGAAGCAGTATTGTTCAAATACATATCAATTCCATAGCCCGAAGGTCCACTTTTAGTTATTTCAATAGCATCGGCAGTATTACTTGTATTAGTACTAAGAATAACAATACCCGGACTACCATTGCCCAATGGATCTAACCGCAATAGAGGACTGCTTCCAGAGCCAGAAGTATTTTTAATATACACAACAGGTAAAGTTGCTGTGGCCAATGTATTTTGAAACTGCGCTCCATACCCGTTAGCCTGGGCTACTCCCCAAATCCCAGTCCCACCTGCACCGGCATAACCGGCTACGCCTCTGCCAGCAACTGTAATTCCACTTAATACATCCGAGGCGCTAACTGGTGCCAGAGCCCCAACAACCACATTACCTGCCGACATTACACGCATCCTTTCGGTGTTGTTACTTCTTACTACAAAGTCAACAGCATCGGCGGTTCCAACAAAGTTAGTAGAGGCTACAGTTCCCGTATTACCTGTTAAGCCCCAGGCATTACCACCACCTACGCCGGTAGGGCCGGTTGCTCCCACTGAGCCGGTAGGGCCCGTTACCCCTGTGCCCGTAGCGCCGGTAGCGCCGGTTGAACCTGTACTTCCGGTAACCCCTGTGGCGCCTGTGGCCCCGGTAGTACCCACACCGGTTGCCCCTGTGGCGCCGGTGGCACCTGTGCTTCCGGTTGCTCCGGTTGCGCCTGTATTTCCGGTAGCGCCGGTTGTACCAACGCCCGTTGCGCCCGTTGAACCTGTGTTGCCCGTTGCTCCGGTTAAGCCTGTGTTACCAGTTATGCCCGTTACGCCCGTGGCGCCGGTAGCGCCCGTCGAACCTGTTGATCCTGTATTGCCCGTTGCGCCGGTTGAGCCTGTGTTACCAGTTATGCCCGTTACGCCAGTAGCGCCGGTAGCGCCCGTCGAGCCAGTGGAACCTGTATTGCCCGTTGCGCCTGTTGAGCCAGTATTTCCGGTAATGCCTGTTACGCCCGTTGCACCAGTAGCGCCCGTCGAGCCAGTGGAGCCTGTGTTGCCCGTTGCTCCGGTTGAGCCTGTGTTACCAGTTATGCCCGTTACGCCAGTAGCGCCGGTAGCACCTGTTGAGCCAGTAGATCCTGTATTGCCCGTTGCGCCTGTTGAGCCTGTGTTACCAGTTACGCCCGTTACGCCAGTAGCGCCGGTAGCACCCGTTGAGCCAGTAGATCCTGTATTGCCCGTTGCTCCGGTTGAGCCTGTGTTACCACTAATGCCCGTTGAGCCCGTTGCACCAGTAGCGCCCGTCGAGCCAGTTGAACCTGTATTGCCTGTTGCACCGGTTGAGCCTGTGTTACCACTAATGCCCGTTGAGCCTGTTGCACCAGTAGCGCCCGTCGAGCCAGTGGAACCTGTGTTGCCCGTTGCGCCGGTCGAGCCTGTGTTACCAGTTATGCCCGTTACGCCAGTAGCGCCGGTAGCGCCCGTCGAGCCAGTGGAACCTGTATTGCCGGTTGCACCGGTTACGCCTGTGTTACCTGTAATGCCCGTTACACCAGTAGCGCCGGTAGCACCTGTTGAGCCCGTAGAACCTGTATTGCCGGTTGCTCCGGTTGAGCCTGTATTACCTGTTGAGCCAGTTGCGCCAACTCCGGTTGCCCCGGTTGAACCGGTTGCTCCTGTATTGCCTACCGGACCAGTATCGCCAGTAGCACCGGTTGCTCCAAAACCAGTTGCACCTGTACTACCTGTGGCGCCCGTTGAACCTGTATTGCCCGTAGCACCGGTCGAGCCTGTATTACCAGTTACGCCCGTTACGCCAGTAGCGCCGGTGGCACCCATTGAGCCAGTAGATCCTGTATTGCCGGTTGCTCCGGTTGAGCCTGTGTTACCAGTTATGCCCGTTACGCCAGTGGCGCCGGTAGCGCCCGTTGAGCCAGTAGATCCTGTATTGCCGGTTGCTCCGGTCGAGCCTGTATTACCAGTTACGCCCGTTACGCCAGTAGCGCCGGTGACACCCGTTGAACCTGTTGATCCTGTATTGCCGGTTGCTCCGGTTGAGCCTGTATTTCCCGTTGAGCCTGTTGCGCCAACTCCGGTTGCCCCGGTTGAACCGGTAGCCCCTGTATTGCCTACCGGACCAGTATCACCAGTAGCACCGGTTGCTCCAAAACCAGTGGCACCTGTACTACCTGTAGCGCCCGTTGAACCTGTATTGCCCGTAGCACCGGTTGAGCCTGTATTGCCTACTGGACCAGTATCGCCAGTAGCACCGGTTGCTCCAAAACCAGTTACACCTGTACTACCTGTGGCGCCCGTTGAACCTGTATTGCCCGTAGCACCGGTTGCGCCTGTTGAACCAGTTGCGCCAGTATTGCCTGTGCTTCCTGTGTTTCCTGTTGCTCCGGTTGCACCCGTGTTGCCAGTTACTCCAGTATTGCCTGTTGCTCCGGTTACGCCTGTATTTCCTGTTGAGCCTGTTGCTCCTGTGTTTCCAGTCGAGCCAGTAACTCCTGTGTTTCCTGTTGCGCCGGTTGCCCCCGTGTTGCCAGTTACTCCAGTATTGCCTGTTGCTCCAGTTACACCTGTATTTCCCGTAACACCGGTGGCGCCGGTTGAACCAGTTGCGCCGGTATCACCTGTGCTGCCTGTGTTTCCTGTTGAGCCAGTAGCTCCCGTGTTTCCAGTCGCACCAGTAGTGCCAGTTACTCCAGTGTTGCCTGTTGCTCCGGTTACGCCAGTATTTCCCGTAACACCCGTGGCGCCGGTTGAACCAGTTGACCCGGTATCACCTGTGCTGCCTGTGTTTCCTGTTGAGCCAGTAGCTCCCGTGTTTCCAGTCGCACCGGTATTACCGGTTACTCCTGTGCTGCCTGTATTTCCTGTTGCTCCTGTGTTTCCCGTAACGCCCGTGGCGCCGGTTGAACCGGTTGCGCCGGTATCACCAGTGCTGCCTGTGTTTCCTGTTGGGCCTGTAACTCCTGTGTTTCCAGTTGCTCCGGTTACGCCTGTATTTCCTGTAACACCCGTGGCGCCGGTTGAACCAGTTGCGCCCGTGGCACCGGTATTACCGGTTACTCCTGTGCTGCCTGTATTTCCTGTTGCTCCTGTGTTTCCCGTAACGCCCGTGGCGCCGGTTGAACCGGTTGCGCCAGTATCACCTGTGCTGCCTGTGTTTCCTGTTGAGCCTGTTGCTCCCGTGTTTCCAGTCGAGCCAGTAGCTCCCGTGTTTCCCGTCGCACCCGTATTACCAGTTACTCCTGTGCTGCCTGTATTTCCTGTTGAGCCTGTTGCTCCTGTGTTTCCAGTCGAGCCAGTAACTCCTGTGTTTCCTGTTGCGCCAGTTACGCCAGTGTTTCCAGTCGCACCCGTATTGCCTGTTGCTCCGGTATTTCCCGTAACACCGGTAGCGCCTGTTGAACCAGTTGCGCCGGTATCACCTGTACTGCCTGTATTTCCTGTTGAGCCTGTTGCTCCCGTGTTTCCTGTTGAACCGGTCGCGCCAGTGTTTCCAGTCACACCCGTATTGCCTGTTGCTCCGGTTACACCGGTATTTCCCGTAACACCCGTGGCGCCGGTTGAACCAGTTGCGCCGGTATCACCTGTAGCTCCTGTATTTCCTGTTGAGCCGGTTGCTCCCGTATTTCCAGTCGAGCCAGTAACTCCTGTGTTTCCGGTTGCGCCGGTTGCACCCGTGTTTCCTGTATTGCCGGTTGCTCCGGTTACGCCTGTATTTCCTGTAACACCCGTGGCGCCGGTTGAACCAGTTGCGCCGGTATCACCTGTGCTTCCTGTGTTTCCTGTTGCGCCAGTAGCTCCCGTGTTTCCAGTCGCACCAGTAGTGCCAGTTACTCCCGTGTTGCCTGTTGCTCCTGTTACGCCGGTATTTCCCGTGACGCCGGTTGAACCGGTATCACCTGTGCCACCTGTGTTTCCTGTTGAGCCTGTTGCGCCCGTGTTTCCAGTCGAGCCAGTAACTCCTGTGTTTCCAGTTGCTCCGGTTAAGCCTGTATTTCCCGTAACACCCGTGGCGCCTGTTGAACCGGTTGCGCCGGTATCACCTGTGCTACCAGTATTCCCTGTTGAGCCTGTTGCGCCCGTGTTTCCAGTCGCACCAGTATTACCAGTTACTCCTGTGTTGCCGGTTGCGCCGGTTGAACCGGTTGCGCCGGTATCACCCGTGTTTCCTGTATTGCCGGTTGCTCCGGTTACACCTGTATTTCCTGTTACACCGGTGGCGCCTGTTGAACCAGTTGCGCCGGTATCACCTGTGCTGCCTGTGTTTCCTGTTGAGCCTGTTGCTCCTGTGTTTCCCGTAACGCCCGTGGCGCCGGTTGAACCGGTTGCGCCAGTATCACCTGTGCTGCCTGTATTTCCTGTGGCACCGGTATTTCCTGTTAAGCCTGTTGCTCCCGTGTTTCCAGTTGCGCCAGTATCACCAGTTACTCCAGCATTGCCGGTTGCTCCGGTTACGCCTGTATTTCCCGTAACACCCGTGGCGCCTGTTGAACCAGTTGCGCCGGTATCACCTGTACTGCCTGTGTTTCCTGTTGAGCCCGTAGCACCCGTATCACCAGTTGCCCCAGTGTTGCCAGTTGCTCCAACTGCACCAGTATCGCCAGTAGGGCCAGTTGATCCTGTTGCACCCGTGCTTCCCGTAGCGCCTGCGTCACCTGTAGCTCCCGTATTTCCTGTGTTACCTATAGGGCCAGTATCACCCGTGTTTCCCGTTGCGCCGGTGTCGCCTGTATTTCCCGTTGCCCCTGTGTTACCAGTTGCCCCAACAGCACCAGTGTCGCCTGTGCTACCAGTAGGGCCGGTATCACCGGTGTTACCAGTTGCTCCTGCCGCGCCAGTATCGCCGGTTGGGCCAGTTACGCCGGTATTTCCTGTGTCTCCGGTAGGGCCCGTGCTACCTATTGCGCCAGTAGTTCCAGCGGGGCCTGTATCTCCTGTTGCGCCATTTAATCCTTGGGGGCCTTGCAAACCTTGTAAGCCGGTAGCACCAATTGGCCCCTGGGCACCTGTTGGCCCGGTATTGCCCGCAATACCTTGCGCACCCTGTGCGCCCGCGGCACCCGTATTTCCTGTTGCGCCAGCAGGCCCTGTGGCGCCCGTAGGCCCTGCAACACCAGGGTTACCTTGCGGACCAGCATTGCCGGTTGGCCCTGTAGCTCCGGTTGGTCCTGGCAAAGCCGTTCCGCCCGATGTTTCGGCATATAAGGCATAAGGTACACTTAACAGCTGGGTAGAACCCATGTTTAAATAACTTGTTCCGCCATTAGGATCTAATTCAACCAGCAAATATTTGTTGCCTGTTGCCCAGGCTATATTTGGAAAGCTGCCTATAGTAGGGTTACCAAGACCGATTTTAACTGTAAAAAGACCAAACTGATTGGTAACTGCGGTATGCGTTTCCTGGTATTCGGGAAAACCGGGATTAATTCCATTGTTTACAGTAAGCCTTAACGATACGTTACGATTAGCCAAAACGTTACCAGCTGCATCGCGGGCGATGGCCTGATAATTTACCGCTTGCGGAACCTGGGCTGAAACAGAATAATATGCAAAAAAAAGTAGAGTGAGAAGTAGATAGTTTTTCATTAACGTCGCTGTGTTTACATAAACCTTTCGAGACCCTAAAAATAAAAAAGGGCCTTAAATTTAAGGTTAATAATGTAACCAGCCAAAAACAGGCCCATTTTTGAGTAAAATAGCCCTAAAACGCCTGAATGTCAAATATTTCCTTATCGTATTTGGCCCCCTGCAGGGTCAGTTGGTCGTTTACAACCGGAATGATGATTTCTGTAGCTTCGTTATCATCGCCATAATAGATGGTAATTTTTACCGAAAAATCCTTTACATCCGCCTTTTGATAACGCTCATCGGCCTTCATTAAAATAATGGATTTACCATCTTCTATAACCGTGGTGTTTTCATTGGCCGAAACCAACACCATATCGGGTGTATAATCCGGAATTTTTGTGGCTACTGCCGAGCGCTTTAAAATAATTTTGAAAGCGTTTACCGCAGCGGTGCTCGACCCATACCTAACCACTCCTAATAAGTTTTCGGTATTCAACTCTTTTATTGGATTGGTAGTTGCTTTTTTAGACGTAAAACCTATAAACCGCTTATCTTTTACGTTGGGCACCGATACTTTAACCTCGCCATACGAACTGCTGAAGACCTCTTTGCCATCCAGCAAACTAAAGCGTTTTAAAAAGTCCTCCTCCCCTTCTGCTCCCTCGTGCGTTGCCAACAGGCTATTGTCTTTAAATTGAATGTCGGTGCCCACAAATTGTGCGCTCCACTCTACATTTTTGGTGTCCATAACGCTTTTAGCAGTAATCTCATACACCTTGTTTTTATTTACCGAATCGGCAAAACAGAGTTCTGTTTTTTTGATCTTTAGCAACAGGGGAATTTTAGTAGCTCCTTCGTAGGCATCTACCAATTCGTAATAGGTATTGCTTTGCTGCACACACACCCGGCCATTTTGGTCGAAAACTTTTACTGACGAGGCCGCCGAATCGCTATAAACGCTTTTACCGCTAATTGGCTGGGTATCGGTTTTAGGAGCCGGCTTTTCTTTACAGGCTGATAACAAACCAATAGAAATAAATAAAACGGCAGAAAATCTACCTAATCCATGTTTAGCTGACTTCATTTTTTGCTGCTTTAAGAGTGTTTAATAATAATGATACAACCGTCATAGGCCCTACCCCACCCGGAACCGGCGTAATAGCACTGCACTTAGGCGACACCTCACTAAATTTTACATCTCCTTTTAAACGCCAGCCGCTTTTAGTTGTTGTGTCGGTAACACGTGTAGTACCAACATCTATTACTACAGCTCCTTCTTTCACCATCTCGCCGGTTAAAAATTCGGGTTTGCCAAGGGCGGCTATTATAATATCGGCCTGCAGGGTAATCTCTTTCAGGTTTTTAGTTTTACTATGGCAAACGGTAACTGTAGCGTTGCCTGTTTTGCCCTGTCCGCTCATTAAAATACTCATTGGCCTGCCCACTATATTGCTACGGCCTATTACCACGCAGTGTTTACCGGCAGTATCGATGTTATAGCGCTCCAATATTTTAGTAATGCCCAGCGGTGTAGCCGAAACATAGGCCGGTAAGCCAAGTGTAACCTTACCCACGTTTACGGGATGGAAACCATCCACATCCTTTTTGGGGTCTATGCTCATAATCACCTTATCAGGATTGATGTGTTTGGGTAAGGGTAGCTGCACAATAAACCCATCCACATCGTTATTCTCGTTCAACTTATTCACCTCGTTCAACAAAAATTCTTCGGTAACCGAATCGTCGAAGTGCAGCAGCGTAGATTTAAAGCCTACCTGTTCGCACGATTTTACTTTATGCCCTACGTAGGTAAGGCTACCCCCATCGTTGCCCACCAAAATGGCAGCCAGGTGTGGCTGTTTGCCACCTTTAGCGGTCAATTCCTTTACCTCGGCGGCAATTTCTAATTTAAGTTCTTCTGAGAGCTTCTTTCCGTCTAATAGTATCATGGTGTGGTTGTATAATGTATTGAAACCACAAAAGAAACGGTTTAAACAAAAAGCATTTACTTTTTTTTTAACAGCCGAGGGATAAATAAATCGAAAAGAAAGAAGCTATAAGAATTACGCTTTAGGCAATGTAATCCTGAAAGTAGTACCCTTGCCAATCTCGCTGTGCCTTACTACAATTTTTCCGTTGTGATACTCCTCTACTATGCGCTTGGTAAGCGAAAGCCCAAGACCCCAGCCGCGGCGCTTGGTGGAGTAGCCGGGCTCGAAAATTGTTTCGAATTTGTTTTTAGGTATGCCCTTGCCCGAATCGGAAACATCTATCCACACCTGCTGCCCCTCCGCTCCCATTTCAACACCAATACTTCCTTCTCCATCCATAGCATCGAGGGCGTTTTTAAGCAAATTCTCCAGTACCCAATCAAACAACTGATTGTTTATTTTAAAGGTTAAGCCATCCACACTTTTTAAACTCCAATGCACTTTGGCACTGCTGCGCTTGCTCATGTAGGCTATGTTGCGTTCTAAAGTTGCTTTTACATCCTGCGGGCTAAGTTGCGGCACCGAGCCTATTTTAGAGAAGCGTTCGGCCACCAGGCTAAGCCGGTTAACATCGCTTTCCAACTCGGTTAGTATCTGCTCATTGCCTTTCATGCCTTCCAGCTCGCGCAGGTATTCTATCCAGCCTTCTAAAGATGAAATGGGTGTGCCTAACTGGTGGGCGGTTTCTTTTGCCATACCTACCCATACCAGGTTCTGTTCTGATTTGCGGGCATTACTAAAAGCAAAGTAGGCTATAAGCAAAAACGCAGCAAAAATACCCAACTGCACATAAGGGAATATGCGCAACTGCTTTAGCGTTTCGGAATCGTCGTAGTATATATAGCGGGTTACCCCTTCACCCAAATCGGCAACCACCGGGTCGTGGCTTTCCTGCATTTGCTTAATGCGTTTTAGCACAGCATCCTGGTTTTGCATTTTTGCTGAATCGATATTGCCATAATCCAACACATTCATTTTTTCATCGGTAAGTATTACCGGTGCCGATGCCGAGTTTACCACCACCTCAGATATAAAGGTCTCTACCAAATCCTCTAAGGTTTGCTTTAGCTTGGTAAAAAGGTTCGAATCTTTATAGTAAATAAAATTCTTGTTCACCTTATAGTCTATCACTATTGGCGGATACACAGAAAACTCTGCCCGGATGGCCTCGGGCAAATCAAAAAACCGTTTTACGCCGGCCGGTATTTCAATATTACGCACGCCCTGTATATTTCCCAACTCATCGCACAATATGGCCGGTATATCGTTGTTTGAGGTTATAATTTCGTTAAAGAAAGTAGTTAGTTCGTTTTGGCTATCATCCAACGTTACCAAAAAACCGGTAGACTGTGCATACACATTTACCTTCATGCGCTCCTCTTCTGCCAGCTTGGTAAATAAATCCTTGGTGTAGCGCACCAGCTTAGCCTTGCGGCCGATAGCCTCTGCCCACAGTTTTGCCTTATACTTTTCCTCATCGGCAATTTTATTGGCAAGCCGGTTGGTATAAGTAAGTGTGGCCAAACCAATAAACGTACCCAGCAAAAGCAGGATTAATTTAAGATTCGATTTTCGAGCGTATACATCCATAACGGTAAGTAAATATGCGCATTAACTCATTACTAAGTAAAACAAAAATGTGGCAGTTGTGCATAAACCATTGCCAGGAATGGTTTAGCAATTATCAATTATCGCTGGTGTCAAAATCCATAAACTTGGGCTCCTCGCGCATATCAAAGTATTTTTCTTCGCGGCGTTGCTCTTTTGCATCAACCACCTTAGGTGTATTCTTTAACAGGTTTTTAAGCACTTCTTTTTCATTTCTAAAATCATTAATCATTTTATTGCGGGTGGCAGGCTTATCAAATTTTATTTTCGGGTTGCTTAAGTTACCCGTCATAGAAAGATACAAATTAACACCTTCGTAAGGGTCTTCTTCTATAAACTGCACATCGCGGGCCTGGCGGTTAAACTTTTGGGCCAATAGTTTATGCAGGTTAATTTTAAAATGGTAATCAATATCGTTGTTAAAATAATGGAAGCCAAAAAACATCAGGTTTAACGCCGAGGTTTTTATTTCAAACTCCGGAACATCAAAGCGTTCGTTCGCAATTTTTATTGTGTTGGCCAGGTCGGCAAAGCGAATGTCTTCCAACTCCTCTATCCTTATAAATTTAGAGGCAGCGCGCAGTGGCTCAAAATTAATCAGTTCGCCGTTTTTAATACTAAAGTCTATTATAGCCGAAAGGGTTTTAGTATCTAAATCTTTATAATTTTTCCAGGTGGCATCTAAAGCAATAGCGGTGCTCATGGTGCCTTTTAGGTTTTTATCGGTAAGGGAGGTTTGCCCAAAATTTTCGCACTCTTTAAAAATTTGCGGTATGTTCAAATCCACCGCCGTAATATCAATTTTCATAGCCAGGGCATTGGCGGGTGTAAACTCAATTAAGCCCGTAGTGCGCAAATTACCACCCATAGCGCGGGTGACTAAATGGTTAATTTGAATGCTGCCCGGTGTAAGCCGCAAATCGGTAGCTAAATCTCCAAACTCCATCTTGCGGAACAGAAAACGCTCCATTTCTACCTGTATATTTCCGCGCATGTTAAATATTTCGCGGATGTTGATTTTCTCTTTCCGCTGCTCGGCCGGCCGGTTCTTCCGGTCGTAGGCATCTAATATACCGGTTAGGTTAAACACTTTAGTTTTCACGTGGCCGTTAATACCTAAAACCACATCGTTGGCGCGACGCTTTACACTCAGGTTATAAACGTAAGCAATCAGGTTTTCTATACTGCCTGTAAAAGTGAAGTCGGTACTAAGAAAGTTAAAGGTAAAATTGCGAGCCTCTATTACCTGGTTTTCGTATTTAAGGTCGCCATTGATGTTGCCATAAGTAATACCGTTTTGCCTAAACTCAATTACATTCAATTTAAACTCCCCACTACCGGTAAGGCCCGAATTTTCGGACATTGTAAAATCGTGCTTACTGCCTTTAAGTCTGAAGTTATTGAAAGTAATAGTGCCATCAATATCCTGTAATACAGAATCGGGTATAAAGGCAGCTACCTCGGTAAGGTGCAAAACTCCGTTGGCATAAAAATCAAATGCAGGGTCTTGAAGGTGAGTGAGCGATAGCTTAAAGTTGAAAGGTAAATCGTTAAGCGTGCAATTAAAATTACTGATTACTATTTTGCTTTCGCCATTTTTATCTAGCTGGTAGATAGCCTGTGCGTTTACGTTTTTAAGCAGTTTGTTATAAGCACCCAATTTAATTTCACTGTTTTTTAACCCGGCAGTTACATCTACCTGCGGAAAAGAGTTTTTACCAGCAACACCTTTAACAGCAGCGGCAATCGAATACTCGCCGCTACCGCTGGCACTGGCTAAATTGGCTTTATACTTTTCGGGCAGTAAGGCAATAAGCTTTTGCATATCGCTACCTTCATTCAGCAATTTAAAATCGAGTTGGGTACCGCTTTTTACTTTGGCAAAAAAGCCGGTGATGTTAAAGGCAGTTTCATCTAACGATATATTACCCTTAGTAAACGTAAATTTATTTTTAGCCTTATCAACCAGTAAGCCCATCTCGATACCCACCGTGCGGTTAGTTAAAAAATCGTCGCCGCTGGCCGAAAGGCGATACACTAAAATTTTGCCATTGGTATAAAGCTCGAAGGTTTGGTCGCTAAAGTTTCCTTTTAGCTGTATGCGGTTAATTTTAAGGCTGATGTTTGTGCTCTGCGCTTTATCCAGGTAAGTAAACTTTACATCTTTAATTTCAGCTTTTTTTAGCTGTACTGACAGATCGTTTTTATCGTTAGAGGTGGATGCTTTAAAAATGGCATAGTTGTTTTTGCCGTTCTCATCCTGGCATAAGTTAAGAGCGCCCTTGCTAATTACAATTTTAGAAAACTCGATTTGATTGCCAAACAAGCTGTAAATGTTGCACAGAAACGAAAACTCGTGCACGTTCAATAACTTCTGTTTGCCTCCCTGCAACCTATCATCAATACTTACATCGGTAAAGGTAATAGCAGCATACGGAAAGTGCTTTATAAGCGAAAAGCTAATACCACCTTTTACCTGCACAGGCACGGTAACCTGTTTGTTTACTTCAGTTACAATTTTCTGTTTAATCTTATCCTCAAGCAACCAGGCAGCCAAAAAAGCCAACAACAGCAACACTATGATGCTTACCGGTATACCAATAAGTATTTTGTGCCATAAGGCTAACTTGCTTTTTTTAAGGGGTTGCTGATTATCTGATTCCATATTTTTTAAAAGCCGGCCAGGCTATGTGTGATTGAACGCATACTACTAAACAAAATTTTAACAGTTGTAATATGTAAATTCGTATTGCAACATTTATTCGCAAATGGCCCGGGCCGTAAAACCTACTTTTGCGAAGCAATAAACGAAAATTATGAAAAAGGTAACCACGGTAATTGTATTGTTTTTTACCGTAGTAATAGTAAGTGCGCAATATAATAAGCACATAGCCCCAAAAAGCTTTACAGCAGAAGCTTTAGCAATTAAGGTTAAAGAAACCCGTTTGCCTGCGTTTAACAGCATTGAAGCCGCCGAGTTGGATAGGGATGAAAGTAAAAATGGAAATCTGCCCCACTTTGCCCGCCATATTGCCTGTAACTTAAACCTTACGAACGGAACTTTTGCACTAAACGTATACCCTGAAAGCAAGCCTACCGGAATAATTGCGAATGCTCAAATTACATCAGCCACCGCCCAGGGCCTGGTAGTATTGTTTGATACACTTTACTTACCCGAAGGAGCCACCCTACATGTTTTTTCGCCCGACAAGCAACAAGTGTTGGGCGCTTATACACATGATAACACCCCAACACCCACGCCGTTTAATGCCGGTATTATATATGGCGAAAGTTGCGTAGTAGAATACTACGAACCTATGGAGCAATTGGGGAAAGGCATAGTGCAAATCAAACAAATTGGCCATGCCTACCGTTGGTTAGATAAGCTTAAAGCTGGTAAAGTTGCCGACCCCTCTGACCCATGCGAAGTAGACGTTGCTTGCAGCGAAGGAAACCCCTGGGCTAACCAGGCACGCGCAGTAGCCCGCATAGTGGTAGTAGACAATTTTGGCGGAGGTTTTTGTACCGGCACGCTGGTTAATAATACGGCACAGAATTGCCTGCCGTATTTTTTAAGCGCACAGCACTGTAGCGAGGGCGTAACTACAGCACAGTTTAATCAATGGATATTTTATTTTAATTACCAGGCCCTAAGTTGTAACGATACATCGGGGCGCGAAGACCAGGTGATAAACGGGTGCACAAAAATTGCTGATAGCAATGATAACGGTGGCGATGATGGGTCGGATT
The DNA here is from genome assembly GCA_044228435.1 of Chitinophagales bacterium. Lineage (GTDB taxonomy): Bacteria > Bacteroidota > Bacteroidia > Chitinophagales > LD1 > Bog-950. The sequence continues at coordinate 114,389 of JBGAUW010000002.1, forward strand.
TTTTGTTGCTGAAGCTTAAAAGCCTGCCACCAGCTGGCTACAATGTATTTTACGCAGGTTGGAACAATGACACTTTTGCCGCCCCGGCAAACGGCGTTGCCATACACCACCCTAACGGCGACATTAAAAAAATATCGAGCTACACAGGCCCTGCCACCTCAGTAAGTTGGGGGGGTAACGTTCAAAACACGCACTGGGATGTGCAATGGGTGCAAACGGCAAACGGCCATGGCGTTACGGAGCCGGGCTCATCGGGGGCGCCGTTATTTGATAATGCAGGTTTAATTACGGGCACTTTAACCGGTGGCTTTTCGTATTGCAGCACCCCCAATGAAACAGACCAGTTTGGCAAATTATCTTACCACTGGATAAAAAATGGAGCGGCCAATAACCGCCGCTTAAAGCCCTGGCTAGACCCTACTAATACAGGCGTTACAACTTTAGCGGGCACCAATGCGCCTTGCGGCAGTGTTTCGGTACAAGAGCCTACAGAAAAAGGAATGGTGTTTAATGTAAGCCCCAATCCATCCAACGGCCGCTTTAATCTGCTATTTGAAAATGACGATGAAAAAATAATTCGCGTATTTAATTACCTGGGCCAAAACATTGCACAGCAAAAAATTGACACAAAAACATACCAGCTCAACTTAGCCGGGGCTGTGCAAGGGGTTTATATTTTACAGGTTGAAACAAAAGTGGTAACAACAGCGCAAAAACTAATAGTAGAATAAGCACTGTTAAGCAGGCAGTGTAAAATAAAAAGTGGCGCCTTCGCCAACTTTACCTTCTGCACTAACTGTGCCCCCATGCCGTTCTATAATCCTTTTTACCAGGTTTAAGCCTAAGCCGGTACCTTCAAATTCGCGGTTTACATGCAGGCGCTGAAAAGCCCCAAATAGCTTATGGTAATCTTTCATATCAAAACCGGCACCGTTATCTTTAATGTAATAAGTAACTTTTCCATCCAGTATACTACTTCCGATTAAAACAAAGGGCTTTTCGGCCTTAGCCGAATACTTTATAGCATTGCGCAGCAGGTTAACCACCACTTGCTCTAATAACGATGCATCGCCCCTAACCGACGGCAATTGATCTATTTTAACGGTAGCCTTGTGCGGAGCCGAAAACAAAATATCATCCCATACGCGACTGAACAAAGAATTCATATCCACTGTTGTAGGCTCCATTTTTTCGAGACCATGCTTGCTAAAGGCCAGCAAATCTTTTATGAGCGTATTCATACGCCAGCAGCTCTTTTCTATATGCCCGAACATGCCTTTTACATCGTCGTTAAAAGTATGCCCGTAGTCCTTTTGTATAATTTGGGTAAACCCTAAAATAGACCGTAATGGTCCATATAAATCATGCGAAACCGAATGAGAAAAAGATTCTAATGCACGATTGGCTTCGGTAAGTTCACGCGTTCTTGCTTCTATACGCTCTTCTAAATCGCTGTTTAGTTTTTTAAGCTCTAACTCCGCATTCAATTTTGCCTGTTTCTCTTTTGCTTCAGCCAGGGCGCGCTCAATTTTAGGTAACAGCGAATACAGTTTGCTTTTAAGTGCATAATCCACCACGCCTTGTTTAATCAAATCTACTGCCAACTCCTCACCAATGGTGCCCGATACTATAATAAAAGGGATGTGAGGAACCAGCTTGCCAGCCACCTTAAAAGCGCTTACCCCATCAAAAAATGGCTGCGAAAAATCAGACAGAATCAAATCCGGATTAAACTCATTAATAGCCTTTATAAACTCTTCTTCCGTTTCAACTACCTCTGTTATAAATCTCTTAGGTTCGGTATCCAGTTCGTGCAACAACAACCCTGCATCGGCGGGGCTATCTTCGTTTATAAGTATGCGTATTTTCTTTTCGCCAATAATCATGCTACAACGTTACATTACTTAAGCGGCTGCTTAAATCTAATTTACGAACAATATTGCTTTTAAGACTAAAGGTTGCATTTTACTTAGCAACAGCCCCATCCAATACCGCCTTAGCCTTTAATATGCTGCCTACCGCCAGCGCATCGCGTATTTCGCCACGCAATACCATTTGGTATACCTCTTCAAAGGGCAGTTTTTTAATGGTAAGGCGCTCGTCTTCTTCAGGCTCCTCTCCTACGTAGGTTAAGCCGCGGGCTATATAGGTGTACGATATCTCGTCGGTGGTAGAATTAGAAAGCTGCATTTCTAATATCATTTCAAACTGCTCTGCCTTTAAACCCACTTCTTCAATCAACTCGCGGCGGGCGGTATCTAAAGGCGAAGTGCCCTCGGGGCAGCCGCCCTCTACCACTTCCCACTCGTAGCTATTTTGCGGGTACCGGTATTGCCCAACTATCCAGGTATTATTGTTCTCATCTAAAGGTATAATGGCTACTGCATAGGTTTTAAAATGAACCACACCATAAATACCATCGTTACCGGCAGGGTTCTTTACCTTATCTTCTATTACTTTAATCCAGGGGTTTTCGTACTTCACCTCGCTCGACAACTTCACCCATGGATTTTCGGCTTCGTTCTTTTTCATAGTAACTATTTTACGCGGGCTACCACAAAAATAGAAGTACTAAGCATAGGCACGCCGGTAGTGTTATTTTTAAATACATTGTTTACTAAAAAGCGCTTCAGTTTACCCTCTTTAAGCACATCCATAGGGGCGGTTATGTACTTTGTTTCTAAAACCTCAAAACCGTTTTGTTCTAACAAATTCACAATGCGGCCTTTGGTGTATATGCGTGCATTGGCAAAGCGCTCGTGTATAAACTTGGGTAGCCAGCTAAAAAAAGGCACGCGGTTCCAGGGCAACAGGGGCAGTTTAGCGCCGTGGGTTTCAAACACCCACCACTTATTGGGCACCGATATAGCACACAGGGCGCCGGGTTTTAACCAGCGGGTAAAGCGGGCAACCGTTTTATCATCATTAAAGTGCTCTATTACTTCAAAACAAATTAGCCGGTCGAATTTCTCATTCAAATCTTCGTTCTCTATATCTTTTAAAATAACCTCGCAATTGGTTATTCCTTTTTCGGCTTTTACTTTATTAAACTCCGCTGTGTGGTCAAACACATCTACCCCCAGGCAGCTTTTCATTTCATCGCTCATTAGTAACAAGGTAGCCCCGTTGCCGCAGCCTATCTCCAGCAGCTTTAAATCGTGATTACAGAAGCCGGGTATTTCTTTTACCAGCTCCACGCGCCGGGTAATTATTTTATCGGTGCTATCGGCCGGGCGGCCTAAGTAATGCTCGCCCTCAAAAAGTGTTTCATCTACTCTTGTCATGTTATAAACCGTGCTTTTTATTTCGTACTACGTTCTCTAAATTCCAATCTATTTTTTGCTCAAAAGCCTGCTGCCTTACGGGGCAATTAGTAAGCAGGCAAATCTTACAAGATTCTTTTATGCATGGGTCGCCATGTATGAAAAACTCTACCTGCGCCGCATGCTTCTCGTTTATAAGGGCTGCAATTTCGTCAATTTCGTTGTGCGCCTGCTCTAAAGTAAAATACCAGGGCAAAGTAGCGTGGCAATCTATGTGCAGCTTGTTGCCATATTGTATAATACGCAGGTTATGTATATCCATCCACTCTGCCTTACGGTGTGCCGAAAGGTGTCCAATAATTTCTTTAATAATTATCTCGTCGGCCTCGTCCATTATACCCGCAACCGATTTGCGCATTAGCTTAATACCTGTGTAAAATATAAGCAGCCCAAACAAAATAGCCACCACGTTATCTAAAAACACCCAACCGGTAAACATTATAAGCACCAGGCCTACCAAAATCCCAAAAGAGGAGTACGCATCAGAAAGCAAATGCTGCCCATCGGCTTTTAGGGTAAGCGACCCTTGCTGCTCACCTACCTTGCGCATGTAATAACCCATGCCAAAATTTATAAGACCCGAAACGGCAATAATAATAACACCCGTATCCAGGTGCTCTAACTTTAAAGGATGGAAAAGGGCAACTATCGATTTTACTATAATTACTAACCCCGCTATAGATATAAGCATACCCTCAAACCCAGCTGATAAAAACTCTACTTTACCATGGCCGTAAGGATGGTCGGCATCTTTGGGTTTGGATGATAAATACAGGCTATACAAAGCAAAAGCGCCGGCTATTACATTAATAATACTTTCCAGCGCATCGGTGAGTATGGTATTAGAGTGAGTTAAAAAATAAGCGCCAAACTTAGCCAGCAGCAGCGCCAGCCCTACCACTACAGCCACCAGCTGTATGCGCAAAAGTTTTTTATCGTTTACCGGTTCATTCATGCACTTATATTTTGCTGCAAATAGGGCAGGTTTCTCCGTTATGCCCGCGCGCAGGGCAATATTCGCGGCCAAAAAATATTATCTGCAGATGCAATTTATTCCAACGGCTTTCCGGAAACAAGCGCTTAGCATCCTTTTCGGTCTGCTCTACATTTTTACCATTGCTTAATTTCCAGCGGTGCATTAGGCGGTGTATGTGGGTATCTACCGGAAAAGCCGGTTGCTCAAATACCTGGCTCATTACCACTGATGCTGTTTTGTGCCCCACACCGGGCAAACTTTCCAGCTCTTCATAAGTACCCGGCACCTGGCCATTATGTTTCTCTAAAAGTATTTCGCTTAGGCGGTGTATAGCCTTTGATTTTGCCGGAGCCAGCCCGCAGGGCCTTATTATATCTGCTATCTCCTCCACATCCAGCTTTACCATCTTTTTAGGCGTATCGGCCTTTTCGAACAAAAAGGGCGTGGTAAGGTTAACCCGCTTATCGGTACATTGCGCCGAAAGTAAAACCGATATAAGCATGGTGTAGGCATCTTTATGGTCTAAAGGAATTTGAGGGTTGGGGTATAGCGACTCCAACTTTGCCATAATAAAATCTACCCTTTCCTTCTTTGTCATGTAGCGAAAATAAAAAGTCCCCGCAGGTGCAGGGACTTTCTACTTTGTCAATTAATTAACCTTATCTCATTTGTACCATCTGACGGCTATAAACCTCGCCGTTTATTACCAACTTCACAATAAATATTCCTGATAATGAGCCGGCGTTTTTAGCGTCGAAACTCAAATTATAACTTCCTGCCTTTTGGTTCCCTTCAAACATGTTCGAAACCAGCTTACCGCTAATATCATAAACATCTGCCTTTACTTTTGCATCTTCGGTAAGGTTATAGTAAACCGTAGCTGTTTGTATAAACGGGTTAGGGAAAACATTCACCGTCATTTTATCGGCTGTTACCGCAGTTGCATTGGCTAATACGCTAACATTTGTATTGTTATCTACCTTTACCAAATCAGTTTCGCCACCGCTGCATGGGTAGTTGTAAACTTCCATATAGCTTGGGGTAGCGCCTACCAGCTTAAGGTTATCGCCATCTTTGGCAAAATAAAGTTCGCCACTTTTAAAGCACCAAACTTTGCCATCGGGGCGGGCAGCGCTTTTAATTTCCTTTTCGGCAAAGTGCAGTTTATTACCAACCAATACACCTTCAATACGCATATCGGCATACTCGCCATTGGCATTAATAATAGTAGAGGTGCCGCTAATAATATCGCCCTCTTGCTTTAATTCAAATTCGTATTGAAACGATTCAATAAACGTTTTTTTGTCGGCGCTATACTGGTTACGCTTGCCGCTCCATTTACCATTTAAATCAAGCTTGGCCACCTGTGCGGCATTTAAAATTTGAAGTTTGGTGGTAGGTTGTGTTGCATACACCATGTTGGCTGCAACCATTAAAACGGCAAGTAGTGTAACGGAAATACGTTTCATAAATTTAGGTTTTAGTTAAAGAATCAACTCTAAGATGCTTTTTAGAATAAAATTCCATACGGAAAGTAATAATTTTTAAAGCCACTTCAAAATCCATGTGTTAAAAAATACAATATTAACCGCAATAAACTTAAGGGGGCCGGGCCCACCCCATAAACTTAATTACCGTTTAAATATTGCATTATACGTTTATTGGCAGCGTGGGGTTAGGTAGTTTGTATAAAAAAATTGCCCGTCTGTAAACAGACGGGCAATTTTTTAAGGTAGAAAACTTCTCTTCTACCGCAAAAAGAAACTTACGATAAGTTGTTGTTGATGTGTTTAGCCATCTCAAACATGCTTACGGTTTTCTTTCCGCCGAACACTTTCACAAGATTTGCATCTCCGTTAATGTTGCGTCTTTCTTTGGCATCCTGAAGTTTGTTCTTCTTGATGTATTCCCAAACTTTCTTAGTCACTTCAGTACGTGGAAGTGGCTTAGCACCTACTACAGCTGCAAGAGCTGCGCTTGGTGTCATAGCTTTCATAAATGCAGCGTTAGGTTTACGCTTTGCTTTTGGAGCTGCTTTTTTAGCTGCTTTTTTTGGTGCTGCTGCTTTCTTAGCTGCAGGCTTCTTTGCTGGTGCTTTCGCTTTTTTGGTTGCCATAATTAATTTGGTTTAATAATGGAAAAGTAAGAACGAAAACCAGCCTGCAAAAAAATACCCACTATAAGTTATGCACACCAATTCGCACATTCCCCCTATGAAAATCGAAAAAAATTGTACTCCGTTTACTCTCATACACCGTCTTACATAAAAAAATCTATATTCGCACAACAAATAACAATGCAGCCGCGCGTTCTACTCGACAGCAAAAAACTGGCCCTTACTATCACCCGCCTTTGTCATCAATTAATTGAACAGCATAAAGATTTTTCTAACTCAGCCATTATAGGTGTGCAGCCCCGAGGCGTTTTTTTAGCCGATAGAATACACCGTAAGCTGAATGAAATATTGAAGAAAAAGGATATTGATTACGGCAAGCTGGACATCACTTTTCATAGGGACGACATACGCCTGAAGGATAAACCTATTATAGCCGACGAAACCGATATTAACTTTTCGCTGGAAGGCAAAAACATCATTTTAATTGACGATGTATTGTACACCGGCAGAACAATACGCTCTGCACTCGATGCTATGCTTGCTTATGGCCGACCGGCAGATGTAGAGTTACTGGTGCTTATTGACCGCCGGTTGCAAAGGCACTTACCTATACAGGCAAAATACGTTGGAAAAGTAATTGATTCCATTGCTGCCGAGAAGGTAAAAGTAGAATGGAAAGAAACCGATGGCGCCGATAAGGTGTGGATAATAGAAGATATTTAGCGAACAGGTTACCCCTATAAACGACAACAAAATTAAATGAGCGCACTCAGTCAAAAGCATTTAACGGGAATTAAAAACCTGCAAAAATCAGACATTGAACTCATTTTTCAGACGGCCGATAACTTTAAAGACATCCTTCAAAGGCCAATAAAAAAAGTTCCTTCTCTACGCGATATTACAATTGCCAACTTATTTTTTGAAGATAGTACCCGCACCCGCATATCGTTTGAACTGGCCGAAAAAAGACTGAGCGCCGATACTATTAACTTCTCTGCTTCGGGCTCGTCGGTAAAAAAAGGAGAAACCCTTTTAGATACCGTGCGCAACATACTTGCCATGAAGGTAGATATGATTGTAATGCGCCACAGCAGTAGCGGCGCGGCCGAGTTTTTATCGCAGCACATACCCGCCAATATTATTAATGCCGGCGATGGCACACACGAGCACCCTACCCAGGGTTTACTGGATGGCTACTCGGTGCGCGAGAAATTTGGCGAGCTAAAAGGCCTTAACTACCTTATAATAGGCGATATTAAGCACTCGCGCGTAGCAGGTTCCGATATCCCTTTAATGGCTAAAATGGGTGCTAAAGTTAAAGTATGTGGCCCGCCTACGCTTATACCTAAGTATATAGAAGAGATGGGCGTAACCTACGAACCCGACTTGAAAAAGGCGTTAGAGTGGTGCGATGTGGCCAACGTGCTGCGCATACAGCTAGAGCGTATGGACATAAAGTTTGTGCCTTCGCTGCGCGAATACTCCCTGTTTTACGGCGTAAACCGCGCCCTGCTCGATTCTATAAATAAAGAAGTTACCATTATGCACCCCGGCCCCATAAACCGCGGCGTGGAACTAAACAGCGATGTGGCCGATAGCAAACAATCATTAGTGTTGCAACAGGTAGAAAACGGCGTGGCTATTCGTATGGCGGTCTTGTATTTGTTAGCAGGCAGAAATTGAATTGACCGCCGACCATTGATTATAGACGATTGTAAATACAGAAATAAAAGAGAAACTGGCGCGAGCGTCCGCTCGTGCCAAAGCAACTACTACTTAATTATTTATTCCACCCCTCCGGGTTCTGATACCAGGCCAATAGTGTTGCTTTCTCTTCGTTTTTAATATAATCCTGCTTGGCAGCTACATCTAAAAGCGTTGCATAATCAGAAAGCGTAAAAAACCGGCAGTTAGCATCTTCAAATGCAGTTACAGCCTTTTGAAACCCGTAGGTAAAAATGGCCCCCAGGCCAAGCACCTCGGCACCGGCAGCGCGCAGCGCCACTACCGATTTTAGCGAACTGCCGCCGGTAGAAATTAAATCTTCAATAACCACTACCTTTTGGCCGGCTTCTAATTTTCCTTCTATCAGGTTTTCCATCCCATGCGCTTTAGGTTTATCGCGCACGTATACAAAGGGCAGATTAAGCACATCGGCCACCAGCGCACCGTGGGGTATACCGGCTGTGGCAACCCCGGCAATTACGTCGGCATTTTTAAACTCTTCCGAAATAGTTTCGGCAAACGCCGTTTTAATATACGTTCGCACCTTGGTGTACGAGAGCGACTTTCGGTTATCGCAGTAAATAGGGCTTTTAAGTCCGCTGGCCCAGGTAAAGGGTTCTTCGGGCTTAAGCACCACTGCTTTAATTTCTAAAAGATACTCTGCAACTTCGCGGGCTATAACGTTATTATAAATCATAGAGGATGAATGAAGATTTAAAGATATATTACAATGATGCGTTTATGCTTATTAGCAATAACCGCGCGCAAATGAACAAAAATTTTACTACGATTTTAGAAGACGAAAAAGAAACCGGTAAGTTTTTAGAGAATGCCTCGTTTTTGTTCGATGGCAAAACAAACCGCAACATATTTATACTATCGGCTACACCCGATAAAATACTGCGTAAACTACGCGAGCAAACCAAACTAATACTGGCCGGCGGCGGCATAGTTTTTAACGAAAACAACGAACTGCTAATGATACACCGCCGCGGTAAATGGGACCTTGCAAAAGGCAAAATAGAACCCGACGAAAAAATTATAGAAGGTGCCATACGCGAAGTAGAAGAAGAAACAGGCGTTTTAATAGATTCGGCAGAACCCACCCCCACACTTACTTACCACGCCTACAAATTAAAAGGCAAAGATAGCCTGAAAGAAACCAGCTGGTACCGCATGAAAGCCAAACCCGGGCAAAACAAATTAGTGCCACAGGTAGAAGAAGATATTGATGAGGTGCGCTGGGTCAAAAAAGAGGATATTAAAAGCTACCAACGAGATAGTCACCTGCTTATTTGGGATTTAATAAGTGGCTTACAATAAATCCATCTTCCGACCAAAGCCGATTTAAATGCCATACACTGCTAGAATTGCCTAACGTTTGACTTAAATGCCCAATATTTTTGCATCAATAAAAAAGCGGCTGTGCAGGTTTACGGTTATACCGCTTTTAACCGTTTTATCTATTACACTGCTTATACGCACGCTAAAATTATCGGCCGCCATATAGCCCTTCAATTCTGCGTTGGTTACATCCAGCGCCAGGTAATCGCCTATGGTGTCTGGTATATCGTATTTATAGGCCACCTTACTTTCAGTCATACCCGGTGCCGAAATAAAAATCTCTACTGATTTTAAGAATGCAAACGATTGCGTACCGGCCGGAGTTATAGTAAGCACTAAGTCGCTTAGCTTAGCGCTTTGTATTAAATCGCTGCGTGTATTATTGTTCTTAAATTGCTGTTGCACGTTGGTCGTAATCTCGGGTATGGTAGTAACCGGTATATCTACCGGCAAGCCTGCGGGGTAAGTGTAACTGGTATCGTATTTTACATAAAACTGAGTCAGTTTATTTAGCGCTTTACATCCGGCTAATGCTGCAAAAACTACAGCAACTATTAATATGCCTATTGCTTGCTTTTTCATAATTCACGTTTAGTATACAACATTGAATTATTGTGCCAAATACTTACGACACGCTTTTAAACCGGTAATTACGTTTTTGTTTTACTAATACACTCATTTATTGAGATAATGAGGTGATTTTTCCCCTACCATTTTACTATGGGCAATGGATTAAAAGGATGTCGAATGAAGTTTTGGGCTATCTTTTTAAAAATAAACCGGTGAAAGCCCTTAAAGGGGTAAGCTGCTTTGGTTTCGGCTAATTGCCTGCTGCGTATACCAAACCGGAAAAGCCCAAACGATAAATCAATTAAGTCGGCTTTTCTGAAAGCCTCGGCCAGCGGGTTAGCCTTATAGGCGCTTAGCTTATGATGGTTCAGTATAATTTCATTAACTGATGTAGTATAGTTTTGCAAGCCGTTGGCGATAAGGTATTCCTCAGCCAGCTTAACCGATGGGTTCAAATAGTCAAATGTATTCGCCGTCCATATCCCTATATCATGAAAGGCAGCGGCAATGGCTAATTGTTTTTGCCCTTCCTCATTAGCACCGCTTAGCTGTACTGCATAAGTATATACCCGGCTGCAGTGATTGCTATAGCTTGTAAAATTATCGCCTAAAGGCGCGCGATAATTGGAGAGTATAGTATTAATAAGCAGTATAGACATGGCCTATTGTGTTGCAAGCATAATTAGCATTAAAATTACAAGCCTCAGAAAACAGCAAGTTTACAAAACCTGCGACTTACCCGAGATGCCAGATAAGGCAAAGGTTAATGCCTTGCTTTACGAACTTATGGAGGAGCTATATGCTCATTAGTTTATTGCTGCTCTAAACACAAAACCCCGGCTACAAGCCGGGGTTTTGTGTTTACTTTAATTCATCAACATTATACAGCAACAGCCTCTCTTTGCAGTAAATGCGCCACTTTATCCCATGGCTCATATTCAAAGTGTTTGCGGTCTTTTATTTTCTCAGGAAAGCGAACGTGGTATTCAAACTCGTGGCGGAAGTGGCGGATAGCAGCCGCTACGGGCCAGGCAGCCGCATCGCCCAGCGGGCAGATGGTGTTACCTTCTATTTTACGCTGTATGTCCCACAGCAGGTCTATATCTTCCATTTTGCCATAACCGTGCTCTAAGCGCCAGGTTACCTTCTCTAACCACCCGGTGCCCTCGCGGCAAGGCGAACATTGTCCGCAGCTTTCGTGGTGATAAAAGCGCGAAAAATTCCAGGTATTGCGCACTATGCACTGGCGGTCGTCGTATACAATAAAACCGCCCGAGCCTATCATACTACCGGTGGCAAAGCCACCATCGCTCATACTTTCGTAAGTCATCAAGCGTTCTTCGCCCTTGGCTGTTTTAAACAGCAGGTTAGCCGGCAAAATAGGCACCGAACTACCACCGGGCACACAAGCCTTTAGCGGACGGTCGGTTTGCATACCGCCGCAGTATTCATCGCTCATTACAAACTCTTCAACCGGTATGCTCAATTCAATTTCGTATACACCGGGCTTTTTAATATTACCCGATGCCGATATCAATTTAGTACCGGTAGATTTACCAATACCTATTTTTGCAAACTCTTCTCCCCCATTATTCAATATCCACGGCACATCCATAATGGTCTCCACGTTATTTACCACGGTAGGATTACCGTATAAACCAACTACCGCCGGAAACGGCGGCTTTATACGCGGGTTACCGCGCTTGCCTTCTAAAGATTCTATCAGGGCGGTTTCTTCGCCGCATATATAAGCCCCTGCACCGCAGGTTACATGCAAATCTAAATCGTAGCCGCTGCCTTTAATGTTTTTACCCAACCAACCGGCTGCATAAGCTTCTTTAATAGCTTTCTCCAAAATGCGGTATACCCACATGTATTCGCCACGGATGTAAATGTAGCTAAGGTGCGCTTCCAGCGCAAAGCTCGAAGTAATCATACCCTCTACCAAAAGGTGGGGCAGCTTCTCCATTAGGTAGCGGTCTTTAAAAGTTCCCGGCTCGCTCTCATCGGCATTGCACACTAAGTGGCGCGGGCGTCCGCTCTTTTTATCAATAAAGCTCCACTTCATACCGGTAGGGAAACCCGCACCGCCACGTCCGCGAAGGCCGCTCTTTTTTACTTCCTCTACAATATCGTTAGGCGCCATTTTTAGCGCCTTTTCAACCGATGTATAACCACCCTTGCTACGGTAAACTTCGTAAGTTTCAATACCCGGAACATTTACATGTTCTAAAAGAATTTTTTTGCCCATTTCTACTTAAAGATTATAATTTCAATGCGTTAACACTATACCCTGCGTTATCCAATTCTTTAACTAATTCATATTTCCATTCATTGTTTGTAGTAGAATACTTTGTAAAAGCAACCCCTTTAATATCCGATGGCACTTCAAAATCAGGCGAATCTTCCAATAATCCCATCACTCTAGTCCTTCCTAATTTCCCAACAAAGTATCCCAATTCAAAAATTACGTTTTGTCTTGCTCTAGGCTTTAAATCGCTTTCATCTTTGCCTCTACCTACATCATCCTTAGAAAATAACACTACGGCAAAGCCAACATTTCCATGAGCAGAAAATTTTTCAATAATAGTATCTCCTCCATTTGCTTGCTCGTGTAAGATAATCGCTTCTAAACCCAACTTTTCGATAACTCTTGCAGTTGTTTGTTTCATAACCTCATTATGGCCATGAACGATAAAAACTTTACTATTTCTTATGTCCTTATTTCCATCCAACCCTTTCATAGTGTTTGTACTAAAAAGGGGTTTGGGAAGTGTATACAAAGGTACATCTTCAATCTCAATCCGCTCTAAAAATACTTCAATGAATTCTCCAATGTACCTTATTTCAGTTGAAATAGCACTTCCAGTCAATCTAGGTTTTAATAACTGAAGCGATTTAATTTCCTCCGGCTTGGCTACATTGGAAGCAGTCATTAAGCCTACTATTCTATCAATTAGTAAAAAATACTGATCTCTGGAAATACCCCCTACTGCCGACTTAGATTCTTTCGCTATTTTCTCCAGCTTATCTTTTATTATCTTTTGCATTTCTTATTCCGAATTCTAACAACTACTTTTTTTGAGATATTAGTTTTATCGAAGGCCCAAATTTAACCCCCTGCCCTAAAATCTCCAAAGAAACTTTCAACAGCCCAAACTGGCCTATTCTTCGGCAAAAGCCTTAATTTTTTGGGCGGCTACCGAAAGGTTAAGGCTGCTTTTGGTTTCTAAATCTTTATAGGCCTTCCAAAGCTCGAATAAATGCTGGTGCGCCGCCGTGGTATGCGTGGCCGATTGAACCAATACCTGGTTTTCTTCTTCGCTAAGCTTGGTGGTTAGCCCCTCAAAAAAGGGTAATGTAGCCTGAGACTGTTCAAAAACGTTCTGCAACACCAGTTGAAACTTAGCATTAAACTCGTTTAAGCCCTTATGCACCTCGCCCTCCATACTTAGCAGGTCCTTATTAATTTCTATACTCTCTTTCAGTTTACGCATATACAGCGCTTCGTTATCTGGTTCCATAGTTTATTGCTTAGGCGGCTAATGTAGGCGGCTATGGCAATAAAACCAACTATTGCATTTTATAAGCATTGCGCCCACCCTGCGCACCTTTTTCCCCAAATCAATAGATGCGGCCCCATATGTTAAGGGAACAAGCTTTGCACCCCCGCTTTTGGCTTCGAAATTATTCCAAACCAAAAAACAAAATTAGTATGAAGAACAACAAGGCATTATCAGCCCTATTATTATTTACAGTTACGCTGGGCCTTTTAGGCAGCACAGGCTGTAAAAAAGACGACAAAGAACCTACTTTAAAGGCTACCACTTATAACCTTAAAGTTAAAGACCAACTGGGCATTAGCGGCACCGTTACCTTTACCGAAACCAGCAGCACGGTTACTACGGTTACCATTAAATTAAACAATGGTTCGGCTACCAACCACCCTGCGCACATACATGCCAACTCGGCAATAGAAGGCGGCTCAATTATATTATCGCTTAACCCGGTTGATGCTTCGGGCAACAGTACTACCGTAGTTACCAAGTTAGACGATAACACAGCCATTAATTATAGCCAGCTATTAGATTTGGATGGCTACCTGAACGTGCACGAAAGTAGCGCTAACTTGGGCACTATTATAGCTCAAACCGATATAGGCGGTAACGAAATTACCACCACGCAAAAAAGCTATACACTGGCTACAGCCAATGCATCGGGCGTAAACGGAACGGCACTTTTCGAAAAACGTAAAAATGGTAAAGCATTGGTTACTGTTTCGTTAACCGGCACTTTGGCTAACAACAATTATCCGGCAAATATTCGCCTGGGATCGGTTAGCACAGTAGGTACTACACCTGTTCGCCGCAGTTTGAATGATGTTGACGGTGCATCGGGAAAAAGCTACACTAACGTGCGGACTTTAAATGATGGCACACCAGTTAGCTACGATGAGTGGTTGGTATTTACCGGCTTTATACGCGTGGAAGACCCTGTTACCAGTTTACCAATTGCCGAAGGCAACATTGGTAACTAAGCACAGTTTAATTTTTAACATACTAAGGGCGCGGAATAACTTCCGCGCCCTTTTTTTATTTTTTAACGGTATAAACCGATGCTTTGCGCGCAGTTACAAAGCCTTATGTAAAACATTATTGTATTTTTAAATCTTAATAAATACCGAACATTAAGCATAAAGCCCCGTAAACAAGTTGCAGCTTGTTTGCGCACCCGCAGTAAATCGTTATCTTATAAAACAGGTAGACGAACTGTGAAGTGGAAAGTATTATTTTAGAACCTGCTTCAATTATGGACTCAACCCACACCCCTGGCCAATACATACAAATTACGGATAGCACTGGTAAGGAAACCGAAATTCCCTTCAGGCATCTTATAGAATCGATAAACGAAGGGATATACTGCGTAAATACCAACGGAGAAGTAGTGTACGCCAACGAGCGTTTTTGCAAAAACCTTGGCTACACCGTTAATGAAGTATTGGGACAGGATATATTTAACCTGCTGTATAATGCCGAAAACGTAGCGTTGGCCAAAGCAAAAATGGAGCTGCGCAAAAAAGGAGTATCGGATAGTTACGATATACAGGTTAAAACCAAAAGCGGCACACCCCTTTGGGTGCGTATGAATGGCAAACCTTTAAATGATGCCGCTGGTGCGTTTATGGGCGCTATAGTAGTTAGCACAGTTATAAACCAGCAACGCGAGCTGGAACAGCAACTGCGCGATGTAAAAGAAGATTTGGAATGGAAGGTAATTACCCGTACGCGTCAGTTATCTGAAACCAACCAAAAGCTTTCGGAGCAAATTAAGGAGCGCCGCCTGGCCGAAATTTCGCTTAAAAACAGCGAAAAGCGCTTTCGCGATATTTACCTAAGCTCGCCGGATGCCATTTATATTGAAAGCACCGATGGGGTTATTTTAGATGTAAACGATGCCACCTGCCGCCTGCACCACACCACTAAAGAAAACCTGGTAGGCAAAAGCATTTACGATATTTCGCCGGCCCACGCCTTTGACAATATAAAGCAACGCCAACCTAAAATTGCCAGTGGCGAGATAACCATTTTTGAAAGCGAATGCCTTACCACCGAAGGCACCGTGTTGCCTATAGAGGTTAGCGTAGCCCAAATAGAATACCAGGAACAAAAGGCCTTGCTAATGCACGTGCGCGATATAAGCGACCGTAAAAATAACGAGCGCCTGCTACAAAGCCTTAACAGCGACCTTGAAGAAAAAGTAAACGAGCGCACAAGGGAGTTGCAGGAGATAAACGAAAAACTGCAGCGCGAAATAAACGAAAAGGCGCAGATAGAACTTGAACTGCAAAGGCAAAAAGACTTTTTAAGGTTGATTATTGACAGCACCCCTAACCTAATTTTTGTAAAGGATCAAAGTGGCAAATTTTTATTGGCTAACAAAGCCACAGCTACTTTTTACGGTATGGAAACTAACCAAATGGAAGGGCACTTTGATACCGAGCAAAACTTTAATGCCGAAGAACTGGCAGAGTTTAAAGAGCAGGATGAAGAAGTATTAAAAGCAGGGCAGGAAGTGAAGTTCCCTGAGCAGTGTTTTGTAAACCCCGATACCGACGAAATTGTGTGGGTGCAAACCGTAAAAAAGCCTATTCCTTCTATTACCGGTAATGAAGTAAATATATTGGGTGTAGGTACCGATATTACGGCTATAAAAGAAGCCAAAGAAGACCTGGCAATATCTGAGCAGCTATACCGCGAAATTGCCCGCAATCTGCCTAAGGCGGCCATGTTTATTTTTGATAAAGAATTGAAGTTTTTGCTGGCCGAAGGCCCGCTGGTAGGCATTATAAGCAAAAAGAAAAACGAAATAGAAGGCAAAACTGTTTTTGAAACTATACGCGAAAGCGAACGCGAACGCGCCGAAAAAATTTACCGCGGCATACTGGAGGGCGAAAGCAGCGAAACTGAGCAGGAGTTTTTTGGCCGCCAGTTAAAAGTATACCACATACCCATCCGCAACCAGCAGGGTAAGGTAATTTACGGTATGGTAATGGTGTTTGATATATCGGATTTAAAACAAGTGCAAACAGAACTTGAAAAACGCGCCACCCTGTTGCAACGCAGTAACGAGGAGTTGGAAAGATTTGCCTATGTAGCCTCGCACGATTTGCAGGGCCCTTTGCGCACCATAGCCAGCTACCTGCAGCTTTTAGAGATGCGCTATAAAGGCCGGTTAGATGATGAGGCGCTGGAGTTTATTGATTTTTCGGTAAGCGGTGCCAAGCGCATGCAAACCCTTATACTGGATTTGCTTAACTACTCGCGCATATCATCGGCACCCAAACCGTTTGTAAAAACCAACATGAACGAGTTGGTTAAAGATGTAACCAAAGGGCTGGAGAGCACAGTTAAAAACAGCAATGCACAAATACTGGTTAAAGATTTACCGGTTATATACGCCGAGCCTAATCAGCTATACCAGTTACTTCAAAACCTGATTGATAACGGCATTAAGTTTATAAAAGATAAGCAACCCATTATAACCGTGCAATGCACCGAGCACCAAAACGAATGGGAGTTTTCGGTAGCCGATAACGGTATAGGCATTAAACAGGAATTTAAGGATAAAATTTTTCAGATATTCCAACGCTTGCATGCTGTAAGCGAATACCCCGGCACCGGTGTGGGGCTGGCTATATGCAAAAAAATTGTTACCCTGCACGGCGGCCGCATTTGGTTTGAATCGGAACCCGGCAAAGGCACCACATTCTTCTTTACCATTCGTAAAAATTTAGAAAACGAGTAAGCGCCACGGCTGGCATTTGCTTATTATTACAGCATGAAACTTGGCCTGCGCAGCGTATTTGTAATTACCTTCCTTTTGTTTTCATTTTTTGATGCCAAATCACAAAACATACGGTTTCGCAGCAATGTACAATATCCGCGCATACTTAGCAATTTGTGGGGCTATACGGATTCGCTGGGCCACGAATATGCTCTTGTAGGGGAAGAAACCGGCCTTGCTATTGTTGATGTAACCGACCCCGACCGCCCCAACAGTTTATTTTTTGTACCCAACGATACCTCGCGTTGGCAGGAACCTAAAGTATGGAGCCACTATGCTTATGTAACCAACGAAACCGGCGGCGGCCTGCTGATAGTAGACCTGGGCGATTTACCCAACAACGTAACCTATAGACGTTGGGCTAACGTACCCAACGAAGACTTTCAAAAAGCGCACAGCTGCTTTATTGACGAAAACGGCATTATTTACATTACCGGCACCAACATACCCAACCACCTGCTTATGTGCGATTTAAAGCCCGACCCTTTAAACCCTACTTACCTGGGCTTTTATAACGACAACTATGTGCACGATTGCTTTGCGCGTAACGATACATTGTATACCTCCGAAATTTTAAATGGACAGTTTTCAATAACCGATGTGAGCAATAAAACCCACCCAACAGCATTTGTTAGGCAGGGTACGCCTTTCAGTTTTTCGCACAATGTATGGCTTAGCGATGATAGCCGATACCTGTTTAATACCGACGAAAAAAAGTTTGCCCCCGTTACCAGCTACGATATTTCAGATAAAAACAACATTACCGAATTAGACCAATACCGCCACAGCGATTTCGACTCCTCTATTGCCCACAACACCTATTACCGGAATGGATATTTGTATACCAGCTATTACCGCGATGGGGTTACTATTGTTGATGCCCATAGGCCCGATAACCTGGTAGAGGTTGGCAGTTTTGATACCTCGCCCTACCCGCCCGGGGCAGGTTTTGAGGGCTGTTGGGGTGTTTACTGCTTTTTCCCGTCGGGCAATATTATTTGCAGCGATAGGCAACAAGGCCTTTTTGTGCTAAGCCCTACCCTGCAGCGCGCCTGCTATTTAGAGGGGCTTGTAACCAATCAGCCCGGACAGCAGTTGCCAAATATACAGGTAGATATTATAGGCCAGCAACGCATAAAAACCACCAATTTTGCCGGCTTTTATAAAACAGGTACTGCCGTCCCCGGCCAGTACGATGTGCGGTTTACCAGCCCCGATAACGATTGCCAAACCCTTATTGTTGGCGGTGTAACCCTGCAGGCTGGCCAGGTTACCACTCTAAACCCCATACTAAATTGCTTATCTCCTACTACGGTAAATGAGGTAACCGAACAATTTACATTCTCAGCCTCGCCTGCGGTATTTAGTCAGCATACCCAAATAAGTTTTTCATCGGGCAACAACGCACCAACCAGTTTTACCCTTTATGATAGCAACGGACGGCTGCTAAAACACTACGAAACTACTACCCCAAACACCACCCTGATTTTGGGCGACGACCTTGCCGCAGGGGGCTATGTATTGGTGGCAAAGCAGCCGCAATTGAGCAAAAAACTGAGGTTGCTTAAGCAGTAGATGGCCCAACACGCAGGCGCGGCTGTATTTTGGGTAGTACACCCCTAAAATTCCTTTACTTTTCTATATCGTCTATTCTTATATATTTGCGCCCGCCCCGCCCAAAGGCAGGGTTCTCTTTATTAGACATTAAACCAAATTCAAAATGCAGAATCTCAGAGGAGTAATTAAATTTTTCACTTGGGTATTGATTGTTGTTTGCCTTATTCAGCTGTCGTTTACGTTTTTAGCACAAAGTGTAGAGCGCAAAGCCGATAAGTATGCAGCCAATGCTGTAAAAGTGACCGAACCGGCAGGTTTAAGCCCTGCACAGCAAGTGCTTTTCCGCGATTCGGTAGCTGAAGTTACTAAAACTTATCGCCGCAATTACCTTGATTCAGTTGCAGGCCTGCCCATTATTAACGTATGGGGCCTTAAGGATTTCTATACCTATAAGTTTTGCCGCGACCACTCACTGTCGCTGGGGCTAGACTTAAAAGGCGGTATGAGCCTTATAATGGAAATAGCCGAAGATGATGTAATGCGTAAACTTGCCGGACCGGTAGGCGCGCGCGATGCACAGTTTAAGCAGGCTATTGTAAACGCTAAAAAAGCACAGCAAACTGAGCAGGCCGATTTTCTTACCCTGTTTAAACGAGAGTTTGAAAAAATTAACCCGAATGGTAAACTGGCTAATATTTTTGCCCAGTCAGAAGGCTACCAGGGTAAATTAACCCCTGCTTCTACCAATGATGAGGTGGTAAATGTATTACGTAAGGACTTTGACGGTGCTATCCGCAATACCTTCCAGGTATTAAAAACCCGTATCGATCAGTTTGGAGTTGCTTCTCCTAACATTTCGTTGCAAGAGAACACCGGCCGTATTATACTTGAATTACCGGGTGTAGATGACCCTGCCCGTGTGCGTAAATTGTTACAAGCTACTGCACAATTAGAGTTTTGGGATACTTACGAAACCGGTGAGGTAATTAACTACCTGGGCGATGCAAATACCCTTTTGCGCACCTCGCTTAAAGTAACAAAAACAGAAGCAACAACACTGGTAGCCGATACCGGCACTGCTTTAGCTGCTGTTGCAGGCGATACAACCGCCAAAGCCGATGACTTTTTCGGAACCGGCGATACTACTGCCCGCGCTGCTAACGATACAGCTGCCAAAGCCGCCGCAGATAAAGAAGCTAACAGCAACCCACTATTTGAGTTGCTTTACCCTAACATTATTACCGAAGGCCAAAGCCAGCGCTATGGCGAAGGCCCTATGATTGGCCGTGCTTTAGGAAAAGATACTGCCCGCATTAACCGTTTATTAGGCCGCGAAGAAGTGGTTGCAACCTTTCCGCGCGATTTAAAATTACTGTGGGGTGCACACCCTATTGGCAAAGAAAGTAACGTTTACGGTTTATACGCTATAAAGAAAAACCCTGCAACTACCGAAGCCCCGCTGGGTGGCGATGTAGTTACCGATGCTTACCAAAGCTACGATCAAAGCGGTATACCTGAAGTGGATATTGCTATGAATGCTCTTGGCTCTGCCAAATGGGAGAAAATGACCGAAGTTGCCGTTAGCGGAAAAGTAAAAAGATGTATTGCTATTGTATTGGATAACCGCGTTTTCTCTGCACCACGCGTGCAACAAAAAATTGCCGGTGGCCGTTCGCAAATTTCAGGTATCGACCAACTGGAAGAAGCGGTTGACTTAGCAAACATTCTTAAAAGCGGTAAGCTGGAAGCCAGAACTGTAGTAATACAAGAGCAGGTTATCGGGCCATCGTTAGGTAAAGAATCTATCAAGGCTGGTTTACTTTCGTTGTTGGTTGGTTTTGGTATGGTGTTCCTGTTTATGGTGCTTTACTACAACCGTTCGGGTGTTATTGCCAACATTGCCATGTTCCTTAACTTGTTTATTTTGGTATGCGCACTTATTTCAATAGGCGCTTCGTTCACACTTCCTGCATTGGCCGGTATATTACTTACCCTGGCTATGGCGGTAGATGCCAACGTAATTATAAATGAGCGCGTGCGCGAAGAAACGCACCGTGGTAAGGGCCTTCGCCTGGCGGTTGATGAGGGTTACAAACACTCTTACAGCGCTATTATAGATGGTAACCTTTGTACTCTTGTAATTGCTATCGTACTTACGATATTCGGTTTAGGCCCTATACAAGGTTTCGGTATGGTACTTATGTATGGTATCTTCACCTCATTATTTACGGCGGTGTTGGTATCAAAAGTATTGTTCGACTACTCTTTCGAAAAAAACTGGACCATCAACTTTGGCAACTCGGTTACCAACGATTTGTTTAAGAACTTCAACTTCGACTTTATGGGTAAAAGAAAGTATAGCTATATCCTTTCTACTATAGTGTCTGTTATCTGCATTGCCTCTATGGTTTTCTACGGCTTCGACTTAGGTGTAGATTTTAAGGGTGGCCGTAGCTATGTAGTGCAGTTTGATAAAGATGTAACTACCGAAGAAGTTAGCAATGCAGTTGAAAAAAGCGTTGGCCTTACCCCATTGGTTAAAACGTACGGAAGCAACAACCAGGTTTCTATTACAACAGCTTACATGATTGAAGTAGACGGAACTTCGGCTGATAGCACCGTTGAAACGGCTTTATATAGTGGCTTAAAATCGATTTATACCGAAACGCCTACTGTAGAAAACTTCAGAACCAAAAACATAAAGAGCTCGGTTAAAATTGGTGCCGCTATTGCCGATGATATTAAGAGCAGCGCCTACTACGCTATTTTCTTCAGCTTATTGGGCGTGTTCATTTACATATTCATTCGTTTCCGCCGTTGGGAATATGCAACCGGTGCTATTGTGGCCCTTATTCACGACCCTATTATGGTATTGGGCGCATTCTCGCTGTTCCGCCACATTATGCCATTCTCGTTAGAGATTGACCAGAACGTGGTTGCAGCGGTATTAACACTTATCGGTTACTCGGTGAACGATACAGTGGTAATCTTCGACCGTATCCGCGAATCGATAGGCCTGCACCCAACCCGTTCGTTGGTTCAAAACGTTAACGACTCTATCAACCAAACCATGAGCCGTAGTATCATTACCCACGTTACCGTGTTAATGGTATCTATCATTCTTTGCGTGTTTGGTGGTATTGCCATCCGTGGCTTCTCGTTCGCGCTTATACTTGGTATATTAGTAGGTACCTACTCTTCTATATTTGTAGCGGCCCCTATTATGGTTGATTTGGTTAGCCGTAAAAAAACTACAGTGCCGGCTAAATAAGCCCTGCACACTTTATAAAAAAAAGAGCCACCGGTTAACCGGTGGCTCTTTTTTTTTGTTTGCTCATACTCAGCAGCGTTTACGGGTACTTAGGCTTCTGAAGCTTATAGCTATCAAAATCACCTCCCTCAATCCCTGTAAAAACCTTACCCTCATAATAAAAACTTCGGAAGTCTTTGTCGCCTATACTCAAGGCATTTACGGGGTCAATATATCTCACCGGCGCCGGTTTTTGGCAGTTTTAGCATTACAGGCTTTCTATTACAAAGTTTGTGTTGTTATAATTTTACCAACCTATTTAGAACCTTCTAATACATACAACGTATAGATAGACAGAGCAACCTTATAGCTTGTAGTTATGTTACTACAGGAAATAAGATAAAACCCCATCAAAAAAATTAAACAATGGCAGGACAAGAAGCATGTGATTATTATTATCAAAAAGCAAAAAAGGATTTTTTAATTGGCTTTTACGACCAACCTTTCCCAAGCCCAATGGTTATAGACCTGGATGAGTTTGAGAAAGTTTGTAACCGCAGCTACAAAACCGGCTACAGCGATGCTGCCGAGGAGTTAAAAAAGAGAGCGCTTATGCACTAAACCTATTTGCAACTATTTACCCACTAAAAAACCGCCGCTGAACCGGCGGTTTTTTTATGCCAGTGAGTGGCAACCTTCGCTTTAAGCCCCGCCGACAGACCCTACCCGCGGGGAGGAACCAGAGTTAGTAAGCTATTACACCTATACCCCAATCGCAAACATCTAAACGGTAATTCCAACACCCGCACAATAAAACTTCACCGCCCTGCGTTAAAACTTCAAATACCCACCCATGAAAAACCGCTACGCCACCAAACCCCAACCCCATGGAACGAACAAGATGGCTACCGGTTATTCTTATGCTGGGCATTATGCCCCAGCTGCTACAGGCCGAAACGAAACGCGACTCCGTTCCCGAAATTAAAAAGCCCGTTTACGAAAAACAGGGCGGCAAATTTTCGCTGGGCCTGCGCAATACCTACAGTTTATTTAGCGAACATACTATCAGCTCATTTGGCAGCGGTATAGGCGGACATTTCCGTATACAGGTTATAGACCGCGTAAATACCGAATGGTTTGCCGATGTGCTTATGACCAACATTAAAAACAAAGCACACCGCACCGATTACCATGTGGGCTGGAGCGTAATGTTCTACCTGATAGACCCGCGCGGTTTTAACCGCAAACTAACCCCTTATATAGTTACGGGCCATTGTTTCGACCAAACTGTTATAAAAATAAACAAGCCCGGTGGCGAACGCCGCAGTCGCTTTAGCAGCGCCATACAAGCGGGCCTTGGCTGCCATTATAACATTACGCCCAAGCTGGATGTTTCGCTTTGTGCGCAATACATGCTGCACCTGGGTAAAGAGATGCACACCGAAGAAACGCCTGAGGGGGAAATTGAGATTGACCTGCACAAAAACGCCGGATGGGAAGGACACCTGCTGGTAAGCCTTAGTGTTAACTACAAATTTTTACAGCTATGGAAACCACGAAAATAAATATGCCTGATTTAAATTCTGTAATTGATACCCTTACCTATCGTAGGGTATGCAAGCAAAAACTGCAGGTTATAACCTCTATCCGTTTATTGCTGTTGGTGTTATCGGCCTTTACTTTTTTTAATACCCAGGCCCAAAAAATATGGGAGCAGCGCAAAGGTTGCGTTCGGGCACAGGGCAATTTAGCGCCGGGCTACCTGTTTGGGCAAAAGGTAGCCTCGGGATACGTAAACGGCGATATGGATTTGTTTTTCGATAACCGGGTTTCGTTTACAGGCTCAGCATGGGGCTCATTTGCACTTAACCGCAAAAACGAAACCGGCATTAAAGCTAACCATGCGGTGTTTGGCGGGCTTAATTACCACTTTCTTAAACCCGGCCGATTTGACCCTTATATTGGCTTTACACCCGGTCTGGGTATAGTGCAGGTAGCTTACCGCGAAGGGGAAACCATTAAACGTACACCTTATGCGGCGGTGCCGTTAGTTTCGGGCGTAGCAGGTTTCAATTATTATGTGGGTTGGATATTCCACGTGTTTGTAAAGGTACAGGGTGTAACCGGCCAGGTATTTAGCACCTTGCCTGCACCGGTGCGGTTAGATGAATTGAAAGTTATGGCCGGCCTTGGTTGGAACCTCCGCTTGTGGAAACCCAAAAAGAACGATAGCTACATGCCCGTAATGGTGGACCGAAACAGGTAATAAACGACTAAACCCGTACAGCATACTGGTAAATAACGTGATTAAATAGTATGCTGTACGGCATAGGTAAACCTTGGGCTTAGTGCTATTTACCTTCTGCCTACACCCGGAGGCTATATTGGGGACTTTACTGCGCAAAAGCGCTTAGGCAAGTTACATTCTTATTAAGACCCGCATAAGATTGCCTGGTACAACAATTGCAAACACCTTTTAAATGGGAGTGACATTAATAATGCACTGTTAGTATCAATAAAAACAATAAAAAAACAATTTTATGAATCAAAATTTACCTTCAATTTTAAAAGGTGGTTTAATAATGCTGGCACTGCTGGTATTGGGCATCAATGCAAATGCAACTACCTTTACAGCAACTACAAGTGGCAATTTTAGCAGCGCAGCTACCTGGAGCGGTGGCACTGCCCCCGGCACTAATATTACCGTTGACGACAATATCATTATCAACACCGGCGTAACGGTTAACCTTGATGTTGATTTAACTATTAATAGTGCAAATGCTTCGGTGGTGGTTAACGGAACACTTACAGGTATGCATAATTTAGACTTTCAGGATGGAAGCTTACAGGGCGCCGGCAGCTTAAATGTTGCAACGCTTACCATGGGCTCTTTGTCAACTTCGGCATACCTTGGCGATATTACAGCTATTAACCTTTCTAATTATCAATCAACGCTACTGCTTGCTGGTGCAACGAACGTTACAGGCACTTTAGGTTTATATGCGGGCACAGTACAATTGGGTGTGGGAACACAGGTTGTAATGGGCAACGGCAGCACTATTGAAATGGGCGGTGGCAACTATCAGTTAGGCACTGGCAACATTACCCTGCAGGGCAATGTTAATCTTCTTTATAGTGGTTCTGGCAACCGGAATATGGGTATTGAAATGTCCCTTTCTCCTATAAATAGTATTACAGTAAACTTGGCCTCGGGCAGCCAGATGAACATGACCGATGATGTGGTGGTTACAGGACAACTTTCGGTGCAGGGTGGCTCTTTAAATACAAACGGCTTTGATTTAACGGTTAACGGCACTGTGGCTACCAGCGGCAACGGACGTTTTATGGGCGACAGCAGTAGTATTATAAATGTGAATGGTAGTGGTAATGTTGGCACGCTTGCTTTTGATAGTGCAAATAGTGTTATCGATGCCCTTAACATTAACATAAGCGGAAATGGTTCGGTTAGTTTAGGCTCTAATCTTACAGCCAATAACGGTGTTGGCTTAACTTCGGGGGCACTTGTAATAGGCAGCAACCATTTAACTATCTATGGCCCCATAACCGGCAGCGGCACTTTTACTACAACTTCAGAATCATCTTTAACTGTAAACCACAGCGGCAACAACAATTACTTAGGCTTTACTGCCGGAGCGGATACCATTGGCAATCTTAGTATTAGCAGTGGTGTAAGTGGCAGTGCGGGTATGGGCACCAATCTTACTGTTATGGGTATGCTTAGCCTGGGCAGCGGCACCTTTACTATAGACCCATATAACTTAACACTTAATGGCACGCTAGATAGTACAGGTACCGGCACTATAAGCGGAGGCCCTTCAGCTAATCTTACAATAGGCGGAAATGCCAATAATATCGGTAAACTTACCTTTACTCAGGATTCCACAAATGTGGTGCACAACCTTACTTTAACTAACACCAATGCAGGCTGGATATATTTGGGAACTTCATTAACCATAACCCAAAGTTTAATTTTAAATGGTGGGCGCATTGGATTACTGGACAGTAGCAACCTTTTGATAATAGGAACCGACACAATCAACGGCGGCTCTGATAACAGCTATGTTGCAACTTTAGGCACCGGAAGCCTTTACATAAACATTCCCGATTCAACTTCACCCAATGGATACGATGATGCTATGTTACATATAGGAACTCAAACTAATTATGCTCCGGTAAGAATATATAATAACGGTTCGCAGGTGGGAACATTTGCAGCTAATGCCCATGGCGGAATATTTGCGGATGGTATTAGCGGTAGTGATATTTCAAATACAAAAAGCAGTGTAAATACCAGCTGGAACGTTAGCTCAAATTTAGATACCAACAACGTAGCTATTGAAGCTTTTTGGAGCGCCGGAATGGAGGTTAATCAATTTAATCGCAATGATGTATGGTTAAGCCATTATACCGCCGGGGCATGGGATAGTATTACAGGAATGCAAGCCAAAGTTACTTCAAGTGGAATGGTATCTGCTTATCGCAGCGATATCACTTCATTTAGCCCGTTTGCCGTATTTAGTAACCCTATAGCAACAGGTATTATTGAGCCAACTGCTAAGGCACAAATATTCACCCTGTTTCCTAATCCGGCTACTACCCAAACTTATGTGGCCTTAGCCAACGCCGATAAAAATTACGAATTAAGAATTACCGATGCAGCAGGAAAACAAGTTGGCTTTTACAACGTTAATGATACAAACAACATTATTGATGTAAACAATTTGGCTCCGGGCATCTATTTCTTTACCCTTAATAACTTACATACACAGCGCTTTGTAAAACAATAGTCTTATAATTACTATGCGCTAATAAATAAGGGCAATGCCACAAGGCAGAGCCCTTATTTATTTTGGATAGACTGAAAAGAGTAGCAGAAAGCATGCTCTTAAAACCTGAGAATACGCAATAAAACCAAAGCCGCGCAAATATTTACGCGGCTTTGGTTTTATAAACTACCTTCATATTAACATGAAAAAAATAACCATTGCCTTTGCCGCCCTTTTGTTTACAGTATGCGTCTATAGCCAAACCACGCTTAGCCTGTGCGCCTATGTAAGCAACGATGGCTACTGCGCTTTTAATAACAACAAGTTTATTACTACGCCCGACAGCGCCACCGGCAGGGTTTTTATGAAGGTAAACAGCGAGGTATCGCTGGGCACCAAACTTACCTACAAAATATTTGCGCTAAATAGCAAAGGCGAAGAAACCCTCAGCGAATCGTTTAGCCAGGATATTAAGCCTGATTGGCTTTTTGCATGGATGCCGTACCCTTTCCCCACCAATGCCAAATACAATATTAAAGTGTTTAACGATGTCGATAAACTGCTTTGTAGTAAAGCCTTTGAGCTGGTAGCAGGTAAGTAGTAAGTAAAATTGTTGTTACTTTAGAGATTATTCTGCATTTCCTTGCCCAGCGAGGAGGTTGACATGTAATTTAGTGCAATTGTTCTAATCATAGCCACGGCAATTTACTCCCGACTACCCTACCTCAAAGCGAACCACTAATATTAGTCATTATGTTAATTACTTCCTATTGCTTGTGGGCTATTAGCTGTATTTTTAAAAAATGAATACTACTGAAGTTGGCGATGCGTTTGAAAACAGATGCTTTGATGCAATATGTATAGGCATTAAAGAAGGGCAATTAGGCATTGTTTCTAACGACGCAAGAGCTTTCCAAAAAAAAAGCATACTTCTCCAGAAAAAGACAGGATCATATAATAATTGATATTTCAATAGAGATATGGCCACCAAATGCCATACGCCCTTCTATTACATATCTAATAGAATGCAAAGATTACAAGCGAAAAGTAGAAGTTGGAAGGGTGGACGAGTTTGCAGGTAAAGTTGATCAGATTGCGGATGGAGGATTCAATGTCAAGGGGGTTTTTATATCTGGCTCCTCATTTCAACAAGGAGCGCTTGAGGTTGCTAAAAATTTGGGATTCATGGTTATAGAATTAAATGAACTCAATCAATTAGATATTAAGTTTCACAAAAAAGAAAAAGGGAAGAATAAGAGCCAAAGATTTCTAGAAGCGGATGAAAAGGTTTATCAATTTTTTAAAAAAATTTTTGATCCAAGTCAAAACCAATCCATTCCCGTTTTAAGCAAGAAAAATATTGCAAAGCGTGCAAACGAGGTTTTGAACGATTTTAATCCACAAATCTTGGAACGAGGCCATAAACTATCAATTGATAAACTCATTGATTACTTTACGCTAAAACATAATATAACTTTTAAAACAATACCCAATATTACTGCAAACGAATCAGATTTGCTCGGCTACTTTGATCTTAACGACAAGGAAATTAATATAAATGAAAAACTGGAATGGGAGGGGAATAGAAAGGCATTCGTAATAGCGCATGAAATAGGCCATTTTATACTGCATAAGGACATTCAAGTTACCCAAGACTACTATGATAGCTTTTCGGATTCAGAATTCGATTTCAGAACCAATAAGTATACTTTAAACAACTTTAAAAACTGGATAGAGTGGCAAGCAAACTATTTTGCAGCGTGCTTATTGATGCCTGAATTACCATTGCGTTATCACCTGATTAAATTTCAAACTAGAGCAGGTATTAGTAAGCAGGGAAGAATTTACTTAGATCGACAACCCGTTAATTGGCGCGATTATTACGCCATAATAAATTATTTATCCGATCACTTTAATACAACCAACACCAGTCTTATCTATCGTCTAGAGGAGTTTAATATCATTACTTATGACCCATCGATATTGCATTGGCAAACCATTAATGAGCTATCTACAAATGAATATATCGAGAAACATTCGGTTTACGCTAAGGAGAAAGAAGATAACTATGATAAATAATTCGTTCGGGGTTAGTCACTCTTCAGCTATTACTTACTGTCGACTAATAATTGATGCCGTAAACTTAACGCCATCATCTTTACAAATTTTTTTGGCCAGGTCGCGGGCAGTCATTATCGCAATGGGCAGGCCACCACTGGGGCGGTTCCAATGGCTGGCGTAATAAAAATTTTTAAGCCCCGGAAAAGTGGTTTTAATAGGTACCGCCGCCAAAAAGTTTTTACCTGCCATAAGGCCCTGAGCGCTGCCCTTCCAGTTGCCGGTGTAGCGCAATGTAGTGGCCGGGGTGGCTACATCTACCACTTCTATAAACTCTTTTATGCCCCCAAGGCGCTCATCTAACTGCTCTATAATTTTTTGAGCAAACTCGTTTTTTATCCTTCGGTATTCGGCGCGGTTGTGTTTGCGGTGGTTAATCCAAAACTCGCGCTGTTTGGTATAAAAGCTAACTATAACGGTGCTTTTACCCGCCGGGGCCATGGTGGGGTCGTAACTATAAATGTGTACCTCCATGCGCGTATACTCAGTACCATCCGGCGATACCACCGGCACCTCTAAAGGGTAACGCGTTAAGTGCGGCAAGTGGCTTAAATCTTTATTAATGCCAAACGAAAACTGCATTACCGAATAAAAAACATCCAGGCTTCTCCCCTCTTTTAAATCCAGCATGGGCTTATTTACAAACTTACCACCCAGTAATTCAAAGGCAGTAAGGTACCAATCGGCGCAACTGATAGTTAAATCAGAAGGGTGTATTTTTCCATGCCTTACCTCCAGCGCCACCGCTTTATCGCCCTCGGTAATAATTTTATTTACCGGTGTGTGGTAATGTATTTTGCCGCCTAATTGCAGGTAGCGTTGTTCAAACCGCGTGGCAAATTTAAGCGAGCCCCCCAAAGGGTAACCGGCGCTTTTTTTATCAAAACTGGCCATGGGGAAATAGATAACCAATAGGTTAACCTCTTCACCATCATACAGCATTTGAAATGCCTCTTTTAAAAAAGGATTTTTAAGCTTAGCTGCAAACGTGTAATTGGTTTGTCCCCACAGTTTTAAAAACGTAAACAAAAACTCGGCGTAGCGCGCCATTTTAATACTGCGGATAATAGATGGTATAAGTGGTATATCATCCATTATAGGCGGCATATCGAACTTCTGTATCACCCGCATAGGCTTTATAAAGTTGCGTATCTCTTTTTCATCTTCGGGGGCAAGGTCTATAAGGTAATCTTGTAGTTTATCCAGGTTGGTATAAAACCGAAAAGTATTACTGCCGTATTTATCGCGGTTATTTTTAAGCTCAATATACATGCGTATATCGTGGTTTACCCAATCTACCTTCCGCATATCAATCAGCTCGTTCCAAACTTTAAAAAACGAGCTGCCGGTATCGCTGCCTAATATCCAGTGTGCGCAGCCATCAAAGGTGTAGCCGCTTTTATCCCAACTGGTGCAAAGGCCCCCCGGTATATTGTGCTTTTCAAATATCTGCGTTTGGTAGCCATTCATTTGCAAATAGCAACCCAGCGAAAGGCCAGAGATACCTGCGCCTATTATGTTGACTGTTTTTCGGTTTGAAGCGGCAGTAAGAATGGTAGATTGGCTGCTACTCATTGGTAAAAATTCGAAATATTAAATACTAAAACCCAACAAACAAAATTCGAAATTTGAACCACTAAAATCTAAACAATACGAAGAACATAGATGTATTTCTTTTTGAGTTTCGGATTTCCGTTTTTAGAATTTTGTATTTCTATACTTTAGAATTTCGAATTTTGGTTTTTAGAGTTTTGCTTTTTATGTATACAAACCACCATTTACATTAATCACCTCTCCGGTAATGTAGCTGGCTCCTTTGCTTGCTAAAAACACAACCGCTTCGGCTACCTCGTCGGCTTCGCCAAAACGTTGCACAGGTATAAGGGTTCTAAACTGCGATTCCTCAATGCCTTCGGTCATTTCGGTTTTTATAAAGCCCGGCGCCACACAGTTAACGGTTATGCCTTTGCGACCAATCTCTTGCGCTAACGATTTAGAGGCAGCTATTACACCCGCCTTAGAGGCCGAGTAGTTAGTTTGCCCCGGCAAGCCTTTAATACCAGAAAGCGATACCACGTTTATAATACGGCCAAAGCGCTTAAACATCATCCCTCCTATTACCAGTTTACACAGGTAATAAAACGAGTTAAGGTTGGTGTTTAACACCGAATGCCAGTCGGCCTCGGGCATCATCATCAACAGGGCATCTTTACGTATGCCGGCGTTATTAACCAATACTTCAATAGTTTTATCCTTGTTGGCTTCTATCCACCCGCCTAATACAGCTTCAATTTCTTCTTTGCTCGATACATCAAATTTCATCGTAGCTGCGTCGCCGCCGGCTTCTTTTATAAGCGCTACGGTTTTATCTGCTTCTATTTCGTTACGCTGAAAATTTACCAGCACAAAATAGCCAAGTGCTGCCAGTTTTACGCTTACGGCACGGCCTATGCCCCTACTGCCACCGGTTACCAGTGCGTAGCGTTTTGTATCGTTTGTGTTATCTGCCATTTATATTTCTGTATTCTTGTTTTCAATAAATTCTACCCCTAAATAACCTGCGGATTGTTAGCCTTTAAAAAGCCACGAATGCTCTTCAGTTTTTTAAAACTGGGCACATCGTTTTCTATTTTGCTCGATACGGCCCTTACACCTTTATAAAGTTCATTCGCCTTAGCCGAAAGTTTATCCTGCTTGCCCAGGCAATCAATAGCCTCTACCACCGCCAGCGTATGCACCGATAGCACCTCGAAGGTATTGTCAATAACCCTTGCAGCCATCAAAGCTGCATTGCTGCCCATGCTTACTATATCCTGGTTATCGTTATTGCTGGGTATGCTGTGTACATACACCGGGTTGCTAAGCGTTTGGTTTTCGGCCACCGTAGAGGTTGCCGTATACTGTATACCCTGTATACCAAAATTCAACCCTATAGTACCGGTATTAATAAACGGTGGCAATTTGCCATTCAGCTTATCATTAAGCAAATAGTTAAGCTGCCTATCGGCCAGCATAGATAGTTTGGTAATAGCAATTTTTAATTTATCCATCTCAAGCGCCACATAATCTCCGTGAAAGTTACCACCATGGAACACATCTTTAGCCTCATCATCAATTACCGGATTGTCGCTTACTGAGTTCAATTCGTCAGTCAGTATTTTTTCGGCACTGGCAATGGTATCGTATACCGGTCCTAATATTTGCGGCATGCAGCGCAGCGAGTAATACTCCTGCACCTTCTCTTTAAAATGTGTTTCGGTAGTATCGGTATACAAATGCTCGTGGCGGTTGCGCATTAATACGCTATCGGCAATAATGGCGCGCATAGCTTCAGCCACTTTGTTTTGCCCCACGTGGTGCTTTACCACATTTAGCGGCGCCGAAATATGGTCGTCAAACGCTTCAAAAATTTCGTTTATAGTAATAGAAATAAGGGTGCTCCAGTTTAGCAAGCGTTTAGCCTCTATCAGGTTTACAAGGCCTATACCGGTCATGCACGATGTGCCATTCATTAAGCCTAAACCTTCGCGCATACGTATAGCAAAAGGGGTAAGCCCGTGCGCATGCAGTATTTCTGTAGCATTATGTATTTTGCCTTCGTGCATTATTTCGCCTTCGCCAATAATTGCCAGGGCCATATGTGCAAGCTGCACCAAATCGCCGCTGGCACCTACGCCCCCGTGCTCATATATAACCGGTATCAAATCGCGGTTAATCATTTCTTTAATAAGCAATATCAAATCGGGGTGCACACCGCTTTTGCATTGCGCAAAGGTGTTTAACCGGTCAATAAGCATGGCCTTAGCGTAAATAGTATCAATAGGCCTGCCGCTACCCGAGGCATGGCTGCGAATTAAATTATACTGAAGGGTAAGGCGCTCGCTATAGGCTATGCGGTGTTGGGCCATAGGGCCAAAACCGGTGTTAATACCGTATATCACTTTATCTTTGGCAAAATCGCGCAAAAAGTTAAAGTTAGCAGTGGCCCTGGCCACAGTAGTTTCGGTTATTTCAATTTTCTTTTGGTTATAAAGCACATCAAACACGTCGTTTAATGTCAGTTTGTTTTCGCCGGCTGCAATCATTCAGGTAAAGTGTAAAAAGTTACAATATTTAGTTTGTATGGGTGGGGTTAAAACTACTTTTTTTAGAGTAATATCAAAAAATTACCAGTCTTTCGTTTTGCTGCTGAACATTTTAGCAAATCATACCGTATAAAAACGGAATGAATTCAGCCGCACAACTTAACCCAAACTACCAGCCTCCCATGAGCTTGAATAGCCTTTTTAAAAGCGTACGTGAGTATGAAAACCTGCACATTGCCCTTTGGTTGATAAAAGACACCTGTTGGGTAATGTCCGATAGTGTGCCCGCCCTTAAAATACCGGGTATGATAATGATAATACCTACGCTTTTTGTAGCTATTTACATAGCCTGGCGCTCGCGAAACGAAATTTCGGACCTATTCCACAACATTGCCGTTTGCCTTTGGATAAGCGCCAATGCCACCTGGATGACAGGGGAGTTTTTCTATAACGATGCTACCCGCCCATTAGCCACTTTATTTTTTGCCGCAGGGCTGATTGTGGTAGCGGTTTATTACGTGGTGCACTTTCCTAAGCGCAACCAGGTACAGGCCGGCCAAATAGCCGAAAACGAATAATTTTAATTAACTTAAAAAGCCTTTAAGGCCTACATAAAAAAAGCCCCTTGCATTGCTGCAAGGGGCTTTTTTGTATTTTAAAACAAGGTTATTTACTTACTGTAAACTTGCTGCGGGCAACTACTACGTTGTTTTCGTTGGCAATTTGAATGCCGTAAACACCGTTAGCAAGGTCGGCTACGCTAATTACATTGTTGTTTTTAGTTACAACAGTAGACTTAACCAGGTTACCTACCATATCAAACACGCGAAGGGTAGCTTTTCCGTTGTTTTCAAACTGAATGTTCAATTCGTTGGTAGCAGGCACAGGGAATAAGGCAACTTTTACAGCGTTTTCATCTTCAATGCCGGTAGTGTTAAATATAAGCACACGAACACGGGCAGTATCAGTATTAGTTCCATCCGATATTGAGTAGAAGAATGTATCTGAACCAAAGTAGTTTGCATCCGGCGTATATAATATGCTGGCATTACCATTTAAAGTTGCATTTCCGTGGTTTGCATTTTTAGTAATGGCAAGGGTTAAACCAGCCACGTTGTTATCGCAATCATCATCATTAGCCTTAACCAAAATAGTACGGGCTACGTTTTTAGTAGTAGTATCTAAGTCGTTTACGGCAAACGGAGCAAAAGCATAGTTGCCTGGCAATAAATCGTAATCTAAATCATCAACTAACAATACGCTACCAGGTACTAAATCAGTAGTGCCGGTAATAACGCTACCCAAAGCAGGTATGCTGGCTGCAAT
This sequence comes from Chitinophagales bacterium, assembly GCA_044228435.1. Lineage (GTDB taxonomy): Bacteria > Bacteroidota > Bacteroidia > Chitinophagales > LD1 > Bog-950. Next base: position 148,910 of record JBGAUW010000002.1, read on the forward strand.
TAATATTACCAAGGTATCTGGCTGCTCGCAAGATGTATAAGTGAAGTTTGCAGAGAAAGCACGGTAACCGTTGGTTGTATCGCCGCTTGTAAACTGCGCCGATGCAACTTCAGTATCACCTTTTCTTAACACTGCCCAAATCATGCAAGAATCAACATGGCTTAAGATAGAGTTATATACAGGTGCATAGTTGAAGAACCCTTTAATAGTAGCTAAGCGCTGGGTAAAAGGTTGACCTGAACCAGGAACAGAGGTTGGAGAAATTACACCGCCGGTAAGCAGGTTGCTTCCTAAATCTAAAGGAAACACACCGTTTAAAGCAAGGCCCGGAATGGTAAGCGCACGTCTTCCAAAACCACTTGGCAAATCAATACTGTCTAATCTATCAGTAGTTACGCTTATGGCTTTGCTACCTGTGTGCGCGTTTGCGCTTTCGTTAATCAAAAATAAACCACCTAAAGTATCGGCACCTGTAAGTGCGTTGGTGGTTGTCCAGCCTTGTGGGTCGGCAAACGGAAATGTATCGGCCGGAAATAGGTTAAAGCCCGAAAAATAGGCAGTCGAAGTGTCCCAGTTTTCGAAACCTGCGTTCACAATTTGTGCGTTTACGTTTGTAAAGCCAAATGCGACCATCAGTAAAGAGGCAAGTAAAAACTTTTTCATGTGGTTAAAAGTGTTTTTTAATTTTTAATAATGCGCTAATTTATAGAAATAGGGTTAACCAAATGTAAAATTTTGTATTTTGTTAATATTGCACGTATGGCTTAAGGCCACGCACACCCATATCCACAATAACTTCACCTTTAGTCGGCTCCCAGCGCCCATCGGGCGTACCTGCTTCTTCCCATTCAAAACTCTTATTGGTACTAAGCGAAACTGTTACCACTATATCTTTCGTCTCATTTCCTGTAATGCGCAGTTTGCCACCTTCAAAAGGCCCGGTAACTACGCACGAACCTGCCGGAATTGGCGAAGTGCTCTGTAAAGGGTTTACTACCGTGGTAGCACCTGCCGGTGCCTGGCCTTGCGTTAGTAAATTATATGCATAACCATAAAAGTTGGCCGCATATTCAAAACCCCAGTAGCCCTGCTTCTTATCATCATTAAGGGTAATGGTTTGGTTTTTTACTTTATAATTTTTCACATAAGTATTAAAACCTATAAAACTCGCTACCGTGCAATACGACGAATCTACAATATGGTAAGGCGTACCGCCTACGGTTATTGTTGTATCTACCGTTAGGCGCACATCGTAATTTTGGTAGGCTAACGATACCCGCAGGTATTCATAATCGCCGGCGGTTACATTTTTTAAAGGCACTTCGTAAAACATTTCGCCATCCTTAGCCAGTTTAGCTTTTTCAAAATCTATGGCCAGGCTTCCGCCCGTGGTAACTTCTTCTGCCCGGTATAGTACAGCACCGCTGCCCAGCGGTGTAAGTGGCCCTTGTGCCAGCTCAATATAATGAGCGCTCATTGCATTAAACACGGGGTTTTGCCCGCCGTGGTTAGCCGGTAGTGGCGTAGGGTTGCCCAGGTTACCCAGCCGTTCTTGCGTGGGGTCGAATTTGTATTTAAATATAAGCTTGGGGCCGGTGGTATTATTAGTTGTATCATCCTTTTTGCAACCTGCTAAAAATGAGACAATTACACTAAACACTAAAAGGGTTTTAATTAATTTCATTGGTATTTTTATTGTGTGGCGAATATATAAAGAAGCGATTTAACCAACTTCCCGAAACTAAAAAACCTCCCGCACAGCGAGAGGCTCTCTAGTTTAACCCTTAAAAAACTAAACTTATCATTAAGACTGCCCGCGCGAACAAAAGGTTGTTTGGGTTGTTGAAATAATTTAGCCCACAATGAGTTTTGTGTGCTAATATTGTTGTTGTTTAAACAATTAATCATCAAAAAATCAAAGCATTATGGCATTAGCAGTTGGAACCAAAGCCCCCGATTTTAAATTATTTAGCAGCGATAAAAAAGAAGTATCGCTGGCCGATTTTAGCGGCAAAAACCTGGTAATTCACTTTTTTCCGGCTGCTTTTACCGGCGTTTGCACTGCCCAAATGTGCAGCAGCCGCGACGACCTTTCGCTTTATAACGATTTAAATGCCGCTATCGTGGGCGTATCGGTAGATATGCCTTTTTCGCTCGACGTTTTCAAAAAACAAAACGGAATCAACTTCGACCTGCTTTCCGACTTTAACAAAACCTTTATTAAGGATTACGATATGTACCAGGAAAACTTCGCCCTGGGTATGATTGGCGTAGCTAAACGCGGTGTCATAGTAGTAGGAAAAGATGGTGTAGTAGCTTACAGTGAAGAAACAGCCAACCCCGGCGTACAGGTAAACTTCGATGCCTTAAAAGCAGCTTTAGAAAAGTTGAAATAATTAATGTTTCTTAGATATTGGAAGCCCTGCTTAGCAATAAGCGGGGCTTTTATCTTTCAAAAAACAGCATGCCCTTTCCATGCGGCATTATAATTGGCGTAAAAAGTGTTATAAGCTTTCAGCTTATTGGTATTCACCCAATCCACTCCTGCTTTCAGCAGCACCTTCCAAACAGCTGGCTTATCGGGTATATGGTAAAAGCGGATTTGCTTGTTCAATGAATGTGCTTTAGCAACCAGGCTATCTAACTTTTGCTTTTGCGCAACGGGCATTTGGCCACCACCCTTCCAGCTAAAGTAGCGCTCCCAGGGGTCGCTGTACCGGGTTATAGCCTTGCGGTTAGTAGCATTATCTATATCATGCAGGGTCCCATCTACGGTAGCAAATGCGCTATCGGCTTTCAGCAACTCCCCTATCGGGCTCGCACCCGATATTAAAATATTGATAGCCCGTTGCTGTACCACCGAATCGCCTTTATACACAGTAATATAACGGGCATACTTAGCCAATACCTCTTTCAATTTATTATAGGTTTCAATGCCACCCGTTTTAAAATCTACCATAAAAATTACCGGTGTATTATGGCCCTTGTAAACGTAGCCACCGTTGGTATCTATTACTTTGCTAACCGGCTCAAGGTATAGCTGCTCAATGGTTGGCTTGCTATCCAGCCCAAGCGGCACATGTGCCACCCTTAACTCGCCATTATGTAAAAACACATCAATCTCAATACTGGTAAACCCATTCTCAAGCGCTTCAAACAAAGGCCTATCATGCACATAATCATTATGCGCATGGCCATGCGGCAAAGGTTGAATCTGCGCTTGCAAATCTGCCATTAACCATACACTTACAACTGCTATTAAAACAAACCCATTCATTTTCATGTTGTGAATTTAATCCCACACAATAATTAACTGGCCTTTAAAATGGCCTTGTGAATCTTGGCGTTAAGAACGTTGGTTTTTAGACCGTAAAAACTGCATACTGTTTGAAGTGGCGCGAACTAAACCCAAAACAAATAAAATCACCTAAAGCAGCGCCACAAGTTTATGCAGTTTCGGTCTAAAAACCAACGTTTAGCCAAAAGTCACACAGCCTTGAACTTTTCTTTGTTACTTTCTTTTTGTTCAAGCAAAAAGAAAGTAAAAGCCAAAGGCCCTAGGGCAAAATTATTGCCCTACAAATCAAAACTGCTCCTATATTCACACTACTAAAACCAGTTTATGAACGGAGGAGAAATTATTGCCCGTGTATTGCAAAAGCAAGGCGTGAAATTTTTATTTACCCTTTGCGGCGGACACGTATCGCCCATATTTGTATCGGCCCAAAACCTGGGCATACGGGTAATTGATACCCGCCACGAAGTAAACACCGTTTTTGCCGCCGATGCGGTTTCGCGTCTTACCGGTATACCCGGTGTAGCAGTTGTAACTGCTGGCCCCGGCTTAACTAACACCATTACCGCCGTTAAAAACGCCTACCTCGCGCAATCGCCTTTGGTGCTTTTGGGCGGTGCGGCGGCCACCATACTTAAAGGCCGCGGCTCTTTGCAGGATATTGACCAAATGACCATGATGAGGCCCAACGTAAAATGGGCCACCACCATTAATAAAGTTAAAGAAATAGTGCCCACGCTTGAAAAAGCCTTCGCCATTGCACAAGAAGGTGTGCCCGGACCTGTATTTGTAGAGTGCCCTATTGATACTTTATACGGCGAAGAACTGGTGCGCAGCTGGTATGGCGCCAAAAGCAAAGAAGAACCACCTAAGAACTTACAAGAGCGCGTGGTGCAGTGGTATATAAACAACCATGCTAAAAATTTATTCGCCGGTAAAGATTCGGCTAAGTTCGATAACCCTATACAAAAGGTAAGTTATCCGGGTCATTCATCGGGGCAAATAGATAAAGCAATTGCCAAACTAAAGGGCGCGAGCAAACCGGTAATGCTGGTGGGCAGCGGCGCTATGATGAACCCTAAAAAAGCTGAAGAATTGGCTGCTGCTGTAACTAAACTGGGCATACCGGTTTACCTGAGCGGTATGGGCCGCGGATTGTTAGGCAAAGAGAATACCCTGCAAATGCGCCACCACCGAAAAGATGCAATCAAAGAATCTGATTTAATTATACTGGCCGGTGTACCTAACGATTTCCGCTTAGATTATGGAAACCACATTGGCGGGCGCAAGTTTATATCCATTAACCGCAGCCGCGAGGATTTGATGAAGAACAAAACCCCTACGGTAGCCGTGCACGCCGACCCGCAGGATTTTTTAATTGCCCTTTCACAAAAGTTTCAGGGTAACTACAGCGGTTGGATTGAATCGTTGCGCGCCCGCGATGGTAAACGCGAAGTAAATATTGATACCCAGGCCGCTGCGCCGGTAGATAAAGGCATTAATCCCATTCAACTGTTCCGCGAAATGGAACCACAGTTGGATGACAATACCATACTGATTGCCGATGGAGGCGACTTTGTAGCCACCAGCGCTTATACCCTGCGCCCCCGCAAACCGCTTAGCTGGTTAGACCCTGGCGTGTTTGGCACATTAGGGGTTGGTGCCGGCTTTGCGTTGGGTGCCAAGTTGGTGTTTCCCGAAAAAGATGTTTACATTATTTATGGCGATGGCAGCGCCGGTTACAGCCTGATGGAATACGATACTTTTGTTCGCCACAACCTGCCCGTTATTTCGGTAATAGGCAACGATGCCTGCTGGAGCCAGATAGCCCGCGACCAGGTAGAGTTTTTAAAAAGCGATGCCGCTATGAACCTGGCCTTTAGTAATTACCAGGATATAGGTAAAGCCTTTGGTGCCGAAGGTGTAAAGGTAGATACGCTTGACGGATTTAAAGCCGCGTTGGTAGAGGCAAAAACACTTTCGCGCGCCGGAAAACCGTATATCATTAACGCCATTATTGGCAAAACCGATTTCCGCAAAGGCTCAATTTCGATGTAGGTTATTAGGAGTATTAGGAAATTGGGGGGATTGGGATTTTGAATTGCATTTATTGATTTGCATTTTAAGTTTCGGATTTAGTATTTCATTTTTCGAATTTGCTTTTAGAATTTAGTATTTCATTTTTCGAATTTTGTATTCACTATTACCTATTTACTATTCACTACTAACTATTAACTATGAATTTAGGTCTCCCCGTAAAAGAACATACTGCCCTGCTGGTAATTGATGTGCAGGAGCGATTAATGCCCGTAATAAACGGGCAGGATAAAGTAATAGCCAACGTAAACAAACTGCTGCGCGGTGCCGAAATTTTGGGCCTGGAAACCATAGTAACCGAACAATACCCAAAGGGATTAGGCAACACCTGCAAAGAAGTTGAACTGGGCGAAAATCCTACGGTAATAGAAAAGGTAAGCTTTAGCTGCATGCTTAGCGAACCGGTAAATGAGCAGCTTAAACTAACCAACGTAAAGTCGCTTATTATTTGCGGGGCCGAAGCGCATATATGCGTTTTAAAAACCGCGCTGGATGCCGTTAAACAAGGCTACGAAGTGCATGTGGTGGCCGACGCCATAAGCAGCCGCACCGAAGAGAATAAACAATTAGCCATTAAACGCATGCGCCATGCCGGTGTATTTATAACCTCGGTAGAAATGATTTTGTTTATGCTGCTTGACAAAGCCGGCACAGATGAGTTTAAGGCTATATCGAAGCTGATAAAGTAAGTTTTTCCGCTACGATGGCTGAAATTGAAGCGGAAGCATGCTAGTCTAAGCACAGTGCATGGCGTTCTAAAGATGAAACAGGCGGCACCTTCGGTGCGCAACTCAGTACTCTTTTATTCTCTACAAACAGGCGACCACTATGTGGTGCTGGTTGCCATTTAAATTATTCATTGCATTTTGCTCCGGAGGAGCCATCTGTTTGTAGAAATAAATAGAATAGGAATTTGCGCACCGTAGGTGCCGCCTATCAAAATGAACTATAAAGATAATTTTCCGAATAGTTATAAAGCGCAGTCGAAGACAAGTGCTTCAGCCTGCGAAAACATCTACCTAACCGTATCGTTATAAGCTACACTGGCAGTTTTACCCTCAGCATTGCCTACTGTAAAAGTATAACGCTCTATAGTGCCCGAATCGCCGGCCATAAAAGAATAACCCTGCCTGAAAAGAAGTGTATTTATCTGTGCATCTATAATCGTGCTGTCGGCGCCGCCGTTTATACTGCGGGTAATTTTAAACGTTTTTAAAAAACCATCCGGGCCCGTTCTATCAGCCTTTACCTGCACATTGTAAATAGTGCCGTGGTAAAGCGAAGTATCGCTGGCTATATAATACACAGTACTGGCGGGTCTTTCTAACACAATTTTAGGTTCCGGGTTATCATCCTTTCCGCACGATGATACAAACAGCACCACTGCTGCTACCATAGCCACCACATAAAAACCGCTGTATTTTTTAAGCATAATTCAGTTTTAACGCCGCAAACATAATTTATAAGGGCTACAAAAAAAGCCCCGCCCAACTAACGCGCTTAAAAACGCGGTAAGGGCTGTTTTATTTTGAGGTAAGGTAATACCCTTAAAAAACACCCAATGCGCTTTTAGAGACAGTGGTACTAACAACTGAAACAGGTAACTTTAACTCGCCCGAAGTAAGTATGTTGGCAAGGCGTTTAGCTTCCTCGTCACTGTCAATACCAGTTATTTGCATGCGGCCTCCTGTAATTACCTGCTGCACCCGCGGCGCCGAATAAACTTTACCATCCAATACTATGGCAATACACTTTTTAATTGATGAACCGGAACTTGCCTCTGCAGTCATGCGCTCAAAAACAGCCGAGCCACCTACATTAAGAGCTACATCTACTTCCGGTATTCCGTTGGCATCGTATGTGGCATAGGCATCTTTTAATGATTCGCCGGTTAAGGGTGCCTGCAAGGTAAGGCCCGGGCAATTAATAGCATACAACCCCAGGTTATTAGAGCCATATCCCAAAGGATTAATGGCCCACAAAAGCTTTAAATTGGCAGGTAGTAATCGCTTCACTTCCGGCATTTGCAAATAACCATTAATTGCAGCCGTATCTTTTACTGGGGCATACCCTATCATCGGCCCCTCACCCACTTCGTACTTGTCAATGTTATGCTTAAGGTTTGGGTTAAGCAATGTAAACAATGAATAATCGTCACCTTTAACACCATTGTCAGGTTTTGGGCGATTGTGGGCCGTATCAATATTACCCGTTCCAAATAATTCATCGCCCCGCGATAAACTGCCTTTACCACTTTTAGCGTCTTCTATCGTTTGATTATAACGTATCAGCGCCACGGCAGAATTAACTGCCTGTATACTTTCCCAAATCTCGCTTATTTCAAATGTAGGGTAAAACTCTAATCTTCCTTTAGCAGTTAGCAACCAACTAAGTCCAAGGGTATCCGTTATATTGCTAATATCATAAGCAATAATCCCTTTATCTGCATTGTATTCTGCTTTAATCAATTTACCGGTACCCTCAATCCTTGCCTGCAAAATAGCATCTGCTGCCTTTAGCGTTAATTCGCGTGCACCTTTTCCGTTAATTGCGCTTAAATCAGTTTTTAGTTTAATTTTTACGCTATACCTCGCTATTCCTGTCTCTTTTACTTTATGAAAGGGTAAACGCCACACACCTGTATATAACACCACACCAATAAACCCTGCAATAAGCAGCAGCGAAGTAGCCGTTAACCATTCAAAAAAATAACTTTTCTGCTGCATGCTTGTCGTTGCTCAATTCAAATCACACAAAACGGGGTCAATACCATCTCTTCAATCTGGGTGGCCTAATACTTAATTATAAAATTAACACTGGCGTTTACAGGCCGTGTTTCGGTGCCGGTAGTTGGGTTTACAGTTATGCCGGTGGTATTGGTTGTCATAGTAATTTGGTTGGGGCCAAGGCCACCAGTGCCAAGCCCTGTGCCATAGCCGCCGGTGTTGCGCACCACATCGCTGTTTACCGAGCGGTGAAAGTGGCCCGGGTCGGTAATGGCATGTGTATGGGCATTTAGCTGCTGGTCTTCTAAGGTGCCCACATTATCGCCTGTGTTGCCGCCTGCATTAGTAGCTGTACGGGTAGCTGCATCCGGGTCGCGGCCGGTGCCGGCATCTACACCGCGTAAAAAGCGACCGCGCAGGTCGGGTATATTAAAGGTATTAACCCCGTCGCCATTGCCCCAGGCGTTACCTATAACACTAAATAAATCGGCATAAGTAGTGCGGCTAACCGCACTGCCGTTGCATAGCAACCAGCCGGCAGGAGCATTTACACCGGCAAAAGCCATTATAGAACCTACAGGGCCATCCGATGTGCTCGGCCCGGTTGGTCCGGTCACGCCCGTTGCACCCTGTGAGCCTGTTGGGCCGGTCGGTCCCGTGTTACCTTGCAAACCTACACTGCCTGCATCGCCGGTTGGCCCTGTAGGGCCGATTGCACCAATGCCTGTAGCGCCCTGCGGACCGGTAGGCCCTACGCCGCCAGCAACTCCTGGGTCACCGGTTGGTCCCGTTGGTCCGGTAACTCCTGCTCCCGTATTTCCTTGCGGGCCTGTAGGGCCTACATCACCTGTGGGGCCGGTCGGGCCGGTAACGCCTGCACCTGTTGGTCCGGCAGGGCCGGTATTACCTATACCACCGGTAGGGCCCGTTACACCTGCAGCTGCATTGCCGGCATATAAGGCATAAGGCACACTAAGTAATTGCCATGCACCCATATCTATATAAGCCGAACCGCCCGAAGGGTCGTATTCTACGCGTAAATATTTGCTGGCGCTGCCCCAGGCTATGCTTGCAAAAGTGCCTTGCAACGGCGTGCCTCCACCAATGGCTGCAGTAAACAAACCAAACTGGTTGGTAGAGGCATTCGATACCTCGCGGTAAACCACGGGGCCCGATGAACTGCTATCGTATATAGTAAGCCTTAAAGATATACCTGTATTTTGCAGCGGGTTGCCGGCCGCATCGCGCGCTACTGCCTGGTAGTTTATTTTCTGCGGCACCTGCGCCTGTAGGTCTGCAAATGGCAATAGGTTAAAGGCAAACAAAACCAAAGCATACAATAGCAGCGAAGTAGATTTCATAGCAATTATTTTTTAGTGGATTTTAATTGAAGCCGAAAGGTAAAAATGAATAGCAGAAAAAAGAATATGGGCTGTAAACTATTACTTGCACCAGGCTACAAAGCCTTCAAAAATCTCAAGCTTAAATCTATCTTTACCATATATGAGGCTAAACTTCACCTTCTTACTACTACTATTTTGGGGTGCTGTTATACTACAGGCACAGCCAGTGTATAAGGTGGACCATTACGGTGATATAAATCGCAAACCCGAAGCCGGTACAGAGTTTAAAGCATACGGAAGTATTTACCACAAAATCAATGATACCCTCTACGCAGCTATTACCGAAGTTACCAATAAAGATTACAAAAAGTTTTTGAGCGTTCAGCTACAGAACCAGTATGAAATATGCAGGATAGATTCGAGCCAATGGGTAAAAAAGTTTTCCTACAGCTACAATTATCCTATGGCAGATCATTACCATACCCATAGTGCGTTTGATAATTATCCGGTGGTAAACATTGCCTATACAGGTGCGGTAAGCTACTGCGAATGGCTGACTAAAAAATACAAGCTTACCCATAAGGATCCATCGGTTACTTTTCGTTTGCCTACCGAGGCTGAATGGCTGGCACTATGTAACGCAAACCCTGCTACCCAACTGCCATGGAATATGGATAACGGCAAAAGAGGCGACACATGCTACGCGGCCAATTTTAAGCCTTTTATCAATGGCGAAGTAGCCCACCCTGCCGATGGTGCTTTTTATACCGTGCGGGTGGATTCATATTGGCCTGATAAGAACGGCTTGTTTAATGTAATAGGCAATGCCGCCGAAATGACAACGGTAGAGGGAATTAGCAAAGGTGGTAGCTGGGAGAACTTTTTAGAAGATTGCCGGGCCGATAAAAATCAAACTTACCCCACGCCCGACCCGCGCGTTGGCTTTAGGGTAATAGCCATTGTTACGGAAAGAAAGTAAATCTTAAACTAACGCCGCGTACCCCTTCTGTCGTCGCATTGCGCATGCAAATTATTCTCTGCACTTCGCTTTACCATTCCTTAGTTACTTTATTTACCTGCCCGTTTTTTTGCTTAACTAAAATTTCCGTTCCGGCTTTAGTCATCTGTAAATCAATAACTACATCGGGCTTACCGGTAATTTGTTCCAATGCAGTGTACTTACCATCGGCAGAAAAAATCTTAACCATCTCCATCTTCAAAAAAGTATACATAGAAACAAACCTATCCCTGCTGATAAGCCCTTTTGATGGCGCTGTGGCATTAATTTCCAAAATCTCTGTTTCGCCATCTGCATTACTTACCTGCGCATAACTGGCAGTTGTAAATTTTCCGCCTGCTGTATCTACTAAATTCGTTAAAAGATTTTTACTTGAACTTTGCGCGTTTACCAGTGATGTAGCAATTACAAAAACAAAAAGCAATACTTTTGCGGTATTCATAATATGGATTTTTGAGTAATAATAATAAACGTAAACAAATACTAAATCCGGTTACCATACCAATTTTAATTTCAATTTTGCGGTGTATTCAGAAGCCGAATGATGGAATGTTGGATTTTTCTATTCTTAACCTAAGTTGTCCGTTTCTGTATTTTGCTTTTCCGTAGTCAATCGTCAGTCGTCCGGTATTTCGAATTTTGTATTTCTTAATTTCTGTATTGTCTAACGTCTTAAGTCTGTATTCGCCTTTGTTTGGTAATTGATTATTGGTTATTGATAATTTCGCCCTATGCTCCCTCCTCTTCCCGAACGCTTACGCCCTAAAACCATTGCCGAATTTGTTGGCCAGCAACACTTAATTGGCGAAGGCAAAGTGCTGCGCAAACTGATTGAGGGCGGCAACATACCCAGCATTATTTTTTGGGGCCCACCGGGGGTAGGTAAAACATCGCTGGCAAGGTTTATTGCCGAGCAGATTAACCTGCCTTTTTACCAGCTAAGCGCCATTGATAGCGGAGTTAAAGAAGTGCGCCGGGTAATAGATGAAGCGAATGCCAATGGCAAAGCCATTTTGTTTATTGATGAGATACACCGCTTTAATAAAGCCCAGCAGGATGCTTTATTAGGGGCAGTTGAAAAGGGCACCATCATCCTGTTTGGCGCTACGACGGAGAATCCAAGCTTTGAGGTGATATCGGCTTTACTATCGCGCTGCCAGGTGTATGTGCTTAAGCCGTTGGAGCGTGAAGATTTGGAAAAGCTGCTAACCCACGCCTTTAAAGATGACGAGGTGCTTAGCACCAAAAACATAGTGGTAAAAGAAACCGAAGCCCTGCTTAAATACAGCGGAGGTGATGCACGAAAACTACTGAATGTTTTGGAGTTGGTGGTGAATAGCATGGACAACAGACAATCGGCAACCGACAACCAACAACAGATTACCAACGAAACCGTAGAGCAGGTTATACAGCAAAAAATGGCCATTTACGATAAGAGTGGCGAGCAGCATTACGATATTATTTCGGCCTTCATAAAATCTATTCGCGGCAGCGACCCGAATGCTGCGGTATACTACCTGGCACGTATGATAGCCGGTGGCGAAGACCCAAAGTTTATTGCCCGCAGGCTTTTAATACTGGCCAGTGAAGATATTGGTAACGCTAACCCAAATGCGCTGCTGTTGGCTACCAGTTGCTTTCAGGCAGTTACTATGATTGGCTACCCCGAGTGCCGCATTATACTTTCGCAAACCGTTATTTACTTAGCCAGCTCGGCCAAAAGCAATGCATCTTACATGGCTATAAACGATGCCATGGATTTGGTAAACCGCACCGGCGACCTTTCGGTGCCGCTGCATATTCGCAACGCACCTACCAAACTGATGAAGGATTTAGATTATGGTAAAGATTATAAATACGCACACGGCTACGAAGGCAACTTTGCCGAACAGGAGTTTCTGCCCGAAAAAATTAAAGGCACCAAACTATACGAACCTGGCAACAATGCCCGCGAAGCCGAACTAAGGGCGAATTTGAAGAAGTTATGGAAAGCAAAATACGGATACTAAAATGATCCAATTAACCAATTATCAATTTTCAAACAAAGGCAGAAATGCAGGAATCGCGCCACACTAACGAGTAGAAAATTCCTTTATTCCGCATTTCACCCAATTACCTTAATGCCCCGATAATCAATGCCCATAAAAAACCAACTCCACTCCCTTTGTCTTGCTTACATAGAACAGCGCCTGGCAACAGCACAGCAAGCATTGGAAATGGCTAACAGCTCGGCTAATGAAGATACCAAAAGCAGCGCAGGCGATAAGTACGAAACCACCCGCGAGATGATACAGCAGGAGATTGATAAGCACCAGGCAGCTATTGGCGAGGCAGTTAAGCAAAAGCAGTTTTTGCAACTTATAAACCCCGAAAGAAAAACCGAAGTAATACAACCCGGCAGTTTGGTAACCACCGATAAAAACATCTTTTATATATCCATCAGCGCCGGTGCCTTAACCTTAAATGGCAATAAGTATATGGCCGTGGCTGCCTTCTCTCCTATCGGCCAGCAAATGATTGATAAAAAGGCAGGCGACAGCTTTACTTTCAATAATGTAAAGCATGAGATTAAGCAGGTGGAGTGAAAAAATGCCGTTTTGAATGGAACGGTTCTATGGTTAACATTTCTTTATAAACAATTGATTACCAATACATATTTTTGAAACATGTTAACCTTGGTTAACCATAGAACGAAGTGATTTTCAATCGTCAGCGGTCGGTAGTCAATAATGATGTATTTCTCAATTGTCAATGGTCATCCGTCGATCGTCCTGTACTTGCATTTGTCAATGGTCAGCCGTCAACCGTCATGCATTCCGATATTTTTGCTATCTTTGCATCCAATGCTTCAACCATTTGCTTAGAACTTCTCCCCTTTGCAAATAAAAATCAAACCAATACTTCATTATCCGGCTGTCGCATTTCCTACTAACTATTATCAATCAACTTTTAACTTTTACCAATGCCATTTGAGAAACTGAATATAATTGAACCTATTGTACGCGCCCTAAAACACGAAGGCTATACCCAACCAACACCCATCCAGCAGCAGGCTATACCTGTAGTGCTAAACCACCGCGATTTATTGGGCTGCGCCCAAACCGGCACCGGTAAAACGGCTGCCTTTGCCATACCTATTTTACAGCACCTGGAAAATGCCGCTGCTACCCAAAAACACGTAGAGCAACACCGTGGCCATACCATTGTAAAACCAATACAGGCCCTTATACTTACCCCTACCCGCGAGTTGGCTGTGCAAATAGGCGAAAGCTTTGCCAGCTACGGACGCCACTGCCACCAAAAGCATTTGGTAATATTTGGCGGTGTATCGCAACACTCGCAGGTAGAAACCCTTAAGCGTGGTGTAGATATTCTTATTGCAACACCAGGCCGCTTACTGGATTTAATGAACCAGCGCTTTGTACACCTTAACCAGGTAAAAATGTTTGTGCTGGACGAAGCCGACCGTATGCTGGATATGGGCTTTATACACGATGTGCAGAAGGTAATTGCCAAGCTGCCATCTAAGCGCCAAACGCTGTTCTTTTCGGCTACCATGCCGCCCATCATTCAAAAGTTAGCCGATAGCATTTTGCACGAACCTGTTCGTGTAGAAGTAACACCACCATCATCTACCGTTGATAAAATTAAGCAAGAGCTCTATTACGTTACTAAAAACGATAAGCGCGCTTTGTTAATCCATATTTTAAAAGATGCGAGCATACAGCGTATGCTGGTATTTACCCGCACCAAACACGGTGCCGACCGCGTAATGCGCGACCTGGCCAAAACCGGCATTAAAGCCGCTGCCATACATGGCAATAAATCGCAGAACGCGAGGCAGAATGCCCTTACCAATTTTAAAAGTGGCGAAATACGCGTATTGGTAGCTACCGATATTGCTGCCCGCGGAATTGATGTGGATAGCCTTAGCCATGTGCTAAATTACGAGTTACCCAACGTTCCCGAAACATACGTTCACCGCATTGGCCGTACCGGCCGTGCAGGCTTAAGCGGTGTGGCTATGTCGTTTTGCGATGCCGAAGAAAGAGCTTTTTTAAAGGATATACAGAAGGAAATTGGCAAACAATTACCGGTGGTAAGCGACCACCCATATCCTATGAGTGCAGATACCCCCTTTGTGCCCGCCGCGGCGGATAACCGTGGCAGAAAGCCACAGGGAAAATCGACCCACCACTATGGCGCAAAATCCTCATCTAAACCCGCCGGAGGAAACTCGCAAGGTGGCGGCGGAGGCAAGAAAAGCTGGGGTAAAAAGAAGAGTTGGTCAGGTAATGCTGGTAAGCCACAATAGTAGATTTGTAGGCTGTACTGTTTTTGCGCACAATTAACAATATCAACATTTATAATATTATGAAGTAGGTATTGAATTTGCACAATACGGGGCATATATTAGTGTAACCAAAAACCGCAGCTATCTATGTTGACCGTGCACCGCTCAGAACCGTATCGCTTGCTATTAGTTGAAGATAACCCTGCCGAAGTTCGCCTGATGCAGGAGGCCATTAAAGAGGCTGATTTAGACGGAGATATTGAGCTGGATTATGCTTACGATGGTGAAGAGGCCGGTGAGATGCTGGACACGGCAAAAATTATAGGTAAAAATTACGACCTGGTGTTAATGGACCTGAACATGCCTAAAGTGACCGGCAGAGAGGTGCTCGAAAAAATTAAAACCGACCCCGATTTAGAAGCTACCCCGGTAATAATTGTAACCAACAGCGACTACAAAAAAGACATGATTGAGTGCTACCGCCTGGGTGCTGATGGTTACCTGCAAAAGCCCGCCGACTTTAAAAAATTAGTTGATTTCTTCTTCTCGGTAAAAGAGTCGATAAAAGTAAAGCACAAGCTTTCTATTTACTATATCGAGAAAGTATACGACGAGTTAAGAATGGCCGTTTAGTTCCTTAAACAACCTGCCCATTACATCCTGCCTGAAATTTTCACTGCGGTTAACCGCAATAAACTCCTTGTCTTCCGTCATTAACCAGCAACCGGTGCAATACTCTAACGATGCTTCAATATCGTGTGTTGAGAGAATTACAATTTTATTCAGCTGTTTAGCTATAGAAGATAGCAACTGCAATATTTCTTTCTTATTGCGGTAATCTAAAAAGGCCGTGGGCTCATCTAATATTATAACCGGTGTTTGCTGGCACAGGGCGCGGGCTATTAAAGCCTTTTGCTTTTCACCGTCGCTTATATGGTTAAACTGCTTGTGCTGCAGGGCGCTAATCTTCATTACATCAATCACCTTCTCAACTTCCTGCACATCGGCATCGCTTAGCTTACCCAGCCAATTAGTATAAGGCATACGGCCCAGGGCAATAAATTCCTTAACCGTTATATTATCTACAAAAACGCGCTCGGTTAAAACAATACTTAGCAGTTTAGCTCTGCCAGCGGCTGTAAGATTTTGTATCTGCTCCTCACCTATCGTTACACTTCCACTAACGCTGCTTTGCAGGCCGCTTAGGGTTCTAAGCAATGTAGATTTACCTATACCATTTACCCCCAGCAAAGCAATCATTTCGCCCTGGCCGGCAGTAAACGAAATACCGGCAAAAACGACTTTATCGCTTCCGTAACCAACGCTAAGATTATCCGCCTTTAGTTCCATTTACATTCTGCGTTTGCTAAGTATTATCCAAATAACTACCGGTGCGCCTAAAAGGGATGTAATGGCATTTACAGGCAATATATTATCCGAACCGGGTGTCGCAGCTATTACATTGCATAAGCCGCAAATAACCGCTCCCATTAGTACACACGCCGGTATCAGTATTTTATGGTCGGCTGTTTTAAACATCGAACGGGCAATATGCGGCACCGCCAAACCTACAAAACCAATAGGGCCGCAAAAGGCAGTAACACTACCTGCCAGTATACTGGTGCAAAACACTATTAAAATTTTGGCCTGCCGTATATTAAGGCCCGAGCTAACCGCATAGGTATCGCCTAACAACAAAAGGTTTAAGGGCTTGGATAAGAAGAACGAAAAAACAATACCCAACAATACTGCCAGGGCCAGGTACACTATCTGCCCCGTATCTACATACCTAAAGCTGCCAAAGGTCCAAAGCACATAGCTTTTAAGGGCCTCGTTGCTGCTAAACGATTGCATAATTTCTATAAGCGCACTTATACCTCCGCCAATCATTAACCCGATTATTAAAATGGCGACCACATCGTTTAACCTGAAAGAGATAAGAAAGTTAATGAGGAAGATAAGCACCGCACCGGTAGCCGCTGCCAGTATTATGCTCCAGCTGCTTAGCAGCCTTATTTCGGGCACACCAAATGCTGAAGCTGCTAATATAAACACAGCTACACCAAAACTAGCCCCGGCGCTTATACCCAACACATAGGGGCCTGCTACCGGGTTGCGAAACATAGTTTGCATTTGTAAACCGCTAACCGATAAGCCTGCCCCGGCCAGTAAAGCGGCCAGAGCCGCCGGCAGGCGCGATTGTAAAACAATATTGCTAAAAGCCTCGCTGCCGCCATTGCCACCCGCCAGCACATTAATTACCACCGGTAGCGGAATACTTACCGAGCCCAATAGCAGCTGCAGAAAAAAAACTGCAACTACCAATACAGTAAGTGTTATAAAAAGCAGGGTGCGGTTCAAGATTACAGGGTATCGTGTTACTTCAATTTACGATAATAATACAACTTGTGGCCGGGCAAAAGTTCGGGGTGGAAAATAAAAATCATATCTGCCAAAATTTTGTCGGGGGTTATGGGTCCATTCTCCCAAAAATCGAAGCCGCCGCTGGGGGTATTGCGGTTGTCGTTATTAAA
Organism: Chitinophagales bacterium; assembly: GCA_044228435.1. Taxonomy (GTDB): domain Bacteria; phylum Bacteroidota; class Bacteroidia; order Chitinophagales; family LD1; genus Bog-950. The sequence goes on from JBGAUW010000002.1 coordinate 166,217, forward strand.
AACCTTGCCTGTTTTGTAGGCCTTAAAAAAAGAGTTCTTCTTATCGGCAGCCTTCACATCGGCAAGCGAACCTGCGAAACCATTGCACAGCCAGTACTCGGCATCGGCAGCTTTGGCATATACCGCCTCATAATCCAAATTCAAATTAAGCCCGTTATTGGCTTTGGCATCTTTCCATAAAAAGTCGGCACCGGCATCGGCTATCAGCTTAGCCATGTAATTATCGCCGCAGGGCATATACCAAATCTCTTTAAAAGGAATATTTACAAATACCGTTGGCTTGGTGGCTACATTCTTTACTTTCTCTTTCAGACTTAGGTAATTTGCTTCTATACCCGTAAAAACACTATCTGCTTCATACTCTCTGTCAAAAAAAGCGGCCGTAAACTTTAACCATTCCGCACGGGCCAGGGGCTCCTGCTCCATATAATCTAAATTCAATACTGCTTTTATATTTAAGCTGGTAAGCTTCGCTTTCATTTTATCGCCACCGTCCCAACTGCCCGAGGTAATCACAAAAGCAGGGTTAAGTTGAACTATCTTTTCGTAGTTAAGCTCGTTCTGTCCAACATCGGCAATGGCACCCTTCTTCACCCGCTCTACTATATCCTTACTATAAATCAGGTCCACGTTAGCCACCCCTGCAACAGAATCGGTAAGGCCTAATTGAGCCATGGTAGAGATATGATTGGTGCTAATGCAAACTACTTTACCCACAGGTGTATCAACTAAAACTGCCTCAGAGAAATCGGATGGCGCCAGTTTACCTTTAGGCACCAGCACATACTGCACAATTATTTTCCCGGTATCTTTTAAATCTTTAACGGTAACAACTTTAAACCCATTGTAATAATCTACCGCAAAGCCTTTGGCATACTTAACCGGCAGCGAAGCAACCTTAGCACAATGAGGCCCGGTATGTTTTACCTGTGCTTTACCCCTACAGCTATGCAGGCCCAACGAAAAAGCACATACCAATAATATAAGTACAATGGTATAGGGGTAACCCTTGCGGTTGCCCAACAAAAAACCACGCATAACAGGTATTTTCCTATTCATGAGTAAAAGCAAAATTACCGGCTATAACCCCGGCGGTAAATGAATGAACAAGGCCTGCACTTTTATTGTACCGGTAAATGGCTGATGGCTGCACATAGTCCAGTGCATCGCTTATATAAACATCATCTGTTGCGGGATCCACACCCATGCAGTAAATATTTTTACCGGTAGCATTAATAAAAGATACCTGCGGTAACTGGCTGCTGTTTATCGAAAAAGTAAATACATCCTTATCGCTAAAAAACAAGTTCTCACCTGCTGCATCTATACACAAATTACCGGGATGGTGATTATACGAGGAATAGAAGAATGATTTTTGCTCAGCCAGATTACGGTCATAACAATAAAACCCGGCGTACAGACCAAGCGCGGTATCTTCATCCACAGCTACCCAAATGCGGTCAAGCTTATCTTTCGCTATACCATTTACATCGCGCCCGCCAAAGGTAGTAGTATGCTGGGCTGTGTGTGTGGTTGGGTTTACCTTAAGCAGCGTAGCATAAGACCCGCTTACAAGGTCGTTTATTTTTTGTTGCACAAAAATATCGTTACCGGCTTTTACTATGTTCTCCGTCCAACCTTCGGCAGCAATACTGGTTACAAGGTTTCCGGTTAGGTAGTTAATAACCCATATCTTTTTGGCATACAGTTCAGTAACGTAAGCTATACTATCATTTACCGGGTAAAAACTTCTTGGCGAAGAACCCGCAATACTTATTGTTCTTATTCTTTGAAAAGAAGGTAGCCTTACCACCTCAACTTTAGCAGAGTTATTTACCACTATGTAACCGGTAGAGTCCTGAATGAACATACTCTGCCCTACATCGCCCAGCGAATACCCGTTAGAAGATTTAAATAAGTTGTTGCTTACTGCATTATCAGCCGGGTTATAAAAACTAACCTCTGCCTGCCCGAAATTAAACAGCCCCTCGTTAATTATATAAACTCCTTTTGCTGTAGGCAAAACGGGGTCTTGCTCTTTATGGCAAGAGGAGATGAACACAAAAAGAAAAAGCCAGATATAATTTCTGTTCATCGGTTAAATTTAAAACGGAGCGTTCCTTCAAAATTTCTTCCGGGCATTGGCCGCTGTGCAATATTCTGAAACTGAACACCGGTAACATTATTTACCCTAAAGGCGGCCCCAATTTCGCAATTGCCTATTGCAAAATCCTTACCCAGTTCTAAATCTAAATTATAATATCCCTTCAGTGTTTGCGAGTTATCGGTAGTTATAAATACAGCATCGGTATAGCTGTTTAAGGCACGTAAATAAAACTTGTGGTATTCAATATGCAGGCCTATGTTGGCTACATGCAGCGGCACATAAATCAATTGCTTTCCGCGCGATTGATCGGCCGGCGAAATAGCATCCAGGTTAGTAGCGCGCGTGTAAGTATAGTTCACGTTAAAAGCCATATTAAAGCCTCGTACCCGTCCGTTCAAAATCCTGTCGGCACGTGCCGATATCTCTACTCCCCGGGTAAGCACGCGCTTTACATTGCGTGGTGCCCAATAGCTACCGGTTGGTATCCACTGTATCCAATCCATTACATATTTACAAAAGGCAGTAGTTTTAAAACTCACATAACTGCCATAAGCATACTGCAAACCACCCTCCGCATCGCAGCTTTTTTCGGTTTTAAGGTTGGGGTTGCCACCTGGCACCCAGTACAAATCGTTTAGTGAAGGGAAACGGTAATTACGCGATACGCTGGTACGAAAGGTGAAAGCATGTGCATTAATAGGCTTATAAACAGTAAGCGCCAGTATGGGCGAAAACGGCGAGAACGTTTTATTGTAAACACTTTCGCGTATATCTAACTGTAACAACGCATACCGCCCAGCCCTGTATTTAACTCCTGCCACTAATTTGCCAATATGCCGGCTGCGGGTTAACTGATAGGCAGGAACCATAGCGCGTTCAAAATCGTAACCAACCTCGGCATATACCGAAAACCTTCGCAAGCTATCATAGCTAAAAGTAATAACATTCCGTGCCGCTTGCATTACCGATTTTTCATTCAGTCCGACTTCGGGGTTACGGTAGCGTATTTCATCATGCAAAAAGGCCGTAGTAGCCGTAATGGCTAACTTACCGTAGCTACCGTGCCACGAAAGTGCACTGCGCATAGAGTAATCATCCTGCGATTCCCTACTTACAGGTTTGCTTATTACCGGCGGTATTTGCCTTTCGGCCTCGCTTAACCACACATTAAACTGCAACACATTACGCTTATTAATGCGCGCATTTATCTGCTGCATAAAATTAAGCAGACGCACTTTTGCATTGCTCAGCTTCTCAATTGGCTTACCCGCTTTAAATGTGTTTACAAACGGGTAATTGTTTTCGGCATACAGGTAGCTTATACGGGCGGTGCCCGACACTCTTCCATTGCCATAGCGCACCTTGCCATAAGTTCTAACCGTATTAAAACTACCGTAGCTAACACTGGCATTTAGCATAAAGCCCGAATCTACCCGTGTATCGTTTTGAAAGTTAATGTAGCCCCCTACATTACCCGAGCGCGCAACGCCACCTAACTCCACCTGGTCGCTCATACCGGCATTAAATAACGAAACATCTACCTGGCCCAACGACGGTGAATTAAGTTTTACTCCATTCCAAAGTAAATCTGTTTGGGCTGCGCTGGTTCCGCGGATAGATATAGACGATAACTGACCGCTGCCATAATTTTTAAAATACAAACCTGAGTTCTCACGCAGCGCATCGTTCAGGGTTCTTGTTTCAATATACTTATACGAATTGAAAGGGCTTTGTGTGGATCTAAGACTGCCTACAGAATGCTTAACTACATCGGGAAAAGTATATATCGAATCTGTTTTTACCTGTGCCATGGTGACCACCGATAAAAGCAGAAAAAGATATGTAACTATTACCCTCATTCAACAATCAGCTTTGTAACAAATGAATTGACCGATATAAAATATAAGCCCGCAGAAAAGCTGCGTATATCAATAACCGAACGTTGTGCTGTTATTGCGCCCTGCTGTAAAACGTTCCCCTGTACATCGTAAACTTTAAAACGTGCATCTTCTATATCCCCTGTTAGATTTAAATATACCTGCCCGCCGGCTGAAGGATTGGGATATACCAATAGCTGCAAGTAATTGTTATTTAAAGCGGCAACACCGGTAGTGCCGGTGGTATGTATAACGCCAACGGCATCTAAATCAAATCCGCCCGATGCAAAAGCTGTAGGGTAAGGGTCGTTTACTTTGTGCCCCAGGTGGTCGTGCGTTGCAAACTGTTCTGCTACGCTGCCTACTACATCTACAATGCGCACGTGTGTGATTTGGTCTACGTTAAGGCCTGCCTCGTTCTTCAGTTCATCCAAATCAAACGGAGTTCCATAACCTGCGGTGTATTTACCTGCCAGGTTATTTACCAAAGCACAGTCTACACCCGTCATTGGTATTTGGGTGGTATCCTGTATGTTGCTGGTGGCCGCAAAGCGCACAAAATTTACGCCATCGCTACTAACCTCTACAAAAGCAAATTCCAAAAAGGCCAGCGGATTATTGGTATAAAATCCGTTTTCAAAAACGGCGAAGTCAAACCCTGGACCATTGTAAATGGGATTAGCAAAGGTAAGAGTGGCGGTGCCTGCATCGCCAAGGCTAACCACACCAGCCTGCCCGGCAGGGCCAACTGCAGAATTGGCATCGCCAACAGTTGTAAAACCCGAATCGGGTATAGCAATGTCCATGTAACCACGGGTAATAGTACAACCGATAGCCCATGCCTTAAATGCAGAAGAATCGCGGTGTATAGCCGTGCTGCCCTGCATACCAGCGGCAGGCGCAAATTGCGCCAATGCCGCTGGTTTAAACAGTGCAATACAACCTGCGGTAAACAAAATCTTGAATAGCAATTTAGCCTTCATGGGATTATTGTTTAACCAGTTTTTTAGTAACTACTTTATTGCCGGCATTTAACTGTATAACATACACACCGCTTTGCCAGTTAGCTGCTTGCAGGCTGGTAGTTGCACCTGTAATGGTTTCGCGTGCTACCAGCGAGCCTACTATATTGTATATAGATACAACAGCAGGTTTATCTACAACTAAAGAGCTATAAATAATTAGTATTTCGTTAAACGGGTTAGGGTATGCACCAAAGGTTAGCGCATCCTCTACCTCTTCAACTGCCGTAACACCTGCTACATTAATTACAATTTTAGCAGTATCGGCAAACCCCAAATCATCGTATACACGGTAGTATAAAGTATCGGCAGCTACCAGGCCTACAGCCGGTGTATAAACTATCTGGTTAAACTTAACAACCGCCGTGGCACCGGTAATTAAAGGGGAGCTAAGCAATTCAACTGTATAAGGGTTCGCAATTAAATTTACATCGTTGCCCAGCACAGCTATCGTTTTTGCAGTTACGTAGTTAGTAGCCACTAAATCATCATTAGCCGCCGGTTGGGCATAAGCCGTATCGGCAGTAATAAAGTTATCTATAGCAAAATAGGCCGGGTTGTTCATACCAAAACCTCCGGCTGTGTCGGTCGATTCTAAGAAAAATTGCAGGCTATCTACATTACCCAATGGCTGAAGGTTAACCCAACGCCAGTCGCGCACCAAATAATCATCGGCACTATTAGCCGCGCGATAATCGGCCAGGTAAAACTCTACTGCTTCATTCTTTAAATTACCATTGCTGTAGCCTTTCACTACTAAACGATACCAATCCGGGTCGGTACCTGTAGCGCCACCAAATTTCTTGGCAAACTGGTCGCCGTTTAACATACTGTTATAAGCATACGTAGTATTGGTTACGTAAAAACCCTTTACCAATTTACCGCCTGCAGCTTTCCCGGTTAAAAGCACTTTAGTGTTTCCGTAAGAGTTTGCAATTAAAAAATTAGGGGAGTTGTTATAACCGGTTCCGGCAATTACACCGTATTGATTAGACGAACCGGTTGTCATAGAATCTACTACATTAGAATAAGTAAAACCATTCCACGACATGTAGGTAGTGTTATAGCTATTATTAAAATAACCACCACCACTGGCAAAGCCACCGCTTAAATCAGAGCCATCCCAAAAAGTATCGGTAGCCAGGGTAAGGTCTTCAAAGCCGGTAAGTGTTTGAAAAGGAACCTGCTCAAGTGTAGTGAAGTTATCCAGCGCAAAATAGGCCGGGTTATTCATTCCATAGCCGCCGGCAGTATCGGTTGATTCTAACTGAAACGCGATGCTATCTACATTTCCTAAAGTTTGTAAATCAACCCAGTGCCAGTCTTTCAAAATATAATCTTTGTTACTATCTGCCGAACGAAAATCGGCCAGGTACACCTGCACCTCCTCAGCTTTAGTAGCACCATTATACCATCCTTTAACGGTTAATCGAAACCAATCGGGGTCGGTGCCCGATAAACCGCCAAACTTTTTCGCAAACTGGTCGCCGTTTTTAAGGCTTAAGTAAGCATAAGTAGTATTGGTTACATAAAACCCCTTCACCAGTTTACCTGCTGCGTTTTCGTTTAGACGGATGCGCATATCGCCATAGCCATTCGCAACTGCGTATGTCGCCGAACTATTTACCCCGCCGGCTGTTATACTACTGTATTGATTGCCGTAGCCTGCCGTGGTATCATTGGTTTTGTTAGAATAAGCAAAGCCGCTCCACGAGTTAAAACTGGTGTTGTAGGAGTTTACAAATCCGGCAAGGCCGCTGTTGTAGCTGCCGGTTAAATCTGATCCGTTCCAGAAGGAATCGGCGGGTAACTGCAGGTTTTCAAAATCTGAAATGGTTTGAGAGAAAACTTTGACCGCAATTAATACGGCAAAAAACGAAATGTTGAATTTCTTCATGGCTGAATTTTTTTTTTAAAATGTTCAGCTACGAAAATTGAGATTGAAAAATGAAACCGTGCACTGTTCCAGTCCTCAGCCTTTCTTCCCGAAAGCTTTTGAAATATAATGCTGAAGGCAGGTCTTCTGGTTTTGCTCTGTTTCTACCGCCTTCCCGGTTTTAAACCAGTGGCTTTTGAGATAGAAACTTTGAAAGAGCTTACAGCAGCGGGTACTACTCAGGATTTACACCTGATTCCCTATTATGGCAAGTCATCGTAAAACGATTTGCCACCTTTAGCGGGTGCAAATAAAATCTTTTTATTTTTAAACCGTCAAAAATATTTTCTCAATCCGGCGTTTCTTAAGTATGAAAAATAAAGCGATAGGTTTTTTGTTATTTGTTATTGCGCTTGTATCGGCCTCATCGTGCAATAAGTGTTACGAATGCACCCAGTATTGTGCCTATTGCGAAACTACTTCCGGGGTGCGAATTAAAACCTGCGCAACCAAGGGAGTAAACAATTATAAAATAGATTCCGTTTTTACAGCGTACAGGGCTGCGGGCTACACCTGCAACATGCTTCAGAACGATAAAAATGTATGCGACCAGCCCGGCAAAATTAACGATGCCGTTAATTACTATTATAAGCAAGATTACTACTGCAACGAAAAGCAGTAGCCATAATAAAACAGCAGGGGGGCGCTTTTTGCAAACCGCCCCCCTGCCAACTTTTTTAACCCTTCAAGTATCTATTAATGTTGCTCGCTAAAGTAATTGCGGGTTTCTATTACTACTACGCCACCTAAGGCATCGCCATACTTGGCGGGTATAAAGCCATCGTACATCCGGTAAGTTTGCAGCCCACATAAAGGTATGTTAGGCGAACCCATCACCTTGCCCCCATCAATATAATAAGCCATACCGCCCGCACGCGCTCCGCGCACATAATAATCGTTACCTATTTTTACGGTAGCGGCTTGGGTTTCGCCCAGTTCCCCAACACTAACCAGAGGCATATTTTTTATTATATTTCTTTCAAGTGTTCCGTTACGGATATCTATATCATCTACTAACGGAACGCGGTAGGTGGTAATGGGTATTTCTGTCATAGTAGTAGTAACAGCAAGTGCAACATCTACAACATAACTTTCATCGCTCGAAACTTTCACTCCTTCTACAATCGATTTATGGCTTAGGTAGGATACCGTAACCTTGTAAACCCCTGCCGGAATATTACTGGCATAGTAGTAGCCCTTTTCGTTAGTGTAAAATAATTTTTCCGTTCCCTGGTTTTCTAAAACCACCATAGCGCCATCTACAGGGTCTTTAGTATCGGGGTCTACTACCTGGCCCATAATACTGCCACCGCCAGAAGCGGCAAATAAAAAATGAGAGGTTAACAATAGCAGCAGTAACCCCGCTGCACGGGTTAGTTTTGTTTTCATAGGTCATCAATTTTAGTGTTTATAAAAAAAGATCAAGGTTCTGTTCAACTAAATTACCACACCCTGTTTTGGGTGGGTGCACCCATCATCGGCACGCCATCAATAAAAATCTTCACCTGGCTGCTTCCTTTAATAAATATTTTCCCATCGCGCACATCGCAACCCGCTTGCTGGCTTATCACATCGTTTAACGATTGTGTGGGCTGGTTATTGGCACTATTATCGCGCCTGGGGTCGTTACTTGTTACCGAACTAAACAGGTTTTGATTAGTAGGCAGCAGCACCTTTTGCGGCAAATTACTATCGGAACTTACAGCAAAATTAATTTCGCTGGTATACCCATCATACACCTGCACGTTCATTACAAAAGTCCGGTTATTGTAAACCACCGTCATGGCATACTTGCCGGTAGGCATGTGGTTGGCGTAGTAGTAGCCATATTCATTAGCCGTTACTTCTACTTTATCCATTTTATTTTCAAAAACTATTTGGGCAAAAGCCAATGGTTGGTTGCTTACAGGGCCGGTAACTTGCCCCACTATTTGCCCCATTGAAACTGCACGTGCGGCAAAAGAAAAACACAGCAACATTGCAAAAACTGCAATTGATTTAACAGTAGTTTTCATAGCCTTTGTTTTGTTACTTAAAAATACGGATAATTAAGTTAAAGTGCGCATTGGGGTATGTTTTAGCGGTTTTTTTTACAGTATTATTACAAAACTATTCAAGTAGCTCGTTATAATTATGACCAAGTTTTTGCCTATCTTCCCCTTAAACAATGTTATTTACCCCGGCCAGTTACTAAATCTGCATATTTTTGAGCCCCGCTACAAGCAGCTGATACAAGAGTGCAGCGCTACGGGAAAAACCTTTGGCATACCCTCGGTATTTAAAGAAACCCTTAATGAGTTTGGTACCGAAATGGAAATACTCGAAATTTCGAAAACCTACGATAACGGCGAACTGGATATTAAAACCCGGGGAGTAAAAATATTCCGCATTATAGAGGTGCTGCGCCAGGTGCCCGATAAGCTATACTCGGCTGCCGTGGTGTTTGAGGTAGAGCACCTGCCATTTGATACCGAAGTGCCCAACCCTACATTGATTGATTTAATTGATAAACTGCATGTTGTGCTGGGTACTAACTTTAAAGTGAGCGATAAATATGAAAATCCGCTTTCGTTCGATTTGGTGCAATATGCCGCCCTAAGCGCCGAAGACCAATACCGCCTGCTTATAGCCACCAGCGAAAAAGCCCGGCAGTGGTTTATTATAGAGCACCTGCAAAAATTGATACCTTCTATTGAGCAAACCGAAAAGGTAAAAGCCAAGGTTCAGATGAACGGGCATTTTAGAAAAGAAATACCTCCAAAATTTTGAACCAATTTAATAAACAAATACGTTAACTTTGTATGGTAGCATAAATGCCCGCCGTGAAATAAATGGATAAACTGCTTTCTTCTATTCTGGTTTTTTTGGGTTCTATCGTAAAGTTCTCGATGGGCTCGCTAACTGCCATTGCCGCTAACCTGGGATTGGGTGGAGCCCTGGGCAACATTATTGGCGGCATAATAGGCATTGTGCTTTTTACCTATTTAGGTGGCTATATGCAGGAGTTTTTAGTAAAAAAATTCCCTAATCGTTTCGGCCGCCGGTTTACAAGCAGCAACCGCTTTTTAGTGCGTATTAAAAAACGCTTTGGCCTGGGCGGCATTGCGGTGCTTACCCCTATTGTGCTTTCCATACCGGTAGGCGTATTGTTCGCGCTAGCCCTTACGCACGATAAAAAGAAGATTTTAGTATCTATGCTAATGTCTATGTTCTTTTGGGCTACTGTACTTTTCCTACCCTATTTTCTGTTCGATATAAACGTGGTAGATTTTATCCGCCGTTTGTTTGAAAGATAATTGAAGTCCACTTTACAAGTTAGGCTTCAATCTAAAATATCCTGGCAGTAAACCTTTGTACTATCCCACGAAACATAGAGGGTGCTAATATTTCTTTGGTCCTCGGAGCGCCACTCAAAAATTCTTGCGCTGTCGCCCTGCAGCAAATCAGGTTGAAACCAATTTACATACGAACTGGTATCATCGCTATGTGTATGGGTTAGAAAATAAGGCTTAACAGTATAAGAGTGCCTTGCCAAAACCCGACTAAGCTCTTTGGGGCAGGTTTCAAAATAAAGCCATATAGCATAATCTATTTTAGGGATAACCTGGTCTTGCTGGTTAATTACCTTTACGCAATCATATTCCGGTTTACCCAAAAGCGCTGTGTAAATTTGCATACCCGTGCGGGGCGTAAAAGCATGCTGCACTCTTACTATAACCTTATATATGGTATAGCCCCCGGTACCTGCACAAAGCAGCACAACGGCCATAAGTGAGTATACAGAGGCTCTGTTGCGCTTTATAAGCGCATATATAATTGCAGTTGCAAGCAGCATACCGCAAACCAATAAACCCGCTATAAGGGCCTTCATTTATCCAATGGTATTTTCTCTACAATATACACAAAAAAAGGGCTCCTTTTTGGGGAGCCCTTTTCTGTATTTTAAAGCTTGCGCTTTTACTAAGCTTACTTGCTTACAGTTAATTGCTTAACAGTAGCACCTTTATCGCTTTGAATTTTTACCAGGTATAAACCGTTAGATACCGAAGTAAGATCTAACTGAATGTTGGTAGTGCCTGCTTTGTAAGTAGTTGGGTTGATGATGGTTTCGCCCAATATGTTGTAAACAGTAACAGTAAGTTGAGGAGCATTAGCTGTTTTAACTAAAAGGGCCGCTTTACCGTTAGATGGGTTAGGGAATAAAGAAATTTCCTGATCTAACTCAATATCGTTAATACCGGTAGTAATAGCCGTTACTGAAACATCCTTACAAACCTTATTTGAAGTACCAAATGTGTTACCTACAGTAAGACATACGTTGTAGGTTTGTATAGCATTGTAAACTTTTACAGTAGGTTGCTTAACGATTGAACCGCTGCCATCGCCAAACTCCCATTTCCAGTTAGAAGGGAAGTTGGTAGAAAGGTCGTTAAATAAAACACGGTTACCACCTGCGCCGTTTGTATGGGTCCAGTTAAAATCTGCAACCGGAACATCGCCTACTATTACAGTACGAACAGCTGTATCGCTGTTACCTGCAGCATCTGTAGCAATGTAAAGAACCTGGTAAATACCTACAACAGCAGTATCTGGGCTATTTACAATAACTACAGCTACGTTACCATCATTGCAATCAAATGCAGTAGCGCCGTCTTCGGTATAAGAAGTGTTTTTACGGATAGTAACAGTATCTAAACCATTTAAGGTAACTGTTGGAGGATCTAAAGGTAAATTGAAATCAGAAGCAGGGAAATCGATATTACCAATGTACCAGAAAGCGGCAGGCTGCTCGCTTGAACCAAGACCGTTAGCCGGATTATTGTTGTAATCGATTTGAGTGAACACGGTAGGAACATTGTAAATGTTGCCTTTTTTAAGAGCTGTTACCGACACGGTAGGGAAAGTAACACCACTTCCCATTGCACCACCATCGTTTGCAATGGTTCTTCCGCCCCAAAGGGTATCGCCTTCACTAAAGTTATAGCGTGGGCTAATTTTTTCGCTTACAACATCAATTGCACGGCCGAAAAAGTTAGGTGCCGAGTTAGTAATATCCTGTGTAGTATCAACAATCTCAGTTTCTAACCAAAAGAAGAAAACTTTGTGTCCGTCTTCTGAACGGGAAACTAAAGGACGGTTATCCATAGTGGTAGCCGGGTTATCATTGGTAAACTCACCTCTAAAGGTACCAATTTCAGCTAAGTGTATACCTTTCCATCCACCGCAGTTTACAGCTGCAGAATCAAAGGTAATATCCCACATATCATATCCTGCTGGTTCAATAGAGTATCCGCTTCCGTTACCCACAGTAGTAAGTAAGTGCGGGTTACCTTTTACGTCAACAGTTAAATCAGCTTCAAATACAGTAGTAGGGTTTAAAGTAGAAGGGTCGCCGTTTAACCAGGTAGGGTTTAAGCTTTCTACTACACCGGCAAGGCTGTTCAAATCAACTTCAATAGGGCCTGTCCAGTTAGCACCAAAATCTACAGTTTTCCAAAAAATAGGATTGTAAACGCTATCCTGATCAGGAGTGATATCGCCAAGAACCGAAATCCATCCGTACTGTCCGGTTGGGTCGAAGGCGATGTTGTGCGATGTAGCAACAGATGCCAAAGCATTTGTTCCCTGAACCTTTACAAAAGTTTGAAGAATGTTAGTGCTGGTCCAGTCAACGTTTTTGGTTGTATTATTCCAAACACCTTTTTGCACGTTAAAGCCCGTTGTAAGGCCGCTGGTGGTAAAGTTACCTGCATATAAGGTATTCAAATTCCAAAATACGCCCGGTGCACCGTGGCATAAGCCGGTAGCTACTTCTACTGCCTTATTGTTAACAACATCAATGCTAACGTTAAAGGTAGCTGTATCGCCGCTTAGTTTACCTCTGCCGCGCATTTGGCCGCTCCAGGTAGTGTTATCGTGCCAGGTACCGCTGTAAATAAGGTAAGCGCTGTCGGCAATTGTATTTCCGGCAGGGTTATAAATTAACGCCTGAGGGAAACGGCCGTTTACGTTTACGTTATCGATAGTTTCATCGTTGGTTATTGGGCCAATATCCGGTGTCCAGGTATTTCCAAGGTCTTTAGAAATATCAAAACGGTATTGGGCAACGTTTGTTCCTAAAGTTAAATCCGGGTCGTTACGGTGTATAAAAGTAATTGTATTTAATGAGTCATTTACGTCTATCTGGTTGCAGTTAGGATCTAAAATGCTAAGCAGGTTACCCGCGCTACCAATGCGTTGCGAATTAAGCACAGGGCCTAAAGAGCGCGAACCGCTACGGTGCTGGTGCTTAGGTGGAGTAACAAGATGCACGTTGCTTTGCACCATTGGTTTTTCTACCGACCTGTTTGCAAATTTGTTATCGTGGTAAACCGACAACTGCTGGGCATTTGCTAACATTCCCGAGGCCAATAGCGATAAAAAGAGTAAATAATTTCTCATTTTGATTACTAGGTTTTAATTTGAATATATATAATAATAGGGGGCCAAAGCTAACCGATTTTTCGATTTGGCATTAAGCTTAGGTTATTTTATTTGTCACAGATTTGTAATTTTCTCGTATTTACCAGCGAGTCGATACTATTCTCTATATAAGTTAACATTTCGGGGCTTTTAAAGCGTTTATCGGTAACCGTTTTTTGCCTGCCATTTTTGTTATAAAAAACAATGCAGCTTGGTAAATCGGTGGGTGTTTGAACCCCAACCGGGTAACTATCGGCCAGACCAAAAAAATTGATTTGTTTAAACTTTTCTTCTATAGCCGCTATTTCGGGTTTGGTTAAAACGCTATAAAAGCAACCTACTGTATCGGTAAACTGTTCGGCATTGTAAATCAACAAGCCATTTTGGTATAGCCTTATTTGGTAAATAGGGCACCTGCCAAAGCAGGCCGTGCGCTCCATACTCAGTATAAGCCGCCCGTTTTTTTCAGGGTTTTTACTATCTGGTTTCTGTGCTTTGCAGCCGCATAAAAAGTAAACCAAAAACAAAACAAGCAGCCGTAGGTTCATTTTCAATCTTAGCCTTTTTTAGGGTTTGTGCGCTGCTGCTGTTGTTGCTGTGCCTGTTTTTGCATATCGGCCAGTTTTTTCTGCCAGCCCGATGGCTGTTTAGGGTTCTTTTTATTATCCTCTATTTGCTTACGTAGCTTCTCATCGTTAATAAAGAACTTTTGGATAATCCACTGGTGCAACATACCTAACAGGTTTTGTAGCAGGTAATAATAGGTTAAAGCCGCAGGGAAGCTGTTAAACATAAACATTAGCAACAAAGGCATAAAGTATGGCATATACTTCATACCGGGTTGCTGGTTGGTCATGCTGTTCATTTGGTTGTTCATTACCGCCTGGCCTATTGATGTAATGGTCATTAAAATGGTAAACAAGCTTATGTGCGTAATACCGAAAGGCAGCGCTGTTGCAAACGTTACAATGGCATCGTAGCTACTTAAATCGGTGGCCCACAAAAATGGCTGCTGGCGCAACTCAATAGATGCCGGGAAGAAATAATACATGGCCATTAATATCGGCATTTGTATTAGCAGCGGCAGGCATCCGCCAAAAGGGCTTACCCCCGCCCGCTGGTAAAGCTTCATTTGTTCCGAACCTATGCGGGCCTGGTCTTCGCCGTATTTTTCTTTTAACGCCGCTAATTCAGGCGCCAGTATCTTCATCTTAGCAGCACTCTCTATCGATTTAGCGGTAAGCGGGTGCAGCACTATTTTTAGCATAAGGGTTAACAGCAAAATGATAATACCGTAGTTTATATGCACGCTATCAAACCAGCTAAACACCCAAATAATAACGCGGGTTATATAGGTTATCCAGCTAAACATAAAAAAGTCGGGGCCCAGCTTAATAATACTCTCATTATCTTTATCTAAACCGGCGAGTGTATTGAAGTGGTTAGGCCCTATATAATACTGAAAAGCATAGTGATTTTGTGCTGCATTGGTATAAGGCAGCGTTACCATGGCATTATACTTCTTTACATAATTTAAATCGGTTTTAACGTAGTGCGATTTAAGGCTACCATTTTTAAACTCACCCTTGCTAAACAACGTTGTGGTAAAAAATTGCTGTTTAAACGATATCCAGTCCAGCGGTGCGCTAAAATCCAGCTTATCATCTTCATTATCTTCGCTTAAGTGGGCCACTTCTTTATCGCCCTGCGCATAGCGGAAGTAAAGGGCGCTATAGCGCCTTTCCAATTCAAGGTTATGCTCTACAGGGGTTAAGGTGTTCTGCCAATTTGCGCTAATAAAAGTGTTATTGGTAGGTATAACCGTGTTAAGGCCTTCGGTGTTCACCTCATAATCAAACAAATACGAACCACCCTTAAGGGTATACTTTTGCTCAAAATATTTGCCGGCACCCGCATTAAGGCGCAACGCAAACGATTTAGTAGCCGAATCGCCTGTAATTACAAAAGGCTCGCCTACCGGTTCAAAGTAAAAATCTTTAGTATCAACTGAGCGGTTGTTATCTATAAAAAACTGGTAGCTAAGGCTATTGGTTTTATCTGTAAACAGCACCAAAGGCTTCTTATCCCAGGTTTTATATTTTTTAAGCTCTACACTTTTTATTTGCCCGCCCTTGCTGCTCAATGCAATTTTAAGCACATCGTTTTCAATAGTAAAAGTTTGCTCTTGCCCGGTAGCGGCGTTGGCAAATGCACCGTATTGCGATTGCAGGCCTGCCGAGTCGGCCGCTGCGCGGGTGCTATCCACTACAATTTGCGAGGCTACACCGCCGGTAGTATCGGTGCTGGCCACAGGTATTGGCCGGTTGGCTTTAGCCAACTTAATGGAATCTTGCCGGGCTATTTGTGCAATTTCTTGTTTTTTCTTCTGGTCTTCGGCTACCTTTTTGTTTTGGTAGAAGAAAAAACCTACCATAAGTGCCGCAATTAAAATCCAGCCAACGAGGGTTTCTTTGTTTTTCATTTTGAAAGTTGTGGGGTTTAATGCCTGCCGAACCTAAACGTTTTTTAAGCCCGGCCCTTTACGCTAACCCCTTATTTAAAAAGCGCGCAAATATAGCAAACCGAATGATGGACGAAAGGGGTGTAAATTTATTGTTGCCCGCCCACATACCACAATTTGTAAAAACAGCGTTAATACCTACACACAAACTAAGATTTGTATTATTAAGCATTTAAAAATCAATTATTTACAAGTATTTTTAGCAGAAGCTAAAAAACGCTTGACAGAACGTACCTTTGCCATTAATTTATAGGGTATAACGCGCAGGATTATGAAAAAGCTATTCTACATCACCCTATCTATTTTGGCAATTGCCAATACTTCTTTTGGGCAACTGGTTGCAACTACTAACAGCAACGCCACCCAATTAGCACAAGCTTTATCAGGCACCGGCGTTCGCATTTCTAACGTAACTTTTACAGGCCCTAACGGCAGCGCAGGCACATTTAATGCTACCAACAGCACCCTGGGTATGGCTAACGGTATAATGCTTACTACCGGTACCGTTGCTTATGCACAAGGCCCAAACAACCACAATGCCCAAGGCTACGACCACCTTGCTGCCGGCAACTCTTTATTAAATGGCCTGGCCAATGAGTATACCTACGATGCCTGCGTGCTTGAATTTGACATGAACATACTTAGCGACAGTGTTGAGTTTAGATATATTTTTGGTTCAGAAGAATATCCGGAGTGGGTTACTTCATCTTATAACGATGCTTTCGCCTTTTTCATTAGCGGCCCGGGCATTAACGGACAAGAAAACATGGCTTTAGTTCCGGGCACTACCGATCCGGTAACTATCCACAATATTAACGCTACTAAAAACCCTCAGTACTACCACGCTAACGGCGATGGCTATTCTGCACCTTACAACACTTCGGGTATCTATTTACAATATGATGGTTTAACTACGGTACTTACCGCAAAAAAGAAAGGCCTTCAACCTTGCAACACTTACCACCTTAAATTAATGATTGCCGATGCAGCTGATGGCATTTACGATTCAGGCGTGTTTTTAGAAGCCAACAGCTTAACTTCTAACTTTGTAAGCATCGATGACTCGGCTAACACAGGGATACCTAATGCTCCTTATGCAACAGAAGGTTGCAGCAACACTACTGTTCGTTTCAGATTACAAAATGCAGTATCGCAGCCAACCGTTGTACACTATACAATTGGTGGCAATGCTATTAATGGTGTTGATTATACCGCTATTGCTGATAGCGTAATAATACCTGCAGGAAGCACATCGGCCGCTATTACCATTGCCCCTATTAATGATGGTATTGCAGAAAACCTTGAGTTGGTTAAAATAAAACTTGCAGCGGGCTGCAATAATCAGGCTTACGATAGCATTATGGTAATTATAAGCGATTCGGCCAACCTTACACTTAGCGCAGGTGCCGACCAAACCATTTGCGCAGGCGACCAGGTAACTTTAAACGCTACCGGTGCAGGGTTCATTAACTGGACCGCTGCAAATGCTTTAAACATTACCTCTTCTACGTCAGCTATAGCTACCCCAGCCACTACTACTACTTATAAAGTAACTTCACAGGTTGGTGCTTGCACCCTTCAGGATTTTGTAACTGTAAATGTAACCAGCGCGCCTTTTAGCGTAAATGCAGGAACTGATATTACTGCCTGCGCAGGTGCAACAGCGCAGCTAAACGCTACTGTAAACGGTAGCCCTATAAATGGTAACGGCTTTACTTATAGCTGGACCGGTGCCGGCTTAAGCGCTACCAACGTAGCTAACCCTACCGTACAAGCTACAAGCAGTGCTAACTACATTGTGCAGGTAGCAAGCGGTAACTGCCGCGCTACCGATACTGTTGCAGTAAACTTAGGCAACGGCAACATAAGCGCATTGGCTACCTCAACTGCCGAAACCTGCCATGGCTACAATAACGGCACTGCAACTGTAACTGCAAATGGTGGTTCCTCTTTTATTTACCGTTGGAGCAACAATGCTACCACTCAGAATGTAACCGGCCTTGCAGGTGGCAGCTACCAGGTAACTGTAACCAATAACTCGGGCTGCACAGCAAGCGCTGCCATCAGCGTAGCTTCTACCAACCCAATTTACTTTAGCACCCCGGCTATTAGCCCTGTAAAATGTAACGGCGGCGCCGATGGCCTTGCAAATATTACAGCTGCAGGTGGTAACGGCAACTTTACCTATATGTGGAACAACGGCAGCAACAGCGCTACCACTACTAACCTTGAGGCTAACAAAGCTTACACTATTTCGGCTACCGATGCTAACGGTTGTGTTGCTGATACAACAATTATGTTGGCTGCACCAGCTCAATTTACGGCCAGCATAGCTGCTACTAATGTAAGCTGCGGTTTAGGCGGAGCCGGTAACACCATTACCGTTAATGCCGGTAAAGATGGCGCTGTTACTGCAAACGCTATAGGAGGAAAGGCCCCTTACTCGTACCGTTGGAACACAGCAACTGCCGACGTAACTGCCACTATTGCTAACTTAACTGCAGGCACTTACCAGGTTACTATAGCCGATGCCAACAACTGCACCGCAGTAGGCACTGCCAACCTTACACAGCCAGAGGCCATGAGCATTACAGCAGCATCGTTAGCGCCAACCTGCGGCAACAGTGCAAACGGTACTATTACCGCTAACTGCACCGGTGGTACAGGTACTCATAACTTCTCTTTAACCTTTAACAACACTATATTACAAGCTAACAACAGCGGCGCTTTTTACAACCTTGCTGCCGGCGATTATGTTATAAGCGTAAGCGACGAAAACAACTGTGTAAAAACTGCCAACCTTAACCTGGCTACTGCTACTGCCGACGCATTTACCATCAACACCACACCGGTATCTTGCAATGGCGCGGCCAACGGTTCTATAACAATTATACCGGTTAACGTATTAAACCAACCTTACCAGTATGCTTTAAACAACGGCACTGCCCAGGATTTAAACGAATTTTACAACGTTGCAGGCGGTGCACAGCACTTACACATTACCAGCAACAACGGCTGTGTAACCGATACCACTGTGGTAATAGCTGAACCAGTTGCTGCAGTATTGGAAATTGTACCAAGCAGCACTGTAGTTGAATTGGGCGGAACTGTGGAATTGAATACTACCTTCTCTTCGTTCAATACAGATTCTGCTGTAACGTATAGCTGGGCACCGGGCGAAGGTTTAACTTGCGTTGACTGTGCTAACCCGGTAGTAAATTCGTACAGCCAATCAAATGAGTATACCCTTACAGTTACCTATAACGGAAACTGCAAGGCAGTAGCAAGC
This sequence comes from Chitinophagales bacterium, assembly GCA_044228435.1. Lineage (GTDB taxonomy): Bacteria > Bacteroidota > Bacteroidia > Chitinophagales > LD1 > Bog-950. Next base: position 185,431 of record JBGAUW010000002.1, read on the forward strand.
ACTAAGGTAGAGGTAACAGGCAACAACGTTGCACCATTTGTACCAAATGCATTTACACCTAATGGTGATGGAATGAATGATGTGTTTATGGTTTTCGGCGAAGGTATTAGCAAGGTTAACATGCAAATATTCAACCGTTGGGGAGAGAAAGTGTTCGAATCTGCTAGCCAAACTAATGGCTGGGATGGAACTTATAAAGGCCAGTTACAAAACACAGGTGTGTTTGTTTATCAAATCACTGCCGTTTATTTGGATGGCCGTACTGTGGATACTAACGGTACTATTACTTTGTTACGTTAGTCTTTATACGTTTCCTTTCTTTATTATACGGCGGGTGCTACAAATTGTTTCAATTTTAGCACCCGTTTTCTTTTTTATTTTATTCGGGGTGCTTAATTCTTTAAGCCGTTTTTTTGCACTTTAAATAAGGAACATTTGTAGGGCGTTTTGTGCGTTGCGCCATATACTTAATTATACGCCGGGCAGGGTTAAAAGGTTACAGTGTTTCGCAAAAAAATTACAGATAAAACCAACCCTTAAAAGGAGCCATTTATTTCCTCCTTTTTATCCCATCCCTTTCCTTATTTTCGCGGCTTATTCCAACCTATGAAAAAAATCTGCACCCTTGCTTTTATAGCGCTTTGCCAACTTTCGGCTTTTGCCGCCACAGGCGATACTACTATAGTAGTGGCCCACAGCCTTTCTAACCTGGCTTCTCCCCCATCCAACGATGATGAATGGGTGGTTTTTCCCAATACAGCGGTAAACTACCAAAAGGTGTTTATGAAATTTACTCTGGGTTGCGGAACGCCTAACTGTTCGGGCTGGGATTATACGGTAAATGCATCGTTGGGTAAAAAAGATGGCACCCTCGATTCATCAATTGTTGCTATCGATACTTTAACCCTCGATACCACCTGGAGTTTTTCAGATCACGTTAATTTTACAGAAGTGGGCCGTTTAATAACCCCTTATGGCACCTACATGGCCAACGGTAGCAACGGATTTAACAACAGCTGGACGCACCCTTATTATTATGAATTGACCGATTACGCCGCCTTACTAAAAGATTCGGTAAATGTACGCGTGCATTATGATGGCTGGTCGGATGCGTTTAGCGCCCGTATTGAATTTATTTTTGTTGAAGGGCCACCCACGCGAACGGTTCAAAATGTGCAGCAAATTTACAACACCTACGTGGGCTATGCCAACAGCACCGATTTTGAAAATGGAACCCCGGCAAAAACTTTCGCAATCAATCCAAATGTTACTTCGGCCAAAGTGAATGTGATTATGACGGGGCATGGCTCGCAGGGCGAATTCGACCCGCATTATTTTCATGTTAAAATAAACGGTGCCGAAATTTACCAGCATATATTATGGAAAGATGATTGCGATTATAACCCCGTAGCACCACAAGGAGGCACCTGGATTTTTGCACGGGCCAATTGGTGCCCCGGCGAAAAAGTGCCGATGTACGAAGTAGATATAACCCCGTACATTACCCCCGGCCAAAACGTAACGGTAGATTTGGATTTTGATGATTTTACCATTCAAAATGGCGAAACGGCTGGCTACGGTCTATCGGCTCACTTGATTACCTACACCTCGCAGCAAAATAACGATGTAATGATGGAGGAGATTATTGCCCCTAACAGCGATAAACCCTACCTGCACTGGAACCCCATTTGCACCCAGCCTAAGGTTAAAATTAAAAACACCGGCAAACAGCCGCTTACCCATGCCGATATTAAGTATTGGGTAAAAGGCGGTAATTACTGGTATTACGAATGGACCGGTAACCTGCCACCGTTTGAATCGGAATTGGTTACCCTGCCCGCTTTTGACTGGAGCGGCATGGATAGCAGCAACCAGTTTTATGCCGAGGTAAGCTGGCCTAATGGTGTGCCCGATGAGTATAGCTACAACAATAAGTTACAATCATCCTTTATTGCTACCCCCAAACTGGATTCAGTATTTTATATAAACCTAAAAACCAACAACCGCCCCGAAGAGAACTGGTATTTGGTGCAGACAGAAACCGGCGATACCATAAGCGCTAAAACGTTTACCGCTACCAATACCATCCACCGCGATACCCTGCGCCTGCAACCCGGTAGCTATAGTTTTGATTTGTACGATTACGATGCTAATAACTGGGGTTGCGGCGATGGCCTTAAGTTTTTCCTAAACCAGCAAGACCCACCCTGCCCTACTAACTCAGCCTGCTACGAAACCACAGGGCTTATAAGCTTACGTAAATTAAATAATACGCTTATTAAAAACTTTACCAGTGAGTTTGGCGCCAACATTCACTACGAATTTACAGTGGGCTATACACTGGGCAACAATCCACCCAAAACAGCGCCTACCGAACCGGTACATACTACAGCAATTGAAGTGGTAGAAAATAATGTAGCCGATATGAATGTGTATCCTAACCCGGCTAACGACCAGTTTAGCATAGAAGTTAACCTGAGCAAACAAACTTCCGGTTTTATTACCATTACCGACGTAATGGGCCGCGAAGTTCGCCGCATTACCACCGATAACTCTACCCACAACCAGGTAATGCTTAAAGCTGCCGACTTTGCCAAAGGCTTATACTTTGTAACCTTTAATGCTAAAGGCGTGAAAATTTGCAAGAAACTAATAGTGCAGTAGGTTGTTAAGTTCTGAAGAAATACTCCCGCAGATGTCTCCGCCTCGGGACTCTGCGGCCCAAAAAGTTCAGCGCTAAATACTGCCGCAGATGTCTCTTTGTGTAAGTGCTCGCTTAGAGCAATTGCACAAAGAGACATCTGCGGGGTAATAGTAGCACTCTTATTTAAAAAAGCGCTATTCGCAAAATAAAAACTTCGGAAGTCTTAGCCGCTTACTTTATTTACAGAAATAGAATTTCTTTGCGCTGATTTAAACCCCGGCATAAATGAAATTTTCAATTCTGTTTAAGGCACTTGTGGCAATCGCCTTTTTATTTCCATTCTTAGGGTCTACCGCCCAGGATTCATCCATCTGCTATCTGCGTGATGAAACAGGCCGTGTGCGTGAGCACAACGTAGACTTTACAAAAATGGCCCTGGATGTAAAGTTTGACGTAACTACCGGAACCGTTTTTGGCAATGTAAAATATACTTTTAAGCCTATACAGTTTGTTGTAGACACCGTTTACCTGAATGCCCCGGATATTAAAGTGAAACAGGTTTTGTTTGAAGGAAAAGAAACGCCTTTTACCAAAGATAGCGCTGGACTTACCATAAAATTTTTACAGCCCGTTGACTGGAACAAGGAATATAAGTTAGAGATAAACTACGAAGCCACACCGCGCAAAGGTTTATACTTTATAGGCTGGAATGTAAATGCTAAAAACACTGAAAACGACAACTACTTTACCCGCAAACAGATTTGGACTCAGGGCCAGGGCATTGATAACCGCCACTGGATACCCTGCTACGATGATGTAAATGATAAATTGATTACCGAAACGTTTATAACCTTCGATAGCAGCTATACGGTAATAAGCAATGGCACGCTAAAAGAAAAAAAGAAGAATGCTAACGGTACCGCTACCTGGCACTACGCCATGAACAAACCTATGGTGCCTTACCTGATAATGCTGGCTATAGATAAATTTGCTTATAAGGATTATAAAAGCAAAAACGGAATGGTTAGCAGGCAATACTACTATGCCGATAAACCACAAACGGTTGCCCCCACCTATGCCTACAGTACCGAAATGATGGATTGGCTGGTAAATGAAACCGGTGTGGCTTACCCCTGGTTAACGTATTGCAACGTACCGGTGCAGGATTTTATGTACGGCGCTATGGAAAACACAACTGCCACTGTTTATGGCGATTTTTATTTAAATGATAGCCGCTGCATTTTAGAGCGGGGCTATACCGGTACCAATGCGCACGAGCTTACCCACCAGTGGTTTGGCGATTACATTACCGAGTATAGCGCACAACACCACTGGCTGCACGAAAGCTTTGCCACTTATTACAGTAAGCAATTTTTGCACAGCGTATGGGGCGAAGATTATTACCAATGGGCAAAACGCGGCGAAGCATACCAGGCCATAAATGCCGATAGGGCCGACCGCTACCCGGTGGCGCATAGCAGAGGTGGCTCGGCAAGGCATTACCCTAAGGGTAGCTTTGTAATTGATATGTTGCGCTATGTAGTAGGCGATTCGGTGTATAAGCGCTGTGTTACCAACTACCTTAAAAAGCATGCTTACAGCAATGTAAGTAACCACGATTTTATGTATGCCTTTATGGAAACCGCCGGTGTAAACCTGGATTGGTTTTTCGACCAATGGGTTTACCGCGCAGGCATACCTAACTACGAGGTAAGCTATGAAAGACAGGCCGACCGGGTGGCATTTTTTGTAAGCCAGGTGCAAAAAACAGATGAGCTAACAGGCCTTTTTAAAATGCCAGTAGTATTCGAAGTGCACTTTAAAGATGGCTCGGCCTCGATAAAAAAAGAATGGCTTAGCCGCGCCTTTGATACAGTTTACATATCGGCGCCGGCGGGCAAACAAATTGACTACACGCTTTTTGACCCGGCAGGTAATGTGCTTAAAACAGTTGACTTTAAAAAGAGCTACGAGGAATCAACCGCACAGGCAGAGAAAGCTAAAAACATGATTGACCGGTATGATGCGCTAACAGCATTACGCGATTTTGAAATTGACAAGAAACGCGACTTATTGGTTAAACTATATAGCAAAGAAACTTTCACTCAAAGCAAGGGTGAAATCATCATGCAGCTATCGAAGGATAAAAATGAATCTTCTATTGCTATTCTTAAACGCGCGCTTAACGACCAGGATTTTTTAGTGCGCCGGGCAGTAGTTGATAATGTGGATGAAATACACGAAAGCCTTTTACCGGGCGTAGAAAAACTACTTACCGATAGCAGTTATGTTACTATAGAAACTACCCTCCGTAAGCTGTATAAGCTTTACCCCGCTAACCGACAAAAATATTTTGAAACAACTAAAGGGGTAAGGGGCTTAAACGATAACGTGCTAACCACGTGGCTGGAACTAAACAGCAAGGAGGCCGGAGATAGCAATACTACGTTTCAAAAACAGCTGGTAAAGTACACCTCTAACCAATATGAGTTTCGTACGCGCGTAAAAGCTATGGAAACTTTAGAGCGATTAAGCTACTGCGATGAAGAACTGATTAAAAACCTTTTCGATGCATGCCTTAACTCTAACGGGCGCTTAGCCAACCCTGCCAGCCGTGTACTAAAATCGCTGGTAAAAAAAGAGGGCAATATGCAAATGGCTAAAGGCATATACTCGCTTAACGCCTGGAAAGACTGGCAGAAAGCAATATTGGAAAAGCAGTTACAGTAAGTAGTTCAGTCAGTCGAAATATTTTCCAAAATAGTTTCCTTCTCTTCCTGCTCGCGTGCGGTGCAGGTTTCAATTAACTCAATTCTGCTTTTCAATTCTCTTAATTTATCCTGGCAGGCCTGTTCAACAGTTCTGCCATCTTCCATCAAGTCTTTTTGATTTGAACCCAGGGATATTTCTGCCAACAAGGTTAACGGACGAAACCTATCTACTGTATAAGGCTTTTCTAATAATTCTATAACCGGTTCAATCACGTAATAGGCAGCTTCAAACAAACCGCCCTGCACTATTACATTATTATCAAGCCTCCAGTAAGCTTTATCTCTATCCTCTTCCGCTTTTGCATTAAGTGCCGAAATGGCATGCGGAACATGATCAGCAAAACCCATTAAGATTTTAATTTTCGACCAATCTGTCATAAACTATTGTAGCGTATACCTTAATCCAATATAACCTTTTATCCCCTGTATAGGCGCATAATTATAACTGGGATCGAAGGTATAGCCGTTGGGATTATCTACAGTAACCTCTTTATTAAACGGGTCATTCGGACGAAGTATAGGGTTTTTAGGAATGAAGTTCAGCAGGTTCTTTGCGCCCGCAAAAACTTCAAAACCCTTCTTCAACTTTTCGGTAAACTGCAAATTCATTATACAAAACCACGGCGATTTTTCGGGCCTGAAATCGTTAGGCACCACAGGCAAATACATAGGGCTGGTAACCTTGCCGGTATAATCAATACTTAATCCTATTTTATTAAAGGTATAGCTTGCCGTATAGTTAGCTGTAAAATTAGGGGCATGCAGTTGTGGCATACGCACCTTATTTTCTACCTGGTACACCTGCATATAAGTAGCGCCTATCAATATTTTTAAGCCATTGGTAAAATTAAAATCAACGTTGGCCGAGGCACCGGCGCTTACGGCGTAACCCTTCAGGTTATCGTAAATAATTTTTTTAGGGTCGGTATTAAAGTCGGCTACAATTTTATTGGTAAAGTAGGTATAAAAGCCACTTACATCAAAGCCTACAAAGCCTGCCTTATGTTGTATGGCCGTGTTGTAATTAAGGTTCACGTTCCAGCTTTGCTCAGGCCTTAACTTCTCGGTAATTACAACCTGCCGCGCACCTGTTAAGGCAGCATGGTCTTCGGTAAATAAATTCACTACCCTAAAGCCATTACCGCCACTAAGGCGGATGGTGTGGTTTTTATGTGGTAAACATTTAAATGCCAGGCGCGGAGAGAAAATACTGCCGTGCGCATTGTGGTATTCGTAGCGTAAGCCACCCAATATAGTAGTGGTTTTATGCACTCTCCATTCTACCTGCGTAAATATGCCGGGCAGGAAAGTATACGAGGGTTTATTTTTTACCAGGTCGGCGGCAGTGGTCGCCGGTGTATTATCATCGTAATAAACAAAGTGGAACGGTAGGCCTGCCAGTAACGAGAAGCGGTTAATGGTCTTGTTCCAGCGCAGCTGGGCAAAGGCCACATGCTGCTTAGCCTGGTATTTTATAGTGCCATAATAACTATCCTGAAAGTGAAAGTTGTAAGAATAATCAATAAAAAAACTTTCGCGCACCGGTAACTGATACACACCTATCGCCTCTACCCGCTGGGTGTAGATACTTTCGCCATATATACTGTCGCTTCCTCTAAACTCTTTCGTCCATTGCATTTCGCCGCCGTAGCGGTTCTCATATATATATCTAAGCGCCAACGTAGCCTGCCTGCCATTAGTTCGGGTAAAGTTCCATTTATTAAAAACCGAAACACGGTTTTGCAGGGTTACATCGGTAAAGTTATCGTGGTTTACATCCCACTTAAATAAAAAGTTGTAGTAGTTCACTCCTATTAATGTTTGTGCGCGTTTCATTTTAAAGGCCACTCCAAGGTCGGTATTAAACTCGCCGGCGCTGGTAGCAGTTTGCTCAATTTTTAAGCGTGGCGAGTTTTCGGGTGAGTTGGTAATTACATTTACCAAACCTGCCACAGCCTCGCTTCCATATAAAGTAGAAGCCGGGCCCTTTACTACTTCTATGCGCTTTACCATACTTTGCGGTATACCCATCAGGCCATACACGGTTGCTAACGATGAAACTATAGGCATACCATCAATCAATATCATGGTATAAGGCCCCTCCATACCATTTATATGAATATCGCCGGTGTTGCACACATTGCAGTTTAACTGCGGTTGCACCCCGTTTATCATATTCATAGCTTCGAAAATATTAGGCGCCGGATTTTTACGAAAAAGTTTGGCTGAGTAAACCTCTACGGGTATCGGCGATTCGGCACGGGTAGCTTCTTGCATGGTTCCGCTTATTACCACCTCGCTTAAACTATTGGCGGTAGGCTGTAACGCAATACTGTAAAACGCCTTACCATCTTTTAATAGTATAGTATCTGCCTTATAACCAAGGCTGGAAATAATAAGTGTATCGGTATTTTTTGCGCTTAAAGCAAAATTGCCGCGCTCATCGGTTGTAGCGCCGCTGGTGGTACTAGCTATCTGCACATTGGCAAAGGCTACACCTTCGCCGCTATTGGCATCTTTTACATTTCCCTTTACAACAACCTGAGCCCCGGCACTCAATCCCCAAAAAAACATTAAAACAGCAAGTATATTTCGATGCACCTTGAATAAATTTTAGACAAATCTAAAATAATATTTTGAACGACCGCATACATTAAACTCAGGCGAATGGCTATTTGTTAAAAAGGGCTGATAAAAATCATTTAGATTTTGTCTAAATAAATTTGGATAATCGCGTTTGGCTGATAGATTTGCACCACGACAACTATTTAGACTTAATCTAAACAACCAAAAACACACAATGAAAAAACTAACGATTCCCGTTTTACTAGCCATTTTTATTCTTAGCATCCAATCCTGCAAAAAGGACGATAATAAGTCTTACGACGTACCCACAACCTACAATTTCAGCAATGTGGATTATAGCGGACAGACTACCCGAATTAAAATGATAGACGTATTGGTGGCCGAAGTGCGCAAAGGCAGCACCACCCAACTAAACGGCCCATGGCTGTTGGACCTTTACAGCAATACAAACAACCCCTTCCCTAACGATACACTCAACCTTAACACCTCGGGCAAGCAGTTGAAAAATAAAACCTTTCTTACCGAACAGTCGGTGATAGAAAACTGGCTAAGCGAGGCGGCCACCAGCAGTCTTAGCAATGCTAATACTGCTACAGTGGGAAACGTAGGTACTCTGGTTAACGGAGCCAATAAAATATTAGTAGATGCCACAGGTAAAGAGTATAAAGAAGCCATTGAAAAAGGTTTGCAGGGAGCTTTGATATACTACCAAATTACAGCCGTATACCTTAGCGAGGACCAGATTGGCGCGCAGGTAGCAATAGGCGACCGTCAGCACCATTGGGATGAGGCTTTTGGATATTACGGGGTGCCTGTAGATTATCCAACTAACACGAGCGGCCTTAAACACGTAGGAAAATATTGTAACGACCGCAACGCTCTGTTACAAAACGGCACCGCCACTATGAACGCCTTTTTGAAAGGCCGCGCAGCCATTAATAACAACGATAACGGAACCGTTACTGAGCAGGTAGCCATTATACGTGATAATATTGAGCGCGGATGGGCAGGTACAGCTGTACACTACCTGAACGGAGCCCTGGCAAACATTGGTACTGATGGCCCCCGCCATCATAATCTTTCCGAGGCTTACTTTATTATTAAGGCCTTAAAATATAATCCCACTAAAAAGGTTACCGATGCACAGATTCAAACACTTCTTAGCTATTTTGGCACCGATTTCTATTCGGTAACAACCACTAACCTGCAGGCAGCTAAAGATTTGCTGAGCACTATTTACGGGTTTGATGCCGTAAAGGACCAACTATAACAACTGATACACATGCAAAAATATTCAGGTTTACTTTTTATACTGCTCGCTTTACTGGCAGGCTGCAAACCAAAAGATGGCGGCGATAAATTTGACCGTGCGGCCATGCTTACCAATTTGGGCAATAACGTAATTATACCGGCTCATCAAAACATGCAGGTATTGGCGATAAACCTGAAACAAAAAAAAGATGCCTTTATAGCCAATCCATCCGGCACAACGCTGGATTCGCTTAAGGGAGCTTTCAAGGCTGCATATTTGGCTTACCAGGGGGTAGAAACGTATAGTTTCACTCCGTCGGCCAATGTAAGGTACCTGAATGTTTTTGCTACTGACACCAACCAGATAAACAACAACATTGCTGCGGGCACCTACAATTTAGCCGCTGCCAACAACGTGAAAGCCAAAGGCTTTCCGGCTATCGATTATTTACTTTTCAGCCATAGCCAAAGCGAAATCATAAACCTTTTTACGTCTTTACCACTGGCCACAAACCGCAAACAATATTTAAATGATATAACCAACGATATAGAAAGCGTAGCTACTGAGGCCGCCACCGGCTGGAGTAATTACATAAGCCAGTTTATCAGCGCCGCAGGAACAGATGTAGGAAGTTCGGTAGGTATGCTGGTAAACGACTTATCTTTTGAATCGGAAAAGTGCAGGCGCGAAAGAGTGGGCAACGCATTAGGCTATGTAGGTCCTGTTTCATCAGGCAGCCTGGCACCAGAAACACTGGAAGGATATTTTTCTGCAACCTCAAAAGAGTTACTTGTAAAAAATTTGCAGGCCCTTAAACTGGTATATGAAGGTGGAACCGGCAGCGGGTTTGATGATTACCTTACCTATCTGAATGCTGATTATAATGGTCAGCCATTAGCCACAGCCCTATCGGCCCAGTTTGACTTAGTGCTGCAGAAAGCCCAGGCCGTGCCGGTAGATTATGCAACGGCTGTTACTACCAACAGGCCCGATATGGAATCGCTGTTTTTAGAGTTAAAAAAACTTACCGTAATGCTTAAGGTGGATATGAGTTCGCAGTTGGGCGTTATAATAAACTATACCGATAATGACGGAGACTAATGGCTCCCCAAAATCACTATTACATAGCAAACTATCTTTTCTGTTTGAAGAGGTAAGTGCAGCCCCCGTGCTTGTTTTCCGTATTGCCTTTGGTATAATGATGTTTTTATCGTTGGTGCGCTTTACGCTTAACGGCTGGATTGACACCCTGTATATACAACCCAAGTTATTTTTTACGTACTACGGCTTTGAATGGATAAAGCCCATTAATGCTACCGGCATGTATGTGGTATTCGGGCTTATGATGGTAGCGGCCTTGCTGATAGCCGCCGGCCGACTCTATCGTGTGGCTGCAATAACTTTCTTTTTGCTGTTTACTTATGTAGAGCTAATAGACAAAACCAACTACCTCAATCACTATTACTTTATAAGCATAATAAGCCTGTTGCTATGCCTGCTGCCAGCTACTGCTAAAACTGCACCGCGCTGGGCTATTTTAACCCTGCAATTGCAAATGGCTATGGTATACTTTTTTGCCGGTGTTGCTAAAGTAAATGCCGATTGGCTGCTGAATGCAATGCCCCTTAAGGTATGGCTGCCATCAAAAACAGAGTTGCCCGTAATTGGCAGCCTGCTAAGCGAACCCTGGCTGGCTTACGTATTTAGCTGGTGCGGCATGTTGTTCGATATAAGTATTGCGTTCTTTTTGTTTAACCGTAAAACAGTATGGTATGCTTATGCGGTGGTTATCATCTTTCACGTATTAACGGCCATTCTGTTTCCGGGTATAGGCATGTTTCCATTTATAATGATAGTGTGCGCTACAGTATTTTTGCCCGCAACATTCCACCAAAAACTCTTAAGCTTACTGCACAAAACCCCAATTACCCAATCTAACTTTCAGGCAAAAACTCATTCCACCATTCCACTATTCCATTATTCCATTCTCGCGTTTATCGCTATCCATTTTGCTATACAAATTGTTTTGCCTTTCCGCTATGCCCTTTACCCCAATAAACTTTTTTATACCGAGCAGGGCTTTAGGTTTAGCTGGCGGGTAATGCTAATGGAAAAAGCAGGCACCGTGTTTTTTACTTTTAAAAATGCCAATGGCCAAATGGCAGAGGTGAATAACCGCGAATTTTTAACTGCCCAGCAGGAAAAACAAATGAGCACCCAACCGGATATGATTTTGCAGTTTGCACATTACATTAAGCAACATTACAACACCAACGAAGTATATGCTGAAGCTTATGTAACCGTAAACGGCAAAGGCAGCCGCTTGTTTATAGACCCTAAAGTAAACCTGGTTCAGGAGCAAGATAACTTTAAACCTAAAAACTGGATACTGGCCCGCGCAGATTGATAATGAAAAGTATTTTTTATTTCTTACTGCTACTCCTCTGTTCAACCGTCCAGGCCAAATACTATACTATTAGCGGCACCGTAAAAAATGCAACCACCGGTTTACCCTTAGCCGGCATTTCTGTAACGCTCGAAAAATCAGTTAGCAAAGCGGTAACCGATTCATCGGGCCATTTTGCATTTACCAATCTTTATTCCGGCACTTACAAACTGGTTTTTCGTAACACCTTTTTCGACCGCAACGCTATTGAAGTAAAAGTAGATGATAGGGATGTATCTATTGGCGATGTTTTGTTAAAGCCCTACATACGCGAGTTAGGCACCGTTACCATTGGCGCCGATCAAAGCACCTTTGGGGTTACCCGTTTAAAAGCCGTTGAGGGCACAGCCATTTACGATGGTAAAAAGAATGAAGTAATTGTAATGAAGGATATGAACGTGTCGCTGGCTACTAATTCATCGCGGCAAATATTCTCCAAGGTGCCCGGTATAAACGTATGGGAAAGCGATGCTGCCGGTTTGCAATTGGGCATAGCCACCCGCGGCCTGGACCCTAACCGCACCAGTAATTTTAATACCCGCCAAAACGGATATGATATGAGCGCCGATGCACTCGGCTACCCCGAAAGTTACTATGTGCCACCGGCGGAAGCAGTAGATAGAATTGAAGTGGTGCGGGGAGCCGCCTCTTTGCAGTATGGCCCCCAGTTTGGCGGTATGCTGAACTATGTTTTGCAGCGTGCCCCCACCGATAAAAAAATAGAGTGGACCAGCTATACAACCGCAGGTGCATACAAACTAGTAAGCACTTATAACAGCATAGGCGGCACCGTAGGCTGCTTTCATTACTACGGTTATTACAATTACAAGCAGGGCGAAAGCTGGCGCCCAAACGCAGGCTATAAGCTACATACCGCTTTTGCAAGCCTGGGTTACCAATGCAGCGAAAAGTTATCGTTTAACGCCGAGTATACCTTTAGCAAATACCTGGCGCAGCAAAACGGCGGATTAACGGATGCGCAGTTCAATAACGATCCGCAAACCTCTCTGCGAACCCGCAACTGGTTTAGCACCACCTGGAACATAGTGGCACTAAGCTTAAACTACCGACATAGTGCCTTCCACCAGGTTAGCGTAAAGGCATGGGGTTTTAGCGGCAAGCGCGATGCACTTGGGTTTTTAGCACCCGCTAACCGCGCCGATGATTTAACGCAGAACCGCGATTTTATTACCGACAAATACTTGAACGGCGGCTTAGAGGCTCGCTACCTTTGGAAATATTACACCGGTAAGGCAGTGTCATCTTTATTGGTGGGCGGTCGCTTTTATGCAGGGCAAACTAAAAAGGCGCAGGGCTTTGGCGATAATGGCGATAAGGCAGACTTTAAGTTTGTAAGCGATAGCCTTAAAAATTCCGATTACACCTTCCCCGGTATGAACGTGGCCTTGTTTGCCGAAAACGTTTTTAATATTACTAACAAGATTAAGCTTACCCCCGGTATACGTTTTGAGCACATACGCACAAAGGCAGATGGGTTTTACCATCAGCAGTTGAATGGGTTTTCCGATTCGGTATTGCGCCCCGAAACGCGCAGTTTTAACCGCAGCTTTGTTTTGTTTGGTTTAGGTATAACCTACGAACCGGTAAAACAAACTGAACTATATGCTAACTTTTCGCAAAACTACCGCGGTATAACCTTTACCGATATGCGGGTGGTTCGCACCTCGCAAATTGTAGACCCTAACCTGAAAGATGAAAGAGGCTTTAATGCCGACCTTGGTTACCGCGGCAGCGTTAAAAACTTTTTCAGCTTTGATGTAAGCGGCTATTGGCTGCAATACAACAACCGCATTGGCCAGTTGCAGCAGGTAGACTCGGCGTATAACATTTACCGCTATACCACCAATGTAGGTAAAACGCGTGCACTGGGTGCCGAGGTATATTTGGAACTAAACATATTAAAGGCTGCTAAGCTTAAAAAACATACCGGCGATTTAGTGGTATTTGTATCCACGGGCTATACCAACTCTATTTATATTAAATCGGCTTACAGCAATGTAAAAGGAAAGTTTGTTGAGTTTGCTCCACAAGTTACTCTTCGCACCGGCGTTACATACCGCTACAAGCAATTTTCAACCACCATTAACGCAGCCTTTACCAGTTCCCAATACACCGATGCCAGCAATGCAAAATTTACACCCACCGGCGTAAACGGACTTATACCGGCATACTACGTAATGGATTGGAGCGCCAAGTATGCTATTAAGTGCGTGCAGCTGCAGGCAGGCATAAACAATTTTACCAATAACAAATATTTTACCCGCAGGGCGGTAAGCTATCCGGGCCCCGGCATTATACCTGCCGAGCCCCTTACTTTCTATTTTACATTAGGTATAAGGCTAAACGAAAAGGCCAAAACTCTAAAATGGAATACTTTCTAATTCGTTTTTACAAGTAGAATGAAGAAAAAGAAGAAGCCATTTTTTACAAACAAATGGATTGTAAAGCTGTTGGTAAAAGTTGGGTTACGCAAAAAAGAGATATGCTGTGAAAGTTATAAGAAAGGAAAACGATGCAAAAGCTGTCCTAACCAATAACTTGTTTTATTATTACAAATTAAATGGAACGGGATAATGAAAATAAAGAGCCGCAATGGCGCACCTGGCTCAAACGGGCAGGCTTAGCGGGCTTTCTATTTTTTTTAATTAAAGGGCTTATATGGATTGGATTTTTTGTAGCAGCGTATTACGCGGCTAAAAAAGCTTGATTCGCCACTTTCATGCAATAAGGCAGCAAAGAAGATACCCCTGCTTTTTGGTTCTTCGCCCCGGCTCTTAGCTTTTGTATAGTTATTAGGCGGTTCCATACATTATCCCACCATTCCATTATTTCAATATTCCATCCATTTCCACGTTTCTGTTACTTTTAGGTATGGCCTGCATTATACTTTCAAATGCAAGCGATAACCTTAACCACCACCGAACGAATGCAGGGAATTGAAACCAACGTTTGGAGCCAGGAAGAAAAACTGATACTGGCGGCGCAGGCCGACCGGGCTAAGTTTCAGCCGCTCTACGAAAAATACTATACACAAATTTTAAAGTTTGTGTACCAACGTGTAACTACTAAAGACGATGCCTACGACATTACACAGCAGGTGTTTTTGCAGGCCATGGTTTCGCTTAATAAATACGAGCTGCGGGGCTTTCCGTTTAGCAGCTGGCTATACCGCATTGCCATAAACGAGCTAAACCAGGCATTTAGAAAAAATGAAAAACAGCGGGGTATAAACCTGGAAGAAAAACACCTTAAGGATATAGCGCAGGAACTGAACGAGGGTAATGAAGAAATGGAAAAGGTGCTGTTAGAAGCACTGACAACGCTGGAAGAAGATGACTTTCAATTGGTAGAAATGCGCTTTTTTGAAAAGCGGCCCTTTAAAGAAATTGGCGAAATACTAAGCATAACCGAAGCCAACGCCAAAATGAAACTATACCGCATACTGGATAAGATTAAACCCATTTTAGAAGCTAAACTGAACCTGAAATAAAACTGAATTGTTGTTCTAATCATTAATTATTCAACTATCGAATATTTTTTACGCCAATGAAAAACTTTAAAATAAATACTAACCGCCCTCCGCTAACCGAAGCAGAACTGGCCAACAAGCCCGACTTTAACCAGCTGCTTAAAACCTACAAGGCTGCCAAACCACCGTATTTTAAAACGGCCAAATTTTGGCTCGGGGCATCGGCCGTGGTAATGGCCAGTGTGGCTGTGGTGATAATTTTAATTAGCAAATCTGGCTCAATGGAAAAAGGCAATCAACCCTTTGTTAATCCGCCGGTAGCCCAGGCCGATATTAAAAGCCATAACTACGTAATTGATGCCGGCCGCGACTCGAACCTTACGCACAGCAGCGGCTCAAAAATTCACATACCGGCCAATGCCTTTTTAGATGAAACCGGCAAACCTGTAGAGGGAAAAGTAGATTTACAATACCGGGAGTTTGCCAATGTAGCCGATGTGTTTATATCGGGCATACCTATGACCTACGATAGCGCCGGCGAGCAATTCCATTTCGAAACTGCGGGCATGATGGAAATTTCTGCCTCGCAAAACGGCAAACCGCTTAAAACAAATCCCGATGCTTTTATTACGGTGGACATGGTATCGGCTAACAACGAAGATAAGTTCAACACCTACTTTTTAGATACTGCCGAAAAGAAATGGAAATACCTGGCGCAGAAAAACTATAATGAACTTGTAGCGGCAATTGATTCAGCCATTGAAAATACTACTACCACCGAGTCGTTGAGCGTAGCCCCACCTAAAGAGTTGGTAGCCCAACTTGAAAAAGCGAAAGCAGAAGTTGAGAAAATAGCCCAACAAAAACCGGTTGAACCTAAAGCAATAGATAAAGACAAGCACCGTTTTAGTATAAAGGTAGATGAAAAAGAGTTTCCCGAAATTGCTACTTACAGCAATATGAAATTTGAAGTAGCCGACAAAAATTACGATGCTAAAAAGGCACAGGTAGCATGGGAAAACATTGAATTAAAACGCATTGAAAACTCGTTGAACTACGAAATAACCTTTAGCACCAGCCGCGAAAGTTACAAGGTGGTTGCCACCCCCGTATTTGCCGATAAAGATTTAAAAGAGGCTCGAAAAGTATATGAACAAAAATATAGCGAATACCAAACCAAATTAACGCAACGCAAGGCAGAAGAAGTCCGCCTGAAAGCAGAATTAGAAGCACGTGCCAAACAGGTTGAAGAAAAAATAAACCGCGAAATAGCGGAGCAGGTAGAAAGGAGAAAAACATACGAAGCAAGGCTTAATCAAAACGACCTGGTATACCGCACCTTCCAGGTTTCTAACTTCGGAATATGGAACTGCGATCGGCCCAATGCTTTACCGGCGGGCGCTACTGTTGTAGCAAAGCTAAAGGATGCAAAAACCAAGGAACTGCTGAACGTTCAATATTGCTACCTTGTAGAGAAAGGCCGTAACGCCATGTTTACCTATTACCCCGATAGGCTTAACTACTTTAAGTTTAACCCCGAAAAAGAGAATATGATTTGGGCTGTTACCTCCGACCTTAAAATTGCAACCATAAAGCCCGAGGCATTTAAAGGCACCGAAAAACAAAATGGACAAATGCAATTTGAATTAAACGTAATTGATAAGCAGTTTAAAAGCACCGAAGAAGTGAAGGAATACTTAGCTATATAATACATTGCCATTCATGCACAGGCTATTAACCATACTGGCTATAGTATTCTATATCCCCGCTTTTGCACAAGGCGGGGATACTGTGTTTAAAGTAAAAAAGCAATCGGGCGCTGTTTCGGTTTACCCGGTGGTAGATGTGTTGTATAAAAACGTATCTAAAAAGCTCAAGCTTATAAACCCCGGTTTAAAGCGGATTGATTCTATCATTTTTACCGAGGGCACCATTTTACGTAAAGATTCTTTTTTTGCTATTAAGCCCACAAAAACCGGCACCGGCATTCTTAAAATTTACACCCGCAATGCAAACGGAAAATCTGAATTAGCCTATGTACAGGAGTTTGCCGTGCGCACCTTTGCCGAACCCAAACCAAACGTTGATGGCGTAGGGAATGATTCTGCCATACACCGCATGAAGGTAGTGGCACAGGGCTACGTAAATGTGCCTAAAACTGCCGATAAAGATTTAAAGCGCATTAGCCACCCGGTCCTCTCCTTTCAAATGCAGACAACCGAGAAAGGGAAAATGGATACACTAAAAGCAAGCGGCAACCGCATGACCTATGAAATGCGCGATCGGATAGATCATTTGCCCGATGGCAGCTCAATACTATTAAGCAATATAAAATACTTGTTAGATGGCGACACATTTATCATCCGAGAGCCTTTGCGCATTTTTTTGTTTAACGATAAAGTAAATAAGTTTTAATGCGCGCTGCGTTTGCCATATTAATGCTTATTGTATGTGCAAACTGCATGGCACAAACCGAAACTACCTTTACCGTTTCGAAAAAGAAGACGGTTGAAATTGAATGTAAAAGCGACACACTGCAGGCAGGCAAATACTATTACTTTAAAGTGTACGGTGTCAAGACCCAGGACCTCATACCGGGCAAGTTTGCCAATGGGGAACTTTGGCTGAACGATACAGCAGTATGTATTCATATAAAAGATAAACTCACGCTGGCAAAAAACTTTTTGCTGGAACTGTTTTACAGAAAAGGTATGTCGGTTGCATACAGCAAGCGGTTCACTATTATAGCTGAAAAGGAATTTGACAGAGCACCCGGCAGAGCGAACCAATCGCCTGTTTATATATCCTTATGGCAAAACCCTTTGCAGGATGGCGATTCGGTTTCTAAAAATATAGTAAGCGAAGGAATTATGCTGCAAGCCTACCAGTTTTCGAATGATAACAGGGAGCACAAAGTAATTTCATTTAAAATAGCAATTACGTCAAATGGCAAAACAGAAACGCTAAGTTCATCCAATGCCTATTTAACTACCGAAATGAAAAATGCTTTTACTAAAGTACAACCAGGCTCCAGTCTGCTTTTTAAAGACATTCAATATTCTGCCGTTAATTCATCACCGGATAATATGTATGCCGGCCCTTATCGCATATTTATAACCCAATGAGAAAAGCTATAACCTTTTGCCTTTGTTTTTGGTGGCTATGGGGCTATGCACAGGTGCCCGAGGAAACGTTTAATGTAAAAAAGAAGGCCGTAGTAAAGCGCACCGCAGTAGAAAGGCTTTTTGATTTAAACCTCGACCCGGGCCACGATACTATTTGTAATGGCCTGTTTATTAATCTTGAACCGATAGCGCCCTATTACGATTCTATTGGCGTTTATAATTTAAAACGAAAAGCCAATACAACCCAAATTACGTTTTGGGCAACTACAACCATAGGCTCCGGCGGACAGGCAAAGCTTAAATTCTACCAGCGCCAAAAAGATAACAGCTATAAACTTGTATATGTGCGTAGCTGGGCTATATACTGTAAATAGCAATGATTATTAGCCTTTTAAACCCCTGGGCTTAAAAACACAAGCTTTAATTTGTTATATCATCCAACCAATTTCTTTATCTTCCGTTAAAGAAGATAGAATACCGCCCATGAGAGCTTTTGTTAAAGCCATCTTACTGTTAAGCTTCTTTTGTTTTCGGCAAAATGTTTTTAGCCAGAAAATAAACGCGGAAATATTTATTCCGTTAACCAACCGTAGCGAAATTTGGCTTAAGCCCAAAACCGATACGCTGGATAACGGCAAGGAATACGAATTTAAAATACGCGTATCGCCCGAATATAAAATATCGCAGTTTTTATTTGAGAAAGGTTTGGCCACACAAAACGATAGCGTGCTCGTAATAAAACCCAACAGCACCAAGTATGGCGATTATGATACCGCTATACTACGCGTAATAGTAACCAGCATTGGCGGCTCGCGTATTATGCTTTTTCAAAAGCGCTTTATAATTAAAGTGCCCGAAAAAATGTTTCCAATTATCAGTAACCCCAAAAACAACCTGATAAAATTAAACGACCATGTGCTGATGGAGCGTAATAAACCTTACCCTAAAGATTTGTTTGTAAACCGTCCACGGGTTAGTATGTACGATAATGAATCTACCATGAATTCGCTAAAAGTTACCAATGTAACCATCTCATTAATGGAGCGCGAAGGCAAGCAGTATTTTAGCAATAGCGATACATTGAGCATGGATGCCATACACGAGCTTAAAAAAATTAAAAACCCCACACCGGTTTACATTAAGGTAGATGGTACCCTGGGCAAATCGAGAAAATCGGTTTGGAACCGAATTATAGTTTACGCCGATTAGAATACTGTTGTCTATCTTCCACCTACCACGCCTACATATTACTTTTAATAAATTCAATAATTTTACCTTTAGGTCAACCTAAAAGGTAAAATAATGCGCACCCTCATTTTAATTGTAGTTTCTGTTTTTTCGCTGCATTTGGCCTGGGGCCAAAAAGAAAATGCAAAACTTAAAATTGCGCACTTAACCGGCGACTTTTACATATACACAACTTACAATACATACAAAGAAAGCCAGGTGCCCGCCAATGGCATGTATCTGATTACAAACGCCGGGGTTGTTATGTTCGATACACCCTGGGATACAACACAATTTCAACCATTGCTGGATAGTATAAAATTAAAGCATAATAAAAGTGTAGTAATGTGCTTTGCAACGCATTGGCATCCCGATAAAACTGCCGGGCTGGAATACTACAAACAAAAAGGAATTAAAACCTACACAACAGTATTAACCGATCAACTGAGTAAAAATCATAATCAAAAAAGGGCTGAGTTTTTAATGGTAAATGATACCATCTTTAACCTGGGGCAATATTCTTTCGAGACGTATTACCCGGGGCAAGGACACACCGAGGACAACATCGTAATTTGGTTCGAAAAAGAAAAAATACTTTACGGTGGCTGCTTAATAAAAGGCGCCCACGACAAAAATTTGGGCTACTTAAACGATGGCAACGTAAACGAATATGAAGCAACCTTAAAAAGAGTGCAACAAAAATGCAAAGACCCGAAGTTTATTATAGTAGCGCACAGCGATTGGAAAAATATAAACTCATTGAAGCATTCTATTGTGATGGCAAAAAAACTTAAACGAAAAAGTTAGTCGTCCTTTCTCTTTAAGCGCTCAACACCATTATCATTCCCTTTGCTCTTTTTAGCAAAAGCACCTAAACGCAGTTTAAAGCCTATGTTGAACAAGCGCCCCTCCAGCGGTGCATAAATTTCAGAAAAGCGTGGGTGCGCATAAGTGGGATTAGGATACACCACAGGGCTGAAAGAGGTTTGACGTATGTCGGCTATGTTTTCAAAGTTGGCAAAAAGCAAAATGTATTTAAACGAATATTGTGCATTAACCCCCACTTCCCAAATATGGCGGCCTACACGACCATCGCTTAGCTTAACCGGGCTGTAGTAATATACATCCAGGCCAATTGAAAAATTTTTGATTTCGTATCCTGCCAAAAAAGAAACGATGTGTTTAGAGGTAAGCGGCGCTATACTCCTTACCCCGTTTATTCGCTGGTTATTATCCGTGTAAGTGTAAACCACCGAAGCACTTATCCAACGGTAAGCAAATGTAACACCGGTCTCCACACCGCCACTGCGCCGGTAACCGTTAGCGTTTATATAACTGGTTTGTACCGGGTCGAGCATAGATACTGTGCTATCAATAGCTTCTTTAACCACCAGCGGCCTGAAAATTTGCGTTAAAAAATACAGCTGGCTAATAGTTACCTGCAGCCCGTTAAAGTTGGGCAGTTTAATTTTCAAATCAATAGTTCCTCCCAGCGATATTTCGGGTTTTACCGCAGTAGAGATGCCCTGCACCTGCACAAATCTTGTTTGTTCGCTTTCATCCTGAAAAATAGTAGGCAATTTATAGCCCATACCAATATTAAAACGCGTACTAAAAATCTCATTCCATTTTTGGCGGATGGCAATATGTGGCAGCGGGTATACTTTATAAACGTTGTTATAGTCTATTCTAAAGCCACCCTCTAAAGTTGTTCTATCGCTAAAGTTGAAAATGTACTGCACAAAACCACCTACGGTTTGGTAGTTATAGCTTCTGGCATTAACAGCCGAATCGGCCCCTTCGGTAAATTTATCGGTGCGATAATCAATCCCTATTACCACATCGTGCTTTTTATAAATAAACCGGTAGTTTAATTCAGATGCCGAGGCCAGCTGCTTACCTTTAAAAAAGTAATAGGGAATTTTCAAGTCGCGGTCGAAAAAGTTAAATGCATTTTTGGCGGTAAGCTTTCCTGCCTTTTCAAAATCGTATTCAAATTTAAAGTTGGTAGAGATATGGTCGGAGGTATTTCTTTCAAAATAACTGTAAGTAGTATCTGCTTTGCCTACTATATACTCGGTGGTGCCTCCTAGTCGGTACTCATGCGTATAGTTGCCCCCAATATTCAGTTTTGCATGCTTCGATAAATCGAAAAACAATTGGGGCGAAACGCCATATCGTTGCAGCTTGGGCGTTTCGGTAAAATGGTCGTTATTCCAATCTTTAGCAAACTGAAAACGGTAAGCCCCCATTAACGAAAAAGCAAACCACTTTATCTTTTGGCTGGCATATAAGCCCGCATCGTAAGCATTAGCCGTTTCACCGTTAAACATCAAATCGTACACCGGTGCCTCAGTGGGGGTTTTACTTACCAGGTTAATTACGCCCGCAATAGCATCGCCGCCATAGAGGGTACTGGCGGGCCCTTTTATAATTTCTACCTGCCGCAAATCCAACGGCGGAATTTGTGTAATACCTATAACATTACTAAACCCACCAAAAACAGGAAAGCCATCTTTAAGTATTTGCGTATACCGGCTGTTTAAACCCTGTAATCTTATACCCATAGTGCCGGCAGTAGCCGATGTACGCTGCACCTGCACACCCGGCTGCTCGCGCAATACGTGGCTTACATCCGATGGCTTATCGTGCGAGCGTTCTTCAACATCCTCTTCGGTAATCACTTCTACACGCGTGGGCAGATATTCGGGTTTTTGGTAATTTCGGGTAGAAGTTACAATTATCTCCTCCAGCTCTTCTGCCTGCGATTGCATCTCTAATTCTATGGGTAATGAATTAACCGGCAGAGGGAACTTTACTTTTACCTTCTTTCTAAAATAACCGGTATAGCTTATTTCTATCAGGTACTCACCATTAGGTATACCTTCTATAATTAACAGCCCTGTCGAATCTGCAACGCCCGAAAGCGTAGTATCGGCCACATGCCCAATTGCACCTATAAGCGGTTCAGCTTCTCCGTCTTCTTCTGCAATGCTTTTTACTATAGCCCTAAAGGTATTTTGAGCAGATAAATGCTGAAGCGTGAAAAAGACAATTAATATGAGGAATAGCTTTTTCAATGTAGGGTACACCGAAGATATTTAAACCCTGCGGTTTTACAAAACCCAATAATATAGGAGATCGTATCGGCTCAAACTTAAAATGTAAAAAGACGATGACAGCCTGGGCGGAGTCGAAGCTTACTTCTTCAGCGCCAGCTTAACCGTAAACACAATATCATCGTAAATAAACTTATCGGCCATTGCGCCCATTATAGTTTTCGATTTGTAGGTAATGTTCCATTTAGTACGGTCTATGGTTATGTTGGCGGTAGCATCTGCCTTGGCGCCAGCCACTTCAATTTTACACGGAAACTCAATTTGGTTGGTAATGCCTTTAATAGTGAGGTCGGCAGTTGCTTTATAAATGCCCTTACCAACCGCATCGGTGCTAAACTTGGTTATTCTAATTGTTGATGTAGGGAATTTATCAACCGAAAAGAAGTCGTCATTTTTCAAATGGTCCGCAAAATCCTTATTCTTTTCAGGGTCTTTAATATCCGTCACCGCTATCGATTTCATATCCAGCACAAACTCGCCGGTTACCGGTATGGTGCGGTCAAAACTCAGTTCGCCACTTTGCAGGGCAATAGTTCCGGTATGCTGGCCGGTGGTTTTCTTACCCAGCCACTCTACCGTGCTGGATTTGGTATCAGCTTTATAAACAATATTTTTTGCAGTAAAGCTTAACATTACAAAAGCTGTAAGCAGAATGAGCATGTGTTTCATAGTATGGTTTTACTTTCTTTAATTAAATACTTCCGAAATTTCTTTATTTCAAAAAGGTCATTATCAAATCCTAAAAATTACACTCAATCGAAAAAAAACTTCGGAAGTCTGGTTATTACACCGGAAACGTACCGGCACCTTCGCGCACCAGCAATGGCTCCGCACCGGTATAGTCAATTACCGTAGAGGCCTTTAAGCCGCCGGGGCCGCCGTCAATTACAATATCTACCACATTTTCGTAAATCTCGTATAGTGCCTCAGGGTCGGTAATATATTCCAGCACGGTATCCTCATTCTTTATAGATGCTGAAAGAATAGGCGCACCCAGCGCATCTACAATAGCGCGGGCTATAGTATTATCGGGCACGCGTATACCTACCGTTTTCTTATTGTAGCCGTATATTTTAGTTAGGTTATGGTTGCCATTTAAAATAAAGGTATAAGGGCCGGGCAAACATCTTTTCATCATTTTGTAAACCGGCGTAGGCACGCTCATAGTAAAATCGGTAATATGGCTAAGGTCGTAACATACTATACTAAAGTTCGCTTTATTGCTTTTAATTTCTTTCAGCTTACAAACCTTCTCGTATGCATCGCGGTGCGTTAAATCGCAGCCCAGGGTATAAACGGTATCGGTAGGGTAAATAATTACACCGCCGTTCTTTAAACAGTTTACCACCTGAAAAATCATGCGGTCGTCAATGTTATTGGGGTTTATTCGCAGTAGCACCGGCTAAGGTTTTATTGTTTCGTAATTATAAATGCGCTCGCGTAAGTGTTCGGGTATAGCAACGCTTTTATTCGTTTTATAATCAAACATTACCATTGTTGAATGCCCCGTGGTAGTCAACTCTTCCACCCCGTTTACAACACTTGTAATAAGATAGTGAACCTCAAAACTTTTGTTTCCTAATTTGCTTGTGCGCACGTATACAGTTGTAGGGTTTGGAAAAACCACCGGTCTTATATAATCTACATGTGCATTCGCCAAAATCGCGCCAATTTCTTTCCAGTTCCACTGGCAGGCCTCGTTAAAATAATAAACCCGGGCCTGCTCAAAGTAGGTTAAATATACAGCATTGTTTACATGGCGCATTTCGTCCATATCGCTCCAGCGTATATCCAGTTTCATTTTAAAACGAAATTTTGCCTTCTCTTCTTCCAGGTTTAGCATAACTATTGTTAAGGGGTTAAAAAACGGAGGCGAATGTAATCGCAAATCTGTATTTTTTAAGTTCCCCTACTTGCCGCGCTACCGCGCGGCGATTTCAAGGAGGGGTGTCAACCGAAGGTTGACGGGGTGGTAAATAGTGCGACCCCAAGACAATACAACTATACCCGCATTTGTGGTATATTTGCACAAAAATAATACCCATGGTTGCAATCCCCTTATCTGTTTTAGCCCTTGCGGCAGGCGTTTACCTGTTAGTAAAAGTAAAACGCGAGTTTTTAAGCGGTGCTTTCGAAATTTTAGCCTGGCTGGTGATTGTATTGGCTCTGGCATCGGTTGGTTTTGCAGGCTTTAAAGCACTGCGCCATTGCGGAGGCGGGCACTGCGGCAATAAAC
This sequence comes from Chitinophagales bacterium, assembly GCA_044228435.1. Lineage (GTDB taxonomy): Bacteria > Bacteroidota > Bacteroidia > Chitinophagales > LD1 > Bog-950. Next base: position 210,327 of record JBGAUW010000002.1, read on the forward strand.
CCCAATGCCACATGGAAAAACGGGTGACTATTATGAACGATGGTATGGGCCATTGCAGCATGGATAGCAGCATGAGTATGAGCGGTTGTAAAATGGAAGGCGATAGCGTGGTAATGGAACCTGCTATGTGCGAAAAAATGATGGGCAAAGAAGCCTGCGAGGCTATGCGCGCGCAGCGGGGCCGTTGCATAGTAAGCAAAGAGGAATGTATGACCATGTGCCACGCCGCCGGAAAACCCTGCTGCGCCCAAAAAACCGAAGCCCAGTGCACTAAAAAGTGCGAAGGCGAAAAGAAAGAGTGCTGCCAAAAGAAAATGTAAATAATGCTTGCTGTGAATAACAATTTTGAAATTTACCTGCGTCCTACGCAGTTTATTGATTCCGACAACCCGAAAGTGATAGAATATGCGCATGCCAAAACAAGTGCTGCTAAAACCGACCAGCAAAAGGTAGTTGATTTATACCTGGCTGTACGCGACGAAATTTTGTACAACCCATACAACCTTATTTTAGTGCCCGAAGAAATTTCGGCCTCTAAAACGTTAGAGCGGGGCACGGGCTATTGCATCGAAAAATCGTTGCTGCTTTGCGCCGTGGGCCGTGTATGGGGTATTCCTTCGCGCCTTGGCTTTTCTATTGTGCAAAATCACTTAAGCACCAAAAAGTTTGTTGATATGCTAAGGACCGACAAGTTCGTTTTTCACGGCTACAATGAGTTTTGGTTGGATAACCGATGGATTAAATGCACCCCTGCCTTCAATAAAAGTCTTTGCGAAAAATTTGGCACCAACGCCCTCGATTTTGATGGCCAGCACGATTCCATTTTCCAGGAATACAACGGAGGCAAAAAATACATGAATTACCTGCATGAATACGGGCAGTTTGATGATTTTCCATTCGATTTATTCGTAGCCGAACTAAAGGTGCACTACCCTCACTTATTCGACGAAAGCAACGCCCAAAATTTTGCCTGGGGCATTACAGAATGATTGTTGATTATTTAATAAAAACTTTTTAAGGCGTAATTTCTGCGCTGCATTATTTTCGCGCCCGAAACAGAACCCCGTTTACAACCTATAACTATTCTAAAAATGTCGCAAGCTACCGCCACTATGAACCACCTCTCCGACCGTATTAACAACATGCAGGAATCTGCAACTATCAAAATGAGCAAAATGAGCCGCGAACTGAAGGCTCAGGGCCACGATATTATTGACCTTAGCCTGGGCGAACCAGATTTTGATACCCCGCAATACATAAAAGAGGCAGCTAAAACAGCGATTGACCAGGGCTATACCAAATATACCCCGGTTCCGGGTTATGCCGAGCTGCGTAAAGCTATAGTGCAAAAATTTAAGCGCGATAATAATCTGGATTATACCATTGACCAGATTGTGGTGTCTACAGGTGCCAAGCAATCGATTGCTAACGTGGTTTTAAGCTTAATAAATCCCGGCGAAGAAGTATTACTGCCGGCTCCTTATTGGGTTAGCTACGCCGCTATTGCCGAATTAGCTGAAGGGAGGTGTATTGAAATACCAACCACCATTGAATCGAACTTTAAAGTTACAGCCGCTTTATTGGAACAATACATTACCGATAAAACAAAACTGATTATCTTCTCATCGCCCTGCAACCCTACCGGCTCGGTGTTTTCTAAGGCCGAACTGGAAGCTATTGCCAACGTACTTAAAAAGCACCCGAACGTGTTTGTGCTTTGCGACGAAATTTACGAGTACATAAACTTTACCGGCCATAAGCATACCAGCCTTGCCGAGTTTGCCGATATTAAGGAACAGGTAATTACCGTTAATGGTTTTAGCAAAGGCTTTGCAATGACCGGCTGGCGCTTGGGCTACATAGGTGCCCCTACATGGATTGCCAAGGCCTGCGATAAAATGCAGGGCCAGTTTACCTCTGCCCCTTGCTCTATAAGCCAAAAGGCCGGCGAGGCAGCTTTGTTGGGCGACCAAACGCCTACCGTTGAAATGGTGAAGGAGTTCAAAAAACGCCGCGACCTGGTATATGCGGCCCTTAAAGAAGTACCGGGCCTTAAAGTAAACTTACCCGAAGGTGCCTTTTATTTCTTTTTTGATGTAAGCGCATACTTTGGTAAAACGTTTAACGGCACGGCACTTAACACCCCGGAAGACATTTCTCTGTTCCTGCTACAGGAAGGTAAAATTGCACTGGTAAGCGGCGAAAGCTTTGGCGATAAAAACTGCCTGCGTATGAGCTACGCTACCAGCGAAGATAAGTTGACCGAGGCCTGCAAACGCATTAAAGCATCCTTCGAGAAACTGGTTTAAGTTCTCACACCTTTAACAATTCACCTTTACATCATTTTTTTCTACGCCCATGTCTGCAAAACTTAACTTCTCCGACCTCTCAGTACTAATCATAGGCGATGTAATGGTCGATTACTACCTGTTTGGCGAGGTAAACCGAATTTCTCCAGAAGCACCTGTGCCTGTAGTAGAAATATCGGGTAAAGAATCGCGGCCGGGCGGTGCCGCCAATGTGGCCTTAAATATTTGTAAGCTGGGCGCAAAGCCTATTTTACTATCTATGGTTGGGCGCGACGTTACGGGCAACTCGCTGATAAAAATGCTGCACGATGCAGGTGTTAAAACCAACCACGTACTGCAAAACAAAAACAGGGTTACCACACTTAAAACGCGCGTGTTTGATGAAGACAAACAGGTAGTGCGTTTTGATGAAGAAGAGGTGGAAGATGTAAATGAAGCACAGGAAACCCTGCTTATAAAAGAATTTAAAAAGATTCTGGCAAACGAGAAGCCCGATATTATTGTAATACAGGATTACAACAAGGGTGTGCTTACCAAGTATTTTATAAAGCAAATATTACTGCTGGCCACTAAAAATGAAATACTGGTTGCGGTAGACCCTAAAGAGAGAAACTTTTTCGATTACCAGGCTATTGATTTGTTTAAACCAAACCTGCGCGAGTTTTCCGAGGCTATTGGCTATCGTATAAACTCTAAAAGCATCGATAGCCTGCGCAGCGGTGCCGAAGAATTACGCCGCAAAAACCGGTTTAAAAATTTAATGGTAACCCTGGGCAGCAGTGGTATATTTTGCTTTACGCGCGATGGAAGTTCTTTTATAGTACCGGCCAAAGCAATAAAAGCAGCCGATGTATCAGGCGCGGGCGATACGGCTATAAGTATAGCGGCCCTTGCTTTTGCGCAAAAAATGCCTTTAAAAGAAGTTGCCCAACTTTCAAACAAAGGGGCTGCCGCCGTTTGCAAAAAAGTGGGGGTAACTCCTATTTCGCTCAAAGAACTCAAATAACGCCCTAATTAACACTTCAATTTATAAAATGCCACCGGTTAATCTCGGTGGCATTTTTTTTGCACCTCCCTATCTATCCCACATTAGTTAACCGGAGCAACCGGTGTATATGTTTAAACATTAATTAATTAACAACCGGTATCGGTTCTTTAAAATCTGTGTTATGGCTGATATAAATCAAAAAGACACAATTGAACTTTTAGCACAGGCTAAAAAGTTTTGCAGCGGCATTGATGCCTGTATTGAAACGTTAGGACTTAATAAGCGAAAGGTTGTAGCGTTTAAAAATGATGTACAGGTGCTGGCTCATTTAGTGGAAGATAACCACGCGTTTACCCAGGATTTTATTTCCTACAATTTCATTTGCGTGCGTGGCGGCCTTACAGCCCTTATGGCAGAGTGTACTTTAAGCCCCGGATACACACACGAAATAGGAAATAAACTGGGCATCCAGTTCCCTTTAAATAATACAGCAGGCCTTAAAACAGAGTTTAAGGTGAAATGGAGCAACCCTATAACCGATATACGCGATTTAATTGGAACAAAATTAGTAAGCAAGTAATAATAAAACACACTACACCATGAAAAAGAAAGCTACCTACAACCTACAGCTGGCCCTTATAATTAACACTACCAGAGAGCGTTGCTACTGGTGCGGCCAGGGTTTAAGACAGTGTGGAATGTGCAAAGGAACGGGGAAATATCGGGGCGAAAAATGTACAGCCTGCCTGCAAAGTGGGTGGATGTGCCCCACCCATGAAGGTGATTGGCCACGGCCTTAAAATTTATAGACAGCGCGGATTAGTGCAGTACGAATTTTATATCTCTTAAACAATCAGTTCAAACAAAATCAAATTTATGAAAGCAGAAAATTTACTCTTAAAAAAAGCAAGTTTAGCGCTCATAGCTGTTATGCTATCGGGTGCTTCGGCATTTGCGGCAACGTTTACCGCTATCACCTCAGGCACCTGGAGCGCATCTGCCACCTGGGCAGGCGGCACAGCTCCTTCGCCAAACATTAATGCAGACCAGATAATAATTAACAGTGGCGTTACCGTTACCATGGATAACAACGTTAGTGTAGGTGGATTATTAGGCTCATTAGATGTTGAAGGAACATTAACTTCTGCATCTAACTTATCAATTACAGCCAACACGCTTGGTACTATTTCCGGCGCAGGTACTATTAATACCGGTAGCCTGGTATTGAATACCGGAAGTGCATTTACCTTTACAGGCTCAGCAACTGCCAATTCAGTTAGCAGCGCTATTTTAACGTTAAATCTGTTAGCCGATGTTACTGCTAACCAAACCCTCAGCCTAATGAGCGGAACGGTTACGCTTGGCTCGGGCAGCACAGTAGCTCTTGGCAACAATGGAACTGTAGTAATTGGCGGAGGCCTTTTAACTATGAATGGTGGTTCACTTAACTTAGGCAGCACTTACAATGTAAGCTACACCAGCGGTGCAACAAGTACTGGCCTGGAACTTGGTGGAAACGGACTTAACAACATTACAGTAGATGTAGCATCGGGCAACAGCCTCAATCTGAGCTCAGACCTTACTGTAGATGGCACCCTTACACTTACCAGCGGAACACTTGACCTGAATGGTAACGACCTTACCATTACCGGTAGCGGTAATATAGCAGCAAGCGGCAGCGGAACCATTTCATCAACTTCATCATCTAATATATCAATTGCATCAACCGGTGGCACTACTGGTTCGCTTAATTTTAGCGGCAATAACAGCGCAGTAAATAACTTTACGGTAACTACGGGCAGCGGCACCAGTGCCAACATAGGTGGTAGCCTTACAGTTAACGGCACTCTTGCCCTTAGCAGCGGAACGTTAAACTTTAGCGGTAGCAGCCTTACCATCAATGGTGCAGTTACCGGTTCTGGTTCACTAAGCGGCAACTCTTCTTCTAATCTTACGGTAAATACTTCAGGTGGACTTTCTGGCTCACTTAATTTTGCAAGCGGCGGACAGGCGGTAAACAACTTTACCATCAACACCGGCAGCGGCAATTCGGTTACTCTGGGGTCTAACCTTACAGTAGGTGGCACGCTTAACCTAAACGGAGGTAGTGGGCTTAACTTTAACAACCAAACACTTACACTGGGTACAGGTAGCAGCATTACAGGCAGCGGTTCATTAACTGCTAATGCAGGTTCAAGCCTCGTTATCAATTCAACCGGCAGCAATGCTACCAGCATTGATATTACAGGTGGTGTATTGGGCAACCTTACTGTTAACACAGGCAGTGGCAACAACACTACCCTAAACAGCGATTTAACTATCAGCGGCACCCTAACTTTACAAAGCGGCACTTTAGCACTTAATGGTAACGACCTTACCATTGCAACTACCGGCAGCGTAGCAGCCAGCGGTTCAGGTTCGGTTACTTCCACTTCGGGTTCTAACCTTGTTATTAATTCAACAGCAGGTACTACCGGCACTATTAACTTTAGCGGCAGCGGTAATGTGCTTAATAACCTTACAGTAAACACCGGTAGCGGTAGTAGCGCACAAATAAGCGGAACAGTTGCTGTAGACGGCACCTTATCGCTTAACAGCGGAACCCTAAACTTTACAGGTGGTAGCTTAACCCTTAATGGCGGCGTTAGCGGCTCTGGTTCGTTAAGCGGAAGCTCTTCTTCTAATCTTACCATAAACACTACTGGTGGTGTTTCGGGCGGTCTTAATTTTGCAACCGGCGGACAAACTTTAAATAACTTTACTGTTAATGTAGGTAGCGGCAACTCCGTATCGCTTGCATCAAACCTTACTGTTAATGGCACATTAAACGTGGGTAGCGGAAGCACACTTAACTTCAACAATCAATCGTTAACTATTGGCACTGGTGGCAGCATTACCGGTAGCGGTAGTTTAACTGCTAACGGCAGTTCAAGCCTGGTTATCAATGCAACCGGCGGAAGCTCTACAGGTATCAACATCATGGGCGGTGTTCTGGGTAACTTAACTGTAAACAACGGCAATAGTGGTAGCTCTACCTTAAACAGCGATTTAACTATCACAGGTACACTTAACCTGCAAAGCGGTTCTCTTGTTCTAAACAATAAGGATTTAACTGTTACCGGCAGCGTAGCTGGTTCGGGTTCAGGCAATATATCTTCAACATCGGGCTCTAACCTTACTATTAACACAACTTCTAATACTTCGCTAAGCTTTGCTTCAACCGGTTCAACCGTAGGCAACTTTAACGTGGGCACAGGCAGCGGCCATTCATTATCGTTAGGTTCAGACCTTACTGTAAATGGCACACTTAACTTTACCAGCGGAACTATTACTACCAACGGCAACGGTTTAGAAATTGCTACAGGCGGTTCTATCACCGGAGCAAGCTCATCTTCGTATGTAATTACAGGGGCTAACGGCCACCTTGGTTTACAGTTAACTGCAGGTAACTCAACAGCAACTACTTTCCATGTAGGCACTTCATCTAACTACACTCCTACTACCGTTCAGCTTAACTCTGGTTCGGCAAGTGGTGGTGTTGATGTAGCAGTAGCAAGCAATGTAATGGCAAACGGAACTACAGGTTCAGATATTTCTACTACTGAATCAGTGGTAGATGCTACTTATTTTGTTAGCTCAGATATTACCAGCAACTTAAACTTAAACCTGGGTGTAACTTGGTCAACCAATATGGAAGTAAATGGCTTTAACCGTTCAGCAGCTTACATTTCACACTACACCAACGGCAGCTGGGATGCAAGCACTGCAGTAGCGGCAACAGCTTCGGGCAGCGGCACTTTCACCATTACTCGCAACAACATTACTTCGCTTAGCCCGTTTGCAGTGTTCGATCAAAACACAACTACTGCAGTAACTGAAATTGCTAAAGATATTCAGTTTGAAGTTTACCCTAACCCGGCATCAACCAACCTGTTATTGAAGAATGTAGGCACATCTACCGATGTAATGAATGTAGATGTTACAAACATGATTGGTCAAACAGTAGCTACTTATCGCTTAACTAATACCGATTTAACAATACCGGTAAGTAACTTATTTAACGGCAACTACTTTATCCGCATCTACAACAACAAAACAAGCGTAGTTAAAAAATTCACCAAAATCTAATTGGGGAATTTAATAGCAAAAATGGGGAAGGCTGTCGCAAGACAGCCTTTTCTGTTTATTGGCAACAAGTTTGAACATATAGTTTAACTAAATCTAAATTTTATGACCAGAACAACTGATATAATTCTATCGAAAAAATACGAGGCTCTTAAACCCATTAAAGTGTTATTAGCCGGCGTAGGTGCCACAGCAGTAATGACAGCCTTTATGTTAATTGCCCCATACATTGGCCTGAGCGATATGAATGCCGGCGAATTGCTGGGTTCCTTTATGGGCGATAGCCAGGCTTTAGGCTGGACCTTGCACTTTGTAATAGGTATTATAATGGCCTTTATTTATGTGCAATTTTTTAACCACACGTTACCTGTTATAAATGATACATTCCGCGGTATGCTTTATGGTATTATCGTATTTGTAATGTCGCAAATAACTTTTACGCTAATTAACCTTACCGGCTTTTTAACCTGGGACCAAAAAGAAGGGATGGCGTTAATGGTTTTTGGCAACTGCCTGGCGGGTATGATTTATGGAGCTGTGTTGGGGTCTTTCTTTAAAAATAAATAACCCCCTTAGCGTTCTTGCATTTCTATTATTAGAAAATAAAAGTTATATGAAAAATAGTTGGCAATTGCTTTTGTGTTGCCTATCTTCATGCATACAACCGGTCAAGTAAATATATGCCTGAAAAACTATTACATATCTTATTGGTTGACGATAGCGATGAGGACAATGAGTTTCATGAGATCGCAATAAAACAGAGCGGCCTTGCGCGCAACGTAACAACAATTACCAGCGCCGAGGCCGCTCTGTCATTTTTAGAGCACAGTACATCCGATTTACCCGACCTTATTTTTTTAGATGCTATGATGCCCCGTATAAATGGATTTGAACTGATTGGAAAAATCAATGACCTGTTGACACAAAAAAATATTGAACCGAATGAATTTCCGGCCATTTACTTGCTTAGCGGCAGCTACAATCCGGAAATGGATAGAGTATTACAAAACAAACAATACGCAGCTTTAGTAAAGGGTTATAGGATAAAACCATTAACTGCTGCTATGGTAACTGCCATTGCAGATAAATAAACCTTAACAGGCGCCTATGGCAAATGTGTCCTTTACCGGTTGGTATAAAAACATTTCAATTGCCCGCAAATTATATTTTGCGGTAGGTATAATGGCTGTGCTTATAGCCTTCGAATTAATTACACTTTGGTTTGCCGTTAGTACTCTCTCCTCTGTAAGGGCTTTTGTAGGTGCCGAAGGTTTATGGAGTAAAGGCCAAAAAGATGCAGCTTATCACCTACGCAAATATGGCCTACAGCGGAATGAACACGATTACATTCTTTTCCAACAGTTTATGCAGGTGCCATTGGGGGATCATAAAACGCGTATGGAACTACCTAAGGCTAAACCTGATATGGCCATTGCCCGCCAGGGGTTTATAGAGGGCCGCAACCATCCGGATGATGTAGACGGAATGATTAAACTATTTACACGCTTTTACAAAATTTATTACATCGAGAAGGCTATCAACATTTGGGGTGCGGCAGATGAAATGATAAGGCCATTAATTCCTTTGGGCGAAGAAATACACAAAGAGGTAAACTCGCCTAACCCCTCGGCCAAAAAAATAGACCTGCTATTACAACAGTTAGATGACGTAAACGAAAAGCTTACGGTGCTTGAAGATGATTTTTCGTTTACACTGGGCGAGGGTAGCCGCTGGTTAGAAAACCTCGTTTTAAAACTGCTGTTTGCCGTTGCACTTACAGTTGAAATAAGCGGGCTTTTGCTTACCATATCTGTAAGCCGGCAAATACAAAAGGGGCTGGATGAAATATTACGGGCATCGCGCCTGGTGGGCAAAGGCGATTTTAAGGCAAGGGCCGCTATTTATTCCGGGGATGAAATTGGGGTTCTGGCCCAATCGTTCAACCAAATGGCCGAAGATTTAGGCGGCAGCGAAGAGCAAATTCAAACTATATTTAAAAACGCACCCGATGCCGTAATTGTAATTGATAAAACCGGACGTGTAGAGCGGTGGAACCCTAAGGCCGAAGAAATGTTTGGCTGGCAATTAAGCGAAGTACTGGGCAAGCATTTGCACGAAACCATTATACCCCACCAGCACCGGGTGGCGCATCAGCGTGGTTTAAAGCGTTACTTTGAAACCGGCAATGGCCCTGTGTTGAACCGCACCATTGAAATGACAGCCCTTAAAAAAACCGGTGAGGAGTTTGATGTGCAGCTAAGCATATCTGCTACTACTGTTAAGGGGCAGCAATTGTTCATAGGTTTTTTAAGCGATGCCACCGCACGCAAAAAAGCGAGCAAAGATTTAAAAGATTATGCCCGCAAGCTGGAGCAGAGCAACAACAACCTGGAGCAGTTTGCATATGTAGCCTCGCACGATTTGCAGGAGCCCCTCCGCACCATTACCAACTTTACCACCCTGTTAGAGGAACGGCAGAAGGAACACCTGGATGCCACCTCTAAAAAGTATATGCAATATGTGGTTACTGCCGCCGAGCGAATGAAAAGGTTGATACGCGATATGCTACTGTTTTCGCGCCTGGGTAAGCAGCAGGTGCTGGAACCGGTAAACCTGAATGAGGTAATGAGCGAGCTGCTTTTAGATATGGATTTGCTGATTAAAGAAACCAATACCCAAATTACAACCACCGGCTTACCCACGCTACACACCGGCAAAACCGAAATAAAACTATTGCTGCAAAACCTTATTAACAACGCCATAAAATACAGCAAGGCAGGTATACCACCACAAATAGAAGTGCGCGCCGAAAAACAAAAAAATAACGACTGGCTGTTTGCTGTAAAAGATAACGGCATTGGTATAGACCCTGAGTTTAACGATAAAATATTTATCATTTTTCAGCGGCTGCACAGCGAAAAAGAATATTCGGGCACCGGCATTGGCCTGGCCACCTGCAAAAAAATAGTTGAGTTGTTTGGCGGCTCAATATGGGTAGAAAGCAAACCCGGCGAGGGTAGTACCTTCTACTTTACATTTCCTAAAACCTAAATACGCGGGCCTATGAAAAAGCTTGACCTTATACTACTGATAGATGACAATGATGCGGATAACGAGTTTCACGAAATAGTGATAATGAAGGCCGAAATTACGCACCGCCTTATAAATATTACCAGCAGCCGCAAAGCGCTCGAATATTTTCGAAATGCTTTTGCCCAACAAAACAGCACGCAGTATGCCGTGCCCGACCTGGTGTTTTTAGATATTAATATGCCGGCTATGAATGGCTTTGAACTATTAGCCAAACTGCGCGAATTACCCGACCCCTATAACAGCAAAAGCAAAATGAAAATTTTTATGCTTACCGGTTCGCTTAACCCCGATGATTACAAACACGCCATGGAAGACTTTGCCGACTTAATTAAAGGTTTTCGCATTAAACCCCTTACCGACACCATTTTTTTAGAAATAGTGCAAAGCAACTTTTAGCAGGCAATCGTATAGAAATAGCCAATTATTGAAGCACTAATTTTTATAAACTAGCGCTAATGTCCCCCGCCGGCGGGGGTAGCCCGACGCCTTGGTCGGGCAGGGGGTGGATGGCACACTACTGTCCTAACTAAATCCTAACTCCTTATCGCATCTACCGGCTTCATATTTGCCGCAAACCAGGCAGGAATAAAACCGGCCAGTATGCCTACAAACACCGATATAGAAATGCCCAGTATTACGTTACCGGCTGTAATATGAAATTGAAAATCAGATTCCGCAACATGCACCACCAGGTACTGCAATACCTGGAACAGGCCAAGCACCACCAGCAGCCCCATTAAACCGCCAAACAAACAAAGCACTACCGCCTCTAATAAAAACTCAAGCAGTATGTAAATCTTTTTAGCGCCTATAGCCTTTTTAATACCAATTATGTAGGTGCGCTCCTTTACTGCTACAAACATAATGTTGGCTATACCAAAAGCCCCCACAAAAATTGAGAAGCCGCCTATAAACAAGCCGGCCACGTTTATAATCGAAAATATAGAGGCTATACCCTCGGTAAACACGCTTACCTGGTTAATGGCAAAGTTATCCTCCTGGTTGGGCGATAGCCTTCTTATACTGCGCATAGCCCCTTTAATTTCATAGCGCAGCTCATCCATAGGCACGCCCTTTTTAGGTATAATAGCCAATAGCGGATCGCTACCCACCTCGTTGGTATTAACTACCGAACTCATAAACGAAAAAGGGATTATCACATTATTATCCAGCGAAAAGCCAAACAGGTCGCTCCCCTCCTTTTTAAGCACGCCAATAACCGTCATTTTTACGCCCTTAATTTTTATGGTCTCGCCTTCAATATTGCTGCGCTGCCCAAAAAGTGTTTCGGCTACCGTAGCGCCAATAAGCGCCACCGGTTGCGAGTTATTCGACTCGGCAGGTGTAAAATAACGGCCCTGCGTAAAATCCATTTCTTTAATGCGGTTGTAATCGTAGCTGGCTCCCAGTAGCTTAACCCCCTCGGCCACGCTGTTACCGGCTATTACCGTTTTATCGCCCGCAAAATATAGGATGCTGCTGGCCTCGGCCCCCTTCAGCTTTTGCTGCAATTCGGCCAGTTCGCGCCGGTTGCTGCTGGGGCGGTTCAGGTATTTCCACCAGGGGTAGTTATTGCCGTCGGCCCAAATCCACGGCCATTTTTGCACATAAAGTATATCGTTACCAAACGATGCCAGGCTGCTTTGTATATTCATCTCCAGGCTGCCCACGGCCGTGCGCACCGATATAATGCATAAAATACCTATCGATATACCCAAAAGGGAAAGGAAGGAGCGCAACTTGGCCGCCCTAATCTCTGCAAACGACAGTATTAAACTTTGCCAAAAAACCGATAGAATGGTATTCACCGTACAAACGTAGTATTTAATAGCAGAATGGGTAGATGGACGAATGGAAAGTTGGAATATTGGAATAGAGGGACAAAGCATCTTAAGTTTCATTGTTGGGAATGGAAGCACAAACTGTTCTGCAAATTGCGCTAATGTCCCCCGCTGGCGGGGGAAAGCCTTGCGGCTCTGCGCAAGGCAGGGGGTGGATGGGTCGGCCCCTTGCGGTTGCACGCTGTTTCCGGCGCACGCGCACCGTGTGTGCCCTCCTTAGCCGCCACATCGCATCGGGAGAGGGGTGGTCGAACGAAGTGAGACCGGGATAGCCTGGGCACACCCCTGCATGTTGTAAAAAACATGTTACAAACCCAAAACAACACTTGGCAATTCCGTTTCAAAGGTTATTTTTGCGCCCTCAAAATTCAGCATAAGTCTGAAAATTTGAATTCCGTAAAATTCAAAACCCTTAAACAAAAATGAAGCTATCCAGTTTCGGTTTCAACCTGCCAAAAGAATTGATTGCTATGTATCCGGCCAAAAACCGCGATGAAAGTAAATTGATGGTACTTGACCGTAAGACAAAAAAAATTGAACACAAAAAATTCCACGACGCCCTTAAGTATTTTGGCGATGGCGATGTGCTTTTGCTAAACAACACTAAAGTTTTCCCTGCCCGTTTATACGGAACCAAGGAAAAAACAGGTGCCAAAATTGAAGTGTTTTTGCTGCGCGAACTGAACGAAAAACAGTTTTTATGGGATGTGTTGGTAGACCCTGCCCGTAAAATACGCGTAGGCAACAAACTGTACTTTGGCGAAAACGATGATTTGATTGCCGAAGTAGTAGATAACACCACCAGCCGTGGCCGTACCATCCGTTTCTTATACGATGGCGACTACGATAAATTTAAAAAGGTGTTATACGGCCTTGGCGAAACACCACTACCTAAGTACATTAAGCGCCCCGTAGAACCTTTGGATACAGAACGCTACCAAACAGTTTATGCCCGTGTAGAAGGCGCCGTAGCGGCCCCTACTGCCGGTATGCACTTTAGCCGCGAGTTGCTAAAGCGTTTCGAAATTAAAGGTGTAGAGTTGGCCGAAGTAACACTTCACACCGGCCTGGGTACCTTCCGCACCATTGATGTAGAGGACCTTTCGAAACACAAAATGGATGCTGAAGAAATTATTATTCCCGATAAAGCGGTAAAACTGGTTAACGAAGCAAAAGATAAAGGCAAAAAAATATGCGCCGTAGGTACTACCACCATGCGCGCGGTTGAATCTGCTGTATCGGCCGAGCACTACCTGAAACCCTACAAGGGCTGGACGAACCTGTTCATTCACCCGCCGTACGATTTTAGCATTGCCAATGCTATGATTACAAACTTCCACATGCCTAAATCGAGCCTTTTAATTATGGCGGCTGCCTTTGGCGGTTACGATTTAATGATGAAGGCCTACGAAGTAGCCGTTAAAGAAAAATACAAATTCTCAACCTACGGCGATGCCATGCTGATACTGTAAGAAGTAAATAGTCTATAGAAAATAGTCAACAGCCCTGCATATGCGGGGCTGTTTGCATTGTAGGGGTATCCCCTCGCGGGTGTGTTAATAGCAAAACTGGCGCGAGCGTCCGCTCGTGCCGGAAAAAATTAACCACGTTCTTCAGGGTGTTCCAATCACCCTTAACAGGACTACCTTACCCGCTTATTGCAATTACGCATCTGGTCATTATATTTATTCAACATACACTAATTTTCTATGCGCACTACTTTGCTTTTTCTTTTATGCAACGCTTTTGCCTCAATGAGTTTGGCACAGGCAAATTTTATTGGCTGGAGCGATACTACCTTTTTAGCCTGGCAGGATTTTAAAGGACCAGTGCCTAAAGGTGCTTCGCTGGTGGCTTATACCTATAGCGCTATTAAAATGAATTACGAAGCCGGAGCAGCAAAACAATATACCGTAAAAGTAATGGCCGCATTCGACCCGGCTAAATCCTGGAAGGTGGAAACAAAAGTAACAGAGGGCCTGCTAAAACATGAGCAGGGCCATTTTGACATAACCGAAATTTTTGCCCGCATGTTTGTAAAGCAGCTAAAAGATTTAAAAGGCACACCCGAAAATAAGTTTGGCGAAAAAATAAACGCGCTGCTAAAAAAAATATGGTCCGACCAGGTCAACTTCCAAAGCCTGTACGACGCCGAAACCGACCACAGTAAAAATGCAGCCAAGCAACTTGAGTGGAACGAAAAAATAAAAACCATGTTAGATAAGTATAGTGCCTATACCCAACATGAAATTGTTGTTCAACTTTAACTTTATAAAACAAGCATAAAATGGCACTTATTAATCCTCACATCAACTTTAATGGAAATGCCGAAGAAGCATTTACATTTTACAAATCCGTATTTGGCGGAGAGTTTTCAAAAATTATTCGTTTCAAAGACATTGCAAGCGCTGAATTTCCGGTAGCAGAAAATGAAGCCAACAAAATAATGCTTATTGCATTGCCCATTGGTAAAAATAGTTTGTTGGCTAACGACGTTCCCGAAATTTTGGGCAAAACAAACGAAAATGAGAACCGGTCTAAAATATCGGTTAGTACAGAAAGCAAAGAAGAAGCCGACAAATTGTTTAACGGCCTCTCAGCCGGAGGACAAATTGAAATGCCCATTGCTGATAGCCCCTGGGGTTCTTACTTTGGTATGTTTAGAGACAAATATGGCATTGAATGGATGATAGATTTTGCTCCCATCTCTTAACCATGTTATTCTGTTTCTGCCGTCCCTTACTGAACAGCTCAGAACTGTAAATGAAAAGGAGCCGTGCCTCACCAAGGGCGGTTTTTTTAACTCCATCTGTCCGTCACAGCCCCTGTGCATGTGCATTGGCTGTTAGCAGTCGTCAATTGTCCATCGGCGGCGGTCAATTTTGGTATTTTACTTATTTTTTCATAACTTTGTATGAAATATCAAATACTACTGATGAGAGCTATTAACCCCAAACGCAAAAAATTCTGCCGCCTGCTGGCTGAAGGCGAAAGCGGTGCCGGTGCCTACCGCAAAGCTTACAAAAATAAAAACTCCAATACCTGCAAAACCAACGCGCATAGGTTGATGCAGCAACCCGGCGTATTAATATACCTGGCCGTAATACACGGCGCAAAACAGCAGGCAGGCCCACCGCCAACCCATAAAGGCACTGCACCAAAAAGAGCCACCGCTGAAAAGCCAAAGGCAACCAGCCCAAAAGCTAAGCCCCAAAGCTGGCGGCAAACTTATGGCTTATACGAAATGATGGATGCTACCGAGCGCCGCATAATGCTTAGCCGCATAGCACGGGGGCAAACCTTTATCAGTAAATATATAGTAATAAGGCACCAACTATTAGAATTACCAATACCACCCAACTCCACCCAACGCCTCGGTTGCATTAAAGAGCTGAATAAAATGAGAGGCACTTACCCGTAATAATTTCAAAACCATAAACCCATATAAATAATTAATAAACAGTTATTTAAAGCAAAAATAAGGTAGGCAGAAAAGTAAGCAGAAAATGGCAATAATTACGGATTCGAAAAGCCTGCTCAGCCTCGTAGAGGCTAAATATTGGTAGAACTAAAAAGTCAAATAACCCTACGACCCCGTTAGCGGGTCGAACCGGATGAGAGATTTACAAAGAAGTGGGGTAAACAAAAACGCCCCCGAAAAATCGGAGGCGTTCTAATATTGTATTAATTGCAGACTGCTAATTTGTTTCATCCCGCTACACGGGAGCCGACTGGATTAATGTTCATCCTCATTAAAGAAGAAATCTTCTTTAGTTGGGTAATCGGGCCAAATATCATCTATGCCCTCATACATTTCTCCGTCGTCGTCCAGTTCTTGCAGGTTCTCAATCACCTCAACCGGCGCTCCCGAACGGATTCCGAAGTCAATTAATTCATCTTTGGTAGATGGCCAGGGCGCATCTTCCAGGTACGAGGCTAATTCTAGAGTCCAAAACATAGGCTTGTTGCTTTTTTTATCAGCGCGCAAAAGTAAATTTTTCCGTTAAACAAAAAACCCTGCAATTATTTTGTTGAAAACTGGGCTAAAAATGTTTCTTTCTGGCAAAACCTTCCTTACACACCTACTCCCTAAAACGGGCGAAGGCCAAAATAATTTTGTGGGGAGGATTAATTCATCGGATGAATATTAAAAGAATAGAAACGCTATACCCGAGCTTGCCCTATTTTCAGCAAAAGTCATCCGATGAATATGAAGGTTTAAGTTAGCAGACGAAAAATAATTTTATAGACAATCAACAATTAAATTCGGCAAAATATGTTGCTTACTTATCGGGATTGGAATAAGTTTGGCCACTACTAAAATCTATACCTTGGCAAACGGCAAAGGCACTTCATACTTTTACGCAATTTTTGGCATCACGCTGGTGCTGTTCGTGGTTGGCGTTTCGGCTATTCTTATATTACAGGTTAAAAAACTATCGGGCGATTTAAAAGAAAACCTGTCGGTTGAGCTGGTGTTAAACGATTCCGTGCCCACCTCTAAAATAGCCTCGCTGCAAACCTTTATACAGGCTAAGCCCTATGTAAAAACCACCAAATTTATTTCGAAAGAAGATGCGGCTAAGATTTTACAGCAGGATTTGGGCGAAAATTTTTTAGACCTTCTGGGCTATAATCCCCTCTATGCCTCCTTCAACCTGAATGTATACCAGCAATATGCCAATAAAGACAGCTTTGCCCTGGTAAAGGCCGATTTAGCCACCGTAGCAGGGGTGCAGCAGGTAAACGTGCAGGGCAACATATTAGAGAGCCTGGATAAAAGCGTGCGCCGTGGAACCTTCATAGTTTCTATGATAGCAGGTGCCTTGTTAATTTTTGCTATCTCGCTTATTTTTAATACCATCCGCATGGCCATGTATAGCAACCGCTTTACTATTAAAACACAGCAGCTGTTTGGGGCCACCCGCTGGTTTATCATTAAGCCGTTTTTAGGCCGCGGCATTTTAAATGGTTTTATAGGCGGGGTAATAGCCTGCGTGCTTATTGCCGCCCTTATTTTTTACGTAGACTATACACAGCCCGACCTTGGTTTACAGAGCGATTTAATTACATTTGGCCTGCTTTTCGGAGTAGTAATTTTATTTGGTATTCTTATTTCGTTTTTAAGCACCCTAACCGCAGTTTTCCGCTATCTGCGTTTAAAGGTGGAAGACCTCTACTAAAGCACAAAAATTTATGGCAAAGCAACAAGCCCCAGTAAAAGAAAAACAACCTGCCACCGCAGCCCAAAAACCAACGGTAGCACTTACCCCTTTTATTTTCGACCAATACAACTACCTGATAATGATTACCGGTGTGGTAGTAATTTTAATAGGCTTTGCCCTTATGAGCGGCGGCGCCACTACCGACCCTAACGTATTTCCTAAAGAAGAACTTTACAGTTTCCGCCGTATTACGCTTGCCCCAATAGTGGTAATGCTTGGCTTTGGTATAGAGATTTTCGCTATTTTAAAAAGACCAAAGGAATAAT
The DNA here is from genome assembly GCA_044228435.1 of Chitinophagales bacterium. GTDB lineage: Bacteria > Bacteroidota > Bacteroidia > Chitinophagales > LD1 > Bog-950. The sequence continues at coordinate 228,174 of JBGAUW010000002.1, forward strand.
GACAAATGCCGAGTCGGTAATACTTGCAATTGTTGAAGGCCTTACAGAATTTATTCCCGTGTCTTCAACCGGGCACATGATTTTAACTGAAGCTGCACTTAAAATGCAGCACAGTAAGTTTACCGATATTTATATTGTAAACATTCAGTTTGGTGCTATTCTATCGGTAGTGCTTTTATACTGGAAACGTTTTTTTCAAACCCTCGATTTTTACTTCAAGCTTTTTGTAGCCTTTCTACCGGCTGCGGTGTTCGGCTTTTTGCTGGATGATTTTATCGATTCGCTGCTATCGAGCGTTACCACCGTGGCCATATCATTGGTAGTGGGTGGTGTTGTTATCATTTTGTGCGACTACCTGTTTAAAAAACAAATTGCCGAGGCCGAAACTGATGAGGATAAGGTAACTGTAAGGCAAACGGACGAGTTTGGTGTAGAGCATAAAAAAGAAGTGCTTAAAGATTTTAAAGTTACCTACGTGCAGGCCCTTATTATTGGCTGCTTTCAGTGTATTGCCATGATACCCGGCGTATCGCGCTCTGCCGCCTCTATTATTGGCGGGCTTACCCAAAAACTGAACATTAAACGGGCGGCCGAGTTTTCCTTCTTTCTGGCCGTGCCTACCATATTTGCGGCCTCGGCATATAAGCTGCTAAAAAACTACAGCGAAATTAAAGGCACCGAAATCGACTTTTTCATCATTGGCAATATTGTATCGTTTGTTGTAGGTATGATAGCCATTAAGTTTTTTATAGGCCTTATTACCCGCTACGGCATGAAATTTTTTGGCTACTACCGCATTATTTTGGGCGCTCTTATTTTAATAATGATGGCTATGGGCCATAAACTCGAAATACCCGGTTAATGGATTTTGTATCGGGAGAAGTATTGCTGATAAACAAGCCCCTTACCTGGACCTCGTTTGATGTAGTTAATAAACTTCGCTACGCACTTACTAAAAAACTGGGCAACCGCATTAAAGTAGGCCATGCCGGCACCTTAGACCCCCTGGCCACTGGCCTGCTTATTATTTGCACCGGCAAAATGACTAAGAAGATTGATGAGTTTCAGGGTATGGATAAGGAATATACCGGCACCTTTTTGCTGGGAGCTACCACACCTACCTACGATAGCGAAATGGAACCGGATGCTACGTTCCCTACTGAGCACATTACAGAGGCCATGTTGCAACAAGCCGTTGCTAAGTATACCGGTAATATTGAGCAGATGCCGCCCATTTACTCAGCCATTAAGGTAGATGGCAAAGTGGCTTATGCGCAGGCCCGCAAAGGGAAAGATATAGAGCTTAAAACCCGTAGTATAGTAATTAATGAATTTGAGCTAACCCGTATTGCATTGCCCGAAGTTGATTTTAGAGTAATATGCAGCAAGGGGACATATATACGCTCACTGGCCTTCGATTTTGGTAAAGCAGTTGATAGCGGGGCCTATTTAAAAACCCTGTGCCGCACTAAAATTGGCGACTTTGATTTAAAAAATTCTCTTACTGTGGAAGAGTGTGTGGCTATGATAACCAATACCGAAATTGTGGAAACCGGAGATAAACCTTAATGATTTTTGCCTTTAATTTGTATTTGATTTCTGCCAACTGTATAACAGCCAACTAACCCATGCGCGTTTTTCGTGATTTAAATAACCTGCCTGTTTTTAAAAACTCCGTTATTACCATCGGCACATTTGATGGTGTACACAAGGGCCACCAAAAGCTGATAGAGCGCATTAATTTCCTCGCACAGCAAAACGAAGGAGAGAGCATAATCATTACCTTTCACCCACACCCAAGGCTGGTTATTAACCCGCAGGACAAATCGCTGCGGCTGCTAAATACCATTGAAGAAAAAGTAAGCCTGCTTGAAAAGTATGGCGTAGATAACCTGGTAATTGTTCCCTTTAGCCGCGATTTTTCGGAACAAACAGCCGAAGATTACATCAGCAACTTTTTGGTAAAGAACTTCCGCCCCAAAAACATAGTAATTGGCTACGACCATAAATTTGGTAAAAATCGCAGTGGCGATTATCACTTGCTCGAACAAATGAAAGGGCAGTATGGCTATACCATGGAAGAGATTAGCAAGGAAACGCTGGACGATATAGGTATAAGCTCTACCAAAATACGCAATGCCCTACAGAGCAACGAAGTGGCCTTGGCCAATGATTTGCTGGGGCACAATTATACACTTACAGGTACCGTAGTTAGAGGTTTGCAAAACGGCCGCAAACTGGGCTACCCTACAGCCAATCTGCAGGTAAACGATGAGCATAAGTTAATACCCAAAACAGGTATTTACGCAGTGAATGTTACCGATGCTTCGGCACCCGGCGAAACCTACAAGGGCATGTTAAGCATTGGCTACAACCCCACCTTTGATGGCAAGGAACAAACCATTGAAGTAAACATACTCGACTACAATAAAGATATATACGGCAACACGCTAACGCTGGAATTTATAGCCTTTATCCGCAATGAGAAAAAGTTCGACTCGCTTGAAGCTTTAATAGAAGAGATAAAGAATGATGAGCGAAAGAGCAGGGAGATACTGAAGGGGTAAATGCTTAGAAGGATTACTATTCCAACTCTCTAAACTCATTTACAGTAAAATACCTGGGTATGCCATCGATGTAAACCTCTACCAGCGCGGCCCCTATATATTTAAACGGCACTTTGGGTGCTTCGGAGTTATCGTTGAAAACGTCCTTTACCATAGTGTAAGTTAGCAATAGCGAGTCGCCGCGGTTGATTTTATTTTCTTCATTGGGCGAAAACAGTGTAGCATCAAAAGGCACGTTCTCCTCCCCTATCCATACATTTTTAAAGCTTGCTGTAAGCTTAGTGTTTACTACTACTTTAATAGCGAATTTAATACCGGTGCGGTTCCCTTTAGGCGCAGTCCAATTTTGCCGGGTTGCATCTTTTAGCAATACAAGCACATCGTCATGTTGGCCAAAGGCCGAAATACTTGCTAAAAATAAAAGCAGCAGTAAAGAGGACTTCATCACCTGATAAAACTTTTGTTTAATAAACTACATGCCCATTAAAGAGGGTAACTCTTTAAACTTCTTTACTATAAAATACCGCACCTTACCATCAATAGAAGATTCGATAAGCGCTGCACCTTTATACTTACATGGCAGTTTTTTCGCTTCAGCATTATCGTTCTCTATACCATTTACCTTATTGTACGTAAGCAAAAGCGAGTCGCCGTTTTGTATTTTCTTTTGAATATCGAGCGAGAAAAATTCTACATCAAACGGCACGTTCTCTGCTCCTATCCATACATTTTTAAACTCCGTTTTCAGTTCTGTATTTACATACACCTTCACAGCGAACTTAGTTCCCGTTCTGCCACCCGGTGCGCCCGAAACCCAATTCCTTTTGGTGGCTTCAATAACCTTTACAGGCAGGCCTTTTTTTTGCGCGGTGCTAACAAGCCCAATAAAACCTAACGCAACAATTAAAAGAGTTCTCAGTAACATTTACCGCTTTGGTTTAGTTGCTTATCAATTTAAAATCCTAAACACCATCTCTTTCATCAACTCACCTTCTTTAACCGAGTGGTTGTTTACGCCTTTTACACGCAAATCGTATTCCTCTAATATATAAAACACCTGCTCCAATTTTTCTACACTATAGTTTTTGGCAGCAGCTTTATAATCCTTTACAAAAAACGGGCTTACCTTTAGCGCACCGGCTAAATCTTTATCCATTACCCCCCTAAACTGATGGGTTAAATACACCTTATTAAAAAAGCCCTGCAGCAAACCTACCACCATAACCAGCGGGCCACTTTTAGGGTTGGCCACAAAGTAGTTGGCAATCTGAAAAGCTTTGGTTTTGTCTTTATTTCCTAAAGCCGTATTTAATTCAAAGGGGTTATACTCTTTGCTAATACCTACACCGGTTTCAATATCATCCAGTGTAATAGTGGCGCCCGGCTGTTTGCTAATTATTAGTTTCTCCAGTTCGTTGGCAACCTTGCTTAACTCCGTACCGGTAAACTCAACCAACAAGTCAGCGGCCTGGTCGTCTATCTTAAATTTGCGCGCACTTAGCCAGCTTTTAACCCATGGCGCCACGCTATTGGCATACAACGGCTTCGATTCCATGTATACCGCTACCTTCTTCATCTCTTTACCAAATGCCTTTCGGCCATCGGGTGTGCCGTGCTTCCAGGCAAAAACAAGCACCGTACTCTTTACCGGGTTTTTAAGGTAGCGCAGGTATTGCTCCTCTTCCTCCTGTTTTAAGCTTAGCGCATGTGCTTCCTTTACAATTACCAATTGTCGCTCGGCCATCATAGGCAGGCGGCCGCAGGTTTCCATTATCTGGCGGGCGGTCAGGTCTTTACCATACACTATGGTTTGGTTAAAGGCCTTTTCCATATCGTTTAATACGTTTGCCTCTAACGCACTGGTAAGCTCGTCTATAAAAAAAGCCTCCTCGCCGCAAAAAAAGTATACGGGGGCAAACTTCCTTTTCTTTATATCCGATAAAATACTGTCAAATGTTTCTGCAGCCATACTTCTTACTTGTCTTCAAATTAAAATCTAAGGTGCTTAACCGTTAATCCATTATTGATTAACTGCTTTAACGAATCGATACCAATTTTAAGGTGCTGGGTAACGTATTCTTTAGTTACTTTAATATCACTTAACTCTGTTTTAACACCCTGTGGTATCATGGGTTGGTCAGATACCAGCAGCAAAGCACCTACGGGAATTTCGTTTTTAAAAGCAGTAATAAAAACTGTAGCCGTTTCCATATCAATGGCCATAGCGCGTATTTGGCGCAGGTATTCTTTAAACTCTTCATCCCACTCCCATACACGGCGGTTAGTTGTATAAACTGTACCTGTCCAGTAATCCTGGTTATAATCGCGTATGGTGGTAGATATTGCCTTTTGCAGCGCAAACGAAGGCAATGCAGGCACCTCTGGCGGAAAGTAATCGTCTGAGGTTCCTTCGCCTCTAACGGCTGCTATTGGTAATATAAAGTCACCTATCTGGCTTTTCTTTTTTAAACCGCCACACTTACCCAAAAACAAGGCCGCCTTAGGCTCAATAGCCGAAAGCAAGTCCATCATGGTTGCGGCGTTTGGACTACCCATGCCAAAACTGATAATGGTAATGCCATCGGCCGTAGCGTTCATCATGGGCCTGTCGGCACCTACAATGGGCACATTATTCCATTCAGCAAACAACTGCACATAGTTATCAAAGTTGGTAAGCAGGATATATTCACCAAAATCCTTTAACTCGCGCCCTGTGTAGCGGGGCAGCCAGTTATTTACTATCTCTTGTTTCGTCTTCATTGCTTAAAATTGCATTTAGAAAATAGTCTCTCCGCACAAAAATAACAAAGTGACTGACGTAAGTTTTAGCCAATATAATTTTCGCACCGAGGAGCGCCAGGGCAAAACCTATATTTTTGATGAGGTGCGTCGAAAGTTTGTAGCCCTAACGCCTGAAGAATGGGTGCGGCAGCATATTTTGCACTACCTTATTTACAACAAAAATTACCCCAAAAGCCTTATAGCTGTTGAGAGAGGAATAGAATTAAACGGCCTGCAAAAGCGGTTTGATGTGGTAGTATTTGCCAACGATGGTAAGCCCAAGCTGATAGTAGAATGTAAAGCCCCCGAAGAAAAATTAAACGAAAAGGTTTTTGAACAGATAGCGCGCTATAACCTTACGCTGCGGGTAGATTTTTTGTGGGTAACTAATGGCGAAAAAAACTTTTGTTGCCGCCTTAAAAATGGTATAGAACTACTACAAGAAATTCCTTCGCCTGCTGAAATGATGTAAGCAACACGGCAGCGCAAAACCAATGCACAAAAAAAGGCCGCTACCACCAGGTAACGGCCTTTCTATTTTAAATTGCCGGGTTATTATCTTATCAATGTTATAGTTCCACGATAGTCGCTATCGCTGTGGTTGTTTAACCATACAAATTTTGCAGTATAGGTATAAACACCATTAGGCGAAACAACACCTTTAAAGTAACCATCCCATTCAAAATTAATATCGTTACTCTGGAACACTTTTTCACCTATGCGGTTAAACACCATTACCTCTATTTGTTTAATGCCCGGCAGGTTGCCAAAAATTTTCCAGGTATCGTTAGCGCCATCGCCGTTAGGGGTAAACACGTTAGGTATAAAAATATCGTAGCTTGGTATAACAGTTACGTTAACCGTAGCACTGCCTTTACAGCCACCTGTATTTGTAACTGTAGCCGTATAAACCTGCGAGTAATTGCCTGTAAACTTTGGATCCGGACAGTCGTAGCACGAAAGGCCAAAAGCAGGCTCCCAGTTATAAGTAACGTTACCGCTTTGGTTAGTAAGCGTGCTTAATTGTAGTTCGCCACCCAGGTTAACAGTAACAGGGTCGGGGCTTACCGAAATAGTAACCGAATCCGGCTCGTATACCGATGCCGTATCGCTAACTGTGCAATTATTAGCATTGGTTACTGTAACCGAGTAAGAACCTACTGCCAGGTTAGTAAACTGACCATTGCTGTTTTGGTCGCCGTTAGAGAGTGCAAAAGTATATGTTGGAGTAGCACCCCCGGTAGCCACTACACTAATTTGACCATCGGTATAACCGTAGCAACTTACATCTTGTGGCGTAGTAGACAATACAATTTCAGTTGGCGAACCTACCACCACCGGAGTGGAATCAATGCAGGCATTTGCATCGGTAACATAAACTACATAGGCAGCAGGAGCCATATTAGGGTAAAGCCCTGTGCTATTGGTTTGCCCGTTAACCGAGAAGGTATAGCCACCGGCAGCTCCGCCGGTAGCATTAGCGGTTATAACGCCATCGGTGCTATTAAAGCACAAGGCATCGTTTGCAGTGGCAGTTACATCCAGCACGGCCGGTTCGGTTAAGGTGGCCGATACGGTAACCGTGCACGAGTTAACATCGGTTGCGGTTACGGTGTAACTTCCCGCCGCAAGCCCGGTTGCTGAATTACCGGTGCTTACATTGTTTGTCCATACATAAGTATAGCCCGGCACACCGCCGCCGGCAGTTACATTCATAGTGCCGGTGCTATTACCAAAGCAATCAACATTTGTATGTGTTTCGGTTAATGTTAAAGCAGCAGGCTGCGTAATTGTAAAGGAGGCTGAAATAGTACACGAGCTGGCATCGGTAGCCACTACTGTGTAATTGCCCGCCGTTAATGCAGTAGCGGTGTTTCCACTACTTACGTTAGGTGTCCAGCTATAGGTGTAACCAGGGTTACCCCCACTTACCGTAACTGTGGCATCGCCGGTAGCGGCGCCATTACATAAAACATCCGTTTGCGCTTGCGTAAGTGTAAGTTGTGTTGGTTCAGTAACCGTTGCTGTTTCTGCCACGCTACAACCATTGGCATCGGTTACATTTATCAGGTACGTATTAGGACCTAAACCGGTAGCTGCGTTGCCGGTAGCTGTATTAGGGCTCCAGGTATAGCTATAATTGGCAGTTCCGCCGCTGGTTGTCAAAGTAACCGTACCATCGTTAGCCCCAAAGCAAGTTACATTGGTTGCAACCACCGTATTGCTAAGTGCCGCCGCCGGTTCGGTAATAACAACAGCCGTATCTAAAGTGCAATTACCCTGGTCGGTAACTGTTATATTATAAGTGCCTGCGATTAAAGCCGTTGCAGTATTTGATGTAGATACGTTCGGCTGCCATGCATAGGTATAGTTAGGCCCTGCACCGCCACTTACTGTTAATGTAATACTGCCCGTAGCATCGCCGAAACACAACACATTGGTTTGCTGTATTAATACAGACATGCCCGATGGCTCGGTAATGCTGAAAGATGCCGTTTGCTGACAAGTGCTGGCATCGGTAGCGGTAACGGTATAAGAGCCCGCAGGTAGCGGTACTGTTTGAGTGGTTAAGTTGCTTCCGCTCCAGGTATAGTTATAAGGCGCGGTTCCACCTGCCGGGTTTGCCGTGGCGCTGCCGTTAGCTCCAAAGCAGAGCGCATTAGTTACAGCTACCGCCATTACCGGTGCAGCAGGCTCTGTAACAGTAACACTTCCGGTTAAAGTACAAAGATTTTGGTCGGTTGCGGTTACGTTGTAAGTACCAGCCGCAAGGTTAGTAAGGTTGGCGCCGCTTAACGGACCCGGGGTCCAATTATAAGTAACAGTGCCGGTGGCATTTACAAAGTTAGCCGAGGCGGTTGCAACTGCTGCACCAAAGCAAGGTTCGTTGGTATTATTTACTGTTAAGCTTTGCGGGCCGGGTTCGGCAATAGTTTCTGATACCGTAACACTGCAGCCATTAGCATCGGTTACTGCGCCACCATACACACCTGCGGTGCGATTAGGCACCACCGTAGTGCCCGCGGGCAATGGCTGGCCCAACAATGAATAAGGAGCAACGCCACCACTAATATTGATGGTAAGCGTTCCATCGCTTCCTCCATTACATTTTACATCGGTATGCGAAGTAGTTACCACAAGTGCGGCCGGTTCGCTAATTACTGCGGCAACAGATATGGTGCAGCTATTTTGGTCGGTAGCTGTTACAGTGTATGTAGCAGCTGGTACAGCTGTTCGGTCTTGCGTAGTAACGGGGCCATCGCTCCAGGCATAGGTATAGGTACCTTGCCCACCACCAACTGTTACATCAATTGAACCGGTGCTTTGACCGTTACAAAGCACATCTACATTGGTTTCGCTTATAGTTAAAGCCGTTGGTTGAGTTAATGTAGCTGTTGCCGTAGCCGTGCACAAATTCAAATCAGTAACTGTAACGCTATAAGTACCTGCCGGTATGTTGGCCCTATCTTCGGTAGATGCAGGCCCATCGCTCCAGGTAAAGGTGTAAGGTGTACTGCCCCCTCCTATCGTAAGATCTATATTACCGGTGCTGGCTCCATTACACAAAATGTTGGTGCTTTGCACGCCTACAGTTAAAGCTGCAGGCTCGGTTATAGTTTCACTTACAGCAAAGGTGCATCCGTTGGCATCGGTTACATTACCTGCATAAACGCCGGCTGAACGCCCTGGTATAGTAATAGGCCCTGCCGGTAAAGGCTGGCCTAAAAATGTATATGGCGGAGTTCCGCCCGAGGTATTTATACTTAAAGTTCCATCGCTTCCGCCAAAGCATTTCACATCGGTGTGGCTGGTAATAGCGGTTAATGCCGTGGCAGGTTCTCTGATAGTATCGGTTCCTTTCACATTGCATCCATATATATCGGTAACGGTATAATTATATATGCCTGCGGGAAGGTTTGAATTGTTTGGCCCCGAAAGGGTATTAGGGTTCCATGTATAAGTATAAGGGCCCGTACCGCCTGCAGCGGTTACGTTAAACACTCCTGTATTTTGCCCGTTACATAATATACTGGTTACAGCCTCGGTACGGGTTAGCGCTGCCGCAGGGCCGGTAATAGTAGTAGTTGCGGTCACGCTGCAGCTATTAAAATCGGTAACCGTTAACCTGTATGTTCCGGCAGAAACACGCGTAATAGCCGTATCTATACCGAAGTTGCTCCAGGCATAGGTATATGGCGGAGAGCCGCCCGTAACATGCGAAAACGCGCTACCCTTATTTGAAAGATAGCAGCTATCCATAATAGTAGTAAACGTAACGTTTAGCGAGGCTACCCCCGAAACCGTACCGGTGGCTGTAGCGGTACAAGTATTGGCATCGGTTATAGTAACGCTATAGTTGCCCGGTGCCAAATTACCGGCTACCGCATTATTTCCCTGCGGCGGGTTCCAGCTATAGGTGTAGTTTGGAGTACCGCCTGCTGTTACCGATGCTATAGCCTGGCCGGTGTTAGTACCGGGGCAGGTAATTGGGGTGGTGGTAATTTGGGCCGTTACAGCAGTTGGTGGTTCGGTAATAGTAACACTGCCGTTAAAAGCATGCGAAGCATTACCATCGGTATATGAATAAGTGTAGGTGCCGGCAGGTTTATTGCTTATACTCGATCCGGTAGTATTTCCCGGGTTCCAGGTAATAACAGGAGTGCCCGTACTGCCGGTAACAGTTAAAGTTGCTCCGCCGGTACTGCGGCCCTTGCAAATTACATTAGTAACCGTTACGCTTGATTGAATACCGCATGGAAGGGCTAAAATAGTTTCCCTGTATTGTAATGCCGCCGAACAACCATTTGCATCTTTAAAATCGGCAATATATGTACCTGGCCCCAGGCCGGTAGCATTAGGGCTTTGCATGCTTGGCAGGGGCCCCCAGCTAACAGGTCCGCCTCCGCTTGAGGTGTAAGGTGGTGTTCCGCCCGAAATAACAATAGAAGCAGTACCATTGGTTTGATTACAGCTTGCATCGGTATGCGATGAAGTAGCCGTTACAGCTGTTGGTTGGGTAACCGTATAGGTAGCTGTGGTTACGCAGCGGTTATCGGTAACTGTTACAGTATAAGTACCGGCAGTAACCCCTTGCAAAGGATTGCCTACAATGCTATTGCTCCAGGTGTAATTAAAATTGCCAAACCCACCGGTAGCGGCAAGTGATATATTGCCATTGCTTGCACCGTTACAAAGAGGGCGGGTTATGGTAGGTGTAAGCGCTATGGGCGCTCTTACTTCTACTGTATGTGTAGCCGAGGCTGAGCAACCATTCAAATCGGTAAGCGTTAACCGCGAGGTATAGCTTCCGGCTGCAGCATAGGTATGCGTTACGTTAACATTGGCCAGGGTAGGATTGTTGATGGTTTGGGTTTGTCCATCGCCAAAATCCCAAACAAGGCTTTGATACTGCCCTAACGAAGTTACACAAGGGTCTATAAAACGAAAAGAGGCCGGGTTGCCAATGCATGCCCCCTGATCGGGATACCAGTAATCAACAAATAACTCATACTGAAAATTGCTGTAAATACAATCGCTTTGCGATAAATTATAAAAACCGAATTTTCCGGGTTTAAAGCAATCATTTATCTCAAATTTCAGGGCACCATCAACATAAATTGTTGCCTTGCTGTAGGTAAGGTATAAATCAAAGTTGTGATTGGTCCTCCAGCCCCAGCCACTGCTGCCCCAGTTGTTAGCTACTACACTAAAGCCAGGTGAAGGCGTGTGATCCCAAAATTGCCTGTGGTCAACCCCCGGATAGCTATTAGGTATATAACCATTTAAGCGGCATACCGACATACCTTCTCTGGCTGCATCCTGGTCTCTTTGTTTCCAGTCAAAAAGCCAGGCATCAAATGTATCTATTGGATTAATTGGATTTAAAAAACTCCATACAAAACCCATAAAGTCATCATCGGTATCGTTGCTACGAAAGGTACCCGAAATGTGTACGTTCATTAAATCGTAAGGGCTAACATAAAAAGCCTGTGCCCCGTTAGCGCCCTGGTAAACCTGAGAGCCTCCATTCTGAACACTCCATTGCCCGTTAGTAGGGTATCCGGCAGGTGCCCATGTATTAAAATCAACATTGCTAACACATTGCGCACTAACTGCAATGGTTATAAAAAAAGCAATTACAACAAGTACAATTTTTTGCATACAGCCAGGGTTTTTGAGCAATAGTGTGTGGCTAAATATAAATAAATCTACTAAAAGCCAACAAATTTCTGCCCTATGTAGAATGCTAATAAGCGCAATAGGTTGCTTTGTAGCTAAAAAAACTTTCCACACCCATTATATTAATCAAAACATAATACAGAGGACACCTACTGATAACGGAATTCGCCGTATTCGGATGTTAAATGCACTTCATTTGCTTCGGCAGCCTCTACGTGGCCAATTACGCGGCCATCTATACCAAACGAGTGGGCCACATCAATTATCAAACTGGCATATTTTTCATCGGTATAAACCTCTAAACGGGTACCGCAGTTAAGCACTTTAAACATCTCTTTCCAACCTGTTTTACTCTCTTGCTGTATCAGCTTAAAAAGTGGCGGCACAGGCAGCAGGTTATTTTTTACAATACGCAGTTTATCAATGTAGTGCAACACTTTTGTGTGTGCCCCACCTGTGCAATTAACAATACCGGTTACCTGCCCGGGTATCTCTTCTAAAAGCTTTTTTATTACCGGCGTATAAGTACGGGTAGGCGATAGAACGGCCTTGCCTATGTTTAAAGGTGTACCCTCTAATGCATCGGTCAGTTTTTTGCTGCCGGCATACACCAGTGCTTTATCAATAGCTGCATCAAAGGTTTCGGGGTATTTTTCGGCATATAATTTAGCCAATAAATCGTGCCTTGCGCTGGTAAGCCCGTTGCTGCTAATACCGCTGTTGTATTCATCTTCATAAGTAGCTTTGCCATAGCTGGCAAGGCCCACTATAACGTTGCCGGGTTTAATATTTTGGGTAAGTATTAAATCTTTCTTCTTCATCCGCACCGTCATAGTAGCATCTACGGTGGTAGTGCGCACACAATCTCCCAGGTCGGCCGTCTCCCCCCCCATCAGGTGTATGTTTACACCAAAATCACGCATGCGGTCCATAAACTCCTTACCCCCTTTTATTATTTCCGCAATCACCTCGCCTGTAATTAAATTTTTGTTGCGGTTAATAATAGAGGTATATAAAAATTTATCGGTAGCGCCTACACAAAGCAGGTCGTCCAGGTTCATTACCATCGCATCCTGGGCAATGCCCTTCCATACCGATATATCGCCCGTCTCTTTCCAATACAAATACGCTAAAATTGATTTGGTGCCGCTGCCATCGCTGCTCATTACATTGCAAAGGGCATCATCGCCACCCAGGTAATCGGGGTATATTTTGCAAAAGGCTTTAGGGTAAAGCCCGTGGTATAAATCCTTTACTGCTGCATGCACTTCTTCTTTGCCTGCGCTAACACCGCGCTGTTCGTATTTATCCATGCGCAAGTATAAGGGAAATTAGGAAGAGATACCTCACCCCTAACCCCTCTCCTTCATTAGAGAGGAAAACAGCCAACACCCACACCGCCGAATTAGTTATAATTGGAGGTGCAAACAACAAACGAAATACTAATAGCCAACACTAAAAAATGGATACAGGATGTAGTGATAGGCTGTAATTTTTGCCCCTTTGCGGCTAAAGAAGTTAAAAACGGCACCGTGCGCTACGTAGTTGCCGAAGTATACGCGGTTAAAGCTTTGCTGACCCAACTTAACAGAGAATGCCAATTGCTGGATGGTGACTTAGCAGTAGAGACGACTATAATTATAATACCACATGGGTTTGAAAAATTTACTGCGTATTTAAAATTGGTAGCTAAGGCCGAAGGCCAACTTGAAGAAGAAGGCTTCGAAGGCATTTACCAGCTGGCCAGCTTTCATCCGTTGTATTGCTTTGAAGGTGCGGCTAAAGATGACGCTGCCAACTTTACCAATAAATCGCCATACCCTATGTTGCATTTATTGCGTGAGGATAGCGTAGAAAAGGCCATAGCCCGCTACCCCAATGCCGATGGCATACCCGATAAAAATATTGCCTTTGCCCGTAAAAAGGGCAGTGCCTATATGCAGATGCTAAGGGATAGCTGTTTGTAGTGTAAAAACATTAAAGTCATTGCGAGGCCCGCAACGAAGCAATCCCCAAATACAATAACGATCGGTGATTGGCAAAACTAAATGGCTGCCCATGTGCTTAGGCGATTACTCAAGGCGCGTTTGTTTCTTTATTAGAATTCGCGAATTCTGCTGCGCTCCATTTGCTTCGCCGGTTAGGGCACATCCTAACAATTGCGAAGAGTTTATCTGACGAAGCAATCCATTAAGAAGATGCGCCAAAATTAAAAGCCCGTATTGCAAAAGCAGCATGGGCTTTTTTATTTGAACAGAACAACTCTTTATTTTCTCTTTCATAAATATTATTTTACTTCATAGTATTCTATCGGATTAAAACTATACCCTATGAATTTCTTTCAAAAACTTTTTGGAGGTAAATCGAATGAGCCTGAACCAGTAAAGATTGAGCAACCGGCAAAACCACAGCTTACACCTGAAGAATTTATGGCCACCGATGCTGTTAAGCAATTAGTAGCTAAATATAAAAAGCAGGCAACGCTTTTAAGACCCCACCGGGTGGCTGAGGGGATTAGCCCCGCCGAAAGTAAGTTTGGCGGAGAGGCTAATATGTATGGCTTTAGCGAATACCCTTGTTGCGATTTTTGCAAAACCCCTTTTGAGTTTATTGTGCAGGCCTATAAACGTGATTTTGAGTTTGCTTATTTCCCTAACGATAGTAACCTTTTCCAGTTGTTTCGCTGCCCTAACGAAAACTGCGCCGGTTACGAACAGAGCTACTATTTTACAACTAAGGTGTTTTATTTTAATGTGGCGGAAGGCCAAACGCTGCAAATGAGCCGGCCTGCTATTACCTATGAATTGCCCGATGGTGAATTGCCGGAATGCAGCTTAAGCCCGCTTGTAATAGAGAACGATTTGCCTGTTTGGGAAGATTATGAAGGCGATGATGGTAGCAACATAGAGGAGCAGTTTGGCGAGGAATGGAGCGAGTATTTAATGGATGAGCACAATGCAAAACCCTATACTAAATTTGGTGGCTACCCCTCGTTTACCCAAAGTTCATATTATCCAAATTGCAAATGTGGCAAAAGCAAAGAGTTTTTCTTTCAACTCTCCAGCGATGACCCGCGGAATGAAGCTGACCCCAAATATCATTCACCGCATGGTATTATGATAGGTGATATGGGCAACGTGTATTTTTACGTTTGCAAAGCTTGTGGGCCTCAAACTATTGAGAGCTATATGGATTGCTGCTAAACTAAGCGCGGTCGTTTAAACTACCTTATAACCTACAGCCGTTGCTACTGTTTTTAGGCTGGCGTACAGGTTGCGGAACTCTTCAAAATTAAGTTGCTGGTCGGCATCGCTTTTGGCAACCTTAGGATTGGGGTGGCTTTCTATCAATAAACCATCTATACCCATAGCCACACAGGCCCTTGCCAAATCAGGCACGCCGTAGGCGTAACCAATGGCATGGCTGGGGTCTAATACTACCGGTAGGTTAGTGTATTGTTTTAACCAGGCTGCACCACACAAATCCAGTGTAAAGCGTGTTTTGGTTTCAAAGGTGCGTATACCTCTTTCGCAAAGCATCACGTTGGCATTGCCGCCGCTAAGTATAAACTCGGCTGCCTGCACAAACTCCTGCAGGGTAGTGCCAAAGCCGCGCTTTAAAAGCACCGGCTTGCGCGTTTTACCGCACTTGCGCAATATACCGTGGTCGTACATGCTTTTGGCGCCTATTTGTATAATATCGGCGTATTCAATTATCTCATCTACATGCGTGCTATCGCGCACCTCGGTAATTATTTTCAAGCCGTATTTGCTGCGCATTTTATCCAATAGCTTCAATCCATCTAAGCCCATGCCCTGGAAGGTATAAGGCGATGTGCGTGGCTTGTAGGCACCGGCGCGCAATACTTTTACCCCCAGTTCCACACAAAGCTGTGCGGCGCTTTCAATTTGTTCTTCGCTTTCTACACTGCAAGGGCCGGTTATTACCACCGTGTTATTTGTAGTTCCGCCAACGGTAAAATCGCCAATTTTAACTTCGCGTTTGGTAGGTATGTATTGCTTGCTGGCTAATTGTATATCGGTATCGGCAACAAATATTTCGGCCGCCACTTTTTTCAATTCCTCATCGGCCACTTTTAATTTGCTGGGGGTTACCAATACCTGCGTTCCGTTTTCAAACAGAATGCTTTGGTATTTATCGGCCAGTTGTTGGGCCTCTTCTTTACTTACATTTTTATTTAAGTGAACTATCATCAGACTCTGGTTAAGTTATTAAGCAATACGGCACCTTTCAATACCTTGTTATCATCGACTACCGGTAAAAATAAAACAATAAAATTGAGGCCGTTTAAAAGCCTTACTATATCAGCCACGGTGGCTGTTTGGGGAATTGTTATAGGGTTAGAGTTAATCAGTTCTTCGGATTTAATTCCGTTTAAATCATCCAGGTTTTTAAGCAGTGCCCGCCTTACATCTGCATTGCTAACCACGCCTTTCAACTTTCCGTTTTCGTCCATTACCAGCGCAAAACCAAGGCCATACTTATCAATGGTTTGCAGAATGGTTTTAAAGTTAAGTTCTTCTCTTTTTAGCACCGGTAAAAAACTGGCCGGTGTTGCAAACTCGGCCACGCTAAAAGTTTTGTGCCCGGTAGGTTTTTTATGAAAGCTGAGCATGCCCGCCCCCAGCGACTCATGGTTCATCAGGTAACTGCCGCTTACAATGGTGTTTACCCCCAACAAACGCAGTATGTAAGCAATCTCATCATTAACGCCACCATCTACCTCTATGCTTACTTTAGGGTAACGGCTTTTAAATTCAATAATACGCTGAAAACTATCGCGGTTAAACTCGCCGCCGCTTTGACCCGGCACAGTAGCCATAAGCATAATAAAGCTAAAGGCATCCTTCACTTCATCAAACACTGTAACCGGTGTAGATGAAATAATAGAAAGGCCGAATTGAGTGTGTTTGCTGGCCGGAAGCTTTGGTATTTGCTTCAAATCCTCATACTGAAAGCTTACATACTCAATCTTCAACTCTTCAATGCGGGCAAAGTACTTTTCGGGCTCAGAGGATATAATGTGTAAATCGATGGGGGTAGATGATACCTGCCGAATAGCCGCTATATCATCAAACACTTTTTCATTATCCCTGCAATCTACATGCAGCATATCAATTTCGTGCGCATCTAACTCCTGCACCAACTGCACCGGTGTTTTATCTTTGCCTGAATATATTGATGCTGAAATTTTCATAACGGCCGACCTATCCCATCTGCCTTCGGCATCTTCCCTTTCCTACAGAAAGGGAAGAACCTATTGCAATTAATTTGTTTTAAAATTTATTTGCGACTTACTCTTTCCTTATTAATGTATTTTGTATTTCGATTCCGATTTCCGCATTCCAAATTCCGGCTTACTCCAAATCATACTGCAACTTCAATAAATTAGAATACAATCCATTCTCTAATTTAGAAAGTTCGGTGTGCGTGCCTTGTTCAACAATTTTGCCTTTATTAATTACCAGTATTACATCGGCTTTGCGAATGGTAGATAAACGGTGGGCAATAATAAATGTTGTACGGTTCTTCATTAGCTCATCCAGTGCTTCTTTTACCAGCTTTTCACTTTCCGAATCGAGGGCCGAAGTTGCTTCATCTAAAATCAAAATTTTAGGGTCGCGCAAAATGGCGCGGGCTATAGCAATGCGTTGTTTTTGTCCGCCCGATATTTTAACGCCACGCTCACCCACTATAGTATCAAACTTCTCCGGGAACGATTCAATAAAATTTAGTGCGTTGGCTTTGCGTGCAGCCTCAATAATCTCCTGCTCGGTAGCGGTGGTTTTACCGTAGGCAATATTTTCTCGTATGGTGCCGCCAAACAAAATAGTATCCTGCGGCACGGTGCCAAAGTTTTTGCGCAGGGCGGTGATGTTATAATCGCGTATGCTTTTGCCATCGATTAAAATATCGCCCTGCTTAAACGGATAAAAACCACTTAGCAACTTAATGATGGTAGATTTACCTGAGCCGCTGGGACCTACCAGCGCAATTTTTTGGCCCGACTCTACATTAAACGATAAGCCGCTGAACAACTGCATATCCGGCCGCGATGGATATGCAAAGTGAACATCTTTAAATTCCACATGGCCGCTAATGCTGGCCTGCAGGTGCTCATCTTCTGTTTTGGTTTCGCTGGTTTCTCCCAAAATTTCATTAATCCTTTCCGATGCGCCTATGGTTTTTTGCAACACCGAGTAGCTTTCGCTAAGCCCTGCCAGGGAGCTGCCTATAAATAGCGTTAGCAGAAAAAACTGGATTAATTGGCCCATGCTTATACCGCCATGCTCGGTGCCTTTGGCTACCTCATTTAAGCCCGCATAAACTATGAACACAATAGCGCCAAACATGGCGAAAATGATAAACGAAACAAAGGCTGCGCGATAACGGGCGGCATACATACCTATAGCAGCCACGCTGTTATTTATTTTGGCATAGCGGCGGGTTTCGTAGGCTTCATTCGTGAAGGCTTTTACCACATCAGCTGCCTGAAAGGTCTCTTCTACAATGGTGTTGCTTTCGGCCAGCATATCCTGTGCCTTGCGCGATAGTTTGCGTATAAACCGGCCAAACAACACCGCGGCTACTACCAGCACCGGTAACAGCGCGAGTATGATTAAAGTAAGCTTAGGCGATATAATAAATATAAAAGGTATACAGGCTATGGGTAGCACCAATTGCCTTACAAAAAAGGCCAACTGATTGGTTAGCGCATCCTGTAGCTGTGTCACATCGCTACTTATGCGCGAGGTAAGGTTACCTACCCGGTTCTCTTCAAAAAAATGAATGGGCAGGGTGGTAATCTTTTCATACAAAGCCCGGCGTATGGCGCTCATTGCATTTTGGCTTACATACTCAAACAAATAAATACGGAAGAAGGATAACACGGCCTGTATCAATAATACAATGCCTAAAATCTCGCCAATCTCTTTCAGTTTTTCGGGGCTTATTTCAGAAGAACTGTTCGCTATCCAGTCGGATATTTTTGCCACCTTAACCTCGGCAGCATCGGTCGATTTAATTTCGGCGGTAATGCGTACAATTATTTCTTTTGCCGGTGTAGCGGCATCTACCAGTTTACCAAAGCCACCCGGTATAATAGTTACAACACCCGTAGAAACCACCAGGCAAAGCATACCCACAATAAATTGCCATTTGTATGGAAGAATGAACCGGTATATTCTAAGGGCGTCTACAATCTCTTTCCGGCTAACTAATTTTCGCTTGGGCGAATCGGGTTTTTCTGACATGGCGGGGCAAAAATAAAATTATAGAACAGACTTGCCTGCTTATATAAGCGGGGTGCTAAACCTAAGTCGAAACAGCACCGGTAATATTGTTGCGAATTGAAAACAAGGTGTAAAAACCGTTGTTTAAAGTGGCATTGGCTTAAAGAGCATTAGCCATGGCCAAAAAAACAAAGAAGGTCGCCTTTGCAGGCGACCAACTTTGAACCTATGAAAACACTAAAAGTTGAAATTATTTTACTTTGGCAACAACCGCTTTGAACGCTTCCGGGTTGTTGAGGGCTAAATCGGCAAGAACTTTACGGTTCAATTCAACTTTCGCTGATGCTAATTTATTGATAAATCTTGAATAAGTCAAACCTTCTTCGCGCACTGCTGCGTTAATACGGGTTATCCATAAAGCGCGGTAATCTCTCTTTTTAAGCTTGCGGCCTACATAAGAGTATACACCAGCTTTTTCTACCGCGTTTTTAGCTACGGTATATACCTTGCTGCGGCTTAGAAAATATCCTTTGGCACTTTTGAGTATCTTTTTACGTCTTGCTCTCGAAGCGACGGCATTGGTTGAACGTGGCATTTTTTGTTAATTTTTTCTGTTTACAAATTTCAGGGTCAATGGATTATGCTAATCCGAGCATCAGCTTCACGCGGGGCATATCGCTCTTATGAACGATAGTAGACTTAGAAAGTTCTTCCTTTCTTTTCTTGCTTTTGCTACCCAGCAGGTGGCGCTTAAATGCTTTAGCACGCTTTATTTTACCTGATCCGGTTACCTTAAAACGTTTTTTGGCTCCGGAATTTGTTTTTTGTTTAGGCATAAAATTCTTTTAAATTTTGGGAGCGCAAATATATCCATTGTTTCTACAAAACCAAATGAATTTAAAGTCAGGCTTAACGGAAAATATAAACATAAGCCAAATCAGGCAGAGAAAGTTTAGTTGGTTGATAGCGTTTACCTATGATCATGCTTTACAAATAGTTGATTTTTAATTTTTTAGAACCACTTATATCTTTATAAGGGTTATTTCTTTATCAATCATTTGCTGTCCGTCTTTTGTCTTCGCCATTCCTCTAAACTCAATTCTGCATCTTCTACTGGATCGTAATACATAATACGCATGCTATCGGGGTAAACAAAAAAGTGAAAGTGAGTGACAAATGCATCGCCGTTATCTTCACCTGCCTTAACCCAATAATAATTGTTTATCGAATCAGGTTCGGCGGCAATCAGCACTATTAAGTGCCTTTGGCCTTTGGTTTCCTGTTCAATATAATCTGCGCGCTCTTTTACTTCGGGCAGTGCCAGTACAGTATCTATTACACTTTTTTCAATGGTTGTGGCGCCCTCCTCTAACATACCTGGTGCCGCCACCACAACAGGTTTATTATGGCAACTATTCAGCAGTAGAATAGTCAGTAGAAGTAAAATGAGTGTTCGCTTCATTATGCATAAAGGTAATCTGGTAATAGTAAAAACAAAAAAGGTCAGCCTCAATACAGCCAACCTTGTTTGTTTTACGGCCGACCGGCCCCTTTACTCCATTCCAAACAGTCTGAACGCAAAGTAAATACCTGCGCCTACGCAGCCCGATACAGGTATGGTAAGTATCCAGGCCCAAAGAATGTTGATGGTAAGCCCCCAGCGAACCGCCGAGATGCGTTTGGTAAGCCCTACACCTATTATAGAGCCCGTAATAGTATGCGTGGTAGAAACCGGAATACCCAGGCGCTCAGTAGCAAACAGGGTTAAGGCACCGGCAGTTTCGGCGGCAACGCCCTCAAACGGGGTAAGCTTGGTAATTTTGCTGCCCATAGTTTTTACTATACGCCAACCGCCCATAAGGGTTCCTAAGCCAATGGCTGAATAGCAACCAATCACCACCCAGTGTGGTATATCTTTTATTTTGCCATCTACTTGTATTACGTTCATCCAGTCGGGTATTGCGCCGCTGGTTTGATGCGAGTATACAATCATAGCAGCAGCTATAATACCCATTACCTTTTGTGCATCGTTACCACCGTGGCCGATACTGAAAAGGGCCGACGATACTAACTGCAGGCGTTTAAACCAGCCATTCATTTTATAAGGGTTGGTTTTTCGGCAGGCCCAAAGTAAAATAACCGATATAAAATAAGATAGTACCATACCAATAAGTGGTGCCAATACAATAAACGAAAGGGTTTTAATTACCTTATCTAAATTAACTACCCCAAAACCGGCATGGGCTATAGCCGCACCTGCAAAACCACCCATAAGGGTGTGCGACGAGCTGGAAGGGATACCTAAATACCAGGTTAAAAGGTTCCAAAAAATAGCTGCTACAAGGCCGGCGGCAATCACAGCCAGGGTTATCGATTCGGGTTTTACGGTTTTAGCTACTGTATCGGCCACTTTAAGTTCGGTAGAGAGCCAGTAGGCTACCACGTTAAAAAAAGCTGCCCAAACTACTGCCTGAAAGGGCGTTAGAACGCGCGTACTTACAATGGTGGCAATAGAGTTTGCAGAATCGTGAAACCCGTTGATAAAATCGAAAATGAGGGCTAAAACGACAATTACTACTAATAATTCGAACATGTATAAGGTTTAAAGGGTTAAACGTTTAAACGTTCCTCCTATGAATTTTTTACAATAATGGTTTCAATTACGTTAGCCACATCTTCGCACTTATCCGTAGCGGTTTCCATGTTAGAGAGTATCTCTTTCATTTTCATGATTTTTATGGCATCCGTTTCGTTATCAAACAAATCGGCAATGGCGGTATCAAACACATCATCAGCGTGGTTCTCAAGGCTGTTTATGCGCACAATAGCTTCGCGTATACGCACGGTGTTATTCATATCCTTCATATTGGTTACGGCTATATGAATTTCTTTGGCCGAGTGCTCAATAATTTCGCACAGCTTTTTCATGGCAGGCGTTATATCCTGTATTTTATAGGTATCAATACGCTTGCTGCTGCCATCTATATAATCAACAATATCATCCAGCGATGAAGCTAAATACGAAATATCTTCGCGGTCGAAGGGGGTAATAAAGTTGGTGCTTAGCTCAGTAAATATCTGGTGGGTAATTTCGTCGCCTACATGTTCCAGGTCCGAAATTTTCTTTTGTAATTCGTGGCGTTTATCTTTAGGGGCATTTGCCAGTTCAGAAAACGTTTTGCTTATCTCTACCAGGTTGTTAGATGCCTCTGCAAAAAGTTTGAAGAAATTTTTATCTTTTGGAACCAGGAAGGAGAAAATTTTGCCTAAAGCCATAAATTTTGGTTTGATTTAATATTTGCCGCAAAAGTATTTTTTGAATGTTAAGGCAATGTTAAGCTTATGGGGCAAATGAGCAAATTGCTGTTTGAAACAATTTATTAAAAAATGTTTTTTTTAGGGTGCGCCTGCGCTCATTACCGCATATTTTGAATTTAAAAGTAGATTGGCACCGTAATTGGAAACTACCAACTAAAATTAAACAACATGATATCTTTAAAAGCATCCACCTTGTTTTTACTTATGGGCGCCTTTTCGGTTGGCCTTACGGCACAAACCGCACCCGCTACGGTAAAAACTACCACTACTAAAACCACTACCACCACTACCGTAAAGGCCAAGGCGGCAACTGCAGCTAAGCCGGCTACCCAAACGGTTACTACCAAAACCACCACCACAGTGGCTAAAAAAATGCCGGTTAAAAGTACCAGCACTAAAACAGCCCCCAAGGCAACCAGTACCGTAAAGAAAACTACCACGGCTACTACTGCACCTAAAACATCCACAAGCAGCACTACCGCGGTTACTACAACCACGCCTACCCAAAGCACAGGTGGCAGCATAAAAACACAAACTACTCTACCTAATGTAAACCAGGCGCCGGGCGAACAAAAAACGGTTGGTAATAAAACATCTACCACCACACCTGCGACTACCGGCAGCACAGGCACTACTACTCAATCATCGGGTAAGATAGGCACAGGCAGCAGCACCACCACCACAAATACCAATACTACTACATCATCAACCGGCGATATACTTAGCACCATTACCCAGGGCGACGCCAGCGATGCTATAAAAGCAGCCTTAAAGTTAGGTGTTCAGGCGGGTGTAGATAAAGTATCTATTACCGACGGCTTTTTTGGTAACAGCATGATAAAAATTCCTTTTCCGTCGCAGGTGGGCCAGGTAGAAAGCACCTTGCGCAGTGTAGGTATGGGTAGCCTGGTAGATAATGCTGTAAAATCAATGAACAGAGCTGCTGAGAGCGCCGCTAAACAAGCCGGCCCCATATTTTTAAACAGCATTACGCAAATGACGGTTACCGATGCCGTAAACATTGTGGGCAACCAGCAACCTGATGCCGCTACACAATTTTTAAAACGCACCACCACCGAAAGCCTGGTTACATCATTTAAGCCTTCTATTAAAACAGCTTTAGATGCTACCCTGGCTACCAAATATTGGGGCGATATAACCGGCTACTACAATAAAATACCTTTTGTAAGCCCTGTTAATACCGACCTGCCCGATTATGTTACCCGCAAAGCTATTGATGGTTTGTTTTATATGGTAGCCCAGGAAGAAGCTAAAATACGTAAAGACCCTGCCGGTTCTGCCAGCAAAGTGGTAACCGATGTGTTTGAAAAAGTAAAGAACAAGTTTTAATTAACCGTATTAAAATAAAAAATGCCGCACCGGTAACTACCGGGCGGCATTTTTTATTTGGTTAGTCGTTAATTATCGCACGAAAGTGAAAATTACATGGCAAACATTTGCCACACTATCTTAACTTTACGGCGAAATATTGCCACTATGAAACATGCTGTACTATGTCTTCTGCTATTTGTTGCTACCTTTTTACCGGCTCAAACCCTGCAGGAATATTTTTTTAACAATAGCCTTGCCGGCACAGGTGGTGGCGGTAACTTAACCGAACTTTTAGATTGCAACGCAGTTGCAGGCGGCTTCGGCAGTGATTCCATTATAACCAGTAATGGTTTATGTTCGGTTTCGCAAGCATTTTGCTTTAACAGTGGTGGAGGCTTTAGTTACCCTAACAATTCTATTACCGGCAGCTACACCATCAACCTGTTTTTTAAATTCAGTGCTGCCCTTACCGGTTACTCACGCATTATTGATTTTAGCAATAGCACGAGCGATGGAGGTTTTTACCTGCTGGGCAACTGCCTTAACTTTTACCCCAATGGAAATGTGGGCACCTGCCCTTATTTTCAACCCAACGTTTACTATCTGTTTACCTTTGTGCGCGATGGAAACACCAATGTTATATCGGTTTACGTTAACGGTACCTTGTTTAGCACCTATACCGATGCCACCAATATTTATAAACCCGCTACCAACACTACACCCATCATTTTTTTTAAGGATGATAATTTAGTGCGCTGTGAGGTTAAACCCGGTTGCATTAAATATGCATCGGTAAGCCCGCAGCAACTAACGGCACCGCAGGTAGATTCTATCTGGCAGAACATCTGCAACATTTCGTTGCCGCCCTGCGCAGCTACTATTAACTATGCGGGTAACCCTTACAGCACTACCCTTAGCACACCGCAAAGCGTTACGTTAACCGGCACTACCGGTGGAACTTATAGTTCAACAGCGGGGCTTACAATCAACGCCGGCACGGGGGCTATTACACCTTCCACTAGCACACCGGGCAGCTACACTATTACCTATACGGTGGCCGATTCGGGCGTATGCAGCGGCATATCCACTACAGCCAATGTAACTATAGCCGGCGCACCGGGTTGCAGCGCACAAGGCAACACTATCATTTTTTCTAACTACGATGGAGGCACACTTAATATTAATGTAGACGTGAACATACCTAACCTTAAAATAGGCGTGGTAAGCTACGAGCCGGTGCAAATAAACCTTACGGGGCCTTATGCCGGTAACGTTACTAAAGTAATACGTGCAGGCTTTCCAAACACCAGCAATAACCATTGCACGCCATCAGTTACCGCTACAGCTATTAATGGCCCTACGCCGGCTAATTATTTTATTAACGATATACCACCTGTTGGGCTGTCTAACCCCAATGGTTACGCCTCGGGCATAATTTGCGCCTACAGCTGTAACACTACTACTAACCAGGGTGGCTGCAATACTATCGACCAGGTGCTCGATTACTTTAACACACAGTTAGGTGGTTCCGTTTACTCGCTAAGCGTGCAATATTGCTGCTGGAAGGCTACAAACACTTACCAGGTTTCGGCGCTGGGTGGCAGTTGCTGCGTTTCGTCTTCTCCATCGGCAACTATAGCTTATGCGGGTACGCCTTATTGCAAATCATTAAGCACGGACCAACCAGTATCCCTAACAGGCAGTGCAAACGGCAGTTATAGCGCATCGCCATCAGGTTTAAGCATAAATGCAGCTACCGGTGCCATTAATCCTTCAACCAGCACCGCAGGTATCTACACCGTAACCTATACGGTAGCCGGCTGCCCCGACTATACTACCACCGCCGCCGTAGAAATTATTAACTCTCCGTCTGCTACTATCAGCTATCCCGCCGATTCGTTTTGCATTGGCGCTGCGGTGCAGGCTGTAACCCTAACCGGCACTACAGGCGGCCAGTTTTCGGCGGCCAGCGGCTTAAGCCTTAATACTACAACCGGCGCTATTGACCCTGCTGCCAGCACGGCCGGAAGTTATACCGTTACTTACACTATTGCCGGCAGCGGCTGCACCGGCTTAACTACCACAGCACCGGTTACTATATCACAAACCATAAGCACGGGTATTGCCCGTAGCATTTGCCCGGGCGCCAGCTATAACTTTGGCGGGCAGGTTTTAACTACCGCAGGCACCTACTTAGACCATAGCTTTACTGCCGCAGGTTGCGATTCGTTAACCTCGCTGGTGCTTACGGTGGATACATTACCTGCTGCTACTATTACCGCGGCCAACACTAAATTTTGCCCCGGCGACAGCGCTCAAATTTGTGCCCCTGCAGGCTTTACTACCTACCAATGGAATGCAGGTTCCCAAAGCAGGTGTATTTACGTGCGTAATGCTGGTAATTATTACGTAACGGTTACCAATGCCAGCAACTGCTCGGCCGAAAGTAACCGCATAGCTATGAGCACCTATCCAACCCCATCCGTATCGGTAAGTGTAAATAGCGATACCCTTAGCGTTTACAATGCTGAGGGTTACCAATGGTTTCTAAACGGGGCACCTATCGGCAATGCTACCGCTAATACTTACGTGGCCGAAGTAAATGGTAACTACCAGGTACAGGTTACCGATACCAACGGCTGCAAGGCGTTATCTAACAATATACCTGTAACTGTTACCGGCATAACGGAGGTACTAAATGCCGGCTTGCTTAATGTTTACCCCAACCCGCTGCAAAACGGCATGTGGACCATTGAGTGCAATAAAGATATGTTGGGCAAAACCCTCGAAATATTTGACGCCAGCGGACGTATAGTTTACCGTGCTGAAATAGCTACTACTAAATCTGTCCTTAGTTTTGAAGCTGCTAAGGGCATTTACTACCTGCGCATTAGCGGGCTGAATGGCGTGGTGAAGAAGTTAGTGAGGTTGTAAGCGTTTAAGGCAAAGGCTGTATTTTGTGATGTCGAGGAACGAGACACCTTGCCTTTATTCATTGCCTAAGGTAAGTTCTCAATGGCAGTAGAGACAACCCGATGGATGATAAAATAACGATTTTTCACCTCAAACAAGCTAAATACCCCTTAGAATATAATACTCCAAAAAAGGGAATGCAGACATCGGAAGTTTTGAAAACTTCCGATGTCTTATGTTTTTTTTCATTTAAAGTCCCCTTTAGGGGATTTAGGGGTATTGGGCTTTAATCTTTCCTTATCTCTGCTAAATTTGCAGTCCTTAAAAAAACAGGTTAGCTGGCAATAGCTTTTAGTTTTCAGGCCCATGTGCCTGTTTACTGTAAACTACCAACCGGCAACCGACAACTGAAATAACATGTTTGAGAATTTATCGGAACGGATTGAAGGAGCGTTTAAATCGCTAAAAGGCCAGGGAAAACTGACCGAGCTTAACGTAGCAGAAACCATTAAAGAGGTGCGCCGCGCATTGGTAGATGCCGATGTGAACTATAAAATTGCCAAAGAGTTTACCGATAAGGTAAAAGAGAAAGCCATGGGCCAGGATGTGTTGAACGCCGTTCAGCCCGGCCAATTGATGGTAAAGGTAATGCACGATGAGCTTACCAACTTAATGGGTGGCAAAGAGGCCGACTTTAACCTGAAAGGCAGCCCCGCAGTGATACTAATTGCCGGTTTGCAGGGTTCGGGTAAAACCACCTTTACGCATAAGCTGGCTTACTGGCTTAAAACCAAAAAGTTTAAGCGCCCCCTAATGGTAGCGGCCGACGTATATCGCCCTGCGGCGGTAGACCAGTTGATTATATTGGGCGAAAACATAGGCATACCGGTATACCACGAAAAAGAGAATAAAAACCCGGTGCAAATTGCACAAAATGGTATTGCACATGCCAAGGCGCAAGGCCTGGACCTGGTGATAATAGATACCGCCGGTCGATTAGCGGTTGATGAGGAGATGATGAACGAAATTGCAGCGGTAAAGGCACAAACCAAGCCCGACCAGATTTTGTTTGTAGTGGACTCGATGACGGGGCAGGATGCTGTAAATACCGCTAAAGCCTTTAACGACCGCCTTAACTTTGATGGGGTAGTACTTACCAAGTTAGATGGCGATACCCGTGGTGGTGCGGCCTTAACTATTACTTATACTGTAGGCAAGCCTATTAAGTTTGTAAGCACCGGCGAAAAGGTAGATACGCTGGATGTGTTTTTCCCTGAGCGTATGGCTTCGCGTATTTTGGGCATGGGCGATATAGTATCGTTTGTAGAGAAAGCGCAGGAGCATTACGACGAGAAGAAGGCGAAAGAGCTGGAAGCAAAAATACGCAAGAACCAGTTCGACTTTAACGACTTTTTAGCGCAGCTGGCCCAGATTAAAAAGATGGGTAACGTAAAAGATCTGTTGGGTATGTTGCCGGGCGTAGGTAAGGCTATTAAGGATATTGATATTAACGACGACTCGTTTAAAAAGGTAGAGGCCATCATTCTTTCTATGACCCCTGCCGAAAGAGCCAACCCCGATTTGCTGGATGGTAAGCGCAAACTGCGCCTGGCCAAAGGCAGCGGCAATACCATACAAGAGGTAAACGCCTTTTTAAAGCAATTTGAGCAAATGAAGGCCATGATGAAGAGCATGCAAAAAATGAACAGCGCCGGCCGTATGATTAAGGGAATGCCGAGGTAGGAAATTTTAGTTATAAAACAGAAAAGGCGCCATATGCATGGCGCCTTTTTTATTTGATTTAATAATACAGCAATTTACCTTTAGGCCTCTACCGGATGTGTATTCTCTACATTAATAAATACCAAGCCTTCTCCAAACGATTCTATTTTAACCGTTCCTCTTTTAGTAACCTCACCACTCAGTATTTTTTTAGAGAGTTCATTCACTATCTCTTTTTGTATTACCCGCTTTAAAGGCCGTGCACCAAACTGAGGGTCGAAACCTTCTTCGCCCAGGTAATCGAGTGCATTATCAGTAATCTCCAGCGTAATTTCTTTCTGCAATAGCAGCTTTTTCAAATCCTGCAATTGCAGGTCTACTATGTCGCGTATTTGTTTTCTCATTAGCGGACGGAACATTACTATTTCGTCTATCCGGTTTAAAAACTCCGGGCGTATAGTGCTGCGCAGGCGGTTCATCACCTCTATCTTCGTAGTTTCAGTAATAGCCCCTACGTTTTCTTCTGTCACCTTTTCAAAGTTGGCCTGTATTATATCACTACCCATGTTGCTGGTCATAATAATAATGGTGTTTTTAAAATTCACCGTGCGGCCTTTGTTATCGGTTAAGCGGCCATCATCCAACACTTGCAACAGAATATTAAATACATCGGGGTGCGCTTTTTCAATCTCATCAAACAGTATTACGCTGTAAGGGCGACGGCGCACGGCCTCGGTTAACTGTCCGCCTTCATCATAACCCACATATCCCGGAGGAGAACCTACTAAACGGCTTACAGCGTGTTTCTCCTGGTATTCGCTCATATCAATACGTACCATGGCATGCTCATCGTTAAACAACACATAGCTTAAGGCTTTGCTTAACTCTGTTTTACCTACACCGGTAGTACCTAAAAATAAGAACGACCCAATTGGCTTGCGCTCATCCTGCAAACCGGCGCGGCTGCGGCGAATAGCATCGGCTACCGCAATAATTGCTTCCTCCTGCCCCTTTACGCGCTCACTCAATCTATCTTCCAGGTGCAGCAATTTCTCCTTCTCTCCTTCCAGCATTCGCGCTACCGGTATACCCGTCCACTTAGCAACTATGGCCGCAATATCTTCACTGGTTACTTCTTCCTGCAACATTCTCTTCTCCGGCGATATTTCCGAAAGTTCCTTATCAAGCTTCGCAATAGCATCTTCGGTAGCTTTAATTTTACCATAGCGTATTTCGGCTACCTTACCATAGTCGCCTTCCCGCTCCAGGCGTTCGGCATCCAGCTTAAAGTTTTCTATCTCGCGCTTGCGTGCTGTAATTTTATCTACTATGGCCTTTTCGCTTTCCCACTTCGCCCTAAACTCACCCCGCTCT
Source organism: Chitinophagales bacterium (assembly GCA_044228435.1). Taxonomy (GTDB): domain Bacteria; phylum Bacteroidota; class Bacteroidia; order Chitinophagales; family LD1; genus Bog-950. Next base: position 257,614 of record JBGAUW010000002.1, read on the forward strand.
TCTTTCAGGTTGCTTAACTCCTCGTTCAGCTCATCCAGTTTCTTTTTATCGTTTTCGCGCTTAATCGCTTCTATCTCAATTTCAATCTGCATTATGCGGCGCTCAATCTCATCCAGTTCTTCGGGCATGCTATCCATCTCCAGTCTAAGCTTTGCACCGGCCTCATCAATCAGGTCAATTGCCTTATCGGGTAAAAAACGTTCGGTAATGTATCGGCTGCTTAAAGTAACCGCTGATATAATTGCATCATCCTTAATCTTCACCTTATGGTGATTTTCGTAACGCTCTTTTAATCCGCGCAATATCGAAATAGCATCTTCTACACTTGGTTCATCAATTATCACTTTCTGAAACCGGCGCTCTAATGCCTTATCTTTCTCAAAGTATTTTTGATACTCATTCAATGTAGTGGCACCTACTGCACGTAACTCGCCACGGGCTAACTCGGGCTTAATAATATTGGCTGCATCCATTGCACCTTCGGTAGCGCCGGCACCAATCAAGGTATGTATCTCATCAATAAACAAGATGATGCGGCCCGAGCTTTCTTTAACCTCTTTTACTACAGCCTTCAATCTTTCTTCAAAATCGCCGCGGTATTTTGCACCCGCCATTAAGGCGCCCATATCCAGCGCATAAATCACCTTATCTTTTAAGTTTTCGGGCACATCGCCTTTTACTATACGGTGTGCTATACCCTCGGCTATAGCAGTTTTACCTACACCGGGCTCACCTACCAATAAAGGATTGTTTTTTGTTTTACGGCTTAGTATGTGCATTACCCGGCGTATCTCTTCATCGCGCCCTATTACAGGGTCCAGCTTGCCTCCCTTAGCGCTTGCATTCAGGTTAACGGCATATTTATCCAGCGAGTTATATTTGGCATCGGCACCCTGCTCGGTTACCTTATTACCACGGCGCAGTTCAAGTATAGCAGCACGAAGTTTCTTTTCTTCAACACCTGCTTCTTTTAAAAGCTTAGCTGCATCATCACCTGTGTTTAGCATGGCCAACAACAGTATATCAATGCCAATAAAGCTATCTTCAAAATCTTTCAGCAGCTTATTGCTTTGTAGTATTAATTTGCCAAAGCCCGGCGAAGGCACTACATCGTTGCTGCCGCCCGATACCTTAGGCAGGGTTTTTACTTTTTCTTCAACTTTGCCCAATAGTATGTTTTTGTTTACCCCTGCTTTTTCAAGCAAGAAAGGAAGAGCATCTTCATCGGCCTGCAACATGCCTTTAAGCATGTGCAGGGTTTCTAACTGCGGGTTGCCGTTATTAAAAGCATCCTGCTGTGCGGCGCTTAAGGCCTCTAAGGCTTTGGTAGTGAAATTATTTGCGTTCATATTTTTAAAAGTAATTTGTTATTAGTGATTAACTAAATGATAAATATCACTTACTGGTTAATTGGTAGCAGATATTTACCAAATACGAACAGCCTATTGCAAAACCTCTTCCAAACAGAAAGAAGACACAATCTGTCATATAACCACTAAAAACTGATGCCAAAACAGGTAAAAAAGCCGTGTTACGACTGAAAAAATTTCCGATTGGGTTAAAACTAAAACGCCAATGCCCTACAAGCCCAGGCATAAATAACCCTGACACTCAAAACAGGATTAGTTTATGCAAAGCCCTGCCGGCAATGGCGGCGCATGCTTATTCTATATTTTTATCGGCCCAGCGTAAATTGCATAGGTAATATAAACTGAACCTTAACGGCCCTGCCTTGTTGACGGCCAGGTTTAAACTTTGGCATTAAGGCCACTACTCTTTTAGCCTCGTTGGCAAAGCCCTTAGTAGTTTCGCGTAAAGAAGTTACCTGCGATATACTTCCGTCTTCGTTTACCACAAACCGCAGCAGCACTTTTCCATTCATGTCATTATCACGCTCCATGCGCGGGTATTCTGTATTATCTATTAAAAACTTCATCATGGCCTGTTCCCCGCCGGGGTATTCCGGCATCTCTTCTACTGTAGTGTGTATGGTAGTCTCAACAATTGCTTCGTGTGCCGCTTCGGCAAACACCGCCTCCGTTCCATGTCCATCGGTAACCCCTATGGCATTACCCGTAATATTAGTAGTTAATCCAGATTCATAATTCTGAAGTTGTTCGGTTTCAGATGCCGTATCCTGCGTGTTGTTATCAGCCGTTACCATCATTTCCGGATTTTCGATAGTTGAAACACCCTGTGCAGATTGCTGAACTACGGGTGGTAATATTTTCGGCTTAGGTGTAGGGTCTATAATAGGTGGTTCCACAAACTTTAGTATGGTTTCGCCCTCTTCTACTTTTACTGCGTTATACTTCATCTTATCGCTAAGCAGTTTGCCAAAGCATAATAGAAATACTACCGAGGTAGATACTATCAGCGCCCGCGAAATACGTTGGTTGTAATCGCTGCGCAGGGCATAAGCGCCATAGGTTTTGTTACGGTTTTCGAAAACCATATCCAGCATGCCGGTGTTTTCATAGTTTGTTTTCATACTAAAGGAGTTTTTAATTTTCTGCAGGGTGCAGAAGGTTATAAAATAGATTCACCTTTATAATGCGGCAGTTGCTAAAATTCCATAAAGAGAATTGTCATGGTTTTGTAATAAATTCAATTTCGGTAATTTGAAGATTATGAACACCTATCTTAAAGCAGCTATTGATTTTATTGCAGCAAAAGCTGGCCCTTATTACTCAATCAGCCCAAACAGTATAGAAGAAACCGATGATTTTTATTGCTTTACCTATCTTCCAACAGAATATTTAAACCGGGATAAATTTTTAGAACCCATAGGCATTGCCGGCGGCTTTAATATTTTAAACAAAGCTGATAGCAGGATATTCAGGTATAGTGGCGGTATTCCTTATGAAAACGGAATGGCAGATTTATCAGAGCGGCTTAAAAAGGAAACCGAGATAAAAAGGCAACTGCCTATCTTTAGTTTAAACCACTCTTATTGCTTAACCATAGTATCGAACTATAGTGCTGAAAAAGTGGCAAATGTTCTTATCAAATACAAAGCTGCATATATAATACCTGAAGTAGTTGGGGATTCTATCTTTAGAATACCCGCCCTATACAAAAAGGAACAGTTAATGAAGCGTTTAAGCACATTGCCGGTAACCTTTAGCTGCGTGCAGGTGGATTGCGATGTATTGCTTGAGTTAATCGCTGTAAAAGGCTGCAATTTTGAAATTGCATTAAAAACAAACAAACAAATGGCTAAATATACAAGTGGGGCTACCACCAGCGATTTAGAACCCATTTGGTAGGAGCCGATTCTAGCTGGAACAAAAATTGCAGCGGTAGTTTTATACAAAACTATCTGCAATGAAAGAAATTGAAACTACCCCTGTAAAGGGGGAAACTTTAGTAATAACCAGGCTTTTCGAAATGCCACTGGCTACCACATGGAAAGCATGGAGTGATGCCGACACTATGAAAAAATGGTGGGGGCCTAAAGATTACACCTGCCCCAGTTATACCCACGACTTTAAAGAGGGTGGTAAATACCTGGGCTGCATGCGCGCACCGGATGGAAAAGAAACCTGGAGCACAGGTGTGTTTAAGGAGATTATAGACCAGAAAAAAATAAGTATGACCGATTGCTTTTGCGATAGTGAAGGCACTATAAAACCGGGTAGCGAAATTGAAATGCCGGGCAACTGGCCCGATGAGTTGATTATAACAGTAAGTTTTGATGAGACAGAAGGTAAAACACGCATCATGCTACATCACGACGGGTTGCCGGCCGAGGCAATGGAAGAATGTATGCAAGGCTGGCAGCAAAGCCTGGATAAACTGGAAGCCAGCTTAAAATAAAAAGGCAGCAAGCACCCCATACCTTTTATGTGCGGGGTGGTTGCTGCCTTACATAGCAGATTACCTACTGTACCACTTGTTTAACTTTATTGCCTTTAAGGTGCCCGGTATGTTGCCCATCTATTCCGTTATGATGCTCCTTACGCGGGCCTTGCTTAAAAAAACGTTGAACCACGTAGTAAATAATTAAGGCGCTTAATACACCGGTTAAAAAATCGGTAAGCGGTACCATTACCGCCGTATACACCATCATACTAAACTCAAACTTACCCAGGTGCTTTATCTCTTTAATTTCCGACACCTTAATCATATTACTGGCCACCCACACCAAAATGCCACCTATACAGGCCATAGGTATAAGCTCAAGGTATTGAGCCAAAAAGTAAGCCATGGTCAGTTTTAGTATCGCCTTAAAATAGCCCGCTAAAGGGGTGGTAGCGCCGGCCTTTATGCTGGTGGCGGTTCGTGCTAAGGCACCGGTGCATGGAAAGCCCTGCACCAATGGCGTAAATATTTGCACCATGCCCTGGCCAAAAAATTCTTTATCGGGATTAAAGGGTGTTTTATGATTGTTGGCCATTTTATCAGCCATTGAAGAACATAAAATGCTTTCTACACCCGATACAAAAACAATGGCGCCTACAAAATAAAGTATATCTAAAAACACACCCATGTTTGCAGCGGGCAAGGTTGGCGGGGTAAATACAAAAAAGTTATTGGGTATCGAACCATAGATATCCTTTACCAGTATTATTCCCTTATCGCCAAGCACTGTAGCCGACAACACCGTAGCCAACCCCATGGCAATAACCGGTGCCGGAATAAATACCGAAATGCGCAACAACCCTTTGGTAACCACAAATGTTAGCACACCAAGAAATATAGACCACACGTTTATTTTATCCAGGTTATGCATAGCTGCCGAAATATTACTTATCAGCCCTCCTTTCAACTCTTCCTCCTGCCCTATTAGTGCAGCGAAAGATTCTATCCCCAATATATCTTCAAGGTTGGTTAAAGCTATAGCGGTAGCAATGCCTATTGTAAAACCTACTATTACCGAATTGGGTACCAGTTTGGCATACCGGCCAAAACCAAATATGCCCATGACTATGAGTATAATACCGGCCAACATAGAAACGAGTATTAAAAATCCGTGTGCGGTTTCAAAGTTGCCGCCACTGGCCGGGCCATACTTAGCTATTAAACCGGCTATTACCGGTATAAAGGCAGCAGTAGGTCCATACACCTGGTATTTACTGCCCCCAAATGTGCGGCCTATAACGCAGGCTAAGGCTCCGGCAATTATACCATGCTCGGGGCGCATACCCATAGCCATAGCAAAGCCCATGGCCATGGGTATGGCCGTCATAGCCACTATAAGGCCGGCGCTCAAATCCTTATACACCACCTTCATCCAGTTATTCTTGTTCAGGTCTTCCCACCGCGAATCGAAAAAGGTAAAGAAGAGTTTAAGCCTACCCGCCGGGGTGGTTGGAAACGCACTTTTGTTCATACTACTTTATAGTTGGTTAATTATTAAATAAAAAGCCCAGTTGATCTTGCTGCGAAAGACTTGTATCGGTGGCCCAGTCCATCTCAAAAAAGGGCAGCTTGCTTTTTTTTATAAGCGGCCCCGGATCGAACCCGCTTTTATACTTTTTAAGTGTGTAGCTTTTAGGTATATATATTTCATCAATACGGTTGCCATCGGTAAAGTTGCGGAACGCGCTGGCATTATGGCCATGGAAAAGTTCTATGCGCAGGCTTATTAATGTGGTAGAAAACCGGTTTCGGATAATGGAAATGGCATCGTGAAAATCGGCACTTGCTAACTCAGCAATGCGCTTGTGCGGCGAGTAAAAAAGCAAATCGCGAATGGAGTCGCTTAAGTATTCGCAATACATAAGCACAACCTGTACTTCGCTATCGGCATTTTGTTTTAGCGCCAGCTTTAATGTATTAAGCGATTCTACATGAAAATCGATTGGAATCAGTATTATCTTTTGCATACACACCGTTTTTAAAATACGATGGAACAAAAGTGCAACTGCGCTATTAGGGCGGCTTAAGAGCGGGATTAGAATTCGATTAGAATATTGGCCTAGCCCGCCAGCGGCAGTTTAATTTGTACGGTAGTGCCCTTGTTTACTACTGATGATACCTGCAGCACCCCGTTATGCAGCCTTACAATATTACGCGAAAGGGGTAAACCAATACCGTAACCTTCGAAAAAATGAGTGTTAGAAGCCCTGAAGAATGGGTCGTAAATAAACTGAATTTCATCCTCGGGTATACCTACCCCCTGGTCTTTAATAATAATAATTACCTGGTTGTTGCCGGCCGCTATACTTACACTTACAGGTTGGTTATGCGAATACTTACAAGCGTTGTTCAGTATATTGGCTATAGCCAGGTGCAGTAACTGCTTGTTAGCCGTTACCCCTAACTTTTGCGGATCTTCGGGAAAAAGGCTCGAGTCTATAACAATCCGGTTATCGGGGTTTAGCTTGTTAATGGTTTCTTTTACCTCCCATATCAACTCGTCGGCCCTAACGGTTTCAAAACTTATTTTTTTACCCTTGTAAGCTGTTTGCGCTAAAAAAAGTAACGATCTTGTAATTTGATCCAGCCGCCCGGCCTGCTTGGCTATTTTCTGCAGGCTCTCCTTGTAGTCGGCAGGTTCGCGGTCTTTCATCAGCACTACATCAGCCTCACCAATTATAGCTGTAAGGGGCGTACCTAATTCGTGCGATGCATTGCTGATAAAATTTTTCTGCGTTTCAAAGGCAGTTTCAATCCGGTTTAGCAAATCGTTAAAGGTAGAAACCAACTCGCTTATCTCCGTATTGCTTTCTGTATTGGGCAAGCGCAAGTGAATGTTGTGTGTGCTTATTTGCTTAACATCATCGGTTATCCGTTTTATAGGGTCGAAAATATGGCGCGATATGTATAACGAAAGCAATACAGTTAACACACCTATAAACAACATACCCCATAGCAGCACATTGCGCAAAAACGATAAGTGGTGTGAAGAATAATAATTATCGGCCGATACTACTACCAGGTATTGCATGCCCCCTGCCGCGTAGCGGATGCCGGCATAAAAAGTTTCGCCAGCCTTAAATTTTGCCGTTCCGTTTTTCCATATATCCCTTAAAAACGGCTCGGGCAAATTTCTCTGCTTTGCAATGGCTGCAAGGTCTTTCCCCGATGCTTCTATAACATACTCGGTTTCATTAAGCAGGCGCTCCAGGTGTTGTTCGCGCACGGTTCTTACCGCCTCGGCATTCAGTTTATTGGCTTCAAAGGTATACCTGGCAGCCACGGTTGCACGGGTTTTCAACCGCTTATAAAAATCGACATACGAATACTCATTTAAAAAATAATAAATGGCCCCGGCAAACAACAGCATAACCAACACGTTGGAAATAAAAAACAGCAACGCTATTTTAGAATTGGTTTTCATGCCTCTTTCATTACATAGCCCATGCCTATTACTGTATGTATAAGCCTGGTGTGCCCATCGCCCTCTATCTTCTTGCGCAGGTAATTAATATATACATCTACCACATTGGTACCCATATTAAATGTTATATCCCAGGCGCTCTCCAGCAAATCTACCCGCGATAGTACCCTGCCCTTATTTTTAATAAGCACCAGCAGCAAACGGTACTCGGTAGCGGTAAGCGCTACAGGTATTTTGTTACGTGAAACTGTTTTTGCAGCATCATCTACCACAAGGTCAGCAAGGGTGTACACTTCGCTGTTCTTATCAGTCCGCTCGGCTATAGCGTCGGTGCGGCGTATAAGCGCCTTAATACGGGCACTTAACTCCACAAACTTAAAGGGCTTTACCAGATAATCATCGCCACCCATATTAAGGCCAAGGGCAACATTTTCGGCAGTACTTAGCGCCGTTAAAAACAAAATGGGCGTTTGCACATTAGCAGCCCGCAAATCGCGGCAAATATCAAGGCCATTCCGGTTAGGCAGCATTATATCCAGTATTAGCAGGCCATAAGCATTTTTTAAAGCCAGTTCATAACCGGTGGCGCCATCCAGCGCTACGGTTACTTCATAGCCTTCCTCTGTTAAGCCTTTACGAACAAAGTCGGCAACGCTTATCTCATCTTCTACCAATAATATTTTTTTGGTGTGTGGCATATATAACCGCTTTACGCTTTGTAAGAATATAAAATACTAGCCACACCTGCTACCCAGCGGCCAGGGCAAAAAAAAGCCCCGCTAAGCAGCGGGGCTTTTACTAGTTTATTATAGATTATAATTTATACTTCTTAATAGCTTCAGTAGCCATTTCATCAGCAGGGTCCAGCTCAAGCGCCTTTGTAAAATTTGCTTTGGCCTCAGCAATATTATTTTTGGCTAAATGGTAAAATCCTACATAATTATAAGCCTCACCTAAGTTCCTTTTGTACTTAGCAGGGTCGGCAGATGCCAGCTCTATATACTTTTGATAGAAAGGCAGTGATGGAAATGTTTCCGGGTTTTGAATTTGGAATTTTGTGTTTGTCCACGCTTTCCAGTAGTAACCATCAGGTGAAGTTGGGTTGCGCGTAATAAACTCACCAAAAGTAGAATCAGCCATTATAGAATCGTTAGCGCTAAAATATGCGCGGCCTAAGTAATAAACCTCTACCGAGTTCAACTTACCACATTTCTCTTTCTTAGCGAGATATTGTGCTACAGCATCACGATAATGCTTAGCCTGAAACAATGCCTTACCATACTCACCCAATAAATCGCAGTTGGTTGAATCGTTGGTTAATGCAATATTGAAGTAGTTAAATGCAGCGGTAGTATCGCCGGCTTGCGCAGCTATACGTGCCGAATAGATATAATCGATATCCTTCACCTTCTTGCTGCTGTTAGCCCAAAACTTCTGGTTTGCTTCCTGAGCCTCCTTATAACGCTTTAATTCAAAGTTAGAGAAACCAACCACACGTTGGAAAATGTAGTTATTAGGATCGGTTACTAAGCCTTTGTTAGCCTCTTCAATAGCCTTTTCGTAATCCTTGTTCTGGAAGAACAGACCTACCAGCGTTGCACGAGCCTGGTTGTCGCCGGGGCTAAGGGCCATATACTTTTCAAAATTAGGTTTTACCTTATCGTATTGCTTGGCCAGGTAATAAACCTCGGCAAGTTCTTTATACACTATAGGATAGTTCTGGTCAATAGCTAAAGCCTTATTAAAGCTTTCAATCGCCTGATCGTAAATACGGCCACGCACAGCCAAACGGCCAATTTTAATATACGCTAAAGCCAATTGTTTGTTAGCATCGGCGGCAGCTTCGTATTTATTCATAGCCTTTCCACCCATGCTGTTATCGGTAGCTGAGTTTTCAAGGTAAGCATCGCCCAAAGCAAGCATAATACTCGTGTTCTTATTATCCAGGTTGTAAGCCGATTCTAAATTGCTGATAGCAGAAGCTACATCAATTACCGCAGGGCGCAAATACGCGGTACCTACTTCGTAATAAATATTAGCATTCTTCATTTTGCTAGTTTGCAAAGCGCGGTCAAAATTTTGCTTGGCACCCGCTTTGTCTTTACCCAACAACGATAAACGGCCACTTGCTACATAGCTTAAAGCGCTTTTGCTTTCGGGGTTAACCGCTTGCTGGTAAAATACTTTTGCCGAGTCGGCATCGTCGCTTAGCAGGTAAGCATTGCCTAAATAGTAGGCCACATCATTCTTTGGAACGCTACCGTCTTTCAACAGCTTAAACAGCACCTGCTTTGCCTTAAAATAATTCTCGTTATCAATTTCGCGTTGGGCATCAGCTAACGTTTGCGCTTTTACCATTACTACCAGCAGCATTACAGCTACTATTGAAATTACTTTTCTCATCGTTTACTTTATTTATTACTCTAATTGTTAAACTCGTGCCAACTTACTATTTACTGCTTTTCAAATCACCTTCATTAACATTTATTTCACGTTCAGGGATTTTGTAGGGTATTAAACCCGCCTTTAAAAAGATTTTCGCCCCCTTTTCCTTCGTCAAAAAACTAATCATTAACAACTCCAGGTTATCGCTGTAAGTGTAGTGCGTTACTGCCGTTACAGTTCTTATAAGCGGATAATCGCCTGCGGCAATATCCGATTGGTTAGCACTTACACGCCGCGTTTCGCCTTCTTTTGTTTTAACGCTCAAACTTAAAATTTTTATCTGCTCCAAGGTTTTTTTCACCCGTGCATCATCGCCATCGCTTATGGCATTAAAGGGAATAAAGCCTATTGCATTTTTAGTAGCTACTACATAGTTTATTACCTCGTCCGCCGTTTTTAGGGCAAACATGTTAGGCGATACTTTATCCTTGTAACCAAAGGTATCAAGCATATAACGCACAGTACCCGAGCTTTGATTATCGAACACCAGTTGCGGCCCTGCACCAGCGGCAGCCCTTGGGTCGAAATACTTTTTAAGCATGTTTACGTCAAGTTTAGAGTCATCAAAGCCGCTGGCACCTATAATAGCAACTGCATCATAGGCAATGGGTTGTTGCCTAACGTAAATAGTGTCGTTCACTTTAAGGTTTTCAATCTCGGTAGTGCTAAGTGCGCGTGAAAGCAGCAACAGTTTTGTCTTACGGGTTTTAAAATCTTCTAAAGCTTCTTTCTCGCTTTTATACCCAATAGTAGTGGTAACACTATCGTACAAGTAATCAAAAATTTCTTTTTGCTGGCGCATAATCGGCTCCAGCCCTGCATCGGCCGATAGGTTTAAAGTGCCAGCGTAAGTGGTGTAGCGGGTATTGGTTACGGTCTCCTTAGCTTGCTTCTTATGCGCGCACGATGATATAAACAGCATAGTGCTGATAAAGACCAACCCTGCAATAAATGCTACTCTCCTACTCATTTTCATAACTTTTATACTCGGCATAGCAGCTATAAAATCTAAACAAGGCATAAGCCATCATTAATAAGCCAAGCATTAGCCTGGTGCCATCGGTAAAGCCGGGTGTAAGCGATGGCACAGCTAAAAACACAATAGCAAAACAAAAAAAGATAAAACCTGCCCCGGCCTTCCACAACAGCGAAGGGCTGGCAGCCAGTTTTCTGAAAAATTTATTCAAATCACCCATCTCTCTTAAACTGCAAAATCATAACCATTCACAAGGGAACGATTATGATTTTGCATAAATTTTGTTTCGATAACTTTATTGCAATTTAAATACCACGGGCAGGTTAAAATAAACCCTTACCGATTTACCTTGTTGCTTACCGGGTTTAAACTTAGGCAAGGTTTTTACCACGCGCACGGCTTCTTTATCAAGGCCCGAACTAACACCACGCATAACGCTTACGTCAGCTACTGAACCATCTTCCATTACCACAAAGCGCAGCAATACTTTACCCTGTATATCGTTATCGCGCTCCATTTGCGGATACACAATATTCTTTTGTAAAAACTTAATCAATTCGCCATCTCCACCCGGAAACTCAGGGCTCTGCTCAACAAACGTAAATACCTTAGGTTCTTCAACTACCGGCGCTTCAGTTACTACCGGCTCGGTAATTTTTGCATCGGGGTCGCCCTCTTGTGTTTTAGTCGAAATTTCAGCCTTTTCATCCTTCGGCATTTCAATAGGCTCTTCTTCACGCACTTCTTCCTGCTTCTTTACAACCATCTCCACAAAGCGCACGGTAGGCCTTGTTGGCGGTGGTGGCGGCGGCGGTGGTGGTGGTGGCGGAGCTGCTTTATCCAATGGCGGTGGCTCGGCTAAGGTTACCGAAGTTTCAACTTCTGCAATCTTTTTTTCAGGTATTAAAAAACCCCAATCCACCATGCTGGCAAGTATGGCACCCGAAAAAAACACAACGGCTATAATCAAACCGATTCTTACGTTCTTTTTTGTAATCTGCCTTAACTGGTACGCACCGTAATCTTTATTACGGCTGTCGAACACAATGTCGTCCATCGACCAGGTAAAATAATTTTTTGTTGATTCCATTGCTAAGATTTCTTTTTTGAGTGCTTCTTTTATATGTTAATTCTCAGCTAACAATTCCTTTTTTCTTAACTCCTTCACTTCATCTGCCAAAGGCTCCTGCAACGAATAGTTGGGGGTGCCGGTTATTTCCATTTCATCCAAAATGTGCACCATACTTTCGTAATGTGCACCGGGTAACAGCTTTATAAGGCAAAACAACTGCCGGCTTTCGCCGTTGGCCTGCTTGGGGCATTCGCTTTTTACGCGCCTGCCTTCGGCTATAATCACCTGCCTTACACCGCTTTGGTTATCAAACGATGTTGCTTCCATATTGGCTGCTTCAAGGCCGCGGTAGGTATAAACCCTGTCAGCCGAATCAATCAATATGTTTAGCACCTGGCAATCGCCAATATCGGCTGTTCCTCTATCGGTTCTTTTATCCAGGTTCATGCTTCTTGGGTCGCTTATAACCACTGTAAGCATAAAAAACGAGATTAAAAGAAACGCGAGGTCTACCATGGGGGTCATATCCACCCTAAGGCTTTGCTTTTTGCTTCGCGGTTTTTTACTCAAAGAACGATTTCTTCCGCTGCTATCTGTATTTGCTATCTCACTCATGTTTTCCGGTTTATACTAAGATGCATAACCCGGAAAAATCCACAAATGATTTTATTGACTTACCACTTCTTTAGCGAACTCCTTCACTACCCCACCGTTGCCTACTGCTTCAATTTCAATAGGGTCCGGATCCTGGATGGCATAAATTTTACAATCGGTAATATCCATTTCGTCCAGTATATCTACCATGTTCTTGTAACGTGCACCCTTCAGCATTTTTATCAAAATAATGGCATCGCGGGGGCCCATAGTAACTTCTCCCTCATCCTTAGTGCCATTTTTGTTAGCATCATTCCACTTTTTACCCGGCGGGCATTCGTTAGGAACAATCTTCATTTTACGAAGTATCTCTTTACGAATACCGGCATCGCCCGAAAAAGTAGTTTTTTGTAAACCAGCAACTTTCAAACCTTCGTAATACCAAACCTGGTCTAAGGTATCCAACAAAATATTCATTACCTGGCATTCGCCTACATCCTGCTTTTCGTCTTCTATATTCGTTTTCTTAGGCATGTTCAACTCCATCGCTTTGGGTTTATTCAAAGTGGTGGTAAGCATAAAAAACGATATAAGCAAAAACGCAAGGTCAACCATGGGGGTAAGATCCACCCTGGTTGACATTTTTTTGGAGCGGACGCCGCCTTTATGTTTCCCTCCCCCAGCGGGGGCTTCCATTTGTGCCATTCTTGTCCTTTTTTAAATTTTACAAATTATTGTGCCGGTGGTGCAGTTCCTTCGGCCGGTGCAGCAGCAGTTTCACCACCACCCGATGCCAATGAAGTAATAAGCACAAAACGGTGAATGTCTTTTTCGGTAAGGCGCTTAATAATTTGCTTTACGTACTCCACATTCGAATCCTTATCGCCTTTAATAGCAATTTTAATATCGCCGCCGGTAGCATAGCGTGCCGCCATTACCCAGTCGCCAATTTGATTGTTGGCTGAGTCGGTAGGAATACCTTCCATCTGGTCTTCCTGGTATTTTTTAAACTGCATACCATCCAGCTTGGTAACCTGACCAGTTTGGTTGATATCAGTACCCCAGGTATCCGATAATGAGAAGAATTCCTTTTGCTGCTGGGTTAGGTCCTTAAGCCCCGGATAGTGATCGCCGCTAAACTCAATCAGTTTATCAAGCATAGCATAGCGGGTCGATTTCTCTTTTAAAGAAATAAACGCCTTGCCTTCTTTATTAACTGTAATTGTAATTGCGTTATCAACCGGGCGCGTAGTACGTGCGGTAGGCACATCTACTGCTACTATGCTTTGCGGTTTAAACTTTGCCGTAAGAATGAAAAACGTAAGCAACAGGAACGATACATCGCACATGGCGGTCATATCTACAATGGTGCTTTTACGCGGAATTTTAACTTTAGGCATAAAATTTCATTTTATGATTATACAGATAATACAAACCAACTACACAGATAAAAACTATAGATGCAATTGACCTGCTTTATCCATATTCTCCATCTAAAAATTATTTATGACGGGTGCTTTCGAAAGTTTGAGCGATAGAGAAACCTATCTCATCAATACCGTAAGTAAGCGAATCAATCATACCGGTAAAGAAGTTATAAGCAATAATAGCTAAAGCCGAAGTACCGATACCGATAGCAGTATTAATCAAGGCCTCAGAGATACCTGCAGCAAGTGCACCCGGATCCGGGTTACCTGTAGTAGCAAGTGCCGCGAAGGCTTTAATCATACCAATTACCGTTCCTAACAGGGCCACAAGCGTTGCAACCGAAGCGATGGTAGCAAGGATTGGAAGATTCTGCTCAAGGCTTGGCAATTCAAGCGAAGTAGCTTCTTCAATTTTGGTAGAAATTTGTTTTGTTTTTTGCTCAACAGTTAAGTCGGTTACTTTATCCATTTCCTGGTATTTGTGTAAGCCCTCAACTACTACATTGGCAACTGAACCTTTTTGGCGATTGCACTCGGCAATAGCACCATTAATGTCGTTGTTGTGTAATAAGGTTTTTACTTTTTGCAGGAACGACTCTAACGAGCCATTACCCTGAGCCTTACGAATGGTAAGGAAACGCTCAATTGAGAATGTAAACACTGTCAACAACATGGTCATAAGCAAAGGAACGATAAAGCCCCCTTTGTAAATTATACCCAAAAAGTCACCCGGTACCGGTTCTTTCTTTAAATCATCCATAAAGTGCGAGCGAGCTCCAAACACTAAATGGAAAAGAAGTTCAGATACAGCTAACGATGTTAAAATCACTACTAAAGCCCATGGGAAATCGCTTTTTTTCTGAGCTTGTGGTTTTGCCTGACTACTCATTGTGTTTTTTTGTTTTAAGTTATAAAAATGTGTGCTGAGTGTTTTTTTTAAGAGCGGTAAAAATATCTCTTATTTTGTCTTTTCAAAATTTTGCCCATAAAAACTGGCAGCGTTCATTATCAACAATTTCAGAGGGTATTTGGCAATGTAACGCACTGAGTTTTGGTATATTATATACCAACTAATAATTAGTCATTTTATTACAATTCTGTGACAATTCGGGGCCAAAAAAAATGCCCTCTGCTGGCAGAAGGCATTTTGCATTACTAATGCGGGTTAAATCTCTTTACTTATCTTATAAGGGTAATACTACCCACCACTTTATCGGTTTTATCATTAAGGTAGGTAATGCCTGCTTCGTATACAAACACGCCCGGGTTTTGCATTACGCCTCTGTACGTTCCATCCCAGCCTCCAAACTGGTTATTACTTTGGTAAACCATTTCGCCCCAACGGTTAAACACCTTTAAGTCCACTACCTTAATACCCGCCCCGTAAATCTGGAACACATCGTTATTACCATCGCCGTTTGGCGAAAACGAATTTGGTATATACACAGGCTTGCCGCCCTCTACCAAAATGTTCATGGTGGCACTGGCTACACAGCCCTTGTTATAGGTAATAGTAAGCGTATATTGGGTTTGCTTGGCATAAGGCGAAGCTACAGGGTTAGGGCAGTCTATACAGCTTAAACCTAAAGCAGGTGTCCAGCTATAAGCCGTAATAGTAGATAGTGCATAGGGCCCAAAATTGCTCGCCAGTTGAATGCTTGCGCCCAGCGCAAGGGTGGTGTCGGCCGGCAATATTTCAGCCGTAACATCTGTTGGTTCAGGCACAATGCCCTCCAGGGTGGTATCGCAGCCAAAATTATTTACAGCTACTACTACGTGGCTGCCTGCTTTAAGATTGTAAAAATCGCCCGAAAACTGCATCGGCCCGCCATCCACACCAAAAGAGAAAGGTCCGTTTTGGATAGTGTTGCCAAATATGTGCAAAGCACCATCAGCATAAGCATCGCCATAGCAGCTGGTAGAATCTGGTTCAACCCGGTAACTATCGGATAATGGAGCCGGCACAAAAGCAGTATCTACCACCGTACATCCTTGTGCATCGTTGGCAATTACGGCATAAAAGCCCGATGCAAGGCCCCTGATTACGTTATCCGGATCGGGGTTAACGAAGTTAGCACCATCCTGTGTAGCAGAATAATTGTAAGGCTGGGTACCTCCCTGCGGCTTAGGCGATATAGTTCCATTTTTATCGCCGGCACATTTTACCTGCGTAATATCGCCGGCAGTAATATTAAGTGTAAGCTCTAAAGGCTGGTTTACATTAGCTCCTGCTGTAGCAGTACAACCTTTACTATCGGTAACTGTTACCTGGTATAGCCCTGCATAAACACCACTTATAGATGAAGTGGTTTCGCCATTTGGCGACCATATATAGCTATAGCCAAGTGTGCCGCCTGTAACAATGGCATCAACCCTGCCGGTAGGCGAGTTAAAGCAAAATGCATCGTAAGCTGTATCTACTACTACCAACTGGTCGGGCTGGCCAACAACTAATGTGGTAGAGGCGGTGCAATTATTTACATCAGTAACCACTACTGTATAATTGCCTGCCGTAAGATTGTTTTGCGGATTATTACCCGGAACATTATTCCAGGTATAAGTATAGTTAGGCCCGCCGGTACCACCCACCGGAAACACTTCGGCACTTCCATCGTTACCGCCAAAGCAGCTTATTGCTGTAACATTTGCCGGGCTGGTAAACGTAATAGCCTGCGGTTCTGTAATAGTGCTTGTTTGGCTAAGTGTGCAGCCGTTGGCATCAGTTACCGTAACGGTATATTGGCCCGCCGGTAAATTAGCTGCGGTTGCATTATTTAAGCCGGCATTGTGGCTCCAGCTATAAGTATAAGCAGGTGCCGTGCCTCCACTAACACTAACAGTTATGGTACCCGATGCCACCCCACCGCAAAGCACGTTGGTAACCGTTGCATTGCCAAAACTTAAAGGTGCTGCCGGCTCAGTTACCGGGTAACTTCCCGTCACACTACAGCTACGGCTATCGGTTACGGTAAGGTCGTATACGCCTACTGCTAAACCTGTATTGCTACCCGAGTTAGCGCCCGAAGGGCTCCAGTTAAAAGTATAAGGGCCAGTACCGCCGGTATGCACTACGTTAACTGCGCCAGTGCTATCGCCAAAGCAAGCCACATTTGTTATGTTGAAATTGGATATTAAAAGTTGTGCCGGCTGCCCTACAGTAAATGTAGATATAGAGGTGCAGGTATTATTATCGGTTACTGTAACCGTATAGCCATTTGCAACTACTCCGCTTATATCCTGAGTGGTGTAGCCTCCGGTCCAGTTATAGGTAAATGGCGGCGAGCCATTGGCCACACTTATGTCAACAGCGCCATCGGCCCCGCCAAAACAATTTACATCGGTGGTAACACCGGTAATTTGTATTTGTGCAGGCTGCAATACCGTAACGCTGGTAGTTGCTGTGCAGGCGCTGTCATCCGTTACCAGCACAGTATATATTTGTGCTGTAAGGTTGGTAGCTGTTTGTGTAGTTTGGTTAGATGGGGTCCATAAATAATCGAGTGTCCCCGCCCCGCCGGTTGGGTTTACCGTTGCACTACCGTTACTAAATCCAAAACAGGTAGGCCCTGTAATGTTAGAAGCATTAAAAGTTAAACCGGTAGCAGGCTGCGTTACCGTAACCGATATAGACGCCGAACATTGATTCGCGTCGCTGGCAGTAACTGTATATACGCCTGCCGGCAGATTGGTGGCTGTGCTGGTAGTTAAATTAACATCGTGGCTCCACTTGTAAGTAAATACCCCTGTGCCACCGTTATTGGTTACAGCTATACGGCCGGTGCTTCCGTTAAAACATCTTACGTCCTGCACTACCGGTGCAAAAAATATTACCGCCGAAGGCTGGCTGATTGTTAGTGCAGCTGTAGCGCTACATTGATTAGCATCGCGCACTGTTACGGCATAATTACTGGCCGCTAAACCAGAAATAGTTTGGGTAGTTGCCGGCCCGTTGCTCCATTGGTAAGTGTAAGCACCTGTTCCGCCGGAAGGGTTGGCAGTAATTGAACCATCGCTGGCACCAAAACAGGTAACGTTAACCGGTGTGGTTGTTAAAGTTAACGGGGTGGGTTGGGTAACCGTTGCAGTTGCGCTGCCGGTGCAGCCGGTAGCATCGGTAACTGTAACCTGGTATTGCCCCGCAGCCAGGTTTGAAGCTGTAGCCAAATTGCCCGTAGCGGCATTGGCGCTCCAGGTATAATTAAAAGGTGCCGTACCGGTAGGTGAAGCAGCCAATATACTACCCGTATTTATACCATTGCAGGCAAGGTTGGTAGGTGTGGCGGTAGGCGTTAGCGATCCAATGTTTATGGTAATTGTATCGCGCTTAACACAAGCGCCGCCATTTACAGTAACTATGTAAGTAGTGTTAACCAAAGGGGTTACAGTAACGCTATCACCATTGCCCACGCTGGCGCCGGCAAGAGTGGTCCAGGTATAAGTTGCCGGACCAGGTAAAATAGTACCACTAAGGATAGCTTTTAAACCCACCGGAGCTCCAGGACATGAATTTTTATCGGCACCGGCCGAAACGGTAGCGTTATCTACCTGCACCGTTACTACATCCGATCCCGGGCAATTGCCGCTTGGGTTTGTAACAGTTACGTTATATGTAGTGCTTACGAGCGGGTTAGTTGTGGGGCTATCAATAGCCGGGTTAGAAACCGTGCCCTGGCTGGGAGTCCACACTATGTTGTAATTACTTAAATCAGGCAGGCAGGTTCTAAATTTAACATTAGGCCGTAGGGTATAAATAGTAGGGGCTGCCGTAGTACCACATTGGTCGGTATTGCCCTGTATATACAAATAGCTGCTAAACGCGGTATTAGTACACTCAGCCTTATTATTCTGGCTGGCAGAGGTTATAGGATTATACCAGCAAACATCTACTATTATATTACTTACCCCATCCCATGCATAGCCTGTTTGAAAATTAAAAGTATTGGCATACGGAATGTTATAAACCGGATTATAGGCTGCTACGGTATAAACTGTAGTAAGGTTTTGCTCCCAGGTGCTAAGACTGGCTACGTTGGTGCAGGCCATTTTAATGGTAAAGTTTTGCAACTGGTTGTTGTTGTTACCTACCGAAATATTAAAAGAACAACCTTTTATTACACAGGCACCACCCAAAGCTGCAGTTAGTTCAGCTGCAGTATACAGCATTTGGTTCCGATAGCCTTTTACAAAATTACCAAATAGCGTAGGCGGTTGTGTTCCTCCACCCGGTTGCGCTATTAACCCAGGGCCGATTTGCGGAGAAAGTGTTCCCGCCGCAGGGCAAACAGGTGAAGCGCCACAGGTAATAGGCTTAACACTTACTGCTAATTGCACCTGGTCACCCGGGCAAACTATCGTCTTATCGGCCGTGGCGTTGGTAGGTATACCAGTGCCGTTTACCGTAATGGTTACGGCATCGGTTAAGCTACACCCGCCCGCATCGGTAGCCGTTAAGGTGTAAGTAGTAGTTTGTGTAGGGCTGGCTGTAGGAGTCGCTGTATTGGCATTTTGCAATGTTGCCGATGGCCCCCATGCATATGTATAAGTACCCGCAGGCGTGGCCGAGCCGGTTAACGATACACTTTGGTTTCCGCAAATAGTAACATCGGGCCCTGCATTTGCATTCGTAATAACTCCACCAACTATTACCCTGGCAGTAGCCGTAGCGGTACAATTATCCTGGGAGGTATATGTAACGGTATAAGTGGTAGTAGCCCCCGGCGATACGCTGGCCGTTGCCGTATTATAGTTTCCGGGGCTCCAGGAATAGGTACCCCCTGGCGTAGTGCTGGTAGCACTAATAGTAGCCGAGCCGCCCGCACTGCATATAGTATCGCCAACGGCGGTTAACACAGGCGCCGTAAATACTTGTACCGACTTTGAACTTACATCGGTACATCCCGAAGAAGAAGTAGTAGTAAGTCCTATTAAATAAGTACCTGGATTAGTATAAGTTTTAGCGGGAGGGTTTTGGGCGGTAGAAGTTGTTCCATCGCCAAAAGTCCAGGCATAGCTTGTAGCGGCAGCGCTGGTATTTGTAAATGTTACGTTAACAGGACCACCGCAGGTAATGCCCGGCGCAACAGTAAAGTTAGATGACGGAGCCATTTCAAACGTGCTGCCCGTAAAGTCGAAATTGATAGAACAGTTGGTTAGGGTAGTATACTGATCAATCATAAGTACGTACGTGCTGCCCGCTGTTACAGTTACACCCGGACAAATTTCATTAGCCGGCGTTCCGTTAAGAGCTGTGTTATAACAACCCGGAGCAGGCCCCCCCTGCATACCTTGTGCAGTGGTGGTAGTGGGGTTTGTGGTATTGTAATTACAAGCAATACGCGTGGTATCTGCGCAGGTTGGTGCAATTTCGTAAAGAGCCCAATCGAACTCTGTGGGTACCGGAAAACCAAACAGGGTGCCGCAAACAGGCTGGGCCCTCCAGTTTAAAAGGCCCGTTACCCCCACAGTAAATTTAAAAATAATAGGCCGTTGAAAAGGAGCCCCAAAGCACGCTGGCTGATACCCCACCTGCCCTGGGGTAACCGGGGCGGTAAATGAATTTTTGGTGCACATAACAACAGCCGTTGCACAGCTTTTGCCCGATGAAGGAGGAAGGGTTATAGAACTGATACATACCCTAAAGGTTCCCCCACTATTATTGGCCGATGATACCATTACCCAAACCTGCTGGCCTTGCACGAATGAAAAGGAGGTAGAAGCACTATCATTTGCTGTTGGCGCAGCGTTGCAGGCATTCAGAGCGTTTGAACCACAGGGTGAATTAGTAACACTTACAACCAGATTGCGTGCAGGAGTAGCGCCTGTAGGCGAAACGCTGATAGTATTACTCGGACCTTCTACTATATAACTAAACCAAACTTCGCGACTGCCTGCTGTTTCGCAGGTTGTAAAAAAACCATCGTCGGTAGCGCCGGTAAGAGTGCCGGTAACACATGCATTGCCCGATGAAGGAAGTATAATGGGTGTTGCATTGGTACAAGCATCGTTGGACGGCTGAGCCTTAACCAATGCAACAGCTAAAAAAGTAATTAGTAGAAAAGTAAATTTCTTCATCATGTATTTAATCACGTTTTTCAGGTACGGCAGAATTAGAAATTTTATTTCGGGGGTAAATTACCAGCACTATATTTTCATTTAGCCGAAGGCGGGTCTCTTCATTATCCTTACGGTTTTTTTCTATAATAGCCGCCAAATCAGAAGGTACAGAAGCAGGGAAACGCGGGTTAAGGTTTTCTAAAGCATAAGTGCCTTTTAGGGCATCCAGGCGTTTTTGCTCAATTGGCACATCATTAGTGCTTGCTGCCGACTGTGCATTGCAGCTAATAGAACACGCAAATACAATTGCAAACAGGGTAATCAATTTTTTCATAAAGCTTGCTCGCGTAAAATGAGAAGTGTAAATGTAAAATATTTCGCACCACACCCACAAACAAAAATACACATTGTATTGACAGCTTTTAAGGCCCTACTGTTGCATGGCTAAAGCGATTTTAGGGCAGGTATTATCCACATCTGCAGGTTACATTACCTTAAAACCAGCGAATAGTTTTAACCGACCTGGCCAATACATGTTTAAACATCAATAAGATAGGGATACAGATTAGCTATGGGCCGCTACTGCGTAGGGGTAAGCGTGCCGGGGGAGTTGATGGTAACTGTTGCGCCGGGGTTTACCGTAACGGTGTTTACATAAGCCGCTGCGCCTATTACAGGGTAGCGGGGCATACCCGCAGGTATAGTAGCATTGGTTATGCTGCCGGGCACACAGTTGCTCCAGTTAGCATCTACAAACCAATCGGTGCTTACGTTTCCGTTCCACGTGGTGGCGCTTTGGGGGCTGCAACAGTTTTTTCGATAGCTGAGCACCGCCGAGGTGCCTGTAAAGTCGTGCTGCATACAGTTGTTGCGGTTTACTACGGCTATGGCGTTACTGGTCGTCCAGCTGCTCGTCCAGTTTACCGAGGCGGCTGTGCCTCCGCATTCAGGGCCGTTATCGTTATTGCCCGCCTGGTATATCCAGCCGGCTCCATAATCCACATAAATAGATAATTGGGTATCGAAGGATGAACCACAGGTGCTGATGGTATAGTTAGCGCCCGCTTCTATATTAAAAAAAGTATACGTGCCGCTACCTACACTGCCCGTTACAAATGAGTTGCAGGGTGGGGTGCCGGGCGCAAAGCCCGATGGGCCGCTCCAGGTGCACGGCGGGCCGGGGGGGGCATAGTTTACGGTTACTACCGCGTAAGCACCACCGCTAAAGCCGGGGTAAAAACCAAGGCAGCTGCTGCCCGTTGTCATTCTAAATGTGTTGGCTCCACCTACTACATAGTTAGCGGGGGAGGCCGTTAACGCCACTACCCCATTTGATACGGCGCTGCACGAGCAGCCGTTGCCGTTAGGGGTATAGCTGCCCTGCCCTACACCGTTTAAGGTCCACGGGTGCGCTGCCGGACTGCACTCTACTCCCACTATCACTTCTATGGTTACCGACGATGCACTACCGGTACCTATATCATTCCAGTTAAAGCCTATCTGAAAACCG
The DNA here is from genome assembly GCA_044228435.1 of Chitinophagales bacterium. Classification (GTDB taxonomy): domain Bacteria; phylum Bacteroidota; class Bacteroidia; order Chitinophagales; family LD1; genus Bog-950. The sequence continues at coordinate 279,979 of JBGAUW010000002.1, forward strand.
GGCGTGCAGGCATACGCTCCTGCGCCGCCACAATCGCCGTATTCATATACATAGCTGCTAAACGGTATGTAGTACGTTTGCGTTTGAGCTTTCGTGTAAAGGCCGCTTAGCAATGCACTTACCAGTAAAAAGGTGTAAAGACAGATTTTTTTCATTTTCTCCTTCCCGGTTTACTTGTTACCAAGGGTTTTCTGCTCGGCCGATACGTTTAAAATTTTAGTCTCTAACTTTTTGGTGTATTCTTTTAAAAACGAAATATCATCGGCATTGCTACTTAGCATTTGTTGCTGTTTGTTCAACATTTCCTGCTGTTTATCAATGGTGGTTTGTTGCTCTTTTAATGCCTCAATTAATAAAGGTGTAAGGTGGCTATATTCAACCGACTTCCATCCGGCTTTATCGGTATTCACCAACTCCGGCACTATTTTTTCAAGCTCCTGTGCTATTACCCCATATTGCATTGTCTCAGGCAGTCCGTTATTTGCTTCCACATCTTTACGCCAGTTGTAAGTAACGCCACGCATAGCCTTAATTTTTTCAAGCGCTCCGGCTATAGGGCTTATATTTTTCTTCAGTCTTTCATCCGATGGCTCAATAATACCATTAGTGCGTATAGTGCTGCAACGGAATTTTTCGTAAGCATTACCGGGATTGTTTCTGATAGCAATAGTTCCATCGCCTTCTATAGCAATATTAGAAGCCACTACCCCGCCCCAGTGAAAACCTAAGTGCGGCGGTGTACCCCCGGCACCCGAAAAATTCGACTCACGCAGTTCCAAAGTAGATTGCGTATAATCGGTTCCTGTGTTAGATGATGCAATATTCCAGTCGCCGGCGCCATTATTTTTTATAAAGCCAGCAGCATTTACCTGTGCAGTTATGTTACCCGAGTGAACCATCTCTACCCAGGCCCTTGGGCCCGGCCAGCCAGAGCGCCAGAAGAAACGGTTATCAGCCTCACCGGCACAAGCCATCTGAAAACCATAAGCGTTAGTTCCATCGCCGTGATTAAAGTGAAAGCCCTGCAAACCTACATAATGCGATGAACCGCCCGGAGCATTGGCCGGGCTGCTCCAACTATCAAAAAAGCCGCTACCGTAATTAGAATAAATGGTATTTAAGTCAGTTTGGCCCCATCCCATAGCACCTGTCCAGTAACGGGTATCGCCCGTGTAGTTCCAACGCGGAGTATTATATAAACCGGTCATACCCATACTTGCTTTAGTACGGTTAGTAAATAGGTTCAACTCCGATGTTCCATTCGGGTCGGCATAATAGTTTCCATCATTCTGGTCAACAAAACGGTTTGCCGCAGCATCGTAGTTAGTCCAAATGCCACTACCCAACGCAACCTTAGTAACACCATTTTCCATTACCAGCAATTGGTGCGAAAGACCAGGTTTAGATTGGCCACCTACGTTAGTGTGTGTCCAGGCCAAACCATATAAATTGCCTGGTGAAGTACCATCAGCAGTAAGGCGGTAAGCAGCACCCATTGCATACACATTTTGATAGCGGTCAGATGCATACACCCCCACTAAACCTTTTCCGTAGTTTTGATTCGATACTATATCCCCCACAGTAGCAAGGTCGTAATTTATCCGTACGTTATTATCGCCATCACCTACCGACATAGTTTGAGTAATCATATCCGAGTTATTGTAAAAACGGATACCATTATAGCTATAGTGTGCTCCTAATTTAATACCGGTATGGTAAGCAATACGCAAATCCGGGTAAGGAGGTGTCCAGGCACCGCCTTCCTGAAAAATGGCGTACGAGTGGTCGGGCTGGCCCGAGTTCCCTCCAATACCAGCTGGTTCTAAACGGGCAAAAGCAGTTATGGCATTACTGGCCATATTAAGTGTAGTCGTAGCCGTATGGTTACCCAGGTTATCGCCGGTTGGTGCCGTAATACCTAAAAAAGCCCTTACCGACGCTGCATCACCCGTGCGGTGGTAGTTATCGCCTTGCTTTACAATTATACCAGTAACACCACTACCTACCACATTATCGGTAGTATTAATATAGTCCGTTCCAATGTAGCCCGATGGCACATGCAATTTAAAGCCAGGGCTGGTAGTACCTATACCCACATTACCACCGGCAGCATTCATATAAATATCGCGCGGTTGGTAATAACCTATATACATGTTTTTATTAGGAGCAGGATCTAAATGCAAATTACCATCGGTAGCAATTACCTGTGCGGTTAATGCGGCGGCCTGATTGGTACCAGCACCTACATACAATTTACCACCCCAGGTTGAGTTAGGACCAAACAAACCATAGGAAGCATCGCCGTTAGTCACCTGTAGTTTTGCTGCGGGCGAAAGAGTGCCCACACCAACGCTTCCGTTTACATTTAATGTTCCGCCTATCTCCGCATTACCTGTAACGTCGTAGCTGGCTGCCTGGCCGGTACCAAAGTTACCGGTTACACCCTGGTTTTGTACGTAGTTACCACTACCTGTATTAGGCGCAAAACCTGCACCCGATGGCCACGTTTGGCCGTTTTGCAATATCTGCCCGGTTCCTAAACGCATAGTAGCCTGATCGCAGTTTTGGTTGCATATTAATATCCAGTTTTCGGGTACTGCTAGTGCTGCTACATATTGCGCCACCCTAAAGTTAGCTGCTACCGAACCATTGGTACTGCCTACAGGCAATATATAATACAATGCCTGCCAGCAACCAACCGGTATAATACCTCCTGCTACTGTTGCATTACCTGCACCACCCACACCGGTTATTACAGTGCCGTTAGCAGGCATATCAATATCAAAATAACCGTTGGTAGAAAACTGAGAACCTGCGCCGTTATTTATTACTATAAAACGGCTGGTCCAGCCAATACCGCTACCGTTATAGGTTATGTTACCACCGCCGCTTAAGTTAGCCTGCGCTTTGGTAGCTGCTGTATACGCCGGATTGATGGCCACCGTAGGATTAACCGAAAAGTTTCCGTTGGCAACATCAATTTGATTAGTAGTGCCGTTTATAGTTCTTAATGCACCCGATGTAACACGGCCTTTGCTATCGGTAGTTACATAGTTATAAGTGCCCGCAGTGCCGGCCGGGGCAAGTGTTGGGTTGGGATAAGTGCCTGCTAAATCGCCGCTGGCTGCACCGGTAGGGGCTGCACCCGTAATTGGCACGTTGGTAGCCGAGGTTATACGGCCTTTGGCATCTACTGTTATTTGCGGCACGGTAGTACCGTTACCATAAGTAGCTGCGCCTACACCTGTGGTTACCAAAGTTGGGTTAGGATAAGTACCTGTTAAATCGCCACCTGCGGTAGTACTATTCGTTATATCGTTGCTGGGGTCGGTATCGCCGGTATTGGTTACCGTTACGGTTCCACCCAGTGCTACCGGGCTGCCGCTTACCGATACGCCGGTGCCCCCTGTTACTGTTATAGAGCTGCTGTTTAGCATGCTGTTATTTACCTTCTGCCACGCCGGTGCGCCGGTGTTATCCGTGCCCCATACCTGGTTGCCGTTACCGCCCGTGGGGCCGGGCACCAAACCCTTCTGGTTTAACTCGTTCGTTTTTACATCTACCGTCATGGTGCTGGTACCTACCAAACGCCCGCTGTTGTTAGTCAAGGTAATGGCGTTGTTACTGGTGGTTATATCCCCGGTAGCTATCGTTGCATTGGTAAGCGAAAAATTCTGGCTGCCTGTTACATACCATTTACTATCGGTTTTGTTGTATTGAATTGTAACACTGCTTCCGCCGGCCACACTCACTAAATCTCCGCCTGTTAAAGTTTTAAAGCTGTTGGCTGCCTGGCTGCTACCGTTGTTTTTTATAGTCATTACTCCGCTGGTAGTGTTTACCAAAGTAACCAACTGGCCATCGGCACCCGATATGGGAACTACACCAAAAATGGTAAACGAGCTGGTTGGGCCTACTATGCGGTAAAAACTCGCCTTTACACCTGTCGAGCCCGATATATCGGGCAATACAATATTATCGTTTGCTCCGCCGCTGGCTCCCCCATTTACAAGGGTAACTACAGGCCCTTCGCGCAGCGAAAGCCCTCCGTTAATATCCATTTTACTTTTGGGGTCGTTGGTGCCTATACCCACGTTTTGCGCATACCCATTACAAACAGCAAATAAGACAGCAGGCAGGAGGAGAAATTTCTTCATAGATTAAAGGGATATTGATTAGTTAGCCAAAAACCGCCGCGAAAATATATTAAATTAAACGGATTCTTATGTTAAGCATACAATTACAAGTCAAAATAGTGCCAAACCCGGCAAATGTCAATTTTCGATACAGATTTACTTGACTTAAAGTCATTTGCTTGGTTCTGTGCTTAAATAAGATCTATAAGTTTTAAAAGTGCAGGGTAACCTGATGCTTATGCCAAACTTTGCTTGTTAGATTAAACTACAGCCAAACTTTGCAAATACCGAAAATGATTGCATATTTGCGCTCCTTTTTGAAAAAAGGGCAATTATTATTCATTCACCCAAACCTTAAATTCATTTAAGACATGGCAGTTAAACTAAGATTACAGAGACACGGACGCGGCAAGCGCCCTTTTTACCACATTGTAGCGGCTGATAGCCGTAAACCACGCGATGGTGCTTATATCGAGCGCTTGGGCGATTACAACCCACTTACCAAACCGGCTACCATCCACGTAGATGTTGACCGCGCTGTTGATTGGTTAGTAAAGGGTGCCGAAGTTACCGATACCGTTAAAGCGATATTCAAATACAAAGGCATTCTATACAAAAAACACCTGGTACGCGGCGTTGCCAAAGGCGCTTTAACACCAGAAGCTGTTGAGCAAAAATTCCAAACATGGTTAGATGAGCACAAAAACAAAGTGCTTGACCACGAGAAGAAACACCACAAAGATAAGAGCGAAATAAAGGCTAAATTGCTTGAGCAGGAAACACAAAAAGCTGCCGACCGCGAAGCTAAGCGCCAGGCTGCTTTAGTAGCTGCCGAAGAAGCTAAGAAAGCTGCTGAAGCACCGGCTGAAACTGTTGCAGAAACACCGGCAACTGACGAGGCACCAGCTGCAGAAGCAACTGAAACACCGGCTGAGTAATTATAAAGCAAAAGCTATTATAGGCTGAATTAAAAAAGGCACGTCAGTCTGAGACTAACGTGCCTTTTTTATGCCCCTTTTAAAAATGAGCACTCAACAACATACAGTAGTTGCAAAACTTGGAAAGCCCCACGGAATAAGCGGGGCTTTTCGCTTTTATATGCTACGCGAGCTTAAAGGCAAAAACAAATTCCCGAAACACTTTTTAGTGCACGAAAAAGGAAACCTGCTGCCCTGGTTTGTGGTAAAAACTGAGTGGATTGGCTTTGAAGAGGGCTTTATTTGGTTTGAAGAAATTACGAACCCGGAAAAAGCCAAGCTTTACAGCGGGCGCGAACTTTACCTGGCCGAAAAAGACGTGACCACCTACTTTAAAAAAGATAGCAGCGATTATGGCTTTTTGATAGGCTACAATGCTATAGACGAAACTTTAGGGCAGATTGGTGTGGTGCAGGAGATAATAGAAAACCCCGGCCAGATACTTATAGCAGTAAAAAGCGGCGAAAACGAAGCCCTTATACCCCTTGTAGAGGAGTTTATTGTAGAAATAAATAAGAAAAAAAAGGAGCTGCAGCTAAACCTGCCCGAAGGGCTACTCGATTTATAGTTTTGCATTTGGTATTACCTATTAACAGCCAACCATTAACTTTTACAGATGCACATAGATATAATTACCGTACTACCCGACCTGCTGGAGAGCCCCTTTAAGCACAGCATATTAAAACGCGCCCGCGAAAAGGGCCTTCTTACTGTAAACCTGGTAAACCTGCGCGATTTTAGCACCAGCAAGCAAAAGCAGGTAGACGACTACCAATATGGCGGCGGGGCCGGCATGGTAATGATGTGCGAGCCCATTAGCAATTGCATTGAGCACCTGAAGAAAGAGCGCACCTACGATGAGATTATATATATGACGCCCGATGGCGAACTAATGAACCAGAAGATGATGAACGCTCAATCGCTTAAGCAGAATGTAATCATCCTTTGCGGGCATTACAAAGGTATAGATGAACGCATTCGCGAATTGTATATTACCAAAGAGATTTCGATTGGCGATTATGTGCTTAGCGGCGGCGAATTGGCGGCAGCCATTTATGTGGATGCCGTAGGCCGTCTTTTGCCCGGAGTGCTAAACGATGAGACATCAGCCCTGTTAGATTCATTTCAGGATGATATGCTTTCGCCACCGGTTTACACCCGCCCCGAAGAGTTTAAAGGAATAAAAGTGCCGGCCGTGCTGCTTTCGGGCCACGAAAAGAATATTAACGAATGGCGCCACGAGCAGGCACTGGAAAGAACACAAAAGAGAAGGCCGGATTTGTTGGATAGCTAATGGACATTGGGTATTGGGAGGCGATAGGACATTAGGAAATACCAACTCCTTAAACTATTACTCCTTAGCCCCCTAATTCCCGATTTCCAAATGCTCCAATTTCCCAATTCCCTAATACTCACTGCCCCAATTTCCTAAAGCCCTAATAACCAATTTCCAAATTTCCCACTTTCCTCTTTATTTTCTCGTAAACATTTCTATTTTTGCGTGCCTTTTTGAAAAGGACTAAAAGAAACAGCCATGAACTTAAAACTAAAAGCAGTTGAAGCCGCCCTTTACGCAGGTGGTAAAACACACCCATCTTTCAGCGCGGGAGATAACATTACAGTATCATATAAAATTACCGAAGGTAACAAGGAGCGTATCCAGGAGTTCCGCGGCGATGTAATACAGGTTCGTGGCGAAGGCGCTACTAAAATGTTTACCGTTCGTAAAATGAGCAACGGTGTAGGTGTAGAAAGAGTTTTCCCTCTTTCATCTCCTTTTGTTGACCTTATTACTGTGAACAAGGTAGGCCGCGTTCGTCGCGCTAAATTGTTCTACCAGCGTAAGAGAAGCGGTAAAGCATCTCGTATTCAGGAAAAAAGAATGGCAGAAGAAACAGTTGCGCCGGCAGAATAAGCCGTTTGCACTTAAGCTATATAAAAAGCCTTCCGGTAAACCGGAAGGCTTTTTAGTTATACCTACTATTCTATTTGCAGGCAGCCTTTAAAATTTTCTGATAATAAATACGCCACCTACCACCATGGCAATGCCCACCAGGCGCATATAACTTACCGGCTGTGGCTGTGCAACCAATACATTAAAATGCTCCAGCAAAACCGATACAATCATTTGCCCGGCTATTACCAAACCAAAGGTTAGGCCCGGCCCCAGGCGCGGAAACGCCATTACAATAACCGTTACATAAAAGGCGCCCAGCAAGCCACCCAACCATACGTAAGCCGGCGCCGTTTTAGCACCGGCCCACGATATACTCTGCCCCGAAACAATCACATACAGCACTAACGCTACTGCACCCACTATAAACGATACCATAGAGGCCTGCACCGGGCTTGCGATAGCTTTGCCTAACCTTGCATTTAAACCGCCCTGTATAGGCAAAAAGGTACCCGATAAAAATGCCAGGGCTATCCATATTAGTTTATCCATGTGTATAGGTTGGTTCGTTACAATTGTTAGGAGATACTACATCAAATCTCTTTTACTAAACTTTCTGTCAGCCTTTTTTTGCGAATGCTGTTTCTTTTTGTGGCGTATATCTTCTTTAATTGCCTTAGGTATTTTAGTGGCTATACGTTTTTTTTCGGGTTGCAGGGCTTTAGCCAGCATCTCGTAAAACTTCTTTATTACATGCTCTTTATTAGCACCCTGGCTGCGGTGCTGGCTGCTGCAAATTTTAAACAGGCCATCATCTGTAATACGCGTGCTCCACTTTTTAATAAACTTCACCTTTTCTACATCGCTTAAATTAGGTGACCTCTCAGGATCAAAAATCAACTCTACTTTAGTTTCAGTAGTATTTACATGCTGCCCTCCTGCCCCGCTGCTGCGCGAGGTGCGAAAATCAAATTCACTCTCAAAATTTCTGCTCTTCAAATTCATGCGGCTAAAATGAGAAATAATTATGGCAATAAGGCCTTGGCATAAAATGCTTAAAATCGCCCTGTGAAATATTTAACCCGCACCGTTTGGATACTTTCCATAGTAAGTTTGTTTAACGATATAAGCAGCGAAATACTTTACCCGGTAATGCCACTGTTTTTAAGCAGCATTGGGTTTTCGTCGGTGCTTATTGGTTTGCTGGAGGGTTTTGCCGAAGCTACTGCCGGTTTAAGCAAGGGTTATTTTGGGCGCTGGAGCGATAGCATTGGCCGCCGCCTGCCTTTTGTAAACGCTGGTTATTTTTTAAGTGCTTTAAGCAAACCCATGCTGGCGGCTTTTACACACCCCGCCTGGATTTTTACTGCCCGCGCCACCGACAGGCTGGGCAAAGGCATACGCACCGCCGCGCGCGATAGTATATTAAGCGATGAAAGCACACCCGAAAACAAGGGTAAAGTGTTTGGCTTCCACAAAACCATGGATACGTTTGGCGCTACCATCGGCCCTGTTTTAGCCCTTATATTTTTGTACTACTACCCTGCCAAATACACCTGGATATTTTTAATTGCCTTTGTACCGGCCTTGTTAGGTACCCTCCTCACCTTTTGGGTAAAAGAAAAGAATGCCCCACCACCCACCAAAGTATCCTTCCGGCTTTCGCAAACATTCGATTATTTAAAAACAGCCAACACCGATTACCGTAAGTTAATAATGGCCTTACTACTCTTCGCCCTGTTTAATAGTTCCGATTTATTTTTGCTAATGCGTATTAAGCAGGCCGGGTTAAGCGACCAGTACGTAATTGGGTGCTACATACTTTACAATTTGGTGTTTGCCTTAGCGGCCTTTCCTTTTGGCCACCTGGCCGATAGCCTGGGCATGAAAAAAACAATGCTGTTTGGGCTTGGTATTTTTGTATTGGTATATGCCGGCTTTGGGTCTAACACCAGCCTGGCAGGTTTTATTCTACTATTTGTGTTATACGGTATTTACGCAGCCAGCACCGATGGAATATCGAAAGCGCTAATAAGCAACATGGTGCCCAAAACTGAAACCGCATCTGCTATTGGAACTTACACCGGTTTAAGTTCGGTAATGGTTTTATTAGCCAGTACGCTGGCAGGCGTTATTTGGAAATATGTTTCGCCCCAGGCTGTGTTTAGCATTAGTGCTGTTGGCGTGGCTATATCAGCCGTATTTCTGTTTACCATAAATATTAAAGAGAAACATTAATGCAGTTTACCAGACTAAATTATTGGGCTACAGTAATTGCATTGCTCTGCTCTTTACCATTTGCCGGTGCGCAGCAACTTACGCGCATACAAAATTTTGGCAGCAACCCCGGCAACTTAAAAATGTATGTATACACACCTGCCGGTTTAGATACAAACAGGCAAACACCGCTGGTGGTAGTATTGCACGGCTGCCTTCAATCGGCGGTTGCTGCAGCCAAACAAACGGGCTGGAACAAATTGGCCGATACTTACGGGTTCAGAGTTCTATACCCACAGCAGCGTATATTAAATAATCCGCAAAAGTGCTTTTGCTGGTATCAGCGCAGCGATATTGAAAAAGGTAAAGGCGAAAGCTTTTCGATTAAACAAATGATTGATGAGGTGAAGCGAACAAATGCTATTGATTCTACGCAGGTGTTTATTACCGGACTTTCGGCAGGTGCGGCCATGGGTGTTGCTTTAATGGCCGATTACCCCGAAACCTTTAACGCAGGGGCTATTTTTGCAGGTGGTGCTTACAAAACGGCAACGAACCTTTGGACCGGTGTTTTATCGCTATATGGCTGGCGCATTAAAAGCCCCGAAAAGTGGGGAGCCCTGGTGCGCGAACAAAACCCGAACTACAAAGGCGAATACCCGCGTATGATAATTTACCAGGGCAAAGCAGATGTAGTGGTTAACAAGCGCAATGGTAGCCAGTTAATGAAACAATGGACCTACCTGCACGGATTAAGCACAACCCCTACTGAAACCATCCGGCGATTTGCCGGTACAAAAGCTATTGAAAAAAATATTTATACAACAAAGGAAGGGAAAGAGGCTGTGCTGTATTATAGAATAAAGCATTTAGGCCACGCCTTATTGGTGGACCCGGGTAAATGCCTTAACCAGGGCGGTAAGCGCGGGCTGTTTAGCGCCGATAAAAACTACTTCTCTACATATTGGACTGCAATAGATTTTGGCCTGATACCCCGCCCCGCCATTATTGGCAAAACCGAAGTAAGCGCAAATGAAACTGTTACTTACTCGCTCTCCCCTTCCGCAGATGGTCAAAAAGTAAATTGGAAATTTCCGAAAGATTGTAAGGTGATACAAAACCAGGGCAAAGGCGAACTTACCCTTAAGTGGGGAGGTAAAGGTGGCAACCTTGATGCCATAGCCGATTATGATAAAAAGTGCAGGCAGGCATTCTCTACCCTTGTAGTTAAGGTAAAGTAACAGATTGGTAGGCCTAAAAATATTTTCAGCTAAAACTATTCAGCTATAAAAACAAGCTATTATCTTTTCGCCCACAAACCTACACTATGCTAAAACGTTTTTTACTACTGGCTACTTTTAGCTTTTTTATCGCTTTTGCGCAGGCGCAGTATTGCGGCAATTCGGGCGCGTTTCAATGCACCGCTTCTAATCTTTCGGTGCCGGGCCTAAGCCCCCTTTGGGATTCGCTTCCTCCCTTTGTAAACGGGCAACCATCATCTGCCGTTATTCAGTTTAAAAACTTTAACCAGGTATATTACTTTGGTGGAACTTACACGGTTGTTTCGCTAAAGGTAGATTCGATAGATAATTTGCCGGCAGGTTTATGCTGGTCTACCAATAAAGCCGATAACACATTTGCCAACCAGGAGAATGGTTGTATTAGAATTAACGGTACTCCCTGCGGACCCACCGGGCAATACAAAATGCGCATTATAGCCTCGGTTAATATTGGTGTTTTTACGGTACATGTAGATGCCAACGATGCCGGTCTTAAATATTTTGTACGCCTTAAAAACAGCGGCGATGCCGATACGCCCATTGATAGCCTGCAAACGCCAACCAATCCTTTTATTGCTTACGGCGGCGCCTGTGGCACACCGCCACTTAATGCTTACCTGGGCATTAATCAAACCGTTTGTAGCGGAAGCGTTGCAAGTTTAGACCCAATAATTGTAGGTGGCCAGGCACCATTTACCTATGCATGGCAAGCAACAGGTAATAGCTTAAGCTGCAACAACTGCGCAAAGCCTACAGCTACACTTACCCAAAATTCTACCTACATTGTTTCTGTAACCGATGCCAGCAACACCACCGTAACCGATACCATTCAATATAATGTAACCGGTAGCAATAATAATTTTCAAATTACGGCAAGCGGGGCTACCTCTTTTTGCGAGGGCGGTAATGTTGTGCTTAAAGCGAATAACTATAATACCTTTAATTATCAGTGGTTGCAAAGCAACCAAAACGTAGCCGGCGCTACAGATACGGCCATTACCGCAACAAGTTCCGGCGATTATTACCTGCTTTTTACCGGTACCGGTGGCTGCTATGCTACCAGCAATCATATTGCGGTAACTGCTTTAGGGCGGCCTAATACCACTATTACACAACAGCCACTTAAACCATGCCAGGGTGATACAGTAAGGCTAACCGCAGTATCTGATAGCACTATACAAAACTACCAGTGGAAATTTAACAGCAATGCCACACCAAATACCACAGCGGTTTACAATACTACAACAAACGGAACGTACACGGTAATTACTAAGAATGCAGTGGACTGCTACGATACTATTACACAAGTAGTAAGCATAAATCCACTACCCGTAGTATCGCTTAGCGGTAATGCCGATAGTGCCTGTAGCAATGGCGGGCTACTTACACTTGCAGGTGGTACTCCTGCAGGGGGCGTTTATAGCGGTACAGGGGTTAGTAATGGAACATTAAACCCTAACACGGGCGGCGTTGGGCCCCGCCTGATTTATTATACTTATACCGATAGCAACAGTTGTTCAAAGGCTGCTACCGAATTAATTTCAGTAGTGGTTTGCACCGGTATTGAAGAATGGGAGCAAGATGCACCGGTAATACTTTACCCCAACCCGGTAACTAATCAATTAATAACCACCTGTAACTTATTTTTAAGCAAGGCCGTTGTAGCATCGGTTTACGATAGCAATGGTAAATTGTGCTTGTTAGAATCAACAACCGATGGCGCGCGCATTAAGTTTAATACGCAGGCACTTGCACCGGGTTTATACACCTTGTTGCTAAAAGACGGCAACAAACAAATGACACGACAATTTGTAAAAACAGAATAGCCTGAAGCTTTTAGTTTTTACTGCTCAACAACCAACCCGGCACATCTACCAATGCATTTTCTACATGCGCTTTTAAAACTATGTCGTTACCGCTGTTTAAAGGTTCTCCCCAGGGGTGCATTACGCAATTAACGTTGGCAGTAATACGAAAACTGTGTTGATCCGCTTCCCATTTAAAGTCGGTAATAAGTAAATCATTTTTTCCTTTAATTACCGAGTAGTTAGTTCCTTTGTAATGAGCCGAAATGGTATATACCGATGGAACACCTTTCATTTCCTCTTCATATACAATTTCAAGTTGAATACTTTCATTAAACTGTTTTCCTTTTGCAGAATCTATGTATGTGTTTCCATTAAAGTTAATGGTAATTACTTTTCGGCTGGGTATGCGCCCATCCATTGAGCTCTGCTGCCTTAGCAATAGTGTGTTCACCTGCCAGTAATCGCGGAATATAAAAGGGGAGCCATTTATTTCAGCCGAATAACATTCATCTCTTCCGCAGTATCCCTGGGCGGCAACAGGTGCCAACATACCCAGATACATAAACCCCATTAGTAATATCTTTTTCATGTAAATTTTATTTTCATTATTGAGCACTATACAAATAACAAGCCTGTTATTCGTAAGCCGCTTTATGCTCAATTCTGCTGTTATTGAGTAATTCCATGTATCAATTGCGTATTATCTTACTCACTACGTTAAAAAAATGGCAATTCCGCCCTAAAAAGGTGTTATAAAATCTGGCAGGTTTTTTTCTTATCGGGGTAATAGTATTAACCGACTTTTAAAATCTGAAGCATATGAAAAACTTTAACTTGTCTTTTTGCAGAGCTGCCTTAGCAGGCTCGCAAATAAAAATACTTACAGCTGCTCTACTTTTAACTGCCGCTACTTCTTGCAACAAGCAAAGCGACCAGTCAATTAATAACATTGCAGCCTACCGCAGCGATGCAGGCGAAGCGCAAACCCTCGATTACACCACCATAAGCAGCAACACCACGCTAAACGATCGGGTGGATGGGGTAGACTATATTATTAAAAACGACTTGCGTGTTACTGCAGGGACCCTTACCATAAGGCCTGGTGTAACTTTAATGTTTGAAAGTGGTGCGGGCTTAACTATACAAGATGGTGGAAGCATAAGCGCTATAGGCGAAGCCGGAAATGAAATTTATTTTATTGGCCGCAATGGCAAACGTGGAGATTGGAAGGGTATAAGTGTATTAACCAACAGTACCCGGAATATACTATCATACATATATGTAGCGCACGGCGGGCATACCAACAATACCAACGGATTGGCAGATGTTGTGGTGGGTGCAAACGCGGCCATCGAAATCAGCCATTCTGAATTTACAGCCAGCAATGCCTCGGGTATTGTAATAGGCAAAAATGCAGAGATTAGAAATTTTACAGCTAATAACATTCATACCAATACTACGTTCCCCCTTACTATTGATATTACGCTCGCTGCTAAGTTGCGCGATGAGAATACCTTTACCAATAACGGCCGTAACTTTATTGCGCTTGTAAGCAGCGAAGCCACCGTGCAGGAGCCGGTTACACTAAGAGATTTGGCCATACCTTTTATGCTTACCGGTAATACCGTAACTACCAACAGCATTATAATAAATGCAGGCACACATATAAAAATGGCCAGCGGAGCGCAATTAACTATTAGCGGCAATGGCTGGCTATCGGCCCTGGGTAGTGCCAATAACCCTATAGTGCTCGCCGGCGAGTACAACCAAAACGGGGAATGGAATGCCATTAACTTTGTTTCAACCAAATCAGAAAACAACCGGTTGGAGTATTGCCAGATAACAGGGGGAGGCGGGGCCAGCCACAGTAATCGCGGCACTTTGAATTTAATGGGAAGCAGTGCGGGCAATACACAGGTTAGCATTCGTAACTGCTGGGTTAAAAATAGTGCTGCTACAGGAATTTACATTCAAAAAAGCATGGTGCAGTATAATGCCGATATTGAAACTGCCAACCAGTTTGCCGGTAACGGAGCTGCAAATGTTTACTTTGATGTTAACTAAGCTATATTCTCAACACAAAGCATTAAATAATAAGGGCCTTCTTTTCAGAAGGCCCTTATTATTTAACAGAAACAGCAGGCTACTGTGCCTGACTATAACCCTCATTCTCCTCATCCTCTTCGCCGTTTATTTTCTCCTCATCGGTTTCTGAGCCCGGAATATCCAGGTCGCTGCCCGAAACAGCTTCTTCAAAATCCTTTTCGTTTAATTCCCTGTCAGGCTTTTGGTTGGGCGATTTCATTTTAGATAAATCATCCGGGTCAATTTCATGCACCTCTTCGGCCTGGTTATAAATATCTTCGGTTGGCGGATAAGTAAGATGTTCTTCTATATCCTTTTTTTCACGCTCGGTGAGCTTTTCTTCTGGCTTTTTCATAATAGTTGATTTTAGCTTACCGGAGCAAACCTCATACCCCAACACAACGGTAGCATTATCTTCCCCTATTACCTCAAAAGGTGTAGCAAATCAGCTTTTTTTCGCAAACCTGAAATCTCCCTTTTTGCATACTTTAAAATAAGGGATGGTTAGTTTAAGCGAAGCATGTATATCGGCATTATACATATACTTCTTAGCAAACAGGCCCAACAAATCCTGAGTGCCAATTGTTAATGGGCCCAACCGCAAAGCAGTGCCCAAACTAAAGTTGCCGAATATATCGTAGGAGATGGGAACATAAACACCCAGCCATTTGTGCTCGTACTTAGGCGTAACAGCAAAAGTGGTTACATGGTGCACCATACGCTGCCTGGGCGACATATTAGGCGACACCATGGCCGATACCATCACACCAAAGTTTTTATAAAAGTAGTAATCCACAAACAGGTTAAAGCGGGTAGGCAGTATAACCGTAAAGAACTTGCTGCCATTTTGCACCACAAATTTCGATTGTATGGTATCATCTATACTCTGCAACCCATCCGGAAAGTTAGCGCCGCCTACATACCAGTTATCTACATCGGCATAAAAATCGCGGCTGTTGGCGCTGCGCTTAAATTTTAGTGCACCCATATCCATTACCGAAAAGCCTGCGGCTAACTTATAATGCTTTTTAGTAGTAAAACCTTCACAATGGCAATCCATTTCTTCGCTGCCATCCTTCTCGGGCCACCATTCATAAATAGCGCCCAAATCTAACCCTACAGTGGGCACACCTGCGTTAAACGACATCGCATTTCTTAAATAGGTGTCGGCATTCTGTGCATTCGGTTCGCTGGTAATCAGGTTATCACTGTATGCATATTTGGCTTCGGTGTTGTAAATGCTCAGCAACTCGTATTCGTTCCATTTGTAGCTCAGGTTTTTTACATAGCCATAAGCGCCGGCAATAGGCTGCAATAATTTTATAGTTCCACCCGCTTTAAAAAGGTGGCCACCCTTATCGTAAACCACGCGGGAGTATGTAATACCGTAATCGTTCCAAATGGCCGATTTTACCGATAGGTTTCCATTATACAACTCGCGCCCTACATAATTGGTTAAAGCATTAGCCTGTTGGCCTAAACCGTGGTAAGCCGTGCGGGCAAATACCTCAGTTACATTATCTGCATTAAACACCGCGTTGGCATGGTAGCTAAAGGCAATGGCATTTTTGTTCCGGTTCTTCTTATTACCAAAACTTACCATTAACGATAGCGGCCCCTGCACTTGTGCGCCCACATACGCTCTTTTATCTTTTCCGTTTACCCGCTCGTGCAGGTAAGTAGCCTGAAAATCGGCATTATTAAACAGCGAGGGATGCAGCAAAGGCTTGCGGTTAATGCCCACGTAGTTATTATTAAAAGTGGCGGCGGCACTTATAATATTAATATCTACCAAAAACGGGCTATTGGCAATTGCCGGGTTGTAATTTACGTTGGTAATACCACCGTAAGCGCTACCCCTTAAGCCTATAAAAAACTGTGCGTTTGCAGTTAAGCCCACCAGTAGGGCCGCAAGGATGGTGATTGACCTTTTTTTCATAGTAAACGGGGTTTAGTGAAGAAAAAAGTCGAACTGGTGTCATGCGTTAGGTGGGCTTATTTATTATTTAACGCAGGGGTTGAAGTTTTTAGTATGTAAGAAAATCGGAGCGGTAGCGCAAAGTCCAGCACTAAATTCATAAACAGCATTTTACAACATGAGTTTTCAGTAACGGTTTAAAAAGTCTGGCTGTATTTTTAATGGCATTGTGAATTTTGGCGTTAAGAAAATCGCGATGGGAACCGTAAAAACTGCATACTGTTTGAAGTGGCGCGGGCTAAATTGTTTTGAATAACGTAAAACAAACGCAGCGCCACAAGTTTATGCAGTTTCGGTTCGCAGCGTGATTTTTAGACAAAAGTCACACAGCCTTGAACTTTTCTTTGTTACTTTCTTTTGGTTCAAGCCAAAAGAAAGTAAGATACAAGGCAGCAAGGCAAGCCTCAAAAAAATATTTGTGCACAAACACAATAAAATAAGCCTACTTAGCGTAGATTAGACATTGCATATTTGTGCAACACTAACCAACCCTAACCCCTCCATGCGTATCGCAAAAATCTCCCTCGTTGCCCTGGCAATGCTGTTGATAGTATCGTGTAACAAGAACAAAGTAAACCTTCTCGAAACCAACGCTAAGGCAGAAGTGCCCTCACTGGGCAATCTCACCTTTACCTTCGATAAAAACCTGGTAGGCGATTCACTGCTCAACCAGTGGGATACTACTGAGTATATTGAGTTTAGTCCTAAAATCCCCGGCCGCTTCCGTTGGGAGAATGCCAATGAACTGGTATTTTCCCCCGAGGCAGAACTGCCCCCTGCCGTGTCTTTTACCGGTAACGTAACCAATCGCATTTTACAACACAGTCAAAAGCTATCGCTGGGCAAATGCGAAAAGCTAAGTTTCCATACCCCCTATCTGCAATTGCAAAACAGCAATGCTATGTGGAACGTGAGCGATGGCAATGCCGGCAACGCCTTTCCGCAAATAGACCTTTACTTTAACTACCGCGTTAACCCTGCTTTGCTTAAAGATTTGCTAAGCATAAATGTAGATGGCGCTAAGGTTAATTACAACATACAAACCTCAACTGCCGATACTAAAATTTCGGTAACCCTGATGGGCTTTAAGGTAGAAGATAAAGACCTGGTGGCAAAGCTTAAAATTGAAAAGGGACTGCTGCCCGAGCGCGGCACCAATCCTACTGATCAGGCTATTGAGGCTACGCTTGTAATTACTTCGCCCTATAACATGACGGTGCAAAATGTAGAAAGCGACCATGATGGCACACAGGGCAACGTAAAAGTATTGATGAGCCAAAGTCCGGTAAGCGAAGGCCTTGAAAAGTTTATCAGCTTCGACCCTAAGGTGAACTTTAAAGCCGAAGTAACCAGCGAAGGCATGGTTATTACATCGGAAGAGTTTGATGTAGCAAAAAGCTATACATTAAAACTGAATGAGGGCATGAAGGGCCGTATTGGCGGAACGCTGAAAGAAGATTACTCAGCCACCGTAGCCTTTGGCAAGCTGGAACCACAAATTTCTTTCGCCAATAAAAAAGGTGTTTACCTTTCGCTTAAAGGCGCTAAAAATATTGAGGTAAAAATAACCTCGGTAAAAAGAGTAAAGGTGCGTATTGCCAAAATTTACGAGAATAACCTGTTGGCCGCACAGCGCTATGGGTTTGATAGCGACTATGGATACGAAGGCGAATATTATGAAGGCGAAGGAAGCTACTACGGCAGCGATGCGGTAATGGGCGATGTGATTTACGAAAAAGAGATTGACACAAAAGACCTTCCGCGCCTGGGCAATAGCCGCCTGTTTAAAATGAACATGGAAGATAAGTTGAAAGACTTTAAAGGTATTTATCATATCAGCATTGCCAGCACCGAAGATTATTGGCTGAAAGATTCCCGGATGATTTCGATGAGCGATATAGGCTTAATAGCTAAAGAAGCCGGCGACAAGCTTTTTGTATTTGCCAACTCAATACAAACCGCCGAGGCATTTAGCGGCGTAAACATTAGCGTGTTAGGCAGCAACAACCAAACCATTGGCAGCGGCACTACCGATGCCAGCGGCGTAGCGGTAATTGATTTAAAGAAAAGAGATTTTAGCGGCTTCCGCAGTGCTATGATAACCGCCCGCAGCGGCAACGATTTTAATTACCTGCCCTTTAACGCAACCCACGTAGAAACTTCGCGCTTTGATGTAGGCGGCAAACGCCAGAACAGCACCGGTCTTGATGCCTTTGTATATGCCGAGCGCGATATTTATCGCCCCGGCGAGAAAATAAACTTTAGTGTAATTACCCGCAACTGGCAATGGAAAAGCCCCGGCGAAATTCCGTTGAAGATGAAGTTTGTATTGCCTAATGGCAAGGAGCTTAAAACCTTAAAGAAAACCCTGAACGATGAAGGCTCGCTTGAAACACAGATAGAGTTAGCACCATCAGCCGTTACCGGTAACTATACCATGGATGTATACAGCAGTAACGATATTTTACTGGCCAGTAAAAACATACATGTAGAAGAGTTTATGCCCGACCGCATAAAAGTTACCAGCACACCCGATAAGAAATTTTTAAAACCCGGTGAGAATACTACCCTGGCCATTAATGCTGTAAACTTTTTCGGTCCGCCGGCAGCTAACCGCAACTACGAGTTAGAGATTCAGTTAAAGGATAAATATTTTTCGCCGGAGCGATATAATAAGTTCGATTTTATGCTGGCCGACTTAAACACCAGCTACGATAAAATTAACCGAGCTGGCAAAACCGATGAAAATGGCAATGCCAAAGAAAGCTACACCGTGCCCGCCGATTACCACGACCGTGGCCTGGTGCAGGCCGATTTTTTTACCACCGTATTTGATGAAACCGGCCGACCGGTTAACCGCCGCAGCGTAGTTGATATTTACACGCAGGATGTATTTTACGGCCTTGGTTGGGATGGTTATTATTACTGCGCCCTTAACCAGCCCATCAACTTTCCGTTGATTGCCTTAAACAAAGATGAAAAACCGGTTGCTGCTAAAGCACACATACAGGTTATTAAGCACGAATACCGGGTAGTGCTTAGCAAAAGCTATAGCTACTTTAGGTACGAAAGCCAGCGTGAGGACAAAACGATTATTGACCAGGAAGTGAATGTAAGCGGCGAAGCCACAGCCTTTAACTTTGTACCCCGCACACCGGGCTCTTATGAAATTCGTATAGCCAAACCGGGTGCTAACGCTTTTGTAAAAAGAGAGTTTTACAGCTATGGCTATTGGGGTAATGGTGGCTACGGCAGCAACTTTGAGGTTAACAACGAAGGCAACGTAGATATTGAACTGGATAAGAAAAGCTATGTAACCGGCGAGACTGCCAAGGTTCTGTTTAAAGCGCCCTTTAACGGAAAAATGCTGGTTACCTTAGAGAATGACAAGGTGATTGAATACAAATATGTAACGGTAGAAAACCGCTCGGCTTCGGTAACGTTTAATTTAAAGAGCGAAGACTTACCTAATGCCTACGTAACAGCAACACTTATTAAGCCGCACGAAGAAACCGATATGCCTTTAACAGTAGCGCATGGTTATAAATCTATTTCAGTTGAGGAAACCGCGCGGAAAATACCGGTGCAAATATTTGCCGAAAAGAATGTGCGCTCTCGCACGCACCAAAAAGTAAAAGTAAAAGGTGCGCCTAACTGCAAAATAACACTTGCCGCTGTAGATGAAGGCATTTTGCAATTGACTAACTACCAAACACCCGACCCTTATAATTTCTTTTATGCCAAGCGGGCTTTAGGTGTAAACTCGTTTGATTTATATCCGCTGTTGTTTCCGGAGTTAAGAGGCACAATCTCTTCAACCGGTGGAGATGGTTTTGATTTAAGTAAGCGTACCAACCCTTTACAAAACAAGCGTGTAAAATTGGTGAGCTACTGGAGCGGTATTACCGATGCCAATGGCAACGGCGAAGCCAACTTCGAGTTTGATATACCACAGTTTAGCGGACAATTACGCTTAATGGCGGTAGCCTATAAAGATGTCGCCTTTGGCAGCAGCGATATGAGTATGACGGTTGCCGACCCGGTAGTAATAAGCACGGCCCTGCCGCGTTTCCTTTCGCCTAAAGATACGGTGATAGTGCCGGTTACCATTTCTAACACTACTAAAAACTCAACCACCGCCAGCGCGGCAATGAAGGTAAGCGGCCCTATAAAGATTGCAGGCAGCAGCAGTCAGTCGGTGGCTATAAAAGCGAATGCCGAGGGGCGAGTAAACTTCCAGATAGTAGCAGATGCTAAGATTGATGTGGCTAAAGTAGTAGTAGAGGTAAATGCACTAAACGAAAAATTCACAGATGAAACGGATATTACCGTAAGGCCTCCGGCTTCGCTGCAAAAGCTAACCAACTCAGGTGCCATTGCCGCAGGCAGTTCAACTAAAATGACTTTCGACCTGGATAAGTTTTTACCCGGCAGCGCCGATTACCAATTAGTGTTAAGCAAAAATCCGGCCCTCGAAATTGCCGACCAGATGTATGCATTGGTTAACTACCCTTATGGCTGCACCGAGCAAACAGTAAGCGCAGCCTTCCCTCAGTTATACTATGGCGACCTGGCCGACCTGCTTAAGTTCGATAAAAACGCCAAGGCCAATGCCAACTACAATGTGCAGGTAGCCATACAAAAAATAAAAATGCGGCAGTTGTATAACGGCGCCATAACCCTGTGGGACCAGGAAGGCACCGAAAACTGGTGGGCTACAGTGTATGCGGCACACTTCCTATTAGAGGCGCAAAAGGCAGGCTTTGATGTAGACAAAACCTTACAGGATAATATCTACCAATACCTGACCAACCGCCTTAAAACACGCGAGTTTATTACCTACTACTTTAACGGCCTGCAGAAAAAACAGATTGCACCTAAAGAGGTAGCCTACTCGCTGTATGTTTTAGCGCTTGCCGGCAAGCCACAGGTAAGCACTATGAACTACTACAAACAGAACACCGAAATACTGGCCTTAGACAGCAAATACTTATTAAGCGCTGCCTATGCCCTTGCCGGCGACCGTAGTAAGTTTAAAGAGATGTTACCTAACAGCTTTACCGGCGAAGTAGCGAACAAAGAAACCGGTGGAAGTTTTTACAGCGATTTACGCGATGAAGGTATTGCCCTAAACTCAATATTGGAGGTGGACCCTAACAACCCCCAAATAGGCACAATGAGTAAGCATGTGAGCCACGAATTAAAAACACGCTATTATCTAAGCACACAGGAGCGTGCCTTTGGTTTCCTTGCCCTCGGTAAAATTGCCCGCATAGCCAACACCAGCAATCTAACCGTATCGGTTAAGGTGAATGGTAAAGAGATAGCTAAAAACGATGGCAGCAACTTAAAGCTTACCAGCAAACAACTTGGCGGCAGCAATGTAGAAGTAACAGCCACCGGCACCGGTAGATTGTATTACTTCTGGCAAAGCGAGGGCATCAGTAAAGATGGCACCGTTAAAGAAGAAGACAGCTACCTAAAAGTGCGCAAGCGTTTTTACGACCGCTACGGGCGACAATTGAGCAGCAACAACTTTGCACAAAACGATTTAGTAATAGTGGGCATTACTTTAGAGAATAGCTACAGCCGTTATATAGATAATATAGTGATTACCGATATGCTGCCTGCAGGCTTTGAAATAGAAAACCCGCGCACCAAAGAAATACCGGGCATGGACTGGATTAAAAACGAAAGCACCCCGCAACACTTAGATGTGCGCGACGACCGTGTAAATATGTTTGTTGGCATAGGCAGCCAGCCGCAAACGTATTATTACGCTGTCCGCGCAGTTTCGCCGGGCACCTATGTAATGGGGCCCGTAATGGCCGACGCCATGTATAACGGCGAGTATCATTCCTACAACGGTGCCGGCACCGTGCGCATTTCGCAGAAGTAAAACACCACTCCGTTAAAAACCAAACCGCCGTAGCTTTTTGAAACTACGGCGGTTTTTATTTTTATATCTTTTGGACTCCATCCACTTTCGTCAACCTGCGGGTGACACCAACACCCTTAGCGCAAATTTTATGAGCACGGCGCTAATGTCCCCCGCCGGCGGGGGAAAGTTCCGACGCTCTGGTCGGAACAGGGGGTGGATGTATTTGCTGTAAGATTTAGCGCTAAACTTCCTAAAAAACAGAACCGCCGTAGCTTTTGAAACTACGGCGGTTTTCTATTTATCTACTTTAAAGTATTCAGTACTAAACCAAGCAATGTCACACTGAGCGCAGTCGAAGTGCGGCATTGCGCTGGCGGAAGCACTTGTCTTCGACTAAGCTTAGACTGACATACTTCCTTATATTTTCCTACTTCAACACATTCCTTGCTATCAACTCTTTCATAATCTCGTTGGTGCCGGCGTATATGCGCTGCACACGGGCATCGGCCCATGCACGGGCTACCTGGTATTCCCAAATGTAGCCATAGCCGCCGTGTAATTGTAAGCACTCATCAGCCACCTTGCTTTGCAAATCGGTTAACCAATATTTAGCCATACTCGCAGTTGCCTGGTCTAATTTCTTATCGCAGTGCAACTCCACGCAGCGGTCTATAAAGGTGCGGCCAATGGTAATTTCGGTAGCTACTTCAGCTAGTTTAAAGCGCGTATTTTGAAACTCCGCCACTTGTTTGCCAAAGGCAATACGATCTTTAGTATACTGCACGGTAGTAGCCAACACACCTTCGGCAGCTGCAATGGCGCTAAGGGCAACCACTAAACGCTCCTGCGAAAGTTCAGTCATCATATATTTAAAGCCTTCGCCTTCTTTACCCAACAGGTTTTCTTTTGGCACTTCTACATTTTCAAAAAACAGCTCACAGGTATCTTGAGCATGTAAACCCACTTTTTCAAACGGCTTGCCTTTTGTAAAGCCTTTCATGCTGGTATCCATTACCAAAAGCGAAGTTCCTTTGGCTCCTTTTGTAGGGTCGGTTTTTACGGCCACTACACACACATTGCTCAGGTAACCATTGGTAATAAAAGTTTTGCTTCCGTTTACCAGGTAGTGGTCACCTTTATCTACTGCGGTAGTTTTTATGTTTTGCAAATCGCTGCCTGCACCCGGTTCCGTCATGGCAATGGCGGCAATCCATTCACCGGTCACCATTTTAGGCAAATACTTTTTCTTGGTAGCCTCGTTGCCGTAGTGCTCTATGTAGGGCGCTACTATATCTGAGTGTAAGGGGTAACCAACCGCCGGGCCTGCGGCACCGGTCTTGGCCAACTCTTCAGTTATTATCGCATTGTAACGGAAATCTTTAATACCCAGGCCGCCATATTCTTCAGCCACCTGCATACACAAAAAGCCACTCTCGCCAAATTTCAACCAGCTTTCGCGGCTAACCATTTGTGCTTTCTCCCATTTTGCATTGTGGGGCGTAATTTCTTTGGCAATAAAATCGCGCACGCTTTGTGCAAACATTTGGTGCTCTTCGGTATAGATGCTTCTCTCCATCATAGTTTTAAAAATTTGTGGCGCAATATTAATAGAAAAAGGTAAGCCGTGCATAGTTAATAGCCAAAGGCGAATAAGAACAACCCAACCGCAAAAAGAACAGCCGCCAACATCTCTGCTGGCGGCTGCTTGTATTTCTGTATTAATTCCGCATTCCAAATTCCCAATTCCGATTTAAGGAAAAATTCCCATTGCGTAGTAGCTCTCTTTAATCTTGTTAATACTAACCGCAAAGGCGGCCGTGCGCAGGTCTATTTCCGATTTACGGCGCTTTTTAAAGTCGCGTATATCGTTGTAGGCCTCTATCATCGTATCTTCCAAACCGCTGTTTACCAAATCAATTTCATCGGCGCCGTGTATCAGCGTATCAATACGCGATTTTGGCACCTTCTTTCCTGTAAGGTCTTCTACCAGCTTAATAAAGTTAGTTTGGTGTTGCTCTTCCCAACGTTTTTGCATACGGCCAAAGCGAACGTGCGAAAGGTTCTTCAGCCATTCAAAATACGAAACAGTAACCCCGCCGGCATTAATGTAAATGTCGGGCACAATCATTATACCCTTCTTTAGCAATATTTTTTCGGCAGCCGGTGTTACCGGGCCGTTAGCGGCTTCGGCAATAATTTTCGCTTTTATGCGCGGCGCGTTTTGGTCGGTAATTTGCTTTTCTAACGCAGCAGGTATAAGTATGTCGCAATCCAGTTCAAGCGCCTCGGCACTGTTTGGCATTACTTTACCTTTAGGGTAACCCTTTACCGATTTCTTTTCCTGGCGGTATTTATACAAAGCTTCTATATCAATACCGTTTTCGTCATACACAGCACCATCGGCTTCGGCAATGGCAATTACTATGGCTCCGTATTTTTGAATGATGCGTGCGGTGTGGTAACCCACGTTACCCAGGCCCTGCACAATTACGCGCTTGCCATCAAGGCCGGTAGTCATTTTCATGGCTTTCATGTCGTCGGCGTGGCTGCAAATTTCATTCAGCGCATATACTACACCGCGGCCTGTAGCCTCAGTGCGGCCATGTATACCGTTTTGCGAAATGGGTTTACCTGTCACGCAGGCATATCCGTCTATTTCACCGGGGCGTAGTGTGGTGTAAGTATCTAATATCCACGCCATCTCGCGCTCACCTGTTCCGTAGTCGGGTGCCGGCACATCAATACCGGGGCCTATAAAGTTCTTCTTTACCAACTCGGTGGTATAGCGGCGGGTAATGTTCTCTAAAATATCGGGCGGTGTTTGGCGCGGCGAAATTTTAATACCACCCTTGGCTCCTCCAAAGGGCACATCTACCAGGGCGCATTTGTAGGTCATTAGGGCTGCAAGGGCCATCACCTCATCCTGGTCTACTTGTAAGGAGTAGCGGATACCACCCTTGGTAGGCATACGGTGGTGCGAGTGCTGCACGCGGTAGGCCTCTATAACGCGCACCTCGTTACCATACTTAACCGGAAAGTTCATTTTGTAAATACTGTTGCAGGCTTTAATCTGATCAAGCAAGCCCTGCGGTGCTCCTGTAAACGGAGCGGCTTTGTCGAAGTAATAACTAACACTATCAGAAAAACTTAAGTTCTTTAGGTCGGCTGAGCCGTTCTTATCTGCCATAAAATTTTTTTAGTTAACAATCTGTTTCGTTTTTGAGCTGAACCCTTTTCAATTTCTCAAATTGGCTTCTATACAAACCTATACATAAATATTAGTTGCGCAAATGCTATTTTAACATATGCGTGGTTTCAAGTGTTAAGGTGGATAAGTTGACAACCAAGAGCCAGGTCGATTCTATGAGCAGTTTAAAAAGTATTCCCAGCTGTTTAAGTCCCTCCTTTTTCAGGAAATCATAGCTGTTCGAAAAATGAAACACGCGGCACCTCCGGTGCGCAATTCAGGGCGTTTGGTATTTTCTACAAACAGGCGACCACTACGTGGTGTTTATTTCAATTTAAAATCTTCATTGTATTTTGCTCCGTAGGAGCCATCTGTTTGTAGAAACAAAAAGAAAAGGAATTTTGCGCACCGGAGGTGCCGCCTATCAGAATTAACTATTAATAAATTCTTCCTAATAGTTCTCTACGAGGTTTTTAAAGAGGTTACACGTAATGCAATCCGGTGTCGAATTTTGTATTTAACACATCCTGCACAAATCCATAGTCTTTCTTCAAATCAACAAAGTTTAAGTTGGTGGTGTTTACCAATACTACTATACTCTGCTGCTGGTGCCTGAAGTAATCCATATAGGCATGCTGAATTTTTTCGAGGTATTCGGGTTCAATACTGCGTTCGTAATCGCGGCCGCGCTTTTTAATATTGTCCATCAGTTTTTCAACCGGCGAGTACAGGTATAAAATTATATCGGGCTTGGGCAGGCTGGGGTTTATTATATCAAACAACATGCGGTAAAGTTTTGCCTCATCATCGCTTAGGTTGTTGTTGGCAAAAATCAAACTCTTTTGAAACAAAAAATCCGATACCGTAAACGATTTAAAAATATCGGCCTCGCTGCTCAGCTTTTTAAGATGCTGAAAACGCTCAGCCATAAAATATAACTCTACCGGAAAAGCGTGGCGGGCAGGGTCTTTATAAAAGCCGGGCAAAAACGGATTATCCTCAAACTGCTCCAATATAAGCTTGCCGTTAAAATCGCGCGACAGCATCTTTGCCAGCGTGGTTTTTCCGGCTCCTATGCAGCCCTCTATGGTTATAAAATTGTATAGCACTTTGCGATTATAAAATTTAATGTGGGGAAAGCAAAAAATAAACGGGTCATTGCGAGGAGGCGCTCTGGCCGACGAAGCAATCCTTACGGAGTATAACACCTGTGATGCGCAAACTCTGGCAATTTTCAGGGCAGGCGACAACTGTGCCTGTGGTCTACGGGATTGCTTCGTTGCGCGCAAAGCCGTGCTCCTCGCAATGACCTTAATCCACCCTCCTCACCTTTCCCTTGTCCTCACACTCCTCCAGCAACTCCCCTACCGTTTTATTTAAAACGGGATGCACCATACCCGGAGCAATTTCTTGCAGCGGCATCAGCGTAAACCTTCTTTGGTGCAAATAGGGGTGTGGAATAACCAGGTTATCTTTCTGCACTATTTGGTTTCCGTAAAAAAGAATATCGATATCAATTACCCTCGGGCCCCACTTTACAGTTTCTACACGGCCCACCTCTTTTTCTATAGTCTTTAACAGCACCAGCAGTTCCTCTGCCGTGCAAAAAGTTGTTATAAAAATAGCCTGGTTTATAAAGGGGTTCTGCTCTTTTAAGCCCCAGGCCTCGGTTTCGTATAAAGCCGATTGGGCGCTAATCTTTCCGCAACGCTGCTCAATAAGCCCCCGCGCCTTTTCCAGGTTTGCAAAACGATTGTTTTCATTGCTTCCTAATAATAAATATACGTTTTCCATTTATGGTGTCTAAACCATCCACCCCCAGCCCCAATTAAAGCATTGGGGCTTTCCCCCGCCGGCGGGGGACATTAGCGCCATTCTCATAGCATAAGCGCTACGGCTGTTGGCTGTTAGTGTCCTCCGCTGGCGGAGGTGTCCCGATTTATCGGGACGGAGGTGGACGGCTTTATTTAAATAAAGTTATATCTGCTTCCGCCCGCACACTCTCCTACTTAGCAAGGGGGTGAGGCTTCGTCAAAAGTATTATTATTGCCCTCCAATTAAAATGCGGGCGCTAATTAATCGTCAGTAATCAAAATTATAACACATGAAACAGTTTTTTAAGTTTGTTTTTGCCACCCTGGTAGGCTTATTCCTATTTGTATTTATAGGCATTTTGCTGCTGGCAGGCATTGCCGCCTCGGCCGGTAAAGAAACCAAGGCCATAGTAGCAGCCAATTCAGTACTTAAGCTGGATTTAAACTATGCTATACCCGAGCAAACAAACGATAACCCTTTTGCGGGCATGAGCGTTTTTAACCTTAAACCCGGCAAAAAAGCCGTTGGCCTTACGCAAATACAAGAGAGCATTGCCAAAGCAAAAACCGACGATAACATTAAAGGTATTTACCTGGAACTGGGCCTGAACGATAACGGCCTTGCCACGCTGGAGGTTATACGCCAAAGCCTGGCCGACTTTAGAAAGAGCGGCAAGTTTGTATACGCCTACGGCGAGGTGCTTAACCAAAAAAGCTATTACCTGGCTACCGCTGCCGACCAGATTTTTATTAACCCTAATGGCGGCATGGAGCTAAAAGGCTTTGGCCGCGAAATTATGTATTACAAAGGCATGCTGGATAAACTGGGTATAGAGGTGCAGGATTTTCACTGCGGGGCTTACAAAAGCGCTATAGAGCCTTTTATACGCACCGATATGAGCGAGCCTAACCGCATACAGCTAACCAGCATTTACGGCGATATATACCGCCAGTTTATTACCAGCATTGGTAAGGAACGTAAAATAGATACGGCCGAACTGAACACCATTGTAAACAACCTGGCGGCTGAAACCGCACAAAAAGATGTAGAGCTAAAGTTGATTGACGGCGCCGCTTACTACGATGAGGTGCTGGATAAAATGAAAGCCAAAGTAGGGGTAGAAAAAAAGAAAGAGCTGGAGTTTGTCGAACTTGGAAAGTATGCCACCACGGTTGAAAAGGATTTAGAATCGGGCAACAAAATAGCCGTGGTATATGCACAGGGGGATATAGTTGACGGCGAAGGCGAAGACGGGCAAATAGGCGGCGAAAAGTATTCGAAGCTGATACGCAAACTGCGCACCGACGAAAAAGTGAAGGCAATTGTATTGCGCGTAAACTCAGGAGGTGGCAGCGCCTTAGCAAGCGATGTAATGTGGCGCGAACTGGTATTGGCTAAAAAGGAAAAACCTTTGGTAGTTTCTTTTGGCGATGTAGCGGCATCGGGCGGTTATTACATAGCCTGCGTAGGCGACCGCATTTTTGCACAGTCTAACACCATTACCGGTAGCATTGGTGTATTTGGTTTATTACCAAACGCTAAAAAACTGTTTAACGAAAAGCTGGGTATTACCTTTGATGAAGTAAAAGTAACCAAACACGGTGTACTGGGCGGACTTACCAAACCACTGGATGCCGAAGAATCGGCCTTTGCACAGCGCAATGTAGAGCGCACCTACCGCGAATTTAAAGAGCGTGTAGCCAACGGCCGCAGCCAGGTAAAAAAAGAAGTTAACGGTGTGCCGTTTGATACTGCTTATGTTGAAACCATTGGTGGCGGACACGTATATACCGGCAACCAGGGTATAGCCAACGGACTGGTAGATGAAATTGGCGGACTGGATGCAGCTATTGCCTATGCCGCTAAAAAAGCCAACCTGAAAGATTACCGCACCAAGGCATACCCCGAAGAAAAATCGTTTGCCGAAAAAATAACCGAAAGCTTTAGCGATGCCAAAATGCAACTGGTAAAAGAGCAACTGGGCGAGCAATACGAAGTTTACAAAACCATCGAATACTTAAAGAAAACCAAAGGCGTGCAAATGCGTATGGTGTACGACTTAGGCTTATAATCTTTCCCATAATATAACCTTACAAAGAAGGAGCGCCCAAAGCGCTCCTTTTTCTGTTTAAATATGCATCTCTATCCGCAACCTATTTTGCTTTACCATAAAAATAGCGGCTGTTTAAACGGCCTTGCGAAATTCGGCGTGAAAAAAATCGCGACGGGGGCCGTAAAAACTGCATACGGTTTGAAGTGGCGCGGATTAAACTAAAAACAAATAAGGCTTCCTAAAGACCGCGCCACAAGTTTATGCAGTTTCGGCTCGCGGCGCGATTTTTAGCCGAAGGTCGCACAGCCTTGAATTTTTCTTTGTTACTTTCTTTTTGTTCAAGCAAAAAGAAAGTAAAAGCCCAAAAGAGAACTGATAATTTGTATATAAACCGCAGTCACTTATTATACCCTAAATTTAGCAGGCTGCTCATATTGGCCTTTTGAATTTTGGCGTTAAAAAATCATGCGGGGAACCGTAAAAAACTGCATACTGTTTGAAGTGACGCTTTTGTATTAAGCTCCCCTCCTTACCGACCCACCGGTCGGTGCATTCAAGGAGGGGTGGCGGCCGAAGGTCGCCGGGGTGGTCTTCGGCACATTCAAGCAAAAAGAAAGTAAAAGCCAGAAGAGCTAAGCACTAAACCGCAAACAAACCCGTAATAAAAAAACCACCCATTAGCGCAAGCTTAATATCTTCCTGTCGTCTAACCCACTAAAAGCACCACCAACTACATGAAAAAAACCGTACTCGCATTTGGCTTCTATACCCTGCTGTTAAGCGCCAGCGCCCAACTTAGCCCCGCTATTACCAGCTGGCTGCAAAACACCACCCAAACCGGCACCTACTATGTATCGGGCAACTCTACCGCCATTAGCAATGGTGTATTGGTTAACTGCCAGCAGGTAGAATACTCAGCCACCAGCGTGTATGTGCATACCCACGGTATCCCTTCTTACCCTACCGGACCTTTTTTAGATAACAACCCCTCTATAGCCTC
Organism: Chitinophagales bacterium; assembly: GCA_044228435.1. GTDB lineage: Bacteria > Bacteroidota > Bacteroidia > Chitinophagales > LD1 > Bog-950. The sequence continues at coordinate 310,290 of JBGAUW010000002.1, forward strand.
CGACCAAAACGCCATTTTTAAATTCCCTTTAAGCCCGCAGGTAAAAACCGGTACTAAAACCGCTACCACCGGTGGCAATATTGGTGTATTTGTAAACGGCGTGGCCCTGTTCGATTACCGCGATGGCGTGGCCTGGAATCCTAACACCGGCGCACTATGCGGAGGCCCTGGCAACTCACCCTGCCCTGGCGGACCGCAAACCGCACAGGCCTGGAACCGCGATGCCATACCTGCCGAAAGACGCGGCTTTGATTGCGCCAAAGGCCACCCGGCTATGGGCAACTACCATCATCACCAAAACCCTTCGGCTTTCAAGTTAGACCTGGTGGTAATTAGCACCGTTTGCAACCTGTACGATGCCGATGGACTGTATGTAATTGATAGCACCCAACATTCCCCGCTTATCGGCTATGCTTACGATGGCTTCCCTATTTACGGCGCTTATGGCTACCAAAACCCATCGGGCAATGGCGGCATTACCCGCATCAAATCGGGCTACCAGCTGCGCAACATTACCACCCGCACCGTATATGCCGATGGCACCGATGTAGCCGACGGACCAGCCGTTAACACCACATACCCACTGGGTTACTTCCGCGAAGATTATGAGTTTATTGCCCACCCAAACGATTCATCGTATTTAGATGAGCACAACGGACGCTTTTGTGTAACCCCCGAATACCCTAACGGCACCTACGCCTATTTTTGCACGGTAGATGCTAACTGGAACTCGGCCTACCCCTATGCAGTTGGTCCTACTTTTAACGGCGTTTATGCCAACCGCGCGGTAACTACCGTAGGCGAAACCACAACTACTTATGTACCATCTGCAACCGGTATTGCTACTACTACGGCTAACGATTTAAACATCTCGGTTTACCCCAACCCGGTAGCCGATATTTTAGCCATACAAATTGCCGGCCTAACCCGCGAAGACTATCAGGTAGACCTGCTGGACGTAACCGGTAAACTGATTAGCAACAGCAAAATAAACAAGGGCCAAACCATCAGCTACTTCGATACCCGCACACTATATGCCGGCACCTACCTGGTAAAAGTTTACAACGGCAATTTTGCAGTTAGTAAGAAAGTGGTGGTAGAGAAGTAAACGGCTGCTACTATCCCCTCCTTCTCCGCCACAGCGGAGGTATTCAAGGAGGTGTTTCATCCCGGTTTATCGGGAGGTGTCAACCGAAGGTTGACGGGGTGGTCTGCCTGCAAACCCACAAGAAAACGACAGGTAAAAACTTGGCGCTTTCTTGTGGGTTTTGTTATCCTGTACAAGGCCTCGGCAGTGAAGAATCTTGCCTTTAAGCAGTTGAAATCTTAATCAGAATATTGCGCGATACGGTCCTTCACGGTGTGCCTATGCACCTTCAACGAACGGGCTATGTCCACCTGTTTCGCCCCTTCTGCTAATCTTTTCTTTATATAGCTATCATGCTTTGCAAGAATCGGATTTCTTTTTCTGCTGCCAATTGGACGACCCAGTTTTATTCCTTCTGCCTTTTTTCGTGCAAGGGCCTCTTTAATGCGTTGCGATATAAGAGACCTCTCTATTTCCGCCGACAATCCAAAAGCAAACGCCAGCACTTTTGAATTAATATTATCGCCCAGCTCGTAGCCCTCTTTAATTGCAAACACTTTTACATTACGCTCCATACAGAGATTTAGAATACTCATTATCTGCATTAGGTTTCTACCCATTCTCGAAATTTCTGTAACAATGAGTATATCCTGAGATTTAAGATTGTTAAGCAACCTACCAAATGCGCGTTCATTCAGTTCTTTTCTCGAGCTGATTGTTTCTTCTATCCATTTTGCAATTTTAAGCTGTCTCTTCTTTGCAAAATTATTTATCTCAAAACGTTGATTTTCGGTAGTTTGTTTATCGGTGCTTACCCGGATGTATGCGTAAATCATTTTTGAAACAATGTAGAATTATATCACCAGTTTTTTACCAACGATAAATCATTTATCTTAACCGGAACCGGTCTCGAATATTTAACTGCATTTTTGAACTCAAAATTATTCAAGTTTACATTCAAAAACTACTTCCCAGAGTTACTCGGTGAAACTTTGGAGTTGCGTAAAGTGTTTTTTGAAAATGTAACTATTAAAGCAGTAGACAATGACAAAAAATATATTGAATTACTTGATTCAATTGTTCAAAACAAACAAAAGGGCTTATCAACGATAGCGTTGGAACAGAAGATTGACGAGATGCTTTTTGATCTTTATGAATTAACTAAAGAAGAACGCTCAATTATACTTTCTTCAACAGGAGAAGCCAATGATTCCTTAGAGCCAACTAAAGCAATTTCACTTGTTGAAAGTGAATAGATTTCTGCAAGCCTCGTTTCTATTTCTTGTTCTAAGTCAAGAGTAGGCTTTCCAAGCTTTTTCAGGTTTTCAATATCGCTCACCAATTTTTCGAAAATCAAATCGGTTTTAGCATCAACTTGTTTTACAGTAACCGTTTCAAAGAAAACTTTACTTAACTCGCGTGTATCTCCAAGCAATTCAGGAAAGTATTCCTTAAAAGCAAACCGAAACAAGCGCGAGTTAAAAAATGCGGTTAGGTAGGCCAGATTTTGACCGGTTATTATAAAACACTTTTGGTTGGTAAAAAACTGGTGTTTATCATATACAAATGGCATGAACTTTGTCATGTTTGGGTAAATGATTTTCGGCTTCAAAAAATCTTGATAATAATTCGATCCCCATCTTTGTAATGCGTACCATTCGTAGCGAATCCCAGTTTCAGTTTTATTTCTAGCAGACAATTTTGTTTTATGTGCTTGCAAATGCCGATAAATAGCTGGATAACTTTCTGCAAACATTTTCTCCGCCTTTTCAGAACTTCCCGTTACTGAATTATCTAAATGCAATGGAAAATGCCATGGAATATAAATCAACCATAAATTAGCCCATGATGGGACAAAAGCTTTAATATCCTCTCCTCTAAGAAGCGGCTTTAACACATCAACACTGCGCGGATCCTCAGAAACTAATTTATTCCTAACATCGTTATTAACTATAAAAGCTTCATTATACCCTGTTACAATACCTCTGTTAATTTGTATATCCCATTCTTTTATAGGCTTCCCCTTTAATACTATTCGCTGAATTAAACTATACTCCCTCTTATCATACGCAACCCAACTTCCTTCACCAGGGTTTGGCATTGTAACCGCTGCGAAATCGATGTAGTCCTCGAGCAAAACCGTATCATCATAATCAGCAGTAACACGGCACATAGAAATATTTTCGGCAGGTGCAGATTTTGAAAGCAATAAAATATTGGTATAGGTAGTGGCCGAATCAAACAATTGCGCCATACCAAAATCAACTACTAGCTGAGTATTACATTGGGTTGATAAAAATTTTCGGGTTATACCCCCATAATCAGTCCTCATCCATTTGTTGCTAGTTATATATCCCAGGTGCCCATTTTGGCGCAAAATCTTAACCCCCTTTTCATAAAACAACTGATAGATATCTCCAGTAGCAGTAAATGTTTCATATGCCTGCTGTAACAATGCACTTTTTATGGCAGGTTCAAGTTTTTGCAGTTGTATATAAGGTGGGTTACCTATAATAGCATCGAAGCCCTCAAAGTCTCCATTATTATTTAATACCTCCGGAAATTCAAAGCGCCATTCAAAAGCATTTTTATAAATAGCATTGGTTTTAATTTCTTCAATTAAGGCACTTAACTTTTCAATTTCTTCTTCTAATTTTTGTTGTGTTTCTTTTCGCTTTTTCTTCTGCTTGGCATCTTCGTCAAATAACTTTGTCTGATTTAGCAAGTTAAACAATTCGCCACTAGCCTTATTTAAACGTAAAACTTTAGGGTCGTTATTAAAAATCTCGCTTCTAAAGTCGCTTTTTATAGTGTCAATAATCTTTTGCAGACCACGCTTTACCTCCCGGCTTCTTTCATTTTTATAATCGTTTACAAAGCCTCTATACGCCTTTACATCATATTTAATACTCTTAAGCGCCTTGCTTATATCTGCATCTAAAGAAAAACGGCTCAGCAAGGAATTGCCGCATTTAATATTTATATCAATATTAGGTAGTGTCTCAAGTTCTTCAGTGTTACCTTTCTTTTTGTAGTATGCATTTTTCAATAACTCAATCCAAAGTCTTAAGCGGCAAATCAATACAGATTTAGGATTAATATCTACACCAAATAAGCAGTTTTCAATTATGGTTTGCTTTTCGGTAAATAACGTTTCTTGCACCCGTTGGCTTCGTTCATTTAGTGGATTGTATGAAAAAATATCGCCGTCCTCATCCGTTACTATAAGCTCATCATTCACTACCTCAATAGCATACTCCTTCAGGCGCCTTCCATTTTTGTCTTTTAACAAACCTAGTTCCGCCTTAATTGCAATAATTTCATTAAGCGCAGAAACTAAAAAGTGTCCGCTGCCAACAGCAGGATCGCAAATTTTTAAATCATTAATAATTTTGTTGGCATCATCTATATCTTCTATCTTATTATATAAATCATCAAAGTTTTTAAGCTGCCATTTTTTTACTTCGTTAAACTTTTGCACCACCGATTGGCGTATGGTTTGCCGGCAGATATACATCGTTATAAACCCCGGGGTAAAAATAGAGCCATCCTTATATCCATTTATTTTTTCAAAGACTTTGCCTAGTACCGAGGCATTAATCAAAGATTTGGTATTCTCCTGTATATCTTCAGCACCTTCGCTGGCAAAATCATAAGAATCGAGAAACTTAAACAGGTAGTCAAGCGCAGGCAGCTGTTTTGTATTTTTCTTTTGGTCTTTAAGGATAGTTGTTGTTAGAAAATCAAGGAATAAAGAAGGGTCGAGAGAATTTATTTTAATAGTTTGATCTTCTAAATCCGTACTATCAAAAAGAGAACTATTTAAATAGGGAACCTTGCTAAATTTTGCTTGTATGGCAGCACTTCGCTCGTTAACGTTTACAGCTAAAACTTTATGAAAAAGCTTAGATAGTTCATCGAAGTCCGAAATCGTATCTGAATTAAGAAAACGATAATTACGGTCGCCTTTATGATAAGTTACAAGCTGCCCTTCTAGTAATTTTAAAAACAAAATCCGGTTTATCCAGGTAATGCATAGCTCGAGTGCTATATTAAAAGTTTGTGCTTCCGTTGTATCTCCAAAGTTCTTCAAGTCGGTTACCCGATGTAGCTCATCTTTAATTTGTTCAATTGCGTTTTCGAGCAAAGAGCCGTGATTTCTACCTTCAGCTATTCTGCGAATGACCAACTTACCACTAACTTTTGCTTCCTCTAATCCAATTATATGTAGCAGCTCTTTATAGAAATTTTCATCCAGCTTATTGCTATCATCTGCAAAAGGCACCTTTAGTAAATGATGGGGTGACAATATTTTAAAAAGGGCTATTAACTTTTTGTCGTCAGTCTCACTTTCATTTAGCAGTATATCCTTGTAATCATTGAGGTTAAAATAGGTGCAAGGCACAGATTCTTCTATTTTGTCAATGAAAGGCCTGGCAATTTCATTATAAAATAGGTTGGTATTTTTAGTCACCTTTTGACCGCCGCGCCATTCGTCAAATTGCTTAACAAAAGCTTTGTTTTCAAAAAATAGTTTTTCAAAATACTTGGCTTCAAAAATATACCACTCATTTATATTGGTTATTACCAAATACTTAATATCAATATTTCCTTCCACCACCCGTTCACGCAAATAATACAAAATCAATTCTTGCAGAGCTTTGGCATTTGGCTTATCTACCGAAACCATTTCCGCCTTATTATTAGGCCGTTTAGCTTCAATTATCACTCCTACTTTAGAATCTGTTCCTTTGGCGGTATGTACAACTAAATCTTGTTTGTCTTTTGTATTAATCCCGTGAGTATCTTTGTAAAACGTATCGCGTAAGAAATCTCTTACATCATTCTTTAAATGCTCTTCAGTTTCATCTTTTGGACGGCTCTCTATGGTGTGGATTTTATCCAATAGCGATTTAAGATTAGTTTTAAATAGGTCAATTTCACTCCTTTTAGGGCGCTGTTTCAAAAAAGCTTTATTAAGCGAAAGTTTGGGGGTCTGTGGGATTAGCTTCATTAGTTTAAATATAAGATTGCAGATTTAAGCGCAAAAGGAAATATAGTTGAACAGTTGATAAATTTAATATTCAATCAAATTAAATTAACAAATATTACTATATGTTAATTTCTAATCATGGTTAACACGCAAAAATCAAACCATTGATTATAAACTATTTAAAAGGTTAACATGCTGAAATGTGTTAACCATGATTTATTTTTAACAAATAGATTGTCGGTTTCTACTGCCTTAAAAAACCTATGTTTAGCCCATGAATAAAACCATAGTTATAAGCGGTGCCAGCCGTGGTATTGGCAAGGCCATAGCCCAAAAGTTCGCCGCCCAGGGCTTTAACCTGGCCCTGTGCGCCCGCAGCGAAAAAGACTTAGCTACCCTAAAAGCAGAACTGCAAACAGCCAACAACAAAGTGCTAACCCACGCCTGCGATGTAGCTAAAAAACAAGAAGTACGCGCCTTTGCCGATAAGGTGATAAAAGAGTTTGGGGATATTGATATACTGGTAAACAACGCCGGCACCTTTATACCTGGCCAGGTAATAAATGAAGAAGATGGCAACCTGGAAACCCTGATAGAAACCAACCTGTATAGCGCCTATAACCTTAGCCGCATGTTGCTGCCTGCCATGATGGAGAAGAAGAGCGGCTACATATTTAATATGTGCTCGGTGGCCGGCATTAAAGCCTACCCAAACGGCGGCTCATACTCTATCAGCAAGTTTGCCATGATGGGCCTTTCGAAAGCCCTGCGCGAAGAACTAAAGGAGCACAACATACACGTAACTGCCCTTATACCCGGCGCCACCTACACGGATAGCTGGAAGGGCAGCGGCCTTGCCGAAACCCGCTTTATGAAACCCGAAGACATTGCAAAAACCGTGTGGGATATATATGGACTTTCGGGCAGCACCGTAGTAGAAGAAATTTTACTGCGCCCCATGGCGGGCGATATTTAAAAGCTACCCTACCTAATGAAATTTAAGCCCGGGTATCTCATATTGCTAATTGCACTATTCTGGCTCTGCACCACCAGGCAGGGCACCAGTTGGGGCGATGATTGGGCTATGTATGTACACCAGGCGCAAAACATAGCCGAAGGGAAAAGCTATAACCACAATCTGTTTATTTATAACCCAAACTATTTAACCTACTCGCCTAAAACCTATCCACCGGGCTTTCCCGTATTGCTGCTTCCTTTTTACGCCTGCTTCGGGCTTAATATAGCCGCCCTCAAAATACCCGGCATACTATCATTTATAGCGGCCCTGTTTATTTTTTGCAGCCTTTATAAAAAACAATTAGGGCCGGCGTATACAGCCTGCTGTTTATTAGTGTTGGGTTTTAGCCCCTTTTTTTGGGATAGTAAAGATTACATACTATCCGATATGCCCTTTTTACTTACAGTTATGTTAGCGGTATGGGTAATGGATAAAAGCAACCGCGCCACGCACAACAAAACACTTTGGTATTTGCTGGCCGGGGCAGCTATTTATATTTCGTTTTCGGTGCGCTCGCTGGGCCTGCTGTTTATTCCGGCTATGTTGGGTTTCGATATTTTATTCAGGCACCGGCTAAGCAAAGGCTCTGCAATTACCACCGTTGCCTTTGTACTACTGGTAATTATTCAAATGCAATTTATACCCGCCGATGATAGCTACGGCACCATGCTAAAAGCACACTACTCAGGCAAAAGCGCCGAACAGTTATGGTCGTTTTTTGCTAACTACTTTGGCATGTACCAAAAAGAGTTTGCCGATTTTTGGCTGCAAAACCATAATGATACAGGCATAAAAAACACTGCCGCTATTTACAACACGGCGTTTCTTATAGTAAGCGGATTGGCTATTGTTTACCGCCTAGTTAAACAGCCCGATGCCACCGCGCTATTCGTATTAATTTACACCCTGGCCGTACTGTTGTTTCCGGGCTACCAGGGGCCCAGGTATTTTATACCCCTGGTTCCCTTTCTGCTGTTTTATGTTTTGTGGCTTATAAAAAACATTCCATTCAGGGGTATTAAATATGCTTTTTCACCCATTGTTATAGTGCCCCTTATAGTTTTTTATACTTACTACTTTACCCATGCCAACTGGAACAATATAGACTACGGTATACACGAGCCTAACCCACAAAGGCTGATGAACTACATAAAGCAAAATACGCCGCCCGATGCCGTTTTTGTGTTATGTAAACCACGTGTTTTAGCATTATACACCGGCCGCGCAGCGGCGGTATACCACTACGCCGAAAACAAGAACGATTTGCTGAATTATATGCAGACAATTAATGCGGGCTATGCCGTAAGCAACATTAACTGGGACCCTTACTTTAACGATTGGACGGCTGCCGACACTGCTCATTTTAAACCAATATTGAACAGCGGGGGCCTTATGCTTTACAAAGTAAGCTATAATGCTGCCCCGCCGCAATAGCTTAACAGGGGTTAAATTTTCTAAACACAATTGGCCCATTTTTCTTTCTTCGCGTTATACAATTACTTTTATCAAAAATTACGAAGGATATGAAAACAACGTTTCTCTCTGTTTTAATTTTGCTGGCCGCTTTTAATGTCAACGCGCAAACTGCAAAAACTGAACAAAAGAAGGCACCCGCCGCTGCTACCACCGATCATTCGCACGATGGCCATAATCACGACGGACATAGCCACGATGCACCGGCGCCTCTGCCTTCTACTGTAGCCGCACCGGCTGCTGCTAACCCCAATGCTGCCAAGCTTAACTTTAAAACCGAAACCCACGATTTTGGCGAAGTGCCCGAAGGGCCACAGGTAACTTATGAGTTTAAGTTTTCTAACGCCGGTAAAGAGCCTTTAATTTTATCGAATGTAAGGGCAAGTTGCGGTTGCACCGTACCTACCTGGCCTAAAGAGCCCGTATTGCCCGGTAAAGATGCGGTGATATTGGTTACTTATAACACACAAGGCCGTCCGGGTTCGTTCAACAAGTCTATAACTATTACCAGCAATGCCGATGAGCCAAACAAAATAATTTACATAAAAGGTGAGGTGGTAAAAGCCGAGCCCGAAAAATCGGTTCCGGTAGAAGCCCCTAGTTTGTTAGCACCTAAGAACTAATCGTAGGCAAATAACAATAACAAAAGTTTGAAAAACCCCGTCTGTAATAGATGGGGTTTTTCGTTTTATTTGCACCCATTACTAATGGCTGTTTTGCATTCTTGCAAACTGCCAATTGCAAACTGCCAACTGATAAAAAAATGCCAAAAGTTTCGAATAAAGGATTAGCCATGCCGGCCTCGCCCATACGTAAATTGGTTCCCTACGCCGATGCCGCAAAAAAGAAAGGGGTTAAGGTTTACCACTTAAACATTGGTCAGCCCGATTTAGAAACGCCCGCACGGTTTTGGAAGGACCTCAAAAGCCTGGATATAAAGGTGCTGGAGTATTGCCCAAGCAATGGGCTTGAAAGCTACCGAAATAAGTTTGCGCAGTATTACAACAACATAGGTATAAACGTAACTGCTGCCAACTTTATGATTACCGAGGGCGCCAGCGAGGCCCTCAGTTTTGGTATGCTTAGCTGCCTGGACGAAGGCGATGAGATTATTATACCCGAGCCTATGTATGCCAACTACATTGGCTTTGCCAAGGTGGGCAACATACAGGTTAAGCCAATTTCTACCAGCATAGATACCGGTTTCGCCCTTCCCCCTATCGAAGATTTTGAAAAAGCCATTACGCCCAAAACCAAGGCCATACTAATTTGCAACCCTAATAACCCTACCGGTTACTTATACAGCCACGAGGAACTATTGGTGCTGCGCGAAATTTGCCTAAAGCACGACTTGTTTCTGTTTGTAGATGAAGTTTACCGCGAGTTTCTGTATGGCGGCAAGGCCTTTTACAGTGCGCTTAACTTAGAGGGTCTGGATAAGCATGTAGTGGTGTTCGATTCTATCTCTAAACGCTTCTCGGCCTGTGGGGCGCGTATAGGTGCCATAGTAACCCGCAATACCGAGGTAATGGCTTCGGCCCTTAAATTCGGGCAGGCGCGTTTATCGCCAAACTCGTTAGGCCAATTGGCCGGCGAAGGCCTGTTTGATTTGGGTGTCGATTACTACGCCGGCATTATAGCCGAATACCAAAAGCGCCGCGATGTAATGGTAAGCCTGCTAAACAATATACCGGGCGTGCATTGCCCCAACCCGGGTGGTGCTTTTTACGCAGTAGCTAAATTGCCGGTTAAAGATAGCGATGTATTCTGCCAGTGGATGCTCGAAAACTTTAGCTACAACGGCGCCACTGTAATGATGGCACCGGCTTCGGGCTTTTACAGCACCAACGGTGCAGGCAAAAGCGAAGTGCGCATAGCCTATGTGCTAAACACAAACGATTTAACCGCTGCTATTAAATGCCTGGAAGAAGGCTTGAAAGCCTATGCTGCCTTACCGGTTACGGCTTAGTGCATTGGCTGTTAGTTCTATACAATTTAAGTTGGGTCGCGCTAGCTTTTTGAGTGTGGCGCTGATGTCCCCCGCCGGCGGGGGAAGCCCAGACGCTTTGCTCTGGGCAGGGGGTGGATGGCTGCCTACTGGGTCAGCGCATTAGCAAAATCGCTTAGCGATTCGCAGTAATAATCTATCACGGGTTTTTCGAGTTCCTGCACCTTTTTAGGGTCGCCTACAAACACGGTAAGCATGCCGGCGCTTTTACCAAACTGCATATCGCTCACCGAGTCGCCTACCATAATGCACTTGGTAAAGTCAATCTCAACAAAGTCTTTTTTGGCTTTAAGGGCCATGCCTATTTGCGGCTTGCGCATTTGTTTGGTATCATTTTCTACAAGGTCAGTAGCGGCGTAAATGGCATGTATGCGCCCGCCGTATTTGCGCACCTCTTTCAGCATCTCATCGTGTATATTTTGCAGGTCCTCCTGGGTCATTAAAGCCTTACCCACCCCCTGCTGATTGGTCACTATCAATATCCGCTTAAAAACTTCCGATAGCTTCTTTAAGGCATCCAGCGCGCCTTCTAAAAAATAGAACTCTTCCCACTTCTTTACATAGTCGTTAGGGTATAGCAAATTAATAACCCCATCGCGGTCTAAAAACAGCGTCCAGGTTTTATCTATGGGTAGTTGGTTCAGATTCATTTTTAATTAAGTTAACCGCTAAGGCCGTTAAGAAAATACAACGCAAAGCCATGTAGCACATAAAATTATAACTCCGCGTTCCTTGCGAAATCGCTGCGCCCCTTGCGGTTAATGCATTTTTTATTCAAACAGCTTTATAAAATCCAGTTGCGCTTTGGTATAATCTTCGGGTATGCCTATATCAATAAAGTAATTTCTAAAAGCTTTGCCGTTTATCTGCGCTACGCTCACATACTTTTCGAGCACCTCTTTTTCAAAAGAGAACTTCTGCTCTTCTACCCTATCCAACATCGCCTTATTAAAAAAATAAACGCCACCATTTATCAGCCCCTCTGCCAGGGGTTTCTTCTCTTCAAACTTTACAATGCGCTCACCCTTCATTTCAACCGTACCGTAACGGTCAAAGTTTTCCATTTGTTTTAAAGCTAACGATACATCGGCCTTGGTTTCAAAATGAAAGTCGCTGAGGGCTGCCAGGTTAATATCAAAAAAGGTATCGCCGTTTAGCACCCAGGCATAATCCTTTACGTATTCAAATGCCTTTTTAATTCCACCACCGGTGCCCAGGGGTTCCGGCTCCTTACTGTAAACAAGTTCTACATCTAAGTATTTATCGCCAAAGTAGGTTTCAATAATATTAGCCTTATAACCTACCGAAAGTATGGCCTTCTTAACTTTTTGCTGGGTAAGGTATAGCAGCACATAATGCAGAAAGGGTTTGCCATTTATCATGGCCATAGGCTTAGGCAAATCGTTAATTACACCGCGCAGACGCGTGCCCAGGCCACCCGCTAAAACAATTGCCGGATAATCTGCCATGCTTAGCTAAACAGTTTTTCTTCAACCAACTGGCAAATAATATGGCCCACCATAATGTGCGATTCCTGTATCCGCGGGGTATCTATACTGGGCACATTAAATAAGTAATCGCAACTCTCTTTCATTTTGCCGCCACCTTCACCGGTAAAGGCAATTACATGCATACCTATGCGCTTAGCCTCTACCTGTGCCCGGATAACATTTTTAGAGTTGCCCGAGGTAGATAAACCAATCAGCACATCACCCTTGCGGCCATGGGCTTTAATGGCACGTTCGTAAATTTCATCGTAGCTGTAATCATTGGCTACCGCCGTAAGAAAAGAGGTGTTCACATGCAGGGCTTCGGCCGGCAAAGGGTCGCGGTCGCTGTAAAAGCGGCCGGTAAATTCTGCCGCTAAATGCTGCGCATCGGCAGCGCTACCGCCATTGCCGCATAAGTAAAGACGGTGCCCGTTTTCGAAAGCATGGGCCACCAGCATAGATACTTCTTCAATGCGCTTTAAAAAAAACTCATCGGCCAGTATTTTCTCTTTTACCGCCACCGATGAACTTATTATCGATTTAATTTTTTGCTGCATAGCGCAAAGATACAGAAAACGTTGGCCTTGTAATGCAGTAATTAACAGGCATAAACATTCTTCTTTTGCTTTGGCAATACCCACAAAAAAAGCGGGCCGCATTACTGCAGCCCGCTTTTCGTATTTCACAAAACCTTTCGGTCTTATTTCAAAATTTCAGTTACCTGACCGGCACCTACTGTACGACCACCTTCGCGGATAGCGAAACGAAGACCTTTCTCCATTGCGATAGGGTAGATCAATTTTACAGATAGAGTTACGTTATCGCCAGGCATAACCATTTCTACACCTGCTGGTAAAGTAATTTCACCTGTAACGTCGGTTGTACGGAAGTAGAACTGAGGACGGTATTGGTTGAAGAATGGAGTGTGACGTCCACCTTCTTCTTTGCTCAATACGTAAGTTTCGCATTTGAACTCAGTGTGCGGTGTAACCGAACCTGGCTTAACCACAACCATACCACGCTTAATTTGCTCTTTTTCAATACCACGAAGCAATAGACCAACGTTATCGCCGGCTTCGCCTCTGTCAAGTATTTTACGGAACATTTCAACACCAGTTACGGTAGAAGTAAGAGGTTTTTCACCTTCTTTTTGTAAACCAATCAATTCAACAGGGTCGTTGGTGTTGGTAACACCTCTTTCAATACGGCCTGTAGCAACTGTTCCACGACCAGTGATAGAGAATACATCCTCAACCGGCATAAGGAACGGAAGTTCAGTAGCGCGTGGAGGAACCGGGATAAAGCTATCCACAGCTTCCATCAACTCATCTATTTTAGCAACCCACTTTGGTTCGCCGTTCAATGCACCAAGTGCAGAACCTTGAATTACCGGGATGTTAGCACCATCAAATTTATAGAAAGTAAGAAGGTCGCGAATTTCCATTTCACCTAATTCAAGGAACTCTGGATCTTCAACCAAGTCAACTTTATTCATGAACACAACAATTTGAGGAACACCTACCTGGCGTGCAAGAAGGATGTGCTCTCTTGTTTGTGGCATAGGTCCGTCAGTAGCTGCAACAACAAGTATTGCGCCGTCCATTTGGGCAGCACCAGTAACCATGTTCTTGATATAATCCGCGTGGCCCGGGCAGTCAACGTGCGCGTAGTGACGGTTAGCTGTCGCATACTCAACGTGAGCTGTGTTGATTGTGATACCTCTTTCTTTCTCTTCAGGAGCATTATCAATTGAAGAGTAGTCGCGCACTTCTGCGAGACCTTTCTTTGAAAGCACCGTTGTGATAGCGGCAGTCAAAGTTGTTTTGCCGTGATCCACGTGTCCGATGGTTCCGATGTTCACATGCGGCTTGTCTTTTACGAATTTTTCTTTAGCCATTGTTATTGTTTTTAAATTGTTGTTTTAATATTTATCTAAAATTTTTTGTTTCCCTTCCATCCTCACTGTTGCAATACTACCACTTAAAATTTTATAGAGCCGTTGATGAGAATCGAACTCGCGACCTCTTCCTTACCAAGGAAGTGCTCTACCACTGAGCTACAACGGCAAACTATTACGTGCCTTCTCATTCCAAACTTTCAATACCGTTGATAAGCCTTTAAAGGTTACCTTCCCGATTCCCATCAGGATGCTCTACCTCTGAGCTACAACGGTTTACTACTTTCTCTGGAGCGGGAGACGAGGTTCGAACCCGCGACCTACAGCTTGGAAGGCTGTCGCTCTACCAACTGAGCTACTCCCGCATTTCATTCTTCCTTTCTATAACTATCAGAGATATAAGTGGGGAGATCAGGATTCGAACCTGAGAACTCGTAAGAGGACAGATTTACAGTCTGTTGTCGTTGGCCACTTGACTATCTCCCCAATTTAAAGGCGAATGCGAAAAATTTAATCTGCCCCCGGCGCTTCTATCCAGCATATGGAAAGAAAAAGGCAAAACATACTAGAGCCCGCGGATGGATTCGAACCTCCGACCTGCTGATTACAAATCAGCTGCTCTACCAACTGAGCTACGCGGGCTTGTTTTAATTTTCTTGGTACAGTAATACAATGAACACACTTCCGTCTTAAAAACGGAGCGCAAATCTAAACAGTTAATTGAATTTTCAAAAAATGAAAAATAAAAATGTGCAACTATTTCTGTTTGCATGCACAAACCGGGGGCCACAATGTGGATATAGTTGTTGGCGAATACGATGTAACTGCAGAAGAATACTTTAAAAGAAGGTATGTATAGGACGGATAAAAAAAGAAAAGCGGGACTTTTTGGGTCCCGCTTTTCTTTTTATTAATTAATGCTTTTCACTCTGTCTTTCTGTTTTTTTAGCTGCCCTGCTATGGTGTGCAACGCAAGGTCGGTGCTTTCTTCAAAGGTTTTTGATGTTTTGGCCACAAAAAGGGTTTTCCCGGGCACATGTAACTTAATTTCAACAATCTTATCTTTTACGCTCTGTTTCGATTCGAGCTTTAAAAAAACCTCGGCTTCTACAATCCTGTCAAAGAAGGTTTCCAGTTTTGTAAGTTTCTTGTTAATAAAACCTACCAACTGCGCAGATGCATCAAAATGCACCGGATGAATTACCACGTTCATAGAACTAATTTAAAGGTTAGATAATACGATTCCTGTAATTAAAGTAACGAAATAGTTACCGGAATCTTGCATTATTCTTACGCTTATTTTTTATTAAAGTTAGGCGTAAAAAACAACTTATTACTTAAGTTATTGTATTACAGCCTTTATGGAAGGGCCTAAAACCACGCGCACGCTACTAAAGTCGGGATATTTGCATTTTTTTTCAATTACCGGGCGCTAAAATCAGCCAACCCACCGCAATTAATATTTACCCATGGTAATGGCAATGCGCGAATCTGTAATTTGCTCCAGCTCACTTATAAAACTGTCGCTTAAGCTATCGCCCCAGTTCCAAAACGTAAAGCCCAGCTCGGCAAATACAAAAGGGGGCTCGAAAATGTACGAAGTAACCGCGCCGCTATACGCACATGCCGGGCAACTAAAATTATTGTTTGGCTTGCGGCCCAACCAGGCCTGCAGGGCAGCACCCCAATCGTTATCTATTATGCTTTGCCCGCACTGTGGGCATTGTATATCCTCTAACCCGCCGGAATCGAACGCGCTGCGCTCCACTATAATTTCTACCCCATTAGTTTTAAGGTTTACTAAGTCAGGGTTAGGTGCAGCTAAGGCTTTTTCATAATTCTGGCTTGGTGCGTAACCGCCTGTTTTGGTTAAGGTGCAATCGCTTATTTCGGGTTGTATAATTTTTTGGCTTACTAAAAATTCATGCACCTTTCCGGCCACCAACTGTGCATCTTCGGCCTCTACATCCATTGGTATTACATTGGTATAGTAATCGCCCATGCTATCGCAGTTTAAAAAGTAAGCAACTCTTCCATTGCCGCCCTTACTTTCTCTACATTAGGCAGCATGGCCTTCTCTAAATTCTCATTTAGCGGTATAGCTGGTGTATTTACGGCGCCAATAATTTTTACCGGTGCATCCAACGATTGGAAACAATTAGAAGCTATACGTCCGGCAAGCGCCTCAGCAAAGGAGTGGGTAATGGTTTCTTCGGTAAGCACCAACACTTTTCCGTGCCGTTTAACTGAATCGTAAATGGCCTCTTCGTCCAGCGGATTAAGAGTGCGTAAATCCACTACCTCTACCTGGCCCTCAAAGTTTTTAGCTGCGTTTATTGCCCAATGCACACCCATGCCATAAGTAATTACGGTTAGTGTTTCGCCGTTTTCTAAATTTTCTTCCGCTGCCTGTAAGGCTATTCTGGCTTTGCCCAGTGGTATAATATAATCTTCATCCGGTTCAATAGTTTTAGCCAGTTCAGTGCCTTTTACCTTGCTCCAGTAAAGCCCCTTATGCTCAAACATAACCACCGGATTAGGATCGTAAAAGGCGGCTTTAAGCAAGCCCTTCATATCGGCGGCATTGCTGGGGTAGCAAATTTTCACACCCTTTATCTGCAACACAAAACTCTCTACACTGCTGCTATGGTATGGTCCGCCGCTACCATAAGCGCCTATGGGTATGCGTATAAGCGCCTGCACGGGAAATTTACCATTGCTCAAATAGCACGAGCGGGAAACCTCGGTAAACAGCTGGTTAATACCCGGAAAAATATAATCGGCAAACTGCACCTCTACTATTGGCTTGCAACCGGCAGCGCTCATACCCACGGTAGAGCCTATAATATAGGCTTCCATGATAGGGGTATTAAACACCCGGCTATCGCCATATTTTTTAGCCAGCAGGGCCGCCTCGCGGAAAACACCGCCCAGCTCCCCTCCTACATCCTGCCCGTAAAGCAGCGCCTCGGGATGTTTGGTCAATATCTCATCTACAGCATGCAAAGCAGCATCTACCATTATTGTAGTTTCGCCATTGGCAGGGCTGCGCTCGCCCAACTCTTCTGTAACCGGGGTAGGTGCAAAAATATGCGTGGTTAAATCCGCCTCGGTAGGGAAAGGCTCCAATACTGCCCTTTCAAAATCTTTTTTAACCGTTTGTTTTGCTTCTTCTTCAATAGCAGTTAACGCATCAGCCGTACCTACTTTATCGTATAGTAGTTGCTTTTTAAGTTTATTAAAGGGGTCGCGCATGGCGTCGCTCTCCAGGTTCTCTTTAGGCCGGTACCACTCCTTACGCACACCGCTGGTGTGGTGGTTTAGTAAAGGCACCCGCGCATGCACCAAATAAGGCTGACGGTGGGTCCTCACAAAATTTACCACGCGGCTCATGGTCTCAAAACATTCTTCAAAGTCGGTCCCGTCTATGCTTTCTACCTTAAGGCCTTTAAAGCCCCGCGCGTATTCCGATGCATTTTGCGCCCGCACCTCGCTGCTGTGGGCCGAAATATCCCACTCATTATCCTGCACCAAATAAATAATAGGGTAATTGTGTAGCACAGCCATTTGCAGAGCTTCGCTTACCTCACCTTCGGTAATGGCGCCATCGCCTAACGAGCATATTACCAACGGCTCCTCTCCTTTTTTAAAGGCTGCCAGGGCCTGCCGCTCTTTATATTGTAAGCCCTGCGCGGTACCGGTGGCGGGTATTACCTGCATACCGGTAGCCGAGCTTTGATGCGGTATTTTAGGTAAATCGGCCCGGTTAGAAGAGGGGTGCGAATAGTAAGTACGCCCCCCCGAAAAGTAATCGGTGCCTTTTGCCATTAGTTGTAGCATTAGCTCGAAAGGCTTAAAGCCCATGCCTAAAAGCATGGCATCATCGCGGTAATAAGGGAAAACAAAATCCTGCGGCTTTAGCTGAAACGCAGCGGCCAGTTGTATGGCCTCGTGTCCGCGGCTGGTGGCATGCACATATTTACCGGTAATTTCTTTACGCTCTTCGTAAAGCTCCGTCATTGCCTTGGCAGTACACATCAGGCTGAACGCCTTTAAAAAATCTTCTTTAGCTGATTTCAACCCTTTAGCTGTTTAGTGGCATAAATAAGAAGAAAAACAAAACTGCCAATACGATTAGCCACGAATTACACGAAGGCAGGTGCGGATATTTTTTAAGACTTCCGAAGTTTTGAAAACTTCGGAAGTCTTGGGACCTACTTCACCTCAAAATCAAACACCTTTTCTTCGCCGAGATATCCTTCTAAGCGGTCGCCTATTTTAACGGGGCCAACACCGGCGGGGGTACCGGTGTAAATTAAATCGCCGGTTTGAAGGGTGAAGAACTGCGATGCGTAAGCAATTATTTTCGAGAACGGAAACAGCATTTCGTTGGTGTTACCCTTTTGCACTTCGGCACCGTTCAGCTTCATCGAAAAGCTTATGCCTGCCTTTTCCCAATCTCCTAATTCACTCAATTTCTTAATGCTTCCCAATACGGCACTGTTATCAAAGGCTTTGGCAATCTCCCACGGTAGGCCTTTTGCCTTTTGCTGGCTTTGCAAATCGCGGGCAGTAAAATCAATGCCAATGCTTACCTCATCAAAATATTTATGGGCAAACTTTTCATCAATATACTTTCCTTGCTTGCACACTTTTAATACTACTTCGGTCTCGTAGTGCAAATCGCTGGTCCACTCGGGGTAATAAAAGGGTTTATTATCTTTTAGCAAAGCTGTTTGCGGCTTTAAAAATACCACCGGTTTATCGGGCACTTCGTTTTTAAGTTCTTTAGCGTGTTCGCTGTAATTGCGGCCAATGCATATTATCTTCATGGTAATACAATGTGTTAATGTGCCAACGTGTTCATGTGTTCACGTAAATACATAAGTTCTTCAATGGTTCAAACATAAAACTTTTGGTTGTTTATTGAGGCTGCAAATTGCCCGATTGCCACAAAGGTGAATGGCAGCGCTTATCTAATGCCACATATATACAGGAAAGTAAAAACCCGCTTCGGAACAAAAACTCGGGAAAGCCAAGCAGCAACGATAAATACACCACCACTAGCAGCCATACGCCACCTACTATAGCAGCAGGTCTGGAGTAGAAACCGGTTAAAAGCCAAAGGCCTAAAAACGTGTCGGAGAAACCACTGTAGAAAACGATGTTTCTTGCCACTTCTTCTGAAAATATTTGCGAGGCCAGCTCAATATGCGCGCCCTTTAAACCAAACAAACCAAGCGAAGCCAGCCCGTGGGCCAAAAATGCAAAAGCAATACCAATGCGCAGCAACTTGTAATTTTGCACCTGGCGGTAGTAGTATACAATTAGAAACACGCAATAGAATATCCACGGAAAGCGGCGGAACGATTCGGCTATGCCAAACAACGAGCCTGTTTTATGTACAAAGTAGGCCCAACCACAGCAAGCCACGGTTATTAGATACACCGCAGCCGCAGGCAATATATACTTGGGAAAGATACCCAGCAAAATGCAAACGGCTAAAACCAAATCCCAGCTGCCCTGTATGCGTAAAAACGCGGCTACATCTAAATCAAAAATGTTTACAGCCTCAAAAATGCGGTAATGCAACTCGTATCCCTGGCTAAAGCCCAGCGATACTAATCCGTGCCCCGTAAAGGTAATAAACAGCACAAACCGGAAATACAGAACGGTATTTTCTTTCAACCAATTATGGATCGTATGCAAAAAAGATTGAAGCATTGTGTGCAAAATGGGTAAAAAAATTTAATGGTTAAAATTTTGTTTCTGGATTTTATAGGATACTTTTCAGTTGACAAACTAACGTATCGCTCACTAAATCTGGCTCCTGAAGGATGAAAACTGCCCACAAAGCATTTGCTAAGGCTTTTGTAATATCCCTTGTCTGTTTGTTTTGCCCTGCCGGCAAATTGCTTTTAGCCCAACCGGTTTTTCAGCGCGCTATTGGCATGGAAAGCTTTGAAAAAGGCAGCGCCTTTAAATTACTGCCCGATAACTCATTTATTATAGTAGGCGAATCGGAAAGCTACGGGCAGAACGAGCGCGATATGTTGCTGATGAAAACCGACAGCAATGGTGCTGTTATATGGACAAAAACCTTTGGCGGCCCCGAACGCGAAACCGTAAATGATGTGCTGGCCGTAAATGGCGGCTACCTTTTTAGTGCCGAAAAATACCAGCCTAATAAACAAGAGGGTGAAAACCTAACGCTGATAAACACCAATGCGAACGGCGACCTGAAATGGAAGAAAATTTTTGATGAGGGCGGCAACGAAACCGAGGGCTTTAGCATGAAACAAACCCCTGATGGCCATTTTATTATTGCGGGCATGGTTAAAAAAATGAATGTGGTAAGCAGCGCGTTTTTCACCATGCGCGCCGAAGACCAAAGCGCCTACCTTATTAAAGTAGATAAAAATGGAAACAAGCTGTGGTCGCGGGCTTTTATTTACGGAACAGAAAACATATCGAGCACAGCAACGTCAGTAGCGGTACTTAAAGACGGTAGTTACATAGTTAGCGGTAATGTGGCAACCGTGGGCAAAACCGATAAAAAAATAGAGCAGCCCGCGCGGCAGGTAAACACCAATGATGTGCGCAAAATGCTATTGATGAAAGTTGCAGCCAATGGCAACCTGGTATGGGCGAAAGAATATGCCGGCAACAATGTAACCATGGGCTATACTGTAATTGAAAAACAGGATGGTGGCATGGTGCTGATTGGCAACACAAACACTACTGCCACTAACATTGATATTTTTTTAATGAGCCTGGATAAGGAGGGCAATGTGCAATGGAGTAAAACTTACGGCGGGCCTAAATTTGAATCGGCGGCGGATGTAGTGCAAACACCCGATGGCGGTTTTGTGGTATCGGGCATGGCTTATAGCTTTGGCAACGGCATTAGCGATGTTTTAAACTTTAAAACCGATGCCAATGGTAACCTGCAGTGGGCTAAAACCTACGGCGGGCAAAATGAAGAATACCCGAGCAAACTGGCGCTTACCAAAAGCGGTATAGTTACCCTTGGCTGCACCGGCAGTAAAGGCGCCGAGAGCTTTGATATACTATTAATGAAAACTGATTTTAACGGCAACAACGCCTGCTTTGCCAAAGATGCTAAGCCATCGGTTACCAATTTTAAAACCACCATGCATAAAATAGAAACTGCTAAAATGGAGAAGGTAGAGCAGGGTGTGTTTCCACCAAATGTTCCAAGGCCCGATGTGAAGAATATTTCGGAATACCGCAGAGAAGTAAGAAGTAAGGATTTATGTAAGTAACCATAAACTATTTTTTAATTAAACACCGGTATGAAGGCTGCCCTTCGTAAAGCATTTTTTCTGATTGCAACGCTGCTTTTTTTAGGTGGCGAAGCGAAAGCCAACGGCTGCACAGGCTCGTGGTTTACCATGACTTACTCGCCCTGGTGTAATTGCTGGCAAGTATGCGGTAACTACATTAGCGATTGCGATGAAGTAGTAAGCCTTAGCTGGAACTTTGGCGATGGCACCACCGCTACCGGCGAGAACCCCTGCCACCAGTTTCCCGGGCCGGGCACTTACACTATTACATTAACCATTGTAGCTTACTGCCACAATACTTTCTTTAACCTGTTTACCACTACCTGCCACATTACGCAGCAATTAACTGTGCCTGCTAATAACTTACCGCTTGTAGCAGGCTTTGAATCGGATACTACCTGCTTTGGTACCGGCACCCAGTTTACAAATACCACCACCAGCCCGGGCGGAAACAATACTTATACATGGGTGTTTCCGGATGGTACTATCAGCCACGATGTAAACCCCGTATACACCTTTGATAGCTGCGGCGCATTTGATGTAAAAATGATTGTGCAAAACCAATCGCCCTGCTGCCAATACCTGGGCGACGATACGATAGTAAAACGGGTGTTTGTTGATTGTACGCCGTTTGCCCACTCCAACGGCCTTGGCCAAACGGAACCTTATATACAGGAAAGCTTTGCCACTATTGATGTTTTATCGGGCACCTGCGCCGGCGATACCACGCACTTTTTGTTAACCCCCAGCGGGCCTATTATCAACTGGCAGTGGACTTTTCCGGATAGCAGCACCAGCACTGCTACTAACCCGGCATATGTATATTACAGCTGCCCGCCGGCTATAAATTACACCACCGTTAACCTGTGGACTGACCAGGGCTGTGTGGGGTATATTGATTCGGTAACCGGTATTTTTTGCCCTAGCAATATTGGCTTAAGCTCTACCCAAACATTATGCACCAACCAATGCAGCGGCACGGCTACAACCACATTGTCGGGCGGGCAGCCACCTTATACCCTGCAATGGAACGACCCTAACAACCAAACCACCGCTACCGCTATTAACCTGTGCCCCGGTAACTATAATGTAACTATTACCGATGGCAACGGCTGCACAGCTACCCCTAATCAACCTGTAGCTGTAACCGATTTTCCGTTTCCGCTGGCGGCTAATGCCACCATAGTAAGCAATGTGCCCTGCTACGGGTGGGATGGAGGTTCTGCCCTGCTTACCTATACCGGTGGCACCCCTCCTTATACCGTTTTTTGGAGCAATGGCGCTACTACCGATACAGCATCCGGATTGCATGGGGGTAATTATACTGCCACCGTTACCGATGCCCACGGTTGCACACTTGTAGCACCTGTAAATATACCGCAGCCGCCCGAGGTGCTGGCGCCTGTAACCGTTAATAATGCCAGTTGTAACTTATGCAATGGTTCGGCCAGCGTTAGCCCTACCGGTGGTAATGGTTCCTATATCTACCAGTGGTTAACCACACCTACGCAGATTACTCCAAGTGTGAGCGGTTTATGTGCCGGGGTTTATACCGTTATGGTGTTCGACCAGGCAGTATGGGGTTGCGGCGATACAGTAACATTTACGGTTAGCGAAATTGGAGCACAACCCATTACTTCGTCCTCAACTGATGCTACCTGCGTTAACACCTGCAACGGAACGGGCTCCGTAACGCTAACGGGTGGATGCTTAGACCCGCCCTGCGGTTTTTCGTGGTTAGATTCTACCGGCGCTTCGCTGGGCCAATTTGCAGCAACGGCAACTAACCTTTGTGCGGGCGATTATATAGTAAACGTAACCAATGGTTCAGGCTGCAGGTCTTTTTCAAATACTACGGTTAATGTTCCTAACCCGGTAACGGTTACTGCAACAGCCACTATTAATACCTGTGGTTCGGCATGCAATGCAACAGGCACCGCTAGTGTAAGCGGCGGCACACCACCTTATACGTATGCCTGGCTGGATAGCAACAATGTTGTTGTAGCAGGCCAAACTTCTAATGTAATAACCGGCCTTTGCACCGGGCGCTATACCGTAAGGGTTACCGATGGGCAAGGCTGCATAGCCACATTTACGGTGCCTGTATTTGGTAATCCGTTTACAGCTACTGCAACGGGCAACTCAGTGCTATGCAATGGAGATTGCAGTGGTATTGTTACCACTATAGGCGCAGGCGGTACTACACCTTACAACTATACCGTTCAAAACAGCGGGGGTAGTGTGGTGTATACCGGCAATAGCTTTATTACCGCTAACCTATGTGCAGGTAACTACACCGTTATAGCCACCGATGCTGCTAATTGCCCCATAACTATACCGGTAAGTGTGGGCCAGCCGGTGGCTATAAACCCCATTACAAGTGCCACGGCGCCTGCTTGCTTTGGCAACTGCAACGGCACTGTATTGGTAAACGTAACCGGTGGCACCGCCCCTTATAGCTACGAATGGCGAAATGGCCAGGGAGTATTGGTGGGTAACGGAAGTTCCGTTCCCAATTTATGCGCGGGCGTTTATTCGGTGCAGGTAAAAGATAGCAACAGCTGCACTACACCTTTTATACCGGCCACACTCAATCAGCCGGCAGCCCTTAATGATTCGTTACATGTAATTGACCCATATTGCGATGGCGGCCAGGGCTCCATTGATCTTACTCCATTTGGTGGCACACCGCCTTATACTTTTTCGTGGAATAGCGGGGCTTATACTACCGAAGATATATCCGGCCTTTCATCGGGCACTTTTAACGTACAAATTACCGATGCCAATAACTGCGTTAAAAACGATGCTGTAACGTTTACTATGCTGCCGCTGTTAACTGTAAACGTAATTCCGCATTCGTATAACGGTTATAACTTTAAATGCTTTAACGGTGTGGATGGAGAAGTGGTGGTGCGCGTTAACGGGGGCCAGCCGCCCTATACTTATCAATGGGATGATTCACTTCGCTCAACGGTTGATTCCATTTACGGGCTTTCGCCGGGCGTGTACCATGTAACAGTAACCGATGCCAACGGATGTGTAAGAGTAGATAGCGCCAATATGACTTTGGTGCCGCCGCCGTACTCACTATCAGAGGTGCACCAGAATAGCCTTTGTGCAGGGTCGAATAGCGGTAGCATTAACGTAACCCCGGTAGGTGGCGTGCCCCCATACTTAGCCTATTGGGAACATGATAACAATTTAAACAGCACGCAGATTTCGAACCTGTCTACAGGCCGGTATGTGGTTTATGTGTTCGATTCCGTGTTTTGCCTGCGCATAGACACCATTAATATTAATGAGCCACCACCATTAACAGCATCGCATACAATGGTTCCGGCATTATGCCCGGGTATAAACAACGGAAGCGTAGATTTAACGGTAACCGGCGGAACAGTGCCTTATAGTTTTTCGTGGAATAACGGCGCATACACTACCGAGGATATAAGCGGCCTTGCAAACGGCACTTATATTGCACTTATTACCGACTCTAACAATTGTACCATTAGCGATACTGCGTTACTGCCCGTAATTCCACCTTTGGTTACTACCTTAACACCGCACAGCTATAATGGCTACCAGTTTAAATGTTTTAATGGCAACGATGGAGCTATAAAATTAACTGCAACCGGCGGCACTCCGCCTTATACTTATTTGTGGGATGATTCAGGCGCGTCTACTACCGATTCTATTGACGGCCTGGCACCCGGCTTATACCATGTAACCGTTACCGATGCAAATGGCTGCGTAAAAACCGATAGTGCTAATTTGAATTTAGTTCCGCCGCCTTACTCACTAAGCAATACCTACCAAAACAGCCTTTGCGCCGATAACAACACCGGCACCATTACTATTATACCCGCAGGAGGTGTGCCACCTTACACGACCACCTGGCAACACGATAACACTCTAAACAACACGCAAATTTCGAATTTAGATACCGGCACTTACATTGTGTTTGTAACCGACTCAGTATTCTGCCAATTATCTGATACCGTGCATATAAGCCAGCCACCGGCCATCACCTTATCATTTGCGCCGGTTAATGTAACCTGTGCAGGTGGTGCGGATGGAAGTGTAGATTTAACAGCAGCAGGTGGAGTTAATCCAATTCAGTTTTCATGGAATGCCGGAACTTACACTACCGAAGATATTGCTGTGCTTACAGCAGGTAATTACACGGTAGTTGTTACCGATTCTAACAGTTGCAGCGTATCGGGAACCGTAACGGTTAGTGAACCACCAGCTATAATAGCTACCACAACTACCAGTAATGTAACTTGTTTTAACGGGGCCGATGGCGCAATTGACTTAACGCTTACCAATGCCATTGCACCGGTAATTTATAACTGGAACACCGGGCAATTTGCCACCGAAGATTTACAGAATTTACCGGCAGGCACTTATGCGGTATTAGCTACTGATAACAATAGTTGCACCGCTACCGCCACAGCAACTATTACCGAACCGCCCTTTATTACCGGCAGCAGGCAGGTTAGTATTTGCGCTACCGATAGTTTATTTGCAGGCGGGGCCTACCAAAACACAGCTGGTGTTTACCAGGATACGCTTACCACTGCGGCCGGTTGCGATAGCCTGTTAACCACCACCCTATCGCTTATTAATACGACTGTAACCCAGTTTAACCAAACCCTTTGCTATGGGCAGGCATATTTTTACAACGGCAACTACTACCCTGCCAGCGGCATTTACACCGATACACTTACAGCCACCACTGGTTGCGATAGCGTAGTGTCTTTTACCCTTAATATACTGCCTGATATTGATTTGGTGGCATCTCCATCATCAGCAAAATTGCCCATAGGCGATAGCATTACGGTTAATATTTTAAGTAATGCGGCGGCAGGTAATATTACGTATACCTGGTTCCCTACCAACGGGCTTAGCTGCACCGATTGCTCTATGTCGATTGTATCACCGGAGGGAGATACCCGCTACCAGATTACCGGTACCGATGCCTATGGCTGCCACGATACTACTTTTGTATCTATCCTGCTGAACCCGCCGGTGCTTTTTATACCTAACGTATTTACACCTAACGGCGATGGGGCTAACGACTTTTTCGAAGTGTTCGGCAACCTGCCTTCGCTACGGTATATGGAGGTGAAAGTGTTCGACCGTTGGGGTGAAAAAGTATTTGAAAGCAACGACCACAATTTTAAATGGGATGGCACCTTTAAAGGCAAGCCTATGCAACCCGCAGTATTTGTATACGTAATTAACGCGGCCTTTGTAAACGAATCTGAATCGCGGATTTGGAAAGGAAGTGTAACATTGATGAGATAGCTTAGCGTTACAGGCTTATTTATTGTATTTGCTCATAGCTCGTTCAATGCCCTCAAACATAAAGCTGTTTATGCCCTCGCAGGCCACTTTAATCCTATCATTCAGGGTTTTCATTTCTTCTACATTCCAATTGCCCAGCACATAATCTACCTGCCGGCCTTTGGTAAAATCGGCCCCCACACCAAAACGCAGGCGGGCATAGTTGCCATTGCCTAATGTTGCATCAATGTCTTTTAACCCATTGTGTCCTCCGTCGCTGCCCTTCATTCGTATACGGATAGAGCCAAACGGAATTGCTAAATCATCCAGCACAACCAATACATTTTGCTGTGGCACTTTTAGTTCGTTCATCCAGTAGCGCACCGCCTTACCCGAAAGATTCATAAAAGTGGTAGGCTTAATTACATACACGTTTTTACCACGGCTGCGATACTCGGCAAAAAAAGCCAGCCGCTCTAAAGCAAACGTTGCTTTGTTAGCGTTAGCCAGTTCGTCGGCTATTTTAAAACCAATATTATGGCGGGTGTTTTCATACTCCGCGCCTATGTTTCCAAGGCCTGCAATTAAAAAACTCATGGCGGCAAAATAAGCAGTAAATAGGTAATAGTGAATAGGCAATAGTAAAATACAAAACCGCTTTAAAACAAAAAGGCACCAGATTGCTCTGGTGCCTTTTGCGTGTATTTACTATTAACTATTACCTCAGTAACAATTAACGTGCAATTACTTCTTCTTGTCGTCTTTCTTTTCTGGTGCTTTTGCAGCGGCAGGTGCGGCAGCAGCAGCAGGTGCAGCGGCAGGTGCAGCGGCTTCAGCAGCAGCAGCAGCGCGAGGTACCTGCATTTTAGCAAAAGGAGTTGCCGGAGTATATAAGAAAGTTACACCTGGCAATTCAAGTTCCTTAATTCTCTTAATAGAACCAAGGTCCATATCGCTAACATCTACAGTTACGCTTGCAGGCAAATCTTTAGGCAAAGCAAATATGTGCAGCTTGCGGAAAACCTGCTCTAATTTACCACCCAAAATGATACCTTTTGGAGTGCCGGTAAAAATAAGCGGTACATGTACCTTTACTTTAACGGTATCTACCAATTCCTGGAAATCAAGGTGCAAAAGAGCGTCCTTTACAGGCTCAAATTGCGAATCTTTCAAAATTGCTTTGTATGTTTTTCCGTTCAGGTTTATTTCAGCCAAACGAAAATCGGGCGTGTAAATAAGTTTCTTAAACTCAGTTACCGGGGCAAAGAAGTTTAGGGTTTCTTTACCACCATACAAATTACAAGGTACGTTACCTGCCTTGCGCAGTGCACGCGTAGCCTTTTTACCTAATTCGGTTCTTGGCGTGCCGTTGATTACTACTGTTTCCATTTCTACTTTTGTTTTATGATTAAATGATTAAAAAACTTTTGTTGGGCCGTTAGTTACACCGATGGTGTAATAAACAGCTCGTTAATACTTTTATGCTCGTGCGTGTTACGTATTGCCTGGGCAAATAGTTTGGCCACGCTCAGCGCTTTTATTTTTTTCGATTCCTGGGCCAGTGGCAAAGTATCGGTTACTACTAATTCCGTAAGCGCACTCTTTTCTATATTCTCGTAAGCCTTACCCGAAAGCACGGCGTGGGTGCAAAATGCACGAACGCTGTTAGCCCCTTTATCCATTACCATTGCTGCTGCATTGCATAGGGTGCCACCGGTATCAATCATATCATCTACCAGCACTACATCTTTACCTTCTACGCTGCCTATCAAAGTCATTTCGGCTACCTCGTTGGCGCGCTTGCGGTATTTATCGCAAATAACCATATCGGCGTTAAAATACTGGGCATAAATGCGGGCACGTTTTACCGAGCCTACATCCGGCGATGCAAAGCACAGGTTGCTCCACTTTTGCTTTTTAATATAAGGCAAAAATATAGCTGAACCATTTAAGTGGTCTAAAGGAATATCGAAGAAACCCTGAATCTGTCCGGCGTGTAAGTCCATCGTCATTACCCGGTTGGCTCCGGCGGCGGTTAACAGGTTAGCAACCAGCTTAGCCGCAATACCTACGCGCGGGCGGTCTTTACGGTCTTGTCGTGCATAGCCAAAGTAAGGTATTACCGCCGTAATGTAATCGGCCGAAGCGCGCTTGGCGGCATCTATCATCATCAGCAGTTCCAGCAGGTTATCGCCCGGTGGGTTGGTGCTTTGTATAATAAACACAAATGAGCCGCGGATAGACTCTTTAATTTCGGGCTGAAACTCACCATCGCTAAACTTAAGCACATCCATTTTGCCCAAGCGCTGGCCATAGTGGTCGGCTATATCTTCTGCAAGGTATTTGGTAGCAGTTCCGGTAAAAATTTTAACGTCGGTGGTAAGTAACATGCAGGTGCCTTTTAAAGGAGCGCAAAGATAATTTAAGAACTGAGAAAAGGAAATGGAAAACAGCAAGTTAAACGAAGTATTGTCCAGCCTTAACAGGAGCGGTAAAAAGTAGGGCAGGCGATGAATTTAGCTCCGTTCTATGGTTAACCAAGGTTAACATAATTCACTCTTAATATTTTTAAATAATTCAAAATCAATTACTTAATAATAGCATGTTAACCATGGAACCGTACCGCTATGCATTACTTTCTTTTTATATATAACACTATTGTGTAT
Source organism: Chitinophagales bacterium (assembly GCA_044228435.1). Lineage (GTDB taxonomy): Bacteria > Bacteroidota > Bacteroidia > Chitinophagales > LD1 > Bog-950. The sequence continues at coordinate 339,515 of JBGAUW010000002.1, forward strand.
ACCTTAGGGGCAGCAGTTAATATGGCAAGGCTAACGTTAAAATCCCTGGAATAAGCCTTAGCCTGCTTAAACTCTTTAAAAAAAACGGTGGTGCTATCGTCGCCGCGCTCATCGTACCACTTGGCCCAACGCACAGTATCGAGACAATAACCCACAAAACTTTTTAGCTCAATGAGCCTCGCCTCGGCCGACAAAGAATCGTAGTTTTCGTTGGTTTTGGCCACAAAGCGGCGGTCTTTATCGGCATAGTTTACCGGAAACTTTTCCAACTTAATACCATACCCCGGCACGGGCAGCATAGGGCTTTGCTTTACCATAGTGCCATCGTACGATTCGAAGTTGTCGATAAGCCCCAGTTCGAACACTTTATAAAGGCTTTTGCAAAAGTTTTGCTGCTTGTAGTCATCAAACTGCGCACAGCAATTAACAGATATAAATACAAGCAGAATAAAAACGGGTATGCGCATAGATTGAAATTACCCTGCAATAAAATAAATATGAGGCAGAATACTAAAAGGGTTAACAGAAATTGAGGGTAAACCGCCAACAACCATAAAGCCTGGCAAACTTGCATTACAAATTAAAATTATGTAGAAAGTGGGTTTTTGCTACATTTAAAATTACAACCCCAACCTATGCATAAATTTTTACGCTCTTCGGTATTTACTTTTACCATGTTAACTTTATTATTTATAGCAGAAAGTGCCCACGCACAAAACCGCGTAACCATACCCGATGCCGCTTTTGTAAGTTGGCTGCAAGCCAATGGTTATAGCGGCTGCTTAAACGGCAACCAACTAGATACTACCTGTGCGGCGGTATTAAATGCCACCACGCTGGAACCCTTTGCCGTTCCTATTCGCGATTTAACGGGTGTGCAATATTTTAAAAATATAACCTTCCTGGATTGTTCCAACGATTCACTTACGTTTATTCCCTCTTTTCCGGCGGCCTTGAACAATATTAATTGCCAGTATAATCAACTTACCACGCTGCCGGCTTTGCCAGCCAGCCTGAGCCGCTTGGAATGCGCCGATAATAAGTTAACGGCCCTGCCTTCTCTGCCAACTGGGATTACTTTTTTAAGCTGCTCCAGAAATCGATTGACAAGCCTTCCTTCTCTTCCCCCGGGCCTTCGCACCCTATATGCCGGTAGTAACCAAATAACTACCATACCCGCACTGCCCTCAACGCTTACCAATTTAGATTTTCAAAGTAATTTGGTTTCTGTTGTTCCAACGCTACCATCTGGTTTAATATATTTTTACTGCAACAATAATAACATTAGCACCCTGCCGACTCTACCATCCACGCTACAGGAATTGTTTTGTTCTAACAACCAATTAACCAGCCTGCCTGTGTTGCCAGCGGGGTTAAGAAGATTAGGGTGCGGATCTAATTCATTAGGCAGCCTGCCAACGCCCCTACCGGCAGGATTAACAAGCCTGGAATGCTACTATGCCCAGCTAACATCTTTACCACCGCTGCCTGCTACCCTTATTGGCCTTTACTGTGGATATAACAACCTTGGCACCTTACCTACTCTACCGCCGCTGCTTCAAGGGCTACAATGCATGCATGCGCAGCTAACCAGCCTTCCTGCCTTACCATCCAGGCTTATCAATCTGGGGTGCCAAAGCAATCAACTGACTTCCATACCTGCTTTACCCGATACTATGACCTATTTATATTGCGATAGCAACCCCAACCTATTTTGCCTGCCCGAATTAAAAACAATGAGCTTTTTAACCTTTAGGGGAACCGGTATTACCTGTATGCCTAATTACGGTAATGTTTACTCGGGCGTTACCCGCAATTATCCGCTATGCGGTGTGTTTAACCCCAATGGTTGTAGCGCTTACTGGAACCTTAGCGGCCAAACTTATTACGATGCTGATGCCGATTGCAGCCCCGATGTAAACGAAACCGGTACTGCATTTACCAAGCTGCAATTATATAGTGGCGGAAACCTGCAACAGCAAATTTATGCCGATGCACATGGTTATTATTCGTTTAAGGCCGGCGTGGGCACCTACGATATTACTGTAGATACTACTAACCTGCCTTTTGTTTTATTGTGCCCTGCATCGGGATCTTTAACCGATACCATTACACTTACCGATAGTTTAAAATATAGCCGCCACTTTGCGTTTAAATGCCGCAGCACCGGTTTCGACCTGGCGGCCATAAGCGCCTTACATACCGATGGCGTTCCGCGTCCGGCCGGCATTTTTGATTTATACGCTACGGCCGGCGATATTGCGCAGCAATACGGCGCCCAGTGTGCCACCGGTGTAAGCGGGCAGGTGCAAATAACTTTTAGCGGGCCTATAACCTACGTGGGGCCAATAGCGGGTAACCTTACACCTACCTCGGTAAGCGGCAACACGCTTAGCTGGACTATTGCCGACTTTGGTACCCTGGATAATGCACGGGCTTTTAACAGCAATTTCCAGGTAAATGCCAATGCAGTGGCCGGCACCAATATCTGTTTTACGGTTACGGTTAGCTCCGGTGCAGGAGATTATGATTTATCGAATAATACATTCAGCTATTGCTTTCCGGTGGTTAATGCGCTCGATCCTAATACGAAGGAAGTTTACCCTACCCGCATAAATTACCAGGGCGAATGGCTTACTTATACCATACACTTTCAAAATGTGGGTACGGCCCCGGCCCTGCATGTACTTATTGAAGATACGCTAAGCAACAGCCTGGACCTCTCTACCTTTCAATTACTAACCTATAGCCACAAAAACATTACACAGTTATTTGGCAACGCGGTTCATTTTAGTTTTCCTAACATTAATTTGGTAGATAGCGCTACCAACGATTCGGCCAGCAAGGGATACATTCAATTTAAAATAAAAACCAAAAACAACCTTACACCCGGTGGCTTTATTTATAACACCGCTTTCATTTATTTCGACCTGAACGAGGCCGTTGTTACCAATACCGCCGTTGATACCATTTCGAACACCGTTGGAATAACCGAAGCGGCACCGGCTACACACGTGGGGGTAAAAGTGTACCCCAACCCTTTTAACACCATAACCCGCTTTGAAATAGAGGGCACAGCCAAATATGATTTTGAGTTATACGATGTAACCGGACGCGTGCTATATTTTACTAAAGATATTACAGCTACCGGGTTTCAACTTAACCGCAACAACTTACCCGCCGGCGTGTATTTTGCCCGTATTTTAGGCGCCGATAAAATAGCTACTACAGTTAAATTGGTAGTGGCCGATAACTAAGCCTTGTTTTACCTTTAGCCAATTAATAAGGTAATTTGAGAAGCCTGAGCGTAAATACCCCCTTGATTGTATATAAATAGATTTCACCGTTTCAGCGGGGTCACTCACCTCGAGGACCCCTGCGGGGATGAGAAAGAGCGAAGTTATTGCAACAAGCCTAAAACCTTGCGCAGAGCCGCAGAATGAATTGAAGCCCAAACTTTAAATACAATTAGGCTTTGCGGAAAATTACAACCCGTATTTTAGTAATTAAACGTCATACCTGCACCAAAGCCCATATCGCTGTCGTAATGGGTAGAAACCGATACATATTTGGTCATAATGTAGCGGAGGCCAACCATATACTCCACATCGGTATTTATCATAAAACCAAGCCTAAGCCTGCTGGTAAGCGGAATATCCTCACGCATTAACTGCAGCCTTACATTGCCGGTATGGTCTACCCTAAAGTCGGCAACAATAAGCAGGGGCAACACATATTGCACACCGGCACAGGCTACAATGCGGTTATCTTTAGTAGCCGTTTGCTGAAAGAGATTTTTTTCGGCATGTTCCATTTTTCTATACCTAAAATCGGATCCTAAGTAAAAGCGCAAAAACTGGTTTTTACCTACATAGCGGCCAATATGCGTTTCGGTTTCGTAGCCGTGGTCTTCGTTAAGGCCCAGGCGCCATTCCACCTGCCCAAACCAACGGGTGTTAGACACCATTAGTTCTCCATCGCTACCGGTGGTTTCTATGCCCACGCGGGCCATCAGGTGTGGTTCGCGGTCGTCGCGCTTAAACTTGCGGTCGGCTTGTTTGGCATTAGGCAGTTCGGGATTTGGCGGAGAGTTTTGGTAAGTAAAAACGCGGCCCATACCACTCATCATGTGGTAAAGTATGTGGCAGTGAAAAAACCAATCGCCGTATTGCTCACTGGCATTAAACTCCAGCGTATCGGTTTCCATGGGCATAATATCCAACACGTTTTTAAGCGGCGAATATTCACCCTGGCCATTTACAACCCTAAAATAGTGGCCATGCAGGTGCATAGGGTGCCGCATCATACTATTGTTGTACATAATTATGCGTACGTTTTCGCCGGCGTTAATCAAAATACGGTCGGTTTCTGAAACCGTTTTGTTGTTTATGCTCCAAACGTACCGGTTCATATTACCGGTTAGCTCAAAGCGCAATACCCGGGTGGGGGCGTTGGGTAGAGTAGTTTTAACCGGCGACCTGAGCATGGTGTATTTAAGTGTAACTATCTCAGGGGTTTCGGTGGTGCTATGATTTATACCCTGCATTGCCGCATCTTGTTTTGCCGTTTTTTTCTTTTTCTTTTTGGCTGGCAAGCCGGTAATTTCGGTATACATTACGGTGTTCATATCCATTACCTGGTTACTCATTTCCATACCCATGGGTTTCATGTTGCCGTTTAACTTCATCATATCATTCATCATCTTCATACCCGCAAAATAATTTAGCCGCGGTAAAGGCGAGGCCAGTTGCTTAACGCCACTGCCCAGCCAAAGCGAAGTGTGTTTAGTGCGGTCTTCCGATGTGGCTAAAAATTCAAAAGCAGTGCTGTCGGCAGGTATAGTAACTATTACATCATAGGTTTCGGCCACAGCAATTATCATCCTGTCTACTTCTACCGGTTCCACATCTTTTCCATCGGTAGCCACTACGGATAGTTTACCACCGGCGTATTTTAACCAAAAGTAAGTAGAGGCACTGCCATTAATAATACGCAGGCGCACCTGCTGCCCGGCCTTAAACTGTGGTGCACTTACCTCTTCGCTGCCGTTGCTTAAAAACTTATTGTAATAAACATCGCTTACATCCATGGCCGTCATCCGTTTCCACTCGTTAGTAATTTTAGTTTTAAACTGATGTTGCATTACGGCCTGTAAATAATCCTGCGTGGCTCCCTTTTTAATGGCATACCAATCCGTAGCGGCACTTAAACTGCGGTGCACTTCAAAGGGCTTCTCGTCCGTCCAATCACTTAGCAACAAAGTATACTCAGGTAGTTTGGGTTCATTTTTTTTATGAATAATAAGTGCCCCATACATACCGCTTTGCTCCTGCAATTTAGTATGGCTATGATACCAATAGGTGCCATTTTGTACTATGGCAAAATGGTAATGATACGTGGTGCCAGCCTTAATAGCGGGCGTGGTAAGATAAGGCACACCATCCTGCCCGGCCGGCAAAATAAGGCCGTGCCAGTGTATGCTTGTTTCTTTATCCAGGCTGTTGTGCACGTAAATATCGGCCGTATCGCCCTCGGTAAAGTAAAGAGTGGGTGCCGGTATACTGCCATTTATTGCAATAGCCTCAACCGCTTTACCTGAATAGTTTACTACAGTATCGGATACATACAAATCGTAGCGAACCGCTTGTTGCCCATAACCGGACAATGCAGATATAAATACTACTATGACCAACAAAACGTTTTTAATCATCTTACTAAAATTATCATAGTAATGCTCATAGCAATCATTAAACCATCTTCAATAATAGTAACGGTGCTCATAGGTAAGTTAAATACAGCACCAAGACAGGCGCATTGTATTTTTTGTTTATTTAATACGCTTTGCAGCACGCCAATAATACTTACACTCATAATACCCGCCGTAGCAATATTGGTAAGCAGTGGATTAAAATTTACCACATAAGCAATACCCAATGCCAGTTCAAGCAGCGCGTAAACATAGCCCCAGGCGGGTATGCGTTTAGCAACTACATCATACATGGCATAGCTTTCGGCAAAACCTTTCAGGTCAAGCATCTTAAAAAAAGAAAAGGTTAAAAAGAAACCTGCCATAAAATGCTGCATCCATTGCATAAACATAAAGTGGTGGTTGGTAAGCTGAATAAGCAATGTAATACCGGTTATGTACGCAAAAATTAAAAGTATGGGCCTGTAGGTTTCGAACCAGCTTTTGGCTTGCATAGTAGTTTCGCTGTGGTGCGGAGCGCTTATTCTGTATTTGCCGTTGGCACCAATAGCATTTTGTAAATCAGCAAGCGCAATATGCCTGCTCATGGTAATAGTTGCGCTGTTGGTTTCTTTCGAAACTTCAGCACTGGTAACATCGGGCAGGCTAAGCAATGCCGATTTTACTTTGGCCTCGCAGTTAGCGCAGGTCATTCCGGTTAGTTGATACGTATGTGTCATGTTTTTAAAATTTTGATGGAACAAAGTTCCGCCTAACCCGTGTAATTGCTTTATACAACTTTTGAAATAGTTTGCATAGTTTACAGGTCTTCCAGCGATTTTCGCTTATTAATACCCAGCTGCTTATAATGCGATGGTGTAAGTCCTGTTACTTTTTTAAACTGCCTGCTAAGGTGGGCCACACTACTATAGTTAAGCTGGTAGGCTATTTGGCTAAGTGTAGTTTCGTTGTACACCAGCAATTCTTTTACCCGCTCAATTTTCTGAGCTATAAAATATTGTTCAATGGTAGTGCCCTCTACCTGCGTAAACAAATTGGTAAGGTAAGTGTAATCAAGCCTCAGCTCTGTTGCTAAATAATTAGATAAATTAATGCGGAGCGCACTATTGTGGTTACGCACTAAATCAATCAACAGGTTTTTAACTTTCTCAATAACGCGGCTCTTTCTATCATCCATTATTTCAAAGCCAACCTTACGCAAGGCATCGTCTACCTGCCTTATTTTTTTCTTGCTGGTAGCGTCGGCTACTTCTATTTCACCCAAATCAACCGCTATGGGGTTAAGCCCAAGCTTTTCAAGCTCGGACCTAACCACCATTTTGCAGCGGTTGCATACCATGTTTTTTACAAACAGTTTCATACAAACTATTTAATGGTTTCGGTTGTTTTTCCGCAGGTAAGCATTTGCGCACCGTAGTAAGGGTTTTTAATACCACTTTCTTTGCTCAGCCAATCGGCCCCCTTACCATCATTATACATAGGGCAGTGGTCATAGTAAACAGGGTAAGCCGGGTTTATAACCTTTACTACCTGGAATAAATTATTGCTTAAACCGGCAAAGTGTTCGCGCTGGCGTTCGGTATCAGTTACGCCTTTAATATGCTCTGCATCGTATTTCAGCTTATCGGCATATTTCATCCACACGCTGTGTTGCTGTACATTTAAAGCCTCCATTTTTACGGCATCTATAGCTTTAAAAAGCTCGCCGGCTTTAGCGGCGGCCAGGGTGTCGTTATCTTTTACCAAAGCATCTTTTAAGGCAAAGTAAATTTCGTAAACAGTATTCAGCGGGTTAACTGTTGGCGTAGTAGCGGCGGGTTTATTCGCTGCGCTAGCCTCCATGTTCTGTTTTGTTTCAGCCATTTTTTCCTTTACAAGGGTCATACCACACTTAGGGCAATTTCCCGGCTTATCGCTGTGCACTTCGGGGTGCATAGGACAAGTATAGATAGCCTTGTTTTCTGATGTGGATTGTGCTTGCTCTGCCTTAGAAACACCGGCAGTAACCGTTTCTTTTTTTGCGCGTTCATACTGGCAGCAGGCCGGTAGTTTGGCATAAGCATCATCGGGCGCCAGGTAATTTACGTTGTCGTAACCGGCGTAAGCAATACGTTTTAAAATAGCATCGGCATTCGTTTTTGCCGAATCAAAAGTGAGCACTGCCAACTTTGAATCGCTGTTCCAGCTTACTTTAGCCTGGCCTTTTTTAAAAGCGGCGGTCTCAATTACTTTTTGGCACATTTCGCAATTGCCCCAAACTTTAAAAGTTTCCGTTTTAGCATTTGCTAGTGGGGTGCCGCAAGCGTTTAAGCTTATTGCAAGCAGCAGTATAGTTACATGAATTACATTTTTCATTTGCATATTTTATTTAGAATTAAAAAAACTGAAAACCCGCGCGGTATACCTGCGCCAAAGCAAGGTCATTTTTACCCTGCCTTAAAAATAAATCAGTAATGGAAATTCTAAATACGAAACACGCAAAAGAGTGTACCCAACGAAAGGCCCCGCTGAGGAGGCACATCGGTACGGCTACAAACAGGCAAGTGCACTAACCGCGGAGCAATGACGCGTTGAAGGTGGTGCACTATTTTATCAAATACATTAGGCTGAAAAGAAACTACTTTAAACGGAGCTGTATAAGGCTCACTGCCAGCCTTTAGTGTAACGGTGTGGCTGTTACAACATTTGGTTGGGTGGCTTTTGTGCGTGCACTTGCAATGCTTATTAAAATCGACACCAAAAACAGTAATGGCTGTTTTGCCCATGCATTTATGCACAGTAACCTCTGCACCCATTGCCGAAAGGCAAAAGTAAAAGGCAAAAAATATGCTCAACAGCTTCTTCACACATACAAATGTATAGTTAAAATTATGGGGAAAAGATAGTGTTAACGAAAATTTTAGATATCGATTTTCTTTAATCCAGTGCTATACTTATGTATACCTACTATCCCACTTCCTGATTTTTCTGCTTACCTTCATGCACAAATATTGTAGTTATGGATAAACCATTGCCGCGCAAAAGTTTTATTGGCCGCTTATCGTTAGCGGTTACTGCTTTAGCTGCATCGCCATTGTTTGGCGCTGCCAAAAATTTTAAAGAGAACCTTCAATCAACTAAAATGAAAACAACACCTGTAAAAAGTATAAAAGCTATGGGCTTTGTGTGGGAGACTGCCGACCCCTTTCTGTTTTGCGTACACCACGAAGATTTTTTCCCAAAAGGTAACGATGCTATGGGCCCACCTGCCGAGGCATTAAAAGGCCGCCACATGGGCGACGATTTTATTATTAAAGATGGTTTTAGAATGTACCACGGCAAAACGGTGCCCGGCTTTCCGGGGCACCCGCACCGCGGATTTGAAACTATAACCGTAGTGCGCAAAGGGTTGGTAGACCATGCCGATAGCCTGGGTGCTGCAGGCCGCTATGGCAATGGCGATGTACAATGGATGACGGCCGGTAAAGGTGTGCAGCACAGCGAAATGTTCCCGCTGCTGCATAAGGATAAAGACAACACCATGGAGTTGTTTCAAATTTGGCTTAACCTGCCAAAGAAAAACAAGATGGTTTCGCCGCACTTTACCATGCTATGGTCAGAAGCTATACCCAAGTATAAGCATACCGATAAAAGCGGCAAGCATACTACGGTTGAAGTAATTGCCGGTAGCCTGGGTGGATTAAAAGCAGGCAGCCCACCACCCGATAGCTGGGCCGCCGACCCTGCAAACAAAGTGGCGATATGGAATATAACCATGCAGCCCGGTGCCACCTGGACTTTGCCTAAGGCCGAAGCCGGTGTTAACCGCAACATATATTATTACGAAGGTGAAAATTTGGTTTTAGCGGGTCAGCCAATACAAAAATACAGCGCCGTTGAGTTAGAAGCCGATATGGATATTAAATTGGAAAGTGGCGCTACCGAAGCACGGATTTTACTACTGCAAGGCAAGCCAATTAATGAACCGGTAATATCGTACGGGCCGTTTGTAATGAACACCAAAGAAGAGATTAACCAGGCCTTTGAAGATTACCACCAAACTCAATTTGGCGGTTGGCCATGGCCGCGTTACGATCAGGTGCACCCACGCGAAAAAGGGCGGTTTGCTAAACATGCCGATGGGAAGTTGGAGGAGAAGACGTGAGCAGCCAGCCTATCCCCCAACCCCTTTCCTACAGAAAGGGGAGCAACAGCCAGCAGCAGGATGGAAGGGATTTTAGAGCAAAAATGTTGAAGAAGCAATTAGTAGAGATAGTATAAATTATCCAGCATAGCTTATGAGCAAATTTTTGTTTTCTATATTTCTGTTTCTGCAATTACCCAAGGTATATTCTCAGCATGTAATAACCAGTACAATGAGAATTAATCCGGCTACCGGTAATCTTGAATGCACGCAAAGCCAGGAATACTTGTCTGAACTAGCACATTTTGGCACCATCACAGTAGACTCATTTTTTGCTGTAGGTAAAATCAAGCGCAGACCTCCGTTGGCGATTTCGTTAGATTCCATTCAAAAGTTGATGGTTTATCCTCAAATGGAAAAAGATAATGCGATTTCAGGGGACTACACTGCTCTCTTTAGTTTCGATGGCCAGGGAAACGTAGACAGTGTGTGGTTAAATATCAAGCCGTATAAAAATTTTGAATGGACAATTAAGCGCACTTTAAAGGAATACCTTAAAATACAACCATCCAAAAGGAACTCAAATAAAAAACCAACGATTTACCGGCTTTCTTTTCATTTCAGAATTAAAGATTGACATTACCCCTTGCGCAAGTACTTGGTTAGTATAACTATGGTTTGGCCTTCTATTTTGCCCTCTATCTGCTCTACGTTATCGGCTACCAGTTTTATGCCTTTTACAACGGTGCCCAGTTTGGCGTTCAGGTTACTGCCTTTTACATCCAGCGTTTTGGTAAGCACTACATTATCGCCATCCTGCAAAATGTTGCCATTGCTATCGCGGTGCAGTTCAACTGCGCTGCTGTTTTCGTGGTCGCCGGTGGCTTTGGCCCAGGCTAAAGTAGGTTCATCAAAATACATTAAGTCTATAGCATCGGCGGCCCAGCTTTCGGTGCGCAGGCGATTTAGCATTCGCCAGGTTACTACCTGCACGGCAGGTACTTCGCTCCACATACTATCGTTTAAACAGCTCCAGTGGGCAGCATCTAACTCTGCTTTTTTAAGCAGCTGTGCGTTGCACTTATCGCACACCAAAATGCTATCCTCTTCGCGCTGCTCCGGGTTTGGCGGCACATCATAAACCGTTAGGTTGGTAGTTGCTTTACACAATTCGCATTGGTTGCCGGCACGTGCCTTTAGGGCGCTCTCTAAACTCATGGGGGGTAAATTTTAGGCCGCGAATGTAATTTTATTTACGGGCTTGTATTGTTGTTGCGTTAGACAACACCTGATAATTATCCTATAAAAAAACCATTACTTTGCTATCATGTTTAAGCACCGCGATAAAGAAAGAACCTTTCAACACAATGTAACACTGGCGGGTTTTTTATGTTTTACTGCCGGTATTGTAAATATTTGCGGTGTACTATCGTTGGGTATTCTTACTACGAACGTTACGGGCCACTTTGCCTACTTTGCCGAAAACATATTGCAAAGAAACATATCGGCCGGTTTTAGCTTTTTGCTCTACATCCTGGCGTTTTTAGCGGGGTCGTTTATATCGAGCCTGCTAACCGAATTTGCACTTGCCCGAAAGCATGCTTCGCCCCATAATGCAGCCCTTTTTATCGAAATTTTTCTTTTGCTTGGCATAGGCTTATTCGGCAATTATATACTTGGCAAAGGCATAAGCCCGGTGGGTTTAGCAAGTGTTTTATTGTTTACCATGGGGTTGCAAAATTCGTTGGTAGGCAACATATCCAATTCGCTGGTAAGAACCACCCACCTAACCGGGCTATTTACCGATTTGGGCATTGAATTATCGCAACTTTTTTTTTACCGCGAGCAAGGCCAGCGCAAACAATTAACCGATAGTATTAAACTGCGTGGCAGCATTATAGCCTTCTTCTTTTTAGGCTGCACGGTAGGCGGATTTCTCTACTCCTTACTGCTATTTAAAATTTTAGTGTTGGCCGCATTTACATTAATTGTAGCTTTAGCCTACGATACTTTTCTGCCCAAAATAACCATGGCGCGGGGTACTGATTTGTAATAGCCGCGCAGGTAACACCCATGCCGCCAATAAGCTTACTTACCTCCTTTTAAGGGCATAGAGGGCTTCATTTCAACAGCGGGAGTACTGGCGCTTTGCGAAACTACCGATTTTACTTTACCAGGGCCCACAGGAAAACGCACATCGGCAAAAGCATTTGCCAAGTTGCCTTGTGCATCAAATGTATTGGCACGGTTGCCCACTATTTGCCACGAGAAGGTAACATCTGATTTGCCATTGTTCAATTCTATAACATCGAAACCTGTATTGCTTTTATTAGTTACATAAACACCAGCGCAATTTCCTTCTAACTGCACAAATACTTTTACTGTATTACCCTTCGAAATATTTTTTGCAAAAAGCGGGTCTACATTTATATGCGCCCGCCCTTTTACAAGTTTACCGGTGCCAAAATCCTGGAACAATACCTCCGGTGCCTCGGTGCAAAACATAATGCGATTTTGCCCATTATCATCTTTTACCATGGTAGATTTTGTGCCACCCGATAAAATGGCATAGTCGACCCCCCCGGTGCGACCGGCCACGTACGCATAGCCATTGGTGGTAGCTGTATTATCAAAATAGCCGCCCCAATCGTTATTGCCTGCGCCAGATGCTACAGCATAGCCCGAAACGCCGTAGTGCAGGCCGTTTGCAGCTACACCCTCACCAGCACCAGTGTTGTTAATACCTGAAACATTACTACCCCCGGCCATAACGCCTATACCGGTAGTAGCATTGGTGCCAATAGAAAAAATACCCGCGGCAGTGCCATTAGCTGCAATGCCTGAACCATTGGCCAACACGGTGCCTGCTGTAATATTATTGCCCAGCCCAATTATGCCAGTGCCGGTTGCATTTTGATTTAGCCCTCTAACAGCAGTAACCAGGGTGCCATTTGTAATTCCACTTATAGCATTACCACCAGTAGAGGTGGCGCCAACTGCTATACCTGCGGCCTGGTTATAACCAAAAACCGCAATACTACCGGCATTATTAGTTATACCATATACCCCTACCCCTGTGCTGGTATTAGAACCCAGTACACCCTGCCCGGTAGATGTGTTTTCGGCAAACAAACCGGCATTTCCGCCAGCGCTATAAGCATTAATAGGAAAATCGGTTTGGCCAGCCACCGAGTTTATGGCCCCCGTAGAGCCGGTACCATATACGGCCAATAAATCTCCGCTTTGCGCCGTTGTTCTGTTTATTACTATTTGCGGGGTGGTTAAAAACCGCAGGCGTTCATTGGTGGCAGCACTTCCACTTGTTTTTACAATAAAAGGTTGCGCATCGGTAGTGCCTATAAAATTGTTTGTGGCATTGGTACCGCTGTTGCCCGATGTTCTCCAATAAGGCAGATTGGTATTTTGTGTTTCGGCCTGTGCGCCGGCAAGGTAAAATGCCAGTAAACACAACAGGCAAAGTGAAGCTTTAGTAGCACGTTTTTTCATATACAGCAATTTAAAACATATTAGTTGCATAAAGATAAAATAAGCGCGCAGAAAGATGAAAAATCTGGTTTATGCTTTAACTTATAGTTATTGGATGAACTTGTAATTAAACCAGGCAATACTGCAACAATTGAACCTTGCATTAAACATACCCCTACTCTCCTGCTGCTCTGCGCCTTAGTATTTCGCGTTCTTCGGCCTCCAGGCGGATGTAACCTTTGGTTAGCTTAACCTTACTCAGCATTTCGCTGCGCTCGGCAGAGGAGTATTCTTTTTTAACTTCGAAAACTGATGCCCTGGTTTTAGCAGCGGCAATCCAGTTCAGCGTTACAGGGCCATTGTTTTCGCCTACCAGTTTAACAGTAAAACCAGCAGGGCTTTGGCCTGTAATGGTTAGCTGTGCGTTGCTGCCAACCGTGCTTACGGTTACAACGGGTATGCCATCGGCGCGATTAGTAAACGCCGCAGGATAATTAACTGTGGTTTCTTTGGCAGTAATAGTTGCAGTGCCAAACTCTGTAGTGTTTACCAAAACAGCTTCGGCATTTTTTTGCTTTTGGTTAAGCTCCTTTACTGCATTTAAAGTTATATAGTGTAATGCATCGGGGTTGTAGGCAAGGTATTGCTCAATGCTGCTGCGCGACTGTTCAAATGGCGTATTGGCCGGAAGATACTCCATAGTACTAACGGTATAAGGTGCCACCGTTTGCATGCTTTGTGCCAGCACACCTATTCCATACTCGCCGTTAGGGGTATGGCCTTTACCATTATAGCGCCAGTAAACAGGGTTAATTTGTTCTAAAACTTCAAGGCCATCTTTAAAAGGATGAACATCCTCTTTCAAACGCTCATCGGAAACAATAGTCCACGAACCACTGGTTGGTTTAGCGGCAGAATTGTTGACTAATTGCAAATCGTATGCTGATGATGCGCCAAAGTTGATAGAAAGCCCTATGGTGTTGGCTCCATCATTAAAATCGGTAGTGCTGCTGTAATCATGTAAATATTCAACGCTGGCAGTTTGTATTTCGGTACCATCGGCAGAAGCGTTACGAAACCGCGCTATGCGCGATACCGTTGTAACCGGGTCGTAACAATCTAACCTTGTAGCACCTGGTGTCGTTATGCCTATACCCAGGCGGCCATCGCCGCGCAACCGCATTAATTCAGTAGTGCCACCATACCAGCGATGATTATAATTTGTAGCTACGCCAGGTACGCTGCTCCATAGCGTAGAGCCGGCTATACCCATTGCGTAATCTACTTCGGTAGCGGATACCTGCGGGTAAAATACAATTTTAGTACCTGCGCTGCGCGTAGTAAAGGTGGGTGCCGCCACACCCTCAGTATTATACCATAGCTGATTACTGGTAAGGCTGTTTAAATAAATTACAGCACTGGTAGTGCCCAGCTCAAGCAACTCAGTTGGGTCCGCAATGCCTATTCCTACATCACCGGTCCGTTCAAAGGTTACCAGATTAGCGCCGGCTGTACAACCACCTAACAAAAACAACTTATTTAAATTTCCATCGTGATGAAATTGAAAACCACAAAAATTAGCGGTGCCCGAATAGTTTTGCACGTTCTCGTCAAATGTAATTCTACCCGATTCTGTTTGGTTTAATGTAGATATTTCGCCAAGGCGTAACATAGTAACACCTCCCGAAGTTGGATTGGTAAGGTTTAGCGCATCGCGCGGTATAGTTGTACCAATACCTACCATACCCACACTATCAACCACCATCCGCTCCACGTTATTAGTGCGTATTCTAAAACTTACATTGTTGGTAGTCCCTATAAAGTTTGTTGCGCTGCTAATGCCTGCGTTGCCTGTAACATGCCAATCGTCAGCGCTTGTTTCGCCTGTAGCCCCGGTTACTACCCAACGCGCCAGTGTGCTGTTGTACATCAGCGTTACGGTTTTATACTGGCCAGCAACTTCTAAAGGCACTCCACCCGGTGTATAAATACGGTTAGCAGCCGTAGATGTAACATCGTGGCTAAGCGTCATGGTTTGCGCAGTAGTATTAATAAGTGTAATAATTTTTCCATTTACACCACCGGTAAAACCGGTAACAGAAAAAGCAGTAGTAGGTCCGGTAATACGTATATGCGAATAAGCACCAACTGCAATATTGCTGTTTGCACCGTTGGCTAATGAAAGGGCCGTGCTGTTTTCGCGCAGCGCCAAATCGCCGTTAATATCTAAACGGGTGTTGGGCGCTACGTTGTTTATACCAATGTTATTGCTGGTATTAAAGCACATAGCCGCTGTGGTGGAAAAAGAGGCCCCTAATAATAGTTTGCCCGAGTTATAATTTTTAACCGCCATATCGCCGGCTGCCGCATCGGTAAAGAAAGTACCGGCGGTGCAGGCACCTATCTGCGCATATTCTGCCGTACGGCCCAGTGATAGATAAGCTACCTGGTTAGTGTTTCCGCTTAATATACGCACGCCCAGTGTGTTGCCCGGCGCCACTATATCTAACTTAACCTGCGGTGTAGTAGTGCCAATACCTACCATACCCAGGCTATCTACTACCATACGCTCGGTATTGTTAGTGCGCACGCGCCAGCTAACGTTATCGGTGGTGCCAATAAAGTGTGTTCCACTATTGGTATTTGTGTTGCCAAAAATTTTCCAAAACGGGAAAGATGTGTTCTGCGTTTCGGCCTGCCCAAATGCTAACTGCACTGGCAGAAGAAAAATGAAGTACATAAAAATTGCCTTAAGCCATGTGCCTTTAATCCTCATAAACTATAATTTACTTAATGTGTAGGGGTCGCAAATTTACTATAACTTATGCATATATTAAGTAATGGCAGAGGGTGTAAAGGTAAAGATGACTGGTATGGTGTTGTTAAACAGGCAAGAAAGATTACTTATTGGCTTGGCTCCAATCTTTAAATAAATAAACGCCCCAAAGCAATTCAACCATTTGCAGGGTGCCGTAGCCAGCCTCCAAACGCCAGCCAAAATATTCTCCGCCCATTTGCACGTTTATATAAATCAGGGCAAACAATGTAGCCGGCAGCATACCCATTATACGCAGCCACATTGGGTAAAGGCTACACCAAAATATACATACCAGTGCAGGTATCATAGGCATTACCATGGTCATTCCCCTATCCACATTAATAGCGGTGCGGCTTAAGGCAGCTAACGAAATGCCATGCGTAATACCCAATAAAATATAAGCCGAGGCTGCCACATGCTGGCTCCGCAAACCTGTATAGCGCCCTGCCATTACGGATGCTAAAATGGCAAAGGCATTGCCTATTTGAAAAAACAATGTTTGCGAGGTAGAAACGTGCTGACATAAATAACCTAACACACTAAAAAGCAGGTTTAGCGCATAAGCTGTAAGCGTAATGTAAACAAGGCTTTTTGTTTCAAAGTCGCTTTTGGTCATACCGGGTTGCTTTTGGTTTACAGTTTTATGGGGTTTACATTCCCCCCCCTTACAAAACGGCCTGCACTTATCAAATACACATTAACCCATGCAAACAATTTTACAGCTGATTTGTTAGTACTATTGGTACTAAAACGCAGTATATTCAGCAACGCCAAACCGCCAAACTAAATGACTGAGATTTTAAGAGCCCACATAACAAACCGCTTAGGCAAGGATATAGATAATTTAGAAATTGTATTGTCGAAATTTAAGCCTATAACCGCCAAACGAAATGAACAACTATTGTTGCAGGGCGAGCTATGTAAGTATGTATATTTTGTTGCAAAGGGCTGCCTGCAGGTGTATGTATACAATAGCGGGATGAATGAAACCACCCGGGATATTGTAATTGAAGATAATTGGTGTAGCGAACTCATAAGCTTTGGCACCGGCGAGCCAGCTGCCGAAAACATTAGAGCGGTAGAGCCGTCGCTGCTATTGGCTATTGACGCAGCAGGCTTTAAGGAAATGATGGAAGCGGTGCCTCAATTTGATAAAGTATATAAGCAAATACTTGAAGCTTCTTATGCAAACTCTGTCTACCGCATCAATACGTTTGTTTCGCTATCGGCGTTGGACAGAATAAAATGGCTGATGCAGAACCGGCCCACCTTAATGACAAGAGTTTCGAGCAAACTCATTGCATCTTACCTGGGTATAAACAAAGATGTATTTAGCCGCCTGAAAGCCAAATTGTAGACTTTTGTCATCGTGCAATAAACTTGTGGGCCGCACTTTTGCAGCATCATTCACAATTTAAAACCAACACAATGACAGAGTATCTTTTACTATTCCGTAACGCCAGTGCAGAAAACGGCTATTTAGCAACCACGCAGGATATGGCCGAGGACATGCCACGGTGGCAAGCCTGGGTAGGCAATATTGCCATGCAGGGTAAATTGGTTAGCACAGCCCCTATCCACTACGATGGCAACATAGTTAGCAGCAACGGCTTTAGCACCGGGCAACCACATAAGGAAGAAAACAGCGTTCTGGTGTCGGGGTATTTAATTTGCAAAACTGAAAATTTAGAAGAGGTGCGGGAATGGAGTAAAACTTGCCCTATTTTAAAATACCCAAATAGTTCGGTAGAAATCAGGCCTTTAGTTCCTTTCCCAATCAACTAGTAATATAAACCGATTCAGCCTTTAAAAACTACAAATGGCTTTTATAGCGTTAAGCATTTTGCACCGGTATATTAATTTAAGTTTAAGAATAGCACTGACTTAAACTTAATTGTAACGCTGTTCGTTATTCATTATAAAAATGGTACCATGAAAAAACAATGGATAAAAACAGCCGACTTTAACTACAGGTTTTTGGTAGATGATAACGAAACGGGCAAAATGGAAATTCAGTTGAACACTATTGCTAATAAAGCCATTTGCACTATAGAAGGCAAAGAGCTAATGATAAGACGAACTGGGTTTTGGAAATCGAACATTGAAATAACGGACCAAAACGGCATGGTTATTTTAAAAACATACCCCGAGAAATGGTATGCCAACTCATTGGTAATTGAATTTGAAAACCAAAAACTCCAGCTATCTATCCGTAACAATCCCTTGGCTGAGTTTGTTATTAGTGAGCAACAAAAAGAGATGTTAGCCTATGGCCTGGCTACGGAAAACGGAAAGGCAGGAGTAAGGATTTCATCTTCGGATAAAAGCCCGCTTATTCTTGACTTTTTATTGTGGTATTTATTTATTCCAATAGCTACGGAAAACTTAAGCGATAACGATGCATTTCTACTTTTAGCAGTTGCTTAAGGGTGTATGTAAACCCGAACAAGCAACAAGTGCCTGTCGGAACAGCTTAGATGAATTAATAATTGGAAACATAAAAAAACGGCGGGCTTTTGACCCGCCGTTAACCCAAATCCTGTTTACGATACCTGAATAACCTTTACGGCCTTTGTTTTAGCCTCTGGTGTTTTAGGCACTGTTATACTTAAAATACCATCGGTATATTTAGCCTGAATTTTTTCGCGCTCAACCTGTTTTTCGGCTAGTGTAAATGAGCGAACAAACGATTGATAGTTAAATTCCTTGCGTACATAGTTACCTTCCTGTTTTTGCTCGTTCTCATGCTTTCTTTCGCCCGAAATAAGCAGGCGGTTTTCCTGTAACTCTACTTTAAAATCGCTTTTATTCATGCCCGGTGCAGCCACGCTAAGCTCATACCGGTCGGTATACTCACAAATGTTTACCGAAGGCAGCGTGCCCGCTTCCTGCTCGGTATTATGCTTGGGCCAGCTTAACCAATCCCTTACAAAAGAATCATTAAAAATAGCAGGTAACTCAGGTAGCAGACTCAATCCGTTGTTTCGATTAACTAAAGTTGTCATAGCTTTTAATTTTTAGTTTTTAAGTAATAATTAAATGATTTTGAAAACTTAAATCGCGCGATTCAGAAACAGTAAATCAAGTTTTGTACCAGAGCGTTTACACTGATTTTTTTTCAGCATTGGCGAAAAACCGTCAGCAGTTTTTGTAAAAAATAAATAAAAACTGTCGTTTTTTCAGGAGCTGAATAAGTGAAAGCGCATTGCAAAAAATAATCTCATACCTTGTGAACAATGAAGAACCCGGTTACAGCCTTATTTGACAGAGATACCCTTCTTCATTTGCGTATTCCATTTTCGCTTTTCCTGTTCCCGATTTTTTGTTTCGCAGTCAGCCAGGCTACATCACTTAACTGGATGAATATTTTAGTTGTTTTCATTTCGTTGCATTTCTTCATCTATCCGGCAAGCAATGCCTACAACAGCTATATGGATAATGATAAAGGAAGTATTGGCGGTCTTAAAAATCCACCACCGGCTACCATAAAATTATATTATGCAAGCATAATTTTCGATACAATCGGTTTACTGCTCTGTTTTCTAGTTAATGCACGGCTCATGGTGTTAATGGCCTTATGCGTGGTTGTATCTAAAGCATACAGCTGGCGCGGCATCCGCCTAAAAAAATATGGGTTGCTTAGTTGGTTTGTGGTAGTACTGTTTCAGGGTGCTTATACTTATATGCTGGTAAATATGTGCTGCGAGAATCAGTTCAATGCAGCGTGGTTTTCAGAAAAAAACATTATAGGAATGCTGATTGCCACTCTATTAATAGGAGGCTTTTATCCGCTAACACAAGTCTACCAGCACGAAGAAGACAGCGCGCGTGGCGATTTTACAATTAGCTACAAACTGGGAGTAATAGGCACTTTTATGTTTACAGCCGCATTATTTGTAATGGGCAATGGACTTGCCTTTTATTATTTCACTACCTTTTACAACACAAACCAATTTATCATTTTCAATACCTGTCTTTTACCGGTAACCGCTTATTTTATTTATTGGATAATAGTCACATTAAAAGACAGATTAAAAGCTAACTATGACCATTCTACACGCATGACGGTAATTTCCTCATTGAGCATGATAGTATGCTTTGTGTTGATTTTCTTTTTGAATCACGGTTAATGATAGATAATCACTTCTTATTTTACCTTATGATTAGCTATAACCGTCCTTTGCTCTGAATCCTAATACAAGGCTTATGCCGGGCAAAACTTTAAAAAATAATATTGATAATATACTATTTAAAGGTTGGTGCTGTTACCAGAGGCAATATAAGCAACAAAGTAAACGTGCATTGCACCAACTGAAATGACAGAAAATAAATCGATAACCCTTTCGTTACAATTAAACAACTACTATGACAAACCTGAGAAAAGTAACGATTGGGCTTTTAATTATTTTGCTTTCGGCCTGCGCTAAAGACCCTGATGTGGCCGCACCAGATATACCCAACAATGATGAAAAAGTTCAGCAGCGAGAAATAATTGCCAAACTCGCGGGTAAGGACAGCATTGAAAGCGGATATTATTTGAAGAGCAGAGCTGATGAAACGGATAAAATTAAAGTGAGAACGTATCTTAAAGGCTTGGTAGATTTACTTTCTCTGAAGCCTTTGGAACACACGTATGCAAGTGGCAATGGAGAGACAGGAACTAATATTTACTCAGTGCTTCCCGCTACAGTAAGCTCAACTGAATACATTATTGTTGGCGCGCACTACGATTCTGTTTTCGGTTCACCGGGGGCAAACGATAATGCGACAGGAGTTGCAATGATTTTTGGACTGATAAAGAACCTCAAAACAGTTCCGGTAAGAAATAAAAATATAATGTTTGTGCTTTTTGATGATGAGGAAATAGGATTAATAGGAAGTGGTGAGTTTGCAAAAAAAATACTGCTGGACGGTTTAAATGTTCATTCCGTTCATACCGTTGACCAAATCGGCTGGGATAACGATGGTGACAGGGCTATAGAGTTAGAAAGACCTACCGATTCGCTTAAGGCAAAATATCAGGCAATAGCTTTAGAAAACAATATTCCGGTTCATATTACTACAACAGGCTCAACAGATCACTCCGCATTCCGAATCCGAGGATTTAAGGCAATTGGCCTAACTGAAGAATATAGAAACGGAGATACAACTCCTTATTATCATCAGGCGGGCGACACATACGAAACTATTAACTTCGACTATTTAACTTCATCTACCATGCTGATGTCTAAGGTTATTGCGAGCATTGTTTCCGAGTAATCCAAACGCTACTAGGGAGCTTCAGCACAAAATCCGCTCCTTTATGGAAGCGGATTTTGTTATTGGTCTTCATACAAAACGAAAGAACTTACTTCTTTAGGCTTTTGAAAAGGCAATTAACTTCTAATCAAGTACAGCTTTAATTTCAAAATCAATTGGTACAAGATATCTGATCTGTCTTCTTTACCTTATTGATGTTGTAGCAAAACGGAATTGCTCTGGCCAGTATGCTGTTATAAGTAGCGTTGCTCATGGTTCTGCTGCGGCTTAACACAAACAGAGATGACTTATTTGGATCGCCTACCAACATATTCTGTCCGTTAGGGTCGAAATAAATTATCCAGTAATCGGCAGCTACCGGTGCAGTTGGGAACTTTACTTTAAGTTTACTAAAATCGGAAGGATTAGGAACAGTAGCAGTTCCGTTAATAACGTTGGGAACTCCAATGGTAGCTCCACCTAAGCGGCAACTATTCGTTACCAGAATGTTGGTACCATTATCGGTGTAAGTTGCTTTGGTACAATTGCACCCAACATTAAAAAACTGAGGGATACTGCCTATTTCGTACCAATCGCCTAAAAACTGGGCTTTGTTGGCAGTTGGGTCGGTAGTAACTGCCGGACAGTTATTAGCACTTGTGCATGAAGAAAGGGCAATAATTGCCGGGATAATAAAACTGAATAAACGAATCATGGTTCCTATTTTTGGGGTTATATAATAGGAATATAACAACATTGTTTAACTTTTGTTCGCAGAAAGTTAAACAAAATTAAAAACAGGTAATTTGAGTTATTGCTGGGAGTGTTCTAAAACTGGATTGGCTTAGTCTGCCAGAGCGCCGGGGGCTTAAACAACAGAACAAACTGTTGCACTTTTAATCACGCCCGTTAATACCGGCATGTTTAATTTTTTAACAAGATATCACCGATTCGGTGATTGTTTTAATGGCTTTATGTAGAGTTATTTGCATTAAACATTTATTTATTATGAATTTGGTGTAGAAAATTACGCCATAAACAAAATTTAATATGCAAAAAACCAAATTGATCCTTTCTAATATATTTCTGAGCATCATTTTATGTTCGATTGTTTATGCTCAAAATATTAATGGGGTCATTATGGATAGTAAGGATTCACTTGGATATTCCGATAGCTCAAAAAAAATTACAAGTGTAAATACTATCACCATTGGAACTATTAATAACAATTCAAATGCGAAAGAAGAGAGTAGTTCGTACATTCATCTCGTAGCAGGTATATTTTTCACAATGCTGTTCTTTCTGGCGTTGTGGTATATCAAAACGTCCGAAGATAAGAAAGCGGAAAAAAAGTTGCAAAACAACGAAGACAATCCTCACGAAAAAAGCTTTAAAAAACTAAGTGCTTTACTTGAAACGGTTAGAGAATCAGGGGTAGAAAAAGGTATAGTACTGCTTATCCTTTTAGGCGGACTGCTAACCGGTTTTGTCAACTACTTCGGTAATGGAATTGATATATACACCAAGCTATATGTTGCCTTTGGCATAGCTGGGTTTACATTTTCCACCGTTTTTTGGCTCTTGGTTGGTTACGTAAAAACGACTAACAAAAACCTAGAGGAAATAGGAAAACACATAGAGGGGCAACGTGACCCTTTAGTAAAAGCCAAAGAAAATAAAAAACTAAGTCATGCTCAAAGACACATAGCTAAAATGCTCTATGAATCCACAGAAAACTCTGTGGTAGAATTAATTAACCCTGTAAAAGGAAAATCTTTTAACAGTATATCTGAATACAATTCATACCTGGAAAAATGTATCCGAAAAATGATTGATTCTGAACATGGAGTAGTATATGCTGTATGTAGAAAGAAAGAATGGGATAGGCATCAAATATGGGTAGATCTAAACAAATTGGCAATAAAAAACAGGGTCAGTGTAAGCAGAATTTTTCTTCCTTATGAAGGCATGGATGATGAAAAGTCGAAAACATATTGGAAA
The DNA here is from genome assembly GCA_044228435.1 of Chitinophagales bacterium. Lineage (GTDB taxonomy): Bacteria > Bacteroidota > Bacteroidia > Chitinophagales > LD1 > Bog-950. Next base: position 362,888 of record JBGAUW010000002.1, read on the forward strand.
TCACAATCAGATTATGGCATACGCGTATTAGTTCCTGAAAACAAAGATGAAATGAAAACTCACCTTGAATCTCTCTTAGAAGGTGTGGATGAGCATTTCGGGTTCGTTATTTTTGAATTTAGCAGAACGGAAAAAGAAGTGGTTTTTCATCACAACCCGGAAGGTAAAGGTTCAATAGCAATTTCTGATAAACTACTAATAGCGCAGTTCAAAGCACTGTTTAATGACTTGCTCAAATTTTGTAAGGTATATCCCGATAGTAAACATAATGATAATCTAAGTTATGAGGCTTCAAAAATTTTGGAACTCATATATAACAGCACGAGGTATTTGCGCAATCATCGAATGAGCGACCTACAGATGATGTTCCTACTTTGGCGATTCAAGCGGGAAAATTATAGGATGAAGAATCTGGTAAACAAGGAGGTGACCTTAGAGGCTAAAGATAAATTCTCGTATCTCGCAGAAGTATATGGGCACTTAATAGAAATGATGCAGGGAGGCTATGAATATTATGTAGTCACTCTTCCAGAGATTTGGGGAAGTGATGATAACTTAGGAAGCCCAGAGTTTATGCAGAATTCTATAAAAGCGGTAACTGAAAAGAATGCAAAAGTTGCAAGGGTAGTTTATGTGAAAGAAAATAAATTGGACTCAAGAGAAGATGATTTCAAATATCTGATAACCACATTAAAGGCAGTTAAGTTGATGGAAGAAGAGTTGGCAAATGGGGGAATGAATAGTAAAGCCGAACCTAAATTTTATATTGATGCTACTAATACTAAGGATACATCCGAAGAATGGCCGCTAGCATATATGTTTATTGACAATAAGCACCAAGAGTGGTTACGTATAGAATCTGAAGGACTTATTAAACCTAGAGAAAAACAATATCCGAATTTCACGCTTAAGTATTTTAACTTTAAGGAGGATAATGCGGAGAAAGCCAAAATGAACTTTCTGGAAAGACATGCAAAACTTTGGAAAGAGGGTAAGGGAATTGCGGAATTCAAAAAAATTCTTGCAAGTAAATGTACAGAGGAATTTAAAAATTTTCTAAGGGATAAATACCCAATGGATTACGCTTGTTTTTTCTCTGATTGACCTCCATTCTATCCTGTTAAATAGATTGTTTAGCTTAATTGAATAAAAAACAAAAGCAGTTTGCAACGACTCAAACAAAACTGAAAAAAGTTAAGTGATGCAGATGCAAACATGCTTTTCTACATAAAAATCCACTCTATTTTCATGCAACTGATTATTCTATTAGCTCCCTTGGATTGACTTCGTCGATCCAGGCGCTACGGGGGGGGGGCCTCAACAACAAAATCCGCGTCTGCTAAGGCAGACTGCTTATTTTTTGTTTTTTAAGGGAAGCATCAAGCAAGCTTGGCTTCCCTTAAAAAACAAAAAATCCGCTCTCTTACGAGAAGCGGATTTTGTTGTTGGCCCAGCTGGATTCGAACCAACATACACAGAACCAAAATCTGTAGTCCTGCCATTAGACGATGGGCCAATGTTTCATTTTACAGAAACGGAGCGCAAAACTAATTATCCTTTAAACTTTTGCAAACTTCTTTCAAAATTTTAGTGTGTTTGTTACTTCGGCGCCCGTGGGGTATTATAGTTAACCGAACGTTCTTCTGTCTTTCGTGTATTTTAATACTTTTACGCCCGCCCGATACTAAACGGGCGCATACAAGCATAATTATGAACCGATACAAATTAATTAACAACGTCTTCGGATGGCTCTCTTTCATATTTGCGGCCGTGGTTTATTCCATGACCATGGAGAGCACCGGAAGTTTTTGGGATTGCGGCGAGTTTATTTCAGGTTGCTTTAAGTTACAGGTAGTTCACCCGCCGGGTGCCCCCTTCTTTTTAATGTTGGGCCGTATTTTTACCCTATTTAGCGGCGGCGACCCTTTGGTTAACGGAAGTGGAGGCAATGTGGCCATTAGCATTAACTTAATGAGCGCCCTGGCTACTGCAGGCTCGGTAATGTTTACCTTTTGGACTGTTACCGCCCTTGCCCGCAAGTTTGTTATTAAAGGCGACGATTACAGCACCGCCAACGTTATTACCGTAATAGGCGCCGGTTTGGTAGCTGCCGCCAGCTGCACTTTCCTCGATTCGCTTTGGTTTAGCGCTGTAGAGGGTGAGGTTTACGCCTTATCGCAGTTCTTTATGTCGCTTATTTTCTGGGCCATTATGAAATGGGATGCCGATGATAGCAAATACGCTGACCACTGGCTGGTGCTAATTGCCTACATGACGGGCCTTTCGATAGGCGTGCACTTATTAAGCTTGCTGGCTATACCAGCTATTTCGATGGTATACTACTATAAGCGCTTTAAAACCACCCTTTCGGGCTGGATAGCGGCTGCTGCTATCGGTTTCCTAATACTGGGGGTTTACATGAAGTTTATTATATCGTTTACCCAAAGCTACCTGGCGGGTATGGATTTGTTTTTTGTAAATACCGTAGGCCTGCCATTTAACTACGGTGTTATTATAGGTTTGCTATTGCTGGTGGCCATGTTGTTTGCCATATTGCGCTATACGCAAACCGGCAGCCGCACCGATTTTATTATCGCTATGTCGGTAACCGGGTTATATGTGCTTGTAGGGTTTATAATTACCGATAGCTTTACTGCTAAATTTATACGCGCCCTGTTTTTGGTGGCCGTTTATTACGCTTACCGTTCGGGCTACGAATCGCGGAGGCTTTTAAACATAGCCATGCTTTCCATAGCCTTCTCTTATATAGGCTATATGAGCTACCTGATGGTGCCTATTCGCGCGGTTGCCAATCCGCCAATTAACATGAACCGCCCGGTAGATCCGTTCAGCATAAAATCGTATGTTGACCGTGAGCAATACGGCGACCGCCCTTTATTAAAAGGACCGGACTATACCTGCACCAGTTACGATATTGAAGACTACGTGCAAACCGGCGAGCGCTGGGAAAAAGACGAGGCTAAAAAGCAATACGTTTACGCAGGCCCTAAACAGGATTACAAATACCGCGATGAGGTGTTGATGTTGTTTCCGCGCCTTGGTTTTTGGCAAGAGGAAGGCAAAAAAGCCGGTTACCGTGCCTGGTTAAACCCCGAATACAATGTGGTTGACCGCGCTACCAAAACGGTGGCTAAAACCTTCCCTCCTAACGGCCTTAAACAAGCGAACGATTATGCAGCCAGCCTTAATAAAGATGGCGCCGGGCAGTATTACGTTAAAGATAATATTCACTTTAGCGATAACCTGAACTTCTTCTTTAAGTACCAGATAGGTTATATGTATTTCCGTTACTTCTTCTGGAACTTTGCAGGCCGCCAAAATGATATACAGGGAACTTACGGTAACGACGATGGCCGTTGGATTTCGGGCATTCCGTTTATCGATAACCTGCATAAATTTTACACGCCCGAGTGGCCGCAGGAAAACTTATCTAAATCGATGATGGCCAACAAGGCCCAGAACAAGTTCTTTATGCTACCGTTTATACTTGGCTTAATAGGCCTTATATACACGCTGTTTAAGGATGAAAAAACGTTTTGGATAATATTGGTGCTATTTGGAACCACCGGCTTTTTACAAATTGTTTACCAAAACGAACCGCCGATAGAGCCGAGAGAGCGCGATTATGCTATTGCCTGTTCCTTCTTAACCTTTACCATGTGGATGGGCTTTGGGGTAGTGGCTATAATAGACTTTTTAAAGAAACGCTTACCTGCAGTGCCAAGTGCTATTGGTGCAGTAGTATTATGTGCCTCGGCGCCGTTTTTAATGGGTAGCCAGGGTTGGGACGACCACACCCGCCACGGCCGTTACCCGGCACGCGATTTCGCTATTGATTACCTGGAAAGCTGTGCTCCTAACGCCATCTTATTTACACAAGGCGATAACGATACTTACCCGCTTTGGTATGCGCAAGAGACTGAAGGTATACGCCCCGATATCCGCATCATCAACCTATCGCTATTGGGTGTTGATTGGTATATTAAGCAGCTTAACTACAAAACCAACGATGCTGCCCCGCTTAAGCTTAGCTTTAAGCCCGAGCAATACCAGGGCAACCGCCGCGATGTAGTGCGCTACAAGCAAGATGCACGCATACCCGAAGGCGCTGCTGTAGATTTAAAACGCATAATGACCTTTATTGCCAGCGAAGACCCGCGCGATAAGGTAAACTACCAGAACGGCGAAAGCGAAAACTACCTGCCGGCCCGCACCTTTATGGTAGAAATTGATACCAACAAGGCAAAGGACATGAACATGATTTCGCCGGATGATTACGGCCAGCTGGTGTCGCGTTTAGTTTGGAGCATTGATAACAGCGCCCTGATGAAGAACGACCTGCTTACCCTGGATATAGTGGCCAACAACATTATGGAGCGCCCTATTTACTTTGCGGTATCGGTAGCGCCGGAGGCTTACATGGGCTTAGAGAAATACTTCCAGCTGGAAGGCTTAACTTACCGTGTAGTGCCTAAAATTAACCCAAGCAACAGCCCATACAGCGCTCCGGTACGTGCCGATGTGATGTATGAGAACATGATGAAGAAATTCAAGTTTGCGAACATTGCCGAGAATAAGAATATTTACCTGGATGAGAACACCCTGCGTATGACCGTAAACATACGTGGTAACTTTGGCCGCCTGGCACAAGCCCTGGTTGAAAAAGGCGAGAAGCAAAAAGCAGCCGAGGTAATTGATTACTCGCTTAAGGTAATGCCTGCCGACCGTGTTGAACACTCGGTGTTTGATTACAGCTATCCTGAAGTTTATTACCAGGCCGACCAGAAAGAGAAGGGCCGCGCCCTGCTTACCGAAATGCTTGATAAAGCCAAGGATGAGTTAGACTACTACAAAACGGTTTATGCGTACTCGCTTAAGCAAGCCAGCGATGCCGGCGATATGGCTTATTTAGCCAGCCTGCAGCAAGGTGCCTTTATGGAACGCCGCGAGGTGCGCGAACAGCTTTACATTATGCAGGAACTCACCCTTACTGCAAAGAAATATGAGGACCCTGAATTTAATGCCAAAGTGGATAAGACCTTCCAGGATTACCGGATGAGTTTTGTGCAAATGCCTAAGCAGTAAAAATTAGTTTAGGAATTTTAGAAAAGCATGTCAGTTGAAAGATTGACATGCTTTTTTTATTTCCGGTTGGGTTAGCAGATGTTCATACACACGGGTTAGTCAATATGGGTCGTTCCTACGGAACTTAAGATTCAATTTATGCATACCCCGGACTAAAGTCCGGGGCTACAAAATGAATCGTTCCTACGGAACTTATTAGAGCCGTAGGTTCGGTGCATGTTGTAACGCCCTGTTTCAACAGAGCGATTACAATAAAAAGGCGCTAAGTTCCGTAGAAATGGTGCGTATTGCATTTGTATTGTGCAACGGCGGCAGTAAGAATTCCAAGGAAGCATGTCAGTCTGAGCGGAGTCGAAGACAAGTGCTTCCGCCCGCGCAAATGCCGCACTTCGACTACGCTCAGTGTGACATTTGCGTAGTTTAGCCAACCCAAAAGAGGTTTCCAACAACTATAGGCGGCACCTCCGGTGCGCAAAATTCTATTCTATTTATTTCTACAAACAGATGGCTCCTCCGGAGCAAAATACAATGCAGTTTTAAATGGCAATTAACACCACGTAGTGGTCGCCTGTTTGTAGAAAAAACCAATTGCCTCAATTGCGCACCGGAGGTGCCGCCTGTTTCATCTTCCGAATAACTACGGGTTTAAACGCGGCGGAGTGCAATAAAATGTATTTGAGTTCCGTGGGAACGGCCTATATTGCGCCTGCTAGTTTTTATAGCTACTTTATGAAACAACACAAACAACACTTTTGCGTATTTGGCCGCAAGCCCATTTTAGAAGCTTTTAAGGCCGGTAAGCGATTTGATAAAATATTGCTGCTTAAAAGTGCCGCCGGTGAAGAGGTAACCGAAATTTATAAGCTGGCGCAGCAAACCGAAACGCCTACGCAAAATGTGCCTAAAGAAAAACTAGAGGCCGTTGCCAAAAAATACAGCAAGCACCGCGATGCTGACCTGCAGGGCGTGGTGGGCTTTTTATCTATTATAGATTACTATACGATAGATGATGTGCTAAGCAGTGTTTACGAGAAGGGCCAAACACCTTTATTTGTAATACTGGATGGGGTAACCGATGTAGGTAATTTTGGCGCTATTGCCCGCTCGGTAGAGTGTTTGGGTGCCCATGCTATTATAGTGCCGTCGCAGGGCTCGGCGCAAATTAATAGCCAGGCTATGGATAGCAGCGCCGGTGCGCTTAAGCGCGTGCTGGTATGCCGCGAAAAGAGTTTAGCTAACGCCATCGACTTTTTAAAGACGAACGGCATACGCATTTACGGAACTGAAATGAAAAACTCCTCGGAGATTGGCAAGGCCGACTTTACGGTGCCCTGCGCTATTGTAATGGGTGCCGAAGGCTACGGTATAAGCAAAGACATACTGAAGCAATGCGATGAGCGGGTGCGGATACCTATGGTGGGTAAAACGGAATCGCTGAATGTATCGGTTAGTACGGGTATAGTGTTGTATGAGGCAGTGATGCAGAGAGCGAGGTAGGCGCAGTTGAGAGTTGCCGGTTGTGGGTTGTTAGAGAATACAAACCTAAGAGCTCATTTCTGCCTACTTTTTGAGTTCCTTTAAGGGCTCTCGCCCCGATGAACCTGCGGAAGAGAAAGAGCGAATCCACCTCAAACACTGAACTGTTAAAAACCAATCATGGTTAACATATTTTCGGGTGTTAACCTTTTAAATGGCTTATTACCAACTATTTGATTTTTGCATGTTAACCATGATTTTATTTTAACAAATGCCAGTATAACCAAAGGGCTACACCCTTTGTTGACATACTGCGCCCTTTCAGGGCTTATGAGGGGAAGGCCTTTAAGCCAAGACCACCTCGGTCTTGCTTCGCTCGACCACTCCTCCTTGAAAACCGCCGCTCCCGATAAAAAATCGGGATGAAACAGGTAGCGGCGAAGGAGGAGAAAAAACTGCCTACTTTTCTGCCTACCTTTTGTGGGTTATTTAGCGACCTAAAACATCCTTATTATCAATACTTTGTGCGGCTTTAAACTGAATAAAGGCCGTATAAAATTGCAACCTTTTTTGCACCTATTTTTAACCGAGTGCAGCGCAGTAAGCCGAAGGTGTTACAGTTTACATTTTTTTTGTAGCACTTTGGCTTAAGCTGTTGCTAATCAAAAAACTGATGCAAAAACCTAGTGTAACAGTGTAACACTTTTGTCAACCTGTGTGTCGTCCTGAAAAAAGTTGACACATTTAGGCCTTAATCCTGTAATAGGTTTACAAATATAAATTAGTCCTGCATTCCCTTTACATTTGTGGCGAGGAGGAAACGGAAGTGAGCAATGCTGAAGAGCAACTCACCAGGGATAAATCCTCGGCTGACGAGTAATCGTTGATGGCTTGGCATTATTGCTAAGCCATATTTTTTACTCTGCAGCCTAATATGCCTTCAAAAACTTAAATCATCGGTAGTGGCGCCTCCTTTCGCTTTTTATAGTAGGTTTTCCAGCGTCTTTTAATTTCTCCTTCAAGGCGATGTGCCTCCTGCGGGGTAAGCATGTCAATGCTGGAATGCAGACGTTGGTTGTTATAAATGGTAACTGCGTTATAAATGCCTTGGCTGGCCTCCTCAAAAGAACTATACGCGAGTTGTAGTAATTCACCTTTGAGAATGCCATTTATCCTCTCCGCAATTGCATTTTTTCTTGGATCACCGTCCGGAGTCATACTGATAAGTATGTTTTCATTTTCCAAAATCGCTACGTAATCATTGCAGCAATATTGAACACCCCGGTCGGAATGATGAATTAATTTTTTTTGCCTGAGATTAAATTGCAAAGCCATTTTTAAGGCGTTTACACATCCCGCTGTACCTAAGTCTTTTGAAAGGCAAAACCCCACTATCTTATGCGAATAGGCATCGGTTATGAGACTTAGATAGGCAAAATGTTCCTGCACCCGTATATAAGTAACATCGCTTACCCAAAGTTGCCCGGGAGTTGTAGGAATAAAATCCTTTACCCGGTAAGGATGCCGCCTGAACCAATGGTTGCTCCATGTGGTTCGTGGTGTTTTACGCTTGCGCCTTCGCACTAGTAGCGCGTTTTCGCGCAATACCTCAAAGAGGGCATCTCTTCCTATTTGAATTTGGTGTTGCTCTAAAAAATCATTCATCATAAGTAATAGCTTTCGCCCACCTACACATCGTTGGCTCTGACGGATTTGAACCACTCTTTGCACGATTAAGTCTTCTTGCAAAGCCTGTTTCTCACAATCCTTTTGGTATTGATAAAAAGCTTGCCTGCTATAACCAAGCAGTGAACAAAGCTGCGCTAAACAGCGAGGCTCAGTTTGTTCTACTCGCGTGACCGCTTGGTGCCAGCTTTTTTTCGTAAATCAATCCCGTATTGCTCCTTGCCTATATCCAGCATAGCATTCAATAGCTTATTATGCAATTGCGCCTTGCGCAATTCTTCCTGGAGTTGCTCTACATCATTAGGTAAAGGCTGTGTGGTAACCTGCTCTATGACCGGCTTTTCCCACTTTAACTTCTGTTCATAGGGGGCTATCACACTTTTTACCCATCTGGCTATGGTAGCATGGCTTATCCCATATTTTTTAGCCAGTTTCCGGCAGCTTATACCGCCTTGTAGGTATTCCCGGATAACCGCTTCTTTTTGGTAGTAACTCATTTTGTCGCAAATTTAGTGTCAACTTTTTGTCAACCTATTTCAGGACAAGACACTGTTTTAGGATTTGTCCAATTTAGATTTGACAAATGAGAGAAAAGTTGTCAAATCGGGCGCTCGCCCCAGGTATAGAAAACCATTAAATCAAAGAACTTAAAACTCATACAAAGATATGAAATAATGGTTAATTAAAGGCCGAAAATATTTACCTGTGCAATGTATGTTGCCATGCCCGCAACAAAACCGACAATTGCAATCCATGAGATGTTTTTTAAGTACCACATAAAGTCTATTTTTTCAATGCCCATTGCGGCAACACCTGCGGCGGACCCGATAATAATAGCACTGCCGCCGGTGCCGGCAGTAAGGGCCAGAAATTCCCAAAAATGGTGGTCGGTAGGGTAAGTTGAAAGCGTATACATGCCTTGCGCCGCAGCAACAATGGGTACATTATCAATTATAGAAGAAATTAACCCTAATGCTGCACCAATGAGGTAAACATTGCCTAATGACTGATCAAGTGCATCGGCCAAAATTTTAAGTAAACCAAACGACTGGAGCGCCGAAACCGCTAACAATATACCAAGAAAGAAAAGAATACTGGGTGTATCAATCTTTTCGAGCGCGTGGGTAACGGTTAAATTGTGTTTTTCGCTGGAAGGCTTACTAAAGTGCATAAGCGATACAATAATCCAAAGTATGCCCATGGCCAGTAAAATACCCATAAAAGGCGGCAGATGGGTTAGTATTTTAAATACCGGTACCGATAGAAGCAGCAACACCCCGCTTACCAAAATTATTTTCGCTTCTTTTCTTTCAACTGTAATTTCCTCTTCTTCCTTCGGCTTTATTTTTTGGTTGCGGAACCGGGGGCTTATAATAGCCAAAGGCAACAGGCATACTATAAGGCTGGGCAAAAATAGCTGCAGCATAATGTTTTGGGCCGTTATTTGCCCTCCAATCCAAAGCATGGTGGTAGTTACATCGCCCAAGGGCGAAAATGCTCCGCCGGCATTGGCGGCAATAATTATCATGCCGGTAAACCAAAGCCTATCCTCTTTTTCTTCCAAAAGTTTTGCTATCAGCGAAGTCATAACTATGGCGGTAGTAAGATTATCGAGCAAAGCGGATGCAAAAAAGGTGATGCCTGCAATAATCCACAGCAACTTTACTTTACTGGTAGTTTTAATACGGTCGGTTATAAGTATAAATCCGCTGTGGCTGTCTATAAGCTCAACAATCGTCATGGCGCCCATTAAAAAAAACAATATGCCCGCGGTTTCGCTAAGGTGGTGGTAAAGCTGTTCAAGCGCTACTTCGCGGTCAACCCCGCTCAAAATATATAAGGTCCAGCAAAGCACTCCGGTTACCAGGGCGGCAGCGGCCTTATCTACCTTTAAGGGATGTTCGAAGGCTATGGCCAGGTAGCCAATAATAAAAATAACAATGGCAGCAATCATCATAATTAAAAATACGTTTTAAGGTTAGTTGAGTTAATGCGTACTTTAAGCCACTCTCCAATTTTTAGCTTTTGCCTGCTATCAAATTTTTGCCTGCTATCAATTATTGCCACCCATTGTGGTTTTGAAGTACTATCGGTATTTACCATGGCTATTTGCAAAACACAACTTTTAATTGCCGGATACTGTACTTTCAGTTCCTTATATACCTGCTGCGCCAGTGCCTTCTCATTGGCAATACTATCTAAGCGCAATTTGTAATTATAGATTTGAGATTCTTTTTCGGTTATAGCCAGCGAAAGATTACTGCTTTGCTTATCTATTTCGCCGTTATCTTTCAGGTACGAAAAGCCCTGCTGTATTTCTAATGTAGAACCGCTCAAATCATACATCGGTAGTTTACTTTTTAGTGTCTCAATTTTCTGCGGCTCAATATATTCCCCACCATAGGTGAGCGTTATTGTTTTCTTTTTAGCATCTACTGTTTTTTTCAGCAAGTAGTCGTTTGGAAATGCCCCTTCATTTTCAATAAAGCGTTTAGCTTTTTGCTGAAACTTGTTTTGCTGCACGATGTCGTATCCGAAATAAATACTGGGCAAAACAGTAACAACCACTATAGCCCACACAATTCGTTGTGCCTTCTTTTCATCGCTTTTAGCCGGTAAAGTTTTAAAGGGAAATTTGAGGAACCTGGCTGTTAAAAGCGTGGCTAATGCAATAAATACCGTATTTATAATAAACAGGTAAAACGCACCAAAAAAGAAACTAAACTGTAATGTAGCTAAACCATAACCCGCCGTACATAAAGGTGGCATTAAGGCTGTTGCAATAGCTACCCCCGGTATTACATTTCCCTTTTGCCGGCTACTCATAGCCAAAATACCGGCAAGGCCACCAAAGAACGCTATAAGCACATCGTAAATATTAGGCGCGGTACGTGCCAAAATTTCGGAGTGAGCTTCGTTAATAGGCGACAATAAAAAATAAATGGTGGAGGTAATAAGTCCGGCCACTGCTGCAAACAAATAATTTGTCCAGGCCTTTCTTAGTAGGGCCAGGTCGTTTATTGCCATGCCCATACCCAGCCCCATTATAGGGCCCATTAAAGGGGAAATAAGCATAGCGCCTATTATTACCGCAGTTGAGTTAATATTTAAACCAAGCGAGGCTATAAAAATTGCGAATACAAGAATCCAAAGGTTTGTGCCTTTAAATACTACGTTGGCCGAAATATTAGCAATTACAGTTTCGCTTAACTCCTGTTCATCTTTTAATCGAAAGTTGTCGAGTATATTCATCTATTTTAATATGCCTGCTAAGGTAGTACTTTAAAGAAGGTATTTACCGCTATTGATATAATTTGGCAAAAGCAATTGTCTGTTCTAAATAGTTTGACTTATGTCAAGTTTTATAGCTTATATCTTTCCTAACTATGCGCCGGCAATTAAATACACGCTGCTATCCTATAGCATTTTAAGGTACCATTAGGCACCGGAATTATTTATTAACTTTTAAAACAAACTAAATGGAGTTATTAAACATTACCTACCGCCTTCCTGTGTCGTTTATTCAGCATTCGGCCGATATACTTTTAAAACTTTCTTCGGGTGGTTTGGTAAGCGCACTTAATGCTTTGCCGCAAGCCAGTTTAAACCTTAAATGGTTAGGCGTGGCTGATTTTTCGTTAGGCGAATGGCAAAAGGGCGCCAAGCAATACGAAGGCGGTTTTAATTTACACCCCATATTTTTGAATGAAAAACTAAACAAGCTGTTTTACGAGGGTTTTTCTAATTCGGTGTTGTGGCCATTGTTCCACTATTTTCCTTCGTTTGTAGAGTATACCGATGAATATTTTTCAGCTTTTGTAAAGGCCAATGAACAGATAGCCGATAAAGCGCAACAACTGGTTAAAAACGGCGATGTGGTATGGATACACGATTACCATTTGCTGCCGCTGGCGGCACTGCTACGCAAACGAAACCCCAATATAACTATAGGCTTTTTTTTACATACACCTTTTCCCAACTATGAGTTATTGAGGCTGCTGCCTAAAAAATGCAAGCAGTTTATAATTGATGGTATGTTAGGTGCCGATGTTATAGGGTTTCACACATTTGATTATGTGCAGCACTTTTTAGAAAGCGTAAAACAAACCAAGGGCCTGCAGCACAAGCAGTTTGCATTACTGCACGAAAACAGAAATATTAAGGTAGGGGCTTTTCCTATAAGCATTGATTTTGATAAGTTTCATAATGCCTATAATGAGCAACCGGTAGCAGCCGAACGCCACCGTATCAGAGCGCAATATGCGGATATGAAGATCATTTTTTCGGTAGACCGGCTCGACTACACAAAAGGCATTTTAAACCGGCTTAGAGGCTACAGAAGGTTTTTAGAAGAACACCCCGAGTGGACCGGAAAAATAGTTTTCATTTTGGTGTTAATTCCTTCGCGCACGGCCGTAAAAAAATATTCCGAAAGGCGATCGATGATTGAAGAGATGGTAAGCAGCATTAACGGCAAACTGGGTAATTATAAATGGACACCCATCGTTTTTCAGTTTTCATCGTTAGATTATAAAGATTTGCTGGGGCTTTACACCGGGTGCGATGTAGCGCTTATTTCGCCATTACGCGATGGTATGAACCTGGTAGCGAAAGAATTTATAGCCTCGCGCAAAAATGCAGATGGCGTTTTAATGCTTAGTAATTTAACAGGCGCAGCCAATGAACTTAGCCAGGCACTATTGTTTAACCCTTTGGATGAGCAGGAGATTGCCGTAAAACTACACCAGGCCCTTTGCATGCCACAGCAGGAGCAGCAGGAGCGCATTGTAAGCATGCAGGCGCAAATAAAAAAGCACGATGTTTACCGCTGGGCCGATAGCTTTATGGCAGAGCTAAACAGCCATGTTACACAAAAGCACACCGTACCTTTTGAATACAACCACCGGTTAGACCTGTTGCAACGTTATGCCGATGCTAAAAAGCGGTTAATAGTTTTGGATTACGACGGCACACTAGTGCAGTTTCAATCAGCGCCGGAACTGGCAGTACCCCCTGCCGAAGTGTTAGAATTACTGGAAAAACTTACGGCTAATACGAAAAATGAAGTAGCCATAGCCAGCGGCCGCGATAAGGCCATATTGCAGAAATGGTTTGGGCATTTACCCTTAACATTAATTGCGGAACACGGTGCTTACTTTCGTAAAAAAGAATGGAAAGAACTGATATCCGACTCACTGGGCTGGAAAGAAGAGGTAAAAAAAATTATGCTTCTTTTTGCCGACCGGTGCCCCGGGGCCTTTGTTGAAGAGAAAATATTTTCGCTGGCCTGGCATTACCGCAATGTTGAACCGGATACAGGGCAAATTAAGGCCCGCGAGTTGATGGCCGTGTTGCACACTTACCTTGAAAACACCAACACAAGCGTTTTAAGCGGCAATAAAGTGGTGGAAGTTAAACCGGCCTCTATAAACAAAGGCAACGCCATTAAACAGGTTTTTACGCTTACCGATTACGAGTGTTGCATTGCCATTGGCGATGATAAAACAGATGAGGATATGTTTTTAGTTGTAAACGAGCGGGGTGGCGATACGTTTAAGGTAGGGAAGGGAAGCAGCACGGCGCGCTACCGGTTTGAAACTATTACGCAAACCACATCTTTTTTACACCAGTTATATTAGTGTATCTTACTTCCGGTTTGCTAAACTAATACAGGCAGTGTGATGGAACAATTGAATAGCAGTGCAGAACAATCGTTAAGCGGATATCATTTCAATTCGGTAATAGATTGGAAGGAACTACCGATAGCAGAACAGGAGTTTGTTAAAGATGCAATCAGGGTTCTTAAGTTCAAAAAAAAGGCGGTAATATATAGTATGCGCGAAAACCCGCGCGGGGTTTACATAATACGAAAAGGAAAAATTAAAATTGAACAGGTTAGCTATGACGGAAGTGTGCAAATTTTATTTGTATATGCCGAAAGCGAGGCATTTGGGTTCAGGCCTTTGCTAAGCAACGAACTACATCCCGTAAACGCGGTAGCACTGGAAGATTGTGAACTTGAGTTTATTGCCGCCGATAGTTTTTTGCAGCTGCTTCGCACCTCGGTTACATTATCAAATTTGCTGCTGCAAAGCCTTAGCCACGAGTTTACCGTTTTAGTTAACCGCATTAATTTATTTGCCCAACGGGGCATAAAAGAAAGATTGGCATTTGCACTGCTTGTACTAAATGAAAAATACAGGCAACCCGCTGATACGGACGTAGCGCCTGAAATAAAAATAAGTCGCACCGACCTGGCAAATTATGCAGGCACCTCGCTCGAAAATTTGGTTAGAACTTTAAAATTTTTTAAGGAAAGAAAATTGGTAAGCGTTTCGGGTAAAAGCATTTTTCTGCTAAACCCGGATGCACTTCTTCTTTTATCGGGAATCCAGTAAAAAAAACTGCCTGTTTTAAATTATTGATGTAAATCAAATTTATACCGGCGGTTGCCCTGCATCTTTGTAGTAGCAAACATATAACCGCTATAGTTTGCCCAAGATGTGCTATGAATAATTACTACGTTAAAAAAATATTGTTCCTAACTGATTTTTCGCCGGCCGCTCAAAATGCGCTGCAGTTTGCAGTTGCTTTGGCTAACAAATGCAAAGCCAGCCTGATACTACTTAATGTGGTTGAAGCGCTGTCTACTTCTGCTATCGCAGATTTTAAAACCACCGCGCAAACCATATTGGAAGGTACACGGGAGCTATTGTCGAAAATTGAAAAAGATATTGCCACGAAAGAGCGTATAGCCACCGAATCGCATGTTATGCAGGGTTCGCTGTACGAAAACATTTTGCGCGCAACATTATTGTATTCGGCCGACATTATGGTAGTAGGCACCAGTGGTAAATTAGGTTTTGTAGAAGGAATTTTAGGTTCTAACGCTTATAAAATTATAAGCCAATCCAACATTCCGGTTTTAACCGTGCATGAAAACGTGAAGTTCCGGAAAATAAATAAAATACTGTTTCCTATAAATGAGGAGCCGGTAACACTTCAAAAAGCCGATGAGATTATTTACCTGGCTAAAATTTTTAAAGCTGAAATACAGGTATTGGGTATAGCGGCTGATATAGGAAAAACATGGCTGGTGGAAGAACATATTATGCAGGTTGACAAAATGTTATCATCAAAAGGCGTTAGATACACCCGCAAGATGAGCCACGGTATTAACTATGGCAATGAAATTTTAAAATTTTGCAATACAGATAAAGAGGTATTAGTAGCCGTAGCCAGCAGGTTAGAGCATGGCACATTATCTCTTTTTCAAAGCAAACATGATGAAATGCTGGTTAACCAGGCCGAAGTGCCGGTATTAAGTGTGCCGGTAATAATGGAATAAAAAAGTATTGCAAGGCTATAAAAACTTAAGCGAGAATTTACAAATGGCTGTACTGTATAAATACTAAATGCTAACACCGTATAAAATAAAGTAGTGAAACAACAGTTACTAAAATGGGTAAATACACTTACACCCTGGGTTATATCGCACGGGGTTAAAATAGCTATTATAGCTATAGTGGCTTATGTGCTAAGCCGCCTTGCCGAGCGGTTAATAACCCGCGCAGTACGCGCAACAATAGTTAGCGATAACCTGCTATCGCCGGTGGCTGAAACCAAACGAGAAGATACCCTGATACGTATTTTTACCGGTATGGCTAAAATTACCATACTGGTAATGTCGGTGCTTATGATTTTGCAGGAAATGGGCATAATGATAGGGCCTATATTGGCCGGTGCCGGTATAGCGGGGCTTGCAGTTGGTTTTGGCGGACAATACTTAATACGCGATGTAATTTCGGGCATGTTTATAATTCTCGAAAATCAATACCGGATTGGCGATGTAGTAAATTTTGATGGTACGGGCGGGTTAGTTGAAGATATAAGTTTGCGCATGACTACCATTCGCGATTTAGATGGCACCGTGCATCATATACCCCATGGTGAAATAAAAAAGGTATCTAACCTTAGCAAATATTTTGCACGCGTTAATTTAAATATTGGTGTTGGCTACAATACCAATATGGAGCATTTAATTAGTACCATTAACCGGGTGGGTAATGAACTTGCAGCCGATGAAAACTGGAAACCCTTTATTATACAAGCGCCGCAGTTTTTACGTATAGACGATTTTAGCGCCTCGGCCATTGTTGTAAAAATACTGGGAGAAACACAGCCCATAAAACAATGGGATGTGACCGGCGAACTAAGAATGCGTATAAAAATAGCGTTCGAAAAAGAAGGCATTGAAATACCTCTTCCGCAAAGGGTAGTGCATTTTGCTAATGCCTGACATAAGAAAAGCACTTCGAAAAAATTGGAGCAGGCATCTTAATACCTGCAGGGTTTCGCAGAGTCCGCGCGAACCAGAACAGCCTAAATTCAAAGCGAAGGTTGGCACGGCTCCATTTTATTATAAGTTCTGAGTTGTTTCGCGCAGAGCCCACCATGATGAAAAATCCGTTCGGACAGGCGGTGAAAACACTCAGAACAAGGAAGAAGAAATAAATAATATTTATTGCAAAAAGCTTATAATTTATTGTTTATCGATAAATATTTATCATTTTTGCGGTATAATTTAAAACAACATGTCAAAAACAAACAACTTCGTATTTTGGGGTTTATACATTGTGGCTTGGGTTATTTTTGTAGGCTTGTCTATTGAAGCAGGAGCCTTACTAGTAAATTTCTTTTTCAGTCTGTATAAGCCTGAATTTGTTCAAAATCTTTATCAAAAGTTAGACTTAACTGAAATGTATAACGGCAGTAGATTAGCTTTTTTCGGTATCTATAGTTTTATTCTAACTATTTCAATTTTAAAAGCCTGCCTATTTTACATAGTTGTTAGACTAATGGATAAAATGGATTTATCAAAACCGTTCAACACTTTTGTTGCAAGACAAATTTCACAAATTAGTTATTTCACCCTTTCAATTGGACTGTTAAGTTACATTGCCAGGCAGTTAGCCAAAGATTTAATGCATTACGGTTTTGTTACCGATAACCTGAACCAATTTTGGGAAGACAGTCAAGCATTCGTTTTAATGGGAGCTGTAATCTATATTATTGCTACTATTTTTAAAAAAGGAGTAGATATTCAAACCGAAAACGATTTAACCGTGTAGCTATGCCAATTATTGTAAACTTAGATGTGATGATGGCAAGACGGAAAATTTCTCTGAATGAACTTTCGGAAAGAGTAGATTTGACATTATCTAATCTTTCTATTTTAAAGACGGGAAAAGCAAAAGCAATTCGCTTTAGCACCTTAGAAGCAATTTGTAAAGCATTAGACTGTCAACCAGGTGACATTTTAGAATATGTGAACGACAAGGAAAAAGTAACGAACAGCTAGCGGAATCAGTCTTCCTCCTACGGCGGACAAGCGCTAAGACATTTTTTTTGAATAAAACAAAAAAAGCCCTCTTATCCGCAGATAAAAGGGCTTTGTTGTTTTATGTGCCGAAGGGCAAAATACATTACCACCCCGACCGCCTTGTGCGGTCACCCCTCCTAAAATAGGCGGGGAATTTAACAACCGCGCGACCACCTCGGTTTCACTTCGTTCAACCACTTCCCGATAAACCGGGATGAAACACCTCCTCAAAAACCGCCGTGGGAACGGCGGAGGAGGAGAAATAAATACCAAATCCCAGGGCACCCGCGAGGGGTGCCCCTACTTTTCTTCCTTTACTAAAAATGAAGCGATATCGATACCATTTTTCACTTTGTTTTTCATCAGAGCTAGTTCTACTACTTCGTCCATGGTTTTGATGAAGTGGAATTTCATGCCTTTGATGTATTCGGCGTTTATTTGCTCTACGTCTTTTTGGTTGCGGTCGCACATGATAATTTCTTTCAGTCCGGCGCGCTTGGCGGCGAGTATCTTCTCTTTAATACCACCTACGGGCATTACTTTGCCGCGCAGGGTTATCTCACCGGTCATAGCCAAATAAGATTTTACACGGCGCTGGGTAAACAGCGAGGCCAGTGAGGTAAGGATGGTAATACCGGCACTTGGTCCATCTTTAGGCACAGCACCCTCGGGAAAGTGCAGGTGTATATTTACCTTGCTGAAAATTTCGGGGTTAATGCCCAGTTTTTCGGCGTTGGCTTTTAAGAAGGTAAGGGCCGTAGTAGCCGATTCTTTCATTACATCGCCCAGGTTACCGGTTAGGGTAACATTACCGGTGCCCTTGCTTAAAGTAGATTCGATAAAGAGGATATCCCCTCCTACCGGCGTCCAGGCAAGGCCTACCGATACACCGGGTATGTTCTCCTCCGTATAAATGCTTTTATCAAACTTTTCGGGCCCGAGTATTTTGCCCAAATCATCATCTTTAATAGTAGGTGAGTGTTTCTCTTTCATAGCCACCTTTTTGGCCATGTTGCGCATTACCGAGGCTAGTTGCCTATCCAATTCGCGCACACCGCTCTCTTTGGTGTAATCTTCAATAAGGCGCTCCAGCACCTTATCGCTAATTTGCACCTGTTTGGTTTTAAGGCCGTGGTTAGCAATTTGGCGGGGCAGCAAGTGGCGTTTAGCTATTTGCTGCTTCTCTTCTATACTGTAGCCTTCTATTTGTATAATCTCCATCCGGTCGCGCAAAGCGGGCTGAATGGTCTGTAATGAGTTGGCAGTAGCAATAAACAGCACCTTGCTTAAATCGTATTCCAGTTCCAGGTAGTTATCGTAAAAGGCATTGTTCTGCTCGGGGTCTAACACTTCCAGCAAAGCCGAGCTTGGGTCGCCTTTATAATCGTTTCCTACTTTATCAATTTCATCTAAAATAAATACGGCGTTGCTGCTACCGGCTTTTTTAAGGCTTTGAATAATACGGCCCGGCATAGCGCCGATGTAAGTTTTGCGGTGGCCACGTATTTCGGCTTCATCGTGCAGACCGCCTAAGGCAATGCGCACATATTTGCGGCCTAAAGCCTTGGCAATGCTTTGCCCTAACGATGTTTTACCAACGCCCGGAGGGCCTACCAAACACAGGATGGGGCTTTTCATATCGCCCTTTAGTTTAAGCACGGCCAGGTATTCCAATATGCGCTCCTTCACTTTATCTATACCATACTGCTCGGCATCGAGCACCTTTTTGGCGTGTTTAATATCGAAGTTATCCTGCGTGTAAACGCCCCATGGCAATTCAAGTATTAAATCAACGTAGTTCAACACTACCGAATACTCGGCAGCGGCGGGGTTCATGCGCTGTAGTTTATCCAGCTCTTTTGTAACCTGCTCCTTGGCTTTTAAAGGCAGGTTCATTTTTTCGGCTTTTTCGCGCAGGCGCTGCACATCTTTATCGGCCGAGTTCATGCCCAGCTCATCCTGTATTGTCTTCAGTTGCTGGCTTAAAAAGTAATCGCGCTGTTGTTTATCAATTTCCTGCCGCACCTTGCCCTGTATCTGGTTTTTCATTTCCAGCATCTGCAGTTCCTTATTCAGGTGCTCAAGCACATAGCGAACGCGCTCGCGCATGTCGGCAATTTCTAAAAGGGCCTGCTTTTCGGCAATAGAGATATTGAGGTTGCTGCTGATAAAGTGGGTAAGGGTAACGGGGCTATTGATGTTTTTTAATACAATGGCGGCCTCGCTGGGTATTTGGGGGTTTATTTTAATAATGTTGCCGGCCAGCTCTTTAATGCTCATCATGCTGGCATCAAACTCTTTATCGCTAATAGGCAAAATATCGTGCAAAACTTCGATACCCGCTTTAATAAAAGGCTCGCTTTGCACTAACTCTTTAGTAATAAAGCGGTTGCGGCCCTGTATTATGGCGGTGGTAGAGCCATCGGGCATTTTTATCATGCGCAAAATTTGCGCTACGGTGCCTACGCGGAAAATATCTTTAAACTCGGGCTCTTCGATATTTGCGTCAGTTTGTCCGACCACGCCAATCAGCTTGTTGGCCTTATATGCCTCTTTGACAGCCAGAATACTCTTATCGCGGCCTACCGTAATGGGCAAAACCACGCCCGGAAATAAAATTGTGTTGCGCAAAGGCAGGATGGGTAAAACAGCCGGAATATCCAGCTTTTTACCATCGGCCATATCTTCTTCGGGTAGAATAGGCAAAAAATCTACATCTTCATCATTAACAGGCTGTTGCAAAAAATCCATCATATCCTTCTTATCCATGGTAGCTAAAATATTAGGGTGTTAAAAATAACGCTTTTGGTTGTCAATTGCGGTGCCAAGTAGGGCGAGAGGAAATAATGTCTAGAATTTTATGAGCTTTTGATATCCTATTCGTTTCGGTCTTTAGGCTTATACAAATACATCCACCCCCTACCCCCGCCAGCGGGGGACATTAACAGCCAAAGCAGCCACCTCATCCGTCCCGACCAGAGCGTCGGGACACCTTCTCCTTTAGGAGAAGGGAAGCAGCCGCCTCCCTAAATCTCCCGATGAAAGATCGGGACAGGCTCTCTTAAAGGAGGGACTTTAACAGCCAAACAGCCGCCTCATCCGTCTCGCCTGCGGCGGACACCTTCTCCATAAAATGGAGAAGGAAGGAAAACATCTATTTGGAGAGGGGACAACAGCCAACCTCCCTAAATCCCTCCTAAAGGAGGGACTTTAACAGCCAAACAGCCGCCTCATCCGTCTCGCCTGCGGCGGACACCTTCTCCATAAAATGGAGAAGGAAGGAAAACATCTATCTACTATGTGAATAAAGTATTTGTTTTTTTGGTTTCTACCATTATATTTGCGCTCCCAAATTAAGAAATATGTACGCAATAGTAGAAATAGCAGGACAACAGTTTAAGGCAGAAGCCGGCAAGAAATTATACGTTCACCGCCTGGAAGGTAATGAAGGAGATGCGGTATCGTTTGACCGTGTTTTGCTTACCGATAACAACGGAACTGTAGCAGTAGGAACCCCTACGGTAGCAGGCGTAAAGGTAAATGCCAAAATAGTTGAGCACCTGAAAGATGACAAAGTAAGAATTTACAAAAAGAAGAGAAGAAAGACTTACGAAAAGACCATTGGCCACCGTCAGTCGCTTACTCAAATCTCTATTGAAAGCATAGCGTAACAAACATTCAACAACAAAATTTTCAATTCAATAAGTCATGGCACACAAAAAAGGGGAAGGTAAAGTAAAGAACGGACGCGATAGCCACAGCAAACGTTTAGGCATTAAAATTTTTGGTGGCGATAGCGCTATCCCTGGTAACATTATCTGCCGTCAACGCGGTACCCAATGGCACCCTGGTAAAGGCGTAATGATTGGAAAAGACCACACTATTTTTGCTGTAGAAGCAGGTGTTGTAAAGTTTACCAAAGGCAAAAACGACCGTCAGTTTATACACGTATTAGCTGCTACTGCACAAGCTTAATTGCTGCTTAGCTAAAAGGATATATAGAAAGCGCCCCAAACGGGGCGCTTTTTTTATGTGCTTATGCAGCCAGCGTCAACCAAGTTTAGTCAGCCAACAGCCACCTCACCCCAACCCTCTCCTTTAGGAGAGGGAATAACAGCCAGTTGCGCGCCAATGTGCAGTATATTAACATAATAGACTGCAACAAATGCTAAATAACAGTTTGCACTACAAGATTAGAACCTCTGAACCGTTATATTCGTATCGCTTAACTAACTAAACTACAACTATGCAAAATCGCCAAAAGGGTTTATTCAGGTTTACAGTATTAGTTGCATTTATTTTTTCTTCCCTGTTTTTTATTTCTGCTACGGCCCCGGTTACCGAGGACCATGTAGAGACTAATTATGCCGAATTGCCAAGTTCGGTTTATACCAAGCTGCATTTAAAAGAGTTGGGCCTTAACGAAAGGGCGTTTAACCTGAGTGTAAAGGGTTGGGAGAAAATGAAGCTGCGCGGAGAGGTAAGCAAAAACATAATCAGTATATGCGATTTTACGCAAAGCAGCAATAACAAGCGCCTGTATATAATTGATATGCTGAACGGCAAGCTGCTGTTTAATACCCTGGTGGCGCATGGCAAAAACACCGGTGAGGAGTTTGCGAAAGTTTTCAGCAATCAGCCGGAGTCGCATAAAAGCAGCCTGGGTTTTTACAGCACCAAGTCGACCTATTTTGGCGAGCATGGGCTTAGCCTTAAATTAGAGGGCCGCGAGCCTGGCTTTAATGATAAGGCCGAGGAGCGCTCGATAGTAATACACGGAGCGAATTACGTATGCGAAAACTTTATTAATAGCTGTGGCCGCCTGGGCCGTAGCTTTGGTTGTCCATCGGTGCCATATGGCCTGCACGAGCAGATAATAAATACCATTAAAGATGGCAGCTGCCTGTTTGTGTATTACCCGGATGCCAAGTATTTGGCGAGTTCGAAGTTGTTGAGGTAACAGCCAACTACGGTTTCGCACAGAGAAACAGCCGAGGAAATACAGGAGAATACCAAAGGCAAATTAGCCACGAAGGCGCGAAGACACAAAGTATTAATCAATGCCAACTGCAGTTTCGCACGGAGAAACAGCCGAGAAAATACAGGAGAATGCCAAAGACAAACTAGCCACGAAGGCGCGAAGACACAAAGTATTAATCAATGCCAACTACAGTTTCGCACGGAGAAACAGCCGGGGAAATACAGGAGAATACAAAAGGCAAATTAGCCACGAACGCGCGAAGACGCAAAGAATTAATTACGACAAAATTTACTGCCCGTTTTTGTTGCGCTGCTGTGTGAAAAAGTACCAGTTTTTCATGCGGCGTTGCAACGTGCTAAAATCGTTACCTACAAGCGCACAGGGGTTAAGGCTTATTTCGTAACCGTTCTCAGTTTTTTTGATGTTGCCGGTGTGGCCCGTTTTAGTTTCGGTGATTACATCGCCGTTAACTACAAACGCGGAGTTTTTTTCTACACTCATTTAATTCTTATTAAAAACCACTACTTGCCCGCCGTTGCCAAACCGGTATGCTAATACTTTAAGCGATTGATGTATTAATTTAATTCTACTAATCCTACAAAGATAACCCGTTTGGGTTCACGAGACGGATTAATCCTATTGAACGCTTTTGAGCCTCGTGCGCCAAGGCAGGCAGCCAATACAAAATGCAGTTTCGCACGGAGAAACAGCCGAGAAAATGCAGGAGAGTGCAGAGACGGCTAAAACTTAGTTAACAGAAACAACAAAGGCACCCATTGAGTGCCTTTGTTGTTTAGATAAAGATATAAAACAGGTTAAGCTGTTTTGCGCAGTGGGTAATCTACCAGTACTTTTTCCGGTTGTTTCATACCAAATGCTTTGTAAATTTCTTCGTAGCTGTAGTTATCCTGCTCTACCAACTTAGGCAGGTGGTGGGCCAGGGCTTCTAACAGGTTATTAATATCCTGTAGGGTGTGGTGGTTAGTAAGGGCAATACGCACACCGGCATTTTTAACTGATACGGCCGGGAACTGCGCCAGGTTAAACATCATACCTTCTTTGTTCAATATCTCCGATAGCTTAAAGCCTATTTCGGGTTTGCCAACGCCTATGTAGAAGATAGGGGTAAGTTCGCTGCTGATTAATGGCAAGCCAAGCTGGCGGCATTTTTCAACAAAAAACAGCATACGCTCATACAGGTCGTTTTGCAGCGTTTCAATCTCGGGGCTAAGGTGTATAGCAGCAGCAGCAATGGTAGCGCCTAATACGGCAGGCTGCAGCGGACCAGAGAAGATAAACGAGCTACCGCAGTTTTTAATGGTGTTCTTTTCTTCCTCGTTATGAAAAACCAGGGCGCCGCCGCAATTGGCAAAGCCTTTGGCTAAAGAGGTAGCTACCGTCATACGCGGGTGGTGCGGCATGCGACTAAGCGCCAAACCGCGGCCGTTTTTACCGGCCCAGCTCATACCATGTGCATCATCTACATAAAAATGCAGGTTAGGGTATTTATCCAGCAACTTCCATATTTCTTTAAAAGGGGCCGTGTCGCCATACATGCTGTAAACACCATCGGCAAAGTAAAATATGCGGTCGTAGCTATCCTGTAAAACCTGTATACGTTGTTCAAGTAAATCCATGCGGTTGTGCGGCAGGGTTTCTACATAGCAACCATCGCCTTTTACCATTTGTATGGCGTTGCGCACGCTGTTATGTACCTGTTGGTCGGCAATGCAGGCGTCTCTTTCGCCCAGCATAACCGGTATAGTAGAAATGTGCCCTAAGCTGGTAGTTGGAGCCAGCAAAACCGGCTTACCGAAAATTTCTCCCAACATATTCTCAACTTCTTCATACATTCCCATTTGAAGGAAGGTACGAGAGCACGAGAACTGAGAACCGAAGCGCTGCACTGCATCAATAGCTGCTGCTTTCAGCCGCTCATCGGTTTCGAGGCCGAGGTAGCTGCAAGAGCCGTAGTAAACCATCTTGTTCCCTCTTACGGTAACGTGTTTTCCGTCAAGGGCTTCATCCTGGGTGGAACCGTGGATTAGACCTAACTCGCGGTTCTTGTTGAAGATTTTGTTGATAACATCGGTAAACTCTTTTTTCATAATTTCTTTTTTTATCTCAGGTAATAAAGTTTGGGAATACAAAGCTACGCTCTAATTCAGTTTACATGCTATATTGAACTACTGTAATAACTTGTATTTTACCAGAACAAAATAGTGGTGTTATCGTCTTTTGTCAAGTGTTTTCCACAGGGCGTCTATTTTTTTGTGCTAGTGCCTTATGTAACTGTGAAGATGTTA
Source organism: Chitinophagales bacterium (assembly GCA_044228435.1). Classification (GTDB taxonomy): domain Bacteria; phylum Bacteroidota; class Bacteroidia; order Chitinophagales; family LD1; genus Bog-950. The sequence continues at coordinate 387,825 of JBGAUW010000002.1, forward strand.
CCGCGTATATACTCGCTTAGGTTTATACTTACATCCTGAAAGGAACCATGCCGCTGAAAAATATTTTTGAGAGAATAAAGGGTGAATCGTACTGGAAAGAGCGCGTAGTGGCTTCTTTTATGGTAATGGGCTTGCTGGTAGGCAACGTGGTAGAGATGCTAAGCGGCGAAGAAGCCAAAGACCCTGCCATTATATGGATAGCAGGGGTTATAATAGGCACTACCGTAATTGTGCTTTCGCTGTTAAAGGGCTCTACATACCGCAACTACACTTCGCCGGTATTTAAGTTCTTTCTGTTTTACCTCAACTTTAATGTGATATACGCCTATGCAATCAACACTATGTTTTTGCATATAAACCCCGATTTGCCGGTGGCGGAGTTGTTAGAAGCGCTGAAGGGTGAAATGATGTATATGATTTTCAGCTACATTTTGTTTGTGCTGATAAGCTTTGCCCTCGATTCGCGCCGCGAACTGATTATCTACTCGGCCGGCGAAATATTATTTTTTACGATAGCTGTTTACCTGAACCGAAGGTACCACCCGCTGCTGATGGAGCCCATGCAGATTTTTACGTTTGGCATAGTGCTGTTTGGTAACTTTATGATTAATGTGCAGCGTATGAAGTTTTCGCAAATTTCATCGGATGTAAGTATACAGTTTAAGGTAATAAGCGAAAACGCCCGCGATGCGCAATTGATAATGGATAATCAACTGCGCGTGGTTTACATTAACCCGGCAGCCGGCGAACTTACCGGTTACCGGATGAATGAGATTCAAAAAAAATCGATTGAAGAAATAAGCCTGCCTGAAGATTTTGAACGCATACAGCAAATAGCAAGGCAATTAGTTGCCAATAAAAACGACCGCCAGCGCCTGGAATACCGCCTTAAAAGCGCCAATGGCAATTTTATTTGGGTAGAAAGTATTTTTAGCACGTTTGCTGCGCACGAAAACAGCCAGGATGTTTTACTGTTTGCCGAAACCCGCAATGTAGAAGAGCGCAAAAAGCAGGAAGAAGAAATTAAGATGCAGATGGTGGTGGAAGAAATGCTGATACGCCACAGCAACCAGTTTATTAATGTAGACCGTGCGGAAATACAGCATGGTATTGATATAGCGTTGGGTGAATTTGGCCGCTTACTGCGTGCCGATGGGGTGCTGGTTTACCGTATGCATGGTAAACTGAGCGATGAGTTCCGTAGTACTAACCAGTGGTTTGAGGCCCAAAACGATAACCTTAAGCCAAACTTTAACCTGGTAATAAAAATAAACCAGCAGCTAATAGGTTTTCTGCGCTCTATACGTGGCGAAAAATCGAGCCGCGGACATTTTATTTTGCCCGAGCAGTTGCAGGAGATTCAGGTAATTAACGTAAGCGATATGCCGGGTAAGGTATTTTACCTTATACCACTGCAAAGCGGCAACATAGTAAACGGTTTTGTGGTGTTTGTATTTGACCAGAGCGTGCAGCATGTGCAAAGTAATTTCTTCGGCCTGATAGGTAACATGGTGGCCAATGCCTTTACACGCCTGCGCACCGAAATGCGCCTGCACGAGGCCCAGTTAACCAACGAGTTTATTTTACGCGCCTTGCCGGATTGGTTGTTTATTATAAACAAAGATGGTGAGTTTACCGGCGGTAATGAGTTTAGCACCCTGCAGCCTTATATACCCGATTTTGATTTGATGGGTAAAACATTTACTGAAGTACTACCCGGCGAAACCGCAGGCCTGTTTACCAATACCCTGAACGAAGTAGTAGAATCGGATTTATCGGCCTCGTTTGAATACCACGACACCACTTACCACAAGGGCAACTATTTTAAAGTGATTATAGCGCCATTTAAGGCCAACGAATACCTTTTGATTATACGCGATGTAACCGACCTGAAAGACGCCCAAAACGAGCTGGAAGTGAAGGCGAAGAACCTGGCACAGAGCAACAAAGAGCTGGAAGAGTTTGCTTACATAGTAAGCCACGATATGAAACAGCCGATAAGAACTATCATTTCTTACCTGAGCCTGTTAAAGAAAAAACACTATGAACTGCTGCCGCAAGACGCGCAGGAGTTTGTAAACTTTAGTATAGAGGGCGCTAATAAAATGAGCGACCTGATACGTGACATATTGCAGTACAGCAAGCTGGAACAGGAAGTAAGTATGACACCGGATGTAGCGCTTAACGGTATAGTGCAAAAAGTATTAGCCGGACTAAAAGATACTATTGATAAAAACAATGCTACTGTAGTGTGTGATGAACTGCCTGCCATTACCTGCAATGCCACCATGGTTACAGAGTTGTTCCAAAACCTCATAGAGAACGGCATTAAGTATAACCTGAGTGAAAAGAAGGTGGTAAAAGTAGGTGTGCAGGATAAGGGCGGCGACTGGCTGTTTAGCATAGCCGATAACGGAATTGGGTTTGAACAGCAATATGCCGAGCAGATATTTAAAATATTTAAGCGCCTGCACACCGATGATGAGTTTCAGGGAACCGGTATTGGCTTAAGTATATGCACTAAAGTGGTTGAAAAACACGGCGGTAAAATTTGGGCCGAATCGGTTAAGGGCCAGGGCAGCACGTTCTTCTTTACCTTGCCTAAGCAATTGGAGGTGGTGGCGCTGAATGCTTAAAGAACTTTCTAACTTCCGATATAATTATTTGCATCGCCGCTTTCTGCAATAGCCTTTATAGTTTGGTTACGCTGCAACAAAAAGCCTTCTAAATATTTTGTAAGAAAAATCCTGTTGGCAAGGTGGCCCAGTATACCCAGTGGAGAATCAAAATCAAATGAATCGGTCATTATAGTTACATCGCCTTGTTGCACGAACTTGTGCTCATGTCTGAAACGTTTGAAGGCGCCCTTTACCATTTCATCGGCAAAAAAGGAGGGGTAAACACAATCGGTAATAATGGAAGTAAGGTTTTGCCAAACACCTAAATGCTTTGCTCGCCAGGTTACTGTTTCGCCCTTTTCAATAAGCCCGCTTGTGCGGCCGGCAATAGCCCTTTCGCCGGTGTTGGCGGTAGACAGCATGTGCAGGTCTATACTTCGGGATAAGTCGAAACAAACGCCTATGGGGGCTTTAATTTCGGTGGTTAGATTGATTACAGGCATTTATATTCTACCGTATTAAAAGAAAATCCTTCGTAAGCGTTTTAGAGGCAGGCTCAGCAGCGCTGCCGTAAATGATGCGGCAAACATACGCGCCGGCGGGTTGTGCCTTGCCCTGGTAAGTTCCATCCCAGGCCGCGTTGCCTTGTGCCGAGAAAACAACCTCGCCCCAACGGTTATAAATTTTCACTTCCGCAACGCGTGTATCGGCAATTGGGAAGATGGTAAATACATGATTAGCGGCATCGTTGCCATTGGGGGTAAATGCATCGGGCACTTTAATCACAATATCTTTCTGTATCACATTTACATCGATGCAATCCGATGCGATGCAGCCATAGTTATCGGTAACCGTAACGCAATAAGTGGTGGTAGCAACCGGAGATGCCAGCGGATTATAAACAGAGCCACTGCTTAAATCGGTAGTTGGCGACCATGTATAAGTAAATGCCGGGTTGCCACTGGCCGTTAGCTCCACGCTCTGCCCCACGTTAATAGCTGTATCGGGCACTGCGGTTATTACGGTGTAGGCATTCACCGTATTGGCATTAACGCCTTGTATACCTACACAGCCATTCGCATCGGTGGCGGTTACATAAATAACGGTTGATGAAGCCACCGGTGTAGTAATTGCAGCCGTTGTTTGCCCTGTGCTCCATACATATGTAACAGACACAGTAGAGGAAGCCGAAAAATTAACCTGGCTACCCGCACAAACCAATGTATCACAGCAAACTGATAGCGGCGGTCCGTTATTGTTAGCCGTGGCAAACGCCGAGGCAGAAGCAGAGCAACCATTAACATCGGTAACGGTAACGGTATACGGCCGGGTTGCTAAAATTACTTCCGTAACAGCAGCTGTGCTTTTACCACTACTCCAGGCGTATGTAAATGTTCCTTGTGCCGCAACTGTTGCTAAAAAATTAACCGGCGTACCGGGGCAAACAGTAGTATCGCAGCAAACGCTTAATGGTGGCGGTATGTTATTAACCGAAGCCTGTGCCGAACCCGAAACGGAACACCCGTTAGCATCGGTAGCTGTAATAGTATATTGCTGTAGGCCTAATATTGCTTTAGTTACAGAAGGTGTAGTTTCGCCGGTGCTCCATACATAGCTAAACTGCCCGGAGCCACCTACCGTAGCAGTAAATGTAACCGGGCTGCCCGCACAAACTGTAGTATCGCAACAAACGGTAAGCGGCAGGGCTGCATTAGAAACCGTAGCACTTACCGACTTGGCTACCGAGCAACCATTAACATCGGTTACCGTTACGGTAAAAGTTCTCGGGAATACTATTGCTTTAGTGATATCAGGACTGCTTTCCCCGGTGCTCCAATTATAAGTATACTGCCCTGCGGGTGAAACGGTAGTTGTAAACTGTACAGTTGCGCCCAGGCACACACCGGTATCGCAGCAAAGGGTTACATTGGGCAAGGCATTTTGTACCGTAACATCAACCGTGCGCACTATTAAACAGCCGCGGTTATCGCTTACGTTTACGGTGTAAGTAGTGGTAGCAAAAACCTGCGGCGAAATAGTATTGGTAGTTTCACCCGTGCTCCATATAACAGAAGGGGTATATGTAGCCGTATCGGTAACCGTAATATTTACAACCGCACCAGCGCATACCGTAGTATCGCAGCAGGCAGTAGCCTCCAGCTTTACAAAAGGATCTGTATCGGTAGTAATAGTAAGGTTGGTAATACTACCACCTACCGCACCGGATTGTGACCCATTGGTAGTGCCATAAGGGCAGGCCGGAGGCCCAAATCCAAAATTATCCCATCCCCGGTAGCCGCCGGTATCTATAAAGTTTATGTTAGCAGGTACACTGGCTGTTTTTACCCAAAGGGCACCTCCTCCCCCACCGCCGCCGGGGCCCATACAAAACGAATTGCTGCCACCATTATCTAAAAGTCCGCCATCGCCGCCTACGGCATTTACCTGCACATTACCTGTATAGCTATCTATATATAGTAATACAGACCCACCGGCGCCACCGCCACCTGCACCATCGCTGCGGGCCAAAATATTTACCGCATTGCCATTGGCATTTATTTTTTTGCCATTACCGACTAAGGTGTTGGCCATTATAATTACTATACCCCCGCCATTGGCACCGCTGGTAGCTTCGTTGTTATTACCATCGCCGGCACCACCGCCACCGCCCATAAAAACTTTGTTGCTGGCCGTATTGTAAGTTAAAGCTTGTCCGCCTACACCGGGTAAAGGGCCCGGGCACGAAAAATTACCGGTGTTTGTGCGCCTTCCACCAGCACCGCCGGCGCCATAGTTACTTCCGCCGCCGCCGCCGGTGTTGTGGTCGTCGCCGCCGCCGCCGCCGCTACCGTTTTTGCCGGCGCCGTAAACAAACCCCGCATAGCCTATACCCTCTCCTTTAGGGGCTCCACAGGCTACAGTGGCACAATAATACTCCTGCGAGCCGCCAACGCCGTTATTATAACAAGCCTGGGCGGCCACATCGTTTTCGTAAACAGCGCCCCTAAAGCCCTTACCCTTAACGGTTATAGAATCGTTTAAAGTTAGAGTATTGGCTTTAAGCAACAGCACCCCACCTGTGCTGCCATCCCAGGCCTGGGCGGTTAAAGGGGCATTAACCACGGCATTGGTATACTCCTCTAACGATACTAACTGCAAGGCGCCTGATGCCTCGTAAGTGCGTTGCAAAGCGTATTTAAAAACTATTACGTTGCCGGTTATAAGGTCTATTTCATTTATCTCGAAGTTGCCGCAGCCATTATAGCTGGTAACATTTCCAAAGGCAGCGTTATTGCTTGCGTCTATGGTAGCCCCTTTCATTTGTATAAGCATTACCTTTTGCCCTACCGAAAAACCGGTAGTGCTTGCTACCACCACCGAGTTGCTGCAGAAATTAATAGTGGTAACAGCCGCATACTTATTTATAATGCCACTAATGTTGGTTTGAGCAATAGCGGCAAACCCAATTAATAATACAATAACAGAAACTAACCCTCTTTTATATAATAAATGTAACCCCATAGCTGTAAAGCAAACTTAACGCATTTTTTATGGCTTAAGGCATTGAGATAGGTAAAGGGGTATAATGCAAAAATGACTATACAAGACTTCCGAAGTTTTTTATGATAAAAAGCGTGCCTTAAACCAAATAGAGGAACATTTGAAACAGATAAACTTCGGAAGTCTCCGGGTTATTCAAAAACATTCATCCGATGAAAGGGTTTCTTCTTACGGAGAGCTACCGTGTTTTTTACAAAATAAACCAAAAGCGCAGGCGTTAAAATGAAAAATTGGTTTATTTACTTCAACTTTACGGTGCAAAACGCCTTATGAAAAAACTATTGCCTTTACTTTTATCTGTCCTGCTATCGTTAAGCTCGTTTGCATCGCAGGTGCTAATACCTATGGATGAGAGCCAGGCTAACCACCTGAAGGCCTACGGCATTGCCTATTGGGTATTAAAGCAGAATGTAACAGTAGACTGGCTGTTAAATTACCGCGGCGGCAGCTTTTCGATACCCTATGCGCCGGCAGTAGAAAGCGAGTGCAAGGTGCGCGGCGTTAGCTTTGAGGTGATTGCCGGCGGACAATACAATGCCATACTTGCCGAAATAGCCGACCCCGAAAAGAACATGGACGTAATGAAACTGGAGAAGGCGCCTAAGGTGGCAGTATACTCGCCAAAGAGTAAACTGCCCTGGGATGATGCCGTAACCATGGTACTTAAATATGCCGAGATACCGTACGATGTAGTTTATGACGACGAGGTGCTGGATAATAAACTGTTGTTGTATGATTGGCTACACCTGCACCACGAGGATTTTACAGGCCAGTACGGTAAATTTTATGCCAGCTATGGAGGCGCACCCTGGTACCAGGATGATGTAGCCAGCCAGGAGGCTACCGCCAAACGCAGAGGGTTTACCAAAGTATCGCAAATGAAACTGGCCGTAGCTAAAACCATACGCGATTTTGTGTTTGGTGGCGGCTTTATGTTTGCCATGTGCAGCGCTACCGATAGTTACGATATTGCAATGGCTGCCGAGGGCACCGATATTTGCGACGTAATGTATGATGGCGATGCGCAAGACCCCGATGCACAAAACAAACTTGATTTTAACCGCTGCTTTGCTTTCGAAAACTTTCACCTGCGCACCAGCCCTTACGAATATGAGTACAGCGATATAGACGCCAACTTTGGCCGCACGGTGCAAAAGGAGCTGGACTACTTTACCCTGTTTGATTTTAGCGCCAAGTGGGACCCTGTGCCTACCATGCTTTGCCAAAACCATACTAAAACCATTAAAGGTTTTTTAGGCCAAACTACTGCGTTTAGAAAATCGCTGATTAAAAGCAGCGTATTAGTAATGGGCCAAAATAAATCCGCCGGCGAAGCCCGCTACATACATGGCGAATTTGGCAAAGGGTTATGGAGCTGGTATGGCGGCCACGACCCCGAAGATTATCAGCACCTGGTTGGCGACCCGCCTACCAATTTAGATTTGCACCCTAACAGCCCGGGCTACCGACTGATACTAAACAATGTGTTGTTTCCGGCAGCGAGGAAGAAGAAGCAGAAGACGTAGGGAGAAGTGAATAGTTAGTAGTGAATGGTGAATAGTAATACAAAATGGCAAATAGCGTAGAGGCAACTCTTGCGGGTGCCCTTATGAAATTTTTTACATCAACTTCTCTCCTGCCGCTAAGTCCGGATTAAACTCGCCTTCCCATTTGGCTATAACAACTGTAGCCAAACAATTGCCAATTACGTTTACCGATGTGCGGGCCATATCCATCAACTCATCTATACCCAAAATAATAAACACAGGCTCTACCGGCAGATTGAAGGAGGCTAGTGTGCCCAGCAGTATTACTAACGATGCGCGCGGCACGCCAGCCACGCCTTTGCTGGTTAGCATTAAAGTAAATACCATTAGTAGTTGTGTACCGAAGGTTAGATGAATACCCGCCGCCTGCGCCACAAAAATAGAAGCCAGGGAAAGATACAGGGTAGTGCCATCCAGGTTAAAAGAATAGCCCATAGGCATTACAAACGAAACAATCTTGCGCGGAACACCAATACTTTCCATAGCCTTCATTGCCTTTGGCAAAGCACTTTCGGATGAGGTAGTTGCAAAGGCAATAGATACCGGTTCAATTATCGCTGCAATAAACTTTTTAACGGGCACCTTTACCAGCAAGGCGATAGGCAACAATACTGCCAGTAAAAACACTATAAGTGCAACATACAGCGTAAGCAGTAATTTAAACAGGTTTACCAGCACCCCAAGGCCCATGTGACCAACGGTATAAGCTATGGCTGCACAAACCGCTACCGGTGCAAAATACATAATAATAGAAGTGAACTTAAACATCACTTCGCTCAGGCTCTCTACAAAATTAACCATAGGCCGCTTGTGCTTTTCATCTACCATAGCCAGCCCTATACCAAACAGAATACTGAACACAACTATCTCCAGCACGGCACCGTCGTAAATGCTTTTGGCAATGTTTTCGGGAAAGATGTGGAGGATAATATCGGTAAATGTTTGTTTGTTGGCGGGCATTAAATCGGCATGCGAACCGGGCGGCAACAGAATGCCTTCTCCGGCTTTGGATAGGTTAATAGCTGCTAAGCCGATAAAAAGCGCTATAGTAGTTACCACTTCAAAATACAAAAGGCTTTTCCAACCCATGCGGCCCACCTGTTTTATATTGCTGTGTCCGGCTATGCCATATACCAAAGTGCCGAAAAGCAAAGGGGCTATAATGCATTTTATAAGGCGCAGAAAAAGTTGCGAAAGCACTTTCAGGTTTTGCGAAAAGGCGGGGAAGTCGAGCCCTATCTCAACACCTATAAGCATGCTTATAAGTATAGTAGTAGTTAGCGACCGCTTTAAAAAAGCGTAGTAAATTAACGAGGCTAAAGCCAGCCACCGGAAAACCATTAAAGTTTGCAGGGGAATATTTAAGATACCCTCAAACGTGGCGAAAGATACCACCGAAGCCAGCGATAAAACTGCTACCGAGGCAATAAGCACATTCCGTTTATTCATGCGTTGAAGAAAACAATAATTCTTTTATTGAAAAGATTGGAGTGGTTAACCCCACCTCCGAATAAACCAATCCCCTCCGTAAGCGAAGGTCGCTAACAACCTACAGCCTTCCGACTTGTCTGCCAGAGGCATCCACCCCCTGAACCGCGCAAAGCCGCGGTTCTTTCCCCCGCCTGCGGGGGACATTAGTGCTATTCTAAAAAAGTAACGCTCCCGATAGACCCAATCAGGGAACAACATTCAAGTATTTTAAAACAGTCATTCAAACATTTTTACTTTCATGCCATTATCAAAGCCATGAAGGGAAACCAATCCATTTTACTGTTTATAGGGGTGGTAGTAACCGCCAACCTGTTGCAGTGCTTATGCACGGGTTTGTTGTTTGATGAGGCTTACTATTGGGTGTGGAGCCAGCATTTAGCTTTTGGTTATTTCGACCATCCGCCCATGGTTGCACTTTTTATTGCCGCAGGCGATGCTGTGCATCACAGCGAGGCGGGGGTAAGGCTACTTAGCATACTGGCTAATGCCGGCACTCTATACATTTTATACAACCTGGTAAAGCCGAAAGACATAAAACTGTTTTTAGTGCTGCTGCTAAGCATTACCCCACTTATAGCGGCCAGCTTTTTTGCAGTGCCCGATATTCCTTTTTTGTTTTTTACAGCCTGCTTTTGGGTAGCCTATAAAAAATATTTAGAAGACGATTCATTACCGGCAGCCTTGTTAACAGCCGCTTGCATAGCCTGCATGCTTTATAGTAAATACCATGCGGTGCTGGTGGTGTTTTTTGTAGTGCTAAGCAATTTTGATTTACTAAAACGTAAATCGTTTTACCTGGCCGGCACCATAGCCGCTTTACTATTTATGCCCCATGTATGGTGGCAATGGCAAAACGATTTCCCTACCTTTCGTTTTCATCTTTTTGAGCGGGTGGTAGAAATATATACCCCATTACGTATTTTAGAATATATAGGCGGGCAGCTGGCATTGGCTGGTATACCCACGGGCGCGCTGCTATTATATGCCTGCGTAAAACAACCGGGCGATACTAAATTTTATCGTGGCCTTAAATTTCAATTGTGGGGCACGTTTATATTTTTTTTAATCAGCAGTTTTAAAAACCGCGCCGAGCCAAACTGGACAATTGCAAACTTAATACCTCTTACCATTTTAAGCTACCGGTATTTAGAAAACAACAACCGGCTTTCGGTTTGGCTTTACCGTGCGTTACCGGTTTCAATACTGGCTATTGCCGTAATACGCCTTCACTTTGGCACCGACCTTAGCCGAAAATATCTGGGCTTGCATATACAAACTCAATATTGGAACGATTGGGCCGATACTGTTAAACAACATGCCGGCGACCGAACGGTGGTATTTTTAAGCTCCTATCAAATGGCCTCGGAGTATATGTTCTACTCGGGTAAAAAAGCTTTTAGCACCAGCGAGACGGGGTTACGAAAAAGCCAGTTTAACCTGCTTAATACTGAAGAAGAAATACAAAACAAGCAAGTTTATTTATGCGCCTACTGGAATTTTATTGCCGACCGGACCGTTGAAAAAGAGCATATAAAAACAGAGATAACAGAATTTGACGGGCTGGTGGTGGATAGCTTTCTATCGTGGATAAAAGTGAAGATAGAGCCACTTAAAAAAAATGTAGCCTTAAAAAGCGGTGAGGATTTTGTATTGCCCGTAAAAGTATTTTCACCCTACACCAATCATCCGCCGCCTAATGCCAATTCGCGCCTTACTTATCGTATTTACCAAAACCAAATAGAGGTAGTAGGCGATTATGAAACCGGAATTTCGCTTGCCAGTGCCTTTGCAAATAAGCAGATGGATATAAAAATTGATATGCCCGATAAGCCCGGCCGCTACCGGGTATTTGTTTCCGCCAGGCAGGATAACTACCCGCCACCTAAAAATATGGTAGCCGTAGAGGTAGAGGTTCAATAAGGGCTTCAACATTTATTTACCATAACTTAAAGCTGAGGTTAAACTGCCTGCTATTAAATATTTTTATTTGCTCCGATACAAATTGTGCAGTATGAAAAAAATAATGGCCGGCCTTTTGCTTAGTTGCGTTTTTGCTTTTAGCAGCCAGGCGCAGTTAAATGTTTACCACCCCATAATAAAAGATAATAACGGTGTGTTGGTCCATTGGTATAACCCCAACCATGGAACGGGATACGACCATTGCCTTAGCCTTATATGGAACTTTTGGAACGACATGGATACCTGCTGTGGCGGCTACCCGCATTATATGATAGACCACTCTTATAGCCCTAACATACAAGGCAATAAATTAGGTGGAGACCAGTTTGCTATGGCCCTTTCATCGTGGGCTTTGTATTATGGTTACACGGGCAACCCCGAAGTGGTTGATAATATGATTTACATAGCCGACCATTATTTATCGCACAGCCTTTCAAACTCATTCGATGCCTGGCCTTCGTTTCCTTACCCCTGCAATTACAGCAATACCCTTTCGGCCGTATATGATGGCGATTTTTTATTAGGGCCGGGTTATACACAGCCCGATAAAGGAGGCTCTTTTGCCAACGAACTTGTTACCCTTTATAAAATAACCGGCAACAATAATTACCTGCAGGCGGCAATTGGCATGGCTAACACGTTGGCACTTAATGTGCAACCGGGCAGTGCTATTGTATCGCCTTACCCATTTAAAATAAACGCTACTGATGGAAGTTTGCCCGCTGCCCCCAATGCCACCTGGCATTATACCACCAGTTTTGTACCTACGTTGCGTTTATTTGAACAACTTAAAAAAATGAACCAGGGCAATACCACGCAATACGATTCGGCTACGGCTAAAATTGTGCGCTGGATAAAAGCTTATCCGTTGCAAACAAATGAGTGGGGTTCTTTTTTTGAAGATATTCCCATACCCTCTAACACCGAAATAAATGCAGTAAGCATGGCCTGGTATATACTAGAACACCCAACCGAGTGGGGCAACACCTGGCAACAAGACAGCCGAGGCATACTAGACTGGACCCTTAGTGCATTAGGCAGCCATGCTTATGATACACTAGGCGTAACAGCTATTTACGAACAGAGCGTAGACCTTAAAGAAGCAGGCAGCCACACGTCGCGCTTTGCCTCTATCGAACTTTTATACGCGGCCAAAACCGGCGATACCAGCCGGGTGCAGCAAGCGTTGCGCCAGTTAGACTGGGCCAATTATTTATGCGATACATCGGGCATAGTTCGTTTTACACCACCTTCGGGGGCCATTTGGTTTACCGATGGCTATGGCGACTATGTAAAGCATTTTTTGCGTGCTATGGCGGCTTACCCGGCTGCTGCGCCCGATAGCGCGAACCATTTGTTGCAATCATCATCAGTAGTTACCAATATTCAATACGCAGTAAACGAAATACACTACATTACTTTTGATAGCAGCGCTACCGAAACTTTCAGGTTAACATCGAAACCATTAACCGTAAAAGCAGGCAGTGTGGTTTTGAATGAAGTGAGTAGCCTTAGCGGTGATGGCTGGACCTGGACACCATATACCTTAGGCGGCGTTTTAAAAGTGCAGCACGACAACGCAAAACCGGTAGATATTTTATGGGCCGGGGCCGGTATTGCAGACGACAATGCAGAGCAAAATAAATTTACTTTATACCCTAACCCCACCACCGGTAAAGTGCAACTACATTTTAGCGAAGAAATTAAAGGAGCAGTTAAAATTGAAATAACCAACGTAAGCGGCGAAAAAGTAAAAGAAGTAAGTACGCGGTTAGTGCAAAGCGGTACCGAAACGACATTGGATTTAACCAGCTTACAAAGCGGCGTATACTTTGTGCACTTATTGAATGCCGATAAAGTATTTACTAAAAAGTTGGTGGTGGCTAAGTAAAGATTGGAAGTTGGGCACGAGCGGACGCTCACGCCAGTGCAGAAAATTAAGTTACATATTAGGCCGGTAAATAACATTACCCACTGTACGGGCAAATTCTTTTTTCTGCTCCATAAGTAGCTTGTGCAATTTCATCAGCTTTAGTTGCTCGGCCTCGTCGGTGCTTTCTTTAAGCCTTTGCTCAATTTTTTTAAGCTCGGCAATATTTCGGAATTGCTTAAAGCGCATAATAGCCGAGGCTATATCTTTGGTAAACATTTCGCGCTTGCCGGGCACCATTATTTTATAACGGGTAAACCAGTTTTCGCTAAGCGAATAGGGCTGCGCCAAAATCTCGATGGCTACTGACGAGATGCGGGTATCATCATTAGCGGTAAAGTAACTCTCATCATGCACGTTGCCCTGACCAAACTCCTGCAATATGTGTTCGTATATAAAATTGTAAGGAGCGGTTTCAATATTCAGCCCCTCCAGTTCTTCTAACACATACTGTGTTACCGATGTATCGGTTTCTTCGGTACCTGTTTGCCAGGCTCCGAACTCTATTAAAATACGGATAACATCGCGCTCCAATACGTGCAGGTTGCTTGTAGCCTGGTTAAACTGCTCCTGGTGTAAATTTGCAGGCAACTCTTCATTCTTATCCGTCCTCCTCTCCTTCCGCTCTTCTTCCTGTGCGGCCTCTTTACCTTTTTTAGCGCGTATTTTGTTTACCTCTGTAATCAAAATCTGCTCGCTCATATCAAACAACTGGCTGCACTGTTTTACATAAACCGAGCGCGAAATCGAGTCAGGTATTTTAGCAATACTCTCAATTATATCTCGTATCAGTTCCGATTTTTTAATCGGGTCGTTTTTTGCCTCGGCGGCAAACAGCGTTGTTTTAAATAGAATTAAATCCTTGCGGTTAGCCTTTATAAACTGCGTAAAGGCTTCTACGCCCACGCGCTTTACATAGCTATCGGGGTCTTCATTATCGGGCAGAATAACTATACGCACATTCATGCCCTCTTCTAAAATCAAATCAGTTCCGCGCAGGGCGGCCTTTATACCGGCGGTATCACCATCATACAACATGGTAATGTTGGGCGTTATCCGTTTAATAAGGCGAATCTGGTCGGGGGTAAGTGCAGTGCCCGAACTGGCTACAGCATTTTCCATACCGGCCTGGTGCAGCGATATAACATCGGTATAGCCCTCTACCAACAGGCACTCATCTTTTTTGCGTATTTCGTTTTTGGCAAAGTAGGCACCGTAGAGAATTTTACTTTTTTGGTAAACTTCGCTTTCGGGTGTGTTTACATACTTGGGCGATTTCTCGTCCTTAATCATTATACGCCCGCCAAAGCCCACTACCTTACCGGTCATGTTATGGATAGGGAACATTACGCGATTACGGAAGAAATCGGCGGTGCTGTTTTCTTTAGATGAGGTAAGGCCTGCCTTTTTTAAAACCTCCAGCTGAAAGCCCTCTTTAAGCGCAAACTTTGTAAAGTTATCGAAGCCATCGGGCGCAAAGCCCAGTTGGTATTTTTCGATTGTATGATTTAAAAACCCACGCTCTTTTAAATAGGCCAGACCTATTTTGCCACTATCGCTGCCAAACATATAATCGGTAAAATACTTTTGGGCCGTGGCATTGGCTATATGTATACTCTCTACTAAGTTGTGTTTCTCTAGCTCCTTTTTCTTCTGCTCATCGGTAACATCTTCTTCATCAATTTCGATGTTGTATTTTTTTGCCAGGTAGCGCAGTGCATCGGGATAACTAAGCTGCTGGTAATCCATCAAAAACTGAAGCGGCCCACCGGCTTTACCACAGCCAAAGCACTTATAGATATTACGGGCAGGGTTTACGCTAAATGAGGGGGATTTTTCGTTGTGAAAAGGGCAAAGGCCCTGCAGGTTAGCGCCGCGTTTTTTAAGGGTAACAAATTCACCTACCACCTCCTCTACCCGGGCCTCTTCGTTAATCTTCTGTATGGTGAATTTGGAAATCATAAAATTTGGGACGCCGAAAATACAACAAAAACTTATAGGCACATCATAACCACTTGCACAGCCTATAAAATGGCATTTACATTTTTTAGCAATGGCATAAAACCCAATGCCAGCAAGGGTTTCAGCACTATATCGCAGCTTAATTACTACAACGCATTAAACGTGGCGTGGGTTTAGCAATCATACCAGCATATTCCTTAACTAAAACCATAACAGGAGGAAACAGTATATGAGAACCATTATTACCCTCGCCTTTTTTGCCCTAAGTTTTTTAAGTGCCTCTGCCCAGTATGGCCGCTCGGTTTTAAACCTGCGCCTTAGCGATAACGCCCCTTTTAGCGTGGTGATAGATGGCCAACAAGCCGGTGGAGTAAACAATACCACCCGCCTTGCCAACTTAACCGCTGGTAAGCACTTTATACAGGTTTACCGGGTAGGTGGCTATAAAGGCCGTGGCCGCGGGCATGGTTACCCTGCCAATGCGTTTAGCGGATATGTATCGGTAGCTGCCAATGCCGAAACATGGGCTACTGTTTATCCTGAATTTCAACGTGTGCAGGTAGATGAAATACGTGCCTTTAATAACCGGGCTAACCAGTGTGACCCTACTGCCTTTGAACCCCGCAGACCACAACACCATGATGCATGTGACCCGGTAATAAGCAGCAATTGTCCACCGGTACCTGCAGGCCCCTTTGCAATGAACCCGGCCGATTTTAGCCAGCTAAAGCAGACTATAAATAATGCGGGTTTTGAAAATACACGCCTTAGCATTTTTAAGCAGGCGCTTAACTATAACTACTTTACTACCGCACAGGTGCGTGAACTAATGGATTTGTTTTGGTTTGAAAACAGCAAACTTGAAGTAGCTAAAATTGCTTACCCTAAAACCATAGACCAGAACAATTACTACCAGGTTAATAACGAGTTTAGCTTTAGCAGCAGCGTAAATGAGTTAGGACAGTATATAGCGATGAGATAGGGCAAAGGTGAGAAGTGAAAGATAAATACAAGATGCAGAGATAATCTGAAGTAGTGGCCGCTTCAAAAGGGAATTTTGAGGCGGCTTTTTTAATACATAAACCGCAAAGGGCGCAACGTATTACGCAATGTTCGCTATACAAAATTTCTAGTCCCTACAAAATCAATACGCTCTTTGCGATGCATTCCTTAGCGTCCTTTGCGGTTAATTTCCTCTAAATAAAAAAGGCTGCCCTTTGAGGGCAGCCTTCTGTTTTTTAAAAGTTGTTTGTTATGGCTTTACAGCACCACCTTCGGCGCAAACTATTACCTTATTATTAAGGCACTCTACAAAGCCGCCTGTAATGGTAAAAAACTTATCGCCGGTGGCGGTTTTAGCCTTTATAGTTCCCTTAGCCAATGCCGAAATAATTGGCGCGTGGCGGTTTAGTATTTCAAAAGAACCATCTACACCGGGTAGCTGCACTAAGGTAGCATCGCCGCTGTAAAGTTTTTTTTCTGGTGTTAGAATATCTAAAGTCATTTTATGAGTAGTTAGTAGCTAGTAGTTAGTAGTTAGACAACAGCCTTAGCTGCATTTTCTATTTACTATTTACTGGTTACTGGTTACTAAATTTATTTTGTCGCTTCTGCAATCAATTTTTCGCCCTTGGCAATAGCTTCTTCAATAGAACCTACCAGGTTAAAGGCCGCCTCTGGGTACTTATCAACTTCACCATTCATAATCATGTTAAAGCCTTTGATAGTCTCTTCGATAGGCACCAATACACCCTTTAATCCGGTGAATTGCTCAGCCACGTGGAACGGTTGCGATAAGAAACGTTGAACACGGCGTGCGCGGTGAACCACTTGCTTATCTTCTTCGCTCAACTCATCCATACCCAAGATGGCGATGATATCCTGTAACTCTTTATAACGCTGTAAAGTTTCTTTTACACGCATAGCGCAATCGTAGTGCTTATCGCCCAGTGTGTGTGCGTTAAGGATACGTGAAGTAGAATCCAACGGATCCACCGCAGGGTAAATACCTAACTCCGCAATTTTACGGTTCAATACCGTAGTTGCATCCAAGTGGGCGAAGGTAGTTGCCGGAGCAGGGTCAGTTAAGTCATCCGCAGGTACGTATACCGCCTGAACCGAGGTAATTGAACCACGTTTGGTAGAGGTAATACGCTCTTGCATTAAACCCATCTCGGTAGCAAGGGTAGGTTGGTAACCCACCGCTGAAGGCATACGGCCTAATAGCGCCGATACCTCAGAACCTGCCTGTGTGAAACGGAAGATATTATCGATAAAGAAAAGGATATCGCGTCCGCCCTTAGCATCGTTCTTGTCTCCATCGCGGAAGTACTCAGCGATTGTAAGACCTGAAAGCGCCACACGTGCACGTGCACCCGGTGGTTCGTTCATTTGCCCGAACACCAGGGTAGCCTGCGATTGAGCCAATTGAGCAGGATCTACCTTGCTCAAATCCCATCCGCCTTTTTCCATGCTGTGTTTAAATTCTTCGCCGTATTTAACAACGTTACTTTCAATCATTTCGCGCAAAAGGTCATTTCCTTCGCGGGTTCTTTCGCCCACACCGGCAAACACCGAAAGACCTGCATAAGCCTTTGCAATGTTGTTAATCAATTCCATGATTAACACCGTTTTGCCTACACCCGCACCACCAAACAAACCAATTTTACCACCCTTTGCATAAGGCTCTAAAAGGTCGATAACTTTAATACCGGTATATAATACTTCTGATTCAGTAGCCAAATCTTCATAAGCAGGGGGCATACGGTGGATAGGATATCCGCCGGCTTTGCTTACAGGTACGTTAATACCATCAATAGCCTCGCCAATTACATTGAACAGACGGCCTTTAATTGATTCGCCAACGGGCATAGTGATAGGGGCGCCAGAGTCAACGGCATCCATACCTCTTCTTAAACCGTCGGTAGAATCCATAGCTACGGTGCGCACTGCATCTTCACCAAGGTGCTGTTGAACTTCCAGAATTACCTTCTGTCCGTTATCTCTTGTTACTTCCAAAGCGCTCAAAATTTGCGGAAGCGCAGACCCTTCTGCCTCGAAGCTAATGTCCACTACGGGCCCGATTATTTGCTTGATTTTACCAACGTTTGCCATGCCTTACTTTATTTGTTATTGATTGTTGTTTTTGCCTTAATAATAAGCCTGCCAAAAGCAGGTTTTTAAAATGCGGTGCGAAAATAGACACTAAAGTCAATTTTCAAAATGAAAAGGGTATGATTTGAACCATTTTCGGGGAAATGTGGAGAAGATGGGGGATTCTTGCAGGAACTCCCCTTGAGAGGCCCTATCTTTCCGGTCACCCGCAAGGGGTGCGTTTACGTTGTTGCCTAATTTTATCCTAACCGCATTGGGGGGGCACCCGCAAGGGGTGCCCCTACAAGTACGCCTGATTATTTATTAATTTGCCATACCCGATGAAATACAATCCACGCATACACCACCGAAGGTCTATACGATTAAAGGGATATGATTACTCGCAGGCAGGTGCGTATTTTATTACCATTTGTTGCCACGGTATGCAATGCCGGTTCGGCAATGTAGGGGCACCCCTTGCGGGTGCCCAGGGTAATAGTGCCCAAATGCACTTAAATGATTTTGGGACAATTGCCTATAATGAATGGAGTAAATTACCAGAACGATTTCCTGATATAGAGTTAGACGTCTTTCAAATAATGCCGAACCATGTACATGGCATTATTATCTTAAACGAGAAACCCGTAGGGGCACCCCTTGCGGGTGCCCAACAAGAAGCGCCAACTATTGTAGGCAACGCTGTTGGTGCATACAAATCGTTGGTTACAACCGAATGTTTAAGATTTATCAAACAGCAACCGCAAGAAACATCAATGGGTAAGTTATGGCAGCGCAATTACCATGAGCATATCATTCGCAACCAAAAGTCATACAACAAAATTGCCAGTTATATAATTGACAATCCCGACAACTGGATAAACGATAAATTTTATACACCTAGTTAAACGATGGGACATTTTTGTAGGGGCACCCGCAAGGGGTGCCCCTACATATTGGGTCGCAAAACCTATTATTTAAATATCACCCCAAAAAACTCCTGCATATCTTTAAAAGAGGCTGTATCGGCGGCGGCGTTAAAGGCAATGGGCATTTTAAATTTGGCCGCTTTTTCGTCGGCTGCAGGGTTGGTAAACGCGTGGGTGGCGTTGGCATAGCTTTTAAAAATATATGCTGCACCCGCCGAATCCATTTGGGTTTTAAATTTGGCTACTTCCTCAGGTTTTACAAATACGTCAGCTTCGCCGTGGCAAACCAGCACGTTGGCTTTGGTTTGGCCTTTTACAGGCGGCACACCTACCAAACTGCCGTGGAAACTTACCACACCTTTTAAATCTTCACCAAGGCGTGCCATGTTTAGCACCATGCCACCACCAAAGCAGTAGCCAATAGCAGCTATATTAGTAGTATCGGCCTGCGGGTAGGTTTTAATTTTTGCCAGGGCAGCGTCAAAGCGCTGTTTGGCTAACTGAGGGTCTTTATAAAAAGGCATGGCCAGTTTGCCGGCATCATCGGGGTTATCGGCGGTTGCTCCATTACCATAAAAATCGATGGCGAAGGCCAGGTAACCCAGTTCGGCTAATTGCTTAGCACGGTTTTTAGGGTATTCGGTTACACCCCACCACTCCGGCGCAATAATAACCACGGGTCTTTTAGCCTCGCTGCTATCATTATAGGCAACAAAGCCATTCAGGGTTACAGTATCGGCGTTATAGCTAACAGCTTCTTCTTTTATATGCACGGCCGGGGTAGTTTTTTCGGTGGTAGTAGTTGCGGTGTTGCCTTTGCACGAAGCTAAAGCCAATACCAGAGTAAATGATAGGATGCGGAAAGTGGTCATAATGAGTGATTTTAAATTCTGTTCAAATAAAATGAATAGTGGTAAAACAAAAAAGGCATCTCGCTAAAAGCGGATGCCTTTTTAATTGAATCTATTTTGTTACTCAAACGCCTTAGCCAAAATAGCCTCTTGCTCTTTTAAGTGCACCTTTTTAAAGCCGGTAGCCGGCGATGCCGAGCTTTTGCGGGCTACGTGCTTAATAGCCATTTTTCCATTCAGGCGGGCCAGTATAAAATACCAGGCGCCCATGTTTTCAGGCTCTTCCTGCACCCACAGCACTTCGGCTTTGCTATGCTTGTTAACAAGTTCTGCCATTTTATCAATTGGTGTAGGGTATAGCTGTTCAACGCGGGCGATAACCACATCTTTAATATTGTCGCGCTCTTTACGCTCCAATAAATCGTAGTAAATTTTACCGGTGCAGAACAACACTTTGCGGGCGCTGCCTTTTACATCATCTACCAGCAACTCTTCAAAACCGCCTTTTAATATATTATCAACCGGGCTAACGCACTTAGGGTGGCGCAGCAAGCTTTTAGGGCTCATTACTATCATTGGCTTGCGGAACTCCCATTGCATTTGCCTGCGCATAGCGTGGAAGAAATTGGCAGGGTCGCTTATATTAACCACTACCATGTTCATTTCGGCGCACTGTATTAAAAATCTTTCAAGCCTTGCCGATGAGTGCTCGGGGCCCTGGCCTTCGTAGCCATGTGGCAATAACATTACTAAACCACTGCTTCGTTGCCACTTGCTTTCGCCGCTGCTTATAAACTGGTCTATAATAATTTGTGCACCATTTGTAAAATCGCCAAACTGGGCCTCCCAAATTACAAGGGCATCGGGGCTTGGCATACTATAGCCATATTCAAAACCCAATACGCCATACTCGCTCAGGTGGCTGTTGTAAACAAAAAAGCGGCCCTGGTTGCCTGCATCTAAATTGCAAAGGCGGCAATATTCTTTATCGGTATTCTCATCGGTAAGCACAGCGTGGCGATGTGTAAACGTTCCGCGCTTAACATCTTCACCGCTAAGTCGAACATCGCGGCCTTCTAAAAGTATAGAACCATAAGCCATTAATTCGGCTGCTGCCCAATCCAATTTCTTTTCTTCCAGCGAAAGGCGCTTTCTTTCCTCCAGGTATTTAGCTACCTTTTTAAATTAAGTGCAAAACCTTCAGGTA
>JBGAUW010000003.1:0-396528 GCA_044228435.1 Chitinophagales bacterium
TTGGCGCCATGTTTTATTATCCCCTCTTCCTCATACTTTTTACCAACCATAAAGCCGGTAATGTTTTGAAGAAATAGAAGAGGCGTATTGTTCTGATTACATAACTGTATAAACTGTGCGCCCTTATTAGCGGCCTCCGAAAACAATACCCCGTTATTGGCAAGTATACCTATGCGATAACCATTTACAGATGCATAACCGGTTACCAGCGTGCTGCCGTACAACGGTTTAAACTCCGAAAACTCGGAGCCATCTACTATACGTGCAATCAATTCGCGCTGGTCAAACGGAATACGCACATCGGCCGAAACAACGCCTAAAATTTCCTCTGCAGGATACTTCGGTTCAGGGCTTTCTTCTATAAAATCAGCAGGTAAACCAATGGGCTGTTTCCTGTCGTCTGGATTAAGATACGAAATAATTTCCCGGGCCAAGCGTATGCCGTCCATCTCATCTTCGGCCATATAATCCGAAACGCCGGAAACGGTGCTGTGCATTTTTGCACCACCCAGGCTCTCTTCATCAGTAACTTCATTGGTAGCCATTTTTACCAATGGCGGACCGGCTAAAAAAACTTTGGCTTCGTTTTTTACCATTATTACGTAATCGCTCATGCCCGGTATATAAGCACCACCGGCCGTACTACTTCCAAATACGATAGATACGGTAGGTATTCCTGCCTTACTGCGGCGTGTTATCTCGCGGAAGTTAGTACCTCCATAATTGAAAATTTTAGCCTGATCGGGCAGGTTGGCGCCGGCACTTTCTACCATGTTAATGGCTGGCAGGCCATTTTCGAGCGCAATTTCGCCTATGCGCAAACCCTTTTGCAGGGTAGCGTAATCAATGGCCCCGCCTTTTATGGTACCAATGTTAGAGTTTATCATGCAAAGGCGGCCGCTTACATAACCTATACCGGCTACAATGGTGCCACCGGTACCAAAACCATCCATACCCCAGCCTGCAAAAGGCAGTAGTTCCATAAAGGGCGAATCGCGATCCAGCAACAGTTCAATCCTTTCACGGGCTAAAAGCCGGCCCGATTTTTTTGTGCGGGCCAAATACTTCTCTTCCCCCTGAAAAAGGGCTTCTTTTTGCTTGGCCTCTAACTCGGCAATTTTCTCCTTCATCTGCGCATAGTTGCGCTGATAACTCTCAGAGTTTTTATTAATTTTTGATTGAAAAACAGACATAGTTTTAAAAATTTCTGAATGGCAAGGTAAAAGCTTTTTTTAAATTTCAAACAGTTGTTTGAAAAAGTAATTCTTACAATGGAAAATGTAACTATTGGCAACCCAAACCCGTATACTGTAACATAGAAAGGGTACTTAGTAGAAATTTAAAAAATAGCCCTAAAAAAGAGAAGGAAAAATGCAACAAACGCAAACGGTATTCGTAAAATAAAGAAAGGGAGAGCGAAAGCCCTCCCGTAACGGAAAAATAAATAAAGCGAAATAAATTTAGTTGTTTGAAACCACCAGTTTTTTAGAAACACTTTTACCGCCAAACGAAAGCACAGCATTATAAGTGCCCGAGGCAAGCGCGGAAAGGTTTAAGTTTAAAGTATTATCACCGGCCTGCAGGGCAAATACGTTCTGATCCATTTGCTGGCCAAGCATATTAAATAGCTTCACAGTAACCTCTTGCGAACCAGCCACCGAAACAACTATGTGGCTTGCATTAACCGCCGGGTTAGGCATAGGCTCGCTAACAGCTACAGCCGCATCGCCGGTAATAATAGCCGATACTATATTCGATTTTTCATTCGCTCCATCATTATCTATTTGCTTTAACTGGTAGTAATAAACAGTATTAGCTGCTACGTTATTATCCACATAAGCATATGCCTGCTCTGTAGTAGAGTTGTTATGGCCGTTTACCCACCCTATAGTGGTAAAGTTAACTCCATCCAAACTTCTTTTCACTTCAAATCCGCGGTTATTTATTTCAATGGTGGTAGCCCAAGCTACTTCTATAGCCTTTTGTTTAGGTGTAGCTTTAAGGTAAACCATTTGCACAGGTAAAGCGTTGTTGGTTCGCGCGCCTTTTAAAGCAAAATGCGCCATGCCTGTATAAACACCACCTGGTATACCAGCACCGGCGTAACAGGTACCTGTATTGCGCGAATACTCAAGTAAATCATTAGCTGACGATACGCTATCGATAAAACCATTCCAAACCTCAGCCGAAGGGTTAAATCCGTAAGTTGCATCGTATTTTACGGTTCTCATCATATCCAGGTCGGTACCCAGATTAACAAAGCCGTTAGGAAAGGTTTCAACCACGTAGCTGTAATCGGCATTATTAGCATCGGCCGCAAAGCTCCAGTATCCGTGGTTAACCATAGCATCTTCCAAAACTACCCACTGCGGTGCACCATTATTGCACGGGTTAGCAGCAAAGTAGCGGTTGTAACCCGGGTTTACATACCCGTTGCCGTTGTAAGCATCGTATTGCTGGCTAATAACACCCGCTGCGCCCGAGGCGGCATCGCTGCCGTCGTTAAACTTGCCTATTACATTACCCCCGCCGGCTGGTATGTGGCTAAAATTCATCCGCACACCATTAAAGCCATGTTCTTCGGTGCCAATAGGAAAAACATACGCTGCTGTGCTGGTAACTTTGCGCTGTAAACCCCCAGTGGCGCTACCGCGGTTACCTTTAGTAAGTACATAAGCTGTCGAGGGTGCTCCGTTCATTACCAACTCAGCATATCCCGCAATGGCATTTTGGTTACCGCTGGTTAAGGCCAAAATATGTTCATCAGCGCCGCTATAAGTTTTAATTAAACCCTTTTGATTGTTGTTGGTATACAATGCCGAAGGATTATAGCTTGGGGTGGTAGTTGCCGAACCAAAAACAACAGAGCCGTTTACGTTTACCGGGGTTTGCATTTCTACTACATCGGTTGCGTTAGCCTTATCCACTACCATATTATAGAAGGAAGCATTGGCCGAACTCATATCGCCTTTAATGGCTTGGACACCGGCGCCAACAAACTTAACAGCACGGTCGGTTGAAGTATTATCGTTGTAAACGCCAAAGGAGGCTCCTGCACCATTTTCAAAGTCACCATCTACTTCAATTATCCCATCGTTTTTTACGCTGCCGCCATTGTTTACAAAGGCGCCTTTTACATGTATATAAGCCCCGGTTTGGCTGTAAATTTCTGCCCCTTTATTTATAATTTGACCAAAGGCGATTGTGGGAAGAAGAAACAAAATATAAAGGTTTAGCTTGTTCATATGCATCGCGTTTGATGATAACATAGCCTGTTAAGGCCCTGTTTGTCAACCGTTAGCCACAAGTCTTTTCTGGTTTTTAGCAGTATACAAATTATTTCTTGTTATAGAAAGACTGGAAAGTAAAACCACTGGCGTTTTTGCCCGTTAACGGAACCAGATATTACTTTTTTAACGAATCGAACCCAACCCCATGACTAAGAAATTATTTACAACACTTGCGGCAGCAGTTGTATTGCATACAAACATGTATGCACAAAACGTAGGTATTGGCGAACCCAATCCTAACAGCAAACTGTCGGTAAAGGGAAACATGAGTATAGGTAGTACCTTTTCGAATGTTGCTGCCCCTGCCGGTGGAATGATAGTAGAAGGAACTTTAGGCTTAGGAACAGCCACACCCGACCTGAACACCATATTAGATATGGGAAATGCAGGTAAAGGTGTTGTAATGCCCAAACTTACCAGGGCGCAGCGTTTAGCATTACCAAACCCTACCAAAGGGCTTTTGGTGTTTGATGCCGATTCGAATACCTTGTTTTTCCATAACGGAACTAACTGGTTAAATTTTCCGGCTATAGACCAGGTAAACAACATTGTAACCAATATAACTGGTGGTAACGGCTCTTCGCTTTTAGGAGGTATATTAGGTGGTGGTGGCGGTGTTACAGGGGCCACAGGACCAACCGGCGAAGGCTATGGCTCGACATCAACCAGCCTAACTACAATTGGTACAGGCACTAAAATAATTACAACCCAAACTGGGCAAGCCTGGCAGGTAGATGACCGTGTACGGATAGCCAATAGCGGTTCAAATTATATGGAAGGTACCGTTACAGCGTATGCGTTGGGGGTATTAACAGTTAACGTAACGCGCGTAGTGGGTAGCGGTATATATTCATCATGGAGAATAAGTATTGTGGGCGACCCGGGTGCAACGGGCCCTACAGGACCGGCGGGGACAGCAGGCTCAGCCGGTGCGGCAGGTGCCACCGGCCCAACAGGGCCAACAGGAGCGGCGGGCGCTGCTGGTGCTGCAGGCGCAGCAGGAGCCAATGGTTCGCTATGGTATGCGGGCAGCGGCGCGCCAGCCAGCGGCACTGGTGCGGTAAACGACTTTTATATCAATACAGCTAACGGGGCTTACTATAAAAAAACAGGTGTAAGTACATGGACCTTACAAGGAAGCTTATTAGGGGCTACCGGCGCTACTGGTGCCGCGGGAACTAACGGTGCCGCGGGAGCAACCGGACCAACTGGGCCCACCGGAACTAACGGTACCAACGGAGCCGCAGGTGCTACGGGGCCTACCGGACCAGCCGGAACCAATGGTGCTGTAGGTGCTACCGGAGCGGCAGGCGCAGCAGGAACAAACGGCGCTACCTGGCTTTCGGGTACCGTTGCACCAACCGGCGGACAAGGAGTGGTTAACGACTTCTTCATTAACTCATCAAATGGCACATATTACAAAAAGACAAGCTCTACCGTTTGGACCTCGCAAGGAAGCTTAAAAGGAGCTACAGGCGCAACCGGAACGGCCGGAACAAACGGGGCTACCGGGGCCACAGGAGCAACCGGCGCTGCGGGAGTAGGTATTAATGGTGCTACAGGCCCAACCGGGCCAACGGGAGCTAACGGAACCAACGGTGCTGTAGGAGCCACTGGACCAACTGGCGCCACGGGTGCCGCGGGTGTAGGTACTAACGGCGCTACAGGGCCCACAGGTGCAAACGGAACCAACGGAGCTACCTGGCTTTCGGGCACGGTAGCCCCTACCGGCGGACAAGGAGCCATCAACGATTTCTTTATTAACTCTTCAAACGGAACTTACCATAAAAAAACAGGTGCTTCTACCTGGACCTCTCAGGGAACTTTAAAAGGCAGCACAGGCGCCACCGGCGCTACAGGTACCGCCGGAACTAATGGTACAAACGGAGCAGCAGGCGCTACCGGCCCAACTGGTGCAGCAGGAACTAACGGAGCTACAGGTGCCACCGGGCCTACAGGCCCTGCAGGCACGGCAGGTTGGGGTTTAACCGGAAATACCGGTACTACACCAGGAACTAACTTTATTGGAACTACCGACAACAAAGACCTTATATTTAAAACGAATGGCACCGAAAAAGCCCGACTGCAGGCAAACGGTTTGTTAGGTATAGGTTGCACTACCGTACCAACCAACAAATGGATTGTAGCATCGAGCCTGGCAGCGCCTACTTTTACCAGCGCAGCTAACGGTTTTGGTTCGTGCTTTCCTGGTGGAGCCGGTTTTTATGTAAAAAACAGCGATGATGGAGTGGAAGGTAAATACGAGTCCTATACTGGTAGTATTCACATTGGCGTAGCCAGCAACACACCTGCCTCGCTTGTGTTCTATACTGAAGGCTCTACCGAATCGGCAAGATTAGATGATAACGGTTACTTTGGTATTGGAACAACCAGCCCCGATGAAAAATTTGATGTAAAAGATGGAAACATCATACTTTCGAATAGCGGCACCGCGGGTCAGTTAAGATTTCAGGAACCAAATGGGTCAGGAAGTCACTATACCGCGTTTAAAGCGCAGGCGCAAAGCAGCAACGTTACTTACACTTTACCGGCCGCCGATGGAACAAGCGGACAGTTTCTATCCACTAACGGTTCGGGTACATTATCTTGGGCTAGTAGCAACGGCACCTTTGCAGGCGCGGTTAGTGTAGGTGGCTCATTAAGTGTATCGGGGTCTGCATCGTTAGCAGGTTCCACTTCTATTGCAGGCAGCTTAGCATTGCCTATAACCACCACCAGCAGTAACATTACGTTAGGCAGCAGCGACTATACCGTTATACTTACAAGCAGCAGCCCAACCGTAACCCTGCCTTCGGCCAGTGGTGCAACTGGCCGGGTTTATGTAATTGTAAACCAAACTAACGCAGCAAGAACGATTAGTCAATATAAAAATTTGTCGGGCAGCAATGCCACTTCAGTGCCAGCCGATAATTCAATTATTATTCAGGCAAGTGGTAGCACTTGGTACCAAATAAAATAGTCTAAACAAATACCCGTGCAATAAAAAAACCGCCTTTACAGGGCGGTTTTTTTATTGCAATTAATTTCAGCTATTACTTAGCTACCTCTCGAGTTAGGTGTAAAATTGTATTTATGGTGTCCTGCAAATAATCTTCGTTAACCGAATAGAAAATACGCTTGCCTTCTCTCTCAGTATTTACCAGCCCCGCTTTACGCAAAATGGCCAGGTGTTGCGACATAACCGACTGCTCTGTTTTCAGCTTGTCGCAAAGTTCATTTACCGATAAGCGGTCATCGCTTAAAAGTAAATTCAAAACTTTTTGCCTAAAACCATTATTTACCGTTTTGGTAATAAAGTTTGCCATTTTAATAGGGTTAGTATTAGCTTGTATTAAATCTACTTTTAAACTGTTCATAGTTGTAATATCTTATTAAGTGACAAGATTGAGAATTTTTTTTCATTTCTACATCAACAATTCAGCCAAATATTGAATATGTAAGTAAGAATTAAACAATGCTCAGAGTGTAAACGCAGAAAATTAAATTGTTCACAATGAAAAATTGGAATATATCTAATATGAAAACCTTTAAACTAATTGTAATATATAGGTGGTTAAACATTCAATACAAGCAGGGTCTAAGGAACCTTACCCACTCAAATATTTATCTTATTATATAAAAGTATTGAAACAGATATTAGAGATAGAATTAACCGTTTACGCTGCTGATTATAAGTCTGCAATAGTTCTTACCATAAGAAGGGGCGTTTTAAGCAGGAAAGCGAATTCCGCACTCACTACCGTTCATTTTGTTAAATTATTAGCTCCCCCAAGGTAGTTTGCAGTTAAGCGGCAAATCGGTTTTTACAACTTGCCAACTGCTACGATTGTATAAATATCGACCAAAACCCAACGTTTGCAGGTTAATGCCATCACACCCGAGTTGGCCTGCCGGTTTCCATATTTTCAGACTTTTACCGCCCTACTCACTATACATTAGAAACATTTGGCTGTGGTTGGAAACTATAAAACCTTTAATAAAGGGCAAAAGCAATTAATCTCTGTAGTCCTACCCTGCCCACCAGTGCTTTAGTTGCCGCACTTATATATTAAGGTAGCAACTACACTTTTATTAGGCTGAGACAGCAATCAAACGGTTCCTTTTTAAGGCTTGAATTTTAAAATTACCTGGCCTTTTCTGCCTTACCCCTCAAAAGATTAAAAAAAATCTACTTTTTACATTACTTAGGTAAAAGATGCAGCTTGTTTTTATAAAACAATTTCTGAGATAGCTGCAAAACATTCGTTTTAACATAATACAAGCCGATTTTTACAAAAATTCATTCGAAAAAATCCAATAAGATAGCCTTCCCGACAATCTTCCTACCGCTTTTCACAACCTCATTTCACGCTTTTACAATAAAACCCTTGTAAAGCAAACATCACAACTTGAAACTGCACAAGTCCCGCTTCGTAAAGCTAAGTAATTGCTGGTATTGGTTTTTTTCTAATTCAACCAAAAAAACAAATCGGAAGAAAATTAATACCAGTAAAAAAATAACCCCAAGAAATTATGAAAAAGAATAAGACCCTGCATTCTTCCACCTACAAGCAACTGTTAGTTGCTTTTACCCTGTCACTTATTTTCTTGCTGCCACAACTCGCTTCAGCTACAATCAAAACTTCAGTTGCCACGGGTAACTGGAGTGCCGGCGGTACCTGGAGTGGTGGAACTATACCCGCCTCAGGCGATACGGTTGTTATACACAGTGGTAACACAGTAACAGTAAACGGAGCCTATACTTGTAAAAACCTAACTGTAGGTGATGCAACTTCGGCTAATACTACGCTTACAATTACTGCGGCCAATAGCCTAACTATTACTGATGAGGTGCGCATAAATCCCAGCGACCGAAATAACACTTTTGTGCTGGATGCCGGAGCGGGCACTTTAAATATAAATGGAACTATTGCCTATTGGAGCACTGTTAGCGGTACAAACAGCTTGCGGACAGCCGCGGGCACTTTAAATATTACACCGGCCATAAGCATAACTAACACCCGGCAAAATGTAACGTTTACAGGGGCCGGAACTATTAACTTTAGTGAAACATTTACCGATAGCTATAACCGCCTGGTTACCTTTGCAGGTTGTACAGTAAACTTTTCAAAATCGTATGTAGTAAATACAACAGCTGCCAGCTGGGCAGGTAAAGGTACGGCTGTTTTTGCAGGCAGCGGTTTTTCAATAACACCCACCAGCAACCTTACTTTATTTAATGTACAGTTTACAGGCTCAACTACCCTTAACAGCGGTGCCGGTAACGTAATTATTGGCGGCAACCTTACTATATCATCGGGGGCAACCTTTACCGCCAGTAAAGATTTTGATATAAATGGAAACTGGACCAACGATGGGGGAACTTTTTCGGGCAGTGGTTATACAGTAGCCTTTAACGGAGGAACTAAAACAATAGGCGGAACGGCCAACACCACTTTCGGAACACTTCAATTTGGTAGCGCCTTAGCTGCGGTTACCCAATCAGTTACTATAAATACAAGCGCTGTATGCAGTGCCCTTATTATACATGGCGGTGCCAACGCGCGCACCATTACCGTATCATCAGGCGATACACTAACCGTTAACGGAAATGCTACTCTAAACCAGGCTACCGCCGCAGTAACCAACTCGCTTGCAGTAGGTGCAGGCGTTTGCAACATTACAGGCGACCTTATTTTTGCAGGCACCAATAACACCGCTACTTTTATAGCACGCGCTACTGTTACCACCGGCTCGCTTACTGTAGCAGGCAACGTAACCTGGATGAGCAACACAGCGGTAGCTACCGAGGTTATTAGCGTTACTACCGGTAATTTAACTTTTGGCAGCTCGGTAACCATGGGTACCGGTAGCGGCACTCTTTCGGCAACTGGCGCAGCCACAATACGCTTTAACGGAACCACAGCCCCTTCATTCAACTTTGGCGGTGCGGCAACCGCACCGATATTTACCACCGCAGCGGCTTCAAACATTTACTTTAATAAAGGCTTTACCAATAATGGTAGTGCGCTTGTGTTTAACGCAACTTCTAACACTTACTTAGCCGGCAACGGAACTATAACCCCTAATGCGGCTATTACTTTTGGCCATATGCAGGTAAGCGCCGGCGCTACCGATACATTGGCTTCGGGTGCGGGAGCAGTAATAGTTAAAAACTTTACGCTAAACGCAAGCTCAACACTTAAACTAAACCAAAACTTACAGGTAGACGGCAACTGGACGAACAATGGCGGTAGCCTTAGCGGCGGTAGCAACACCGTTATATTAAATGCAACAGCCGGCAGCATTGGCGGAACAACTGCTACAGCCTTTCCTAACCTGCAGGTAGGTGTAGCTGCAACAGCCGTAGCTGTAACTATGAACACCAATAGCACCTGTGCAGATTTAACCTTCCACAGCAGTACATTAGCCCGCACTTTAACGCTGGGTGTAGCCGATACATTAGCCGTAAGTGGCAACTTAACTATTAACCAACCAGGCGCCGCGGTAACCAACCAACTGGCAGTAAACTCGGGCGTGTGCACCGTAGACGGTAATCTTACTTTTTCGGGCACTAACGCTACCGCCACATGGGTAGGTCGCGTAGCAGTTACAACGGGCTCATTTACCGTTACCGGAACGGTAACCTGGATGAGCAATACAGCCGTAGCAACTGAAGTTATATCAGTAACCACCGGTAATCTTACCTTTGGCAGCTCCGTGACCATGGGCAGCGGAAGCGGTACTATAACTGCCACGGGGGCAGCCACCATTCGCTTTAACGGAACTACAGCGCCTTCGTTAAATTTTGGTGGTGCAGCAACAACGCCTGTATTTACTACAGCGGCCTTAACCAATATCTACTTTAATAAAGGTTTTACCAATAATACAAATGCACTTACTTTTAATGCTACTTCTAACACTTACTTTAACGGTAACGGAACTATTACACCTAATGCGGCTATCACCTTCGGTTTTGTTCAAATTGCAGCCTCGGCCATCGATACACTGGCTTCCGGCGCAGGCGTTGTTACCGTAGCCAACGATTTTACCTTACAAAGCGGAGCATCGTTTAGAGCTAATAAAGACTTTATAGTAGCCGGCAACTGGACCAATAATGGCGGCACTTTTGACGGTGGAACAAGCACCGTAATTTTTAATGGACTAACCAAAACCATTGGTGGCACTTCGCCCACTACTTTCTACAACGTGCAGTTGGGTAACACAGCAGTTACCTTAAACTACACAGCTAACACAAACGTTACCTGCAACAACATGGTGTATACGGCAAGCACCACAGCCAGAACTTTAACTCTGGCAAGCGGTGTTACTTTAAATATAAATGGCGACCTTACTATTAACCAACCCACAGCCAATACTAGAACCAACGCTTTAGCAATTAACGCAGGAACATGTAATGTATCAGGTAACCTGATATTTACCGGCACCGATGCCACCACCAGCCGTGTTGCACGCATTGCAACCACTACGGGTTCGTTTACGCTGGCCGGTACTATTACTTGGATGGCTAATACTGTATCAGCTACCGAAGTTATTACTACTGCTACCGGTTCGTTAACCTTTAATAGTTCAGTAAATATGTCCAGCGCCAGCGGCACTATATCAGCTACCGGCACCGGTGATATTAATTTTAACGGCACCAGCGCCCCAAGTTTAACTTTTGGTGGTGCTACAGCACCGGTTTTAACCACTGCTTTTGGTAGTAACATTAGATTTGCAAAAGGCCTTACTGCTGCCACCACTGCACTTACTTTTGGAACCGGTAGCACAGCAATATTTACAGGGGCCGGCATAATTACACCCACCGCTGCCATTACTTTTAGTAATTTTCAAATCAACAGTGGCGCCACTGCTACAGCGGCCGGTAATATTACCGTAAATGGCAGCTGGGCCAGCAGCGGCACTTTTGCCCCGGCTACTTACACGGTAACTTTTAGCGGAGGCGGTGCAAAAACCATCAGCCGTAGTGGTGGCGAAACCTTCTACGCCTTATCGGCACCCAACGGCAACATTCAAATACTTAATGATATTTTAATTACTAATAGCCTTACTTTAGGTGGTGCGCTTATTGATTTAAATGCTAACACCTTAACCTTAGGCAATAGCGCAGGCGCATCACTTGTTTACACTTCGGGAAGGGTATTTGGCGGGCCATTTAAGCGCTGGTTCCCTGCATCGGCAATTACCAGTAACTCGGGCAGCTATTATGGCTTGTTCCCAATTGGAACCCGTACACAATACCGTCCGGTTACAATTAACAGCACAGTAAACCCTACTACGGCAGGCTATGTTTTGGCAGCCCACACCGACGATAATGGGGCTACCGATATAACTTACACCGATAATCAAGGAGTTGCCATTGAGAAAATTGCCAATATGCATTCCGATTTGAGTACAAGCGGCCTTGCAGGAGGCACCTACAGTATCGATGTTAAATTCACCAGCCTGGGTAATTTAGGCAGCACCAACAACTTACGCTTAATTACCTATACATCCAATACACCGGGTAGTTTTGGTACCCATACCAATACTACAAGCTCAGTTTCGGCCCCTTTGGCTCACCGCACAGGGCTTACCGCTTCTAACCTTAACAATACATGGGTAGTAGGTAGTACTAACAAAGCGGCCACTCCTTTATTCAACTACGTTTATTCGCGCCAATCCGGCAACTGGAATGATTCAACTGCAACCGGAACCTGGAGTTATACGCCAGGTGGCTCGGGAGCCCCATGTAGCTGTATGCCTGCCAGCTCGGATTATGCAACTATCGAAACCGGGCATACTGTTACTGTAACCGCAAACGAAACAGTTAAATTTTTAGATATTAAAACAACCGGAGCCGTAACTATTAACAGCACCTTTTTATTTAATGTTACCGGAACTATGACCATGATTGGCTCATCAACATTTACAAATAATGGAACGCTTAAAGTAGATAACGAATTGGTTCTGTCATCGGCAGTTTCGCCTACGGTAAATGGTAATGTTCAAGTGGTAGGTCAGCTTACATTACCTACAGGCACAGCCTATACCCAATCTGCCGGCACATTAACGTTAAATGGCAATTTAAATCTTTCCGGCGCATTACATATGGCCTCTGGCACCAGCCTGGTTTTTAACGGAACCGGTGCTCACTTAAGCGGAACCGGCACCTATACCACCGATGCAGGAGGCAATTTTCCGGTTACTAATAATAAATTAATAGAAACCGGCACTGCCATTACCTTTGGTACAGCAGTTACCAATACAACCTTCGCAATAGCTTCAAACGGAACTATTTTCAACCAGGGCAGCATTACCATTAACGGTAACCTTACAGGTGGTAACGCAGCTTCTAGCTGGGAAAACTATGCTAATTCAACCTTAAGCATAACAGGCACATTACTATCCACCGGCACACTTGATGCCGCTACGGTTCCTAATATTGTGGCCTATGCAGGTAGCGGGGCACAAACTATTAAGGTACCTGTTACAAGCTACAACACACTTACCGCTACTAACGCGGGAACGAAAACACTGGGCGGCAACATTATAGTAGATAATGCACTAACAATAGGTGGCTCAGTAATACTGGACGAAAGCACTAACTCTATTTCGGGCACGGGTGCATTAAATATGAGCGGCACAAGCGAGCTTATTTTATCACGTAGCACTGCTGCAACTTATCCGGAATTAACAGGCGCTTATACCTGCACAGGCGGAACTGTAACTTTAAACCAAACCGCTGCCAGCTGCGAAGTGCAAACAGGCAACTACTACAACCTAAAGCTAAACGGCAGCACTGCCTACGACCTAAGCGGCGTTACCAGCATTGCTAACAATTTAGATATACAAAACAGCGCTCTCCTTAGCGATAACAATGTGCTAACTGTAGGTGGAACCTTTACTTACGCCAGCAGTGCTACCACTACTATGCACGATAGTATAGCCGTTAACGGTATAGTTATCAGCTCGGGAACAATACAAGATGGCGACCATAGCATTAACGTATTTGGAAGCGGGGGATGGAGCAAAGCCAGCGGCGCTACATTTACGGCAAATGCAGGAACGGTATACTTTTCGGGCAGCGATGCACAAACTTTAGGTGGCACTTCGGCCAGCCAAACATTCAATAACCTTTGTGTAAACAAATCATCAAATACCCTTACCGTTGGCGGTAGCACTACTGGCTTAACTTTAAACGGCAACCTAATCTTAAACGGTGGTTCATTTGATAAAGGAACTGCTGCAACTATAACTATGACAGCCGGCGATTGGATTAAAAATGGAGGTAGCTTCACACCAGGCAGTGGTACTGTAATCTTCAGTGGCTCAGCCGATGACCAGGCTATTCGTGGAACCGCATCTGCCGAAACTTTCAACAACCTTACTATTAACGACCCTGGTTTTAAAATAGCCGCGGATGATAACATAACTACCCTAAACATTTCAGGCAACCTTACACTTACTGCCGGCACGCTTGATGCTGCTAACCTGGCTAACATTAATATGACCGGTGGCAACTGGACCAGCAATGGCGCTACCTTTATGCCAGGCACCAGCTTAGTTACATTCAACAGCACTACGGCACAAGCTATTAACGGCACCGATACTACTCAATACTTTCACAGCATTACCGTAAACAAAGGCGCTAATACACTTAGCGTTGGCGGAAGCACCACAGCATTAGTGTTATCAGGCAACCATACCATAACTGCCGGCACCTTTAACATAGGCACAGCTGCTAATATGTATGTAGGCGGCGACTGGACCATGAGCGGCGGAAGCTTTACCAACACAGGCTCTACTGTAACTATGAATGGCTCTGGCGCTCAAAATATGCGTTCAACCGGCGCATTCGATAACCTTAAGGTTGATAATGCACCGGGCTATGTAAACCTAACCGGCGATATTACTATCAATGGCCTGCTTACTTTCGCATCGGGTATTATACACACCAACGCATACCATGTAATTTTAGGTTCATCGGCTACTACTACAGGCGCCGGCGCAACCAGCTACATCTACGGTAACGAAAAAATAAACATACCAAACACTTTAGCACCTTCTTACACATTCGAAATTGGCGATGCAAACAAATATGCTCCGGTTCAAGTAGCCTTTGCAGGCACTACCAGCGGTTCGGGTTCTATTACTGCCTTTACTACTGCCGGAGACGATGCAGACATCAATAACTCTGGTATTAAAGCAGGTAAAAGCGTAAACCGCAGCTGGACTCTTAGCAACAGCGGAGTAGCAGGCTTTACCTCTTACTCTCCGGTATACAACTTCGATGCAGCAGATGTAGATGCAGGTGCTACACCGGCTCACTTTATTGCCCGCAAATACATCAGCAGCTGGGATACTACAACCACTAGCACCAAAACTGCTACTTCAACCCAACTTACTAACGAGACTACCTTTGGTAAAATAGTAGTAGGTGAACTGGATACGCTTACAGTAACCACACAACCTGTAGACACTTTTGCATGCACCGGCACATCAATTGTTTTAACCTGTGCTTCTACCTCTACACCAACTCCAGCTGTTAAATGGCAGCGCGATGCGAATACCGGTGTGTTTGCAGATATTACCAGCGGTATGGACGGCAGCATCTATAGCAACTTTACTACAACTGGGCTTACTATATCATCAGTAAACGGATTAAACAACTATAAATACCGCGCTGTGTTTAGTAACATTAACGGCACCGTAACTTCAGATTCGGCTACTTTAACTGTAAGAACTACACCTTCTGTTAGCAGCACTACACCAGGCAGCGTTTGCGACGCAGGCACCGTTGGTCTTAGCGCTACTGCAAGTGCAGGTTCACTTAACTGGTATGCAGCTTCTTCGGGTGGTTCATCACTTTACACAGGCACAAACTTTACTACACCAAGCATTTCTACTTCTACTAATTATTATGTTGATGCTACCTTTAACGGCTGCACTACTCTAAGCAGAACTTCAGTAACCGCAACTGTAAACGCAAGCCCTACCATTACAAGCACTACCCCGGGCGCTGTATGCGATGCGGGAACTGTTAACCTGGATGTTACAGCAAGTGCCGGAACCATACACTGGTATGCAGCCTCAACCGGTGGCGTTTCGATTAAAGCCGGTGGCAGCTTTACCACACCTTCAATCTCTACAACAACCAACTACTATGTAGATGCCACCAACAATGGTTGCACTACACCAACCCGCACCGCAGTTACCGCTACTGTAAGCATTACACCTACAGCAACTGTAACTTACCAATCGTGTGCAGGGGTAGACGGAAACACAACTATCCAAATAGGACAAACCAACGGAACGGCACCATTCACATACAAACTTAACAGCGGCAGCTTTAACAGCTACGATACTGCACACATTGGCAACGGAACTACCCACAACCTATATGTTCAGGATGTGTATGGTTGCACTTCATCAGCTACAAGCTACACGGCTACAGCAGTAGTGCCTACCGTAATTGCAACTGCAGGCAGCAGCACCACCTGCAACTGCCCATCAGCAGCCGAAGGCCGCGAGGTTTACCTTACTAACGTAAGCGGAGAGTTGATATGCATTATTAACGACCGTGGCCACGATTTAGGAACCATTACCGCTACTACTTACATGCGCCCTAACCCGGTATTGATTAACAACCGCCAGGGTGGACAAGATGCAGCTATGGCCAGAAGCTTTTTACTTGATTTTACAGGTGTAAACCTGGTGCCAAGTGTGCAGGTTAAATTCCCTTTCACTAACCAGGAATTGATTGACCTTGTTGCAGCAGCCGATGCTACACCTATTGCCAGCGATGATATTGTAACCTTAGCCGACTTGGGCAGCACACAATATGAAGGCGCCACTGAAGATGATACCTATAACACATCAGATGCAACGATGCTGGTTTATCACCGTCAGTTAGGTAACGGCTCTATACTAAACGGCCAATATATTACTGTTTCGCTTTCGAGCAATGGCGAGCACTGGTTACATGGCAACGGCAACGGCTCTCCACTACCTGTAAAACTGGTATCGTTTAATGCTACTGCTAACCAAACCGAAGAAATGGTTGAAACTAACTGGACTACTGCTATAGAAATAAACAACGATTACTTTGAAATTGAAAGAAGCGAAGATGCTATCAACTTTACACCGGTTAGCCGTGTTAAAGGCGCCGGCAACTCTACCGCCTTATTAAACTACAGCTTTAACGATGTAAAACCATTGAATGGTCTATCATACTACCGCTTAAAGCAAGTTGATTTCGACGGAGCGTTTACTTACTCAGATATAGTAGGTGTTACTTTAGGCAAGCAAAGTTCAGTTGTTCTGTATCCTAACCCTACACAAAATGAGTTTACTGTTGATATAGCCAACGCTTCGGAAAACATTAAGGTAAGTATACTTGACCTGAACGGACGCGAAGTATTTGCAAGAGCTTACAACCAAAGCGAGCCTTCGGCCAACAAGCAAATCTCAATACAGGCTAAAGAAACATTATCAGCTGGCTTATACATGGTGCATGTAGAAACCAACGGAACTATATTTAAACAAAAACTAATTATAAACTAAACGAAGGGGTTCGTTCAAGCAGAGGCCGCCAGATTTATCTGGCGGCTCTTTGTTTTTATATAAGGTAGGTTTTAGTAAAGCAATTAAGCCTCTTTCTCTGTAAGCACATCATAAACACCAATGCGCGAATATTTATCAATGCGCTCCGAAATTCTTTCCTGCGGGCTCATAGCCTCCAGCTCTGCTATATTTTTAATAATAGTCCGCTTAATCGTTTTGGCAATCTCTTCGGGATTTGAATGTGCCCCCCCAGCCGGTTCTTTTACAATGCCATCTATAATGCCGAATTTCAATAAATCCTGCGCGGTAGGTTTAAGGGCCTCGGCCGCTTTTTCCTTATGCTCCCAGGTGCGCCATAAAATAGAGGAGCAACTTTCGGGCGAAATAACCGAATACCAGGTATTTTCCAGCATCAGTAATCTATCTCCTACACCTATACCCAATGCACCGCCCGACGCCCCCTCTCCTATTACAATACACAATACCGGCACTTTAAGCGCCGCCATTTCCATCAGGTTGCGGGCTATGGCCTGGCCTTGTCCGCGGGCTTCAGCTTCTTCGCCCGGGTAAGCGCCGGGGGTATCAATAAAGGTTACTATGGGCTTATTAAATTTTTCGGCAAGCTTCATTAACCGCAGGGCCTTGCGGTAACCTTCGGGGTTGGGCATACCAAAATTGCGGTACTGCCGCATTTTGGTGTTTATACCCTTTTGGTGGCCAATAAGCATATAGGTTTTGCCATCTATTTCGCCAAGCCCGCCAATTATAGCTTTATCATCTTTAAAGTTTCGGTCGCCAAAAAGCTCAATAAACTTATCGCAGATGTACTCCATGTAAAACAAGGTGTAAGGCCGCTCCGGGTGGCGGCTAACCTGTATGCGCTGCCATACCGTAAGGTTGCTGTATATCTCTTGCTGCTTCTCGCGTATTTTACACTCTAACTCCGCCACCTGGTCTTGTATAGATACATGGTCCTCCTGGGCCGACTCCTTTAGCTTTTCAAGCTGCAGGGTAAGTTCCTCTATCGGTTTTTCAAAATCAAGAAAAGTCATACTCACAAAATTAAGAAACCAAAGAAAGTAAAAATTGACAAGCAATTACTTGCCGAAATATGCTAAAACGCTTGACTTTGCTGGTATTATTAGCCATTTTTACCCATATAAGCATTTATGAGCCGCCACCGCAGAGAACAAACCCTTAGCGAAGAAAAAATTAACTGGATAACCCATGCCCTTGGTATTGCCTTTGCGCTTGTTACCATTCCGTTTATGGTGCTGTATGCCGCCGAAAAAAGTGGCGCCTCTACTATTTGGGGTGTTTGCATTTTTGGTTTTGCCATGTTTATGGTCTACCTGGCCAGTACCGTTTACCACGCTACGGCCCCTAACACACCGGCTAAGCGCAAGTTGCGCATCTTCGACCACATTGGCATTTTTTTAATGATTGGTGGCAGTTACACACCGCTGGTATTAAAGTATATCGATACACCCACCGCTACCTGGTTTTTAGGCGCTATGTGGCTAATTATTTTGCTGGGCAGCATTTTAAAAGTATACCACACCGGTAAGCACGTGTTGCTGGAGGTATTTATTTATATAGCGCTCAGCCTTATGCTGGTGTTTATTATTAAGCCATTGGTAGCCAACATCCCCACCGAGATATTTACCTACATAGTGGCCGGTGGTATTTTTTATGGAGTAGGCGTTGCCTTTTATTTATGGAAGAAGCTAAACTACCACCATGCGGTATGGCATGTATTTGTGCTTGCCGGAACAGTAACCCACTTTGTGGCTATTTATAAAAGCATACCGGTGATGGTAAGGTTTGCTTAACCTTGTCTACCAGTAATTATTATTAAGTAGTTTTATTCTTCGGCGGTAATCCTTTACTTACATTCCTTATTT
The DNA here is from genome assembly GCA_044228435.1 of Chitinophagales bacterium. GTDB lineage: Bacteria > Bacteroidota > Bacteroidia > Chitinophagales > LD1 > Bog-950. The sequence goes on from JBGAUW010000003.1 coordinate 18,761, forward strand.
ATTTTAATAAATATTATATTCGGGTTAATGTAATCTGTAACTATGAAGCACGCTTTACTACCCCTGTTGTTTTGTTGTAGTTTGCTTCAACTATCGGCCCAATACAAACTTGACTGGGTAAACACTCCAGACATTGAGAATTTTCAGCAACAATATATTAGTGATATGGAAGTGGATGATGAGGGATTTATTTTCACCTATCAGAATACGCACTGGTATTCACCGAGCTTCTATAGCTCAGGAAGTTTTAAGGGTATTGTAAAACAAGATCGTTACGGAAATGTGGTTTGGAAAAGAAAACTAGGAGATTTATGGAGGTCCGAGCACCAATTCAGTAAATTGCTTTTTCAAAAAAATGGTTTTTTATACGCTACTACCTATGAGAATGACACATTAAAGTTATTTAAGGTAAACAAAGGGAACGGGAATGTAGATACGGTTTTTGCGGCTTATGCTTACCGCAGTGGAAATAATAAATTAAGAATCTTCGAAGGCTATAACCATCATCTTTATGTTAGTGTGCGAACGGCCACCAACCCACCGCTTGCTGCATTGTATGAAGTAAATGAAATGGATTCCCTTATAGGTGTAGTTAATATAAATAACATACCCTCATTCCAAATAGGCGAGGTTTTTTTTACGGATTACGAGGGGAATATTTATACTCAATATACTACTTACATTAATAGCGACCACATTGTCCATTTAAGAAAAATGGATAGAACGGGGGTATTAATAAAAGATACTACAGTAGGAACTGAGGTGTATTGCGCTATACTGGCGATTGATTCCGGCGGTAATACAATTTTTTGGTCGGAGCAGGAGGGCCTTAAAAAATTGGATCCAGACTTTAATACTATCTGGAGCTATCCGGTTTCCGAAGAGCCTTATTACCATGCCTTTGACCAGAACGGCAATTTTTATTTCCTAATAACTAACTCTCCTTCGTTTAAGTGTGTTAAGTTAAAGCCTGATGGTTCTGTTATTTACAATTACGATTTTACTCCTTCCTGGTTTCCCGATTTTGGCTTTCATGTTTCTCCGGGCGGTAGACTTATAATAACTGGGCTATCTTACCTTGGTCTTTCAGACCCCTGGTACCGCAGCCACAAACAGATTGCATGGGTTATAGATTTAGATACGGCAGGTAATATAAAAGAAACCTTTTCGGACACTATTTTCTACAACATGCATAACGCAACCCCGAATTTGTGCACTTCAGTTTCACGCAACGGTGATGTATATATGGCAAGCTCTTTTTATAACGCAGGTATCTATCCTTACTTAAATACAGATTCGGCACTTGCCACTACCATGAAACGTTCTGCATGGTATACCCTTAAAATTTGCAAGCGGTGCGGCGTAGACAATATTTTGGGGCGCGCGGTAATAGATACGTTGCAAAACTGCCTGGCTGATTCACTGGAGCCGCCTGCTATAAATACCATGGTACAAATAAAACCCGGCACCCGTATGGCAATAGTTAACAGCCGGGGAGATTACAAATTCAGCAACGTTGGCAGCGGAAATTATACGCTTGAGTTAAAGGCACCTTCTTACTTAATGACAAATTGCGATAGTGAATATACATTCACATTAGCCCCAAATGATACGGGCGTTGAACATGATTTTCAGCTATCGCCTCAGAATGGTTGTAAAATGTTTTTAGGTATCTCTGGCACTAGGGCACGCTCAGGCACTTTGCAACAAACCAACATTTCTTTCTATAACGAAGCATGGCAACCCTTAGAAGGTTGGCTAACAATTACGAGTGACAACCACCTCAATTTTGATCATAGTTCCATACCGCCCGATTCCGTAGATGGCAGAACTTATTTTTGGAAATATTCGGGCTTAGCCGCTTTACAACAAATGGAACTGCAGTTGTACTATGCTGTGGAAATTTTGAACACTTCCGTTAGTACCTATTTCCATATAAATACTGCATTCTATTCAACGTGCATTGGGGGCAATGTACTTGCAAGCGATAGTCTTATTGATGTTGTGTACTCTTCTTTCGACCCAAATGATAAACAGGTATTTCCGTTGGAAGTGCGGCAACATGAGCAGTTTATAGATAAAACTGTACCGATTGTATACCAAATAAACTTTCAAAATACCGGAAACGATACAGCATTTAGAGTAGTGCTCCGTGATACTATAGATACCAACCTCGATATGTCTACTTTCAAAATGATTGGGGCAAGCCATGCCTATAAATTTGAAGCCGGGCCTAACCGTGATGTTGTATGGACCTTTGATAACATACAGTTGCTGCCAAGCAGTTTTTCGGAAACATTAAGCCAGGGCTACGTAAAGTTTAGTATAACACCCAACAGCAGTCTTGTATATGGCAATCGAATAAATAACGGCGGGTACATTTATTTTGACTTCAATAATGCCATTCTAACCAACAACGTAAACCTCGAATATGTCGATCATTTCACTTCTATAGCCAACACTGAAGGAGATGATTTACCCAAAGTATTACTCTATCCCAATCCTACTAATGACAATTTGATATTAGAATCGAATCAGGACATAAATGAAATATACATTTTTAACAGCACTGGCAGTAAAGTAAAGGAGATAAAAGATGCCCGACACTATTTTAAAGCAAATGGCAAGTATTATTTATCAGTATCCGACTTATCTCAGGGTATTTATATAGCCCAGGTAGTGAACAAAACCTCAAGCATAAAAATAAAATGGGGCAAATTTTAAAAGTGTTTCAGTAAATGAGGCCCCTACAATATCCCCTTCAACTCAAGCAACCCACTAATTTCGTAAGTAGCAGGCTCGCGTTTATGTGGCTTTTTCGGGTTAAAATAAATTTGGTCTAAGCCGGCGTTGCGGGCGCCTACTATATCGGTGTTATAGTTATCGCCAATCATTATGCACTCATCTTTGTGGGTGCCGGCCCGCTCCATAGCTATTTCAAATATTTTTTTGTCGGGCTTTTGGGTGCCGACTTCTTCGCTAATGATAATATGCTCAAAAAACGGTTTTAATCCGCTGTTCTCTACCTTCTTCCACTGCGGCTCGGCAAAGCCATTGGTTATTAAATGCATTTTGTATTTAGCCTGCAGGTAGGTAAGCACATCAATCGTGTCTACAAACAGTTCCGTCATCATGGGGCTTATATCCAGGTAGGCGGTGGCCATTACGTCGGCCAGGGCCTCATCATCCAGGCCAAACTCCTTTAGCGTATCATGAAATCTGCCCAGGCGCAGTTTTTCTTTACTAACTATCTGGTTATGGAACTTAGCCCAGTACCGGTCGTTAATAGGCACATACCGGTTATGGAAATTTTCGAAAGAAGGTATGCCGCGGGTGCTTAACTTCTGCTCATCAAAAATTTGTTGCAGGGCCTTTTTCGAATTGGTATCAAAATCCCAAAGGGTATGATCAAGGTCGAAAAAAATGTGTTTGTATACTTTCATCACCATGTAAAGGTGTTAATTAATTTGTCGTTATTTAATCTATCCTGCATTAACAATAACGACTAAAAAAATAATCGAGGTTCTTCCCTCTCTTTTAGGAGAGGGAAGATGCCGAAGGCAGAAGTGTTTCATCCCGCTTTATCGGGAGGTGAGGTTGCTATTTAATCTCCTGGCACAGTTCTATCAAAATTCCATTGGCCGTTTTTGGGTGAAAGAAAAACACCAGTTTGTTATCGGCACCACGTTTTGGCTTTTCGCTTATGGGCTGAAAGCCTTCTGCTTTAAGTCGCTCTACTTCTGCTTCAATATCTTCTACCCCAAAAGCCAAATGGTGTATACCTTCACCTTTTTTGTCTAAATATTTGGCAATAGCGCTTTCGGGACTTGTGGCATGCAAAAGCTCAATTTTCGATTCGCCCACCGCAAAAAACGAGGTATTTACATTCTCGCTCTCCACCAGCTCGGTTTTATAGTGTTGTTTACCAAGTAGTTTGGCAAACAACTCGTTCGATTTTTCAAGGTCGCGTACCGCGATACCGATGTGTTCTATTTTTAACATAACTGCCAAAATTTCTTATCTGCCTGCAAAGGAATGATTATTGATTAACTTTGCATTACTAAAATATTGCACCATGTTATTTGTATCAGAAACAGCCAAAAGCAAAATAGAAGAGATTAAGTTAAAAGACCACAAGCCAGAGCATTTTGTACGTGTTACTGTAAGCGGTGGTGGCTGCTCGGGCTTATCGTATAAAATGGACTTTGATAATGAATTGAAAGCCGACGACCAGGTGTTTGAAGATAAAGGTGTAAAACTGGTTACCGACCTGCGCTCGTTTTTATATGTATGCAATACTACCCTCGATTTTTCGGATGGCTTAAACGGTAAAGGTTTTGAATTTAAAAACCCCAACGCTACGCGCACCTGCGCCTGCGGAGAAAGCTTTGCGGTATAGACCCACTTTAATAGCCAAAAACGTAAACCACTACTACCATTTTTTATAGGTGAGCGACTTGGCTGCTATGCCCATTATTACAAGTAATACAATCATTATAGCTACCATATAATACCAGTTATTACTTATCCATACGGCCATTTGCTGGTGTTTGATACGGTTGTTTAACAGGTAATTACTTGTCTGAGGGGTTTGCAGCTGAACATATTCACGCACTGCACTTTGTATGTGCCCACGGCGCTCTAAAATTAAGCCTTTCATTACACGCGCGGCGCTAAAACTACTATCTAATTGCAGGCATTTTTCAAAGTCTTTATCAGCATCTGCAAGCTGTTCCATTTTGTAATAGCACAGCCCTCGGTTAAAATAAAGTTCTTTGGTTTCGGGGTATAGCGCTATCAGTTGATTGAAGTTACCCACGGCCGAATCGTATTGACCGGCCTCAAACTGGCGGTTGCCCTCGGCAGACAATGGTGAGACTTGCGAACAAAGGACTTTGGGAAACGGGGCCATCAATGCCATCAGCAAAAGCATACGGAAGCACTGTTGCGCAACCTGCTTAACCGATTTCCCGATTCCCTGATTTCCCGATTTATTCATACAAAGGAAAGGCCTTCATGTATTCATTCACTTCGCCCTTTACCTTCAAAATTACACTTTCGTTTTCTATATCCGTTACAATCCGCTCAATCCAAACGGCAATTTGATCCATATCTTTCTCTTTCATACCGCGGGTAGTAGCTGCCGGCGTACCCAGGCGGATACCGCTTGTTACAAACGGGCTTTTATCATCAAACGGCACCATGTTTTTGTTGCAGGTAATATCGGCCTTCACCAAAGCGTTCTCAGCCTGTTTGCCCGATACATTTTTGCTGTGCAGGTCTATCAGCATTAAGTGGTTGTCGGTTCCGCCCGATATAATGCCGTAGCCTTTAGCTACCAGTGCGGCAGCCAATGCCTGTGCATTTTTAATTACCTGCTGCTGGTAAGCCTTAAACTCCGGCGTTAGCGCCTCGCCAAAGGCAATTGCCTTAGCGGCTATTACATGCTCTAAAGGTCCGCCCTGCGTGCCGGGAAACACTGCGCCATCCAATAAGGCACTCATCATTTTCACTTCGCCCTTAGGTGTTTTTTCGCCCCATGGGTTTTCAAAATCTTTACCCAATAAAATAACGCCGCCACGTGGTCCGCGCAATGTTTTGTGCGTAGTGCTGGTTACTATGTGGCAATACTGCAATGGGTTTTTAAGCAAGCCCGCAGCAATCAATCCTGCAGGGTGGGCCATATCGGCCATTAATAAAGCGCCTACTTCATCAGCTATCGAACGGAATTTTTCATACTCCCACTCGCGGCTGTAAGCCGAGGCACCGCAAATAATCAGTTTTGGTTTTTCGGCCAGTGCGGTTTCGCGCACCTTGTTCATATCAATAGTGCCGGTTTCTTTTTCTACACCATAAAAGCTTGGCACATACAACTTACCCGAAAAGTTAACCGGAGAGCCGTGAGTTAAGTGCCCGCCGTGCGATAGGTTAAAACCTAAAATTTTATCGCCGGGCTTTAATACAGCCAGCATAACGGCCGCATTGGCTTGCGCACCGCTATGCGGTTGCACGTTGGCCCAGGCAGCGCCAAACAGTTGTTTCAATCTTTCAATCGCCAAAGTCTCAGCCTCATCTACAAACTGGCAACCACCATAATAGCGCTTACCGGGCAGGCCCTCGGCATATTTATTGGTAAAGCAGCTACCCATAGCTTCCATTACCTGGGCACTGGTAAAGTTTTCGCTGGCTATCAGTTCAATACCCTCGCGCTGGCGGTGTAATTCTTTATTTATCAGGTCGAATATCTGTGTATCGCGTGTCATGCTATATTGGTTTGAGGGTGCTAAAATAGCAGGGCAGTTTTTACTGCCTATAAGTTTTACCAACTATTGTGGAATGTTGAAGCGGGTTGTAAATTTGCGGGGTATGAAAAACAAAACCGCATTATTATTATTCTCCACTTTTTGCATTGCGTTGCTCTTATCCTTCAAACCCAAAGAACCCTCCATCCCCGACAAAACCCTTCTGGATATAATCGCCGGCTACGACAAGCTACCCCTGTTTAATTACACTGTAAAGATGGCCGCCGTAGATACCCGGCCCTATAACCCTAACGACCCTATTGTTTATCCGCCCACTACTATTTTTAAAAGCCGCAGCACCGATAGCACTACCCACGGGGGTAAGGTTTTTCGGTTGCGGATAAAAGACGATAGCAACTACGCTTACGACCTTTCCCAGCCCACCGGCCAAACTATTGTGATGGCTACTTACGATTATACCCAAAGCCGCATCACGCTGGGCGAGGGCAAATCGCTAAAAATGAACGATTCCCTGCACCTGGTGCCAGGCACACCCCGCAACTATTACATTATGTTTAAAAGCAACGCCACCGATTACAAAACCGATAATGGCTGGGTATATGGCGTGGTTACGCCTGATGGTAAAAAAGTGTTGCAAAAAGGCCTGATAGCCAGTTGCATGCGCTGCCATAGCGAATCGAAAACCGACAGAACCTTAGGGGCAAAGTAGGACATTGGTTATTAGGGCATTAGGAATTTAACCTATATCTCGCTGTATTTCCCAATTCCCCAATTTCCTAGTGCCGCAATACCTGCTCATTTGGCTTTTGCCCTTTCTCTCTTATATTCGCACCTCCCACAAAGGGAACAAAAGGAAATTTTAAAACAAAAAGCATGGCTACTACAGCAGAAATCAGAAACGGACTTTGCATAGAGTTCAATAACGACATTTTTCAATTTGTTGAGTTTCAACACGTAAAACCCGGAAAAGGAAACGCATTTGTGCGCTGCCGTATGAAGGGCCTGAAATCGGGCCGTATGTTAGAGCATACTTTCCCGGCTGGTCACGAAATTATTACTGCCCGCGTTATACGCCGTCCATACCAGTTTCTTTACAAAGATGAAACCGGTTATAACTTTATGGATAACGAAACTTTCGACCAGATAACTATTGATGGAAACCGCATTGAAAACAACGACTTTTTAAAAGAAGGCGATGTTTGCGACGTAATTTTGCACGAAGAAAACAACGAAATTTTAGGTTGCGAATTGCCACAGCACGTGGTATTGGAAATTACTTACAGCGAACCGGCTGTAGCCGGCAACACTGCCACTAACGCACAAAAACCAGCTACGCTTGAAACCGGCGCTACCGTAATGGTGCCATTGTTTGTAAACCAGGGCGAAAAGATAAAAGTTAATACCCGCGACCGGACGTATGTTGAGCGCGTAAAGGCACATAAAGGATAAACGACTGCCGACCGCTGACCACCGGCTATTGAAATTACAGGTTTGGCTGTTTCAATCGTCGGTTGTCAATAGTCAATCGTCGCTCGCATTTCCCAGATTTTTCTACATTCGATGTCCCGAACTTACCCTTCGGGACTTTTTTATAGTAAAAACACCACCTATGGACTTAAAGCAAATACAGGAACTTATAAAACTGGTAAAGAAGACCGACATTGGCGAACTACGTGTAAAAGAAGGCGACTTTGCCATTACCATTAAAAATAAAGGCTTCGAAACGGTAGTAAGCGCACCCGCTGTTTACCAGCCTGCAGCACAAACAACTGCCGCTGCACCGGTAGCCGAAACACAGGCGGCTAAAACCGAAGCCCCTAAAGCCGAAGCTAAAAACGAAAATTTGATCACTTTCCGCTCGCCTATGGTAGGCACGTTCTACCGCAAGCCGGGTGTAGATAAAGACCCTTTTGTAAAAGTAGGCGATGCTGTAAACAGCGGCGATACCCTTTGCATTATTGAGGCTATGAAACTGTTTAACGAAATTGAGTTTGACGGTGCTGCAGGCAAAGTTGTAAAAATACTGGCCGAAGATAACAGCCCGGTAGAGTACGATCAACCGCTTTTCTTAATCGAGAAAGCATAAAACGGTTAAACGGGTTAAAGGGCTAAACGGTAATACCTTTTTACCCTTTAAACTTTTAGCCGTATAACCCCTAAAATTATGTTCAAAAAGATACTGATTGCAAACCGTGGCGAAATTGCCCTGCGCATTATAAGAACATGCAAAGAAATGGGCATTCAGACCGTAGCGGTATATTCTACTGCCGACCGCGATAGCCTGCATGTGCGCTTTGCCGATGAGGCAATTTGCATTGGCTCTCCGCGTAGTAAAGATAGTTACCTGAATATGCAGGCAATTATGGCGGTGGCCGAATTAACCAACGCCGACGCTATACACCCCGGCTATGGCTTTTTGGCCGAGAACGCCGAGTTTGCCGAACTGTGCGGCAAATACCAGATAAAATTTATTGGGCCTACCCCATCGCAAATGCGCAGCATGGGTGATAAAATTACCGCTAAAGAAACCATGATAAAAGCCGGTGTGCCCTGCATACCCGGTAGCGAGGGTTTGATTGACACCGTAGACGAAGCCAAAAAGATTGCCAAACAAATAGGCTACCCCGTAATATTAAAAGCTACGGCAGGCGGTGGAGGAAAAGGCATGCGCATAGTGCGTGATGATGCCGGTTTGGAACACGCTTATAACATGGCCCGCACCGAAGCAGGCGCCAGCTTTGGCAACGATGCCGTTTACCTGGAAAAGTTTATTGAAGAGCCACACCATATAGAGATACAGGTAGCCGGCGACCAATATGGTGCCGCCACTCACCTTAGCGAGCGCGATTGCAGTGTACAGCGTCGCCACCAAAAGCTGGTAGAAGAAGCACCTTCGCCTTTTGTGGATGAAGCCTTGCGCAAAAAAATGGGTGCAGCAGCAGTAGCCGCTGTTAAAGCCATTAACTACGAAAGCGTAGGCACCGTAGAGTTTTTGGTAGATAAGCACAAGAACTTCTACTTTATGGAAATGAACACCCGTATACAGGTAGAGCACCCTGTAACGGAAGAGGTGATGGATTTTGATTTGATTAAGGAGCAGATATTAATTGCTGCCGGCACGCCCATTTCGGGGGCCTTATACTTCCCCGAAAAGATGCACGCTATTGAGTGCCGTATAAACGCCGAAGACCCTTTAAATAACTTTGCCCCAAGCCCCGGTAAAATAACTGCCCTGCATACGCCTAAAGGCTATGGCGTGCGGGTAGATACCCATATTTACGCGGGTTACACCGTACCACCCTATTACGATTCGCTATTAGCCAAGGTAATTTGCCGCGCTAAAAGCCGCGAGGAGTGCATTGTAAAAATGAAGCGCGCCCTTGAAGAGTTTATCATAGAAGGCGTTAAAACCACTATACCGTTCCACATCGTGCTAATGGATAACGAAGAGTTCCGCTCCGGCAAATTCGATACCGGTTTGTTAGAACGTTTTGATTATGTAGGTGCTATTAAGGAGTTGGGGTTGTAATTAATCTACAATCGTCATTACAGCTATATCGTGCAGATTTATTATGCCAGCGTTGAACACTCGGCCGCTTGTGTTTTCAAACATTAACGACGAGATGATAACCTGCGAACCCGCGTTAAGTTCATTTATCATTTTCAGTGCATCTTCTTTAGATGGAGTGTCCCTATAATCGATACCTATCCAATTACATTTTTCATCAAACATGGCTAATAGCACCATTTTATTTATATGCAGTGGTGGCATTTGAGCCGTCAAACCAAATTGTTTCAACACACTATTTGCCAGTTCTTTTCGGGTTACAGAACCTAAACTATACTTTTCTATGCTGGCACTATCAATATCAACTATTTGCTCTTCCCCCATAGTGATTGGGTTAATCTGCATTACAGTATCAATTCGCCAGCATTCCCTGGGCCTTTTTACGGTAGTTATCGAATCATATAAAAATACAGGGTATGTACCCCCGTACCAAGTGTCTTTTATAATTTCATCATTTGTTATCCTTGTCCAAATACAGCCCTTATCATTAAATATTTCCCTATAAAGCGTCCTAAGTTCCCGAGGATTAATTGCAACCCGGGTAATACTGCTGCCTAAAGGAAATTTTTTAACGAACGAAGACTTACATCTGATTATAGAATCTGTAACCGTCCTCTCCACATCTATTTTCTCGTCAAGTAAAAAATTAATCGTTTTACTGCCTATTTCTAATTTAAAATTTTGTGCTTGCACAAAGCTAAAGCAGAGTGTACCAATAAATAATATAAGACTGCGTAACACTTTTATTGATTTAGTTTACTTTAAAAATAATAAAGTCTTAACACCAGCCTCTAAAACATCCGTAATTATCAAAATTCATAACGATTCCCTTCTTATATTCGCTGCCTTTAAATCATGGCAATCCCATCAATCCTTAAATCCCAGTCATGCAGGCAATAATACCCGTAGCCGGCGCCGGAACGCGCTTACGTCCGCTTACTTATACGCAACCCAAGGTGCTTATTTCAGTGGCAGGCAAGCCCATCCTAAGCTTTATTATCGACGAACTGCAGGAGAACGGCATTAGCGATTTTGTGTTTGTAATAGGCTACCTGGGCGAAAAAATAAAGGAGTTTGTTGAAGTTAATTACCCTAACCTGAATGCCCGCTTTGTAACACAGGAAAAACGCGAAGGCCTTGGCCATGCAATTTGGGAGGCGCGCGAGGAGTTGGACTTAGAAAAAGAACTCGTAATCCACCTGGGCGACACCATTGTAGATATTGATATTAAAACAATTTTGGCCGAGCAATACAGCACCCTGGTAGTAAAAAAAGTAGAAGACCCCCGCAGCTTTGGTGTAGCCGAAATTGATGCCGATGGCTTTATTAAAAAGGTAGAAGAAAAACCTATGATACCCAAGAGCAACATGGCCCTGGTAGGTTTTTACTTCATCCGCGAAACACGCAAACTAATTGAAGCACTCGACTACAACATCCAGCACAACCTGCGCAACAACAACGAGTTTTATCTGACCGATGGGCTGCAAAAAATGATTAAGGACGGCGTAAGGTTTAAGAGCCATAAAATTGAAAGCTGGTACGATGTAGGCAAAAAAGATATTCTGTTGGAAACGAATTGTATTTTGCTAAAACGCCTTGGCGATAAGGCAGGCAACAACGGCACCAACGAAAACTCAATCATCGTTCCACCGGTGCAAATTGCTGCTGGTGCCCGCATAAAAAACTCTATTATAGGGCCTAATGTTTCTATTGGCGAAAACACCGAAATCAATTCTTCTATCATTAAAAACTCCATCATAGGCTCCTTCAGCAAGCTGGAAAACATGGTGCTCCACTCCTCGCTTATAGGCAGCGACTCTATTATAAAGGGCCTAAGCCAAAGCCTGAACATTGGAGACAATACGGAGATTGATTTAAGAGGAGAAGCTTAAATGCCAATTAGCGAATGTATGAATTAGCGAATGCAAACAACAAATCCAGCTACCATCAGCCTTAGCACATGCTTAAAGAAAGATGCGCTAATGTCCCCCGCCGGCGGGGGTAGTCCCGGCGCTTTGGCCGGGGCAGGGGGTGGATGGCAATTGCCTGTCGCTCTAACTATTTACAGCCATTAACCCACCACAACCAGAAGCAAATGCAAAACCGCATCACCCAACTATTCAATATTCAATACCCCATTATACAAGCCGGCATGATATGGTGCAGCGGCTGGGAATTAGCCAGTGCCGTAAGCAACGCAGGCGGTTTAGGCATAATAGGAGCGGGCAGCATGTACCCCGATATTTTGCGCGAGAACATTCAAAAGTGTAAGGCAGCTACCGATAAACCTTTTGGTGTAAATGTGCCTTTACTATACCCCGATTTAGATAAGCACATTGCTATAATAATTGAAGAGAAAGTGCCTGTTGTTTTTACCAGTGCCGGCAGCCCAAAAACATGGACCAAAATGTTACAGGGCCACGGCATTAAAGTAGTGCATGTAGTAAGCAGCAGCAAGTTTGCAAAAAAGGTGGAAGAAGCCGGCTGCGATGCGGTAGTATGCGAGGGCTTTGAAGCTGGTGGGCACAACGGCCGCGAGGAAACCACTACGCTTGTATTAGTACCTCAGGTTCGGGCGGCAACTACACTGCCACTAATTGCCGCAGGCGGTATAGCCACGGGCAGGGGTATGTTGGCGGCTATGGTATTAGGCGCTGAGGGGGTGCAGATAGGTACCCGCTTTGTTGCCAGTGTCGAATCGAGCGGCCACCAAAACTTTAAAAACATTATAGTAAACTCTCAGGAAGGCGACACCATGCTTTCTATGAAAAAAGTGGTGCCTGTGCGGTTGGTTAAAAACGATTTTCAAAAACGGATACAGGAAGCTGAGGACAGAGGAGCCGATGTGAATGAACTGGTAGAAATACTGGGCCGCGCCAGGGCAAAAAAAGGAATGTATGAGGGCGATATGGCCGAAGGCGAATTAGAAATTGGGCAGATAGCCTCTTTTGTAAAAGAGATTAAACCTGCAGGCGATATAGTACGCGAAATTTGGCAGGAGTTTGAGCAGGCCAAAAAGGAAGTTGCAAGCCTTTAATTGGCTCTTTAAATTGTATTTCTCCTGTATTTTTCTCCGTGCCTCCGTGCGAACCTGCCTTTGCCTTATTAATAACTCGTATAAACTTCCCTTATGGCAAGGCTAAAGTCTCTCTCATTTTAGTGGAATTTGTGAGTGCCCTAAAAGCATATGTAATTATGCCATACAAATAAATATGAATTGTTTGATTTGATGTTGCAGCGCATTTTATATTCGCGCCATGTCTAAAACAAAAGTTACCAGCTACCCAAAGGATAAAATCAAAATTCTGTTACTCGAAAACATTAGCGATGTATCGGTAGAAGAATTTAAAGAGGCGGGCTATACCAATGTAAAAAAGCTAACTGCCGCGCTGGACGAAAAAGAACTGATACAAGAGATTAAAGATGTGCATTTGCTGGGTATACGCAGCAAAACCCATATAAGCGATAAGGTGTTGGCCAAGGCCAATAAACTGCTGGCCATTGGCTGCTATTGCATTGGCACCAACCAGGTAAACATGAAAAGCGCTACCGAAAACGGCGTGGCCGTTTTTAACGCCCCCCACGCCAATACCCGCAGCGTAGCAGAGCTGGTAATTGGCCTTTCGGTAATGCTTATTCGCAAAATAACCGATAAAAGCGCCGCCGCACACAAAGGCATTTGGCAAAAAGATGCCAAGGGCAGTTTTGAGCTTAGAGGAAAAACCCTGGGCATAGTGGGCTATGGAAACATTGGCTCGCAGGTAAGCGTAATGGCCGAGGCTTTGGGTATGGAGGTAATATATTACGATGTAGAATCGAAACTGCCGCATGGCAACGCCCGCCAGGTGCGCTCGTTACGCGAACTTTTAAAGCGCGCCAACATAGTAACCCTGCACGTGCCCAGCGAAGTCAGCACCCGCTATATGATGAACGCCGAAACCCTGGCTTACATGAAAAAGGGTAGTATACTGATTAATTACAGCCGCGGCGATGTGGTAGATTTAGAAGCACTTAAAAACTGCCTGCAAAGCGGACAGTTAGCGGGTGCAGCCATTGATGTTTTTCCGGAAGAGCCTGAAAAGAACGGGGCTAAATTTGAAACCGTTTTGCAAAACCTGCCTAACGTAATACTTACCCCACACATTGGCGGCTCTACCGAGGAGGCTCAACTGAACATAGGGCTGGATGTTACCTCTAAGTTACTTAACTACCTTGAAAAGGGCAGTAGCGTGGGCTCGCACTCAGTACCGCAATTAAACCTTTCGCTACAGGCTAAAACCCATCGCATTTTGCATATTCACAAAAACGTGCCGGGGGTATTGGGCGAAATAAACTCCAAATTATCGTCTCACCACATCAACATTTTAGGGCAATACCTTAAAACCAACGATGCCATTGGCTATGTGGTTTTAGATATCGACACAGCACTTTCTAAAGAGGCCTTAGCCCTGCTTAAAGAGGTAAAAAGCACGATCAAAGTTCGCATACTCTACTAAAAAGCAATTTTTTATTTTACCCGAAAAAAACCAAACAAAAATTTGGTTGATGTTCATTTAAACCTAATTTTAGCGTTAAATGGATATCATTTTATGGTATTCGTTGGCCTGACATTAATTTTTTTACTAAAACTAAGCACATGAAAAGAAGGTTACTCCCGCTTCTTGCCATACTCGCTGTATTTGGATATACGGCTATGGCGCAAGCACCGCAAAAAATGAATTACCAGGCCATCGTCCGCGATGCGCTGGGCAATCCCCTACCGGGTGGAACGAACGTTACCGTCCGTTTTCAAATTCACGACCAAACCTCTACCGGTACGGTTGTTTTTCAGGAAACTAACACTGCCGTAACCAACCAATTTGGTTTAATTACTCAAATTATTGGCGGAACGGGAAACCTTCCGGCGGTTAACTGGGGTAGCGGTTCAAAATATTTACAGGTTGAAGTTGACGTTACCGGCGGCTCTAACTTTGTGGATATGGGAACTACACAATTAATAAGCGTTCCTTATGCATTATACGCAGGTAACAGTGCTTCGGGTTCTACCGGACCAACCGGTGCTGTAGGTCCGCAAGGCCCACAGGGTTTACCGGGTGCTACCGGCCCGCAAGGTGCTGGTGGAACTGCAGGCCCTCAGGGCGCCGCTGGCCCGCAAGGCCCAACTGGCCCACAGGGAGCAGCAGGTGCTACAGGCCCGCAAGGTGCCTCTGGTGCTAATGGTGTACCTGGCGCTACTGGTCCACAAGGTGATCCTGGTGTAGCTGGTGCTACCGGCCCCCAGGGTGACCCTGGTGTTACAGGCCCTACCGGACCAACTGGTGCAGGTGGTGGCCCAACCGGACCAACAGGTGATACCGGTGCGCAAGGCGACCCGGGTGTAACCGGACCTACCGGCGATACTGGCCCACAAGGCGACCCAGGTTTAGCAGGTGCAACGGGTGATACAGGCCCTCAGGGCGACCCTGGCGTAACCGGACCAACTGGTGATACAGGCGCACAAGGCGATCCTGGCGCAACCGGACCTACCGGTGACACAGGTGCACAAGGCGACCCTGGCGTAACAGGCCCTACCGGACCAACAGGTTCTGGTGGTGGTGCAACCGGCCCAACAGGCGATACAGGTGCACAAGGTGACCCAGGCGTAACCGGACCTACCGGTGATACAGGCGCACAAGGCGTTACCGGCCCAACTGGCGATACCGGCGCGCAAGGTGACCCAGGTGTAACCGGACCTACCGGCGACACAGGTGCACAAGGCGACCCAGGTGTTACAGGCCCTACCGGACCTACCGGTGATGTAGGTGCAACCGGTGTAACCGGTCCAACAGGCCCGGGCGGTGTTAGCGGCACACTTAACTATGTAGCTAAATTTACACCAGACGGAACTTCGGTTGGCAACTCGCAAATATTCGACAATGGAACTAACGTGGGTATTGGCACTATTGTTCCTGCCGCTCAATTACATTTGAATAGCGCAACTGGCTTTTCTGAGTTTTTAATTACCTCTCCTTCAGGGTTTGCATCTAACGTGATAGTAGACAAAGGCAGCCCGGCTGATCAAAGCGGTATGTTGTTTAGCACCGGCGGTATTACCTCGGCAGAATGGTTTTTAGGAACTATTGGCGACAACTCGTTTAATATATATAACGCTACCACTAATACATTTGAGTTGTCGATGGATAATACCCTTGGCAATGTAGGATTAGGAACCGGTGGTGCGGTTTACAACGATAAGCTTACAGTACTTTCTAACAGCGATGCTAAATTTGAAGCAATTTTTGGCGGTTACGCAGGCGATACTTCAGAAGCATCCGGTGTTTTTGGCTACAACTTTGGTGGCGAAATTGAGCAAAACTTTGGTGTAGCAGGTTCTTATGATGTTAATGCAGTATTTGGTGTGGGTGTGGTTGGTTACGGCTACCAGGCCTTTGCAGTTCCACCTAACCATCCTGATGCAGGTGTCTATGGTAGCTCTTCGGGCGTGGGTGTATGGGGAACTACCAGCGATGGTACTGCGATTGCGGGTGAAGCTGTTGATACCAGCGGTTATGCCGCACAGTTTTTTGGTAAAGTGCGTATAGCCAACGGAACTGAAGCTTATGGCAGCGTGCTTACAGCGGATGGAGACGGTAATGCTGAATGGAAACCACTTCCGGGCGGCGGCGGACCTGGTGCTTCAGGTGGTAGCGTTGCTAACGAAAATGGCCCTCCAGCAGGCCCCTGCGGAACCGGAACTG
Organism: Chitinophagales bacterium; assembly: GCA_044228435.1. Taxonomy (GTDB): domain Bacteria; phylum Bacteroidota; class Bacteroidia; order Chitinophagales; family LD1; genus Bog-950. Next base: position 35,329 of record JBGAUW010000003.1, read on the forward strand.
GCTTTAATACTACTACAGGTGCAATAGCTGACGCGAGTACAACTAACTTTACGGCTAACGTTAGCGGCCTTGTGGGCAGCATTTGTAAGGTAACTGTAGCCTTAGATATTACCCATACCTGGTCCAATGATCTTGATATATTTTTAATAAGCCCGGCCGGAACTTTAGTTGAGCTATCTACCGATAATGGCTTAGCTTTCGACGAGGATTATACTAACACCGTATTTGACGATGCTGCTGCTACTTCTATAACTGCAGGCACTTCTCCATTTACGGGTACTTTCCGTCCTGAGGGCTCATTAGCCTCTGTTAACGGACAAGACCCTAACGGAACCTGGACTCTTAGAATAACTGATGACGTGTCTGACGATATAGGTAACCTTAATTCAGCAATTATCACTATTTCTACTTCAGCCGGCTTAACCTATACTTTTATTGGCGAAGCGTTGATAAGCGTAACTGCCGGCGAAACTACTATTGTTAACGCTACTTATTCTGCACAAGCCTCAACTACCGATGATGTGTTTATCCGTATTAGCCGCGATGCTACAGCAGGTGCAGGTAACGTAGGTACTATTGTTGGCTTTAGCGCTACCAGCCCTGCTGCTGCTAACAAATATGTTTCTCTATCGGCAGCCGATCGCGAAACTGGTTTAGCTACCGGCACTTACTATTACAAACTTTGGGCAGCTTCGTCACCGGTTACCGGCACTCAGAACCACTCAATAATTGTTCAAAAACATTAAGCATTATTAATTAAAGGCAGTTCCGCAAAACGGAACTGCCTTATTAAACCAAAAAGAAAATGAAAAAATTAATATTAGCCACCACCGCAAGTTTAGCGCTTGCATTTTCGGTTTCGGCGCAAACCGCTTCTTACTCTGCCGACCAAATCAAACGTGCAGCTTCTAAAAGCGCTGAGCAAAAAGCTACTGCCAAACCGTTTACCGAGGCCCCGGCAGTTAAAGCTGTTGCCAGCTCAACTGCGGTTGTTAGCACACCGGCAACCAAAAGCACAGCAACTGTTGTAACGCCTGCTACTACAACCACAGTAGCAGCAACCCCAAAAACTACTACAGCTACACGCACAACACCGCGCGTAGACTTTAACCGCAACGAAAGACCGGTAAAAGCCGGCCCAAGTGTTAAGCATGATGCACCAAACGGCCGCGCTAAATTGCCTGTACAAAATGCTAAAAAAGCACCTGTAACAGGCGCTTCTAAATCAGCTTCTACTAAATAAGTTTAAGCCACATTAATAAAAAGCCCGTTACAAGCAGTTGTAGCGGGCTTTTTTATGCCAGGCAGCGGTATTTCATAGCAGCTAAATAAGCCCAAACAGTCCGTAGTTTGTGCCATCAATACGGCTACGGCAAGCGCAACCTTTACCGGCCCCAAAACGTATACTTTAGCTGTGGCAATATATTTTTTTCACCCTATGCCAAAAAAAATTTGGTGAAAAGCAAAATACATTTACCTTTAACTTAAATTACTGATATATGAAAAAAATATACTTTCTACTAATCGCTGTTACAGCAGCTTTATTCTCTAACGCACAAATGCTTACCCCTACGGTAATTGCAAGCACCGGTGGTTTTTCATCGAACGCTAACGGCAGTTTAAGCTACACGGTAGGCGAAATGACCATGGTGCAAACTTTTAGCGCCAATGGCAATATACTTACCCAGGGCTTTCAACAACCTAACGATAACGTTACCGGTTTAATTGACCTTACTAAAGATGAGTTCGGCTCTTTTGTAGTATACCCTAACCCGGCAGTAGATAACTTATGGTATGGCTTCCAGTTCCCGGAAGAAGGAAAAATACAAGTGGTGCTTTACGATGCGATTGGTCAAAAAGTATCTGATGTTTACAGCACTACTTACGATAACGGCAAAACAGTTCAGCAAATGAATGTTTCTACCTATGCAGCAGGTGTATACTTACTTACCTTAAACTTTGTAAGCAATAAAGACGGTAAAACACATACTATCTCTAAGAAATTCCAGGTTATAAACTAAGCCAGCTTGGTTTATACTTTAGGCAAAAGCCGCTTTAGCATTGCTAAGCGGCTTTTGTGTTTTAAGGGCACTTACAAAAGTCAGGAGACCCGCCTACGGCGAGGCACGGCTTCTGTTTAATTAGTTCTTCGAGGTGACCCTTCGAAACACCCCGAAGAACAGTGGAACGGGGATTAACACATTCGAAGTTTTAAACTTCAGATGTGTTTTGTTTTAGGTCACTTTCTTTTCTGCTTATAACGCATACATTTGGCAGGTTAATTACCTACACTTATGAGCAGCTACAAAATATCGGATACCCCGCTTACTTTAGAAGACCTGCGGAAGTTTCTTGCTACAGAAAGTAAAATAGAATTAAGCCCTTCGGCCATTAATAAAATAGCCCGCAACCGCGCTTACCTCGAAAAGAAAATTGCCGAGCCCGGTGCGCGTTATTATGGCATTAATACCGGCTTTGGCGCCCTGTGCGATGTAGAGATACCGAACCACCAGTTGGAACAACTGCAGGAGAACCTGGTAATGAGCCACGCCTGCGGTATGGGCGACGAGGTAAAACCCGAAGTAGTTAAGCTGATGATGCTGCTAAAACTGAAAGGGTTGGCACAGGGCTATAGCGGCGTAACGGTAGAAACGGTGCAGAAACTGGCCGAGCTTTATAACAAGGGTATATATCCGGTAATATGGGAAGTAGGCTCGCTGGGTGCCAGCGGTGATTTAGCGCCTTTGGCCCACCTTACCCTGCCCATGATAGGTAAAGGCAGCGTGCGCTACGAGGGCGAAAAGCGCGATGCCGCACTGGTGCTGCAAGAACTGAATATAAGCCCTATACAGCTTAAAGCGAAAGAGGGCCTTGCCCTGCTTAACGGCACCCAGTTTATGAGCGCATGGGGCTGCTATTCGCTAATGGAGGCCGAACGCGTGGCGAGACTGGCTGATTTTACCGCGGCGGCAGCCGTAGATGCCTTTGATGCGCAAACCAACCCCTTCCACCCGGCTATACAGCGGGTGCGCAACCACCAGGGGCAAATAGAGAGCGCCCAAAACGTGTTGCATTTTTTAAAGGGCAGCGAAATAGCCAAACAGCAAAAAGAAAATATACAAGACCCTTATTCTTTCCGCTGTGTGCCGCAGGTGCATGGTGCCGTTAAATATGCCATAGCCCAGGTGCGCGATGTATTTGAAAGAGAGATAAACGCCGTAACTGATAACCCGCTTATTTTTGAAGAAGAGGATTTGATATTGAGCGGCGGGAACTTCCATGGCGAGCCACTCGCCATTGCCTTAGATTACCTGGGCATTGCCATGAGCGAACTGGCAAGTATATCGGAGCGCCGCACGTTTCAGCTAATTTCGGGTAAGCGTGGATTGCCTAAATTTTTGGTAGAGGATAGCGGACTTAACAGCGGGCTGATGATACCGCAGTACACCGCAGCTGCCATTGTAAGCATGAACAAGCAATTGGCAACCCCTGCCAGTGTAGATACCATAACCAGCAGCGACGGACAGGAAGACCACGTAAGCATGGGTGCTAATGCAGCGGTAAAGACCTACAAGATTGTATACAACATTGAAAAGGTATTGGCCATTGAGTTTATGACAGCTATGCAGGCCCTCGATTTCCGCAAGCCACTAAAAAGCAGCCCGCTAATAGAAAAAATAAAAGCCGATTACCGCAAAATAGTTCCCTACTACGATAAGGACAGGGTGATATATGATGACATACAGGTAACGGTAGATTTTATGCGGAGCGTAGTATTGCCGTAGCATAGTGCTTGTATTCTTAGAGTCCCGATACAGACCACCCCACCCACCTGCGGTGGGCACCCCTCCTTAAATGCGCCGACCGGTAGGTCGGCATGGAGGGGAGCTTTAACAGCCAACGGTAGATTTTATGCGGAGCGTAGTATTGCCGTAGCATAGTGCTTGTATTCTTAGAGTCTTGCAGGCGCAGCCTGGCTTATTTAAACAGCGCTACTATTACACCGGTTTTAAAAAGCTACTAAACCATTTACCGCTCGCTTTTATAGTGCGCTGCTGGGTTTTAAAATCAACCCCTACCAAACCAAAGCGTGGCCGGTAGCCTTCGGCCCACTCAAAGTTGTCCATAAAGCTCCATATAAAATAGCCCCCCACGTTTACGCCCTCTTGTTTGGCTTTTAAAACCTGCTTCAAATAATCTTTAATAAACTGCAGGCGCTTAGTATCGTTTATTTCGCCGTTCAAGTTCTCATCCGGAAAGGCGGCTCCGTTTTCGGTAATTATAATTTGAGGCATATCCTTATACGCGCCAAATTTTTTAATCAGCTTATAAATACCTTCGGGGTAAACCTCCCAGCCCATATCAGTAATATCGTGGCCCAGTTTTTTTGCCGGCACATTTACCATATGTATTATAGGTATAAGCGCCAGGTTTTTTACCACCATGCGCGAGTAATTTTGCAGCCCTATAAAGTCAAAATCAAATTTCATTTTTTCGGCATCGCCGGGCAGTATGTGTTTTTCTATATGCTTGCACGCAGGTAAGTCGGCTTTAGGGTAACCAAGGCCCATTACAGGGTCTATAAACAACCGGTTAATAAACGCATCGGCACGCTTAGCGGCCTTTAGGTTTGCCGGTTTATCGTTTTTAGCATCTATGTGGCTGCACGAAAAAGTGGTGCCTATGTTCGCATTTTTAACGTTGGCTCTTATTATTCTACCCCCCGCGCCGTGGCACATAGTTACATGGTGCACCGCTTTGTAAAACTTACTAAAGTTAACATAGCCCGGTGCATGCACCCCTATTAAATAGCCAAGCGGTACAAAGGCCATAGGCTCGTTAAACACCATCCAGTTTTTAACCTTATCGCCATACTCTTTGCTTATCAGGTTTACATATTCCTCAAACCACTTAATGCTATCGCGGTTGGCCCAGCCACCTTTATCTTCCAGCGCCTGGGGCAAATCCCAATGGTAGCAGGTTACCCAGGGCTCTACTTTTTCTTTCAGGCATTTATCAATTACCCGGTGGTAAAAATCGAGCCCCTTTTGGTTTACCGCACCGGTGCCCTGCGGCAACACGCGGCTCCAACCAATACTAAACCGCGATGCCGGTATATTCATTTTGTGCATCAGCTCAATATCGCTTTCGTACCGGTGGTAAAAATCGCAGGCTATGTCGCCATTCTCATGCGTTTTTACTTTGCCTTTTTTATAGTGCGTAAAATGGTCCCACACGCTTTCGCCTTTGCCATCTTCATTCCAACCGCCTTCTATTTGATATGCAGCGGTGGCCGTACCCCAAACAAAATTATTTCCAAAATCTTTTCGGCGCAGTTCATCGTCGGCCAACAGGTTAGCCAACAAATTATTGGGTAGCAGGGCGCCGGCGCCAAGGGTAGCAGTTAGTTTAAGGTATTGTTCGCGGGTCATGTAAGGGGTGTTAGTTACAAAATTGAAAGTGCAGAAATTTTAACGGATAAAAAACCCTTATTTACTATGCCCGCTTTATTTTGAGTGCAGTTTTTAGGGTAGCGGGCATGTTTTAATGAAATACTTAACTTTACCTTACCGGTTGCTATTTAAAACAAACCGAAAAACCATGCATTTTAAAACATCAGGACACCAGCTGTTAATTGCACTTTCCGTTTGCCTATTGGCTATATCATCTTGCGGCAAAATAGATACCGCCGAAACTAAATACAATGCTGCTACGGCTTACAACCTGCAAAACATTTCGTACGGAAGCGATGCCAAGCAAAAAATGGATATTTATTTGCCCGCCAACCGAAGCGCCGATAGCACTAAAGTTTTTGTATTAATACACGGCGGAGGATGGAGCGCAGGAGATAAGGCCGACTACAGCAGCTTTTTAGACGGGTTAAAAAGCCTTTACCCCAACTACGCCATCATCAATCTTAATTACCGGTTGGCTACGGCTACCAGCCCCGGCTACCCCAAGCAGATAAACGATATACAAGCCGCGCTTACCGAAATACAGTTGCCCAAATACGCCCTTAGCAAACAGTATTTTTTGTTTGGCGCATCGGCCGGCGGGCATTTATCGCTGCTATATGCCTATGCTTACGATAATAACCACTACGTAAAAGGCGTTTGCAACACTGTAGGGCCCACCGACTTTACCGATACTGCCTATACCAACAACCCGGCGTATGCGGGGCTGCTGGGTGCATTTTCAGGCAGCACCAATCCGCAAATATTGCAAGAGGTTAGCCCGGCTAAGCGCGTAACAGCCGCGTCGCCTCCTACGCTCTCGCTTTATGGCAGTGCCGACCCGCTTATCCCATCCAGCCAAATGGGCTTACTGCACAATGCACTTAATGCTAATGGGGTTTACAACGAGGCCACGATGTACCCCGGCGAGGGCCACGGCAACTGGAACCCGATTAACACCCTGGACGCGATTAATAAAACGAAGCTTTTTGTGGAGCGTTTTTTTTGAGCGATTCAATAAGTAAAGAACGTTAGGGAGTTAACTGCAGCAATCGGCTTAGTATGCCGGGCACCCGCAAGGGGTGCCCCTACAATTGGGCAGAACTCCGAATTTGTCGTTACAATGACCAGCCTTGCCCCCAAAGGAATCTTCTGCGGCAAGGTTTAGCGTTAATCTTGCCGCAGAGTCGCCGAGGCGGCAGACATCTGCGGGGGTAAGCGTTGTGTTGATTGATTTTAATTTCTGAAAAGGTCTATTTTCTGCCTACTTTATTTTTGCTACAACATTTTAATAATCAACAGAATAGGGCGCTTTTTGCGCTTTCTTTTTCGGGGGGCGTAGGCGCCCTCCATTTTGTTTAGCTGCCTTATGCATTTAATTACTTGCCGGGGTTTGGTAGGTATAGCCACTGATTGCCAAACGCCTTTAACCACCTTGTATTTTTTTAGCCCGGCGGTGCGGCGCATTAAGTGGGTTAAGGTTCCAGCCTCCTGCGCGCTGCTTACTGTGGGGTAGGCGGTTTGGAAGGGTGATGGGCCGGGCGAATTGCCTTTAGGTGGCTGCGCAGTTTTGCGTTTTGGCGTGGCGGGTGGTGCTTTGGCAGCAGGTTTTTCTTGCTGCGCTGCCGGTTGGGCCTTTTGTATAATGGTTAAATACACCAGCACATTGGGTTGTTGCATTAACCGGTAGGCGTTGGTTTTGCAGGTGGTGCTGTTGTTGTTTTTGTAGGCTTTGCGGTAAGCACCGGTGCCGGTTTCGCCGGCCGATAGCAGGCGGCAAAACTTTTTGCGTTTGGGGTTGATAGAAAGCATAGGCAGATTTTTATGATGGTTACTAAGCATGGAGAATTGAGAACACCCAAAGGCATGGTTTTGTATCAAGCCTTTTAAATGTATATGTATCGTCCCTACGGGACTTGAGAAAAATTTTGAACTCCTATCCCCTGGTTAAAACCAGGGGCTACCATAGTTTCGTTCCTAGCGGAACTTGCACCTGGAGCATACCTGCTTTGGTAATAATACAAAGTTATGAAAAATTAATTAGATATGCAAGCGAAGGTGAAAGGGCAAAGGCGAAAAGTGAAAGGAACAGCCATTAAAACAGACTGGCAAAATTGAAAAGGCAAAGGTGAAAGCAGCAGCCGGGAAAGGCATGCGGTTGTTGGTGACGCGACCCCAATACCATTAAGTTAAGCACCACCTCGGTCTCACTTTGTTCGACCACTCCTCCTTGAATACCGCCGCGGTAGCGGCGAAGGAGGAGATAGTAACAGCCAAAAATAGCTTAACTTAATGATTTTGGACGCGGCTCTGTTATCTTTTGGGAATGCTATAACACCAACAACGGCGAAGGCCCCTATTTGTTTACTAGGGCTTGCGGTAGCATTAATAAAAAGGGCAGGGCTTTAGTATAATTTAATGCAGGATATTCCAGGCCCAGTTGCCTTAGGTTGGTGTAATACGTTTGATGCTGCTGGTAATAGTTTTTTTCGCTTTCGATAAACCAGGCCTTATCGCCAAGTTTTTGAGCCAAAAACCATTTCTCCAGCAGCCGCGCGCACCGGCCATTGCCATCGTTCCAGGGGTGAATTTTTACAAACACCAAATGTATTGTAGCTGCAAAAAAGAAAACCTCTTCTATACTTATTTCAGCTTTAATCAGCCACTCAATATCGGCATATAGCTTTTTCATTTCGGCTTTCACTTCAAAAGGCGTAGCAGCCACGTATTCTATTTTACCATCGGGTGTAGTAACATACATATTGTGTTTGCGAAACTCGCCCTGCAAATGTTTAGCCACTATGTGCTTGCTTAGCAATCGGTGTGCTTCAGCAATGTTTTTTTCGTTAAGCGCATTTACCTTGGCAAAGGTATAGGCACTGTATAAGTCATCAATCTTTTTAGTGTAATCCGGCAAAAATTCAATGCCGAATTTTTTGTGTTTGATGTACGAGTCCAGTTCAATCTCCTCGCCTTCTATCTTACTGCTAAAAACAGATGACACAGAAGTATAAAAACTAAATGTATCGGTCGAAATTTCTGCGTCGTGCAAAGCCTCAAAAGCTGGTTGTAAGTTTTTAGGCGCTTGCCGCAGGTACTCCTCAAGCAGTTGGGTTGGTATTATTTGTAATTTGTCTGTTTGCATTTATTGGGCTAAAAATAAAAACAAACGCCGAAGCACTTGAAAAACGTACCACTCAAATTCATTCATAAAATGAAGAGTTTTGTGGAGAGGTTTTTTTTGAGAGGATGCCCTTTACAACAGCGACTGGCGCGATAAACGGAGCTAAAACCCGCCTTTTGGCTAGGCACTGCTCCTTTTCATTTATAAGTTCCGGCTTGTCCTGTCCAAAGCGACGGGAACACCCGAAACAGCGTGGGTAAGCCCGTTACAAGCCACAAATAAGTAACCAAAAGTGCAATGCTATAGACTAATCCTCTGTTTCATCTGTCATTAGTTTGGCATCGGCTACTTTTATGGGATATTTCATGTTATACGCTAAAGGATTGCCCTTCTCCCACGAATCTATATCATAACCGTCTGTTATAAGTTTTCCCCTTGTAGTTGAATCAAAGAAAAAATTGCCGTGCTTCACATAAGAGAACAAAGTTGATTGAACATTTGAATCATAACGCCTCAACTCAAAACCGTTTTTTACTTTAACTAGTATGTTTTTGTAATGGCGTTTAGCTCCCGCATAAGTTCTAAGAAGACTATCATAAGTCATAACAATTACTCCATCTTTATTTTTTTGTAAAAACAAATTTTGCCGCTCTTGGGTATTAATTTCTGAACTTCTTCCGATAACCAATACAAATTTAAAAGATAAAGAATTTGGATACATATGGAACATTAAATGTTCAAATTTTTTCTTGAATTCAAGACTGTTTTGTTCTAAATAAGCTCTCCACGAAAGTATCTGGTCATATGCATTGTTGAATTCAGCGGTGAAATTGATATTCTTATTACTTGCGGTAAATATTTTTTTATTAGATGCTTCAAGTTCCATCAAAACAAGTACCCACTCAGCGCTCGACTTTGTGAGATATGCAAAGTCACTTATTAAACTATCGGAAATGGGTAGTTTCGAGATGATACTACTAAAATGCAGCCCATGATTTAATAAAAAAGGAGTTGGAATTAAGTCAGGATTCGATTCAAAATAACCCTGAATTTCGTTTTCATTCTTCCGTCCTGTAATAGTGAGGATATTGTTTTCAAAATCGCTAATTACCTGCTTCTTGGTCATAAGTTTGTAGGTTTATAGGATGTAATACGGTGTCTTGAGACTTTACCTAAACGCTTTTAACGAATGTAACATTAAAAACAAGATTTCCTTCTACGTATAAACAGCGACCGAAATAGGCATTTTATTGTCCCCTTTCCTATTTTCCCGTTCTCCAGTAAGATAAGCAATTACGGATGAAACAACGTTAACGCAATCAATGGTGTCATTAGAAACTTGCTCATCTGAAAATCGAAGGAGACTCCAACCAAAAGAATTTAACTCAAGGGTTCGCTTTGAAGGAATATTCTCTGATATATGAATCTTTTTTGTTTTATAAAACCAATCACCATCATCTTCATCCATATCCAAAACTTGCGTAGTCCTTTCGTCAATTTCAATAATCAAGTAAAGATGTTTGGCAATGTCTTGTACAATAATATCTGGATAATACTTTCCGATTTGGTAGCTTGTTTTGATTAAATCCCCATGCACTTCCCTAAGCGCTTTAAACAAAACATACTCGGTTTTTCCCTTTTTAGGCACAATTGATTTTTCTTGGTGTTTTAGATAGTTACTAAGTTCCTCATAATCATCAAACTCACTTTTCCCATTGTAAAGCTTTTCTATTTCAAACTCCGCTTGCTCAGCTAAGCCTTCATACTTACTGTAATAATCGGCTAAACGGGCTATTTGAGCTGGATGTTCATTTGAGTAAAAGAATATCGGGTAGAAATTATCTTGGAATTGAGGAAGATGACTTGAAACTTCCTTTCGCATTTCGCTTAATTCCGTTTTTAATTTCTCCACTCTCCGTTGATGAAGGGCTTGTTGAGTTTTCCTTTTAATAAAAAGAAAGCTCCAATAAAGAGCCCCCAAAATCACAAGCCCAAGGCAGATAAAAATTAAAAGTACCATACCGTAAATATAATATATAGCTACATTAGTGTTTGGTTTACTAAACAACTAGTCGCTGGTTTTCGTTTCATTAGAAACTATCAAGTAGCCATTATCACCCTAAGAACTAGGCTTATAATTATCAAAACGTTATAGTTACTGGCCTTTGCCTCAACATTCAAGATAATCAAACTTGTTCATTAAATAGCACTGAATAAAGCTTGGTTAATAAAGCGGAACCATCTTACATCCTTTAAGAGTAGTTACGATGTGTTCCGGCCTTATAAAAGACTTACTTCCCAATACAAAATTTACTGAAAATGTTCCCAGTATTTCATCGTTAGTTACCTCGCCGGATATTTCGCCCAGGTATTCTAAGGCGCGTTTAATATCCAGTGCAACCAGTTCGCCGGTGTTCTGGCTCTACACTAGTCAAGTAGCTATTTTAGTTTCTTTAAACTTTTATTTCCCAGCAACGATTTCATTTGTGTGATAGCAATTGAATTAAGTTGTTTTAGTCTTTCGCTTTGCGGCAAACCTTGATGAATTAAAACTGCATTAATACTTTCCATATTGCTTAATACAACCAACTGTTCAATGCTTGCAGTATCACGAATATTGCCATCCGCTTTCGGGTTTGCATCTCTCCATTGTTTTGCAGTTACACCAAACAAAGCCATGTTCAGCATGTCGGCTTCATCGGAATAAACAAAATTCACTTTCTCTTTTGAAAGTGTTGGCGGTATCAGATTTTCTTTAATGGCATCGGTGTGGATATGATAATTCACTTTTGCCAAAGTGCGTTGCAAATTCCATTCAAGTTTAAGCCGGTCATTATCACTTTCTTTTAGTCGCTGAAATTCCTTGATGAGATATATTTGAAACTCCGGACTAAGCCACATAGCAAAATGAAAAGCAATATCTTTGTGGGCATATGTCCCTCCGAATCTCCCGGCTTTTACAATTATTCCCTTGGCTCCAGTTCTGCCAATCCACTGACCTGCAGACATAATAAATCTGTTAACCCCTGCTTCCTTTTCAATTACCCCGAATTCGGGGTAATTGAAATCGGTGTTATTGATTGACTCCCAAATAGCTAAGTATTCAAGTGTATTCTTTGTAGTTATCCATTTTCCTATAAGTCCACTACCTTCATTTAAATTACTGGTCATATCAGTTAGGCTGATAAAGTCAGTTTCGCCCTGGCTGATTATTGTAACTTCTGTACCTTTTACATTTATAGTTTTACTTTTTGCCATCTTGTTTTTCGGTTTGAGGTTACAGTTTGACTACCCCTACTTTCCAATACAAAACTTACTGAAAATAGTGCCCAGTATTTCATCGTTGGTTACCTCGCCGGATATTTCGCCCAGGTATTCTAAGGCGCGTTTAATATCCAGCGCTACCAGTTCACCGGTGTTCTGGTTGTTTACACCGGTCTTTACTTCTTCTAAAGCGCTGTTGGCTTTTATAAGCGCCTCGTAATGGCGCATATTGGTAACTACCGTAGTATCGGGTTGCAGGTTGGCGGTGGCCAACTGGTATAGTTTTTCTTTAAGCAGGGGTATGTTGTAATGCGTGTTAGCCGATATAAAAAGCAGGTGCGGCAGGTTCTTGTTCGCTTCTTCTACTATTTTATAAAAGGGGGCCGTGGCCGTCCAGTGTGCTTTATCTATTTTGTTGCCTACTATAATACCGTTAAAGCCCAGCAGTTCCAGCTCGTGTATATCGCGCACCAGCTCTTCGGGTGTGGTGGTGTTTACATCAAACAGGTAAATGTATATGGCGCTTTGCTTCAGCTTCTCCATGGTTTTAGCCACGCCCAGCTTTTCAATTACATCCTGCGTAATGCGTATGCCGGCGGTATCGATAAACCGGAACTGGATGCCGTTGATATTAAACACCTCTTCAATCGTATCGCGCGTAGTGCCCGGTATATCTGATACGATGGCCCGCTCCTCATTAAGCAAAGCATTTAGCAAAGTAGATTTACCGGCATTGGGTTTACCGGCTATAACTGTATTAACCCCGTTTTTGATTACGTTGCCCAAGCGGAACGAATCGATAAGCGGGTTAAGTTTTGCCTGTAGGGCATCAATCAGTTCAATCAGTTTAGCGCGGTCGGCAAACTCTACATCTTCTTCGCCAAAATCAAGTTCCAGTTCTATCAGCGAGGCAAAGTTTACCAGTTCGGTACGCAGTATTTTTATATCGTGGCTGAAACCACCACGCATTTGTTTTAAAGCTAAATCCAGCGAGGCCGCCGAGTTACTGGCTATCAGGTCGGCCACTGCTTCAGCCTGGCTTAAATCTATTCGTCCGTGCATAAAGGCACGCAGGGTAAACTCGCCGGGCTTAGCCGAGCGGGCACCGGTTTGTATAAGCAGGCGCAAAATTTGCTCGGCTATAAAAGGCGAGCCGTGGCACGATATCTCTATTACATCCTCGGTAGTAAAACTTTTAGGCGCTTTAAAAACCGATACCATTACCTCATCAATAGTTTTTTCGCCTTCTACTATGTGCCCATAATGAATAGTGTGCGAAGGTTGCTGCGTTAAGTTTTTGCCCTTAAATACCTTGTTGGTAATGGCAATGGCATCGGTGCCCGAAAGGCGGATAACGCCAATGGCCCCCACGCCCTGCGCGGTAGCTAATGCAACTATGGTATCGGTGGTAATCAATGGGAGGGTGTGGTTTTGGGATGGATTTGAACCATCGGTTTAGTGCTATAAATAAAGTGTGTGCCTGATACTTGGAATGGCAGAATACATCCACCTCCGCCCCCGACCAAAGCGTCGGGGACACCTCCGCCTCCCGAGGCTGCGCTCGGGATGAAACAAGCGGAGGACACTAACAGCCTACTACTACTGCGCTTTCCGGTTGAAAAGTGCGCTGATGTCCCCCGCTGGCGGGGGAAGGCCCTGCGGCCCTGCGCAGGGTAGGGGGTGGATGAGTTTATTGAATATGAAACTGATACCTGCACGGGCGGAGAGAGAAATATTGCCTTTGGGGCAATGTAAAAATGCAACCTGTCTCCTTCAAGAACCATTTTTTAGTTTTATGCCCCAAACATAAGCCAATTACCGGAGGCTTAAAACTGAGCATTATGGACCTAAAAACCTTTCACGATTTTTTAGACTACTACGATAAGGTACGAAGCCGCACCAAACTGATTATCTCTAAAATTCCACCGGAGCATATTAACTGGACTTACAGGCCCGGCAAATTTACCCTGGCCGATTTAATACGGCATTTAGCGTGTATAGAGCGGATGATGTATGCCGAAAATGCACAGGGCAAACCCTCGCAATACAAAGGCTGCGGCGCAGAGTATGGCGCTACTTACGAAGAAGTGCTCCGCTTTTTTGATACTACCCACGCCGAAAGTATGCAAATTTTTTACGCCTTAACGGAGGAGCAGATAAACAGCAAATGCCTTACACCGGGCAATTCATCTATCACCGTATGGAAGTGGCTGCGCCTGATGGCCGAGCACGAAATACACCACCGCGGGCAAATTTATTTATACCTTTCGCTGCTAGGTATAGAAGTGCCGGCGTTGTATGGGTTAACCTCGGAGCAAGTGGCGGAGAAAGCCCCTCTAAGCCCCTGACCATCACCTCCGCAGATGTCTCTTTCTGCGATGGTTCGTTTCGAAACAGTGCAGAAAGGACTCTGCGGCAACGTTTAGCGCTGTATTTCACCGCAGAGTCGCCGAGGCGGCAGACATCTGCGGGGGTAGGAGTTGTTCCTGCTTATCTTTAGCCACCCAACGGCCTTACTTCTACTAAATCGCCGTCTTTGTAAGTAGGGCATTCTTTGGCAATTTCTACGGCGGCATCCAGGTCGCGGGCTTCTATTATGTAGTAGCCGCCAATGCCTTCGCGCACATCGCGGATGGGCTCTACTATTAAATCGCCGTTTATCATTTCTACCAACCGGCCATCGCTTTGTATACCATTGCCGCCTTTAAAAATACCACGGGCGGTTAGCTTTTGCGCCCACTCTACGTGCGCGGCTACAATGGCATTTAATTCTGCCTCGGGTCGGGGATATAGCGAAAGGTCCTCGCGGATAATTAATATAAACTGGGGCATAGTGGGCTATTGTTAACTAAAATAAGGTAGTGTATCGGTTTGAATTTTGATTCTCAAAAACAAAATGTCGTGGTGAGCGGAGTCGAACCATATTCTCTAAAATCCTTCGACTCCGCTCAGGATGACATCGCCTTTTTTATTTTAAAATTCAAACCGATACACTACCCAAAGTAAACAAGAATCTTTGGTGGCTCAAAATCTTAGAAGCTGTAAAGGATTTATCTACTAATTTGTTTATGGTTCTTTTCGGCTGCAACTGCGGCAGGTTTTCTTGCCAGAAATATTCCATTATGGCGGCGAAAACCTTTCTTGTTTCGCTCGAAAATAACTCATAAACATTTTTACCATTTAAATCCTTTACAGCTTCTTATAATTTAGCAGCCTTAAAATGTAAAAGACTTAACAATGGCTTTAAAAATACTGATGGTTTGCCTGGGAAATATTTGCCGCTCGCCTATTGCGCATGGTTTGCTTAAACACAAGGCCGACGCTAAAGGGCTGGATTGGGAGGTAGACAGCGCCGGCACCAGCGATTGGCACAAAGGCGAACTGCCCAACGAAAACTCGATAGCCGTAATGCACCGGCACGGGGTGGATATTAATTACCAGCGCAGCCGCCCTATTGAAATGGAAGATATTGCCTACTACGATTTGATATACGTAATGGATAGCAGCAACTACGAAACGGTGATGACCATGGCCAAAACACCGGAGCTAAAACAGAAAGTGAAGTTTATAATGAACGAGGTAAACCCCGGTAAAAACGAAAAAGTGCCCGACCCCTGGAGCCTGACGGAACAAGACTACGAAAACGTATACCAAATGCTGGATAAAGCTACCGATAAAATAATTGAGAAATACGGCAGCAATAACGGCCGTAACAATTGATTTAAAAACAGAAAGTTATTTTTGAGGCATGAGTGAAGTGAAGAGAATAAAGCCCACATTAAGCAAGGGTACCCGCGATTTTTTACCGGCCGAGGTTGCCAAGCGCAATTATATATTCGATACCATTAAAGCGGTTTTTGGCAAGTATGGCTTTGAACAGATAGAAACACCTGCCATTGAAAAACTGGAAACCTTAACCGGCAAGTATGGCGAAGAGGGCGATAAGCTGTTGTTTAAAATTTTGAATAGCGGCGATTTTTTAGAAGAGTCGAATTTGGAAAAACCTGATGACGAAAAAGTAGGTAAGCAGATTAGTTTCAAAGCTAGATTAGGCCGAAGAGATAAAAATTTACTGGATATAGCTTGGTCAGAAATAGCAAAGCAACTAGGAATAGATAAAAGGGAATTAGTCAAAATAATCCAATCCCGTATCTCCGAAAAAGGCCTGCGCTATGACCTTACGGTACCCTTAGCGCGTTACGTAGTGCAACACCAGGATGATTTGGCCTTTCCGTTCAAACGTTTTCACATAGGCCCCGTTTGGCGCGCCGACCGACCGCAAAAGGGCCGCTACCAGGAGTTTTACCAATGCGATGCCGATGTAATAGGGACTACTTCTCTATACAACGAGGTAGAGTTAACCAGCATTTATGTGGAGGTATTCTCTAAGCTGAAAGTTAATGCCACCATACGCATTAATAACCGTAAAATATTGGAAGCTTTGGCGGCCTATGCCGGCTGCAGCGAGCAACTTACCCCACTAACTATTATTATAGATAAACTGGATAAAATTGGTTTGGATGGTGTAACGAATGAGTTGGAGAAGTTAGGTCTAAACCCTGAGCAAAAAGAAAAAGTAATTAGCCTACTGCAGATAAAAACGTTGACTGAATTAAGACCCCTGTTTGCCAATATAGAAGTGGGTAAAAAAGGAATTGAAGAGTTAGAGTTTGTTTTAGGACAGCTAGAGGCTAAAAATGTAGTATTTGATATAACCCTTGCCCGTGGTTTAAATTACTATACCGGCACTATATGGGAAGTAGTTAGCAACGATGCACAAATGGGCTCGATAGCTTCGGGTGGCAGATATGACAACCTGACCGAAATGTTTGGCGGCCAAAACATGAGCGGTGTAGGGATTAGTTTTGGTATAGAGCGTATTTACGATGTGATGGAAGAGCTAAAACTTTTTCCGGAAACGATAGCGCAGGGCGTGCAGGTGCTTTTTGTGCCGCGCGATATAAGCGTAGAGGAATTTACCTTTCAGCAGGTGCAAACACTTAGAAAAGAGGGCATTGCCGCCGAAATATTTTTGGGCAACGTAAAAAAGCAAAAGCAATTTACCTATGCCGAGCAAAAAAATATTGCCTATTTGATAGAAGTGGGCGACAACGAAAAAAGCACGGGCCTGTTCCGCCTGCGCAATGCCAAAACCCGCGAAACCATCAACGACTTACCCCTGGATCTCATCATCCAAAAATTAACACAGTAATAACTCTTTCTGCTTACAACCAAACATAAGCGGCACTAATCTTGTTATAAGATAATCCGACACTTGACTTTTTGCGTAGATGAGTATAACTTACTTGTATACGTCGATTTTTTTGTATTAATTTTAAGCAGAGAATTTCGGTATTTAAACCCAACATGAGAAAAACCCATTTACTTATTTTATTGCTTTCGCTTTTCGCTTTGCAGGGTTTTGCCAACACGGGTAAAAAGCAGGTTACACTGCGCTTTACCGATTCAGCTACTGTTATTTTCGACGAAACTTCTGTTTACCTCGATTTAGGTTCGCCCCAATATATTTACCCCGAAGATGGCCAGAAAATTTTCGATACCTCTTCTTCTGCACCTTCGTTCTACTCTATCAGCAGCAACAATGTTTATTGTTTTTCTAACAGCTATGGCAACTTTATAAAGGCTGCAGTAATTCCTTTGGGTTTTAAAGTTACATCGGGTGGTACGTTTAGAATAAGCCCCGAGTTGCTTGATAACTTTTCGGCTACCAGCATAGTGCGCTTAGAAGACCGGGCTACGGGCATTTTTCACGATTTGCGCATGGGCAGCTATACCTTCCGTTTAACCCAGGCCACCGAAGATAATAACCGTTTCTTTTTACATGCCTCTATACCCGCCGTGCTTACACCCGTTGATGCGGGCTGCGCCAATAACGATGGCTCGATTGCCATAGCACAGGATACCACTATTAAATGGACTACCTGCGCTGTGTATGATGATAGCATGAACCTGCTTCAATCAATTTCTAATGCTACCGGTACATTTAGCTTTAACGGCCTGCCGTATGGCACTTACAACGTTACTTTTAAATATGGCACGTATGCTACAAGCACCCAAATAAACGTAAGCGGCCGTAGTGTAACCGCCAATGTTTCTTCATCTACTGTGTATGCTTATGTGGGCGAGCCTGTCCACTTTTTTGCTGCGGCCGTTAACGCCACCAATTTTGTTTGGGATTTAGGCGATGGCAGCCAAATAGCAGGAGTTATGAACCCCACCTATGCCTATTCGCTTACCGGCACCTATAATGTAACTGTTCGCTGCTCTAATAGTTTTGGCTGCTCGGCCACCTCGAGCACCAGCGTAAATGTTTCGGCCGCTACCGGCATTAGCACTATTGGCGCAGAGGAAGTAAGTGTTACCGCTAACCGCAAAACGCTGAGCGTTCTGTTAAAAAAACTTACCGATACTGATTGCCGCCTGGAGGTGTATAGCCTAACCGGACAATTAATATATGCGCAGGCAATTAACTCGCCCGAAACAAATATCGATTTATCGGCGGCACCTGCAGGTGTATATGTAGCCCAAATAACAGCCGGCCAGGCTAAACTTGCTAAAAAAGTAGTTTTACAGTAATAGCTTTCCCTTCCTGCTTTCTTTAAAACTTCCTGCTTTTTAAATTTTCACCCTTCAGTATGCGTGTTTTTGCGCAAAACGGAAGACCGAAAACTTTTTTTTGTAGAAAGTGTAACCTTTTACCACCGGTGCCGTTTACTTAATTACCATAGTGCTTAAGTTTAAAGAGTCGGGGGTCAGGGCCCGGCTCTTTTCTTTTTGTACCCTACCCAAAGATTTATTCATCGGATGAACATTGCCGCAATATGGCATAAAGCAGATTTTGCCCATTTTGATATAAAATTCATCCGATGAATTGACTTACCTAAAATATTTCTGCGTTTAGGCGTTTTAAGCCGGGTTGGTGCTCATTTCGCTAAACCAATCTAAAATTTATCTTTGCGCGCCTTTTATGAAACAGACCACTTATTACGTACCATATACAACAGCCGCTGCAGGGTTTGCTGTTGTTAAGCGCCTGTTCCATTTGTGCCTGCTGCCCCTGGCTTTTGCCATGTTGCTTTTTGCTTCATCGTGCGAAACGCCCGAAAAGGTGCTTAAAAGCAGCGATGTAAATTATAAAAAGGCCAAGGCCATATCGTGGTATAACAAAAAGGAATATTTTAAGTGTATACCGGTATTAGAAGAGCTGATAGGCATTTTAAAGGGGAAAGAGAGCACTGAAGAGTTTTACTATATGTATGCCATGGCTAACTATAAGCAGGGCGACTACATGATTTCGGCTTACCACTTTAAAAACTTTTACGACCTATACCCTAATAGCACCCACGCCGAGGAGTGCCTGTTTATGTTTGCCAAAAGCAACCTGATGCAGTCGCCAAAGCCCGATTTGGACCAAACCTTTACCTATAAGGCGTTAGAGGCTTACTCGCTGTTTTTAAATGCTTACAGCGATGGCAAATACATACAGGAATGTAACGATGCTGTAAAGAAGCTACGCCGCAAACTGGAAAAAAAGGCTTTGAACGCTGCCGAACTGTATTACAAAACAGAAAATTATAAGGCTGCTGCCACCTCTTTCGACCAGATATTAAAGGACTTTCCGGATATTGAAGAGAACGAGCGCATCAGTTTTATGATAGTAAAGTCGTATTTTAAGTTTGCGCAAAACTCCATTCCTTCTAAAAAAATGGAACGTTTTAACAACGTTATTAAAGCCTACGCCGATTTTAAATACAAGTTTGCCAGCAGCAAATACATTGAAGAAGCTGCAAAATACGAACACCAGGCGCATTACCTGGCCGCTGTAAGCGCTTTTGAATGGGCCGAGGTAGCTGTGCTAACCGACCGCGAAAGGCTTTTCCGTATTTATTTTAAAGAAGCTAATCTGCAAAA
The DNA here is from genome assembly GCA_044228435.1 of Chitinophagales bacterium. Taxonomy (GTDB): domain Bacteria; phylum Bacteroidota; class Bacteroidia; order Chitinophagales; family LD1; genus Bog-950. Next base: position 55,102 of record JBGAUW010000003.1, read on the forward strand.
GCCTTTTTTAACAGAAAAAAAGCAAACTGACGAACTGGCAAAGCTTACCGAAAAGGCTTATTTTCTGATAGTTAAGAACAACTTTGCTATAAGCGAAGAGAAAAAAAGCGCCGAACGCCTGCCTGCACTTGAGCAAACTGTGAAAACTTATTATAACTTTGTCGACCAATTTCCAAAAAGCCGCTACTCGCGAGAGGCTGAAAGGATTTTTAATAATTCGACTGAACTGATTAAAAAACTCAAAGCAAATGGATAAAGTAAAGAAAATTAAGATGACCCAAATTAACCCGCTTATAGAAACGCAGAACCTTGAAGAAATGGCTTCGAGAAGCGGAAATGTATACGAGGCTATCTATACTATATCGCGCCGTGCCAACCAAATTGCAAGAGAAATAAAGGAAGAGTTACACAGCAAATTGGAAGATTTTGCTTCGCACACCGATAACCTGGAAGAAATTCACGAAAACCGTGAGCAAATCGAAATTTCGAAGTTTTACGAAAAATTGCCACACGCTACTATTCTTGCCACTACCGAGTACAAGAATTTTGAGTTAACCGTACGCAATACCGACGAAGAAACTGCAGAAGCAACCCTTTAAAATATCGCCTTATGGGCAACCTTAGCGGAAAGAAAATTGTATTGGGTGTTTGTGGCTCAATAGCTGCTTATAAATCAGCCATTCTTGTCCGTAATCTTATAAAAGCCGGAGCAGAAGTGAAAGTAATACTCACTGCTTCGGCTTCTGAATTTATAACCCCTCTTACGCTTTCTACCCTTAGTAAAAACCCGGCCTACAGCGAACTGACCGATAGCGGCAGCAACTGGAATAACCATGTTGAGTTGGGCCTTTGGGCCGATGCTATGGTTATAGCCCCGGCCTCGGCTAATACCATAGCCAAAATGGCTAATGGCAACTGCGATAATATGCTGCTGGCTGTTTACCTTTCGGCTAAGTGCCCCGTATTTTATGCCCCTGCAATGGACCTTGATATGTGGAGGCATAAGGCCGTAAAGCGCAATATAGACCTGCTGCACAGCTATGGCAATATATTGATACCGGTAGAGCATGGCGAGCTTGCCAGTGGCCTGGTAGGCGATGGCCGCATGGCAGAGCCTGAACATATAATGGACCACCTGGAAGATTATTTTTCGTAAACCGGTGGCCGGTGAAATGTATATTTCATCTTTGTTTTCGAAAACAAACTTTTTATCCTCATCCCCACTAACCAATGAAAATTTTAGTTACCGCCGGCCCTACTTACGAGCCTATAGACCCTGTTAGATTTATAGGCAACCATTCGTCGGGTAAAATGGGTATTGCCATTGCCGAAGAATTTGCGCGGTTGGGCCACGAAGTAACTTTGGTTAAAGGCGCTACATCGCTAAACCCCGCTAACACCCAAATTATACAGGTGCAGGCCCCTACGGCCGCTGAAATGTTTGATGCCTGCAAGCAATATTTTGCGCAGGCCGATGTTATAGTGTTTGCCGCTGCCGTAGCCGATTATACACCCAAGCACCCCAGCGCTACAAAAATTAAAAAGAAAGAAGATGAGTTTACTATTGAACTGGTAAAAACAAAAGATATAGCGCTGGAATTGGGAAAGCAACGCACCGATAAGCAGGTGCTGGTAGGTTTTGCCCTGGAAACGAATGATGAAGAAACCCACGCCCGCGAAAAACTGGCCAAAAAGAACCTCGATTTTATAGTATTAAACAGCATGCGCGATGCGGGGGCTGGTTTTAAAACCGACACCAACAAAATAACTATCATTGACAGGCAAGGAAATGTGACTAAATTTGACTTGAAAGAAAAAACCGAAGTAGCCAGGGATATAGTTGGCTACGTAGAAAAAATACAGGGCTTAAAATGATAGCTAAATTAAATTTGAAAATAGTAGCACTACTTACGCTGTTTGCATTTAGCGCGGGTAACCTTGCTGCGCAGGGCGAATTAAAGTGCCAGCTTACAGTTAATGCACAAAAAATTACCGGCGTAGACCCGAGCGTTTTCCAAACCATGCAAACGCAGCTTAGCGAGTTTATGAATAACAAAAGCTGGACTACCGACCAGTTTGGCCCCGAAGAAAGAATTGAGTGCAGCATGTTTATCAATATCGAATCTTCGTCGGCGCAGGATGTTTACAACGCCAGTATTACGGTGCAGCTATCGCGCCCGGTGTTTAACAGTTCATATAGCTCGCCCATGTTTAACTTTATTGATAAGGATTGCATTATTACTTACGCCCAAAGCCAGCCACTCGATTTTAACGTTAACCAGTACCAATCCAACTTAACCTCTATACTTGGCTTTTACGCTTACACGCTTATTGGCCTCGATTATGAAACACAATCAAAGGGTGGTGGCACTAAATACTTTACCATAGCCGAGCAGATAATGAATGCTGTGCCTACTAATGCTCCCGATAGCAAAGGCTGGAAACCTTTCGATAGCCAGCGTAACCGCTATTGGTTGATTAACGGCTTACAGGCCAGCAAGTACGAAATGTTTCGCCAGGCGCTATACGAATACCACTTTTTAGGCATGGATAATTTTTACGAGAAGCCGGTGCTTGCCCGCCAGAACATTTTAAACGCACTGGATAAGCTGAATAAAATTGCCAAGGAAAACCCCAACAATATGCTGCTGGCTGTTTTCTTTCAGGCAAAAAGCGATGAGGTATTAAACGTATTCTCGGGCGCGGATATGGGCGAAAAAGCAAAAGCGCTTGTAGTGCTGCGCGGTGCCGACCCCAGCAATGCTACCAAGTACGATAGGTTGGTGAAGAATTAACCCCTGCAGATATTACCGCGTCGGGACTCTGCGGTAATATTTAGCGCTAAACTTTGCCGCAGAGTCCGCGAAACGCGAGACTACTGCGGAGGTAGAATTATGAGTGAAGAATTAGAGCTATATAATCAACTGTCCGTTAGCATCAGTAGTAAGCACCTCGCTCATGTAGTTTAAAAACGGACGCATCTTTTTAAATCCATCGTTAACAAGGGCTACAAAATTTCCACTCAGTACTTCTTCATCGGTAAAATGATGCCGCATTACAAACTGCTTATAGCGCAATAAATCAATAGCGGGATGGTCTTTGGCATATCCGCGCGGTGCGGTGGTTAATTTTTCGCCGTATAATTCACCAAAGGTATTTACAAAGGTCTTTTGACGCAATATTTTTCTCCAATCATCATAGTTAACATCAATATCCTCCCGTATCCGCTTCATATCTTCTGTATTCGGCCCCCAAAAGCCACCACCTATAAATGAAGCGCCCGGCTCTATCCGGAAGTAATAACCACCCCGTAAAGCTTTAGTAGCTCTTACAAAGCCACCGTTAAAGAAAGTATGATAGGGTGTTTTGTTTTTCGAAAAACGGGTATCGCGATAGATTCGATACAAGCTATCCTTGCCCGAAGCAGTTTCAATTTTGTCGTGCTTCTCCATAGCGATCAGCAGAGCATTGGCAAAACCAATCATATTTTCGCGGGCCGTATCGTATTGGCCTTTGTGTTTCAAAAACCACTCGCGGTTATTGTTCTTAGAAAGTGCTTTTAAAAACTGGAGAGATTCTTTTTTTATTACCGGTGCTGCCATAATTTCAATTGCCCATTTTGTGCTTTACCAATATCCGAATATGCGCACAAAAGTAGCAATAGTCACCCGATGATTTCTATGTAATAAACAAGGCATTCAAATTTGTTTTGCCGTCTTCTGTCAAAAAATCATCGGTTGACTTACCCCGGGTAAGAGTAACCTTACTTTAACGCGCTATTCTTATCCTTCGATTTTGCCAGCGGGTAATACAGCATTACATACCACTTATCTTTAGGGTCGTTTTCTATGCCAAATTCAGTAGGGTATTTGCGGGTGAATTTAGCCGTGCCAAAAAGCTGATCCCAGATAAAGAGCATGTTGCCAAAGTTGCCGTTATTATTACTAATACCATCGGCATTGGTAAGCCCGTGGTGGGCAAAGTGCGTAGCCGGGGTAGAAATGATATGCTCTAACAGCCATGCAACAGGATGCAAAATTTTATACCGGTAAAAAAAGCTATCCCACCGCACCTGGCTATGCGCACCTATAATTATAAAAAGCTTAATAACGGTGTAAACAATGTAAACCTTGGCAAAGCCCAGATAGACCGCAATAGCTGCCAGCCACATATTAGGCATTAATAAAAAGTAGAGGGCATGGTTACGAAATACGGTACCTACACCCATAGATGGTGAAGCATGGTGTGCCAAATGCAGTTTCCACAGCCACGGTGCATTATGCGCCAGGCGGTGCCACCAATACTGGGGTAAATCTTCAATTAAAACCAAAATGATAAACTGCCAGCACGCCGCTAAGTCTACAAACCGACCCTCTAACGCGGGAAAAAATTTACGGCCTAAAAAAGCAACCAACAGCAAAACACCAGGCTGTATTAGTATGGTGAGATTGGTAAACCCAAATATCTCCGTGGCATAATCATTCCAGGTACGGGGACCTTTTTTATAGGCGCCCATCAAGGCCTCGGCAATGCCAAAAACCAACAATACTACAATTACAGCTTTCTCATCAAACCGGGCAATGCCAAACACTTCTGGTTTCATATAGTGGGATATGAGTGTATTGCAAAATAGTAAATTGAATCGGCTTTAGCATTTAAGCGCGCTATTATAAAATACAGGACGAAAATTAAAGCGCCTTATATGGCAGAAGTCTGCAGGCCGGAAACATTTTCAGCCGCTTGATAGGTCGATGCCAAAGGCAGCGAAAAATAGAAAGTAGCGCCCTTATCCACCTCTGCCTCGGCCCACATTTTACCATCGTGTTTGGTAATTATCCGGTTAGCTATGGCAAGTCCTACACCTGTACCAATAAACTCATCTTCGGTATGCAAGCGCTGAAACACGCCAAATAACTTATGGGCATACCGCATATCAAACCCGGCTCCGTTATCGGCAACAGAAAAAACTAACTCCTGCTCTGTTTGTTGTGCGCTAACCGTTATTTGTGCTTGTTCTTTTTTTGATGAGTATTTTATGGCATTGCCAAGCAGATTCATTATTACGCTTTTAATAAGCCTGGTATCGGCAACTATTTCGGGCAATGGCTGTATTTCTATTTGCGCTGTATGCGCGGTGCCCTGCGTTAGCTCTGCAAGCACTTCTGCAGTTAGGGCATTCATATCAATTACCCTTTTTTGCAGCGAAAGTTTACCCAGGCGCGAAAACGATAGCAGATCATCAATTAAATGGCTCATTTTTTCAGCGCTCTGCCTGATAGTAAGCAGTTGCATCTTTCCGCCGGCATCCAGCAATTGCATATAATCTTCTTCAAATATGCGCGCATAACTAATAACGGCCCGTAGCGGTGCCCGTAAATCGTGCGATACAGAATAGGTAAAAGCTTCTAATTCCGAGTTAGCACTCGCCAGTTCTGCCGTACGTTCCGCAACCAGTTGCTCCAGTTTTTCTTCGGCTTCTTTCTTATAGGTTATATCTCTAAATACCAGCACAGCGCCCAGCATTTGCCCATTGGCATTGGTAAGCGGTGAGCCGTTATTGCTAATAATTATTTCGGCCCCGTCTTTTTTATGCAGTATGGTGTTATTCTCAAACGCTATTTCGTGCCCATTTTTTAAAATCCTCGAAACAATGTTTTCGAACGGTTTGCCGGTTTCTTCATTTACTACGGCATAAACTGCTGCAAGCGGTTTGCCCAAAGCTTCTGCTTTCCCCCAACCGGTTAACAGCTCAGCCGATGGATTTAAAGCAGTAATATTTCCTGATACGTCGGTAGTTATAACTCCTTCGCCCAGGCTATTAAGCGTTACCTGCAACATCTGTTCGCGCAGCAACAACTTACTGTATAACTTATCGGCGCTGTTTGTTTCGCGCAACACAAGCCATGCAAACACAAACAAACCCACAAAAGCTATAAAAAAAGAAAGGTTCCCATACAGCCTGTCCTCTTCCTCTGTAAAATACCGCGCCATTAGCATGGATATGATGGACAGCAACAGCGCCAATAACAAGAAATACTTTTTACCGGTTCTCATAATACTAACCTGCTTATATGCTTAATGGCCATTTCAAATTCATTCGACTTATCGTAAAACCCGGCAGCCCCTTCTTTTAGGCAGGCTTTGCGCATGTGCGCAGCCGATTGATTAGTAAGCATCACCACTTTTATTTCGGGGTATATAAGGCGTATTTGTTTTAATACTTCCACGCCACTTATATCGGGCAAATGCACATCCAACAGTACGGCTGCGGGTTTCATATTTGCTACCAGGGTAAGTGCATCGTTGCCCTTAAGCACCGAGACTATGTTGGTGTTATGCAATATTTCTTTTAAGTCGGTAATTAGCCGCTTTACTACTATAATAGAGTCTTCTACTACCAATACTGCTTTTGCCTGGGCTTGCATAATGCGTTATTTGTTTCGGGGCAAATGTGCAACGCATAGAAAATAAATACCATAGTTGTATATACCAAAAAAATGTAGGGGAAGTGTAGTGAGGTTTGTAGTAGGAAATACTACAAAGCGTTAAGGTATTCAAAGACTTCCGAAGTTGGGCGTCCTATACAAAAACATCCGCAGTTGAAAAAACTCCGGATGTTGAGCAGTCTACCTCCTCAAAAACATGCTCTTCTTCACCAAGTCGTGGAAAGGCATACGATTCTACTCCTCCACCTTAACTCCGGTCACAAATCCATAACTGCTATTAAAAAAAGCAGCTTGTATAGAATCATTGTTCCTGCCAATAGAAATAAAATCTTCGCCCACCAGACAATCCATTCCAGCATCCCTTCCAAACGAATAAGAATTTTCGTTCTCTCCTATCAATACATAATCCCTGTTTACCGATTCAAATTTCACCCTGATTTCTGACCTTATAGTTTTTGAAATTCTAAGGGTGCCATATGTAGTAATATTAGTTCCGTTTGGGTCAGAATGAGTTTCTGAAACAACATAAGTTCCGGTTACCGATTTAAGTAACGCATCCTTTTTACAGGCTGTAATTGAAAGCAATAAGACTATTAATAAAAAGAAAGTAGTGGTTTTCATGCAGGCAATTTGGGCAATAAAAATACGCTATGTAAGTGAGGGTTGCAATTAGGTTGCTGTCAGAGGAGTTTAAGATATAAAACATCCGAAGTTGAAAAAACTTCGGATGTTGAGCTGACTTCCGAAGTTTTTTCAACTTCGGAAGTCTTAGGAGTGGGGACTTGAATTTATTCAGGCAAATTGTGCTCTATCCAATCGTTGCCGCGATAAGCTTTATGGGCATCAACAAATTTTTGTTTGCCTCCAAACCACCCTACTATTTCATCGCGCTTTACCTTTGTAGGTACATCGCTCAACATAGCGTTGTACGAACTGTACTTCCAATCGGCGGGAGCATCGCAAAGATTTGCCTTTACCGGATTTAAATGGATATAAGCTACAACAGTAGTAAAGTGAGAATCATTAGCTATAGCATCCTTTTTATACTTCGCTTGAAAAATACCTCCCTTGCGCTCGTAAGCAGCATTTATGGATTTGGCATAACTGATAAACAAATTCTTAAAGCCCTTTTCAATAATGTCAGAGCCTGCTGTTGCACGAATAAAGAAGTGAAAATGAGTAGGCATTAGGCAGTATGACAAAACATCCACTTTTTCGGCCAGATAAAAAACAAACCTATCCATGAAGTAACGATAGTTCTCATCGCTTTTGTACAGCAATTCCTGGTTGATACTTCTGTTATAAACATGGTAAAGGCCACCTTGCTCAAATTGCATGAAATGAAGATACAGAACTTCGTATTTGGAAAAAGATGTGTGGGTTTAAAGAAACAACTGAAGTTGGGAAAACTTCGATTGTTGGGCACACTAAACAAAAACATCCGAAGTTGAAAGAACTTCGGATGTTGGGCATACTTCCGAAGTTTTTTCAACTTCGGAAGTCCTAGAAATATCGACACTACCTGCTCAAAAACATGCTCTTCTTCTTCACCAAATCGCGGAAGTAAGGGTCCCAGAGGTCTTTAATAAAGCGGATGGCTTCGCCGGTGCTTTTCATTTCGGGGCCCAGCTCGCGGCTTACACCCGGGAATTTATCGAAGCTGAATACCGGTTCTTTAATAGCGTAGCCAATCAGTCGTTTAAAGTAGGTAAAGTCCTTAATCTTATTGGTGCCCAACATTATTTTGGTAGCGTAGTTAAGGTAAGGGATGTTATAGGCTTTGCATATAAACGGTGTAGTGCGGCTGGCGCGCGGGTTAGCTTCTATTACATACACCTTCTCATTTTTAATGGCAAACTGTATGTTTATTAAGCCGCGTATCTCAAGCGCTTTAGCAATGCGGCGTGTATAGTCGCGCATTTGGTGCTGCACACTCTCGCTCAGGTTAAACGGAGGCAACATGGCGTTGCTATCACCGCTATGTATACCGGCAGGCTCAATGTGTTCCATTACGCCCATAATCTCTACCTGCTCGCCATCGTAAATGGCATCTATCTCTGCTTCTTCTGCACGGTCTAAGAAGTGGTCAATCAAAATGTTGTTATCGGGGAAGAATTTCAAAATCTTCACCACCGCATCTAACAGTTCATCATCGTTGATTACAATACGCATGCGCTGCCCGCCTAACACATAGCTTGGGCGCACCAGTACAGGATAGCCTACAGTGTGCGCAGCCTCCAAAGCCTCTTCGGCATTTTTTGCGGCGGCATACGGAGGATAAGGAATATCGAGGCTCTTAAGCATATCGCTAAAGCGCTCGCGGTCTTCGGCAATGTCCATGGCATCGTAACTGCTGCCAATAATCTTTATGCCGTTATCGTGCAGGTTCTTCGAAAGCTTAAGCGCCGTTTGTCCGCCCAATTGCACTATTACACCTTCCGGTTTTTCGTGCTCAATCAGTTCGCGCAGGTGCTCCCAAAACACCGGTTCAAAATAAAGCTTGTCAGCAATATCGGGGTCGGTACTAACTGTTTCGGGGTTGCAGTTCATCATAATGGCTTCGTAACCTGCTTCCTTAATAGCTAATACACCGTGCACACAGCAGTAATCAAACTCAATACCCTGGCCAATCCGGTTAGGGCCGCTGCCCAATACAATCACTTTCTTCTTTGCCGAAACTTTGCTCTCATTCGTTTCCAGCGAAGTGCTGGTAACCGAGTTTTTTTCAAATGAAGAGTAGTAGTAAGGTGTTTGCGCTGCAAACTCTGCCGCGCAGGTATCTACCAGCTTGTAAATACGCTTTACGTTCAGGTCTTTGGTGCGGTAGTAGTAAACTTCATCTTCGGTAGCCGATAACAGGTAAGCCAGTTGCAAATCGGAATATCCTTTCTGCTTCAGGTCGAACATTTCATCTGCACCAATATCTTTTAAATGCTTTTTGCGCAGGCCTTTTTCGGTATCTACCAGTTCCACTATCTGGTGTATAAACCAAGGGTCTATGCGGGTTACATCCTGTATGGTTTTGCCGGGCACACCCAGTTTAAGGGCATCGTAAATACGGAAAATACGGTCCCAGCTGGCTTCTTTAATGCCTTGTAGCATATCGTTTGCGCTAACCCATTGTTTGCCATCGGCGCCTAAGCCTATCCGGTTGTTTTCAAGGCTCTGGCAAGCCTTCTGCAAAGCCTCCTGGAAACTTCTTCCTATAGCCATCACCTCTCCTACTGCTTTCATTTGCAGGCCAAGGGTTTCGTCGCAGCCGGCAAACTTATCAAAGTTCCACCGCGGTATTTTTACAATCACATAATCCAAAGCCGGTTCGAAAAATGCCGAAGTAGTTTTTGTGATTTGGTTTTTTAGTTCATCTAAATGGTAGCCAATTGCCAGCTTAGCTGCAATTTTAGCAATAGGGTAACCGGTTGCTTTGCTGGCTAATGCCGATGAACGCGAAACACGCGGGTTCATTTCAATTGAAATAATATCCTCGGTAAGCGGGTCTATAGCAAACTGAATATTGCAACCACCGGCAAAGCCCGGCAGGTCGGTAATCATGCGCTTGGCATAATCGCGCATTCGCTGGTAGGCGGTATCGCTAAGAGTCATAGCCGGTGCTACTGTAATAGAGTCGCCGGTGTGTATGCCCATCGGGTCAAAATTCTCTACGGTGCATATTACCACAAAGTTGCCTACAATATCTTTCATCACTTCAAGCTCAAACTCTTTCCAACCCAACACCGCTTTTTCTACCAACACCTCGTGCGTTGGCGAAGCCGCCAACCCACGTTGAAGTTTTTCGTCAAACTCTTCTTTAGTATGTACAAAAGAGCCACCTGAGCCACCCAATGTAAACGAAGGACGGATTACCAGCGGGAATCCTGTTTTTTGTGCAGCCTCTTTACCTTCTAACACCGAGTTGCAGGTAATACCCGGCGCTACACCTATACCCAACTCAATCATCCACTGGCGATATTGCTCGCGGTCTTCGGTTTTTTGTATCGCTTTAAAATCGGCGCCCAACACGGTTACGTTAAATTTTTGCCACAAACCAAGCTCGTAGGCCTCCATACACAGGTTAAGCGCGGTTTGCCCACCCATGGTTGGCAACACCGAGTCAATTATGTGGCCACGCGTTTTCTGCTCCTCCAGTATTTTTATAACACTCTCAATAGTAATGGGTTCCAGGTAAACATTGTCGGCCACCACGGGGTCGGTCATAATGGTAGCGGGGTTGCTGTTTAGCAGGGTTACCTCTATACCCTCTTCGCGCAGCGAGCGGGCCGCCTGCGAGCCTGAATAGTCAAACTCGCACGCCTGACCGATAACAATAGGGCCGGAGCCGATAATAAGGGTGTGCTTAATGGCAGAATTCTTAGGCATGTTGTAGTGGCGGTGTTTGCAGCTTTCGGAATTGAAAGGCAATGCATCCCGCGGTCGGGGTGCGAATATAGAAAATGAGCACAATTAGCCGCCGTACAGGCCTAAAAACCGCCAGCGAAATTATTAGGGGCATGTTGGTATTTACTTTGGTGCATTTACGGCGGCGTTTGCATATTCGCGCTTTACTTTTTATGGGTCTTAGTCCGCTGCTTATTATCTCCGTTATTTTTGCCTTCCTCTATTTTTTAATGGTGATGTACTTTTTTGCGGGGTGGCTAAGGCTAAAAAAGGCTACTGCCGATAATGGGCCGAAGACTGCCAACCAGCCTTTTGTTTCTATTGTAATACCCACCCGCAACGAAAGTGAGAACATAAAAGCTTGCCTGGAAAGCATTTTTAAGCAAAACTACCCGGCCGATAAATTTGAAGTAGTGGTGGTAGACGATTACAGCACAGACCCTACCCTGCGCTTTGCCCGGGAGGTAGAGCAACCCAATCTGCTGGTGCTGGATTTAATGCAATACTTAGGAGACCCCGGCGAGTATTTTCCGAATAAAAAGAAGGCGCTAGCCCTGGGCATTAAAAACACCAAAGGCGAATTAATTATTACTACCGATGGCGATTGCCAGGTTGGCCCCAACTGGTTAAGCAGCATGGTTAGCTACTATCAGCAAAACGACTATAAACTGCTAACCGGACCGGTTTTAATGAAACCCGCTTATTGGCCCCTGCAAATTTTTCAGCAGTTGGATGTAATGAGCCTTTTGGGCATTACCGGCGCTACCATCCGCCATGGCATGCCAACCATGTGCAACGGCGCCAACCTGATGTATGCTAAAAAAACTTTTTTAGAGGTAGAGGGCTTTAAGGGCAACCACGATGTGCCTACCGGAGACGATGTGTTTTTAATGCAGAAAATAAATGAGCGCTACCCGGGTTCTATCGGTTTTGTAAAGAATTACGAGGCCTGCGTTTTTACAAAGCCCGAACCCGGCCTGGGCAAACTTATAGCCCAGCGTATTCGCTGGATTTCGAAATCATCTCACTTTAGCGACTTTAAGGTAACCGCCATCCTTTACTTTGCTTACTTTTTTAACCTGCTTATAATTGTAGATGGCATTTATGCCCTGCAATTAACCGAAATGGTTTGGCTGCCCGTGGCAATTTTAGGCGGCACCAAGCTGTTCGCCGACCTTTTATTCAGCATTCCTGTTACAATTTTCTTCCGTAAATGGTATATGCTTTTACTTTTACCACTTACCGAGGTTTTTCATGTGCTGTATGTGGTGTTTATAGGGCCACTTAGCTTAACAGGCAGGTACCGCTGGAAGGACCGGAAAATAAAATAGCTTAGCCCCGTATAGCAAAAATACATTCGCGCAATTAGTGGCAATAACCAAACAACATACAAGCACCTCTCTTAACCAAAAGGCCTGGAAACGGCTGAAGCGGAATAAGAGCGCCATGTTTGGTTTAAGCACCGTCGTGCTTGCTTTTTTACTCTCCATATTTGCTTATGTAGTAGCACCTGACAATTCACCCAGCGGTAACGAACAGATTTTGCAATTGGAAACCCATCAACCGGGCTTTGCCATTGATATATTAAAAAAACGCCGCACCGAAGCGCCGGCTACCGGTATTATTAAGGGCTTAACCGATGGCTTTGTAAAGGGCTACGAACCTATACCAGTGCTTAGCTACGAAGTAAAAGGAGATAGTGTTACTTATAACGAATACCGCGGCCGCAGTTTTAGGCCTGAGCAAAAAACAACGGCCATAAGCGACTTGGCAGCAAGACCGGTAAGCAACATCAGCCAAAAAGATTTTGAAAAGGAGTTTGTAGCCCACCGTAAATTCTGGCTGGGCACCGATAAGTTTGGCCGCGATATTCTTTCGCGCCTTTTAATAGGCGTACGCGTTTCGCTTTCGGTGGGATTAATATCGGTAATTATATCGCTGATAATAGGCATTGTGCTGGGCGCGTTGGCCGGCTATTTTAGGGGTTGGACAGATGAGGTGATTATGTGGGTGATTAATGTGTTTTGGAGTATACCTACCCTGCTTTTGGCAATGGGGCTTTATATTAGTGCAGGTAGCCTGATAGAAAATAAACTGGTAATGATTTTTATTGCCGTAGGTCTTACCATGTGGGTAGAAACCGCACGTATTGTGCGTGGACAGTTTCTCTCTATCCGCGAAATGGAATTTGTAGCTGCGGCCAAAAGTTTAGGGTATACTAACACGCGCATTATCTTCAAACACATTCTGCCAAATATTCTGGGGCCAATAATAGTGGTTGCCTGCAGTAATTTTGCCAGCGCTATATTGGTAGAAAGCGGCTTAAGTTACATTGGCCTTGGCATACAGCCACCGGCACCAAGCTGGGGCAGTATGTTAAATGAATACAAAGATTTTATTGATACCAATAAGGCCTACCTGGCGCTGTTTCCGGGCCTGGCTATTATGCTGTTGGTATTGGCCTTTAACCTGGTAGGTAATGGCCTGCGCGACGCGCTGGATGTAAAGGGTCAGCTGGATTAATTTTGAGTGAAAAACTATATTTATTGCCTTACGTAGAATAGATTTGATACATTCAGTTTAGAATTTCACATGTCGCAGCCACAACCACAATTTTCTGAACTCGATTTTTTTAAAAAGCGCCTTGGCAGTACCGAGCGCCTGCTGGCTGTAAAACAGCAGCAGATTGATTCGCTGCTGGAGATTACGCGTGCGGTTAATAATAACATGCCTATAACGGCGCTTACCCGCATTTACGAGAACATATTGCATGCGCAGCTGGGGGTTACTAAAATCGCCCTCTTCATCCGCGAAACCGATGAGAAATGGATGTGCATTACGCCCGGCGAATTACCGAGCAGTGTAACCAACTACGATGTGCAGGCTAAGTTTGCGCTTTTTACATTTACCACACCGGTAGCCGCTATAAAAGATGAGGTGCTTACAGCCTTCGAATTTTTAATACCGGTAATGCATAAAAAAGAACCGGTTGGCTTTGCACTGGTTGGCCCCTTTGGCAATGACCAAAGTGATACTAAAGACGAGAAACTAAAGTTTATACAAACCATCACCAACATTATTGTGGTGGCTAACGAGAATAAGAAGCTGTTTAAAACCCAGATTGACCAGTTGGTAATGCAGAAGGAGCTAAAGCTGGCCGCCGATATGCAAAACATGCTGGTGCCAAGCAAACTGCCTAACAACGAACAAATAGAGGCCTCGGCATTTTATAAGCCCCATAAAAACATTGGCGGCGATTACTACGACTTTATACAAATAGACGAGCACGAAGTTGGTTTTTGTATTAGCGATATATCTGGCAAGGGTATACCGGCGGCCATACTTATGGCTAACTTTCAGGCCAACATGCGCATTTTGCTAACGCGCAAATACTCGCTGCAGCAGTTTATTGATATACTAAACGGTAAGGTGCTTGAAATTACCAAAGGCGAAAAATTTATTACGCTGTTTGTAGCCACCTACAATTACCAAACCCGCATGCTTACCTACGTAAATGCCGGGCACAATCCTTCTATATTATATAGCAACGGCAAGGTAGAGTTGCTGGACCAGGGCTGCACTATATTAGGTATGTTTAATACACTGCCTTACATAAGCTTTGGGGAGGTAGAAATAGAACCGGGCTCGCTATTAGTAAACTATACCGATGGACTTTCGGAAGCCACCAATAACGACGGTAAACTTTTTGAAATAGAAGGCCTGATTGATTTTGTGAACGCCAACAACCAGTTACCGCTGGCCGACTTTAACAGCAAACTGATAGACCACGTAATAGCCTATAAGCAGGATACCGAATTTGATGACGATATCACCCTGCTAACGCTTCGCTTTAAATAAGCAAATTAAGCCCCCAAGTATTTACTGACAACTTGATACCGCTAGCGGCAACGGCTGGCAATTCATCCTAAATGCCCATAATTATACCAAGGTTTGGCCCACTGGTAAATTGCCCGTGGTTTACCTTACAAACACATGCTTATTTCTGTAAACCAGCGTATTTTTTTTATCGTAGCCGGTAAGGATATATAAGCCTGGTGTATTAATTTTTTGAGGTGAAACTGCAGCGCCCAAAACGTTATACGCCATCCAATTATAGGCTTCGGGCAATACGTAGTTATCAATATGCTGAACGGTAGCAAATGACATAGGTAAATTCTGATTTTGAGGTATTGATGTAACAGTCGTAACCTGTTTTTCATCGATCCGCCAAGCACCGGTATAACCCGTTTTTACCCAAGCCGAAATTTCATCAAGACTATCGACATAGGTTAAAGGCAATTTAAGTTCGGCGGCAGAATACTTTACATTTCCTATAGTCCAGAAAACAAAACCGGGGTGTGAATGAGTCAATTTTATTGAATCCGAGATTTGAACGTCAATAGGGTCGAATGCTAAAATTCTTTCATCTTCAATAAACTGCATGCCAGCAACTGATACACTTCCTGTTAAATAAATTCCTGCAATTTTAGTGTTCGTCCATGGGTCCCAAATTTGGAATTTTTCATAATCGGTAGTCATATAACTATTGCCACTCGAATCTATGGCAGGTATAGCCCCGGTGCAGTTGCCATGCGTAGTTAACAGATACTTTCCATCCTTACTCCACCTGGCGCTACCCTTGCAAACAGTTTGAACACCAATATCGGGCGTTTGCCAAACAAGTTTAGCTGTATTGTTATATACCGACCATACCTGGTGCCTTCCACCAACGGTGTTAAAGTCTGCATGGTTGTTATACGTAGCAATAAAAGTAGTATCGCCTTTAACAAAAGCAGCAGCCCCGTGGCATGCATCAAGTTGATTTGAGGTAACTGTTTGAAGGTAAATCGGCACAGGGTTGCGGGGCAGGGGGCCAAACA
Organism: Chitinophagales bacterium; assembly: GCA_044228435.1. Lineage (GTDB taxonomy): Bacteria > Bacteroidota > Bacteroidia > Chitinophagales > LD1 > Bog-950. The sequence continues at coordinate 70,823 of JBGAUW010000003.1, forward strand.
TCCATTGTGGAGTTAAGGTATTGCTAATTCCATCCCAATACAACTTACAAATAGTACCCGGATGGCGGGCCGATGCAAATATAGAAACCCCTCCACCGGCATTCACCAAAGGCTCAACAACATTTATGTGAGGGTGAGAATAAAACTTCATGCCCAATAGCTGAGTTTGCAGGTGGTAAGGTTGCCCAAAGTTTTCCATAGTATACCCCTGTTTTTGGGGTTCCCACCTGGCTACCTCGGTATTGGTTGCTGCATCCAGTATGTGCAAAGTGGTAAACCTTACCCGCATACTATCCACGCCAATCCAGCTTGTAGCTGCATCGTACCACTCTAAGTGCGTGCCAATAGCAACAATATACACTTTTCCATTAAGCTCGAAACCGTGATAATCGTGCGTATCATATACTATATTGGTATTATACAGTCTTCTATGAAAGGTGTAAGTGTATGGTATATTCATAGTTACAGTGCTTATTAAATTGATAGCACTGTCGAAAGTAGATATAGATTCAAATCCGGTAGGCTGCATAGGTAAATCAATAGCCGTATTAATTTTTGCCGATGTCCAGAATTTGCTGTTGTCTGCTGCCGTTAGACCAAACATATCATCAAAATTACCAACCAGCGTATCGTTGGGGTAAGGATAATCGAATATTTTTCTGAATTTTTTTTGGGGCTCAACAATGGCAACAAAATTAGTATCAAGTCCGCCGTTAAAGGTATTAACAAAAAGGCTTAGCAAAGGAATATCGTTAAGCTTTGTGGTATCGTAAACGGTGGTGCAGCTATTAATATCTTCTATAAAATAGGGAGTTTGCGATTGGCACAAGTAGGAAAACGAAACGACTACCCAAAAACAACAAACCAATTTTTTCATTGAGGGTCAGGTTTATTTATTGAGCGCCAAAAATATAAATATTAGTATAACGATTATGTTAAAGTAAATTGGTTCTGAGTTGTTTATAGCTTTAGCTTTGAAGTTATACAGCTTACCTGTAGTTGCAGACTGAAGTATATACGTATAGAATGACATAAATGAAAAAGAGCGATGCATTTGCATCGCTCTCACTTTCTGTCGGGGTACCAGGATTCGAACCTGGGACCCCCTGCTCCCAAAGCAGGTGCGCTAACCGGGCTGCGCTACACCCCGAACTATTATTGAAAAAAACAACTTTCTAAAATTCTTTTTGGCGGTGAGGGAGGGATTCGAACCCTCGGTACCATTTTCACAGTACGACAATTTAGCAAACTGTTGATTTCAGCCACTCATCCACCTCACCAGGTTTGCCAGACTAAAGAATTTAAGAACGCTCCCTTTTTCAAAAGGAAGGCAAAAATAAAAATTCCCAGCAACCTACAAACTTCTATAAAATAAAAATCCCTCCGAATTACCGGAGGGACCTATATTTTTTTGCTTTTACCGTGTTAAGGACCTACGAAATACTCATTTGTATTTTCTTTTGTATGTCGGCCACCGCTTCGCGGAACTCCTGATCGGTATCAATCAGATTTTGAACCGCCTGGCAAGAGTGAATAACGGTAGAGTGGTCGCGGCCGCCAAAGTGCTTACCAATAACCTTAAGTGAGTTTTTGGTGTAGCTTTTAGCTAAAAACATAGAAAGCTGGCGCGCCTGCACTATCATACGCTTTCTGGTTTTTTCGCGCAGCATATCTACCGGCACTGTAAAGTAATCGCAAACGGTTTTTTGTATGTAATCGATAGAAACTTCGCGCGAAATACTCTTTACAAAGTTCTTGATTATTTTTTTAGCCAAATCAAGGTCAACTTCTTTCTTATTTAAGCTGGCTTGCGCTAATAACGAAATTAAAGCAGCCTCTAATTCGCGCACGTTGGTGTTAATGTTGTAAGCTACGAATTCAACTACCTCGCGTGGCAATTCAATTCCATCGGCATACATTTTCTTTTCAAGTATGGCAATGCGCGTTTCAAAATCGGGCACCTGCAAATCTGCACTCAATCCCCATTTAAAACGGCTAAGCAATCTTTCTTCCATGCCTTCCAAATCGCGCGGAGGGCGGTCGGTGGTTAATACCAATTGCTTGCCGTTTTGGTGCAGGTGATTGAAGATGTGGAAGAAAATATCCTGTGTCTTCTCTTTGTTGCCAAAAAACTGGATATCATCCACCAACAAAACATCGATTAACTGATAGAAGTGAACGAAATCGTTTACGGAGTTATTTTTTACAGCATCGAAAAACTGGTTGGTAAATTTTTCGCTGCTTACGTACAGCACGGTCTTGTTTGGAAAGTTAGCCTTAACCTCATTACCAATAGCCTGTGCTAAGTGTGTTTTACCAAGGCCTACACCGCCATACACCACTAAAGGGTTAAAGGCAGTACCACCTGGCTTTTGTGCAACGGCATAACCTGCACTGCGTGCAAGGCGGTTGCAATCGCCTTCTACCAACGAATCGAAATTATAGTTCGAATTCAGCTGAGGGTCTACATTAATTTTTTTAAGTCCTGGAATTACAAACGGGTTCTTAATCTGATTGCCGTTTAAAAAATAAGGGAACCCAACTTCCGGGTTAGAGTTATTGCCCGAGTTTTGATTTGGATAATCAACTGTTGATGGGGTGTTAGCGTTAGAGTTTTCAACTACTATTCTATACTCCAATCTTGCATTAACTCCTAATTCACGTTTTACTGTTTTACGCAGCAATGCTACATAATGCTCTTCGAGCCACTCGTAAAAAAATTGTGATGGTACCTGGATGGTTAGTACTGTTCCCGTTAACTCTACTGGCTTAATCGGCTCGAACCACGTTTTGAAACTTTGTGCGCTTACATTGTCCTTTATAATTTCCAGACAGTTGTTCCATACGCTGCTTGCCGTTTTTTCTTTCATGCTCACTAATTCTATTGTTACGTGTACTAAATAATGTGTGTGTTGCTAGGTGGTGTGAAAATGAACAAAAGAAAGTTTACAAAAAAGTTTTCAGGCTCTTGTTTTTCTACTTTTTTTTTCGGGTAAGAAAAAAACATTTTTTAGCCAAAAATATCTTTTGAATGCCTTTTGTTTTTACCAAAAAAAACTATTCTGTAATTAATTTTTCCGAAATTAATTGAGGCACATCGGCCACCAAAATGCCCTTCTTTTTTTCTTCAAAATAAAAATCGAGTCGGCCTAAAAATATTCCGGCCCAACCCACCTGATTTATTAAAACCCGCGCTCCTGCTGCGTTTGCCAGCTCTACAGGCTTATCGAAAAAAGTGTGCGTGTGTCCCCCAAGTATTAAATCTATATGCGAAGATTGAGTAGCCAGGTCGATATCACAAACTTTTTTCTCGTCGTATTTGTAGCCCAAATGCGATAAACAAATAACTAAATCGCAATCATGTTCCAACTTCATTTTTTTTGCTACATTCTCAGCGTTTGTAACAGGGTTGTTGTATTTAATATTTCCATACAAATCTTTAGGCACCAAACCCTCCAATTCTATACCCACACCCAACACGCCAATCTTAATTCCGTCGTATTTAAAAATTTTGTAGGGGGCTACTTTACCCTGCATAGCAGTGTCGGTAAAGTCGTAATTGCAGTTTAAAAACGGAAAGGTGGCCAACGGCAATTGCTTTACAAAGCCATCAATACCAATATCAAAATCGTGATTGCCAAGCGTAGATGCCTGGTAATTCATTTCGCTCATCAACTTAAATTCTATCTCGCCGTGAAATTTATTAAAGTAGGGCGTGCCCTGCCAAATATCGCCACTGTCTAACAACAAAACATTTTTCTCCTGCTTACGAATTTGGCTGATAAGAGTTGCACGCTGTGCAAATCCACCAAGGCCCTGGTACTTACCACCATCCATCGGAAATGGTTCAATGCGACTATGCTGATCGTTGGTATGCAAAATGGTTACTTTACGCAACCCGCTTTTTGCCAAAGCCTGATACGGAAATGAGCTTGCCGCCAGCAAGGCTCCGGCTGCTAAAGATTTTTGTATGAAGTATTTCCGTTTCATTCTATTGCGCTTTACTACTCTGCTTTTACCACCCGTCCTTCAATTATACTTTTTACATGTTCGCCACGCTGGTTCATTTCCACCATACCATCAATAATAGCCTCGCGGATATTTTTTTTAAGTATAGTGCGAGGTACGTAGGTTAGCATTTTGCAGTTGTCGCCACCATTTGCCAGGTAATCAGATACTGCTACTGTGTAACTCTTACTCAAATCGAGCGGTAAACCTTTAATGCGCACATCTATAGCCTTGCCATCTTTAATTTTATAGGTAGCCCCGCTAATAGGCCAGCCACCCTTACTTGCCATAAAATTAAACAGGGTGTCGAGCGTTCGGCCATTAATTACCATTATGTCAATCAGGTTATCAAAGGGCATTAACTCAATAATTTTGCCGTAGGTAATGTTGCCTTTAGGCAGGTTAGGTATGCGTATACCCCCCATATTTAAAAAGGCAAAATCCACATCGCCTCCGCTGTAATCTTTACTCTTTTTTAAAACCAGGTCGCACATTAAATTGCCAAGATCACTTTCAGGCGCACCTTTGGTAAGCAGCGTGTCGGCAATGCAAAGCACCCTACCCATTTCAATATCCAGGGTGTCTTTATAAACTTTTATTAGGGCCGCCATTTTTTCGTCGGCAACAGAGCCTACCGCTATCTGCTTCTCTTCAAACTTATATTGTGTGGCTACAAAATGCTTGTTGCATGCCGATAACAAAAACGCAAAAAGTAAAAACGGAAGTATTGTTCTCATGCTAAATACAAATAGTGCTGCCCGCAATTAAATTTATCCCTGGTACTCTCCGTAAATTTCGCGTAAGCTATCGGCAATTTCGCCAAGGGTGGCGTAATTTTCAACGGCCTCAATTACAAAAGGCATAATGTTTTTTTCGTCGCGTGTAGCTTGCTTAATTTGCTGTAGGCAGCTAAGCACTTTGGCGTTATCGCGTTTAGCTTTTAGCGCCGCTAATTTTTCAGCCTGAATTTTTCGTATCGAATCATCAATACGCAACAACCCTGTTGGCGGGGCCTCTTTTTCGGTAAACTGGTTTACGCCTACAATAATTTTTTCTTTAGCCTCTACTGCTGTTTGGTAGTTGTAAGATGCCCTTGCGATTTCGTTTTGCATAAAGCCCTGCTCGATGGCCGAAACACTACCGCCCATTTCATCAATGCGCTCTATATATTTCCAGGCGGCCTCTTCCATCTGGTCGGTTAGTGTTTCGATAAAATAAGAACCTGCCAGTGGGTCTACTGTTTCGGTAACGCCACTTTCAAAACCAATTATTTGTTGTGTGCGCAGGGCAACTTTGGCGGCCTCTTCGGTAGGTAACGAAAGTGCCTCATCATATCCATTGGTGTGCAACGATTGCGTTCCGCCTAATACTGCTGCAAGCGCCTGTAAAGTTACCCTCGAAATATTGTTTTTAGGTTGTTGTGCCGTAAGTGTGCTGCCACCTGTTTGAGTATGGAAGCGTAGCATTTGTGCTTTAGCATCGGTAGCACCAAGGCTGGTAGTAATTTTAGCCCACATGCGTCGTGCCGCGCGAAACTTAGCTACTTCTTCAAAAAAGTTATTGTGCGCGTTAAAGAAGAACGAAAGCCTTTGCCCGAACTGATTAATATCTAATCCTTTTTTTTGCGCAGCCTGGCAATAAGCTTTGCCATTGCTTAACGTAAAAGCGATTTCCTGCACGGCAGTTGAGCCCGCCTCGCGAATGTGGTAGCCCGAAATAGAAATAGTGTTCCACTTTGGTACGTGGGTATTACAGTATTCAAAAATATCGGTAATAATTTTCATGCTGGGCTTGGGCGGATAGATATACGTACCCCTTGCAGCATACTCCTTCAAAATATCATTTTGAATAGTGCCTGATATTTTTTTAAGGTCGGCACCTTGCTTTTTAGCAAGGGCTATATACAAGGCCAAAAGAATATAGGCCGTAGAATTGATGGTCATACTGGTTGAAACATCTTCCAGCTTAATGCCCTTAAAAAGGGTTTCCATATCTTCCAATGAATCTATGGCTACCCCTACTTTACCTACCTCGCCTTCGGCAAGGTCGTGGTCGCTATCGTATCCAATTTGTGTAGGCAAATCGAAGGCCACACTAAGGCCGCTAACACCCTGCGATAAAAGATAATGATATCGTTTGTTGCTTTCCTCGGCGGTAGAGAAGCCTGCATACTGGCGCATGGTCCATAACCGGCTACGGTACATATCGGGCTGAACACCACGGGTAAAGGGAAATTTTCCGGGTTCTTCCAATCCGTCAGATAATGCCGAAGCACCATCACGTTTGGTGTAAACTCTTTGTATTTCTATGCCGCTATCGGTAGTAAATTTTTTGCTCATAATTAACTCGACGCGAATAACACTATTTTTTGGGAATGAACTTTAAAACAATACGCGGCACTCTGCTTTTAAAAACTCGAGGGCCTGCTCGGTAGGCAACGATACATTGGCATTTTGTATGCCATTGAACAACGCATTAATTAACTGGCCCGAAGAAGCCTCTGAAGGAAGTTGGGTTCCTATCAGGTTTACGGTTTTCATCATTTCTTCTTTAGCCTGTGTTATCAGGTTCCAGGCATCGCTGCTTACATAAATTTGCTGCGAAAGGTTATGCTCGTACTCCTCGCGTATGTTTTTTACAATAGCATACTGCAACTCGCTGGCCAGCATATCGGGTGTGCGCACGCGCGATATAACAGGCGCAAAATTAATGCGCTCTAAAAAAAGTGCCAGGCGCTCGTAAGCCTGCAAGCGCAGCATTACAATTTCCTTATCGCGCCGCATTTTTAATTCGATGGCTTTTTCGGCGGCATCCTTCATCATGTAACGTGTAAGCAGGTAGTAGGCCGTTAAAAAAACAATCAGGGCCGGCAGGGTATACTTAAGTATTTCTAAAATAACGGTTACAATTTCCATATAGGTAGCGGGGTTTGCAATAATAACGGTAAAGCACTGGCTTTTAGTGTGCCGAAACTAAAAATTATCGGGTAGGATTAATACTTCTCGCCGTCAATTCTTGCTTTTAGTTTTTGCAGGTAGCCAAGCTTGTAAGTGTCTTTTGCTTCTTTGGCTTTTTCAATTTCTACATTAAGCAATCCCTGGTATTTATATTTAAGCGGCTTGGCGCCAACTATCATATTCATGGCCGTTATTAATTCTTTCTCCAACGGGGCGTATTTGCCTTTTGCGAGGTATAATTGGTTTATAAAAGCTGCAAAATCGTTTTCTGCCAGCTTTTTTACTACATCGGTATACAGTTCCTCTACTTTAGCTGCGGGGTTTTGCCTTATAGCCGAAAGGGCATCGAGGTACTTTTTTTCGCCACTCTTAATGTAAAGGGAAACCATATTGTCCAGCAGGTTTTGCTTGCAATCTACGGTATCAGTAAAAATGCGGCTGGCATTCAATTGTATAAACGCAAGTTTAGCCGCTACGCTATCCATTATAAAGCACGGATGGTAAACAGGTTTTGCCTTTTGCGCAAAGGCCGCAGAAGTAAATAACAAAGCTAAAGGCAGGATTAAAAAACGCAGTTTCATTTTGATGCTATTGGTAAAATAAAGAAGGGCTTAAAAAAAGCCCCTCTTTAAATTTTTATTGTTTGCCACTTATATATTCTGTCAGGTCATCTACACTCGAGCTGAAGCCAAACACGTTATTAATTTTAAAATAGTTCTGCGGTTCGGTGCAGTGATCGTATGCAAATTTTGCAAAGTCAAGCTTGCTTTCTTCAAAGCCAAAAAGCTTGCATATTTCTGCCACCTGCGTTGCGTTAAGGCAATTGCCCCCGGCGATTTGTTTAGCTGTTTTAAGTTTTGTTTCGTCGAAACCCTGGCCTTTAACTGTACTTACCGCACTGGCAAAATCTCCGGCGCCCATGGCATAAGCACCTTTACAACCAACCGGAGCCTGGGTTGGTGCAGGCACATCGCTTGTATGGGTAGTGGTTTGTGTGGTGGTATGGGTGGTTGTAGTTTGTACATTGGTATTCAATAGCGGGTCGGTAATAGTTACATTCATATTAACACCACCAACATTTACATTGGCACCTACGGTTTCGCCGGTAGTTCGCGTAGTAGTTGTTTGGGTAACAGTAGTTGAAGCAACAGGTGCCGGTGCGCCGGTATGTACTACGTATACATTAGATGGTGCTACAAAACCCTGGCGAACGGGTATAGATGAAAAAGGAAAAGCGCCTAACTTAGGCTTGCCATTTTTATCGCGCTTAACTTTGTATGTAACGTCCATTAAAACACCATTGGCATCGGCCACATACAGTGTTTTGGTTATTTCGCCCAAAGTCTGGTCATCAAAAATAACTTTGGTGCTGTACTGCGCCTGAGGAAGATCCTCTACCCGGATATTGGTTTGGGCGGCGTTGTTTTGGCGTTCGCCGTTTAAAATAAGAAAGAACTTATCGCCATCTTCGGAAAAGACGGTTAGGTGGCCAACCGGCTGCGGTTGTGCATTTGTGCTGAACACGAAAAATAACAGAACTAGTGGGAGTAGTTGTTTAAGTTGCATAAGGTTGTTTGTTTTTGCCTTTGTTTACTAATTGCTTGCCAAAGGTGCTTCAAAAAAACATTTTTGCAAATTTTTGTAATCTTAGTTTTTTGCTTTTAGCACCAATGCACCCAAAAACCCAACACCCATACCAATAAATAAACCTGCCGTAAGGTGGCCGGCCAATAAGCCTGCCCCCATGCCAATAAACATACAGCCTACAAACAATACACCTAGTATACTGTTGTTGCGGGGTTTGTTATCTGTTTCCATATTTTTTAGTTTTTATTTTATATAGCTTTTTAAGGCCTCCACATAATCCTCAAAGGCCGCTATTCCTTTTTTAGTAATACGGCAGGTTGTAAGGGGATAATTGCCCCTAAACGACTTTTCGATTACAATATAACCCGCCTCGTAAAGCTTTTGCAGTTGCACACTAAGGTTACCGGCAGTAGCTTTTGTTTGCTCTTTTATAAAAGAAAACTCTGCCTCTTTAACTCCTACTAAAAGCGACATAACCGCCAGCCTTATTTCAGAATGCAATAAAGGGTCGAGCGGCTTAAACATGGTTACCTGCTTTGTGCTCTTTCCATAATAACATACCCGGAACAATATAGCCTAAAAAGGTTGCTGCAGCATGCACCAACAGTTGGTTTTGATTAGTGACTTTTATGCAAAGCAATGCCGCCGCCCAAAACACAATACCCCCCAGCATTAATGGCGTAAACTGCAATACCCTGCCAGTAGAAAAAGTAGCCATGCCCGTAACAATCAGTATAAACGGCACAGGCGAGATATGTGAAACCGAACAAAAAACAATAACCAGAACCAACCCGGCTAAAAACGACAACCAGATGTGCTTTACATGTAAGTCGGCATGGGTGCTTACCTGTTTGACGCTCATTCTATTTTTTTCGTATAATATACCTACCGGCACTCCAATAAAAGGCATTACTGCCCACGGTAGGCCAGACAAATTGCCGAAGCCATCAGCAAGCAAAAAATAATTAGCCAGGCAACAGGTTATTACCAATACGCCCCAGAGCATAAGGTGAAAACCGTTTTCGGCAAACTTGTTTCGGGCAGTAGCTATCATGCCCTGTATAATTACAAAGCTCTCTTCGGGCGATAATTCTTTTTGATTTTGCATAGCTGTTCGTTTTAAATTTTGTTTACAAACTTAGCACAAATATAAAGTAGTTTATATTATAAACCAAATTTAAATTAAAAAACCATGCTGAAGTTCAGCATGGTTTTTTAAAGCTAATTAAGACAATACGCCGCGCGAAATAACTATGCGCTGCACCTCGCTGGTGCCTTCGTAAATCTGTGTAATTTTAGCATCGCGCATTAAACGTTCTACATGGTATTCTTTTACATAACCATAACCGCCATGTATCTGCACCGCCTCTACCGTATGTTTCATTGCGGCCTCGCTGGCAAATACTTTAGCCATAGCCGAAGCCATGTCGTAGTTTTTGCCGGCATCTTTTAAGCGGGCAGCTTTGTATACCAATAAACGGGCAGCTTCAATTTCGGTAGCCATATCGGCCAACTTAAAGGCTACGGCCTGGTGGTTAATAATTTCTTTACCAAAAGCACGGCGCTGTTTTGAGTAATCCACAGCCAGTTCATACGCCCCGGCGGCAATACCTAATGCCTGTGCGGCAATACCTATGCGGCCGCCGCTTAAGGTTTTCATAGCGAATTTAAAACCGAAGCCATCTTCGCCAATGCGGTTTTCTTTAGGTACTTTTACATCGCTAAATAAAAGGGTATGTGTATCGCTTGAGCGGATACCTAACTTATCTTCTTTTTTTGCTACCTCAAAGCCGGGCATTCCCTTTTCTACAATCAACACGTTTATGCCTTTGTGGCCCTTGGCAACATCGGTTTGGGCTATTACCAAATATGTGCTGGCACAACCACCGTTGGTTATCCAGTTTTTGGTGCCATTTAATAAATAGTGGTCGCCCATATCAACGGCTGTGGTGCGTTGCGAGGTTGCATCGCTGCCGGCCTCTGGCTCACTTAAACAGAAAGCGCCAATTTTTTCGCCCTTGGCCAATGGCACCAGGTATTTTCTTTTTTGCTCTTCCGTTCCAAACTCCTCCAGTCCCCAGCAAACCAACGAGTTGTTTACGCTCATTAGCACTGAGCACGAGGCATCTATCTTACTAATCTCTTCCATTGCTAATACATAGCTAAGTGTATCCATGCCACCACCGCCATACTCCGGCGAAACCATCATACCTAAAAAACCAAGCTCAGCCATTTTCTTCACTTGCTCGGCGGGCCATGTCATGTGCGTATCGCGCTCAATTACGCCGGGTTTGCATTCGTTTTGTGCGAAGTCGCGGGCGGCTTGCTTAATCATCAGGTGTTCTTCGGATAGAGAGAAATTCATATTGGTAGATAATAAAGGGTGAACAGTAATTTAATACAGGGGGCGAAGATATTAGAAAAGGGGTGGCTTGCAAGAGGAAATAGCAGGCAGTTTACAGCCGACGATTGGAAATAAAAAAGCGGTCAATAAGCAGTAAAGAACAGTACTCTACTTTTTTGAGCGTGCAATAATCTCGGTAGTGCTAAACCCTTTCAGGTAAGATATAGGCTGAACTTTGCCTCCGTAGCTTTCTACAAAGTCGCCGCCAATTATTTCGTCCTTCTTCCAGTCGCCGCCTTTTACCAATACATCGGGCTTAATGGTATGGATAATATTTGAAGGCGTGTTTTCGTAAAATATAACTACGGCATCTACAAATTGGGTGGCTGCCAAAAGTGTTGCCCGCGATTGCTGGTCGTTTACCGGTCGCGATGGACCTTTTAATTCCTTAACCGATGAATCGGCATTTAAACCCACTATAACTCTTTCGCCCAAAGCGCTACACTCAGCCAGCAAGTGAATATGCCCCTGATGCAGTATATCAAAGCAGCCATTGGTAAACACAATTTTATCGCCCAGCATTCTCCAGAACTCAATCCGTTTAAGAAGCTCGGCGGGTAAAAGAATTTTAGACCCTATTTTATCAGTAAAAATCAAGGGTTATGCGTTTAAGGGTTCTTTTTCTAACGATGGTTCGCGGTTAATTATTGCGAGAAGTATTAACGAAATTACACCGCCTAACAATACCGACAGGGTTTGGGCCGTCCATTGAACTAAGCCAAACGAAATGGCCGCGCTACCCACCACGCCATAAAGCGTTAATACTATTTGCATAAATATTGGATAAAGCCCAAGGCCTCCGGGCGTAAGCGAGAAGGCTACACCACTAAAAAACAGGCACATAGCCGCAGCCGCAAGGCCAAGCCCCGAGGTTTCGGGAAACATCATAAAGCCTGTGTAGCCCATCAGGATATAAAGCACCCAAATCATTACCGTATGAAATACAAACAGAAAAGGGCTTTTTACATCCTTTATAGATATAATACCCTTTACAAGGCCCATGCTGCGCTCTTTAAAATCTTTCTTAATGTTCTCGAACCCTTTGGCGCGTATTTGTGCACCTATAAATACAATCAGACCCAATAACAGAGCCAGCATTACACCATATTTAAGTATAGGGTTAATCTGGTTTTTGGCAATAACATCGGCAAACTGAGTAGCCGCATTACCTGCTATTTGATGGTATAGTTGCAAAAACTTCTCCCGCTCTGCTATCAGCAACCCCGCCGATACTATAGCCAGACAAATTACATCCATCAAACGTTCCAGCACCATGGTGCCAATGGCTTTATCTACCGGTATGTTTTCGTAGCGGGCCAATACACCACAACGGCTAACCTCGCCCAGGCGCGGAAAAAACAGGTTTAGAAAATACATCATCATTACGCTAAGGAAGGTGTTTACCGCGCCGGGCCTATACCCTAATGACTGCAGCAACAGCCTCCACCGCTCTGCCCTAAAGTAGTTGCTTACCAAGCCCAAAAGTGGTGGAACCGCTACCCAAAAATAATTGGCCCGTTTTATATCCTGCAATACCTGTTGCTTATCGCTTTCGCTCATTTGGCCTAAGAACCAGTATACCAGCCCCACGCCTATGCCCAGCGATATAACTAACTTAATTGCATTGCCAATGTATTTTTTCATACTTAAGTAGCCTGTTAAGTGCTTGTAAACTTAAACAACGGTTTTAAAAGCCGCTATTTGCAGGGCTTTAGTTTTTAGTGGGTAATCTGGTTGCTGGCATTTACGTGTATGGTTACCGGCTTGTGGGTTTTGTATTCTTCCATGGTAACCATAGCATAGCTAATTACAATAATAATATCGCCTACCGATACCTTACGGGCAGCAGGGCCGTTAAGGCAAATAGTGCCCGAGCCGCGTTCGCCTTTTATAATGTAGGTTTCGAGCCGCTCGCCATTATTAATATTTACAATTTGCACACGCTCGTTTTCTACCAGGTTGGCGGCATCCAGCAAATCTTCATCAATAGTAATACTGCCAATGTAGTTAAGGTCAGCCTGGGTTACAGTTACGCGGTGTAACTTGCTTTTGTATACGGATATCATCATAGCGGGGGCGAATGTAATTTGATATTTTGAAAGTGAAAGGGCGAAAACAAAGGAAAGTAACGTAACCTTATCTGCCGGGCTAAAATGTTAGGCTTACCGTGCCCAGGCGATTTTGAGTTAATCGGCTGGTATACCTATCCAGCGTATGGTTGCTAATAGGTTCAAACCCTACCAAAGGGCCCACCTCTTGCGCCCTGCGCCTGTATCTGGCCCCTTTGGCAAGGTTTATAGGGCCTATAATAGTGCCTGCAATACCTGCTAAAATGCAAAAAGTACCGGCTACGGTTTGGATACCGGTAACCCGTTGGCCCCTTTGTGCGGCCCTCATTTCGGTGGCGGCAAGCGCAATGCCGGTACCCATAAGGCCTACGCCTAAACCGGTAATTATAATACCGGCTGTAGTTCGCCTGCTTGCCATTTTATTCAACCGAACATAATCATCATTTATAGTTCCCCTTCGTTGGGTTTCCGGCCTTGGCGCGGGAGTTTGCACGGCCGGCACCCGCGATTCGGTATTACTAAACACATCCTTTTGGCCGTTTTCGTATTTAACCATAAACACATCTACCTTAGCCACTGCATACAGGGGCCCGCTTAAGTTATCGGGTTTATAGTATTTTATTTCGCTTACTCCCACCTCGTGCACTTTACCTAAAATAACATCGCCATTACGCATAGCTATGGTATCCTGCGCGGCTAGTTGCGGCGTAAATGCGCATAAAGTAATTAGAAAAAGAAGAATGTGTTTGATCATAAATTAGAAGGTAAAGCTAAGGGTGCCAATTTTATTTTGGTTCATAGCCCGGCTGTAGCGGTCCAGATTAGCGTCGCGGATAGGTGCAAACCCTACAGTACCGCCCATTGCAGCCTTAGCCTGCCGACGGTATTTTAACCCTTTTTTTAAAGTGATTGGCCCGGCTATTTCGAGGGCTATGCCTGCTGCGGTAAACAGCGCACCCAAACCCAGCAGGGGGCCAGCACCGTTATCGCGGGTAGTAAACCCATTACCATTGGTATAATAAACAGGTTCGCTAAGGTTAACAAGACCACCGATAGTAAGACCTACACCGGTTAACAAAACAGGGGCGCCCACACCAATCATTACTGCGCCGCCGGCAATTTTTTTAACGCCTAAATGGCGCAACCGGTTATAATCAGCGGGTTTGGATTCTGCGTTTGCAGGTTCTGCCTTTTTTGATTTTTCGGCAGCAAAAACATCTTTGGTGCCATTTTGGTAATTTATCAGCAGCACATCATTTTTGCTTATGGTATAGAGCGGGCCTGTAGGATTATCCGTTCTTTTATATTTTATTTCGTTCAGGCCTACCTCTTCTACTTTAGCCTTAATTTCTTCGCCGCTTTTTAACACAATATTATCCTGTGCCCAAAGCACGTTTGCAAATGCTACAACTACCAAAACCGATAAAAGAAACTTTTTCATAGTGTTTGTTTTAGGTGAAGCAAACGTAAAATTGACCAATTTATTTTTACCAGCGTATTAACGCGCTAGCCCACATAAAGCCCGAACCAAAAGCCGCAATCGCTATTAAATCACCTTCTTTAAGCCGCCCTTCTTCCCATGCTTCGCAAAGTGCGATAGGAATTGATGCTGCAGTAGTATTACCAAACCTATCAATATTAGAAACCACTTTCGAATCGGGCAGGTTCATTTCTTTTTGAACGGCAACCGTTATGCGCGCATTGGCCTGGTGCGGAATAAGCAAATCTATATCCTCATCTTTCAGGTTACATTCAGCAAGGGCTTCGCGTATAACTTCGGGAAAGTATTTTAACGCATTTACAAACACCAGCTTGCCGTTCATGTGGGGCAACAACTCGCCTTTTTCGAGCATATCGGGCGTAAATCTCTCCTTACGGCGACTGCCGGGGTGTTCCAGGTAAAGTTCTTCGGCGTATTTACCATCGCTGTGTAACTTGGTGGTAAGTATACCTTTGTTCTCCTCTGTAGTAGCTTCTAAAACCACGGCACCAGCGCCATCGCCAAATATTACGGCCATGTTTCGGCCACGGTCGCTGCGCTCAAATACGTTCGATTGCACCTCGGAACCTATAACCAGCGCGTTTTTATACATGCCGGTTTTTATAAACTGATCGGCAACACTAAGCGCATAAATAAAACCTGAACACTGGGCCTTTACATCAAACGCCGGTATTTGCCTGAATGGCAATAGCTTTTGCACCAACACCCCCGAACCCGGAAAGTTATAATCTGAACTAAGCGTGGCCATTACAATCAGGTCAATATCCTGTGCTGTTTTGCCTGCTCTTTCAAGCGCTTGCTCTGCTGCTTTGGCCCCCATACTGGAAACCGAATCAACCCCCTCTTTAAAAAAACGGCGCTCTTTTATGCCGGTCCTTTCAATAATCCACTCGTCTGATGTATCCATCATTTTAGAGAGGTCATCGTTAGTAACCACTTCTTCGGGCACGTACATACCCACGCCTATAATCTTGCTATGAAACATACCGGCTAATTTATTTTTGAGCAATGTAGGCAGTAGGATTCTTTACAAACTCTACCTTGCATTCTTTGCTGCAAAAGCCGTATAACTTGCCTTCGTAGCTGGCGGTATCGGCAATTGCGCCATCGGCCAAAGCCATTCCCTCGGCTCCGCCACATACATGGTCTTTATCGGTGGCCAATTCGCTAACTTTTACATTTACTGTTTCCGAAGCCGGCGCTGCCATTGCCTCAGTAGTTTCCTCTTTCTTTTGTTCTGCGCTATGGTTGCAGGCGCCTAATGCCAGGGCGGCTAAAATATTAACGGCTAAAATTATTTTTCTCATGGTTCACTGTTTTTATAAAAGCTAAAGTAATCTTAAATTATAAATAGGGTTAGGCTATCAAAAAGGGCGCGCTATTCCGCTCACTATCAATATCATAAGCGGCACGGGCAACTCGCCTTCCAGCCTCCACTCCTTTTCGGTATGTACATTGCTCCAGGGTTTTAATACCCCGCTTTCCACCACATATTGGTTAGCCCAATCGGTATCGTATATCGGTTTCATTACACGGCCATCCCAACTCCATTCTTCGGCCCTGTTGCTTCGCCATACAGGCTTAAAATTTTCGCCGTCCCATTCGTACTGCAGGTAAATATTATTGCCATACATGGGCTTTATGGTTTTTCCATCAAAGGTCCAGGCCAGGTGGGGGTCTACGTTCCAGCGCGGCCTTAGTATTTTGCCATCCCACATCCACTCGTTGGCCGTGGCATTACCCCACATAGGCCGCATAGTAGCATAGGCAGCCTCATCTACTTTTTCTAAGGGCAATTGCTGCTGCACGGCCATTTGCTTCTCGAGGTCGAAGCGTTTAATGAGCGTGTATGCAACTATGATTGCAGCTGAGGAGGGTAACGAATCGGCATTGAAATAGGCAATCAGCGAATCGTTATAAGACGAGTAGAACGCCAGCCATTTTTTCATCTTCTCTACGTGCACCAGTTCGGCCTTCTCTCTAAAATCTTCCGATTCTATTTTACCCGCATAAAACTTGTTTTTAGAAAAACTGTAGGCAGGCTGGCGGCTGTCTTTTTCGTAAATAAGTTCAAGTTTATCGCTGCCGGTGTTTAGCGAGGTTACCATCAAAAAAATATTCTGCTTTTCGTCGGTAGCGCCGCTAAAAAAAATGTTGCCCTTTTGAAAATACAACAACTGCTTGCCATTAGGCGAATAAATTTCGTTGTTGCTGGCATAAAACAGTTTGGTGGTATCGCTTAAAAAAACGAAGCCATTACCTGCCTTTGAAAAGCCTGCGGTTAAAAGCAATAAACAGAAGAGGAAAAGCTGTTTTGTCATATAATATTTAGTTCGGCCAGCAGTTGCTCCAGTTTATCGCGCTGGGTTAATTGAAAGGCTTGTATGCCTAATTTTTTTGCAGCCTCTACATTTTCTGCTTTATCGTCCACAAAAAACGTCTCGCCGGGGATTAAATTTTCTTTTTGCAGCACAAATTCATAAATCTCTTTATCGGGTTTACGGAAACCCACCTCGTTGCTATAATAGGCATGGTGGAAGAAAACACTAAAGCTATCTACTGCAAATTGAGCCCGGGCAGCGACATTAATGCTATCTACATGTATCTCGTTAATGTTGCTAAGGGCAAAAGTTTTATAGCGCTGCTTTAAATCCTTAAGCAGGGCTATTTTCTTTTCGGGATAATGGATGAGGATAGAGTTCCAGGCAGTAGTAATCTGCTCATCGCTGGTGCCGGGTTTTAAAAACTGCTTCAACTCATCGCGAAACTGTTGGGCCGTAACCTTGCCGGTTTCAAAAAGGTCGAAAATGTGGCTTTGCTTATTGTAGGATACTATCTCGCTAAAATCTACCTGCGATAGCTTTTGAAACTCGGCAATTGTAACCAGGTAATCTATATCTACAATTACATCGCCTATATCAAAAATCAAATTTTTAAACTGCTGCATATATTAAAGTGACTGTAATAATAAGCAAGAAGCTAAAAGGACGGGTGATTTTTAAATTAATTGGCGGAGCTTAACTATTAAGCCATATTTTACAAAAACGTATTGCCTACTGCTGCACTACAACTTTTTGTATTGCCCCACCGCTATGCAGAAAATAGATACCATCTTTTTCAAGTTTAACCCTGGTTAAGGGCCCTTGCACAGGTATTGTAGCCACCTGGTTGCCAAGTAAATTTGTAATAACAACATCTCCCGGCCCATTTGATGGAACAAAAAATGTTCCGGTTGAAGGGTTAGGGTAAACCGGTTGATTAACACCAGCTAATATTGGCGAA
Organism: Chitinophagales bacterium; assembly: GCA_044228435.1. Lineage (GTDB taxonomy): Bacteria > Bacteroidota > Bacteroidia > Chitinophagales > LD1 > Bog-950. Next base: position 88,631 of record JBGAUW010000003.1, read on the forward strand.
ACGGCGGTTTCAACTACCGGCAAGCGGTTCACCGTTTTTATTACAGTTAAAGTATCGGGGGTGCCGAGGTGGTCAATCTTAAAACCGTTAAAAAAATCGTACAACCTCGGATTATAAGAGGCTTTTAAATGTGTTACGTTATTACGAGGCGCAATATACTCATCGCACATATAATGAACATCGCTGTTCTGCACTACGGGCTCTTCACTATCCCATAGCGATATAGTATAGCCAGATTTTAAATAATTTCCGGGCACTGAAAGATTACTTCCATCTATACCCAAAATAAAACCCGGAAAATGAAGCTCTCTATCTGTAACCGATTGGGTGCCAGAGGGTATTGTAATATCTACTGTTGGCGTTTCATTTGCCGCGGTCATTAAAAAGCGCTGCGATGTTTTAATATACATGCCGCCCATTGAGTATAATTGTTGGATATGTGCGCTATCTATTTCAAAATAGTTAGCTGCCAATAAGTCTATTGAATCTTTATACTCAGTACGGCCGGCGGCAACAGAATCTTTATATTCCAAAAAACTACTATAAATTAAAGCACCATGTGTAGTTGTAACATCTAAATAATAAGGAACCACGTATGAAAAATCTAATTTACACGAGGGGCACAGTGTAATCCATCCTCCTAATTCCTGTGTTTTGGGGCTAACCGAAAAGGCCTCATACCGCGGGGTTAAAGTCTGCCACATCTGTTTATAGCCTAAGTGTTTCTTTATGTTAAGGGGAATAGACTCTCCCCAGTAGGTTTTACTGTGCCATAAGGGTGCGGAATCGATTAGAGCAGGGTTTTGCGATATATCTTTAGCGCTTGCAAACCCATTTGGAGAGGCTCCATATGGAATTGTTAGAAAAACCTCATTAACGTCCATATCGTATAATTTATACGCGCCTTTTATCATTACCTGAACCAGCGAATGAAGGGAGTCAAATTCAACAAACTGAATATCGTTGGCTACAAACAGGCCCGACTTTACAAGTAAAGAGGAGAACAACACGCACTGATCGCCGCACCACCTCGAGGCCTGAGCATGGAAAGCGCCCATTGCGGAATATTTTTTTCCATAAACCGCATCAAAACTGTCTGAATTCCAGGGATCGAAAATACGTTGCTGATGCACCACCATTTCACTTTTAATAATAATTGCCAGTGAGTCGGCTATGGCTTCCTTTTGTTCTTCTAAGTCAACATGCTGTAAGCTAATGGAATGTAAATATTCCATTAGTGCAGAATCGTTATAAGTAATTCCCTCCCGGCCTGTATGTGGGTCCGGAACAAAAAATGTAGCCGGGGTTACTCCCTGGTTTACTATGGAAACACCAATGGTGTCGCCATAATTAGGAACCGCTGAAAAAGGAAAACCTCCTATAATTTGCTGCGCACATACTGCATATTGCAGTATGGCAAAAACTCCACTTAAAACAAACCTTCTCATATTACCGCAAACGCGCACATTATTAAACCTCCATCTTAAAATACTATCCAAAAAAAACGGTTAAAGATTTCTCTTTAACCGTTCAATTTGTGGTCCCGCCTGGGCTTGAACCAGGGACCCCCTGATTATGAGTCAGGTGCTCTAACCAGCTGAGCTACAAGACCTGCAATTTATTGTTGCGGGGGCGAAAATAATTATTTAGTCGTATTTTGAAAATGGAATTTTTAGAGCAGGTAAAAACCTCAATCCTTTTAGGTTGGGGCGCTGTTTGGCTAAGTTAGCCTTTGAAGTGCCGATAAAAAGGGTGGCGAGTGTTTTTTAAAAGAAAATTACATTTGTTTTCTTAACCAACGCAACATGCAACACACTAACACACCGTTTTTTAACACCCTGGTTATAGCGCTGCTGGCTATTATGCTTTTAAACGGTTGCAAGAAAGAGAATAGTGCCACCTGCACCGATGGCACAAAAAACGGAACAGAAACAGGAGTAGATTGTGGTGGAAGCTGCAACGCCTGTGCTGTGGTAGCACCGGTAGCTTGTTTTAATGCCAACAGAACAACCGCCTCTATAGCCGAGGAGTTTATTTTTACCAATTGCTCCACCGGCGCAACATCGTACGCATGGAGCTTTGGCGACGGACAAACCTCTACCCTCGTATCTCCTTCGCACCGGTATTTACAATCGGGTACTTATGTAGTAAGCTTAAGCGCTATTAACGCCGATACTACCACCATTAAAACAATGGCCATATACATTTCGGTTAACAGCGCAACCTACGCGGGCAACTACCACGTAACCTCATCGTGCACACAAAAAGGCAATACCACCTACGATGCAACCATAGCCCCCTCGGGTGGAAGTACTATTTCGCTAAGTAACTTCTACGATTCGGGAGAAACCATACAAACTCCGGTATCGGGCTACGACTTCACTATAACCAATAAGGCAATTTATGGCTGGGTTATTAATGGCTCCGGCACCCTTTCGTCCGATTATAATACCGTTAACATGACCTACACTGTAGTTGGTGGCCCTACTAACGATAACTGCACTGTGGTGTATACCAGGTTTTAACAAATAAGCACCGGGTTAAGTCTTTTTCAAACACAAAAGCCTCTTTAGAGAGGCTTTTGTGTTTATAGTAAAATAATACTTACTGCTATTGCTTTACAATTCTGAGCGTAGTGTTTTTTGCATTTACAATATAGATGCCTTTAGCATAACCCTCTACATTAATAGTTTTAGAGTTTAAGCCATTTTTTAGGTATTCAATTGGCATTACCTGGCCCATTGCATTTACAATTGAAAGCTCGCTCCAATCAATTTGCTCTGCAGTGCTTATTGTAAGGTAATTAGTTGCCGGCACCGGGAAGCATTTTAAGCTGGTAATGCCATAGGAGATAATACCGGTTACACCACCATAAAAATATTGAACCTGCGAATAAGGGTTGAACCCCTGCGAAGGCAAACTACCCTTGCCACGGAAGGTATTATTTAATGTTTGGCAGCCATCATTATTGTATTCGTAAACAAACTTGTAAGGGGTGTCCCAGTAATCGAGCGCCTGGCTGTATTCTTCCCTAAGGGTTTCGGCCAATTTGCCGGCAGTATTGTAGGTATTAGTAAAGCGTGTACTAAAATAATAGCTGCCGTTGCTATATGCTCTGTTAAGGGTGGTAGTCTCTAACAAACCTGCAGTGTTATAGGTATATTCCTCTTTCCATTGGTTTTTCCAGGCAGGAGTAACATCATCCCAAAGCTTTAAATCGCGGAGGGTAAGTGTATCCAGGTTGTAGGTATAATCTATTTTGTAATTATTCTTCCAGGCACTGCTCTCCCAGTTTTGGCGTAGCTCTTGCAGCGTATCGTTAGCGCTGTTAAAGGCCACATCCACCTTATAATCGTTTATCCAAACGTTGGTAGTAGTGTTCCTAATTTGGTGCAGTTGCTGCGATACGCTGCCCGTGCCGTTATACTGCAGGGCGGTGCGGTATTGGGCAACCCAGGTTTGCGTAGCAGCATCCCAAAACTTTTCAATCTGCTCTGTTAGTTTGCCAATACCATTAAAGGTTTTGTCGTTTATGCGCCAGTATTCCCAATCGTTTATTGAATCGTTCCACCGAAATAACTGCTCCTTAATATTATTGCCGGCACCATCGTAATAGTAAAAACTTTTTGTGGACGGTTCCTTTACAATCGAACCTAATACATAACTATAATTAATCGCAGAATCGGGCTTGCAGCTTTGGCTTTGGCTATTAAAAACTGTAAGCAATAGTATAAGCGCAGTTAGAATTGTCAATTTCGTTTTCATAATTTCAAGTTTAAGTGTGTTTAAAGGATTTTAATATTTCAGCACTCTTTGGTTCGTTCTAAAGCCGGCTGTCTGATAACTTATGTGGTATAAACCCGCTGTAAGTGAGGCGAGCGAAATTTGCTTAGTTGTATCTGCCTGGTTTACACTAAACGAATAGATAAGCTTTCCGCTGTTATCTGCTACTGTAATTACACCATCGCTGCCAGTTGTAAAGTTTACCTGTATAACATCGTTAGTTGGGTTAGGATAAACCCGCAATGCATTATCTCTATTGTAATCAGCATCATTAATACCTACTGTATTGCTTTTAAGCCTCCAAAGTTGTGAGCCATTAGCATTGTAGGCTGCCGAAAAGTACAAAGCATTTTGGCAAATGCCACCGGCAGTAAACAAAGTGCCGGTGCCTAAGGGGTCTGCTGCCGTAGCATTAGCCGGGGCAATTACCTGTGTACCCACTGCAGTGCCGTCTGATTTATATAACTGGTAACCGGTTGTATTATCTTTTGCGCTAAAAAACAGTTGCGATTCGAACACCGTAAACTGCTGCGGGTCGCCGGCGCTAGTGCCTGTTATAATATCTTTAAAAAGGTAGGTGCCATTTGTAGTGCCATCGCTAATCCAAAGTTCGCGGCCATTGGTAGCAGATAATGCACTTAAAAACAACTGACCATTAAAAACTGTAAGGTAGGCAGGGTAGGCATCGGCTGCGCCGGTATTTATATCCTTTAACTGCGTAGTTCCGTTGCCGGTGCCATCGGTTACCCATAATTCGTTTCCATTACTGCCATTATCGGCAGTAAAAAACAATTGCCCGTTATAAACGCAAAAATTATCAGGTGTAGAGCTACCGGTACCACTATTAATATCTTTTACTAATTGTGTATTGGCAGTAGTGCCATCGGTTCGCCACAATTCTATGCCGGTGTTGCCACTATCGGCCGAAAAGTATAAGTAGCCATTTAAAATACTTGCCTTACCAGGCTGCGGGTTAGCGCTGGCATTACCTGTATTAATATCTTTAAGCAAAGTAGTGTTAGTGCCATCGGTTACCCAAAGTTCGCTGCCGTGGGTACCATCATCGGCCCTAAAAAATAGTTTGCCGTTAAAAACAGAAAATGAATTTGGGTTTGAACCGGCCGTGCCGGGATTAATATCTAAAAGCAGTTGGGTGCCGGCACCGGTACCATCGGTTTTCCATACTTCATAGCCGTGTATAGAGTCGCCGGCATTAAAATATAGAGCGCCATTATACACGGTCAAAAAATATGGATACGATTGGGTAGCACCGGTGTAAATATCTTTTACCAACTGCGTGCCGGAGACGGTTCCGTCGGTTACCCATAGTTCTGCACCATGCACTCCATCATTCGCATTAAAATAAAGTTTACCGTTTAATTCGGCGAAGCCAGCTACTGCCGATGCTGCCGCACCCGGGTTTATATCTACCAGCAAGTGTGCGCTGCCGGGGGTGCCATCGGTTACCCAAAGTTCTTTGCCATGGGCAGCATCAGTAGCAAAAAAACAAACCAGTCCATTCACTTCCTTCATGGCTGTAGGAACAGAGGAGCCGGTGGTGTTACAAACAAATTCGGTAAAGGTTAACTGGGCAGAAACAGTAAAGGCCGTAAGCATTAATACGGCGGCGTTAGTTAGTTTTTTAACGGACATGGCTTTTAAGGTTTTATACCTTACAAAGGTCAGCCATTATGGTGGTTATTAAACAAGAGGTAAATTAGCTTTGTGAGAGCCCTTTCAGCACAAATCAATGTAATGCACTGAAATAGAGCAAATTAAACACAACCTATAAAGCCGTTTTAGCCTGCATCTGCACAATCTCTCCTTTTACCCAACTATAAACCGATACCAACTTCATTTCGGGCAAGCTGGTAGTTTCAATACGTTCTACTTCTTTTATCAGGGCTGCTACATCTTTATTATCCCATCGTTTAAGGCCTTTGTTTTTAATAGCCGCGCTATAAAACTTTTTGTATAACCCGGCTATTGGCTTAAAGGTGTGCAGCCGGTTATTTGCATCTTTAGTCTGTTGCAAATTAGCAACTAGCTGTGCCGCCAAATCGTACTCGCCTACCAGGTAGAAATACGCCGATTTAATCAGCTTTAGCATATAGTTTTGCGGAAAGGGCGCCTCATCCAGGTTAAACGATATGTAGGCCGAAAGGCTCTTTACATCGCGCAAATTAAGGTAGCATAGCAACCGGTTTTGCAGTAGCATATTTTTGTAAAGAGCATTGGCAGCTATTAGCTCCTCGTCTAAAATTTGCAAGGCTTGCGTGTAGCGCTGGCATTTAACCAGGTTGGTAACATAGTTTACATAAAACACCGTTTTATACTCTATAAATTTACGTTCTACACTATCCTTTATATCCGTAAATACCTCATGCGCTTTATCAAAATAACCGCTGGTAGAAAGCTGGCGCGCAATGGCTATTTGAAGCACTACCCGCCTTTGCTCAAATACAGCACTCCGCCGGGCTATAGGTGCAATTAACTGCAGGGCCTTATCAAAGTGCTCCATTTTTTCTTCAAAGCTGCCGGTAAACGATTCGGCATAATGGTAGTAATGCCGTGTAATATTTGTATCGGGCAATTGCCTGCTATATGCTTGTTTAAAGGGTTTTACCAAATCTGCATTTTGATACTCGGCCGTTACCACATTGTATTGCGCAATAAGCACATTTGCCTTAGCCATATTTTGCCATACAAATTCTGCCAGGGTGGTTTCCCAATTTTTTACCAGGCCCCCAAAACTGCCCATTAGCTTCTTTATATCCGGCTCGGTGCTAAGGCGGCTTTGCAATTGCAAAAATTCAGCATCTAAAATAAATTGAAAATCACCCGAAAACTCTTTGGCCTCCAACAAATGTTCGCTTTTTTCGGCTATCCCCTCTTTAAACTTTAGCCTTTCAAAACCCTGTATTAATAGCCAATCGCTGTAGTTTTCATCGCCCTTTAACCTGATTTGGTGTTCGGTTTCTATTATAAACTTTTCAAGCTCTGCTTTTAATACCCTTATCTCGTTCCGCCACAAATCATCCGTTTTTGCCGAGTAGGTTTTACCGGTTAGCTTTTTAAAAAGCAGCTCTCTTTTTAGCTGCTCCTCGTTTTTGGCAGTAGTAATAAGCCCATAAAATTTAGCCGCCTTTTTGCGGGCATTGGCCTTCCAGAATTTTTCTATCTGGGTGCTATAATGCAGCTCTACTTTACGTGCCAGCAATAAAACAGGGTGATTAACCATATATACTTAAACGCATTTACTGCGTAATATACAGTTCTGCCTTTTATTGACAGCTATAAGTTAACAGCTTGCAACAAAAGCACGCAGATGTAGCTCACTTTTTTATTTTCGCCGCCACTAAATGCAATTGGCTTCGTAGTGCAATACCATTTATTTTTTTAATGCGGCATTTTTACCAAAAAATAAGATAAAAAAGGTTTCATTTCTCATCCGCAATGTTAATGCCTTTTTTTTCATGAATAACTTCATTGATCTTTGTAAACGCGATTCGTAATAAACATCTTCCGGTATTGCCTTATTTAACTTACCTGATATAACAAACCGGAGAACGGCTTACCTAAAAAGAAAAAAAGTGAAAATGAGAACCCTGATGTTGCTGATCTTTTGTGTAATAATGTCTCAGTTGGTTTTTTCCCAGCCCATTTTCTGTATAAAAAAAATAAATAATACATACCAGCTATACGATAACCGCGGATTGCTGGCAATAACCACTGACCCTTTAGATACTATTTTGGCAAAAACCGGTGGAAGTATAAATCCTCCTCCTATTATACAGGGAACCGAGGTATACATACCAGGCTCGGGCTTTCAGCAACTGCCTACATTACAGCCCGATCATATTACATCTTCCGACGATGTAATATGCACTAAAGGCGATACCGCCTGGGTATGGAATAAAAGTAGCTTCGCCTGGGACGTTCAGCTATTCGGAATAGCACCAGCTGAAGTGTTGCTGTTTGATGAAATTCACTCATTATCGGGATTTTACATTTTGATGTACATTAACCAGCCAGGAGTAGGCCGCCAGTTACAATGCACGAACATTGAGGATAGCACGGATTTTATTGAAGTTAATTCAGATTCTATAGTAGATGCCTTTTTTATTAGGGGAATAACCCATACCGAAACCGCAGATTCAGTTTACATTGGGAATCTGAGAGTAGCCATCGCCGCCGATTTTCCCGGAGTGCAATTCTGTGCAGAATCCTGGTGCTACCACGTACGCAGCACTTTGCCCGCAACCACATTCAATTACCTTTACGAACCGCAAATACTGGGAATAGACTCAGGGCCGGCGTATGCTTTATACCAGGCATCTGTAATAGCCCGGGCCAATGCCTCGGGCAACTTCGTAACCGCATTAGACGTGCTATCGCAAACCGGCAATAGTCCGTTTGTGAAAACAAATTATTTCTTTTCGCTGAATGAATCAGGCAATGCGCCGGTGTTAAAGGATGGAGAACAGAGATTGCTACTTCGCCGATTGCAGTATCCGGGTTTTGGAGTAAATTCTCAGGAATTTGATTTAGGGTTTGTTCGTTACCAAAACGGGCGTACAATTTCCGGAGATCAAAATCGTGGGGCATTTGGGAATAATATAAATATTTACGACTCATTGGGTCAGTACATAGAGTCGTTCCCCATGGCCGACGGTCACTGTGGCGAGGTTGTTGACTCATTTACAGTAAATATTAACTACGCAGATTCCGGGGCATATTATATTACACCACCATTTATTACCAATAATAAGACCGGAATTTCATACACCCCATCCTCAGGTGAACTGTATCCGCTAATTGGCGATTCGTGCCTGATGGCAAATTCGCAAGGGCAAGGCGAATTTGATATTGACCACGGAAATTCCATTTCAATGACCTGGATTCCTGCGCTTGGCAAGTACCTCGTATTCAAAAGCTCAAGAAACGTTGCTCTCTACCCAATATCGTGGCCACTTTGCGCATGGGAATTTGATGCTGTAAATGGATTCAGCCTCGATACGCAGCTAATACACCTGTTGAATACCTCTAACTTTGGCATAAACCGCGATGGGGGCCATGATTTTGAATTTGAGACAGAGTTCTCAAATCCGGATGCCGGTTATTTCAAAATTTCTCAATTTGATAATGTAGTGTGTGATGATCCCTTTTCGGGGCCTTCGTACGGACATACTGCTGACCTTGTTCTGAAAAATAACGTTTGGCAAATTCAGAACTCCCGTATTTTTGAAGGCCCACCTTCAACGGCAATGGGAGGGGTTGATATGTTTATTAATCACAGTGGAGACACCAGTTTGGTCTTATCATCGGGATGGAGAGTTGCAGGTTTGGACGACGTTTATAATACCCCGCAAATTGTAGTATACAACCATAGCACTCAAAAAACAAGCGCACAAATCAATTTTAGTACCAACGAAGGTGCCGGTGCAACTGTATATCAGTGCAATGCCACATCCGATAAATTTCCAATTCCTCAATTCCATTTTAGTTACGTTGAAGAAACCGACAGTGTTAGAATCATAGCTGATTCAATACCGGAAACCGGCGTATGGTTTTGGTGGCTCGGAGATAAGCCATTGAATCAATCCATAGCAATCCCTAAATTACTATGGTATCAAAATGACGGATTAACGCTGTATGCGTCCGGGCGCTATTCCGCCGCCGACACCGTGCCCGGCATTCCGGAAAACAGTTTGCCTTCAAGATGGATTGGCGAGCCGGTATGGATTCATAATATGCCGTTAGGCGTTTCGGCTATTGCCAACACTAAACATTTGGTAGCCTTGTATCCTAACCCTACAAAAGGACAAGTGATGATTGACTGTGTAAGCCCGAATGCTGTAGTAATAGTGCACGATTTGTCGGGAAGGCAAATAATGCAAACCAAGGGGCGCCAATTAAACCTAAGTGATGTTCCGCCCGGCGCCTATCTAATTCGGATAACCGACAGCTCTTACCAAACCGTTAAAAAACTGATAAAACTTTAGACCCAATTTAATTAATTACTTCTAACAGTGCGGCTATTACTTTGCGGGGGCAGAGTTTTTTTTCTGGAAGTATTTTAGGGGCTTTTTTGTTTGTATATATCAGGGGTTTCATAATCCAGGGCGTTTGGCCGCCCCAATTGACCAAGCAGTCATAAAGCAATATTAAAACTTATCGACTCAAAGAACGATTGGAAACTTCTTTTATATTTGGCGCCCAATCAATACTTCGCTTTTTTATTTTGCCACAATTGGCTCCGTAGTACAATGGATAGTATTAGGGTTTCCGAAGCCCTCGATTCAGGTTCGATTCCTGACGGAGCTACGCTATAAGCGAAATTCCGCTACAAGGGCGGAGTTTCGCTTTTTTGTTTTCAATCCGCTGGTTATAAACAAGAAACCTAAGCTGTGGTTTTAATTTTGCGGACGCTTACCCATGTTATTCAATCATGTGTTGGGCAAGCTCGCGCCTTTCTTCAGGCTCTATAGCTTTTTTTCGACAGCATCCTATAAGGCATGGTGAACCAGGCTTAATTCAGCATACATCCGTTTTAAACGCGAATTTTCAGCCTCTAATTCCTTTACACGCTTTAATTCATTTACTTCCATGCCACCGTACCGTTGCCGCCATTTGTAAAATGCACCGGTAGTAATCCCTAATTAGCGACAGATTTCTTTCGCATCTCTGCCTTTTTCGTGTTCCTGGATTGCCTTGACAATCTGCGTTTCTGTGAAGTTTGATTTTTTCATAATTGAGCTTTTTAAAGTTGATAAAAATTTGTCCCTTTTCAACTTTTAACTGGCTCAATTTTCAGGGGAGCTTACAACACCATCTCTATCATTTATTCCCTTCACTTTGTCGGCAGGTAAACTATTGTAAATTCCACTTACCTTTTTTGGTAATGCAATCATGTATTCAATGATTATGTTTACCAAGTCAAACAACTGTCCAACCGTTTCAGGGTTATCAGTGTCAATTTGCCCAGGATGAACTGCGTCATTACCAGTAACACGAACGATATCCAACGATTGTTGAACAATTGCAGGAAGACCCTTCTTAACAAGATTTCCAACGTCTGTATTAATATTCTTTCCCGGTTCGCCCAATTCTTGACATAGGATTTGTATTGAAAGTCGTAACAATGCAGCAGCTCCACGAGGAGATTTAGAACTTATAGAGGAAGCTTCAATGTAAAGTTTCAGTACAGATTCTGGCATTTCGGGGTTTGGAAATGGAGCATTTCCTGTATCAGGAAAATACATTTTGTCTGCTACCCAAAGAGTTCTTTTGTTACAATGCTGGCAGTTTGCAACTCTTATTGGACAAGTCTCTTTAGCGATTCCAGCTGGAATGTCACCTTGCCATCTTCTGTACCACCAATCTTGTTTTGCTATGGCTCCACAATGCGGACATGTAAACGAGTTTGAAAATACTTGAGGTTGTATATATTTCATGTGTTCCTATTAAAATGTTCTTCTAACTTGAATTGACTTGTCAACTGGAAACCAAAGATTACTGTTTTCAATCACTGATGTTCCACTTATCCAATCCATTAGATTCGATATAAAAAAAGAAAAGGAAAGTTCCTCTATTTCGTAGAGGAAATGAGGGGCGCGGTGGTCGGTATATTCATGTTCCCAAAACTTATAGAACCAATGTTGATTCAGTGAAATATGATTAACAGCAAACTTTTCACGATGTTGATACTGTTCCAACTCGTCCCATGGTGTTTTAATTGCATTTGCGATTGTGTCAACATTATTTACTGTTGAATCATATGAAAAAACACCATTAAATATGTGCTTTGACTTGTCGGTCTTCGCATCAAAAATGAATCTGCCATTTTCATTTGACTTTTTTACTACTTGTTGTAATCCTTGGTTCGTTGCGTTTGCCTTAACTTCTATTATTCCAAGAACAGAGTCGGCAGTTAAAATCACAAAGTCATTCTCCTTAAATAGGATAGGACATGAAGTGTCATATATAATTAAGTCAATTTGTTTTGATGGCTCATGATTACCTCTTTCTCTTGTTTGTCTTACTACGAAGCCACTACCAATTCTGAATTTCTCTGGAAGAAATCGCTGAATCATTGTCTTGATAACCGCCTCTTGATATCTTCCGTCTTCGCCCCAGTGATTAATGAGATTTCTAACTCTGTCCTTTATTGCTAAAAGCTCTTTTGTCGTTGATTTATGAAATTCTATTGTATCCATGATGTCGTTCTAAAATTACCGCTAACACCTAAATATACGCAACATCTCAAATCTGACAAATAATTAGTTGGCTATAATAATAAGTTGATAATGATGATAATTTTGCAAGTAATATATTTTACATGCAATTGCTCATTTTCTGTATTTTTATATGCCAATACACATTCTGCGCAGTTAAAATGAATAATAGTAATTATCAATTTACAGCAGGGTAGCGTCATCAAAAAGCAGTAATATGGGTGAAGTGCTTTAAAGAAACCAACAGCAAACTTTTTATTAAAGATTAGGATTTCATCGCTAGAATAGAACTAACTGCCTGAATATCACTCCAAAGGTTCGATAAGTCGATGTTTAAGGCTACATATACAATTTTAATGTATTTCTTGGGGCTGTGCTGCATCTCCCCAAATATTTATTATGCATTTCGCTTTAAAAAAATTGCACTAATAGGGTAACCGGTAGATAGCAAAGCGATTTTGTAAAAAAAGTTATTTTCTAAAAACTTGATTGGCAGATAGTAACTTTGCGGCGCAATGGTGTTAAAAAGCAATTTTAGTGCAGTGCTAAAACAATTGGCGGCCAGGTTTAAACCCGGGTTGCTGTTCTTTTTTGCAAGCCTGTTGCTGTTTAGTTTTCAAAATTCGGTAGCCTTTGGCGAAAGTGCTGCTACCGATAGCTCCGTTCAACAAGATATTTTTAGCAGCAAGGCTTCGTTTTCGGGCCGGTTGGTTAGTCTGCATTTGCCGTTTCAGTCGGCACCCGCACCGCACGACCACGAAATACCCGACGAAAATGAGCAGGAAGATGATTTTGATTTTGATGCCAGCTGGGTAGCCGAGCCACAAACCCTTTTCTGCCTGTTCGATTTTGCCAATGTAATTAACCGGGTATCGCACCCATCATCTTTAATACAAGGCCGTTCTACGGTTCCCTTCTTTATACTCTACCATAGCTGGAAGAGTTTTATAGCCTAAATTTTTTTTAGTTGCCGCAACCCCTGCCAGGCAACCATTTGCATCCGTAGCTTACTAAAGCGGGTGTAGCTTTTTGTTATTCATCAATTTTAAATAAAAACTGTAATGAAGAGGATACTAATTCTTGTTAGTCTTTCTGTAGTATTGATATTGGCGGGTTGCAGCCACCATGAGCACGAAAAAGAAGAAGAGGCCAAATTTTTGGTTACCAGCCCCCAGTTGATGGACACCATGATTTACAAAGAGTATGTATGCCAGATACATGCCAGCAGCCACATTGAGTTACGCAGCCAGGAAAAGGGCTACCTGCAAAATATTTATGTAGACGAAGGGCAGTTTGTGCATAAGGGGCAGCTAATGTTCCAGATTATGCCGGTGCTATACCAGGCCGAAATGGAGAAAGCCAGGGCCAATGTAAACTTTGCCGAAATTGAATACCAGAACACAAAAAACCTTGCCGATAGCAACATAGTAAGTAAAAATGAATTGGCGCTGGCCAAGGCAACGCTGGATAAAGAGAAAGCCGAATTATCGTTAGCACAGGCGCATTTATCGTTTACCGAAATAAGGGCTCCGTTTGATGGTATAATGGACCACTTTTACGAGCGGCTTGGTAGCCTTGTAGATGAAGGCGCCCTGCTTACTACCTTAAGCGATAACAGTAAAATGTGGGTTTACTTTAATGTGCCCGAAGCCGAATACCTGGATTATATAACCCGTGCCAACAAAGGAGGAGGAAAACAGGAGGTAGAGTTGCAAATGGCCAACCACCAGATATTTCCGCAAAAAGGTATTGTAGAAACTATAGAGGCCGACTTTAATAACGAAACCGGTAACATAGCTTTTCGTGCTACTTTTCCTAACCCCAATGCAATACTGCGCCACGGCGAAACCGGAGATATACTTATGCCGGTACACTTTAAAAATGCACTTATCATCCCGCAAAAGGCAACATTTGAGGTGCTGGATAAAAAATTTGTGTATGTATTAGATGAACACAACACTTTAAAAGCAACCCAAATTACGGTAGCGCAGGAACTACCGCACCTGTACATACTTAGCGGTGGAGTAGGACCGAAGGATAAGATTCTTTTAGAAGGATTGGGCAAAGTGAAAAACAATGAAAAGATAGAAGCAGAATTTGTGCCTTTTGATGAGGTAATGACCGACCTGAAAAATTTACATGCCGAATAAGGCGAACCAAAAAAACTTAACGTAAAATGTTTAATACTTTCATTCAACGACCGGTGCTTGCCATAGCCCTGTCACTGGCTATAGTGTTTATGGGTTTACTGGCCATAAGCACCATACCGGTAGCCCAGTTTCCGGCCATAGCGCCACCACGGGTTACCATCTTCATCGAGTTTCCGGGCAGTAATGCCGATGTGTTGGTTAAAAGTACCCTTACCATATTAGAGCGCGCCATTAACGGTGTGCAGGGTATGCAGTACATGCTTAGCGATGCTACCAGCGCCAGCGAGGCCAGCATTGATATTGTGTTTGAGCCCGGTACCGACCCCACCCTTGCAGCAGTAAGGGTTAAAAGCCGGGTAGACCAGGTAATGACCAACCTGCCGCCACTGGTGCAACGCGAGGGGGTGATTATTACACCGCTGGCACCCAGCATGCTGATGTACGTAAACCTTTACAGCACCGATAAAAAGAGTGCTGACGAAAAGTTTTTGTTCAACTATGCTAATACCTTTTTAGTGCCCGAACTACAGCGTATTCCGGGTATGGGCCGTGCCGAGGTTACCGGTAGCCGGGCTTTTGCTATACGGGTGTGGCTAAAGCCTGACCGGATGCGGGCCTATAATATTTCGGCCGATGATGTGCTGAAAGCGATTGATGAGCAAAGCGTGTTGGCGCGGCCCGGGCGTGTGGGGCTTAGCTCGGGTAAAATGGCGCAAAGCCAGGAGTATGTGTTTACCTATAAGGGCTGGTATAATAAGCCGGAGCAATACAACGATATTATTATAAGGGCTAACGCAGATGGCGAGATACTTAAGCTGAAGGATATTGCCGACGTGGAAGTGGGCAGCGAGTTTGTGGATATATACACCAATAAGGACGGCTATCCGGCTGTATCGATGGTGTTAAAGCAAAATCCGGGTAGTAATGCTAACACAGTAATAGACCTGGTAAAGGCTAAACTGGAGGTATTGAAAAAGGATTTTCCACCGGGAATGGAATACGAAATTAACTACGACGTTTCGAAGTTTGTAAATGCCTCTATTGAAAAAGTGTTGCATACACTGTTAGAGGCATTCATATTGGTGGCGCTTGTGGTGTTTATCTTTCTGGGTGATTTACGTTCGACGCTTATTCCAATTATTGCGGTGCCGGTGTCATTAATTGGCGCCTTTATAAGCATGCAGTTTTTCGGGCTAAGTATTAACCTTATTACCCTGTTTGCATTGGTGTTAGCTATTGGTATAGTGGTAGATGATGCCATTGTAGTGGTAGAGGCCGTGCACGTAAAAATGGCGGAGGAACACCTTTCGCCCTACCAGGCGGTTAAAAAGGTGCTGGCCGAAATTAGCGGTGCTATTATAGCCATTACGCTGGTAATGACCTCGGTATTTGTGCCGGTGGCTTTTATGACGGGTCCGGTTGGGGTGTTATATCGCCAGTTCTCAATCACCATGGCCAGCGCTATTGTGCTATCGGGTTTTGTAGCACTTACACTGACTCCAGTATTGTGCGCTATGATATTAAAAAATACCCATGGGCAGCCTAAGCGCAGAACACCGGTATCGATTTTTATTGATTGGTTTAACCGCACCTTTGAAAAGGTTACCGGTAAATACACTGGCTTGCTGAGTAAAATAGTTAACCGCCGGGTGGTTACCTGGGGTATGTTATTATTGTTTGCATTTGGTGTGGTGGGTGTAAATAAAATTTTACCTGCGGGCTTTATTCCAAGCGAAGACCAGGGACAGATTTATGCCATTATTCAAACGCCCCCGGGCACTACACTTGAAAGAACAAATGACATTTCGCTTAAGCTACAAAAAATAGCCAAGCAGGTAGAGGGTGTTCAATCAGTAACGGCGCTTGCAGGTTTCGAAATTCTAACTGAGGGCCGCGGTAGCAATGCCGGTACTTGCTTAATAAATTTAAAGGACTGGAGCGAACGCAAACACTCAGTTAAACAGGTGATTGAAGAGCTGGAGGGGAAAACAAAAGACCTTGCCGCTAACATAGAATACTTTGAGCCGCCTGCTGTACCGGGCTATGGAACTTCGGATGGTTTCTCGCTGCGTTTACTGGATAAAGGTAGTGATGTGGATTACCAGGAGTTTGACCGAGTAAACAGTGAGTTTTTAGCAGCGCTTAAAAAGCGGCCGGAGTTGAACGGGTTGTTTGCTTTCTACTCGGCTAAATACCCCCAGTATGAAATTACTGTAGATAATGCGCTGGCTATGCAGAAGGGCGTAAGCATAGGCGATGCTATGGAGAACCTGAACATTATGCTGGGTAGTACTTATGAGCAGGGCTTTATACGTTTCAATAACTATTACAAAGTATATACACAGGCATCGCCGGAATACCGCCGCTTACCATCGGATGTATTAAAACTGTTTATTAAAAACGATAAAGGTGAAATGGTGCCTTACTCGGCCTTTATGAAAATTACCAAAACACAGGGTCCTAATGAGATTTCGCGTTATAACCTCTATATATCATCGTTGATAAACGGCACACCTGCGAAGGGTTATTCATCCGGCGAAGCTATTGCTGCCATTAAGGAAGTAGCAAAAGAAAACCTGCCGCGCGGTTATGACATAGCGTGGGAAGGGCTAAGCTATGATGAGGAGAAGCGTGGTAATGAGGCGCTTTACATTTTCCTGGTGGTTATCCTCTTCGTTTACCTGATTCTTGCAGCACAATACGAAAGCTTTATACTTCCGTTAGCTGTATTGCTTTCGTTACCACCAGGCATATTCGGTTCGTTTATGCTATTGAAATTACTGGGCCTTGCTAACGATGTTTACGCACAGGTGGGGCTAATAATGCTAACCGGTTTGTTAGGTAAAAACGCGGTGCTAATAGTGGAGTTTGCAGTGCAAAAACATGCATCCGGTGCCTCTGTATTTGATGCTGCCGTAGCCGGTGCGCGCGAGCGTTTCCGCCCTATTCTAATGACTAGTTTTGCATTTATTGCCGGGCTTATTCCTTTAGTTGTGGCCACAGGACCGGGTGCAGTTGGCAACCATACTATTGGTGCATCGGCTTTAGGGGGAATGTTGCTGGGAACCATTTTTGGCGTGTTTGTAGTGCCCGGCTTGTATTTCATTTTCGGAACGCTGCAATCGGGCCGCCAGTTGATAAACGACCAGGAAGTAACCACACTTACCGAGGAGTTTGTGGAAGAACAGCGGGAAATAGCCCTTACCCGCAGTATCAGAAAAATAGTATCGAACTTTTTAAAACGGAACAATGATTAGAGAGAAAAAGGCAATGCTTAAAATAAAATACCGTCTACCGGAGCTCATCATATTGTTGGTGGTTCTGTTGGGCATAAACGGTTGCAAAATGTTCAAGGAACCGTTGCGCGTTGAAAACCGAAAAGTGCCGGCAAGTTATCGTCAATCAGTAGATACCACTAACAGCGCAACTATTAAATGGCGCAATTACTTTACCGACCCTAACCTGGTTTCGCTGATTGATACAGCCCTAAAAAATAACCAGGAGTTGAACGTAACTATGCAGGAAATAAACATTGCGCGCAATGAAGTAAAAGCGCGCAAAGGTGAATACCTGCCCAATGCGGGAATACAATTAGGTGCCGGACCCGATAAAGCCGGTAAGTATACCTGGGACGGACAGAGTGAGGAAGACTGGAAAGCGAAGGGCGATGGGCCAAAGTATATTGGCGATTTTGGTGTTAGCGCCGTGTTTAGCTGGGAGCTGGATATATGGGGCAAACTGCGTAATGCCAAACGGGCCGCTGCGGCCCGCTACTTGGGCAGCATAGAGGGTAAAAACTTTATGGTAACTAACCTGGTGGGTGAAATTGCAAATGCTTATTACGAACTGCTCGCGTTGGATAATCAGTTGGATATAATACAACAGAACATTCAAATACAGCAGAACGCTTTAAACATGACCCAACAGTTGAAAGATAATGCTAAAGAATCGCAGCTGGCAGTAAACCGGTTTAGTGCGCAGTTATTAAACACGCAAAACCGTCAGTATGAGATTAAACAACAGATTACTGAAACTGAAAACCGGATTAATTTTTTAACGGCGCGTTTTCCTCAGCCGGTGGTGCGCAACCCAGCTTCATTTAATACGATGGTATTCGATTCCATACATGAAGGCATACCGGTGCAATTGCTGCAAAACCGCCCCGATATACGCCAAGCCGAACAGGAAATGGTAGCCAGCAAGCTGGACATAAAAGCTGCCAAGGCTGCCTTTTTTCCCAATGTAAAGCTTTCGGCTTCGCTGGGCTTTCAGGCATTTAATCCTGCTGTGTGGTTTAATCCAACCTCGTTGTTGTACAGTGTGTTTGGCGATATTATGGCCCCGCTTATTAATAGAAATGCAGTGGTAGCGGCTTATAAAACCAGTCGTGCTAAGCAAATTCAATCGGTGTACAATTACGAAAAAACAGTATTGAATGCCGATATAGAAGTAGTAAACCAACTATCGGGAATAGATAACTATCGAAAAAGCTACAACACGAAAGCCAGCGAAGTGAGTATATTAACCCAATCCATTACGGTTTCAGAAAACCTGTTCCGCTCGGCACGGGCTGATTATATGGAAGTGCTGCTTACGCAACGCGAAGCCCTAGAAACCCGTATGGAGTTGATTGAAATAAAGAAGAAGCAATTAAACGCCGAAATAAATATTTATAAGGCTTTGGGTGGCGGTTGGAGATAAGCGTTCTATATATAACTTTCAAAAAAAGCATTGCACTTATGGTGCAGTGCTTTTTTTATTTAAGCTTAATAACCCTAGAGTAGCGTGCCTTTTAGTAATACGGCAGCTACAGTGAAGTAGATAATCAAACCGGTTACATCTACCAACGTTGCTACCAGAGGTGCAGAAGAGGCAGCCGGGTCGAGCCCGATTTTTTTAAGCGCAATGGGAATCATAGATCCGCTAAGTGTACCCCACATTACAATACCTATTAGCGAGAAAAATATGGTAAGGGCAATTAAAATATAATGCTGGGTATAATCATACAAGTGAAGTGCCTGCCAAACTACAATACGGGTAAAACCAATTAAACCCAAAATAAGCCCCAGCGAAAGCCCCGAAAGAAACTCGCGCCGCATAACATACCACCAATCTTTCACCGAAAGTTCTTTCAAAGCCATAGCGCGTATAATTAGTGTGGCTGCCTGCGAACCGCTATTTCCTCCGCTCGAAATAATAAGTGGAATAAATAGGGCAAGCACCACCGCCTTCGAAATTTCCATGTCAAAATACCCCATAGCGGTAGCCGTTAGCATTTCGCCAAAAAACAATACTACCAGCCACCCTGCACGTTTCTTTATCAGCGAGAAAAAAGGTGTTTTTACATACGGGTAATCCAGCGCTTCCAAACCCCCGAACTTCTGAATGTCCTCTGTATCCCTGGCCTCTATTACATCCAAAATATCATCAATGGTTACCATGCCTACCAATACTCCGCTTTCGGTTACTACGGGCAGTGCGTTGCGGTCGTACTTTTCAAACATCGTAATCGCTTCTTCTTTGGGCATGGTACTGCGCAGGCATACAAACTTAAAGTCCATCAGCGATTCTATAGTGGCATTTTCATCGGCCATCAATAGTCGGCCTATCCGTATATCATCAATTAGTTTTTTCTGTTCGTCAATTACATATATAACGTTCAGCGTCTCTGCTCTTCTGCCGTGTAATTTAATGTGCCGCAAAATCTCTGCAACGGTTTGCTCTTTATAAGCTTGAATGTAATGAGGGGTCATTATACGCCCGACTGAGTTAGACGGATATCCAAGTAAGGCTACCGCTACCTCGCGCTCCTCATCCGATAAATGGCGGATTATTTTTTTAATCAGTTCATCCGGAAAGTTTTCAAACATTTCAGTCCGGTCATCCGGTGGCATGCCGTTTAATATATCGGCAATCTCCTGGCTGCCCAGGTGTTTTAAAACCTGGTGTTGGTCGGCATCGGTTAAGTAAGAGAACACCTGCGATTTCAATTTGCTCTTCAGCATCAAAAAAGCCAGCGTGGTTTCCTTATCGTTTAGCTCAGCTATTTTAGCCGCAATGTCGGAGGGGTGTAGCGCCTCTAAGGTCTCTTTTTCAAGCATAGCACTTTGCGTTTGTGTAAACATACTAAGTATGTAAACGGGGCATAATTAATTGTAATAGGTTTTATCCTCCGGCATGGCAGAGTGTATACTAAATGAGAGTGGATTATTTGTTGTTTAAAGCCTGCAATCGTTTTTTTAGCAGATCTAAAATCATTTGCATGCCGGCAAAGTTGATTTTGTCGGGGGTATCGCTAAGGCGGTGATAGTCATCATGTAAACCCGTGGTTATAGAAACCGCCGGTATACAATGTTCACAAAATAGAGTATAATCATTAACCGTTTCCCGGTCATCGGTAAATGCAACTTGCAGGGTACTGGCCGAATCCTGGGCAAACATTTTTTTTTCTTCATCATGCTCCGCGCAATAGCTAATCCGTATTTTTTGTTGTGTGGGATCTAAGCGACCTACCATGTCAAAATTTACAACTAACTTAATGGCAAGTTTATCCAACAAAACTTTTTGAATAAAATTGTAAGAACCATACAACCCCATTTCGTGGGCCGAAAAGCCCACAAAAATGTAGTTATAGCGCTGCTTCTTTCCCGATAATTTCTGTGCTGCCAGTTCATGGGCAAGTTCCAGCATTAGGGCAACCCCACTGGCATTATCATCCGCCCCATGGTGAATACCTTTTTTAAATAGCTCGCGGCTTTTATTGGTGCCCGAACCTAAGTGGTCGTAATGTGCGCCTATTATAATAGTACTATCAGCCTTGTTATTAATAAAACCAGCCACATTAAGGCAATGTAGCGCACTATCCTTAGCTACGGTTATATCAAATTTAAGCGGTTTTGCTTTTATGCCCATAGCCGTAAAGCGGCTCATAATATAATCGGCTGCTTTAGTTTCAAACAAAGTGCCGGGTGCGCGTCCGCCCATACTATCTGCAGCAAGTGTATACACATCCTTTTGCAGGCGCGCCCTTACTGCCAACGAATCGCTGGTGGCCTTTGCCCAAAAAATTGACAGTAGGAGTAGCAGACTGAAAAAAACTTTCATTAGCGTATGAAAATAAAAAACCCTGCTCCTTTCGGGCAGGGTTTTAGGTATAATTTGAAAGTTTATTTCGATTCGGCTTTTACCAACTCAGGTTTAATCAAAACAGGTTTAGCTGTTTCTTTTTGCTGCATTAAACGATCGGCCTGCGCCTTCATTTCTGCGGCGGCTTTCTCTTGCGTTCCATCCGATTTTTCTCTATCGGCTAATGCTTTTGCTAAGCGGGTAACTTCTGCTGCGCTGGCTTGTGCAGTTTTTGTATCGGCTGCTATTTCCTTTTTATCGGTGGCCGGTGCGCTGTCAAAACGAATTTTTTCACCATCCCACCACATTGGTTTGGCGCTTTGTTCGGTATTAGCTTCGTTAAACATAAAGGCCTTCAGGTTCTCATCAAAATTTTTGTTGGCCAGGGCATCGGGTAAGTTAGTTGGTGTGCCGTCTACGCGTTTACCCATTACCATGTAAGTAAACTTAACAGCAGCAGTGCCATTGTTATTTTCTTCTACTTCAAACCCAGTATTGCTAACGCTTACAAGGTGTATGCCATTACAGTTGCCCACCGGAGTAACTGTTACAATGGGTTCATCTTCTTTAGCCAGCAAAGCGGTAAAGGCCGCATCGAATGTTACCGAAGCTTTTCCGTTTACCAATTGGCTACGACCTGCCTTGCTAATGGTAGCTTCGGTAGAAGTATTGCCATAAGCTGCAACGCGCTGGCTGCCTGTGTTTACTATTTCTACATTATGGCCGGTGGTGTAAACGTTACCTACGTTGTAAGCAGCCGCCAGTTCGCCGGAAGTAATATTGCCAAATACCCCGCCTTTTGTCCAGCTGCCTATAAAGTCTCCTACTCCGCCTGAACCTACACCGGTTAATACATTGCCCTGTGGTAAAAAGCCTGCGCCCGATGCTACCGATGTATAATAAGTTCCGTAGCGGGTTGAGTTGGAGGCGCTATATCCCAGTGCACCCCAGGTGCCAGTAGAGTAAGCACCATGCGTACCGCCACTACGCAGGCCGCTACCAATTTGATAGCCTGTAACTCCGAAAGCGTAGGTGGTGCTGCCGGAGCCACCTTGCCCTAATACACCGTTAGCAGTACTGGTAGCATAGGTACTACCGCTAACTCCGCTGGGATCGTAAGCATTTAAATAGTTATTACCCGGTGCGGTATTAATACCGGTGCGCCCGCTGGCTAATACCTGGAAAACATCGGTGCCGGCGCCGTTGCCAATTCTAAATGTTTGCGAACCACCGGTAGTTCCGTTATCCCAGTTTAAAATAACAGCATATCCCGCTAAAGAGTTTAAGTGTAAGTTAGGTGTATGCCGTATTAAGTTATTTGCAGGTGTATTGCCGCTCATCCCCGAAATACTACCACTAAAATTAGTAAGCGATGATGTTCCGCCCGCAATTATCAATTCGGCAGCATTGTCGTTATGTATACCGCCGCGGCATTGGTATTGGGCATTGTCGTAAACAGTACCACTGTTAAAGTAAGCGCCACCCGGGCATACAAAGTAACTGCTACTTACAATGTATGGATTGGCGGCATCAAAACGCAGGTTACCCGAACCGGTTCCGGCCGATGTAATCTGTAACGAAGATGAGCCGTAAAGAGTCATTAAGTTAGCGCTTGGTGAATAAATACCAGAGCCCGTGGCCTCATTGTATAAACCTACGCCCGATTGCTGGTTGCGAAACCAGTTCTGTGTATAGGTTTCTCCACTTGAACGGGTGCTGCCTGCTACCTCTAATTTGTAGCCAGGCGAAAGAAGGCCAACCCCTACGTTACCACTTTTAGGCATAAGCGCAATGTGATTATTGCTGGTATTAAGGGTTAGCAAATTGTTGTTTTCGGCGGTTAATGAGAACTCATTGTTTACATTGTTGGCACCGTTCCACGAGCCATCCCATAAAAAAATACCCTGACGGGTTCCGCCCGAATACAAGCCAATCCATTCGTAGGTGTTATCATCGGCATGGGTGCCGCTCATAAACTCCATGTGGTCGCCTGCAGTGTTATATACAATGGTATTATTAATGGCATTACTATTCATGTTAAGGCCGGTTGTAGCTATATGGTTACCCAGGTTATCGCCTGTTGGCGCAGTAATACCTAAAAAGGTTCTAACCGAGGCGGCATCTGCCGTGCGGTGGTAATCGTTGCCTTGCTTTACCATTATACCCGTAACTCCGCTGGTAACGGCATTATCGGTAGTATAAATGTAGTCGGTACCAATGTAGCCCGATGGTACATGTAATGCGAACGAAGGGCTTGTGGTGCCTATACCTACACGGCCGTTATACGTTCCACCAAGGCCTACCCACATGGTGGTGGTAGCGCCATTGTTTGTTTGGAAGTAGTAGCCGTTATCTACATTAGAAGCTACCCTTGAGCGGAATGCACCATTGGTAACATCCTGGTAGTAACCGGCAGAAATATTGGTGCCCATTACGGCGTAGCTTCCGGCTGCAACCGTACCATCTACAATGGCATTGCCGGTGCTGTGGAAAGTGCCGCTTCCGGCGTTAATAGCAAATTTTACGGTAGGGGCAGAGCCCGCTGTGTTTAAACCCGATTCAAACAACCAGCCAAAGCCGCCGTTATTTTCTATATTAAACCTACGGGCCCAGCTACTTACTCCCGATGCACCATCGCTTGGTGCTGCTGTGCCGCTTGGCGAATTGGTAGTGCCCGGAGGGCTCATATAATCATACCATGTAACATAAGAGGGCGTGTACCAGCTTATACCGTGTGCACCCGAACCCTGGTTAACCGAGGTATTCTGGTAATGCTTACCCCCTGTATTAAGATCGCTGCCAACAGTTCCGCTGCCGCTTATATTAAAGTTAGAGGAAGCTTGCTGGGAAGTTGTATTTTGAATGTAACCTGTGGCTATATCCTGCGCAAAAGCCACATCCTTATAAGAGGCAAAAGGTGTTGCGCTATTCCAGGCCTGCTGATAAAGGCGCATACCAATAGAACTTCTGTTAAACACCAACAGGTTATCACTTCCCCCCGAAGCATCGCCATAAGAGTTAAGCTGCATAAAATCAGCCCACGGTGCAGTGTTATTGTTATTAAACGAGGTAAAGCCATAAGTGGCTGCATTGTGCGCGTACGATGATGGTGCAAGCGTGCGGTTATCGAAATAGCCCCACTGCGTCGCTTTGCCGGTAAGGTTGGCGGTTATAGTTCCGGCGCTAAAGTTGCCCGAAGCATCGCGGCTTACAAGGGTGCTCCCTGTATTGGCGCTGGTGGCGGCATCCAGTTTTGCTTTATCGGCTGCGCTCATGCTGCCCGCTGCACTACCGGTAGCAGCAGTTATGCTTATTGCCGGTGTAGTGCCACCCGAAGAAACGATTGGGGCGGTGCCCGTTACGTTGGTTACTGTGCCCCCGGTGGATAAAGGTTTCCAAGTTGTGCCATCGGAATACTCCAGGTTTGTTCCATTAGTGCGTATAGCACCCGTACCTGCCGATGCCGGGGTAGCCGTAGTAGTACCCGGTTTAATAGAGCCCGTAGCATCTACACTATTAATATTGGCTCCGGTTAGTGTTATTTTGTTGAAGGTTGGAGATGACGAAGCTGCGATATCCTGTGGGGTAGAAAGTGTTACGACACCCGAAGCGCTGTTTATGTTTACCTGGTTGGCAGTACCGGTAAGTGTAGTGTTTAAAAAAGTGTTGGATGAGGTGCCTATTAGAATTTGCCCGGCCCCTACGCCTGTTAAGCCTGTTCCACCATTACCAACCGGTACGGTGCCTGTTAAAGATATGTTGGGGCTTGAGCCACCTGTAGAGTTAAGAGGTGAACTGGCGGTAACACTGCCTACCGTGCCACCCGAGTTTTGATCGGGTGCCGGCTCATATTTAAGAGTTACGTTGTTATATTTAAGTACATCGCCGTTGTTGGGTGCAGCCGTCGAAACATCTCTACCCTGAATTTTAGTAACGGTTGGGTTTGGATAGGTGCCCGTTAAATCGCCGCCGGCTTTGGTATTACTTACCGTGCGCCATCCGCCGTTTAAATAATTAAAGCTGGCAACACCCGAAACGGCAGTAATTGTTTGTCCCGCAAATGTGGCATCGTTAGCAGCATCGGTATTATATATAGTAAGGTATTGTCCCTCTTTAGGTGCTGTTGCTGTAACCGCAATGGCTGTGTTGGCGGCATCATCTAAAATTCGGAACATAGATACGTTGGTAGCTATTACAATTGCTCCACCGGTAGCCGCAGCCGATGAAGGAGTAGAGGAGATAGCCCCTGCAACTTCTAGTTTTGTTTGAGGGTTATTAGTGCCTATACCAACGTTTTGGCCGTAGCTGTTACTAAATAAAATTGAAGTACATGCAAGAAGTAACAGTTTTTTCATGAAACAGTTTTAGTGCTTTATAATTATGGAGTTGCCGATTAAAGTGCCGATACAAGAAGTGAAGTCAATTAAGATGCCGATTGTAATATTTGAAGGAAAAACCAATTAATGGCAAAAAAAACATTATTATTTTAAGCAAAACGGAAAATGGGGAAGTTTTAATTCTACTATTATATACATACCTGCAAACTAATAACTACACACATTAGCCTGCGTCTCGCCATTAATTAAAACCCTGTGATGATATTTACAATACGCAGAATGTTATTAAAAGGTTCGGAAAGATTTACAAAGTTGGAATGAACGGATTTATAGCAGATGCGGCCTTTCCCGGTATAGCTTTACTATTAGTTCGCCAAAAAAGCTGTTGGCCCATGCAAACCAGTGACGCGTAAAATCGTTGGGGTTGTTTTTTCTAAAGCCCTCGTGCATAAAGCCTTTACCGGCATGCGAAGCCTTAAGCAGGTTAAGGCAATACTTTATTTCTTCATCCTCAATGGCGGTAATAGCCCTTGCTATTATACCGAGGTGCCAAATCATATCCCCTTTCCAATCTAAATGCGGGCTACCGGTGCCCTCAGCCACCTTCGATTTAAAGAAGTAAGGGTTGCTTTCGCTAAGCGCAAACTTTCGGCTGCGCTGGTATATTGCATCTGCTGTACTGCCATAGCCCAGGTAAGGTATGGTAACCAAACCGGGCAGGCCTGCATCTTCCATTAGTAACTGGTTGCCCAACCCATCACATTCATAAGCGTATATTTTTCCAAACTTCGGGTGGTCGGCAATGCCATACTGGTTTACACCTTGCTCTATTTCTTTAGCCAGCAATTTGCAGGTAACAACTAAATCGGGTTGCTGTTTTATAGCCTCCAGCATTTCGGCTAATTGGCCGAGTGCTGTAACTGCAAAAAGATTTTCGGGTATATTAAACAGGTAGGTGCAGGCATCGTCGCTATTGCGAAAAGCCGAGCATATCATACCGGTAGGCTTAAAAGGCATGCCATAGCCTTGCCCTTGAAGCGTATCATTTTTACCACCGCCTTTGCGTTCAAAACGGTACGGGCCATTATCCTTCTTTCGCTGTTGTTGCTGCATGGTTGCTACCACTAAAGCCATCGCTTTGTTCCATTCAGCATCCAGCATCACAGTATTGCCGGTAATCTTCCAGTATTGGTAAGCCAGCCGTATGCAATAGCAAAGCGAATCTACTTCCCACTTGCGCTCGTGCACACCGGGTTTCATGTCTGTTTTATCGTTTTTCCATTGGCTTATCTTTTTATCGTCTTTATAAAAAGCATTGGCATAGGGATCCAGCAAAATGTTCCGGGTTTGGCGGCGTATAAGCCCTTCTACCATTAGCGAAAGTTGAGGGTCTTGCGGGCAAAGGGATAAATAAGGGTTTACCTGGGCCGATGAGTCGCGCAGCCACATAGCATCAATATCGCCGGTAATTACGTAGGTGTCCGGTAATTGATTAGTAGTTTCGAAAAACACCGTAGTATCCAAGGTGTTCGGAAAGCAGTTTTCAAACATCCACGCAAGTTCTTTATCACTGGCTTTTGCTTTTATTTCTTCAATTAAAGCATCTACTGCTTTACTGGTAAATTTTCTTTTACCGGTTGCAGGCCTTTGCGAAACAAAAGCATCGGTAGCTGTAGCTACAGCCCAGTTGGGCAGTGCAAACGCCGGAAACGACAGAAGGGCTAGTTGGGTAAATTGCTGGCGGGTCATTTTTTAAAAATAATTATTTTAAAAACTGTGTAGGCACTTTGGGTTTTTACGAATCTTATAACTTTTTCAAACTTTTCTGTAACGATTTAAGGATGGAGGTAAAGTAGGTTTGTTACCGAAACAAAGCGCCACCCCCTTTGGATGAATCGTTATTAATATTGCAATTACAGCAGGGCAACGAGCCGGCTTTTAGGTACCTGGTAGAGAACTACCAGCACAGGGTGTACAACACCTGCCTGGGAGTGCTGCGTAATAGCGAAGATGCCGAAGATATTGCGCAGGAGGTTTTTGTAGAGGTGCATCGCTCGGTAAACGGTTTTAAAGCAGAAGCAAAGCTATCTACCTGGATTTACCGCATTTGCGTTACCAAATCGTTAGACCATTTGCGCAGTAAAAAGCGGAAAAAGAGGTTTGGTTTTATAAAAAGCATATTTAATGAAGGCGATAACCAGCCGCGGTATGATATACCCGATTTTGTACACCCCGGCGTGCAATTAGAGAATAAAGAGAGGGCTGTGTATTTGTTTAGGGCTATTGAGCAATTGCCCGAAAACCAAAAAATAGCCTACACCCTTAATAAAATAGAAGGGCTTAGCTATCAGCAGATTGGCGAGGTTACTAATATGACGGTTTCGGCGGTAGAATCGCTGCTTTTTAGGGCTAAACAGAACTTAAAAAAGACTTTAACCGATTATTACGAGCAAAATGAATTGTAGCAACGCAGGTTTTTGGGCTTAAGGACGTCTAAATAAGTATGATACCCGGAAAAGAAATATGGGCAGAGCAAGTGCTGGCAAGCGCAGAAGGAATTGTGCCAGCTAAGGCGCCTGCCGGTTTTTACGAAAAAACCATTGCACGTTTAAAAGCCACGGAAGTTGTTTCGGGCGGTTATGTGTTGCGTGTAGCAGCCGGCGTTTTGCTGTTAGTAGCGTTTAATGCTTTTGCCTGTGTTTCGCTGGTAAATTACAAGGTAGGTAAAGCCGAAAGTAACTTGAGCGCATTTGCCAAAGAGTATTCTATTGCCCCGCATGCCGATAATTTTTAAGCAGCACAGATGATGACCAATAAAGTAAAGCTGTTGTATTTTGTAATAGTAGCCCTGCTGCTAATAAATACTGGCACGCTTGCTTTTATTTTTATGTATGGCGCTCCATCCCGCCAAAATGGCCCGCGCGAAGTTTCGCGATGGATTACAGAGCAATTGCAATTAAACGAAGAGCAGCAACAGCAATACCGACAATTGCAGGATGAGCACCGAAAAAATATGGATGCCATACACGAGCAGGACAGAAACCTGCACGACCGCTACTTTCAGCTTTTGCAGGGTGCTGCCGCCGATTCGAGTTTGGTAAACCAGTTAGCCGATTCCATAGCATTAAACCGTAAGCAAACGGAACTAACTACCTTTTACGACTTTCAAAAAATACGGAGAATATGCAGCGCTGAACAGCAAAAAAAGTTCGACCAGATAATAGGCGAGGCCCTTCGTATGATGGCCCCACGGCCCCGCCGATAGCTTATCTTTTACCACCTGTTGCTGAATATTTAAAATCTTCTTTTAGATTTATGGCGTAACCCATTGCTTCGTATTTAAAAACTGTTGGTTTGTTATTTAACTCGTTACCCTTTCTTATCTTCTTTCCGGTAGTAACAGTATTGTACTTTTTACTGCCGTATAAGCGCCGGATACTGATGCTGCTGGCCGCCAGCTGTTTCTTTTACATGTTCTTTAAGCCGGTCTACATCCTCATCCTGTTTTTTACAATCATAATTGATTATTACGCAGGTATACTTATAGAGAACGCCACCGGCCCGCGCCGAAAATTTTACCTAAGCTGGAGTTTGGTAGCCAATGTAGCCGTGCTGGCTATTTTTAAATACTTCAACTTTATTAATGGCAATATAGAAGTAATGCTAAATAGCTTTGGCGTTGCCAACCCTATACCCTACCTGCAAATTTTGTTGCCCATCGGATTAAGTTTTCACACGTTCCAGGCAATGAGCTATACAATTGAAGTATATCGCGGTAATCAAAAATCGGAGCGCAACTTTTTAACCTATGCGCTTTACGTAATGTATTATCCGCAGCTAGTGGCAGGGCCGATAGAGCGCCCTCAAAATGTATTACACCAGTTTTACGAGGAACATAACTTTGATTATAACCGAACCATTGCAGGCCTTAAGCAAATGCTGTGGGGCTTGTTTAAAAAAATGGTGGTGGCCGATAGGCTGGCCATGTTTGTAGATGTAGTTTTTAACGACCCTAATAATTACCATGGGTTTCCGGTTATATGGGCCATTTTGTTCTTTACGTTCCAAATTTACTGCGACTTTTCGGGCTACTCTGATATTGCCCTGGGCGCCTCGCGCATAATGGGTATTAACCTGATGGTAAATTTTAACCTGCCTTATATTTCTACCTCTATTAAAGAATTTTGGAGCCGCTGGCATATTTCGCTTTCTACCTGGTTCCGCGATTACTTTTATATCAGCATAGGTGGTAATAGAGTATCTAAACCGCGATGGTATTTAAACCTGTTTCTAGTGTTTTTGGTAAGCGGCTTGTGGCACGGCGCAAACTGGACATTTATTATTTGGGGTGCCCTGCATGGCTTTTACCAAATTTTTGGTCACCTAACACACGGTATACAAAATAGTATTAAGGCAAAATTAAAGCCTATTAGTTTTTTAATTACCGGCTTAGAATGGGCGTTTACTATGCTTTTGGTAATGATAGCCTGGGTGTTTTTTAGGGCCAACAATGTGCACGATGCCTTTACCATTTTGCGCGAGGCCCCGCATATTGAGCGCGGTGTATTGTTTGGCATACCAATGTTTAGCACCTTTTTTAATTTAAGTTGTATTGCCTCGCTGGCTATAATGTTTGGTATAGAATATATTTTTTACAAAGGCTGGCAGTTAAAGTTGTTTAAGGCCGAACGAACAAGCATGGTAGCCGATGTGGTTTTTTGTGCGCTTATTGTTTTAAGTATCTATGTTTTTGGAATTTTTGAGGAGCAGTCATTTATCTACTTTCAATTTTAAGAATGCGGTTTTTAAAGTTCACTTTTTCGGTATTGGTAATTTGCCTGGCAATTTTTGCTTTGCTTGAGTTTGCCTATCGCAATTACTTAACTCAGGCCGACCTGATATTTAAGCCTTATTACGAAAAAATCTCTACTGTTGAAACCCTCTATATCGGCAATTCGCACATAGGTGTATTTATTGGGCTTTATCCCGGAGAGAATAAACAGGTGGGCAATATGTCGCTTGGCGGCCAGGATATTTTTAGGATGTATACCGTGCTTAAAACCTTGTTGCCTAAAAGCCCTAAGCTAAAAACGGTGTATTTAGGATTCGATTACGATTTGTTGGGTTATAACCAAACCAAAAGCGGGCAGGAGTATGTAGATCGTGAGTATTACCCATATACCGGTGAACTTTACAATAATACTGCTACTAACCGGGCTATGAGCAGCTCGTATTTTTTTAGAGCCAACCGCGATATAGCTTACTTGTTAAAGCGTAATAAAGAGGCTGCAAAGCCTATTAATTATATACCGGTAGAGAATAAAGCAGCACCGGCAGCTGGTGGCGATACTACTACGGCGGCGGCTGTTACTACCGAATCAACTGCACCTGCCCTGCCGCATAAAGTGCATAATGAATTTATGTGCCGCAAGCGGGCCGAAGAACATACGCTTTTAAAGTTTAAGCAAAAAAACATACCCGAAAACATGAATTACCTGGCTAAAGTTATAGCGCTGTGCAAACAGTATAACGTTAAGCTGGTTTTGTTCGACCCACCTAAAACAGAGTGTTACCGTACTTATTCTAATAAATTTGTAGTTGAAAATGCTAAACACAGCATTGATTCATTTGCCGCTGCCCAACACGTGCCTTACCTTGATTTTTATAACGACACCTCGTTTAACGACGATATGTTTGTAGACTACGACCACCTGAACGAGGTGGGCGTAAAGTTGCTGGACGAGAAGTTGAAGGCTAACCAATAAATAATAAAGCATGAAAGCAGTAAAAATTGTACTGGTTGTAATTGTTGTTGCAGCCATTGTTGCCGGCGCGTATTTTTTGGGTATGAAATCGGGTGCCGATTTAGTGCGCAACGGTTTGCTGGCCAATTACCCTACAGTAAAAAATGTGGTGCAAAGCGCCAATGTAGAGTTTGACACTACTGTTTCGGTAACGCTTACAAGTGCCGAAAATGCGGAAATTTTTAATTTGCTAAAGGGCGCAAATAAGACCGATTCGCTGCAAATTTCTATTCCTTACTATGGCCGCTACGGCATTGATTTATCGGTGCGTAACTTCAGGGTATTTAAAAACGATGAAGGTGCGGTAGAGGTATGGTTGCCTGCCGTAGTAATGCGCTATTGCGAGCTTAAGTTCGATGGGCTGGTTATAAACGGCAGTTCAGCCGGCACCCTTTTTAAGGGCGATAATGCAGCTGAAATACGTAAAAAGCTATATGAACTGCTGCTGCCTGTATTGCAAAAAAACAAAACCCACGTAAAGGCGGCCAAGGTAGCCGAAAACAAGGCTTTAATGTTTTACTTTATGCCTTACAAGTGGGATTTAAAGGTTTATATAGATAATGAATTGCAGAATTTGCCCCTGGTGCCCGGGGTAAACCAAAGTGTTGATGACGCCATTAAGCAGGCGGTGGGCAAATAAACATTGCCCTGTGCTTATTTATTAACGCCACTTACAAAACTCTCTTTAACTTTAGCCGTATCTATAATATGGGCTTTGCCTATAATTAACCCGTACGCATGAAAAAACAGTTTACCCTTTTCATCACTTTGTTTTTTTCGTTATTGGCTCTGGCCCAGGCACCTCACAAATTCAATTATCAGGCCATTGCCCGAAATGCAGCAGGCGCTGGCCTGACCAATCAAAGCGTATCGGTAAGGTTTACCATTCGCGATATATCGGCTACAGGCCCTTTACTTTACCAGGAAAAACAGGTGCTGCAAACCAACCAGTTTGGCTTATTCAATACAGTAGTGGGCGATGGGACAGTTCTTTCGGGCGATTTCTCGACAATTGCATGGGGCGTTAATGCTAAGTTTTTGCAGGTAGAATACGACCCTGATGCGGGTAATAATTTTTTGCTGGCAGGTAATGCCGAAATGGTGAGTGTGCCGTATGCTTTATTTGCTGAAACTGCAGGTAATGGTGGTGGCGGAGGTACTGGTGCCACGGGAGCAACAGGCCCCACCGGAAATGCAGGTGTAACCGGGCCGACCGGCCCCACAGGTGCAACAGGCGATGCGGGATTAAATGGCGCAACAGGCGCTACCGGCGCAACCGGTCCGAGTGGTTCTGGTGGCGGCGCTACCGGAGCAACCGGGGCTACAGGGCCAACGGGTGCTACCGGTTCAGGTGGTGGCGCTACCGGCCCCACAGGCCTTACAGGGGCAACCGGGGCGAATGGTATAACAGGGCCAACAGGCTTGAATGGTGCCAGTGGTCCAACAGGGCCCACAGGAGCAACGGGCCCTGCCGGTTCGGGTAATATTAGCGGCACGCTTAATTATGTAGCTAAGTTTACACCAGACTCTAACACCATAGGCAACTCTCGCATTTTAGATAATGGTCATTTTGTAGGCATAGGCACCGATGCCCCTACTGCACATTTGCAATTGCAGGGCGATTCAGTAACTACTTTGCTTTTAAGTAACGCAGTTTCGCCCAATGGCTTTTCTATTTCCCAAGCCGACTCAGGCGTAGTAGGTCTGGTTAACCTCGAAAGCCGCGATTTATTTATTGGCACAGCTGGCAACGAACGCGCACGCTTTACCAAAGATGGATTGTTGGGTATAGGTACCGCCAGCCCTACGCACGATTTGGTTTTGGTAACACAAGGCGGCCTGCCTACTACCTTACAAATTGCTTCGGCACTTACAGGCCAGGCTGCTACCGATGGTTTATTGCTGGGCCATAACGATGCCTTTGGTACGGCTGTATTAATGAACCAGGAAAATAAAGGGCTGTTGTTTGGCACCGGCAATACAGAGCGCATGCGCATTACCGAAACCGGCAAAGTGGGCATTGGTTTAAGTAACCCTGCACGCGAACTGGTAATTGCCAATGCCTTCGATACAGCTGCCCTTCAATTAGTATCATCGGTAACCGGTGCCGCTAAAAATGATGGCTTTGTAATAGGGCAATTAAGCAGCACTGGTAATATACAATTGATGAATTATGAAAATGAGGGGGTATTGATTGGTACGAATGCTACCCCACGTGTAGTAGTATCTCAGGATGGCCGAGTTGGATTAAATGTAACTTCACCGGTGAGGGATTTGGTAGTTAAGAGTGCCTTAGGTACACCAACTGCATTGCAATTAGTATCATCTGGCACTGGTGATGGACCTTTGGATGGATTTTTGATCAGGCATACTAACGCAACAGGCGCTGTGCAAATAATGAATAACGAGGATGAGCCGCTCAGCTTTGGCACCTCGCAATTGCAACGAATGACCATTACCAATACCGGCAAAATTGGTATAGGCATACTATCAGCTAACCCGGTGCATACTATCGATGCCGTATTTAATACCGATGCGGCTTTGCGTTTGCGGGGGCAGGATGGAGGCTTTAATCGCTCGCTGCTGATATTAGACAAAACAGACGCTAACACCGACCAGGCCGCTGTTCAATACAGCCTTTTAGATTCGGCACAATGGTTGGTAGGTACGCTTAATAATAGCAACTACCGCGTTTTTAATTTTAATACCGGTAACGATGCCTTCTCTATTAACTACGCTAACGATAATGTAGGTATTGGCACCCCTAATGCTACCGCCAAGCTGGAAGTAAACGGACAGGTAAAAATTACAGGCGGTGGACCAGCACAGGGCAAAGTATTAATATCAGATGCCAGCGGCCTTGCCAGCTGGGGAGAAGATAACCCTAAAAAAGCATTTAGCGCTTATAGCAATGCAGGTTTGTTTGCCGTTAGCCCAAATGTAGAAACACCTTTGCTGTTTGATAACATCAATTTTAACGATGGTAACTACTACGACCCAAACACAGGAGTATTCAATGTGCTATCTGAAGGCATGTATCACTTTGAAGTGCACATAGTATGGCAAACTTTTTCTGCCGGCGAAAGCACTTTGGCGCTTAGGGTAAACGGGGTAGTGACGGAGCAGATGCGCGTTCGCCTGAGCAATCCGACATCACAATTTCTTTCGTCCAACTTCAAACTCTACTCTGGCGATGTGGTGGATGTAGTAATAACCCAAAGCAGCGGTGCAACCCAAAACTTAAACCTTAATCAGTTAGAGAGCGTATTTAGCGGGTATAAGGTTTATTAGTGCCCAAGTCATCCGATGACTTTTTGTGCAAAGGTGCGACAAACTGTAAAAACAGCGTATTTTGAAATAGAAGTCATCGGATGACTATACCTATCTACTTCACCTTCAAAAACCTGAGCACATCTGCTGCCGAGCGCTCCGGTATTTCTTCTTGCGGAACGTGGCCCACATGTTCGTAGATAACAAAGGTTGAATTAGCTATCTGTTTAAAATGCTCTACTTCGGCAACATCAATCAGCACATCGTCCTTACCCCACATTACCAAAGTTGGTGCAGTAATGGGTGCTAATTCCGCTTCGTCACTTTCATGAACATATTTTGCCCGCTCTACAAAAGCGTGGCGGTTGCCGGCCCGCTGGT
The DNA here is from genome assembly GCA_044228435.1 of Chitinophagales bacterium. Lineage (GTDB taxonomy): Bacteria > Bacteroidota > Bacteroidia > Chitinophagales > LD1 > Bog-950. Next base: position 123,718 of record JBGAUW010000003.1, read on the forward strand.
TTAAGCGCGCATACATTTCTTTGTAATGTTCTGTAATCTTCGAATCATCGCTATAAACTTCTCTTAGAGTTTTCTCTACAAAATAATGCGTGCCAATTTTAGAAACCATATCGGTTACAGTAGGGTAGTTACGGGCCAGTTTAAATATAAAAGAGCCGCCCTTTTGATTGCGCGAATGAAACCCACCCGGGTCAACCAGTATAAGTTTTTTAACCTTTTGCGGATAAGCGGCCGCATACTTCCAGGCAATTAAACCGCCCAGGGAATTACCGGCCAGGTTAAAAGAGTCTATCCCTAATTTAGTTACAAACTGGTTTAAAAAGTCGGTGTACATGCTGTCGTTGTATACGTTATCAGGCCTTGGTCCTGTCAGGCCAAATGCCGGAATATCCATGCGTATTATTTTGTAATGTGGGCTAAGCAAGCTTGTCCAATCATCCCAGGTTTGCAGCATAGCACCGGTGCCGTGCACTAATATCAAAGGCTCTCCTTCGCCCTCTATGCGGTAATGCACGTGCATGCCATCAATCTCTATAAACTTCGATTGAGCATTAGCATACTCTGCTTTCAATTGCTCCACCGGCAAATCGGGTTCATATAAAATTACATTAGCTACCACCCAAACAGCCAGTATTGAAACGATGAGGATAAAGGCTTTACTTTTTAAGATTTTCATGGGTGGTATGGGTTTTGAATATAGATGAAGATATACTTTAGATTTTAAAATAGCACTGTAAATTGTAAGAAGATGGCTAACGAAAAAACCCTACGAACACTTAAACTAATAGGCCCGGAGCTAAAGGGTTTTATAGAAGAGGTTGAAAGAACGTTCTCCATTAAAGTAGATGCTGGCGTAATGCAACAAATTTTTAGTGATGCAGAATCCGATTCAACCTCTGCTAAAAACTATGTATTATTCAAAGCAACTAAAAATCTCTGCAAATCAGATTTGGTAATTACCGGCAGTATAGAACCCAATGAGTCGGAAGCGATTTGGATTGAGGTTAGTGGGATTAGTGACAGGGATTTGAAATACTTGCAATAAAAAGGGGAGCACGCGCTCCCCTTTTTATTTCTTATATCTCGATTAAAATTACTCGCTCTTTGCCCCTCTCGTCATTGCCTCAATCATATCCCATTGCTCTGGTTTAACGGCGCTCATCATATTAAACTCGCCGGCGCCCTGTAGCCACTCGCCACCATCGATGGTGATTACATCGCCATTAACGTAGGCAGAGAAATCGGAGATTAAATAAGCGGCCAGGTTGCAAAGCTCCTGGTGCTCACCGGCGCGTTGTACGGGTACGCGGTTTTTCAAATCCATTTTCTCTTGTAGTTCGCCCGGCACTAAGCGGTCCCACGCACCTTTGGTAGGGAACGGACCCGGTGCAATAGCGTTGGTACGGATACCGTACTTAGCCCACTCAACAGCTAATGAGCGCGTCATAGCCAATACACCCGCCTTAGCACAAGCCGAAGGCACGACAAAGGCAGAACCCGTCCAGGCGTAAGTAGTTACAATATTTAAAACAGTCTTGTTGGTTTGTTTAGCAGCAATCCAGTGCTTGCCTAAAGCCAGGGTACAGTTGTACGAACCGCGTAACACAATATCAACCACCGTATCAAAGGCGCGGTTGCTCAGCCGCTCGGTAGGCGAAATAAAGTTGCCCGCTGCGTTATTTATCAAAGTATCAATACTGCCAAATTTCTTTACAGTTTCCGCTATTACATTTTCTACCTCGTTGTATTTGCGCACATCGCATTGCAGGGCTAACACCTGTCCGCCGGTTTCTGCCATTAGTTCATCGGCAGTTTTTTGCAGCACCTCTAATTTGCGGCTGGTAATAACCAGGTTAGCACCCAGTTGCAAAAAGTATTTGCCCATCGATTTTCCAAGGCCGGTACCACCACCGGTAATAAGAATTGTTCTTCCTTTAAGTGCGCCGTCTTTTAGCATTCCGTCTGTGTAGCTCATATTATGGGTATTGGTTTATTTGGGAATTAGGTAATTGGGATACGAATTGAAAATAACCTTTTTTGAATTTGTAGTTATTGGTTTTGCCTTATGTGTTTTTGGGCTGTTTGCACTTTGCCAACTGCCAATAATCCTTTACAAATTAGTATTGCCCCGTATTCAATAGCACCAGCGTGCAGGCCTCTTCGGTTTTTATTCCATTTTTTTCTGCCAGCTGCGCCAACTCAGCGTTTTCTGCACCCGGATTAAAAATGATTCTCCTCGGCTTTGCCGCTATTATTTTATCGTAATACTGTTGCTGGTGCAAGGGGTTTAAATACATGGTTACTGTATCTATCTGCTCGTTTTCCGGAAAGGCAGGTTTTACTTCAACATCGCCTACTTTGCCTAAATCGCGGCCCACGGCCAGCACCTCGTGCTTGTAAGCTCTTAGTAGATTAATAGCTTTAAACGAATAGCGGTTAGCATTGGTAGAACCTCCTAGCACTAATGTTTTCATACTATCCTTATTTGTTAATGGCTGGGTTCCAACTCCGTCTTTGCCTGCTTTTCTAATTTATCTACTGCTGCCTTCATCTTCTTTTTCAAATCATCCGAAATACCCACCAATGGCAAACGCACATGGCTTTCGCAAATGCCTAATAACTCGAAAGCATATTTAACGCCGGCCGGGTTACCTTCGGCAAAAAGCATATCGGTAATATCGTTTAACTTATAATGCAAATTTCTCGCCTCTTCAAAGTTGCCTTTAAGTCCCTGCCTTACCATCTCGGTAAATATTTTAGGGAAGGCTTGCCCCACTACTGATATCACTCCATCTAAACCGTAAGCCAAAAGCCCAAGTGTTATATTATCATCTCCCGATACCAACAAAAAATCCTTCGGTTTGTTTTTAGCTATTTGCATGCACTGGTTAAAGTCACCGCTGGCTTCTTTCATACCAATAATGTTATCTAACTCTGCCAGACGCAGGGTGGTGGCCGCCTGCATATTGCTGGAGGTACGGCCTGGTACATTATACAATATAACCGGTTTGGGTGCCGATGATGCTACGGCTTTATAGTGCTGGTAAATGCCTTCTTGCGTTGGCTTGTTGTAATAAGGTGATACAGATAATATAGCATCTACCCCTTTAAAGTGGAACTCTTCAATTTCTTTAATCAAGGCGTGAGTGCTGTTACCACCAAAGCCGGCAACTATAGGCACACGGCCAGCTACTTTCTCAATAGTAAAATTCAGTATGTCAAGCTTCTCCTGCTTATCAAGGGTAGCAGTTTCGCCGGTAGTGCCTAAGGTTACCACATATTCTACGCCGCCCTTTATGCTGTAATCAATTACTTTTTCAAGTCCGTTAAAATCTACATCGCCGTTTTTGGCAAAGGGTGTTACAAGCGCAACACCGGTGCCGCGCAGTTTACTCTGAATCATATTGAATTTTATTTAAAAAATAAGTTGCTTGTTCTATAAAATACTGTAACCCTGTCTTATCGCCCATGTTTATCATCAGGTCGTAAAAATCGGTTTTTTTCTGGTCATAACTGCCTACCCGCCATTTTGCAGCCGATGTTCGGGCAATATACTCCAGCGGCTTGTTTTCGGCGGTAAAGGCGGCAAAAAGCAAATCGAAATTTTGGGCGGCAAACTTAGCGGCCCTCTCATCCGCAGGCACCCTTGTCCAGCTAAGGCTTTTGCTGTTAAAAATCTGCACATCGGCTTTATGGTCAATCTTTTTATCGTCTACAAACCCAAGTATATCAACTGTTTTGCCCTGGTTGCGCAAACTCTCGGCAAATTTGGTTACTATAATATCGTTATCAGGGTTGGTGCTGTCGTATAGTATACCTACAGTTTTGGCATCGTGCAGGTTGGTAAGCACGCTTTTGCGCTTAAGCACGGCCAGTTTTTGCTCAATATTTTTCCGGTAAAAGTAATTCCTCAGGTCATCCCACCATTTCATGGTGCAAATAATATCATTTTTACCGCAGTTTTTATGTGCCGATAGCGCTTTTTAAGAAATACAGAAATACATAGCCACGAATTACACGAATAAAATGCACGAAAAAAATAGTGCAAAAGAGCCACGAATTGCACAAATGAATACAGGATACCAGGCCTAACTAAGAAACAATAGATTTCGCCTCTTGCCGGTTGCGGATATCTAAGGCTACCAATAGTGCAATGGCTATAAAAAAGAAGGGCCCTACCTTATCGGTTTCAAGCATGTCGCTAAGCGTTAAATTTACATACACCATGGCCAGCATTAGCAACAGCATCATGGCAGTGCGCTTGTCTTCAATGGTTTTGGCGCGGTGGTAAATTCCTTCGCCATAAATAAAAATTACTACCGTTAGCAACAAGAAGATGCCTAAACCAATAGCGCCCTGCTCGGTAAGCAACAGCAGCGAATAGTTGTGGGCGGTAGAGCGCTCGGGATTATCGCTTACATAGGTTTCGAAAGAGGTAACCGTGTATCGCTTATAGTAAGGGTGAAAATTACCCGGCCCGAAACCCATATATGGGTGGTCCTGAAACATACGCGTAGCTGCCACCCAGCGATAAACACGCTCCATGCTCGATACGTCCTTGCCTTCAAATGTTGATGATAAGTGCTCGCCAAACTGATCGTGAATAATGGTATCCTGAAACTCGGGCGCAAATTTTAAATAGCGGTTATCGGTAAATAAAAAAACCATTACAGCCGTAATGCCAATAATGGCAAAGGTCATAGCCGGTTTCATTAACCGGTGTTTAACCACAAAGTATACCGGTGGCAATAGCGCCAGTGCCAGGTAGCAGGTACGGGTGTACGAAAGGTAAATAGCCAACACATAAAACAGAACTGAGCCGCTTAGCAGGCGTTTTGTAAAACTACCGAAGGGATATTGCTGTCTGGCCCATAAAATAAATGGAAACATAATAGACAGCATAGCCGCGTAATTAACGTGGTTGCGGAAGAACGGGGCCATGGGCTTATTAATTTCCTCAAACGAGAACCCCTGCATGCCGTGGCGGATAATAATGATAATGATTTCGATGGTAAGGGGTATAAACAGGCACCAAAAGGCCCGCTTCAAATCCTCCTTAGTTTTTACCACCATAGCGGTTAAAAAACAAAACGTAAACAGGTACCATAGCTTGGCCAAAAATACTTTTGCCGAAACCATCCCATCAATAGAAACCGTGGCGCTTAAAAAAATCCAGAAGATGTGCAGCCCCAGCACGGCCATTAAAACATTGGCAAAAAAACCGGTAGGGAACGACCGGTAGCTGGTTAGCATAAATAATAACGTTACCACCATCATGCCTATCATTAAAGGCTCGTCGGGCAAATCGGTAGCCAGCGTATCAGAAAAAGAATACTCGATAGATAGTGGAAGAGTAAACAACAAAAAATAATACAGGGCCTTAAAGTTAATAAGGGCCATATAGGCTATTAGCAGCCCAAAGGGAATTAAAGCCAGGTAGTACTGCCCGGTGTTAAAGGCCGCTAGTACAGATAGTATAGTTGCGCCTCCTAAAAACGCAAATGCACCTAACTCTGTTTTGCCTATGGCCTGGTTCACTTTACAGCTGCGCTTTTATTTCGCGAATTTGCTCAATCATTAATACACCTATTACACCCACAAACGTGGTAATAAGCATGGTAAGTATAACTACCAGCGAGCGCACCGGTTTTTCGCGACGCTCAGCCGGAAACGCCGACTCCATTACCACCAGCGAGGTTTCGTTGTTCTGCATCGAAACATCCAGCTGCCCCTTAATATTGGTAAGGTTGTTTAACTCACGCGCAGCGTTGGTTTGCTTGGCCATTATAGATTTGTATAGTTGCACAGCGTGGTAGTCGCTGCCATCCACTATAATAGTTCCATCGGCACCCGACGACACTTTTACTTTATACTGCTGGCCTAACTTGGCAAGTGTATCTATGTAGCTGTTCACATCTTCCTGCAGCTTTAAAGTTTGGCGGGCAATAGCCTCGTAGCTTTTTTGTTTTGTTTCGTTTACGTGCTCTTTATTCAGTTGGTCAACTTTTTCTACCACGGCGTTTACAATAGCCGCTGCTATTTTGGGGTCGGTATCGTAAAACGATACCTGTATGGCATCGTGTTCGGTTTTAATAGCCTCGTATTTCTTCTCAAACTTTTTACGCACTATCGTTTTTCTATAAGGCTTGTCGGGGGCTATTTTATAATGCTCAGCCAGGTGGAACGAATCAATTACATATTCAATTACCGGGTTACTGTTGGCAATGGTTAAAATGCGGTTAACATCCTGCTTGGTACCAAAGTATTCTACCTGCACACTCGCATCGGTATTAAATATATTTACCCGGTCGCTTAAGGCCTGGTTGGTAGGGTAAAATGTACTCCACGATAAAAACCATTCATCCATTACATACACCGAAAAAATGGCGGCAATTATTCCCGAAGTAATGGCGAGAATAAGGATATGAAATTTCCATTTTAAAATGGTGCGCAGCGCGGTAATCAGGTTAAACTCTTTATCCATATTTTAATTTTTAAGGCGGGCAAATGTAAGAAGCTGTTTGAATTTATCGGTTAAGAATGTTTATCGGTTTTTTAGGATGTTTTACCTGCTTATTTTCGATTTAATAAGAGCAGTAAATTGATGTAGTGGTAAAAGGCCTGCCACCGCAGCAGCGGCCAGGCAGGTAGCCACAGCAATGCCAAAGCCAAACAGCCAGTTGGTAGTAAATGCTGTTATTAGTAGCAGGGCACCTACGCAGGCCAGGCAAAAAAACGATATACGCAATAGCTCTTTGGTTTCGTATTGCAGTTTAAATTGCCGGTTGGCCACTGCCACGTGCGCTACAGCCACTACTACTTGTGTAATAAGGGTAGCCAGGGTAGCGCCAAGCGCGCCGTAGCCCGGTATTAAAAACAAATTAATGCCCACGTTTAGCACCATGCCCCCAAGGGCTATAAAATTTAAAGCCTTTAAGCTGCCCTTAGCCGTTAGCAGGGTGCCAAAAATGTATATGCTGCTCATGGGTATAAAATTCAGCATCAACCAGCCAAAAATTTGCGCCCAATAATCATTGGCATCATGGTAAAGCAGGTGCATTATTTCGTTACGAAAAAAGTAGCAGTTTACACCGGCAACCACGGCCATTACCAGCATCAGTTCCGAGCTAAATTTTACCAACCCGCTCACATCTTCTTTACGCCTTATCATGCCCGCAAACATAGGTAGCAGCAAGGTGGCAAACAGATAGCCAAACATATTCAGTGCATCAAGCAGGCGAAAGCTGGCTGCATAAATACCAGCCTCGTGCGCACCGTTGGGCAACATACGTTCCAGCATTACGGCGTCTATACGGTAGTAAATGCCCATTAATAATGCCAACAGGGCAAACGGAAAGCTTTTAAGCAATACGAGTTTTGTAAACTTAAACTGCCACAGGTGTATTTTTAAAACCGTGCGCCTGAAAACAATAAAAAACGCCACTATGGCTGTAATTAAAAGCGCTGCCGTTTGGGCATATATCAGCCATTCAATTTTAAAGGCATAATCAGTTACAAAGCCGCTCCACAGCAAATAACCGCAAAAAATAATGGTAAGCGAACGGTCCAGAATAGACAGAAACGAATCCGTTTTAAAAAGCTGCAGGGCGGCAATATTGCTGCGGAAGTATAAAATAACCGAGAGCAGGATTTGATTGATGGCCAAAAACAAAAGCATGTTCATTTGCGCCTCGCTGTAGCCCGTATAAATGGCCGAAATAAACGTAACTACAAAGTAAATAATGGCTAAAAACGATTTGAGTAACAGCAGGTTAAGCAAATACTCGCCCGAGCGCTTATGGTTGCGCGAAACGGCCCTGTTATTAAAGTTATTAATGCCAAAATCGAGAATAATAGAGAGTAAAAAGGAGTAATTAAAAACCGCAAAATAGGTTCCGTATTCCTCGGCGCCCGTGCGGTTTTGCACTACGCGGTCTATACCAAAAATCCAGAAGGGCTTAACCAACAGGTTGGCTGCAAATAAAAAAATAAGGTTAGTGGCAAATTTCCTCCTCATGGCAAGCTACAACGGCTAAAAGTAATATTATTGTGAAAAGCTTGTTGGTGAACCAAAGAAAGAGCATTGCCGTTAATACCCGTTTTCTGATTAAAAATAAATTAGAAGGCATTGGCTTGTTTACTTACGAGGCGCTAAAGCGCATTGTGCAGGCCCACCCCGATATCGATTTTTACTTTCTGTTCGACAGGCCTTACGACCGGGAATTTATTTTTGCGCCTAACGTAAAACCCGTAGTGCTTTTTCCGCAGGCCCGCCTTACGTTTTTGTGGTATTGGTGGTTCGAAATTTCGGTGGCCGGCTGGCTAAACAAACATAAACCCGATTTATTTCTTTCTACCGATGGCTACGGATGCCTTAATACACAGGTGCCACAGGTGGTAGTAATGCACGATTTAGCCTTCGAACACTTTAAGCAGCATGTACCTTACCTGTCGCTTAAATACTACCTGTATTTCACTCCGCTTTTTGCCAAAAAAGCCGCGCGGCTGGCTACTGTATCACAATATTCCAAGCAGGACATTATGGCTAAATATGGTGTAGCGGCCGATAAAATCGATGTGGTTTACAACGGAGCTAAAGAGGTTTACCAGCCTGTAAGTGCCAGCGTAAAGCAGCAGGTGCGGCAAAAATATACGGGCGGCAAAGGCTATTTTATTTATGTCGGCTCTATCCATCCGCGCAAAAATGTAGGCAACCTGTTACTGGCATTCGATAAATTTAAAACCGAAACCAATTCCGATTATCAGCTTTTAATTGTGGGCCGCAAAGCCTGGGATTTTAAAGAAGTAGAGGCCATACATGCCAATATGCAGCATGGTAACCAGGTGAGGTTTCTGGGCCATGTATCTCCGGAAGAACTAGGCCCCTTAGTAGCCAGTGCCTTTGCAATGGTATATGTATCGCTGTTTGAGGGCTTTGGTATACCTATAGTAGAGGCTATGCATAGCCAGGTGCCCGTAATTACCAGTAACCTTACCAGTATGCCCGAAGCCGCCGGCGATGCCGCGCTGCTGGTAAACCCTTACAGCGTGGATGATATTGCCGCGGCCATGAAAAAGCTTTTTAGTAAGCCTGAACTGCATAAATCTTTGATTGAAAAAGGGAAGCAACAGGTGCAAAAATTCAGTTGGGATTTAACGGCCCAAAAGCTGTGGGCCTGCTGCCAAAAAGTAATGAATAATAACTAACTTGCTTTTATGATTAAGACCAAAGCCGAACTTGTTAAAGAATTAAACGACAGCTTTAATTCGCTGATTAGTGTTTCTACCCTGGTTAAGGACGATATGTATAACGTATCGAAGCACAACAAGTGGACACCGGCGGAAAACATAGCACATTTGGTAAACGCAACTAAAATGACGCGCCTCGCCTTTGGCCTGCCTAAGTTTGTGCATGTGTTGCTATATGGCAAACCTGGCCGTTGCTCGCATGGCTATACTAAAGTGGTAGATAATTATCAAAAAAAATTGCAGAACGGTGCGGTAGCTACCGGCTTATATGTGCCTAAAAAGACAAATTACGAAAAGCAAAGGCTGCATAGCAAGCTGCGCGATGAAGGCAACAAACTAATAGCTGCTCTCGATAAAAAGTGGGAAGATGAGCAACTGGATAAGTATCAAATTGCACATCCCATACTTGGCCTTTTAACCGTGCGCGAACTGGCCTACTTTACTCTTTACCACAATAGCCACCACCAGGAATCAATCCGGCAACATTACCTGCTATAATAAACTTGTTTCTTGTATTCTTCTGCTTCTCCCCCAGCTATATCTTAACTCGTACCCGACTGTAGCCGCTGTGGAGCCAAGGAACCAGGATGCTATAGAATAAGCATTTTGCAGCGTATTTTGTAAAAAAAACATGGCCTGGACAAAAACTAAAAAAGCATTCTCTCTATAGAAAGAATGCTTTTTTATAATGCTAATTGTTTGTTTACTTAGTAACTACCCAGGTTCCGTTATCGGCCTGGCACTGAGATTCAGCTTCTTTATATTCATCCAATAAACCACCAAAGCCGTTCTCTTTGCAAACCGAAGAGCTATTGCCCTGGCCGTTAGAGTATTTGCAATAGCCGCATTTTTTACAAGAAGTAGCAGTAGCAAGCATGCTCACAGCCATTAGGGCGAATAAAATTCTTTTCATAACACTTAATTTTTTGGTTGAGTAATTGAGTAATGATGTCAAAAATAAGGTATGCGCCAATAAAAACAAGCTTAAGAGTAAGAATTCTTCTATTTTGGGATGCTTTCTGTTGTGGTTAAAGCAACCTTAAAATATTTTGCCGGGGTTCAAGATGGTATTCGGATCGAACACCTTTTTTATCTGCCGCATCAGGCCCAGGTGTGCTTCGCCAAATTTAATATCCATATAAGGTATTTGTATCCAGCCAATTCCATGCTCGCCAGATATGGTTCCGCCAAGCTCAACTACCTTTTCAAATATTTCGCGTATGCCTTTTGGCACTTCGTTTTTCCAGTAATCGTCGCTTAGCTGGTCTTTTAAAATGCGCACATGCACGTTGCCATCGCCGGCATGGCCGTAACAAACGCTGCGGAAGTTCCATTTTTTACCCACCGCTTTAATATGCTTTAAAAGTTCGGGCAGGTCGGCGCGCGGCACTACGGTATCTTCTTCTACCGTCATATTTGTTTTTTTAACGGCATAGGCAATGTTGCGGCGCATGCGCCATAAGTCAATCTTTTGGGCTTCGCTATCGGCAAAAAGTATTTCGCCCACTTCAAATTGCGTTAGCACCTCGTATATACGCTCGCAATCTTTTTGTATAGCATCCAGGTCGCTGCCATCTACCTCAATTAAAAGGGTGGCCTGTGTATCATCGGCCAGTGGTATAGCCACATCACCCAAAAACTTCATTACATATTCTACCGCATCGCGCTCCATAAATTCAATGCAACTGGGCACTATGCCTGCACGAAAAACGGCACTTACCGCGGCGCTGGCATCGTCCATACTTTTAAAAGGCGCCAGCAGCACGTTATTAAAGCGCGGGTAGGGCAAAAGCTTAAGCACTATTTTTGTAATAATGCCCAGGGTGCCTTCGCTGCCCACCATAAGCTGGGTAATATTATAGCCTGTGCTGTTTTTAAGTGTATTGGCACCGGTCCACATTATTTCGCCGGTGGGTAGTACCACTTGCAGGTTTAATACAAAATCTTTTACCACGCCATACTTAACCGCCCTTGGGCCGCCGCTGTTGCAGGCCACATTGCCGCCAATAAAGCTGGTGCCCCGGCTGCTGGGATCTACAGGGTAAAACAGACCTTTTTCCTGCAGCGTATTTTGCAAAAACTCAGTAATTACAGCTGGTTCGGTAGTTACCTGCAGATTACGTTCGTCTATTTTTAAAATTTTGTTCATCCGTTCGGTACAAAGCATTACACCGCCGTGCACACATAAGCTGTTAGCGCTTAACCCTGTACCCGCCGCACGTGGCGAAACCGGAATTAAGTGGGTGTTGCAATATTTCATTAAAGCCGAAATCTCTTCGGGCGTAATGGGTTTTATAACTACCTCGGGCGGAAAACTTACGCCATCGGTTTCGTCGCGGCTAAATTTGGCAATGTTGACCTCATCAGTAAACACGTAATCGGCGCCTACTATTTCTTTAAAACTGGCAATGTCGGACGCGGTTATTCTTTTATAATTCATGCGGCTAATATATCGGTTTTGTAAAAGTTAGCACGCCGTATTGCCACAGGGTGACAGGAATTTTTATTTTCGCGGTAAGCTGGCCACGTAGTTCAACGGATAGAATGAGGGTTTCCTAAACTCTAGATAGCAGTTCGATTCTGCTCGCGGCTACTAACAAAAGCTCAAACTTGTGTTAGGAATAGCCCCACTTGTTTAGTGCTTTGAGGGCATTCCCACTGTATAGTGCCCTTAACTTCACAAGTGGCAATGTTAACGATTATAGCTGGTTTAATATTTTCACAAGTGCTGTTGTCTGGTTTCGCCTTGTAAATATCAGGTGGCTGTTATCAGTATACTTAAAATCAACTCCATCTTGCTGCCATTGTTGGTAAGCGCTAAGCAATTGCTGTAGCATTGCCTCGTAGTTGCTGTAGTCAACCATTGGCTTACGATTTGCAGTATTTAATACTACAGCGGCATCGCCGTCTATAGGCCCTATTGATAAGATTTCGGTGCCCGATGAAATGTATTCAAATAGCTTGCTGTTTAAAAAAAGGTGGCGGTCTCTTACATTTTGTATAATAAGTATAAGTAGAGATGATTTTTTCGTAAACTCAATGGCCTGTTTATGAGCTACAAAATTCAGGTAAGTCGCAATGTCATCAAGTCCTTCATCCCGGATACTTTGTTTCACGGGATCATCTACCCTGCCTACAAATTCAATTTTTATTGGCCCTGTCTTACTGCGAAACATTGCCAACGCTTTCCATAAGGCAGTTACATTTTGATTGCTCATTAAATTGCCTATATACCTGATGGTAAATATTTTTTGTGGGGGCATAGTAGTTTCTGTTGCAGTAAAGTCATCATCATCGTAGCCGTTGTAAACCACCTGGATATTATCTGTTATTCCGGCAAATTGTCTTTTCATACCAGGGCTTATTACAGTTACCATATCTGCAGTTTGTAACACCTCGCGTTCCAACGCAGCATCCTTTTTTATGGTATTTACCCTGCGTGGCAATAGCTCGTTATAAAAAATGCGCGTCCATGGGTCCCGAAGATCGGCAATCCACTTTATGTTATATTTTTTCTTTAATGCCAATCCTATGAGGTGTGTTGAGTGTGGCGGACCAGTGGTTATAATAGCATCAATTTTCTGCGTTGCAAGTATTTCTTCTGCTTGCCTGACTGCATATGGCACCCATCCTTTGCGGGCATCGGGGATAAAAAAATTAGCACGGATAAACTCGGATAAATTTTGGAAGAAAGATTTTTTGGGGTCGGTTTGTAATACCGAAAGAGGAAGCGCTTTACCCTTTTGTCCTCTTAACATATTGTATAACTCAAACGGCTCGAAAGTTTTGGTATGATAGACTTGTGTTGCCGGTAATACTTCTTTAAGCAGCGATTCATCATTATAGGCATAGGCTCCGTTTTTAACTGTTACAATAACAGGTTCCCATCCATGCTCCGGCAAAAATTTTGAGAACTTTAAAAAACGCTGAACAGAAGCACCGCCAGCCGGAGGCCAGTAGTAGGTGAAAATTAATACTCTCTTATTGATACTACGCATAGGTTACGTTAGGTTTTGTGGCAATCATACATGCCATATTTATTTACGGGAAAAACTTTGATGCTATTTCCGTTGTTGCTCAATAGCATGCCTTTTTTCAATTCAAGGTCGCTCTCATATTTATTTATCAGTAATAACCCGCCATATCCTTTTATTAAAAGCTTTTCAGCGGTAAGCATCTCTACAATGGTTCCAGCAGCGATATGCTCATAACCAAAATCAACTATGTCAAAAATCTGACTATCGTATATCGTAACTTTTTTTCCTTCGGCGAAGGTAAACGCCCCGGCAAATGGCCTGGTTACGGCGCGTATAAAACGTTCTACTTTTTGTATGTCATCATTCCAATCAATTAACCCGTCAGCCGGAGTTCGTTTAGGGTAGTAGGTTGGTATAATATCTGGTTGACGGGTTAGGGTAAATGTGTGTTGCAGAATTCCGGTAATGTTTCGCTGGATAAGGTATTTCATGGCCAGCAAATTTTTAAAGTGCATGGTCTCTGCGGTGTCGCGGTTATTAATGCTAAATTTAAAAGTATCCACAATGTCGCCGGAATCTACACCGGAGTCGTATTTGAAAAGGTTGGTATAAAATACCGATCGCCCTTCTATCAGCGACCAGTTCATAGGTGAGCGACCACGACCAAACGGCAGGTTTAAACTGCTGCCATGCATACCGAACGCGCCAATACTTATTTTATCGAGGATGGCCGATGGAATTAAGCGCTGCCAGCCCAGTACAAAAGCGGCATCTATACCGTAACTGGCAATGTAAGCATTGTCCTCGGCGTTCTTAAGGTCGTACGATTTTGCCGTATAGCAGGTAATGTTATTTGCTTTGGCACACTCGTTCAAATCGTGGTAGTCGGCTACGTCATTCTTTTGGGCTAAGTCGGGGCCTATGGTAATAATCAAATCAAGTTTTACGTGCCTGCTTAAAAAATCAGCCAGAAAAACGCTGGTAGTTTTACACCCGAAAAGAGCAATTTTTTTATCAGATTTCATCATAAATTTCTTTGAATGGTTTGCAATTTACAAGGTAATGGTCTTTCATTGATTGTTGCATTTTGATAAAGTGATTCTTTAACTTTGCTGTGTTGGTCGCTCCGTCTATTAGCCACCAAATTGGGTGAATTAGAATATGTAATGATTTTTTTTTCGCAAATTCTTCTGAATTGAATGGATGGCCAAAACGCCATACTGCAGTAGAATCGGCAAAGTATTTTACATCTTTAAAGTATTTTTTTTGATAGGTGTGTTGTATTCCTCCAATCGGCTGATTGGAGTTTCGAAAAAAATCATTTGGACGGTGAAGACTTATAATTTCGACTTTGACATTAAAAAGCGACTCGAAAAAATGGACCTCTGCAAGAAATCCCTTTATAAAATCCGACGAATGCATTACCGGGTCGAAATGAAGACTGATAGTATGTCCCAATTCACGTATACGGTTGACGTATGATTGGTCTCTTTCGGATGCGATATTGTAAGATTGTGATGATGCCAGAAAGAAATAGGAAGTTTGTATTCCCATTTCATTTTCGATCAAAGCCATTTTATAGGCCAGTTCGCAATCAAAATCTATATCATGCCTTATTACTATCTGCCTGGTAGCAGCATTAAGCCCGGCGAATGAAACAAATTCGTAGTCGTTGTTTTTTAGTATAGTCAGGAAGTTTCGGTATGGCAATGACTCGTCTACAATATCTTTGTAGAGCACAGGAGGTGTGTTCATAGTTCATAGGTTTTTTAAAATGCATATTAGTGAGGTATGCACCACAAATATGCTTGTAAATCCTATTGGCTGTTTGGTTGATTTTATTTTTTCTTACTTATGTAAGCCTAAAAACAGAAGCTGTTTTAATAGTTTTCGCATCACTTAGCCAGCAAACTAATTATGGAAAATATTACGCGCTAAGATAGCGGTTTATCTTTCGGATGATTTAAGAAAGCCTTATTAAGATTAATGGATTAATGAGGTGTAGAATATCGGAAACATTGGTTATCATATGTCTAACAACATATCAAAAGCATTCTCCGGCAGAAATTTTATTGTAGCTGCACAAAGACCTAAATGCCCGACTCGAAAACTTTATTGAAAAGCGCATGAGTGCACAGGCAAGTAGTGAGCGTTTCGAAGAATTCATACCGCCGCAATTAAAATCTTTATATCTAATGATAGATCAGGAGTTATTGAAGGGTTAACAGTGTACGCAGTTTGTAAAGCATCAGATAGGACGTGCTCCTAATACATGTTTATTACATTTTGGGGGCGGTGCAGCACGGTCCCAAAAAATGTACTAAATGTATTTAGTAAAGCGCCCAATTAACTCCTGTTCTTACCACATTGCCGTTCAGTTTGTCGTAAAACTGATTTATTGCTATTTTTAAGTCTGCCCACGCACACAACAAGAACACCAGGCATCCATGAAAAATAACTTTACCCTATTGCGCACTTCGGTTTTCGTAATGTTGCTTTCGGCACTTACTTTTTGCACGTATGCACAAAAAAATCAGCCTAAGTTTGTTACAAAGCCATTTACCAATAAGGTTTTTATAGAAGAGCGCGGGCAATTTACACAGCGCGCCGCCGAGCAGGGAATTCCGTTTTTAGAAAAAGTGATGTATGGGGTAGAGAACGGAGAGTTTTATACCTATTTTAACCAAACAGGAATAACCTTTCGGTTTGCCGAATACAAAGCTATTGAAAGAGACGAGGAGGAGGAAGCGCGGGAAGAAAGAGAGGAGAACCATGAAGAAAATGAAGAGGAAGAAAGAGAGAAACAGAAGTTTGAAAGGGTGTGGCATACGGTTAATTTGAAATTTGTAAATGCCAATCCGCTAACGGAAGTTGTTGCCGGTGATAAGGTAAAGGAATATTACAACTACGCGGGCTATAACGATAATGCGCAATACAATTTTGTACCTGCCTACAAAAAAATAAGTTTTATAAATATTTACCCCGGTGTAGATGCCGAGTTTGAGCTACCGGCAGAGGGAGGCATTAAATACCAGTTTCTGGTTAAGCCGGGGGTTATAATCCCGCAAATTGCTTTTGAACTTACCGGTAATGATGGCCTGGCTATAGATGAAAAAGGAAACCTGCTTATTAAAAGCTTGTTTGGCAACCTTACCGACCATGCACCAACTGCTTATACGGCCTTATCGCATACACCAGTGTTGGTTAAATACGGACTGCAGAACAACCGGGTGAATTTTCAATTCCCTAACGCCGAAATTTCTTCACCGGAAGGTATTGTTATTGACCCCTGGATAACGGCCACTACTTTTCCGGCAACCAACAGCGCGTTCGACATACAGGAAGATGCCGCCGGTAATGTATTTGTTCAGGGCAGCACATCTAATTACCAGGTGCAAAAATACAGCCCGACCGGTGTATTGATATGGACGTATGTTACCGCTTCTGTTTTTTTGGGCGATATAGCGGTAGATAACCCCGGCAACGTTTACATTGTTGGGGGCTACTCGCCGGGTAAACGACAAAAGTTGGACCCCAATGGCGTGCAGCAGTGGCAGTTTAGCGGTTTAAGTGAAGAGTGGCGGCTGGCTTTTGATTATTCGAAAACCACACTAACCGTTGGTGGCTACTTTGTTAACCCTGCAGGCAATAACGTTGGCCGTTTTGATACCAGTACAGGCGCCATAAGCAATGAAATAGTTTATGGCGAAGAAACGCGTGGAATTGCTACCGACTGTAATGGCGATATGTTTTCGCTACACGTAACATTTGGTTATTCCGGTGTGGCGGCATCTAATCTGCTTAGAAAAACAAACGCCAATTTCACTCCGGCAGGCTCGGTGGTAGATGGTTTTTTATTGGCCGAAGCAGAAACTGCGACCGGCTATGCCCCTAACCCCTTGTATGGCTCAAGTATTTACCAGGGCATAAATGCGCTGGCGGTAATGGGCTCGTATGTATATGCTTTCGACGGCGCTTCTGTGCGCCGGTTCGATAAAACAACCCTTACCTTTATAAACAGTGTGGCAGTGCCTAATGGTTCTGTAATGATGTGCAGCGGCATTGCAGCCGATTATTGCGGCAATATTTATACCGGTTCATTAAACGGAATAGTAAAGTTTGATTCGGCACTTACCTATCAACAAACTATAGCAGCCCCGGGTGTTATTTACGATATTTTGCTGAGCAATGCAGGCGAGTTGCTTGTATGCGGGGCGGGTTTTTTGGGCAACTTTAATATTACATGCACAACCCCCGCTGCGCTTAGCGCAACCACAAATACGGGTTGTGAGGGGGCCGGGCTTGTAACTATAGCGGCTTCGGGTGGATTAGGCCCCTATACTTACCTGTGGCAACCCAACGGAGAAACCACGGCAAGTATTACCAACCCACCCGCCGGAACATATTCATACGAAGTTAAAGATGTATTCTGTCGTTCATATCTTGATACGTTAACGGTAACAGCAAGGCCGGTTGCTGCCTTTGGCGGCACTAGTACCGGTTCAGGTGGTGCCGGAGCCAACAGTGCATGCGCTGCCGATATCATTCAATTTACTGACAATTCGACAGTGAGTTCGGGCACCATTGTTAGCCGGGTTTGGAATTTTGGAGATGGAAGCCCTGTGGATGTTTCGCAAAATCCGCAGCATGCTTATTCGTTGCCGGGCACCTATACGGTAACGCTTATTGTAACCTCTAACACAGGTTGCGCAGATACTTCTATTGTGCTTGTTACTGTTTATCCGCTGCCGGTTGCCGATTTCAGTGTTCCCTCCTTCTGCCCGGGCGTAGCAGGAACTTTTACAAACCAGAGTGCAATTTCTTCCGGCTCTATTACAAGCTATACCTGGAACTTTGGAGATGGATCGGCCACCAGCACTTTGCAAAGCCCGGCACATACCTATTCCCTGGCAAATACGTTTAACGTAAGCCTATCGGTAACCAGCAACAATGGGTGCGTGCACGATACTACTAAGGCTGCCGTAGTTGGCGCTTCACCACAAGCGGCTTTCTCTGCTACCGGTGGTTGTGTAGGCGGCGCTACTACACTTACCGATATATCTACCATAACCAACCCCTCAACAATCAGCAGCTGGGCCTGGGATATTGATAACAATGGAACTACCGACTACAACACAGCTAACGCCACGCATACATTCCCCGGCCCCGGAACTTATAATGTGCTGTTAACTATAGTATCATCAGCCGGCTGCACCGACGATACTTTAGTGGCATTGACATTTTTTCCTACTGTAACTGCCGACTTTAATACGGCCAATGTTTGCCAGCATGCTGCTGCTATTTTTACCGACCAAAGCACGGGTGGTATTGCAAGCTGGAACTGGGACTTTAATGATGGCAGCTTTAGTTCCTTACAAAACCCTTCGCACTTATTTTCAACAGCGGGAACCTATAATGTTCAATTACTCGTTACTTCTGCATTGGGCTGCACGGATAGTATTACAAAACAGCTTGTAGTTTATCCTGCACCGGTAGTAGATTTTTCCACTACTCCGGCAAGTGGCTGCGTTCCGCTTAATGTGGCTTTCAACGATTTAAGCAGTATAGCCACCGGCAGTATTACTGCCTGGAACTGGCAGGCAGGAACAATCTTTTCCTCAGCGATGCAAAACCCCGGCTTTAGTTTTACCACAGCCGGAACTTATAACATTAAGCTTACTATTACGAGCGACCAGGGCTGCACAGACAGCCTTGTAAAATCAGTGAGCGCTTACGCCCAACCGGTAGTAGATTTTTCTACTATTCCGGCAAGTGGCTGTGTTCCGTTTAATGTGGCCCTGAATGACCAAAGTAGCATAGCCGCCGGCAATATTGTTGCCTGGAACTGGCGGGCAGGTAACCTTTTTTCATCCGCACAGCAAAACGCAAGCTTTAATTTTACTGCGCCCGGAACGTATGATGTAATGCTGACCGTAAACAGCAATCAGGGCTGCATAGATAGTGTTACAAAATCTATTACGACCTATGCTTCACCGGTAGTAGATTTTGACGCTATACCGGCAAGTGGCTGCGTGCCGCTTAATGTGGCTTTCAGCGATTTAAGCAGTATAGCCCAGGGTAGTATTGTTTCCTGGAATTGGCAGGCCGGAACACTCTTTTCATCTACACAGCAGAACGCCGGTTTTAGTTTTACCACAGCCGGAACATATAACATTACGCTTACCATAACCAGCGATCAGGGCTGCACAGACAGCCTCGTAAAATCAGTGACTGCATATGCACGACCCGCAGCAGATTTTTCTACTAATCCGGCAAGTGGCTGTGTTCCGTTTAATGTGGCCCTAAATGACCAAAGCAGCATAGCCGCAGGCACTATTGCTGCCTGGAACTGGCGGACAGGTAACCTTCTTTCATCTACACAGCAAAACGCAAGCTTTAATTTTACTGCACCGGGAACGTATGATGTGATGCTGACTGTAACCAGCAATCAGGGCTGCATAGACAGTGTTACAAAATCGATTACGGCTTATGCTTCACCGGTAGTAGATTTTGAAGCTATACCGGCACAGGGTTGTGTGCCGCTTGACGTTGCACTTAATGACCTTAGCAATATCGCTTCCGGCAATATTGTTTCCTGGAACTGGCAGATAGACAACCTCTTTTCATCGCAACAGCAGAACAACAACTTTAATTTTACTACCGACGGATTTTATGAAGTAACACTTACGGTAACATCGGATATGGGTTGTGTCGCTACGTTAACCCGGGCCGATTTCATTGCTGCTTATCCTAACCCGGTTGCTGAATTTATAGCTGATCCATGGGAAACAGAACTGGTTAACCCTGAAATAAAATTTAGCGATCTTTCAACCGGCAATCCTGTTCAATGGAATTGGCAATTTGGAACCGGTGAGAGTTCTACCTCGCAAAATCCATCATATAACTACCCCGCTATTGGTAATTTTGCCGTGCAACTTGAAATTGCAAACCAATATGGCTGCACCGATTCGGTTACACATACAGTAGACATCTTTCAAACTTCCACCATTTTTGCACCTAATGTTTTTACGCCTAACGGCGATGGCAACAACGATACCTGGGGTGTATTTGCCACCAATGTGAAATTTTTCGAGCTAAAGATATTCGACCGGTGGGGCGAAAAGGTTTTTGAAAGCAACGACATTAATAAGCAATGGGATGGCACTTACAGAGGCAATCCACTCTCGCCCGGTGTCTTTATTTACACATATACGCTCGTAAACCTTAAAAATGCTTCAAGGAACATAAAGGGTAGCGTAACGCTGATTAAATAAGCGCAGCATTAATTTTTTATTTATAAAAAACACCCGCCATCGGCGGTGGTTTAATTTAATGAGAACATACCGCTATTCACTTTTTTATTCAATGTTAACCACCATACCAAATGCGCACTACAGGATCGGATGATTTATATCGCTTAATTCACTCGTTAACTACAGAAGAAAAAGGCTACTTCAAAAAGCTTGCGTTGCGCCATAGCCCAAAAGGGAGCAAGCACCTAAAATTGTTCGACGCTATAGCTGCACAAAAAACATTTGAAGAGGCAAGCCTTAAAAAAAGTTTAGAGGCTACACTGTTATGAAAGGTTATTTGTTTGAAATGATATTAGATAGTTTACAGCTAAGCGGTATACTTAAAAGTGAGACTGCAAAATGTGTACAACTATGGCAACAGGTGCAAATATTAAAGGCGAAAGGATTGGCCGAAAAGGCGCTGCAAGTAATCAAACAGGCGTACAAAAAAGCGCACGAGTGCGAAATATTCTGGCTTGAAACAGCTTTCCGCAAAGAGCTTTTTAATACCACCCGGCTAAGTTGGAAGATAGAGGATCGCGAAAAAAACCTGCATTTGTTTCACAACGATATCCAGCTAATACGGCAAAAGGATGTAGAGGCTGATATGTATCTATCGATAAATCAACGGTATCACACCATCTCCATAAAACAAGTTTATTCAACACAAACTGATATACCGCCCCTGGATGAAGCAATTCTTTTTGGTATAGAAAAACCGGCCTTAAGCATAAGTGGTGAACGTATGAAACTTGCTGCTATTGAAAGATATTATTCTGTAACAGGGGATATTGAAAACGGATATATACAAGCCAGGAAAATGTATGAGCTTGAGAAAAAACTTTATTTACAAAAAAGTTCCCTTAGTATTTACGAAAAACGAATAAAGTCGATATTGGCATTGATTATTGCCTGTTTAAACCTGAGGAAATTTGCCGAAGCTACAGCCTTAAACAATGAAATGGTTGAAATTAGAAGCAGCAACGAACTGCATAACGAGGAAAATCAACTTGTTTTTTTTACAAACAATAATTTTGTTTATTGGGCATCGGGCAAACACAAGCAGGGCGAGCGTTACTTTAAGGAGAATCTTCCCACCAAGATACTGAATAAATCAGGCGACCGGTTTAAGCTATTTTTGCCCGAAATACAAAGATTCTACCCGCTTTTCCTTTTTTCGAACGGAAAAAGCAAGGAATTGTTTAGGGCGATAGCCGACCTTGAAATAATAGCCAATAAAAAAGAATTACCTTATTATTATAAAAGCGCCGAACTGCTAAAAATACTTGCCCATATAGACGATAACAATTATGATATACTACCAACGTTGGTGCCCACTACTTTAAAGCACTTAACTGCATACGGGCTTACAAAATTTGAACAGCAGGTTTTTAAAAAACTAAAAAGCATTCCTGAAGGCAATCGCCCAACTATTTTAAAGCAACTGCAATTGCAGCTGGAAAATGCCACCGAAAAAATCTGGCTTTTTAACGTGTTAGACTTAATAACCTGGTGCCGGAAATATACTGAGGAAAAACAACTAAGCCTTGCTATTGCTTCGCAAAGTATTCCTTAGACCTCCAGGCATTTCCGGTAAAACAACATCACCAAAAAATCGGCTCTTTGCCCAGGTATTTTTCTATAATGGGCTGGTAATAATCTTTTACATCGGCCAGGTTAAAAACCTCGTGGCGCTTGGTATAAAGGTCGAACCGGTTGAATGATTTAACCCATTCTTTATATTGTTTGTCTTTTTCGCATTCTAACTCCGCATAACTGTTACCGTTATGCCATGGGTAAAACGAATGATAACGAACTGCTACCATTCCCTGCTCGGGTATTGTGTTAGCAGCATGATGCTTTAAAACCTGGTATAAATATTCATCGTGCCCCCAGGCAAGTTCAAGGTTATCGAGACCACAGCCCGCCTGGTAAATACCTAATTCAGTATTATAACGTGGATCGTTCATATCCGGATTTAAGGCATTAAAGTCGGGGTATACGCAGGTATCGGGCAACTTACAACCTACCACAAACACATCACCCACCAGGCCCCATTGCTCATTTTGGCTGGTGCCATCTTCATCGGCACCCCACAGGTACATTACTTTGCCCATATCATGTATCAGGGCAACCAGTTGTAGCCAATCAGGCTCGCCGGCTTCGCGTGCGCCTTCGGCAGCCTGTATAAGGTGCTGCACGTTGGGTAAAGTCAAATCCGGGTCGCTTACATCAATTAGCGCATTCAATTTTTCCATTGCCTCCCACACATGCATAGGTTTATCAAATGTGAGATACTTTTTCTTCATCCGCTGCACATACTCTACCGTTTGGCGGCTACGCATTTTTTTGTAATGCCCGCGCACAGCTACGGTTATCGGATCATCTTTATAGTAATTGCGAAATTGTACGGTTTCTGTTGACATGGAAGCAAAATTAAGTGAAATATAATTACTGCGAGCAACTAAGCATTTTCTTCATCGCCTTTGTAAAATAGCACAAGCATTACCAATCCAAAAAGCAACATGGCACCACCTGCATATAAATTCAACTCAGGGTGGTTGCCCTGCTTAACCAGCAGATAACATAGCAATAAAATAAGGCCGCTAAGGCTAAAGAACAGGCCGATTACAAAGCGGAGATCGGTGATTTTTTTCATCAGAAGAAAATGAGGTTAAGAATTAATCCGAGTATAATCATTACCACAGCAAGCACTACCGGGCTTTTAGCATCTTGTAGCTTTGGTGTAAGGCTGTAAACCAGGCCGACCAATTCCTTTTCTTCTTTTGGTTTGGTTAACAGGCTAACTATAATAGTAATTATAAAGCAGGCAACCCACGCAACAGTAGCTACGGCAAAGGCCTGCCCCATAGCGCTTTGAAACTCTAATACAGGGCCGCCCAGCCAGCCGCCCTTATCGCCTTCGGCAAGGGTAATACCGTGAAAAACTGCCGCCAGTACCGTTCCACCCAGTAAGCCCCAAAATGCGCCGTGGCCGGTGGTGCGTTTCCAAAACATGCCCAGCGCAAAGGTGGCAAATAAAGGAGCGTTTACAAAGCTAAAGACCAGCTGTAAAAAATCGTTCAGGTTATTAAAGCCCGCTGTAATGTAAGCAGTGCCAATAGAGGCAAGAATGCCGAACACGGCCGTTAATTTACCAACCATCAGGTAATGCTTATCCGTTCCGTCTTTCTTTATATAGGCCTGGTAAATATCGAATGTAAAAACTGTATTAAAGGCGGTAACGTTGCCTGCCATGCCCGACATAAAAGAAGCCAGCAAAGCAGTAATACCCACCCCAAGTAAGCCAGAAGGATAATAATGCGCTATTAAAGAAGGAAGCGCCATATCGAAATCGGTGCGGCCGTCGGGCTTTAAAGGAAGTGAAAATTCGCTACCGGCGTTTGTAAGCGCCATAGCAATTAGTCCGGGAAAAATAACGATAAAGGGCATCAGCATTTTTGGGAAAGAGGCGATGATAGGAGTGTTTCGTGCTGCCGACATACTGCGCGCAATCATGGCCCGCTGCACTACCAAAAAATCGGTGCACCAATAGCCAAACGACATTACAAAGCCCAGGCCCATGGCCATGCTCCATGCGTTTACACCCATTGGGTTGTCGGCAGCAGAACCCATATACTTCCAGGTATGCACCATAGACTGTGGCAAGTTTTTTACAATCCCCTGCCAGCCGCCGGCCTCGTGCAGACCAATAAAAACAACCGGTGCAATACCCAGCACGATAAGAAAAAACTGTAGCACCTCATTATAAACGGCGCTGGTAAGCCCACCCAAAAACGTGTAAACCAGCACAATACCCGCAGCTAAAAAAACCGAAAATTCAAAGCTCCAACCAAGTATAATTTTTAGCAGCAGTGCCAGGGCATATAAGGAGATACCTGAAGAAAAAATTGTCATAACGGCAAACGCAATAGCATTCAGCCCACGGGTTTTATCATCAAAGCGCAATGCAAGATACTCGGGCACCGAACGGGCGCGGCTGCCATAGTAAAAAGGCATCATAAAAATGCCCAGAAAAACCATGGCCGGTATAGCCCCCAGCCAATAAAAGTGCGAGGTCATAATGCCGTATTTGGCGCCCGAAGCAGCCATGCCTATAACCTCTTGCGCACCCAGGTTGGCCGAGATAAACGCAAGACTGGTTATCCAGAGCGGCACACTACGGCTGCTCATTAAAAAATCGTTGGTGGTTTTAATTTTGAACTTAATCATAAAACCAACGCTTAGCACAACTATAAAGTAGAGGGCTATAATAAGGTAATCGGGTAAAGCTAAATGCATAGTGGGTGGTTCAGATGCGCAATAACTATTTATTGAACAAGGTATAAAAATTTAACAGTAGTAGAAATTATTAATAGCATATAGGTTTTCGAAACCTTAGGTAAGGGTTGTATTGAATTAATTACCTCCTGAAGTATTCTATGCATCTAATCAAATAAACAATGGTTGCGCTATTAACCGAAAATATTTCTATTTTGAGTGTTGCTGAAATAAATTGTTTACATCCACTTTTGCGTAAAACACAATATGTCATCATCTATATTACTGGTAAAAAATATGGTTTGCCGGCGGTGCATTTTAACCGTGGAAGATATTTTAACCAAAGCCGCTATACCTTTTGATAAAGTAATTTTTGGCGAAATACACTTACGCGATAAGCTAACTGAAAAGCAAAAAGACATTTTGTTGAAAGAGCTGGAAAGCGTAGGCTTTGAATTAATTGACAGCCATACCTCCATACTTATAGAAAAGGCCAAGCAATTGATAATTAAAAAAGCCCGTAATGAAGATGGCAAAAGTGAAACCAAGCTTAATCTCTCAAAGTTTTTATCGGATAAATTGAACTACGAATACACTCACCTTAGCAGTATGTTTTCGGCAATAGAGGGGCGTACCATTGAACAATATTTTATTGAGCAGCGAATTGAAAAAGCCAAAGAATTAATAGTATACAGGCAGCTTACACTATCTGAAATTGCTTTAGAACTTAATTATAGTAGTGTGGCACACCTATCCAGCCAGTTTAAGAAAATAACCGGTTTAACCCCTTCTTATTATAAAGAAGTTGGTGCCGCTAAACGCAAGGCGCTGGATAAAGTTTAAACCCAAAGTAATATAACAGTTACCCAAATTAGTATAACCACAGCGCGGGTTGGCGGACGTATGTTTGCATCATTAAATAACTAAAACAGTTAAAATGAAAACAACAAACAGCCTAAGCGCTAAACCCGCCAGCAAAAACTGCGGAAACCCAAATTGCAATTGCCAGGAATGTAATTGCACCATCTGCACCTGCTCCGCTAAAAGCGAAAATTGCAATTGTGGCGATAGCTGCAACTGCGAGGGAACTTGCAGTTGCTAATCTAAAAAGAGCCGCCCCCACAAGGGCGGCTTTTTACATCCCCCCTGCACTTTATTGACCATTTTCGTACTTTTCAATACCTAAAAATGCTATGCTATCAGTATGGAGCACTTTTAACTTTTACCGCTCTCCCATTCTTTGCTCAATCTCACTCTGCCGAGTATATTTACAGCTTCATTTATTTTAAGCTTTTCACGCAAAGTCTTTTTATTGGCAAATCAATTCATAGCAATGAAGCATTTTAACGCAAAGTCGGCACTTATCTTATTTTTTTGTTTTTGCTTAGGCACCATTCGCTTAACAGCACAAATTACCGGCGGCACATACGCTATACCCGGCACAGTGGGAAGCACCACTATAAATAACCTTACAGAGTTAGCGACTTTATTAAACAACAACACCCTGAACGGCGATTGCATTTTTGAATTTAGCAGCAACTATACGGGCACCGAAACTTTTCCTATTGTTTTTACCACATTTAATGGCCCCGGTAAAGTAACTATACGCCCTAACAGCGCAGTAAGCACACCTTTAATAACTGCCGGAACTACCGCTACGTTTGCCCTGATAGATTTAAATCAGGCACACGATATAACCTTTGATGGCCGCCCCGGGGGACAGGGCACTACCAATCAATGGCAGTTTAAACACACCCTTGCCAGCGCCGCTGTGCCCGTTTTCCGTTTTATAAACTATGCCCATAACGACACGCTTCAATACTTAGATATTCTTTGCAGCGGCGGCAGCAGTTCTTCTACTATTTTATTCGGCACCAGCACGCAAAGCCTGGGTAATATTAATGATGTAATACAAAATTGCCGGATAGGCAATAACGCAGCTGCATCATACACTGTTATTACATCTACCGGCTCTGCCGCACCCAGAGATAATGGCTCAATTACCATTAAGGATAACGAGATTTATAACTTTCAGGGTTTTAGTAATGGCCCGCCTACTAATGGTGGTATAGTTATAACATCTACCGGTAACACGGCCGGTAATTGGAAAATTACAGGTAACAGTTTCTATTCAACGCTTACCACCAGCGGTTCATTTTTAACAGGTATTTACTTTGCACCTGGTTCAGGCTCCGGCAACGAAATTTCGGGCAATTACATTGGCGGTCGCAGTAAACAATGCGGCGCAGCAGGCACCCCGTGGATTTTTAACGGCTATAGGGGCTACACTACTTATAACGACTTTACCGGTATATATGTAAGTGGCACGGTATCGGTCACCAACAACACTATCCAAAATATACGCTTAAGTAACCCAAATAGTGGCAGCCAAACTTTTTGTGGCATAAACGTAGGGGGCGCCAGCGTAGCAACTGTTTCGGGCAATACCATAGGCAGCGCTACAGACAGCAACAGTGTACACGCAGGCGGCATGGGCGTTACATTAGGTATATGGAGCCAAAGCACCGGTGCTGTTACTATTAATAATAATATAATCGCCAACCTAACATCTAACAGTGCTTACCCGCCTACCGGCTGGACGTACGGCGATGTAATTGGCATTTACTGCTACAGCAGCGGGCTTATTGGCAATTCAACTATTACCAATAACCAGGTATTTAATCTAACAACCAATAATGCCAGCAACATTAACCAGTATTTTCCTATCAATGGCGGCGGCGGCATTTCGAGCCAACAGCTAGGCACTTACCAGCGCAGCGTTATGGCCGGCATTTGTGTGCAGGCTGCCAACGCTTCTAACCATACCATTTCCGGCAATACACTTTACAACCTGCGTACTACCTACGGTGCCGGCAGCAACACCAGCTACCTGCATGGCATAGTTGCCAATGCAGGCACCGGCAATACCACAGTTAGTGCCAATAAAATTTACGGCCTTACAGCGCCCAACAACATTGGCGCAGCGGCTAACTTTGTAGGATTAACAGGTATTTATCTGCCTACAGCATCACTTGGCAAGTATGCTGTTTACAATAATATTATATCTCTGGGGCTTCGTCCGTCAGATGGCAGCAGCATACAAAATGCGTTAATCTCGGGTATATGGGATAACACCAATAACAACAATGTAAATTTAAAAGTGGGCATTTACCACAACAGCGTTTATATAGGCGGCACCAACAATAACACGTACAGCAACAACCTCAACTCATACGCCTTCAGGCGCATGCTTATTTACAGCAGCACGGTGTATGATAGCTTGTTTTTAATGAACAATATTTTTGTAAACGAGCGCACAACCACTACCGGTACAGGTAAAAACTATGGTATTTATTTAAACGCTGCCGCCAATGCTATTTGCAACTATAACGATGTATATGGCACCGGCACTAACTATATTTTTAACAACACGGGTGGCACCGACTATACACTGTCGTCTATGCAATTTGCGGGCTATGGTTTCGATACTCATACTATTTCTGCTGACCCTTTATATGTAAGCACCAGCGGCACAGCACCTGACTTACATATACCCGGAAACTCGCCCGCAAACATGGCCGGCACTACCAACTTAACTACAGGTTATGATATAGATGGATTTTTACGCGCTAATTACACCCCGGTAGATTTAGGTGCCACCGTAGCCAACGCAGGCTGCACAGCTACTACTGCAACTATTAATGCTACCAGTTGCGTAACCTATATTTCGCCCAGCGGACGCTATACCTGGTCAACAAACGGCACTTATACCGATACCATTGCCAATTCGCTGGGCTGCGACAGCATTTTAACCATTAACCTTACCCTAAACACTGCTCCACCGGCAAATATTGCACCGGCAAATGCAGTTGCAATATGTAATGGCGCCAGCGCTACCCTTACCGCCAATGGAGGTGCTAGTTACGCCTGGAGCAATTTACTGGGGAACACCGCAGCCGTAACCGTTTCGCCTACCATCGCTACTACTTATACTGTAACCGTTACGGGGGCAAACAACTGCACCGCTACTGCTACCAAAACGGTATCGGTTAACACCAATCCTTCTGCAACTATTTCGCCCGCGAATGCGGCTGTTTGTAATGGCTTAAGCACTACACTAACCGCCGGTGGAGGAACAAGTTTTGCCTGGAGTAATTCATTAGGCAATACCGCCGTAGTATCGGTTTCGCCAACTACTGCAACCACGTATACAGTAACTGTAACCGATGGCAACAGCTGCACTGCAAGTGCCAGCAAAACTGTAAACGTAAACCCTAATCCAACAGCGGGCATTTCTCCATCAACAGTTGCTATATGCAACGGAAGCAGCGCCAACCTTACAGCCAGCGGCGGAACCAGCTATGCATGGAGCAACTCATTGGGCAATACAGCTACTGTAACTGTTTCGCCAACCAGCCCAACCACTTATACCGTTACCGTTACCGATGCTAATGGCTGTACCGCTACCGCATCAAAGGTAGTTACTGTAAATCCGGCCCCTGCGGCGGCTATTTCGCCTGCAAGCGTAACCATATGCAACGGTGCCAGCGCAACACTGGTAGCTACAGGCGGAACAGGATATGCCTGGAGTAATTCATTGGGCAGCAACGATACTATAACCGTATCGCCAACTAGCACAACAACCTATTCGGTTACAGTAAGTGATGGAAGCGCCTGTACCGCTACTGCCAACACAACAGTAACCGTAAATCAGGGCCCTGCTGCAAGCATATCGCCTCAAAACGCCGCTGTTTGCAACGGAGCAAGCACAACAATAACTGCAAGCGCAGGTATCAGTTATGTGTGGAGCAATGCCCTGGGCAACACAGCCTCTGTTTCAGTTTCGCCAACAATAGCTACCACTTATAGCGTTACAGTAACCGATGCTAACAACTGCACCGCCAGTGCCACTAAAACAGTAAGCGTTAATCCTAACCCAACGGCCACTATTTCGCCGACATCAGTTACCATATGCGCAGGAGAAAGTACCACCCTAACGGCTGGTGGAGGAAACGGCTTTGCATGGGGTAATGGTTTGGGCAACAACGCAGCCATAACGGTAGCACCTACTAGTACTGCCAGCTATGATGTAACAGTAACCGATAACAATAATTGCAGCGCCACTGCAACCAAAATAGTTACGGTTAATGCATTGCCCGCGGCAGCCATAAACGGTCCGAGCACCGTTTGTTCAGGCCTTTCGGCCTCGCTTACAGCAAGCGGAGGCAACAGCTACAATTGGAACAATGGACTTGGCACCAATGCACAGGTAACCGTTAACCCCGTTAATACCACCACCTATATAGTTACGGTAACCGACAACAATAATTGTTCGGCTACCGCACAACAAACCATAAGCGTAACAAGCATAGCCACTGCTACCATTACAGGCCCCACGCATATTTGCGCCGGAGAGAGCGTAACGCTTACGGCTAATGGGGGCAACACCTACCAGTGGGGCAATGGGTTAGGAACAAATGCCTCGATCACAGAAACGCCAACCGGCACTACAACGTATAGTGTTACTGCAGTTGTGGGTGCTAACTGCTCTGCTACTGCCTCGCAAACTGTAACGGTTTATCAGCCTGCTGCATCGCAGTTTAACCAGGCTATTTGCCAGGGCAGCAGTTATACTTTTGGCGGCCAGCCGCTAACACAAAACGGCGCATATACTGATACACTGCAAACCATTAACGGTTGCGACAGCGTAGTTACTTTAAACTTATTGGTAAATACTTTACCCGATGCCGCTATTACTGTAAATGGAGATACAGCTATTTGCCAGGGCGATAGTGTATTGTTGAGCGCGGCAGTAGGCCACCCGGGTTATAGCTGGAGCACAAACGCAACCACGCAAAGCATTTATGTAAAGTTTGTTGGCAATTACTCTGTAACCGTTACCAGCATTAATAACTGTTCGGCTGTATCAACACCAGTGGCAATTACAGTTAATAGTTTACCTGCCGTGCCTTCAGTTACACGATCCGGCGATACACTTACATCATCGCCCGCCATTAGTTACCAATGGTATAGAAACAATACCATTATTGGTGGAGCCACCGATCAACATTTAAATATTACTCAAGCCGGCACTTACTATGTAGAAATTACGGATGCTAATGGCTGTAAAAACCGCTCGGCAGATTTTAACGCCGTAACGGTTGGGTTACAATTACTGGAAGCGGCTACGGGAATAAAACTATTCCCTAATCCATCTACCGGAAATTTTGTAATTGAGTTTTCTGATAAACAACCGCATTACGTGGAAATTACCGATGCTATAGGGCAAATTGTAATGGCCGAAAAACAAATCATGCATGGCGTACCTACAATGATTGATATCGCAGCGGGAATTTATTTTGTCCGTATAAAGCAAGCTAAGGCAATTACAAGTTTAAAGCTGTACATAGTAAAATAAAGCAGGTTAACTTTAAACTTTATGGTTTCTTTCAATCCATTTTTGAAATGGAAAGAGATTTAACCCGGCTTGTTCTTTATTGCCGGTGGCAATTTTTTCTATAACTTGTTTAAACGATCCAAACCACAACCGACGTTCGCTTTTTTTAAGTGGTTTTACCAGCTGCACCAAGTGCTTTAAAATCATTTCCTCCGCAGCACCATATTCACCTGCCTTTTTAAGATAGTTAATAGTGCCCGGTACCAAGCCCGGAATGAGTTGAAAATTGTTCCACTCCAAATGTGCCATTATAAAAAGCAATCGGGCGCTTTTACCGGCCGCCGGGCCAAGGTTCTCGCCAGGTTCATTAAATAGCCGGTTAAGTATGTCAATACAATCTTCAACATCGCCAATTAAAAAACTACAAGTAGCTACTTTAAGCGCTGTGGTTGCAAAATGTGAGGCGGTTATCATCGTCTTTTCCTGCACAAACTTCTTACTAAATCGCTTTGTAAAAAGCCTTACGGTTTCTGCCGCAATCTCATTATTGTGCAATAAACTCAAATAGGCACCGGCTGTGAAAATGCTTTTATGCGCCTGCAGTAGTTTATCTATCTGCGCAGCATCTACCGGCAAGTGCCGATAGTAACGCGAATCCAGCTTTGCCATCCAATCTTTATACATTTTGCCACTGCTGTGTGTTATAATAGATTGTGTAAGATTAGCTACTGCATTCCAATAGCCCAGTACATCTATTACCGGTTGCTGTTCATAAATCTCCAAACACTTTCTATTGGCTTCTACGCTGGCGGCAGTATCGCCAAGCCGCGCGTTAAGCAATGCCAGCAAATTATATTTATAGCACATTAAATCGAAGCTTGGGTAATCTTTCTTCAACAAGCGATTGCGCAATAGCCGCTGCGTTTCTTTGCGGTGTGCTTCAGTTATATCTTTCTTCCGTTTAGTGTAAGCGGCAAAGGCCTCTGCATTCAACATTTCAAAGTCTACCGTTAACCTTATTTGCTCCGCCATCTCTTTCATTTTCTCTAAATGATACTGGCTGGTTGCCTCAGTTTCGTTAAATGAAACGAAAGGGTCGCTGCTTAGCGTGAGCATAAGCCCGTGGCTGTGAAAAGCCAGTGCATATTGATGGGAAACAGTAGCCGACCTTATAGCCCCTTTTATCGCTACATTGGCCATTTCGGGTTGATTCCGCTCCATTAACAACACACCGTCGGCAATGCGGTTCAGTATGCTCACGTGCGTGTTGTCTTCGTAGTATTGCCGCAAGCTGCTTAAAAGATTTTTCTCTAAATATTTCTTTTCATTCGCCAACGCTGTTTTGCTCTTATTTAGTGCTTTGCATAAAGTATCGGGGTTATAATTGTTATGCCTACATAATAGTTCATATAATTTTAAATAACTTTTTCCCTCTTGACCGCTACGGCTTTGTTGCACAAAAAACTTCCTTTCACCCTGCGTAAGAGATGAAATAAGAGACACCAGGTGATCCTGTTTTCGCATAAGCTATTGCTTAAGTATTAGTTTAAGGACATAAAGATTCATATTTAAAACCACTTTTTAATGGCTGGTGCATTTAATTATTAATCAGGTTTGAGCCGTGTTTAAACCCTTACGCCTAATGCAAATGAGATTTATGAAAAAACTGCACCTGCTTGTACTTTTATTGCTGGCCTTTACTTCTTCCAATGCCACCACCCACGTAGTTACCAACCACAACGATTCGGGTGCCGGCTCTTTACGCAATGCCGTAAATATTTCTACTACTTCGGATACAATTCGGTTCGACCCATCGCTGGTGAGCGGTGGAAATGATACCATTAAGCTTTTGACTGAAATATCCACCTCCAACAACCTGGTAATTATCGGCCTGCGCTCTGCGAGTAACACCTTATACATCAGTGGCCAGGGCACCAGCCGTATACTTTCCTTTTACGGAACAGGTGCTGTTTTAGACAGTCTTGCGTTTATAAACAGCCGCGCCACCAACGGCAGTGCGGTTTATGTTACGGCCACAGGCGCAACCCTGCACGTAAAAAACTGCATTTTTAAAAATAACCTCGCTACGCAACGCGGTGGCGCCATTCATTTTTACAATGGCGATTTGCAAATAATCAATTCAAGTTTCAGCAACGATTCAGCGACAACCGAAGGCGGGGCTATTTATAATCAACTATGCCAATCCATTCTACTGAATGGCTGTACATTTGATTCCAATCGCACCAGCCTGGCGGGTGGAGCAATACGTGTAGCAGGCACTACCGTTTCAACCTTCGATGTGGTAAACTGCAACTTTACTTCTAACCGCTGCGGCCTGGATGGAGGTGCCATTTTTTACGATGGCCGTTATTTTACTATGGATAGCTCTACTTTAAAGTATAATACCGCCGGCGGCACTTACGGAGGTATTATATATTTCTTTTTACAGCAAAGTGTACCTCGCATCAGCAGCACCTTTTCCAACTCAACAATCGCTCAAAACACCGGCCTTGGTATTGCTTCTGTTATTTCGCTTAACAATTCTACCAGTGTACAAACCGAAATGGATGTTTCGTATTGCAGTATATACAGCAATACCAGCGGGGGTATTTTTGCGCAGGCTAATACCGACGATGATAACGCGGTAAGCACGGTAACAGTATCTAAGTCTACCATTGCCTATAACGGAAATACCACCGCAGGTTATGGAGGAATCTACTCCACTGCTTTTGTGCTTACCGGTAGCTGGAATGTATCCAGCAATGTAACCGTTACCAACTCTACCATAGTTTACAACCAATCACCTAACTCAGGCAGTGGTATTTTTTCGAAAGGTAAATTAGCCGCATCTTCCTATCTGGGGGTAAAAAGCAGTATTGTAGCACAAAACTCGGGTGTAGGCATGTATAGTTACTCCGCAGCAAGCAGTATCTCTTCGCAGGGTTATAACCTGTTTAGCGATGCTTCTGTTATTGGCAGCCAGGGAACCGACCAATTGGGGGTGAGTATTGCCGGCATGAGCCTGAGACCCCTTAATTTTTATGGTGGTAGCACCCCTAACATGATGCCCAATGCTAACAGCGTAGCTATTAATGGGGGAACACCTACCGATTTATCGAATGCGCAAAATGGCATTGTAAATGGCGGCAGAAGAGATATAGGCGCCTCTGAATTTACAAATTGTTCCTCGCCGGTAACCAACATTACCGAAAGCGCTTGCGGTAGCTTTACGCTTAACGGACAAACCTACACTGCCAGTGGCACTTATACCCAAACATTTACCAATGCAGCAGGCTGCGATAGCATTATCAGCCTAAACCTTACCATAATACCTAACGATAACAGCCAGTTTACGTGGGCAGGTAGAATAGGTGGAGCAAACACAGATTATGGTAATTCCGTGGCAACCGATAAGCAAGGCAACGTATACTCGGTTGGAAATTTTTCGGGGTTGATAGATGTAGACCCGGGAGCAACGGCACTTAACTTCAATTCGGGCACTACCCCCGCCTTTTATATTACAAAATTAGATGCCAACGGAAATCTTCTTTGGGGCGGACGGATAACGTCTAATGTTTCGGTATATGCCAACTCGATTAAAGTAGATACTTCCGGCAATATGTATATTACCGGTCAGTTCTATGGCAACTGCGATTTTAATCCCGGTGGCGGCATTTTCAATCTTCTTTCTGGGGCCCCTGAAATATTTATTCTGAAACTATCAACCACCGGTGCCTTTGTTTGGGCCAAAAGCCAGCCTTATATTACGGGAAATTATTCGAGCAGCGAATCGAACGCGCTGGCATTAGACGATGCCGGAAATATTTATACTACCGGCGGATATGGAGGTACTACCGATTTTGACCCGGGTGCCGGTACAAGCAACCTGGTATCTTCGGGCTACCAGGATATTTTCGTTTCTAAGCTGGATGCTTCGGGCAATTTGGTTTGGGCAAAAAGTATGGGAAATCCCACATCCGGCGATGTGGGCAACGCTATTGCGGTGGATGCCAGCGGCAACGTGTACGTAACAGGACATTTTCAGGGTACTGCTGATTTTGACCCGGGCGCAGGTACAAGCAACATTACTTCAGCAGGTTCTACAGATGTATTTGTAGTTAAGTTAAATAGCTCCGGCAATCTTGTTTGGGCTAAAGCACTAGGTGGTACAAACGCCGAATTTGGTCAAGGTATCCTGTGCGATGCTTCAGGCAACGTTTATACCATCGGCAACTTTCAGGGTACGGCTGATTTTAATCCCGGTGTAGGTTCTATCACTCTAACATCGGCCGGATCTAACGATATTTTTATTTCCAAATTAAATGCTTCGGGAAATTACTTGTGGGCCAATAGAATAGGCAGCACCCTGCCCGATTTTTGCTCGTCTATTAAATTAGATGCCTCAGGCAATATTTTCACCACCGGTTCCTTTCAGGGAACGGTTGATTTCAATCCGGAGGCAGCAGTAAACAACCTTATTTCCGCTGGCGGGGCCGATATATTTATATCGAAGTTAGATACGGACGGAGTTTATATATGGGCAAAGAGAATGGGAGGAACCGGTGATGACAGAGGCAGTGCCCTGCAAATTGACGCAAGCGGGAGTTTATATCTAACGGGTGCCTTTGAAAACACCGTTGACTTTGACCCCAACGCAGGGACCTTCAACCTTGTTGCCGATGGAGGCAAGGATGGATATATAATGAAATTTGGAGCCTGCTGCGTGGCTACCACAGCGAGTATAAGCCCTAATGTTTGTGGTAGTTATGCATCGCCAAGCGGACTTTACACATGGACTACCTCCGGAACATACAGAGATACCATTAGCAATAGCGTGGGCTGCGATAGTATTATTACTGTTAACCTTACCATTCGACAAAAAACAACAGGCACCATCAACCAAAGCATTTGCCAGGGGCAATCGTATTTGTTTAATGGCGTTAACCGCACCACACAAGGGGTATATTTAGATACTTTGGTTAACGCTGCAGGTTGTGATAGTATTGTTACCTTAAACCTAACCGTAAATTCAAATCCTACAGCAGCAATTTCTCCATTAACTGCAGCTATTTGTAACGGCACGAACGCTACACTTACGGCAAGTGGTGGAACTACCTATGCATGGAGCAACTCGCTGGGCAGCAATACAGTTATAACAGTATCGCCTACTACTACTACAGCTTATACTGTAACCGTAACCAATGGCTCAAACTGCTCGGCAACTGCCAGCAAAACGGTAACTGTAAATCAGCCGCCAACCGCAGGCATCTCTCCTAACACCATAACTATTTGTAGTAGTGCAAGCGCTACGCTAACAGCAAGCGGTGGCAGCAGCTATGCGTGGAGCAATTCATTGGGCGGCAATGCCGCTGTAACTGTATCACCAACAACTACAACAACATACACCGTAACCGTAACCGACGCTAATGCCTGCACGGCCACAGCCAGCAAAACTGTAACGGTTAATCAACTGCCAACGGCTGGCATCTCGCCTGCCACCGCAAGCATTTGCAATGGTGCCAGCGCTACACTTACTGCGACTGGAGGTACTAGTTATGCCTGGAGTAATTCGTTGGGTGGCAGTGCTGCGGTAACTGTATCGCCAACGAATACAACAACATACTCTGTAACTATAACCGATGCTAATACATGTACGGCTACAGCCAGTAAAACAGTAACCGTAAATCAGTTGCCAACAGCCGGCATCTCGCCTAATAGCATAACTATTTGCAATGGCGCAAGCACAACACTTACTGCAAGTGGGGGGACCAGTTATGCCTGGAGTAATTCATTGGGGAGCAATGCCGCAGTGACAGTATCGCCAATTACCACAACAACATACACGGTAACTGTAACCGATGCTAATACCTGCACAGCAACGGCAACCAAAACTGTAATTGTAAACCAGCTACCAACCGCAGGTATCTCTCCTAACACTGTAACTATTTGCAATGGCGCAAGCGCTACGCTTACCGCCAGCGGTGGTAGCTCTTATGCGTGGAGCAATTCTTTGGGTAGCAATGCCGCTGTAACTGTATCGCCAACTACCACAACAACATACACAGTAACCGTAACCGATGCTAACACTTGCACGGCTACAGCCAGCAAAACTGTAACTGTCAACCAGCTACCAAAGGCAACTATAAACGGGCCAACCACAATTTGCTCAGGCCTACAGGCTACGCTTACAGCCGGTGGAGGAACTTCATATGTGTGGGCTAACAACCTTGGTACAAACCCACAGATAACCGTTTCGCCAGCGAATACTACCTCCTTTACCGTTACAGTAACCAACGCCAACAACTGTTCCGCTACGGCCTCTCAAACTGTTAGCGTAACCACCTCACCTATTGCAAATATTTCAGGGGTTGTGCAATTATGCAGCGGACAAAACACCACCCTTACTGCCAACGGGGGCAACACTTATACCTGGGGCAATAATCTTGGCAATAACCCTACTATAACTATTTCACCAACAGCTACTACCACCTATACAGTTACCGCAACCGTTGGAGTTAACTGTTCAGCTACTGCTTCTCAAACTGTTACGGTTTATCAGCCGGCAGCATCGCAATTTAGCGCTACTATTTGCAGCGGCAACAGCTATTCATTTAACGGAATTTTGGTAACTACCTCCGGTAGTTACAAGGACACACTTCAAACCATACATGGCT
Source organism: Chitinophagales bacterium (assembly GCA_044228435.1). Classification (GTDB taxonomy): domain Bacteria; phylum Bacteroidota; class Bacteroidia; order Chitinophagales; family LD1; genus Bog-950. The sequence continues at coordinate 161,588 of JBGAUW010000003.1, forward strand.
GCGACAGTATTGTAACACTTAGCTTAACCGTAAGCCCGGCGTTAACAGCCAGCAGAACACAAACAATTTGTGCCGGCAGCAGCTACCTGTTTAACGGACAACAATTAACATCAGGCGGCACATATTCCGATACCCTGCAAAATGCCAATGGATGCGATAGCATTATTACCCTTACACTAATAGTTAATCCAACTTTAACCGGCAGCCTGGCCGCAACGATTTGCTCCGGAAGCAGCTACACCTTCAACGGACAGCAAATATCAAATGCGGGAACCTATAGCGATACTTTACAGAACGCCAATGGCTGCGATAGTATTATTACCCTTACATTAATAGTTAACCCAACTTTAACCGGTAGCGTAACCACAACGATTTGCGTAGGAAGTAGTTACTCATTTAATGGGCAGCAACTTACTCAATCGGGCATATACAATGATACCGTGCAAAGTGCAAATAGTTGTGATAGCATTGTAACCCTTAATCTAACAGTTGCGCCGATATTGCAAAACACCATTAGCGATACAATTTGCAAAGGTGATAGCTATTCCTTTAATAATCTATCAATATCGCAGGCTGGCTTATATTACGATACATTGCAAACGCCCGCAGGCTGCGACAGTATAGTTACGCTGGATTTGGCAATAAGGGATTTACCACAACCAACCATAACTAAAAACTCCGACACCCTGCTAACGCAAGGCTTTGCTACTTACCAATGGCTTAAAAATGATTCAGCTATTGCCGGCGATACTTTGCAACAAATCACAATAACCACTACCGGTAATTACCGCGTACTAGTATCCGATGCTAATGGCTGCACCGACACCTCTGCTGCCTTTAATGTAACCAGTGTTGGATTAAATAATGTCTTGGGCTCTACCGAATTTAAGCTTTACCCTAATCCTACTAATGGCCACTTCACTATTGAATGGAGCGAGGGAACTGCGGAAATTCAAATAGTAAATGCGCTTGGTCAGATAATTTTACCAACCGTTAAGGCTGAAACTAAAATGGATATGGACTTACAGGATTATGCTGCGGGAGTTTATTTTGTGCATATACGCAGCAATGGGTTATACAAAACTCTGTGTTTTAGTTTGATAAAGTAGGGTACTGCTGCAGGTAATTTTACACCTGCAGCATGCTACTATCTCTGCTCTCTAAAACCGAACTGCCTGTTAAAAATGTATCTACGCTGCGGGCACATTCACGACCTTCGGATATAGCCCAAACCACTAACGATTGCCCGCGGCGCATATCGCCGCAGGTAAACACTTTCGGTATTTTGGTTTGGTAATCTTTTTCGGTAGCCCGAACATTACCCCTTTGGTCAACCTCCAGGCTAAGTTCATCCAACACACCCTCTTTTTCGGGATGTAGAAAACCCATAGCGAGTAAGGCAAGTTCGCATGGCATTTCTCTTTCGCTGCCCGGCACTTCGGTAAAGCTTTTTAATGACCCATCCGGCGCCAGGGCCCATTCTACGTCGGCTACCTTTAGTGCTTTTAGCTGTCCATTTGCATCAGCTATAAATTCCTTAGTGCTTATACCCCATTTGCGTTCGCATCCTTCCTCATGCGAGCTGGTGGTTTTTAAAACGGCAGCATACATAGGCCATGGCATTTGTTTAGTGCGCTCTGCTGAAGGCTTTGGCAATAATTCAAACTGCGTGATTGATTTTGCCCCTTGGCGGTTGCTAGTGCCAATACAATCCGAGCCTGTATCGCCACCACCAATTACTATTACATTCTTACTGGTGGCAAGTATAGGCGCTTCTTCAAAGTTGATATTACTTACCCGCTTATTCTGCTGTTTGAGAAACTGCATGGCAAAATAAACGCCCTGTGCTTCGCGGCCCGGTATATTCAAATCGCGCGGAACGGTTGAACCACCCGAAAGAATAACGGCGTGGTTCTCGCGCAACAAATCATTTATGCTAAGGGTGTGGCCTACATTCGTATTGCATTTAAACACAATCCCTTCTTCTTCCATTACTTTAATGCGCCTATCGAGCACCCACTTCTCTAACTTAAAATCAGGTATACCGTAGCGCAATAATCCGCCCGGCAGGTCATCGCGTTCATATACGGTTACTGTATGTCCGGCATAATTTAATTGTGCCGCTGCTGCCAGGCCGGCTGGGCCAGAACCTACTACCGTCACTTTTTTACCGCTACGCACTAAAGGTGTCTTAGGCACTACCAAGCCTTTTTCGAAGGCAATTTCGATTATGTGTTTTTCAATTTCTTCAATAGCAATAGCGGGTTTATTAATCCCCAAGACGCAGGCACTCTCGCAAGGGGCAGGGCAAATGCGCCCGGTGAACTCAGGAAAATTATTGGTAGAGGATAAAATATCATACGCCTCTTTCCAGTTCTCTTTATAAACGGCATCGTTAAACTCCGGTATAAAATTACCAAGTGGGCATCCATTATGGCAAAAAGGAACACCACAATTCATACAACGCGCCGATTGCTGATTTAACTGCTCGTTACTATAACTTAAAACAAACTCTTTATAGTTTTTAATACGCTCTTCTACTGCTATCTTATCAGGCAGTGTGCGGGCAAATTCTAAAAATCCGGTTGGTTTTCCCATTTAATCGTTCAATTCAAAATGCAGGTTATACAATTATTTTGCGCTTAATTCTTTTAGCTTGTTCAGCTTTTCAGTTACTACTCTTTTATACTCTTTAGGGTATACTTTGGTGAAATACTTTAGCTGCTCTTCAAAATCTTTCAATATAAGTTCCGCTACGGCGCTGCGCGTGTATGTTAGATGGTTGCCCAGTAGCTGCTTAAGCACTTTTATATCTTCTTCATCCGGTTCCTCCAGGCTTATCATTTCTTTATTACACATCTGCCCAAAGTTCCCTTTTACATCGTATACATAAGCAATACCGCCGCTCATGCCAGCGCCAAAGTTGCTGCCGGTTTCGCCCAGCACAACTACTGTCCCACCGGTCATATACTCACAGCCGTGGCTGCCAATGCCTTCTACTACTGCCGTAGCACCCGAATTGCGCACGCAAAAACGCTCGCCCGCTTTCCCACGTATATAAGCATCGCCACCTGTAGCACCATAAAATGAAACATTACCCACTATTATATTTTGCTCGGGCACAAAACCGGCTTTATGGCTAGGGTAAACAATCAGCGTGGCACCCGAAAGGCCCTTACCAAAATAATCGTTGGCATCTCCCTCCAGTTCAAAAGTAACACCGGTGGTGCCAAACGCACCAAAGCTTTGCCCTGCGGTGCCTGTAAAGTTTACGTGGATAGTATCGTTGGGCAAACCGGCGCCTCCGTATTTTTTAGTTATCTCGTTGCTTAGTATAGCACCGGTAGCGCGGTCGGTATTTTTAATAGCACTTTGCACTATTATTTTTTCGCCTTTGCTTAATGCAGGTGCCGCTTTTTCGAGCAGGGTGAAATCTAACACTCCTGTTAAGCCATGGTCCTGTTCCTCCTGCTTATATAATGGAGTGGTTGCACTGAGCGGGTCTTTGTAAAGTATAGGCGATAAGTCCAACATTTTGTGTTTCCAGTGCGTAATGTTATCGCGTATGGTTAAACAATCCGATTGGCCCACCATCTCCTCTATGGTTCTAAAGCCAAGTTCCGACATTATTTCGCGCAACTCCTGCGTTAAAAACTTAAACAGGTTAATTACATTCTCCGCACGGCCGGTAAACATTTTGCGCAACTCAGGGTCTTGCGTAGCAACGCCTACCGGACAGGTGTTTAAATGACATTTGCGCATCATTATACAACCTTCGGCAACGAGCGCTGCGGTAGCTACACCAAATTCCTCGGCACCTAATAAGGCAGCAATAGCAATATCGCGGCCCGTTTTTAATTGCCCATCGGCTTGTATTACCACACGTCCGCGCAGGCGGTTTTTCACCAAAGTCTGATGTGTTTCGGCCAAACCTAACTCCCACGGCAACCCTGCATGTTTAACCGAGCTAATAGGTGAGGCACCGGTGCCGCCATCGTAACCCGAAATTAAAATTACGTCGGCCTTTGCCTTGGTAACACCGGCAGCAATGGTGCCCACACCAGCTTTAGAAACCAGCTTTACACTAATACGAGCGCTGCGGTTTGCATTTTTCAAATCAAAAATCAGCTGCGCTAAATCTTCAATAGAATAGATATCGTGATGCGGTGGAGGCGATATAAGCCCTACACCGGGTGTACTGTGCCGCACTTTGGCAATCCAGTCATCTACTTTGTGGCCGGGCAGCTGCCCACCTTCGCCCGGCTTCGCGCCCTGGCTCATCTTTATCTGTAGCTCATCGGCCTCGGTAAGGTATAAACTGGTTACCCCAAAACGTGCTGATGCAATTTGCTTAATACCCGAACGCATAGAATCGCCATTAGGCAATTTAGTATAACGCGATTCATCTTCTCCTCCTTCGCCAGTATTACTTTTACCTCCCAGCCGGTTCATAGCAATAGCAAGGGTGGTGTGCGCCTCCCACGAAATAGAACCGAACGACATAGCACCGGTAGCAAAGCGCTTATAAATACTCTCAGCAGGTTCTACTTCATCAATTGATATAGATGGCCTTTGTTTTTTTAACTCAAACAAGCTACGAAGGGTGCAGGCTTTTTCGGCCTGGTCGTTTACCAGGTTGCTGTATTTTTTAAACTGCGTATAATCATTATTGGCTGTGCTCTGTTGCAGCAGGTGAATTGTTTGCGGGTTAAACAAATGGAACTCGCCCTTACGATTCCATTTATACAAGCCACCGGGCTGTAACCTATCTGTTGGAATTTCTTTCCGGCTAAAACCAAAGTTATGGTTCACCAAAACCTCGCGGGCAATTTCATCCAGCCCAATGCCCTCAATGCGCGAAATAGCCCCGGTAAAGTATTTGTCTACCACCTCGCGGTTTATACCCAGTATTTCAAATATCTGCGCACCCTGGTAGGATTGAATGGTAGAGATTCCCATTTTAGAGAGCACCTTCAACAAGCCGTCGTTAACTGCCTTTATGTAATTCAGCCGCAGTTGCTGCACGGTAAGATCGCTTTTAATAGCACCACTGTTCTTCATGGTGCGTATGGTAGATAGCGCCAAATACGGATTGATGGCGGTAGCTCCAAAAGCAATTAAGCAGGCAAAATGGTGAATCTCCCAAACATCGCCGGCCTCTACCACTAAACCTACTTTACCGCGGTAACCTTTGCGTATAAGGTGGTGATGAATAGCGGAAGTAGCCAAAATAGAGGGTATAGGCGCGTGCTGCGAATCGATTGCCCTGTCGGAAATGATAATTACCTCGAATCCATCCTCTACCGCATCGGTAGCATAGCGGCATAAACGGTCCAACGCTTTTTGCAGCGAGCCCGGCTTGCCATCGGCCCTGAAATAACTTTGCAATGTTTTGCTTTGAAACATGCCGGTATCAATGCTGCGTATCTTTTCTAAGTCAAGATGGCCTATTACCGGTTGCTCAAGCGCCACTGTGTGACAACTAAGTTGATCTTCGGTTAAAAGATTGCCGTGGTTACCCACGAAAGATACAAGCGACATTACGTTTCGCTCGCGTATAGGGTCGATAGGCGGGTTAGTTACCTGCGCAAATAACTGCTTAAAATAACTGGTAAGATGTTGCGGTTTGTTGCTTAATACCGCCAGTGGCACATCGGTACCCATGCTGCCTACCGGTTCTTTGGCATCCAGCGCCATGGGGGCAATAATGGTTTCCAAATCCTCGGTAGTATAGCCAAACGCCTTTTGATATTTGAATACCTGTGCTGGTTCTAAGTGCGTAAACATTACTCGGGGGCCAGGCAGGTCTTCCAGTTTTATCTTATACTTCTTCAGCCACTCTTCGTAAGGCTTTTGCGAACAGATTTTGTTTTTTAGTTCCGTATCGCTTATTACCCTGCCCTGCTCAAGGTCTACCACAAACATTTTACCGGGCTGCAATCTTCCCTTCTCAATAATCATATCCGGCGGCACAGGCAGCACACCGGTTTCGGAGGCCATAATTACGCGGTCATCTTTAGTAATGCAGTAGCGCGAAGGGCGCAAACCATTTCTATCCAAAGTAGCGCCTATTATTTTACCATCGGTAAACGATATGCTGGCTGGCCCATCCCAGGGCTCCATAAACGAGGCATGAAACTCGTAAAAGGCTTTCTTTACCGGATCCATCAAATCATCTTTATCCCAGGCCTCCGGTATCAGCATCATCATTACATGCGGTAATGAGCGACCACAAAAACTTAGCAGCTCTACCATGTTATCCAAACTGGCAGAGTCAGATTGAGCCCCCGGTATAATGGGCAGCAGCATTTCCATTTCCTGTTTGGTAAAGTAGGGCGAAAAGAAACTCTGCTCGCTTGTCTTTAGCCAGTTAAGGTTGCCCTGCAACGTATTTATTTCGCCATTGTGCGCTATAAACCTGAACGGCTGCGCCAGCTTCCAGGATGGAAAGGTGTTGGTAGCAAAGCGCGAATGCACCAGGCCAAAGGCAGATACTACCCGTTTATCTTCTAAATCGGTAAAGTAGCCTCTAAGCTGTAAGCTGGTAAGCTGCCCCTTATATATTATCGATTTATGCGATAGCGAGGCTATGTAAAAGCCAATACCATCCTTACGCACGGTACTATTAATAAGGTTGGTGCAATAGTTACGCAGCACAAAAAGCTTACGCTCGAAAGTTTCCGGATCGTTTATACTATCGGGGCAAGCCACAAATACCTGCTCTATCTCAGGCTCTACTGATAAGGCTGAGTGGCCTATGCCTTCGCGGTTAACGGGCACTTTTCTAAAACCCAGTACCTCTAAGCCCAACTTCTCTGCCGAGCGGGTAAATACACCGCGGCACTCTTCTCTAAACATTACATCTTTAGGAAAAAACACCATACCTACTCCATAGCGGCCAAAGGCAGGCAGCGTAAAACCCAGGCTGCTACACTCTTCAATCAAAAACTCGTGTGGTATTTGCAGCAAAATACCTGCGCCATCGCCGGTATTATTCTCCCATCCGCAGGCGCCGCGGTGCTCCATATTTTCTAAAATAGTAAGCGCATTGCTTATGCTATCGTGGCTTTTGTTCCCTCTTAAATTTGCAACAAACCCAATTCCGCAGCTATCGCGCTCAAACTGTGCATCATATAACCCCTTCATTTTACCATTTTAGCTTTTTCTGAAAATAATTGCTGCAAAAAAAATAAAATAGATGGTGGAAATGGAATAACGGCGATTATAATCGCATAACAGATTTTAGAATGGAAATTTATAGAGCCAGGCGAGTCGTAAATTTCGCCTTCAGCCATTCGTAAAGGCCAATATTCATCCCTAGCAGAATGATGCAGTAGATAAAATCCTCTACGGGTATGGTGCCTATGCGCAAGTTGAGATTTTCGCTGTTGTCGTAAACCACAACAGGCAAGGCCGTAAGCAAACCGTTTACCACGGCCATAGGCAACAGGCTTATTAAATAAGTAAGAAGAAAAATGCGAAGCTGAGAGGGATTTAAGCTAAACGCCACCCATGGCAAAACCAGCCCGGCACCCAGTAATACCGAAAATGTATATGCTTTTTGAATAAAATATACCGAGGCTACCAGCGAAAGAAGGCTTATAATAATTACAGTGTTGTTTGGCACCAGGGTAGATTTATACCGGCTTAAACCATAGGTAAGGCTGGCATAAATAAACATGCAGGAGTACGGTACGGTTATAAAAAATAGAATTTCTTCTAAAGGCAGACCAAAGAATTTTAGCCCTATAATGTAGCTCTCATTAAACCCCCAAACGCCATATTTGGTTTTAAAATAATCCCATACTAAAAATACAGCAGCAGTAAAAAAATTTGCAGGCAGGTAATACTTCCACTGCTTATAAAAACTAAGCCTGCTCTCAAAAGAGGTAAGCAGGGGCAGCAAAATGGTAAACAGGTTTATAAGCAGGTAGGTATATTTCATGTGTGCGCGCTACACTATCCAACCATTAAAATATTCAACTGTTGTTGCACCAGTGTTTCGGCCAGTAAATATACCTTATGAAAATCGGGCACCCGTATGCGCGTATTTATTATGCTGCTTACCGGCACCTTCTTAATACGACCAAAAAGACCCATGTAATATTTATACGCCAATAGCACACCACCCCTTGCCCCCATAGGCAATTGCATTATACCTTTGTATGCAGCCTTAAAATCCTCTGCTATTTCTGCCTCAATTTTCTGCTTGGTTTCTTCTTTAAAATGTCCGAAATCGGCACCCGGAAAATACACGCGGCCGCGCTCCTGGTAGTCGCTCTTCATATCCCGTAAAAAGTTCACTTTTTGAAAGGCTGCGCCTAATGCTTTAGCAGGGGCTTTCAGGCTTTCGTATAGTTGTTTATCGCTACCGGCAAACACTTTAAGACACATTAGCCCCACTACCTCAGCCGAACCATATATATACTCATCGTACCCCTGCTGGTTGTATTCCGTTTGGTGCAAATCGCTTTCCATGCTTTTAAAAAAAGCATCTATCAGGTGCAGCGGAATATCATACTCATTCACCGCTTTTTGAAAAGAATGCAGCACCGGGTTAATGCTTATTTTCTGCTCAATAGCCTCGTAGGTATCGCGCTTGAATTTTTCAAGCAGATATGGTTTATTGAAATCGTGAAAGGTATCTACAATTTCATCGGCATAGCGCACCATACCATAAATGCCATAAATAGGCTGATGATAATTTTTGCTGAGTGTTTTAATACCTAACGAAAACGAGGTGCTGTAGGCCTGCGTTATTCTTTTGCTGCAATCGGCTGCTGTCTGCTCAAATAAACTAAACATGGGTAGTGTTATATCAGTTGTTTTTTAATTCGGCGGTTTACTTCGCGGGCTACCATTTCGCCGGAGATAATGGCAGGCGGAACACCCGGGCCGGGCACAGTAAGCTGCCCCGCATAAAAAAGGTTCTTCACCTTTTTCGAAATCATTTTTGGCTTTAATACAGCTGTTTGCATTAAAGTATTGGCCAGCCCATAAGCGTTACCTTTATACGAGTTATAATCCTGCTTAAAATCACTTATGCAATAACTGCGCTTTACCACAATACTATCGCGTACGTTAGTGCCTATCCGCTTTTCCAACCGCTCCAGCATTAGCTGAAAGTATTTTTCGCGCAGCAGCACCGTATCTTTTATACCCGGTGCCAAAGGCATTAATAAAAACAGGTTTTCCATGCCCTCCGGCGCTACCGTGTTATCTGTTTTAGAGGTTACACAGGCGTAAAATAAAGGCGAGGTTGGCCACTTGGGGTTGGTATAAATTTCCTGAGCATGCAATTCAAAATCGGCATCAAAAAACAAGTTGTGGTGCAGCAGATTGGGCAATTTTTTATTCACACCTACATAATACAGCAGCGATGAGGGCGACATAGTGCGCTTATCCCAATAATCAGTATCGTAGGTTCTATCTTCTGCGTTTAATAAAAACTGCTCGGTGTGGTTGTAATCGCTGCCCGATATCACCACATCGGCTTCATATACCCTACCCGCTGCGTGCACAAACTTTGCTGCTTTCTTAAGCACATCGATTTTAGTTACCTCGTGGTTTACCAAAATCTTTACACCATTTTGCTCACATATATTCAGCATGGCCTGTATAATGCGGTTCATACCGCCCATGGGGTACCAGGTGCCTAATACCAAATCGGCATAGTTCATCATGCTATACATGGCTGGCGTTTTATCGGGCGTAGAGCCCAAAAACAGCACCGGAAACTCAAGCAAACTTACCAGCGAGGGGTTGGTAAACTTGTTGCGCACCTCATGCCGCAACGATTGAAACAACTGCAACTGAAAACTTTTAATAATCAGTTTCAAATCGAAAAACTCGGTAATAGAATCAGCAATGCGGTGAACATAATCGGCCATCGCCGTTTTGTATTTGTATTCGGCATCGGCTAAAAACCGGCGTAGCTTTTCGCCACTGCCTTGCTCTTTGGCCTCAAACAATAAAACAAGTTCATCCAGCGAGGCAGGCACATCTATCGTTTCACCCTCTTTATAGTAAATGCGGTAGCTGGGGTCTAAGCGCTTTAAATCGTAAAAATCGGCAGCAGTTTTTCCAAAATGGTTAAAGTAGGTTTCAAACACCTCGGGCATCCAGTACCAGCTGGGGCCCATATCAAAAGTAAAACCGTCTTTTTCCCAAATGCGGGCCCGGCCACCCGGCTGGTCGTTCTTCTCCAGTATAGTTACCTCGTGCCCCTCTTTAGCCAACAGGCCGGCAGCCGAAAGCCCGGCAAAACCACTTCCAATAATTACAATCTTCTTTTTAACCATACTACAGCCCCCAATCACATGTTTAATCAGCCGCCAAACAGATTAAACAACAAAAAGGTCAATAAGTTCAGGCAAAGCGCAAGCAGTTAAACCGCTCGCTGTTACCGGTGGGTATCTTTAAAATATTTTTTATCTATCCATAACATACCGTACGATACGGCAGCATTCTTATCTACATTGGCATGGTGGGCCTTATGGGCACGGCGCATAGCCTTTACATAACCATTATTTAATTTTGTAAACCAGCGCAGCCGCTGATGAATAATTACATCGTGCACCACCAGGTAGGTAAACCCATACAAGGCAATACCCGCACCTAAAAAGAAGCGCCAGTCCCAGCCGGCATTGGCACCCGATAAAATAAGCAGTATACCCGGCAGGGCAAAAATTACAAAGTAGTAATCGTTCAACTCAAAAAAACCCTTACCCTTTTGATGGTGCGATTTATGCAAACTCCATAAAAAGCCATGCATTACGTATTTGTGCATTACCTGCGCCACTATCTCCATACCCACAAAGCCCGCTATCAGCGCAATCAATCTCACTATCATGCAACTAAAACAATTTGACACAAAAAAAGTTCAGGCAGGGTTTAGGTAGCTGCGGTAAAAAACACTCTTTCAATTGTCCAGTAACCGGCCACCAATGCAATTAGCACCGATGCAGGGATAACAATGCGCTGCCTATACCAGGGCTTTGCGCCAAACCATTTAGCTACCGCAAAATACATTACCAGTATAATGGTAAGTTGTCCCAGTTCAACACCTATGTTGAAGCTTATAAGCGCCTGCCAAAAAGCATATTTGGGCAGGCCCAATTCGGCCAGTGCACCGGCAAAGCCCATTCCGTGTATCAGGCCAAACAAAAAAACCATAACCATTCGCCAGGGCTTTACTTTATCTGAAAATATATTCTCCAGCGCCAGAAAAACGATAGAGATGGCAATAAGCGGCTCTACAATATTAGCAGGTGGTTCTATAAGCCCATACGCCGCCATGCCCAGTGTAATAGAATGCGCCAGTGTAAACATGGTGGCCTGCAGTATTATCTTCTTTATATCTGCGTTTAAAAAGAAAACACAGAGGATAAACAGTACATGATCGAAGCCCAGGGGAATGATGTGCGTAAAGCCCAGTTGCAGGTATTTAAGCACCACATCCTTATTATCCAATCGTTCCAGTTCGTACTTAATTACATGGGCATTGCTATCCAAAGCAAAAGCCAACAGCAAAAAAAAGATTCCGTATTTTTTAATCCAGTTCAAAGCGATTAAACAGCTTTAGCGGGTTTTATTAGCAACTCATCCAGGTATTTATTAATGGTCAGTGCTTCTGTCTTAAGCTTATTTCCCTTTTCGGAATCGCCGGCAGCCTGGTAAATTAAACCCGCCTTATACAGGCTGGCAGCATTTTTTGTGTTGCGGGCAAGCATTTTATCAGCATGAATTTTAGCGTTGGTATAATCACCTTTTAAATAATATAGCCACGCAACTAATTCATTAGCATCAATATTATTGGGGCGCATTTCTAAATCCGCTTTAGCATATTTAAGTGCCTCATCAAATTTATCGCAGTGCATATTGGCTGTGGCCAGTTCGCGGTTAGCGTTATGTTTGGCATCTGCCTCTTCCGGTTGCTCCTTCTCTCCTTCTTCCAATAGGTTCAATACGTCGGTTCTAATTTCTTTCGCTTTACCGGCATCGTCTTTCAACTCATACAAATCACCCAAAAAAGCCACATAAGCCGATTCACTCAAAGCGCGGATGGCGCTCTTGGTTGTATCAATAGCAGCCTCATACTGTTTTTCAGCACGCTCTACTTTTGCCAGGCCCAACAAAGCAGGAGCATAACACGGGCGATACATGTTTGCCAGCCCATACTCAATTTGTGCACTGTCCGGTTTGCCGGTATTTAAATATAAATCGCCTAAAGTAACCCGCGCCCATTCGGTGCTTTCTACGCCGGGCACGCCGGCGGCTACAGCCAATTGCATAGCTTGTATAGCACCTGCATTATCGCCGTGTATTTGCCTTAAATACGACGCGCGTGAATACGAACGTAAATCCGGACGCATCTCCAACATTTTATCGCAATTCTTTACAGCCTCATCGTAATTGCCCAATTCTACATTGGCATCTACCAGGGCGCCATAAATACCGCTATCGTATGCATTAATAGCCAGAGCTTCATCAGCTACTTTTTTTGCGGCCACAAATTGGTGTAACGATAGCAACACAGTTGCTTTGTTGGCCAAGGCTACATAAACTAAATCTTTATTATCAGGCTTTGCGTTAATTACATAGTTCAGCATTTTAATAGCCGCGTTGTAGTAATAGCCTTGCTCGCCACTAATGCGGGCTTCATTTATATATAGTTCAGCCAGTTTTAACCGGCTCATATGGTCGTTAGCATTGGCGCTTAGCGCTTTGTTATACTTGGTATAAAGTTCATTGATGGTATTCCACTCGCCCGATTTACCGATGGTATCCTTTCGTTCCATCAAATCAGGAATAGCGGCTGTAGCTTTTTTGCTGCCACTATTATTACAAGATGCTGCAATTACAAGCATCGTTAACACAAGGGTAAAGTATTTAAAATATTCCTTTTTCATAAATGGGGTTGGTTTGTTATAACTCAAAAACAATACTACTGTTATTCTCTGCTTAATTTTATAAAAGAAACCCGCGACACGAATGCCGCAGGTTTCTTTTACTCTCATCTTTAACTACTAATTAATTTTATTCACCTTAAGTGTTTGCACTACGGCCTCGCCATTGTAAGCTTTAGCTATGTAAGTACCCGAAGAGTAAGAAGAACTATTCCAGGTAGCTGTGTGCATGCCTGCGTTATAGTTTCCTCTTACAACCGTTGCAATAAAGCGGCCCGAAAGATCATAGATATCTAAACGGAACTGAGTTGTTTCTTCCAGGTTATATCTAAAGGTAACCTCCTGGTTAAACGGATTAGGGAAGCTGCTAACAAAAATTGTTGGTGTGCTTATACCTAATATACCTGTAGGAATTGTACCCGTTAAACAGCTAGCCTGCGTAAACGCTACCGGCATGCCGCCACCATCACCCGTGCCTCTCCAAGGAGTTTGCACATAAGGGAAACCAGTACGGAAGGTAGTGTCATTACGCTCTACTCCGGTAGAATAACCTAGTACATTAGTAAGCTGCGTAGTTACCGGATTAGGTCCGCCGGCAGTATAATCATCATACCATAAGCCAATAGCAGCTAACACCACACCCGATACTGCTTGTAGTTCAATGCGGGTTACATCATCTTCCAATCTGCGTCCGTTAGGGAAACCGTCCATGTTAGGAATAAACTGAATGTTGGTGTTACCATAAGTAGCAGGAGTAGTTAAAGCAATAACCGCGGCCTGTATTAAACCTTCGCTGCTAAAAGAAGGTGAGTTGCGCGGTGTAACCGGCACGGCCATGTTTAAGCGTAGCATATCGCCGCCATTAGGTAAAAAGTTATTGATAAAAGGTTTACCTGCAGCCAATGGGTCGCCATTTTTACCTATTGCCAACTGATAAGGCCTTTGATTAGGAACACCGGTATGGAATATTGGCCATAAATCTACTGAGCGCGGTTGGCCGGGGCCCGGTAACAACAAGTTGCCATAGCCAAGCGGTGCCGGTGCCAAGGCCGTACCTAAGGTTTGCAACGGTGTTAAACCAAACAAACCATCGTTGCCATTGCCAAAATCAAAGCTTTGAAGTGAGTTGCGCTGTATACGCAGTTTGCTAAAGCCCGGTACGGCTCCGCCAAACAGGCTGTCGTCCATGTATAAAGCCAGCTCCGGATTGTAAAAGAAATTAGAAAAAGTATCGATGTAAGCCAAATCCTGGTAAGGGGTGATAGAATTCCACAAATCTTTTTTACCAATTGGAATAACCGCCTCGTTGGTTAAAGGCATACCTAAGCGCGATACTTGTATCCAGTTACCGGTATACGATTCAGTACCATTACCACTAAGCGTACGTATTTGCTGGCGCGAAGCCGAAGCCCATACACCAATTACGTAGTTACCATCTAATATATTGGTAGCCTGGCTAACACCCTGTCCGTTTTTTTGCAAAGTGCTGATAGGTATTTGCAATGCAATTACCGAAGCATTTAAGCGGCGAAGGCCATCTTTTGGTGTAGCGCCACCCTGGCGCGGAGCATCACCTAAATCAAAAATACCGCCTAAGTCCACAAAGAAAGGATCATCGGCTGTGCCGCAAAATACTTTTTCACCTGTTGTTGCTGTAGCAATAGCGTTAGATACCAAAGTAGCATAGCTGGTACCTAATCCTGCTGCCCCTTCAATAGAGCGTGCACCGATGTTTGGTGGTGGCACGATACCATTTGCAACAATTGTAGTGAAAGCACCGGCACCTACTTTTCTTTCTAAGGTGTAAGTAGTTTTTAGATTTTGTTTGCCTAAACGGATATTGAAGAAAGTAGTAGGGTCTTCATTCGTTTTTTGGAAGGTTACGCGGTAGGTAATATCATCGCCGGTAGTGGTGGTGTTATTATCAATGTGCACCTCGTAGCGGATGTTCTCGCCAAACGAGTAGTAGTTTGGCCCCCCCCTGCGGAAATTGTATAGGAACATATGCCGCAATTATGGTAATGGTATTGGTATCATCGGGGCTGCGGAAAGCATACACATCAGTATTATCTGCCAGCGGGTCGCTACTAATAAGCGGAGCCTCGCGGTGGCTGCTGGCCGTGGCTGTAAAAGTAGCCGCGAGCAACACCATAGCGCCCAGTATATTTTTTATAAGGATAGAATTTATTTTTTTCATTGTTTTAAGTTTTACAGTTTCTCAAATTTTGCCTGGCGCATTATTAATTAACAGCAGTGCCTCTCCACGGCGTTTGCACATAAGGGAAAGCCCCACGGAAAGTGGTATCATTTCTTTCAACACCGGTAGAGTATTGCAATACGTTCTGTAAATAATTGGTAACCGGCGATGCAGTTGAACCCGGAACATAATCGTCGTACCATAAGCCAATAGCTGCCAGAGCAACACCGGCAACAGCCTGCAATTCTATCCGCGTTACATCATCTTCAAGCCTGCGACCGTTAGGGAAACCATCCATATTAGGGATTGATTGTAATGTAGTGGTAGTGTTATAAGTGGCGCTGGTAAGGCCCAAAACTGCTGCATTAATTAATCCTTCGCTGCTAAAGTCTGGCGAGTTGCGCGGTGTAACCGGTACAGCCATGTTTAAGCGTAGCATATCTCCACCGTTTGGTAAAAAGTTATTTACAAAAGGTTTACCAACTGCAAGCGGATTGCCTGCTTTGCCGGTAGCTAATTGATAAGGAGGCAAATTAGGAACGCCGGTGTGGAAAATTGGCCAGATATCTACCGAGCGCGGCTTGCCTGCACCTGGTAATAATAAGTTGCCGAAGGTAGCTGTATCGAAAGCGGTGCCGGTGGTAGCAGCAGCACCTTTAATACCAAACAAACCGTTTTTAGAGTTACCAAAATCGTAAGCGCCTAACGATTTACGCTGTATTTGCAATTGGCAAAATGCAGGAACGGCGCTTTTGTAAAAAGCAGTATCCATATATAAAGCCAGTTCAGGATTGTAGAAGTAATTGCCAAACGAATCAATATTGGCTAAATCCTGGTAAGGAGTAAGCGAGTTCCACTTATCTTTTTTACCAATAGGAATAACTGCTTCGTTGGTTAACGGCATACCAATGCGCGATACCTGAATCCAGTTACCGGCATCTGTAGCTGCTGTACCGGTTGTACTTAGTGTGCGTGTAGCCTGGCGTGAAGCAGATGCCCATACACCAATTACAAAATCGCCATCTAATATATTAGCAGCCTGGCTTACATTTTTTCCATCTTTTTGCAACATGCTTATTGGTATTTGTAAACAGATTGCATGAACGTTACGGCGGGCAAGTCCATCGCGAACGGTTCCTCCGTTCTGGCGTGGCGCATCGCCTAAATCAAAAATACCGCCTAAATCAACAAAGAAAGGATCATCGGCAGGGCCGGCAAATATCTTTTCATTTGTCGTAGCAGTTTCAACGGCGTTAGATATCAGCGTATTATAATCCGCTACATTCAAACCAACAGGCGACGATATAGAACGTGCTCCAATATTATTGGCAGGTACTACACCATTAGCAACTATAGTAGTAAACGCACTACCACCTACGCTTTTTTCGCAGGTGTAAGTTGTTTTCAAATTTTCTTTTCCTAAGCGGATATTGAAAAAGGTAGTAGGATCTTCATTTACTTTACGGAAAGTAAACCGGTAAGTAACATCATCACCGGTGGTGGTAACATCGTTATCAATGTGTACCTCGTAGCGGATGTTTTCGCCAAACGATGCATAGTTAGGACCGCCAAAAGGTAATTCGGCCGGGATATAGCAAGCTATAATTGTAACAGTGTTCGGGTCATCCGGACTTCTAAAAGCGTATAAGTCCGTATTATCTGCCAATGGGTCGTTCGCAATAAGCGGCGCTTCCCGGTGGCTTGAGGCATAAGTAAGATGCGAAAAAACCATTAGCGCCGCCATAGCGGTAAGTAGTTTTCTGCATCTTTTCAGAGTCAGGTTCCTTTTCATAAATAAAATTTTGGTGTGATAAAAAATTTAGCTCCAATAGGTTTACAGCGTGGGATTCTGCTCTATTGTTGCGGATGGTTCGTATCAAGTTACGTGCCTTTACGCTTACCGGATCATTCGCATAGAAACTTTTTCTAACTTAATTACGTAACTCCGCTCATTTATACTTCAAGTAAACTAACTTACTGTCTTATATATGTAATAGCCTGAATAACCTAAAGGCACAGAGTTTTCTTTATTATAAATAAGATGCAGTTTATCCCCTGCATTAACTGAATTCAGTATTTACAATGGCACTGAATTCTCAATTTGAGAAACAATTCTCGAATAGTGTAGAAGTTATTGCCTATACCTTTCCCCGTTTTTGCTCATTTATTAGGTGGTTGTTTTTTATTAAAAAACCGGTTAACCACTTTTAGCGTAACTGCTATTAGCACGCAACCAAATCCTGATATGCTAAAAAATTTACTTCTGTTTATTGCCATATTGCTTGCATTTGACATAGCCACCGCACACGAGGCCACTATCAGCGGCAAGTTATATAGCAGCTACAACAGCCAGCCAATGAGCAATGCTACAATCACGCTTAAAGGCACAGAGTACACCACCACTACCAATGCCATCGGCCATTTTGAATTTAAAGAGATACCCGCACGCGACTATACCGTGGTTATTGAACGCAAAGGTTACTACACGTTGGAAAGAGCCGTTGATTTAAAAGCCGATGAAGAGTTAAAGCTTACATTGTATGTATACCCCGAACTGATAACCCTGCCCGAGGTTACTACCCAAACCGTACGCAATACACAGGCAGCCTCATCGCAGGTAATAAGTGGTGCAGATTTGCAAACCCGCCCGCGCAACACCGCGCAGGATATGCTGCGCCTGGTACCCGGTTTATTTATAGCCCAACACGCGGGTGGTGGGAAGGCCGAGCAAATATTTGTGAGGGGCTTTGATTGCGACCACGGCACCGATGTAGCTACCTTTGTAGATGGTATACCGGTAAATATGCCCAGCCACGGCCACGGACAAGGCTATGCCGACCTGCACTTTCTTATACCCGAGACGGTAGATAAGATGGAAGTAAACAAAGGTCCTTACCAGGCCAAATACGGCGATTTTGCAACTGGTGCGGCCATACAGTTTAAAACCTTCGATTCGTTGGTGCGCAACATGGCCACTGTAGAGTTTACCAGCACCCCTACCAACCGGGCCTTTGCAGGCACCCGTGTAGCGATAATGGCTAATATACCCACCGGTATATCAAAAATATCGAGCTACGTTGCCGGCGAGTATTCATATGCACCGGCCTACTTTCAGCAAAATGTGCAGTTTCACCGCTATAATTTATTTGGTAAGGTAAAGGCTTACCTTTCTAACTCTACTTCTCTTTCATTTACCGCATCGGGTTTTGGTGGCACCTGGGATGCCTCGGGCCAGGTACCCGACCGTGCAGTGAACGATGGCACCATCAATCGCTTTGGCAGTATAGACCCTACCGAAGGCGGCACCACACAACGCCAAAACTTTAACCTGCAGCTACGCCACTATCACAACAACCGTCAATTGGATATGAACGTGTATGTAAGCCGCTACCGGTTTAAGCTATTTAGCAACTTTACTTTTTTTGCGCGCGATAGCGCCAACGGCGACCAGATAGAACAAACCGATGCCCGCACGGTAGTTGGATTTAATGCCACCTATGGCGTATATAACCGCCTAGGTAATATAAACACAAAAACTACTATTGGCCTGGGCTACCGTACCGATATTATTGAAAATGGCCTATGGTTTACGATAGCCCGTAAGCGCCTGGCGCCTTCGCAACAAGGTAAAGTTTTCGAAAACGGAATGAACGGATGGATTAAACAGGATTTTGAGTTTACCAAATGGTTCCATGCCGATATAGCGGCCCGTTTTGATTACTTCATGTTTGATGTAGACGACCACCTGCCCTCCGACTCTACACGCGAAAACTATTCTGGCTATAACTATCAGGTGCTGCCCAGCTACAAACTAAATTTAGTTTTTACCCCGGTTAAAAACCTACAGCTATTTATAAACAGCGGAATAGGTTACCACAGCAACGATGCCCGTGGTGTAGTGCGCGATTTAAATACCCATCTGCTGCCTGCCGCTTATGGCAGCGAGGTAGGTGCCGAGGTAAACATTGCCAACCGTGCTGTAATTAGTTTGGCCTTATGGAGTTTAGAAAACACCAGCGAGCTGGTATACATAGGCGATGAAGGCACGACTGAAGATAACGGTAGCAGCCGCCGCTATGGCATTGATTTAAGCACGCGCATACAAATTTTAAAGTGGCTGGTGTTTGATGGCGATTTTAATATTGCCCGCAGTGTGTTTACCGAAAAAGTGTTTGGCAAACGCAAATCTACTGATTACCTGGTACCGCTGTCGCCGTTTATTACCAGCACTGCAGGGTTAACAGTTCGGCATAAAACGGGGATTCGTGCCAGCTTACGGTACCGGTATATACATAACCGCCCCGCTAATGAAGATAATAGCATTGTAGCACGCGGTTATTGCATAGTAGATGCCGGCCTCGGCTTTGAACGTAAAAAATATGCCATTAACCTAACCGTAGAAAACCTGCTAAATACTAAATGGAACGAGGCCCAGTTTGCCACCGAATCGCGTTTGCGGAATGAGGAAGCCCCGGTAGATGAGCTGCACTACACCCCTGGCACCCCCATCTCCCTAAAACTTGCCTTTAGTTACTTTTTTTAATACAGAGTTAAGTTTCAGCCGTTTAAGCCTGGCTTTTATTGCAATAATCCGTTGAGCCACAAACTTCGTATATAAAAAACACAGATAGTATGAGTTATGACGGAGAATGAAGAAGCTAATTTAACCACGCAAGTAAGCAATACTACAAGCCAATTAAACCAGCGCGAAATAACCATTATACAACATTTGGCAAACGGACTTACTATACGAGAGGTAGCCCATGAAACAGGTATTACTTTTAATGTAGCGCAAAACACATTAAAGGCCATTCGTGCAAAATTGCGCGTTAGTACTGCAAGCGCAGTAGTAGCATTTGGCTTTCGCAATAACCTGATTACATAAGCGAATAGTTAGCAGGTGGGCTTACTCATCGCCCTTGTTTTGCTTTTTCATAAACACTATGTAAGCATTTTTTGTAACCAGGGTCTTATCGGCCAGGTTTACTTCGTTGCTGCTTATTTGCATATAGCCGTTTTCTGATAAACCCGTTTGAACTTCTATCATTTGATACCGGTTACCGGGCAATACCCCAAACACGTATTGCTTACCGGCATAGTCAACAATGGCCCCTTCGGGCACCGCTAAAGCACCGGCACTTTGCACCGAAACCTCGGCATTCATATACATACCGGGGATAAGGCTATGGTCGTACTTTTCAAAATGGCAGTGCACCTCTGTGCTGCGGTCGGCAGAAAGATTTTTGCCAATCAGTATTATTTCGCAGGGATACTTTTTAGAGGAGTTGTTGGTATAGGCCAGCAGCTTTTGCCCAATGGCCAGTTTATCCAGGTCTTTTTCGAATACTGTAAGGTTTAAGTGAATATCGGCAGGGTTAACCAGTTCGAAAAGGATATCGGTAGGGTTAACATACTTGCCAATGTTTACGTTTACCTTACTTACAAATCCATCGATAGGTGAGCGCAGGCTAATACCCCGCGAAATATTATCGGCTGTAAGTTTATCCGGATCAATGCTAAGCAGGCGTAATTTTTCATACAAGCCTCTTACAGTAGCTTGCTGGCTTCCGTAATCGGCTTCGGCCATTTCAAATACTTTATCGCTGCTGGCTTTTGTTTTGTTCAGTTCGCGCTGGCGGTTATACTCACCCTGGTTATAGGTAAGGCGGGCTTTAGCTGTTAAGTAATCCTGCTGCAGTTGAATGTATTGTAAATCTTCTACCACCGCTATTACTTCCCCTTTAGCTACGTGCATGCCGGGCAGTAATTGAGTTGATTTAAGATAACCTGCCATAGGCACGCTCACCGATATCATATTTTGTGGCGGCACTTCTATAACGCCATTTACCTTTAATACGCTAGAAAGGGTTTTGCTTTCGGGCTTACCCGTTTCTATAGCCGAGTTTTTAAGCTGTGCTTCAGTTAGGGCAACTTCATTGCTGTCGGTTTCGGCGGCAGCTGTTTCGGCAGGTTTGCTGTTGCAGCCCGAAAGGCAAAGGGCTATAAAAAACACAATTATTACCTTGTTCATATATATAGTAGTTTACTTATTGGTTATTGAATTGATTTCGATAATACTTTGATTGAGATGATTTACCGCATCGGCATAATCGCTTTGTATGGAAATAGACTGGTTAATCAGCATTACCCAATGCAGGTAATCGATGCTGCCATTTTTAAATTGTTGGGTAGCAATTTCAATTATCTGGTTGGCATCTTTAAGTGTGCGGCCCTCGTATTGCTGCACCAGTTGATTGTACTTGGCAACAGCTACCCAGGCCTGCTTGTACTTATTGTTGTACTCTTTAACGGCAATATCATATTGGCCCTGTGCAATAGTGCGATTAATAGACGCCGCATTAATCTGTGCTTTTTGGCTACCAAAAAACAAAGGAATACCCAGGCCTACCTGCACCGTAGAAAAGCGGTTAGAGGCTGTAAAATTACGGTCGGTACCGTTTATGTTTTGCACGCCCCGTATACTTTGGTTGCTATAGCCCGCCAATAAATTAGGCGCCAGTTTACTACGGCTAAGCCTAACGGCAGCATTGCTTATTTGCTGTTGCTGCAATTGCATTTTAATATAAGGGTGCGCAGTTACCTGCTGGCTATCGGCCAGCAGGGGCAGGGGCAGGCGGCCTTCACTTTGGGCCGGCAGTAAATCATCTTCGGTGTTAAGCAAAATTTTAAACTGCAATAGGGCAATATCGTAATCCTGCTCTAACAGGTTTAGCTGCTGCGTTATTTGAAAGCGCTGCATATCGGCCGAGGCCTTCTCGAGCATATTACTTTCGCCGGCGGCAAACCTCTCCTCGCTGTTCTTTTGAAAACGTGCATACAAACTATCGGTTTGTTGCAACAGATTTCGCGTTTGCTGCAGGTGCTGCAAATTGTAGTATACCTGCATTACTGCCTTTTTAAGTTCATTTTCCTTAAGGGCCACACTTAGCAATCCGTTTTTCCATTGCTCGTTATAAACAACCTTTTGGCGTGCATACACCAGCGGAAAGCTAATGCTTTGCGAAACGTTAAACTTTGTATCGTTATACAAGCTGTTTATTTGTCCATACTCCGCGCTCACATTGGTTTGCGGAATATCCCAGGCAGTGCCTTTTATTTTTTTAAGGTACTCGGCCTGCAGGCGTTCGTTGCGCAGGTGCAGGTTATTTTTAATAGCCATATCGGTGGCAGCCTGCAAGGTTATGGACTGCTGTGCATCCCCGCTAAACGATAGTAGCATAAGCACCAATAAGATGCTTGCATGGGCAGTTGATTTCATAGAAGTTCCTTTTTCGAAAAGCAGGTAAAGCATAGGCAGAATAAACAGGGTAAGCAAAGTGGCAATTAATAAACCTCCTATTACTACTGTAGCTAAAGGGCGCTGCACCTCGGCCCCCTCGCCATTGCTTAGGGCCATGGGCAAAAAGCCGAGCGAGGCTACCGTGGCCGTCATTAACACGGGGCGCAAGCGGGTTTTAGTACCTTCTAACACTATCTTCTTTAAGTCAGTCCAGCCTTCTTTTTTAAGGCGGTTAAACTCGGCTATTAATACAATGCCGTTTAATACCGATACACCAAATAGGGCAATGAAACCTACCCCCGCCGAAATACTAAAAGGCATACCACGAAGCAACAAAGCCAGTATACCCCCCATAGCCGAAAGCGGAATAGCCGAGTAAATAAGCAAGCTGTGCTTAACTGAATTAAAAGCAAAGTAGAGCATTAAAAATATAAGCACCAGCGATACCGGTACGGCTATAGCCAGGCGCTTTTTAGCCACCTCTAGGTTTTCGAAGGCACCACCATAAGTAATATAGTAGCCGGGCGGCAGTTTAATTTTTGTAGCTGCTTTTTGTTGCAACTCCTGCACCATGCTTTGCACATCGCGCCCACGGGCATTAAAGCCTACCACTATACGGCGAAAAGAGTTTTCGCGCTGTATTTGGTTTGGCCCGTCTACCACAGCTACATCGGCTACGGCGCTTAATGGTATTTGGTTGCCACCGGGCAGGGGTATTAAAAGATTTTGCACATCGCTCAAATCTTTCCGCTTTACATCGCTAAGGCGCACTACCAAATCAAACCGCTTTTCACCTTCAAAAACCTGCCCCGCGCTTTGCCCGGCAAAGGCGGTATTAACCACCTGGTTTATAGCCGAAATATTAAGGCCATACTGGGCAATAACACCGCGCTTGTAGTTAATTACAATTTGTGGCAAACCGGTAACCGATTCAATATAAACATCGCGCGCCCCCTGCACGGAGCTACTAAGGTTACCCAGCTTTTGCGCATACAAGGCAAGGGTATCCAAATCTTCGCCAAAAATCTTGCACACTATATCTTGCCTTGCACCGGTCATTAACTCATTAAAGCGCATAGCTACCGGGTACTGAAACCCAAACGATACGCCGGGCACAGCCTCCAGTTCTTTACTCATTTTTTCCATCAACTCATTATAAGTGGTGGCCGAGGTCCATTCGCTTTTATCTTTTAAAATCACCATCATATCGCTGGCATCAATAGGCATAGGGTCGGTAGGTATTTCGCTGCTGCCTGTTTTGCCCACTACCTTAATCACTTCCGGAAATTTGGCCAATAATACTTTAGCCCCTGCCGACACAGCCTCGGTAGAAGTATGCAAATTACTGCCGGGCAGCACGCGGGTTTCTACTGCAAAATCGCCTTCGGGTAACACGGGTATAAACTCGCCGCCTAATTGTGTAAGTATAAATACCGATAAGCAGAATATAGCCACTACCACGGCAATAATTGCTTTAGGAAAAACCGACACCCGTTCAAAAGCCCGGCCGTAAGCATTGCTAATACGCTGCATCATTCTATCCGAAAAATTTTCGGTATGGTTAAGCTTTTTACTTAAAAACAAAGCGCTCATCATAGGTATGTAGGTAAGCGATAGTATAAAAGCGCCCAACAAAGCAAAGGCCACCGTTTGTGCCATAGGCATAAACATTTTGCCTTCTATACCTTCCAAAGTAAAAATGGGTAGGTATACAATTAAAATAATTACCTGGCCAAATACGGCGCTATTCATCATGCGGCTGGCCGAGTGGCTCACCTCTTCATTCATTTGCGGTTGCGATAAAGTAACCGCCACCGCCGTTTGTTTGTGGTGAGTAAGCCGGTGCATTACAGCCTCTACAATAATTACAGCGCCATCTACTATCAACCCAAAATCAAGCGCACCTAAACTCATCAGGTTGCCGCTAACGCCAAACAGGTTCATCATTATAATAGCGAATAGCAGTGCTAAAGGGATTACAGAGGCCACGATAAAGCCTGCGCGAAAGTTCCCTAAAAACAATACCAGCACAAATACTACTATTAAAGCTCCTTCCAGTAAATTCCGCGACACCGTGCTTATGGAGTTATTTACCATTTTAGTGCGGTCTAAAAACGGGTCTATCATAATCCCCTCGGGCAGCGTTTTTTGAATTTTGCTTATCCGCTCTTTAATATTCTTTATCACCTCATTACTGTTGGCGCCCTTTAGCATCATTACCACAGCACCGGCAACTTCGCCACCGCCATTGTAGGTCATAGCGCCATATCGTGTGGCATTACCAAAGCGCACATCGGCTACATTGCCTATTAGGAGCGGGGCGCCTCCGGTTACATTTTTAATTACCACGCTTTTAATATCCTCAAACGAACCCACCAATCCCTCGCTCCGGATAAACAAAACAGTAGGGCCTTTTTCTATGTAAGCGCCACCGGTATTCTGGTTATTATTTTCAAGGGCTGTAAAAACATCGTTAATGGTTACGTTGTACGATTTTAACTTGCCCGGGTCTATAGCAATTTCGTATTGCTTTAAAAGCCCGCCAAAACTGGCCACATCGGCTACCCCTTTTACGCCCAGTAGTTGGCGGCGCACCATCCAATCCTGAATGGTTCGCAAATCCATAGCGGTATATTTATGCTCGTATCCTTTTTTGGGCCGCAGGCTATACTGGTAAATTTCGCCAAGACCGGTAGTAACCGGTGCCAATGTAGGTATACCAAAGCCTTTGGGTATTTGCTCCTGCGCCAGTTTAAGTCGCTCGGTTACCTGCTGGCGGGCCCAGTATATATCCACGTTATCATCAAACACTATAGTTACTACCGATAGGCCAAAGCGCGAAAAGCTTCGCATCTGTTTCAATCCTGGTATATTACTGTTAACCTGCTCTATAGGAAAAGTAATCAGGCGCTCCACATCTGGCGCACCCAACGAAGAAGCCACAGTTATTACCTGCACCTGGTTATCGGTAATATCGGGCACAGCATCTATTGGCAGTCTGGTAACCTGGTAGCTACCGTATAAAATAAGGGCTATAATAAACAGGCCCACTATTAATTTATTATTTACCGAAAAGGCAATTATTCTGTTAAGCATAGTTTTGCTTTACTTATTACATTAAAAAGTTACGAGAGCGATAATGCCGCTATATGCCCACGCACAATACTGCGCTACACATAAAGCCATTACCATGTAAAAAATAAAACTAAGCCTTGGGTGGTTGCCAGATGTTGCAAAGGCTTAAAGAAAGAACAAAACCATCGTTTAATACCGGGGTTTTGTGCACTACCGAAACAAAAGTAGAGAATGAAAAATCGGGGATAGAAATAGGTATTAACGCAATAGCACCTTGTGGCAACGATATAGCTTCGGTTTTAAATGGCAGCTGCATATCGTGCTCATAGTCTGCATCAACCACAGTGGGCGATAAGTAGTGCATAACCAAAAAGGCAGTAAGGGTTATTTGCTTATTCTCCGCTCTGTGCTCTAAAAAGTGCGTAACCAGTTTAGGTAGCTTAAGCAATTGATAGCCGCCAAAGTTAGGCGCCAGCGAAACCGCTAACAGATAAAACGATAAAATAATGGTTGTTGCTTTCACCGCTTGCTTTATAATAAATACAAAAATATCAATTAGAGCTGATTTTAGGCTATGAGGTATATCATTGCTTAAAACCCATTGCCCTAAGTAGGCATAATTTTTAGTATTTCACTCAGTTGATCTTTATTCAAAAACTTGTTCTTATAGCCCTTTACCTCCGGGGTATTTTTAGCCCTTTCGGCGTCGTCGGGGTTAACCGAAGAGGTAAGCACAATAAGTACTATTTTGCTTTTTATCTCCTCGCTAAACTGGTTGTATTTTTCTAAAAAATTCCAACCGTTCATTTTAGGCATGTTTAAATCCAAAAAAATGATTTCGGGCAAGGCATGCTTACCATCAATGCATTGTTTCAAATAGTCCAGCGCCTCTACCCCGTTACAGGCTTTATCTACTGTTTGCGCAAAACCTGCTTTTTTAATCAGCTTCTCTTGAAAAAAGTTGGCGTCCTCGTCATCATCTACCAACAAAACCCTGTTTACCTGCTTATTCATAATTTAATTAGTGGCAATAGTAAAACAAAAAGAACTCCCCTCACCCAATTGCGAATCTACCCAAATTGTTCCATGATGCAACTCTACAATCTTTTTGCAATAAGCCAGACCAATACCACTGCCTGCATATTCGCTCCGGTTATTTAACCGCTGAAACAAGTCAAATATCTTTTCATGATCTTGTTTGGCTATTCCAATCCCATTATCGGTAAACTTAAAATGCCATACCCCCCCTTTCTTCTCTGCCGATACGTGAATATGAGGAACTGTTTCTGGTTTTTTAAATTTAATTGCATTGGTAAGCAAATTTTGAAAAAGTTGCTTTAGCTCCAAAGGGTATGCTTTTAGCACCGGCAACTCATCTATTGTAATAACGGCCTGGTTATGGGTAATAAGCGAATTAAGGTCGGCCAGGGTATTGTTCATTATCTCCTTCGTGTCTACCAATTGCAACTCTTTTACTTTGCTTAAGCGGCTGTAATCCAGCAGACCCTGCATTAATACATCCATGCGGCCGGCGGCCATAGTAATTCGCCTTAAATAGTCTGCCGCCTCGTCATCTAACTTACTTTCATATTCTTCACCAAACAGCTCGGCATAATTTTTAATGGTAAGCAGTGGCTCGCGCAAATCGTGCGAGGCTATATAGGCAAACTGCTCCATCTCTTTACTCTTTGCCTGTAGTATCGCATACTTTTTAGCTGTCTCTTCTGCCTTCTTGCTCTCTGTAATATCCTGCACCGTTCCACGCAACATGCGCGTTTTTCCATCTTCGCTCATATAGGTTTCGCCCATGCCCAGCAAATGCTTTATGCTGCCATCTTTACAAATAACGCGATGCTCGTAAATTACCCCCCGCCCGGTTTGGCGCCCAATATCAATGGCCTCATCCATGGCAGCAAGGTCATCCGGGTGAATTTTGGTGCGGCACAATTCAAACAGCTTTTCGGGCGGGGTATCTTCCATTTCAAAAATATGGTATTGCTCCTGGCTCCATTTCAGTTCGTTCGTATCTAAATTAAAATCCCAACTACCTACCTTAGCCAGCTTTTGCGCATCGTTAAGGCTACGTTCGCTGCGCTTAATTTGCCATTCGGCCCTGCGGTGCTCTTCAATGTACTTATCGTTGCTCATAAGTAAAAAGCCATAGGTTACCATCACTGCGGCAATGTACGAGGTTAAAAAGGTAATGCTTTGAATTAAGCCAACACCCAATACATTTATGTTTATAGCATTTTCGGGCATTAAAAAATAGAGCACGCGGCCTACCAAAATTACAGAGGGTATAAAAAACATAATAGCTGTAAGCCTGTAACTGGCCGGGCCTTTACCCGATGGGGTTACAAGAATATAACCGCAGGCAAAAAGCAAAGAAGCAGAGGCTGCCGACATAACCATTACCCGGGCAAAAGTGCTGGGCATAATCCATAAAAAATAGGCCAACAGCGCCGTGGTTATTGCTACCACTAAATGCGCAAAATAAGGATTGACCTTCCGTTGGGTAAAATCGGCCAATATGTTAAAGTACTGTGCCAGCGAAAAAAGCAATACCGCCTGGGCTAAAACTATAGTTATCACAGACGGGGCAAAATCGCGTAGCGAGTATAGAATCCAACCTATGCCGTGTAAAAGTGAAGCACCGGCCCAACGGCGTATAGCATTCATTTGTGTTAGATACGAACGCGACACTATAAACAACCCGGCGCTCATAAGCAAGGTGCCGGCTATATTTACTACAATTATCGTTCGGGGGTCCAGGTACATTTAGAAAAGCCTCTTTACACTAAGTTCAACAAATTTACACAACATTCAATCCACATGGCAAGCTTTACCATGCTAAAAAACAAGTAGTAATATGTTAAATTAAAATAGTTGCCTGTAAGTAAAAAGGCAGGGCCTAGCTCTTTTTCTTTTTAAAGCTTTTAAGGGTGTAAGTAACAGTAAGTAACACATAGCGCTTAAGCACCTGGTTTTTTGAATCTTCTACATAGGTTTCGGTAACCGTACGCGTTATACCGCTGTTTTGATTTAGTATATCATTTACACTAAAACGCACATCCAGCGATTCGTCTTTCAAAAACTTATAACCAAAGGCCGCATTCCATAAAAATATATTTTGGTTAAAGCCATTGGCTATACCCGCGTAAAGTGTGTTTTGTACGCTGGTGTTAAACACAAACCCTTTCCAAAACTGCCAGTTAAATTTAGCGTTGGCGTTATGGGTATAGTAGTTATTATTTGCCGCTGTTTGCAATGTATTTTTTACAATACTGTAATTGCCATTGTAGCCGATAGTAAAATCTATTTTATCGTTTATGTTGCTGCTTAATACTAACCCGCCATTTACGCCATAAGTATTGCTTAAATTAAGCACATTATTAATTAAGCCAGGGGTGCGCAGATAGCTAAGCCCTGCGTTAAAATTAATGTTACTCTTTAAAGGCTTAACAGGCATGCCATAGGTAAAAAAGCTATTTACACTTAGGTTGCCGTTAATATTTACAGGCCGCGTTAACTGTGAACCTGCGCGCAGTATAACCAAATCATTCAGCATCGTATCCTGCCTGGCAATAAGGGTAGAGTTGGCAACCGAGTTCTGCGTGTAGTTAGCCGATGCAAAAGCAAAAAAGGTTTGCCCTTTTTTTGTATTGGTATATCCGTATCGTACCATCATAAAATGGCTATACGATTGTTTTAAATCAGGATTGCCGGCCGTAAGCAAAAGTGGATTAGTGTTATCTATAACATTTTGCAACTGTTGCACCGACGGCGGGTTGGTGCTGGTGCGGTACATAATGCGGATGTTACTGTTGTTTTTAAACTTGTAGTTAAACATAGCATTGGGCAACAGGTTGTAGAAAGACCGGTTAGTGCTGGCCACTACCGGAAACTCCGCATCGCCGGTTAGTAAAGCATATTGACCAGCAATGCCTACCATAAAACTAAACTGCTTACCCTTAACGCGATAGTTGGCGCTTGCCTTTTGGGTCATGTAATCGTTATCGTATTTATTACTTAGCGTGGTATCCAACCACGAATAACTTTGAGTGGCGCTATCGCGGTTAAAGGTTTCCTTATCCGCCATGTTCCATGTATAGCTGGGCTCGTAACTTAATTGCACCATACCCGATTTGCCTGCCGGCTCGGTATAAGTTAAGTTGCCGTTTACTTTGTAACTGGTATTGGCGGTAGTTCCTTGCTGGTCCAGCAAAGAAGAATCGCTTACCGATTGATACGAGTTTAAAGCATATTGGGTGGTATTGCCAAACTTGTTATTAATAGTAGTTCCTACGTTAACCGAAATAGTACGATACTGCTTTTTGAATTTGTGCTGATATAATAAATCGCCGCTGGCATTGTAGCCCTTGTTTTTGGCGGTGTAGTCACTTTGTGTTCGGCCCAGCAAAATACCCTCGGCAGAAATAGTCTGCCCGTCTATCAGATTCGTTTGTGAGTTATCCTGGTAATTAAACTTAGGTGTAAAAATTAAAGTATTCATCGAATCAATTACATACTCCAACCGCAGGCTTGCCCGATGGTTCATATTATTGCTGGTAGTAGCATTTACTTCTTTATAGGTAGTAGAGCTATCGCCGGTGCTGAAATATTTACGGTTTAGTTCGGTACGGCTGGTGTTGTTAGCAAGGTTGAAAAAATAGCTACCGGTTATTTTCAGGTTCTGTTTTTTGCCTAATAAATCACTGTAATTAAGCCCGGCAGAGTGAGTAGTAGAAATACCCCCGGTTTGCCCCACCAAAAAATTATTACTGCCCTGGTTAAACCCGCCACTACCACCACCACGTTGCCCGCCTCCTCGTTGCCCGCCTCCAAAATTACCACCAGGTCGTTGCCCGCCGCCATTTCCGCCCGTAAGGCCCAATAAATCCTGCGAAGAGAAATTTTGTTGGTTGATATTATTGCTCATACCAATAAATGAAAGCCTTCGGTTGCCGTTAAACCAGTTTACACTGGCACCTGCAGTATACCTCGAATCATTAAGATAACCATACCCGGCATAGAACTTACCAAATACGCCATTGTTCATACCGGTTTTGGTAAGTATGTTCATACTCTTTTGCGAGTTGCCATCATCAAAACCGGTAAACGATGCCTGGTCGCCCATCCGGTCAAACACTTGCACCCGGTCTACCACTTCAGCCGGCAGGTTTTTTAAGGCTAAAGAAGCATCGTCTCCAAAATATTCCTTGCCATCAATTAGTACTTTCTGCACGGTTTCGCCCTGGGCTTTAATAGTTCCATTCTCATTGGTTATGCCCGGCATTTTTGTAACCAAATCTTCCACCGTAGCATCTTTAGCGGTTTTGTAGCCTCTCGCGTTGTACTCACTTGTGTCTGCCTTTTGCTCTACCCGGGTTTGGTTCTCTACAATATTTACGTTCTTAAGTGTTTTTGCATCTTTGGCCAATGCAATTTCGCCCAACAACACATCGGCATTATTCATGTTTATGGCTTGCACCAGTTGCTTGTAGCCTATGTAATTTATTTGGAGGCTGTAAATACCATTAGCCACATTGGCAAACTGAAACCGGCCACTATCATCGGCGGCCGTGCCCTGCCAAAGGCTGCTATCAGCTAAAGGGATAAGTTTGACAGTTGCGCCCGCCATAGGCAGGTGGTCATCGGCATCGGTAAGGGTGCCTTCAATTTTATGTTGGGCAAATGCAAACTGGGCTAATAGCAACGATAAAATTAAAGGAAAGGCAGTTTTCATATTTTACACTTGACAATACATTAGCCCGTTGGTTTAATCAACAGCACTGGGCGAACATAAAGCATTACCTGCGTACAGAGGGGATTGATTATTTTGCCCCCGATTTTTTTACAATTGTTGTGAAACTTACATGTTTTTGTTTAAAACCGTTAGCCCCATGCGCACTACCCTACTTTGCTTTTTATTGCTACAAATTATAACCCCTATAGCACTTATGGCCCAAACTGCTTTTGACATTGAAGGGCACCGTGGTTGCCGCGGCCTGTACCCCGAAAACACCATACCTGCTTTTATCGAGGCCCTTAACCTGGGTGTAAACACGTTGGAGATGGATGTAGTGGTAAGTAAGGATGGACAGCTGGTGGTTAGCCACGACCCTTACATTAACTGCGACATTTGCCTTTACTGCGAAAACATGCGGGGCAAAAAAGAAGCGAATATTTATAAGCTCAATTACGAAGACATTAAAAAGATTGATTGCGGCAGCAAGGTAAATCCTAAGTTTCCTGAGCAGAAAAAAATGTTTGCCGTAAAGCCCCTTTTAACCGATGTAATTGATGAGGTAGAGAAATACATAAAGGCAAACAACTTACCACCGGTGCAGTATAATATCGAAACTAAATCAACCCCTGCCGGCGATGATGTAGAACACCCAAAGCCGGATGTGTTTGCCAAAATGCTTTACGATGTGCTAAAGCAAAAAGGGATTCTTAACCGCAGCATTATCCAATCGTTCGACCCACGCACTTTGCAGGTAATACACAAAACAGATACCGGTGTAAGGCTTGCACTTTTAGTGTTAGATGCCGATGGCCTTAAAAAGAACCTAAAAACCCTGGGCTTTACACCGGCTATTTACAGCCCCAATTTTATACTGGTCAACAAAAAGTTGGTGCAGCAGTGCCACAAAGCCAAAATGCAAATCATTCCATGGACGATTAACGAGGAAGATAAAATGCTAAAGCTACAATCATTAGGTGTAGACGGATTAATAACCGATTACCCGGATAGGGCTATTAAGGTGCTGAGAAAGAAGTAAGTTGCCGAACTTATCTCACTTCAAAGGTTAGCCTTTGCATATTTTCATCGCGCGAATTGTTGCCCACCATCACCTCATACTTTCCTTTTTCTAGTACCCATGTTTTAGTTTCGGCATTATAGTAAGCAAGGTCATCTTCCGGCAAAATAAACTCAACTTCTTTTTCTTCACCCGGTTGTAGGTAAACTTTGCTAAAGCCACGCAATAGTTTTTCAGGTCTGTCAATTTCCGATTTGGGGAAACCTACATACAACTGCACTACTTCTGCCCCTGCATGGCTCCCTGAATTCTTAACCTTCGCCGAAAACTTTAAGACATCCGAAGTTTTAAAAACTTCGGATGTCTTAAGCGCTGATAACTGAAATGAGGTATAACTCAACCCAAACCCAAAAGGATAACGCGGCTCTTTTTTCTCTTTATCAAAAAGGGTATAGCCATGGTAGTAACCATACTCTGCGCTATCGGCCCATGAGTTAAAAGGTGGTAAATCGCTCTCTAACCTGGGCACAGTAAACGGCAGCTTACCCGAAGGGTTTACATCGCCAAACAGAATACGGGCTAAGGCATTGCCCCCCTCCATACCATTATAAAACGTTTCTATAATGGCGGGTACCTTATTATGCCATTCTTCTACCGTTACCACACTGCCAGCCACCAGACCAACTACAACTTTAGTATTTACATCGCTGGCAGCTTGTATCACGGCAATATCCTGCGGGTGCAAATGCAAATACTCCCGGTCGCCGCCTACACCCAGTATACCGGTGCGGGTTATAAAGTTTTTCTTGTCGGGGTTTTGCTTATCGCGTATCTGCCCGTTGCCTATAAACTCGCCTTCATCTAAATATGTGGTGCCCGCAACTATAATTACTGCATCGGCATTTTTACAAATGGCTTTAATGGCCACTAAATCATTAGTTGGGGCAGTAACTACTTCTACCGCAGTTCCGGTAAAGTAGTTTGCGATTCCCTCAAAAGGCGATACTATATAGTTTGGAAACACACGGCTGCTGCCATGGTCGCCGGTTTGCTTTACATCAGCCAGCGAACCAATTACGGCTATACGTTTTACTTTAGTTCTATCAAGCGGTAAAAAGTTGTTTTCGTTTTTTAAAAGCACGGCGCTTTTTTCGGCTACTTCGTGCGCCAAATCAACATGTGCTTTACAACCTACTAAATCTTTAGGATAGGCCTGCTCATCTTTCCGCAAAGTAAAAAGCAGTTTGGTGCTTATTATCGGCAAAATCAAATCATCAATTTGTTTTTCGGTTATGGTACCCGCTTTTAGTAGCTGCTTTACCTTTTTTAGCGAGTAAAAATTGCCGGCAGGCATTTCAATATTCATACCGGCTTCAATTCCCTTCCGGGTATCGTATAAGCCATTCTGCCAATCGCTGGTTATGTAGCCCTTAAATCCCCAGTCCTTACGCAGTATATCGGTTAGTAGCAGTTTACTGTGCCCGCAATACTCGCCATTTAGTTTGTTGTAAGCGCTCATTACCGATGCCACCCCACTTTCAATTACCCGTTTAAAGTGCGGCAGGTAAACTTCGTGCAAAGTGCGCTCATCCATATTCATACTTCCGCCAAAGCGGTTGTTCTCCATACTATTAGCGGCAAAGTGTTTGGCACAGGCCTGCACGTTGTGCTTTTGTATGCCTTTAGTTAAAGCCACAGCCATTACGCCTACATGGTGCGGGTCTTCGCCGTAAGTTTCCTGCGCGCGGCCCCAGGCCGGGTGGCGTAGCAGGTTCATACAAACAGCGCCCGAGTAGTTTGCGTTTAAAGCCCTTATTTCTTCGGCCATTGCTTCACCCACCCGCGTTTCTAACTCAACATCCCAACTGGCGCCCCGCGCCATTGTAACCGGAAAGGCCGTTGCACCCTTATGCAGCGATACGCCCCGCGGGCCATCTAAAAAAACAGTAGAGGGCACACCTAATTTGGCGCAGCCGCCCGCTTTTACCGGTTTTATTTTTTTCGAAAAAATTATACTCAGCCCAAATCGAATCATCCCGTGTCCGTGCATTTCGTTCACTTTTTCTTTCAGGCTCATTTGTGCTACAATTTGCTGCGCACGGGCTTCCGTTTCAGTGGTTGATATTGTTTGGGCTTGCATAGTTATTGCAATTAAAAAACAGGTTATAAAAGCGGTAGCGCGCAACATATACCAGCCAAAATAGTTTAT
This sequence comes from Chitinophagales bacterium, assembly GCA_044228435.1. GTDB lineage: Bacteria > Bacteroidota > Bacteroidia > Chitinophagales > LD1 > Bog-950. Next base: position 196,041 of record JBGAUW010000003.1, read on the forward strand.
AGCCGCATATTTTCACACTCCTTCACTTTTAGGGCTTTTACTTTACTGCGCATAAAGTTATTTTAGCGCCCATGTTAAAGTTACTCGTTACATCGGTTTGTTGCTTTTTATTATTTGTGTTTGGCAGCGCACAGCAACCCACAAAAGCAGTAGTGCATAAAGTGCAATCGCTGCCTGCCAAGATGTTTTTAACCATGCGCGATTCTACCACCAGTATGGACGTGGTAATGATGCAGGGCAAAGGCGGCAGCCTTAGCCTGGATGGGCGCAACGTAAAATTGTTTAATGCCTTTTTTGAAAGCAAAGCAGCCCCCAAAACCAATGCGCCTATGGGCGGCAACATTATGTGGCTAATAAACGGCCGGGAATTTATTTCGGGCACTTATTACCTGGGCGATAGCACGGGATATGTGGTATTTAATAAAGATGGCAGTGAATATGTAAACCTGCTTAACAAACAGGGCAATTCGTTTTTTAAATCGCAGGTTAAACAGTAACATTTTTAATCTTAATACTTTTACAATGCCAAGTTTTGATATAGTAAGCAAGGTAGATGCACAGGCGGTAGAAAACACCATTAACGTGGCCCGGAAAGAGATTGTAAACCGTTATGATTTTCATGGCTCTAAAACCGAGGTAGACTTTAATAAAAAAGACCTTACGCTTTTAATAACCACCGAAAACGAAATGCGCCTGGGCGCCGCATTGGATATTATAATTAACCGCGGCTTAAAGCAAGGTATAGATGCCCGTAGCTATGATGTAAGTAAAGAGCATTACAACAGTGGCCCAATGGTAAAAAAAGAGGTAAAACTTAAAAACGGGCTGGATAAGGATGTAATGAAAAAAATAGCCAAGGCTATAAAAGATAGCGGCTTAAAAGTGCAGGCGGCGCAAATGGATAATATAGTGCGCGTAACCGCTAAAAAAATTGACGACCTGCAGCAGGTAATAGCCTTACTGCGCGGTGGAGATTATGGTTACCCTTTGCAGTTTGACAATATGAAGAGTTAACTTTTTGTATTTAATCTTAATACTTATTAATAAAACTTAATATTACTTATATGGGCTTTTTCGACCAAATGAAACAACTGAAGGAATTGCAGGAAAAAATGGAGGAAACCAAAAAAAGGTTAGAGACCATTGAAGTAGATGGAGAGAACGAATATGTGCGAGTTACTGTTTCGGGTAACCGCAGGGTTAAGAATGTAGAGATTTTAAAAATGGACGATAAACTTGTGCTGGAAGGCAAACTGCAATCTGCTATTAACGAAGCGCTGGAAAAGGCCGATGGCATTATGCAAAGCGAAATGATGGGCGCTATGCCTAAAATACCGGGGCTGGGCTAATAAACTCTGCGATAAATTAAATTATTGGCACACAAACCAAAAGCGTGAACACCAAACAAATAGACCTTGCCAACATTGGGCTAATGCTTTTTTCGTGCGTGGCGGCGTTTGTTATTCCATTCGAGCTGTTTTTGTTTTCGTATGCCGTACTCGGCCCTCTGCATTACCTTACCGAAATTACCTGGCTGCATAAGCGCGATTACTTTACCAATGGCAAGTTTGACTATGTATGGTTAATTGCCCTTTGCGTAGTGTTGTTTTTGCTAACCTTTGTATTTACAGGCAACCCCGATGCAGCCAACTTTTTAATATACCTCGCCTTTGCAAGTGCCCTGGGCTTTATAATTTTTAAAGATATACTTTGGAAAATAGTGTTCGTACTGGTGGCCGGCTTTTTAGGCGGACTTATTCTTAAAGCGCCTATGTTCTTTTTCCTTTTTGCCATTTTTCTGCCTACCCTGATACACGTATTTATTTTTACAGGCTTATTTATTTTGCTGGGGGCATTAAAAAATAAAAGTGCAACCGGTATAGCCTCGCTGGTAGTGTTTGTTGCCTGCGCCACCAGTTTTTTTGTGCTGTATCCGCACTTTAGCTTTTACACGGTAAGCGACTACGCCCAAAAAACACTAATTGATAGTGGCTTTGCCATGGTTAACCAATCGTTTATACATATTTTTAAGCTGGGCGCAACTGCCCGCGAAAACGTATTTGCCTCTAACATAGGCTTTGGTATTATGCGTTTTATAGCTTTTGCCTATACCTACCATTACCTTAACTGGTTCTCTAAAACATCGGTTATTAAATGGCACCTTATCCCTAAAAAATGGTTGGCATCGGTAGTTGTTTTATGGCTCGCATCTATTGGCCTTTATGCGTACGATTATAAAACAGGTCTTATTGCTCTTTACTTCCTAAGCATGTTGCATGTATTTCTGGAGTTTCCACTCAATTACCGCTCGTTTATTGGCATAGGCGAAGAGGTGGGCAAACTTGCGGGCCTCCGCAAACAGCCCGTGGTGGTTACCCCCGTTAAGAAAAAGTAAAACAAAGCAAGGCCGCCCTTGCTTCATATTCGCATTTCATTAATTTCATGTAAAATTAAGGTTAATGAAACGTTACGCTCTGCCGTTTGCCATTCTGCTGTTTATGTTTGCCTCTTGCAAAAAAGATAAAGCCACCACCCAGATTTACGATAACGGCCCTACCGATAGTTTAAAAATGAACCAAATGCAGGTAATAGCCAGCCACAACAGCTACCACCTAAAAACTAACGATAGTGTTTTTAACTGGCTTTTAGAGGCTGCGGCTGCAGGTATATTGCCCTCGCAATACGACCCAAAAGGAATCGATTACAGCCATTTACCGTTAGAGCAGCAGTTTGATAATTATAATGTGCGCGGTATTGAGTTAGATATATACTACGACCCTAACGGCGGCAATTTTTATAACCGCCAGGGCATGCGCTTTGTATCGCAGGATGTAGAATCGCATGAAGACGCATTAAAGCAACCGGGGTTTAAAATTGTACACATCCCCGATTTTGATTTCAATACCAACTACCTTACGTTTAAACAGGCGCTTACTGCCGTTTATAACTGGAGCACAGCCCACCCTAACCACCTGCCCATTTTTATTAATGTAGAAACTAAAGATGATGACGCGCCCGGAAACATGATAAACGGGTTGAACCTTACTACCGGCATTCCATTTGATGCCACTGCCTGCGATAAATTGGATGAAGAGATTAAATCGGTGTTTGGCGAAGCTTTGGATAAAGTAATAACCCCCGATAAAGTAAAAGGCAGCTATAGTACCTTAGAGGCCGCCGCATTGGCGGGTAACTGGCCCCAGTTGGCTCAAGCCAGGGGCAAAGTTGTATTTGCAATGCAGGGCTCAGCCGAGTCGCTTTATAAAGCAGGCCACCCTTCGTTGCAAGGCAGAGCTATGTTTGTATACTCTAACCCCGGCAAAGCCGAGGCAGCCTTTGTTATACTAAATAACCCTACGGGTAGTAAAGTCCAGATACAACAACGGGTGGCCCAGGGCTATATAGTGCGCACCCGCTCCGATTCAGACACCAAAGAGGCGCGCAATGGCGACTATACCGATATGAATAATGCCTTTGAAAGTGGCGCACAAATAATTTCGACTGATTACTATAAGGCAGACCCACGCGCCGGAACACCGGGCTGGACAGATTTCCATGTTCAGTTTCCCAATCACGAACTGGCCCGCATTAATAGTTTTTCGGCAGCAGGACAGGTAAACTTAGGAACTATAAAAGAATAACGTTAGGGTAACATTGCCCTGCGAACTTTGAGCGCTTATGGCCGATGCAAAAAGAAAGGTAAAGGTAGCAGTGATAAGCGATGTGCACCTGGGCTTTGTAGGCTGCAAGGCTAAAGAGCTGAATAAATACCTTAAAAGTATAGACCCCGAAACGCTGATTATAAACGGCGACTTTATTGATATCTGGCAATTCAGATCTTATTACTTCCCTAAATCGCACTCTAAAGTTTTACAGCGTGTTTTTAAATTTATATCCGATGGGGTAAAGGTATATTACCTTACCGGCAACCACGATGAGTTGCTCAGGCGCTACAGCGGCCTTAACCTGGGCAATTTGGTGCTGGATGATAAAGTGATTTTGAATTTAGATGGTAAAAAGCATTGGTTTTTTCACGGCGATATTTTTGATGTAACCATGCAGGGCTCGCGCTGGCTGGCTAAATTGGGTACAACAGGCTACGAAATTTTGATTCTGATAAATAAAGTAGTTAATTTCTTTTTAGAATTGTTTGGCAGAGAAAAATCATCTTTTTCGCAGCAGGTAAAAGTGGCTACCAAAAAGGGGATAAAAAAGTTAAGCAATTACGAAACCACAGCAGCCGAAATTGCTTTGGATGAAGGCTACGATTATGTGATTAACGGGCATATACATATACCCTGTATTAAAGAGATTAAAACAGAACGCGGAAGCGTGATGTACTTAAACAGCGGTGACTGGACCGAGAATATGACCGCACTTGAATATAACGATGGAGAATGGAAATTGATTTGGTTTAAAGATTTGATTTTTCCGGCCACGTGGCTAAAAGTAGATGAAGAAGATTTGCCCTAAATAATATAACACCCAAAACCCACCCATAAATATTATTGCATGAAGAAACTTTTTACCTCGGTTTGTACGCTATTGATATGTTGTATTGCAAGTGCCCAGAATGCCGAAATTTCGGGCACCATAAAAGATGCCGATACTAAGGAAGGTATAGCATCAGCCTCGGTGCGTTATGGAAAAAGCAGCGGCACCATTACGGATGCCGAAGGCAAGTTTCGCCTCTCGTTACCGGCCGGTGAATACGAAATTATATTTAGCTCGATAGGCTTTAAAAAAGAACGTGAAAAGGTAATTCTTACCGCTGGTGAAAAGAAGCGGATGGATATAATGCTTACCTCGGCAGCTTTTAAAATGAACGAAGTGGTTACGGTAAGCCAATACAAAAAAAATGCAGCTACTGAAACTATTTCTACGGCGGTTATTGGAAAAGATCAAATTAAAAACACACAAAGCAACGATTTGGGCGAAGCGATAAACAAAACCTCGGGTGTGTTAGTGCAGGATGGGCAAATTTCTATCCGCGGGGGTAGTTCATTTGCATACGGTGTAGGCTCCCGAACTACTTTATTAGTAGATGGCCTGGATCTTTCAAGCCAGGACTTGGGACAAACCCAAAACACGCTGGTACCCCTGGAAAACGTAAAACAAATTGAAGTAATTAAGGGTGCGTCATCAGTAATTTATGGGTCTTCGGCATTAAACGGTGTGGTAAACGTTTTAACCGACTGGCCTACCGAAGAGAAACCTAAAACAGAAATTGAAGCAAACGCCGGCGTTTACGATCAGCCTAAAGACAAACGTTTAAAATGGTGGGATTCAGCTCCTCCTTTTTTAGGCTCTTTAAATGTTACACACCAGCGCCGCGAAAAAGATTTGCAAATAATTGCCGGCGGAGCAATAAACTACAGCAGTAGCTATTTGCAGGGAGATAATTTTTGGCGCTTGCGTGGCTTTTTAAAAACACGCTATATCCATCCTAAAATTGCAGGCTTAACCTTTGGCGCAAATGCCAGCTTTCAAATAGAAAGAGCAGATCAATTCTTCATTTCACAGGATTTAGATTCTCTATCCTTAGTTCCAAAAACTTCTTCAAGCAGCGAATACAATAAAACAACCATCGATCCGCATCTTAACTATAGCAATCTTAAAGGTCACAACTACAGATTGCAGATACGCTACATTAACATCTTCCGCAATGGCAACGGAGCGGATATTGATGCAGTTAGCCATGGCCTTACTATAAACAATCAATACCAGTATCGCTTTAAAGAAAAGCTATTGATTTTAACTGCAGGACTTCCGTTCCAAATGGGTTACTCACAAAGCAACTTATATGTAAACTCTGGCAGCCACTTTAATTTTAATATCGCGGCTTATTTACAAGCCGAGGTAAATTATAAAATTCTATCGCTGCAGGCGGGAATGCGTTACGAAATAGTTGGGCTCGACACCAACTATACCTTCGGACTGCCCCTCGAATCGCGCAAACAGCCCGGCCAATACAGCAAAGCAGGAGCCCCCGTTTTTCGCGCCGGCCTCAATATTCAGGCTTCACCTTCTACCAATATCCGCACCAGTTGGGGGCAGGGTTTCCGCGTTCCCACTATTGGTGAAAAATATGTTGCCCAACCATTTGTGGCAGGAGTTAACATAGTGCCTAACGACACGCTTAAAACTGAAAGTGCCTGGAACTTTGAAATAGGAATACAACAAGGCGTTAAAATTAAAGAATGGAAGCTGGGGATAGATGTTGCCTTTTTTTGGCAGGAATACAAGAACTATGTAGAATATGTAATAAGTACATGGCCCAACCAGTATTCTGACGGTACACAAATATTCGCCGATAGTTTAGAATTTCCTAAAGGGAGTGGTCAGGTACTAGGGCCAAAACCTTTGAATGTTGAAAAAGCCCGTATAGCCGGCTACGAAATAAGTATTGGTACCGATGGTAAATTGGGCCCGGTAGGTTTGCGCATTAATGCCGGCTACACCTACACTTACCCTACCCGGAAAGATAATTTTACCGGCGATGCGCACTATACCACCGGTGAATACTTCAGCGACTTTTTTAAATATAATGGCCAGCGTATTTCAAAAGAAGATACAGGCTCGAGAGTGCTTGACTATCGCATACGCCACATGTTTAAAGGCGATATAGAAATTAAATACTGGAAGGCCTACCTGGGTGCCACCTTCTATTATGTTTCTACACCGGAAAGAGTATCGCCGTTTTACCAAACAGCTGCATACTTTATTTTTGGCGACGACGCTGCCATACAAAAATATCTGGATAAACATGGCAACGGCGATTTTGCGATGGACTTGCGTGCCGGTATAAAGTTTAACGACCACTTTGGTATGGGCTTTATTGTAAAGAACGTTACTAACCACCTTTACTCCCTGCGTCCGGGTCGCCCTGAACCATTACGTAGTTATACTTTCCAATTCAGATATAATTTTTAATGAAACGCCTTCTTAAAAAGTTTGCCGCATCGGCTTTATTGTTGGCTGCTATGGCAGGGCATGTTAACGCACAATACATTACGCACGGTCCGGTTATTGGTGCTGTAACACCCAATAGTTGCAAAATTTATTTGCGTACCTGGTACGAGGCCGAAATAAAAGTGGTGGTAGATAATGGGCTAATATTTGCCAACCATACCGACCACCAGCGCGATTACTCGGTAATGATCCTTCTTACTGCACTTCAGCCCAATCATAAGTATACATTTAAAATATTGGTAGATGGCAAAGAGGATACAATTACCGGCAGCTTTAGAACATTTCCTGCAGTAGGCAGCAAAGGCGACTATACCTTTGTAGCCGGTAGCTGCCAGGAAACTGAAAACATGAAGGTGTTTAATGCAATACCTAAATGGGAACCGTATTTTTTGATGCACATGGGCGATTTTACCTACCCCGATTACCAGATTAAACCGGACTATAGCAATAACATGGATACGGTGGCCTTAGCCTACCGCCGCAGGTACGATGAAAAGGTAATGAAACAAATGCTTTATAACGTGCCTATAGATTATATGCATGATGATAATGATTATGTAGGTGGCGATGGCGGCCGATATTGCAAAAACGATATGCATAGTTATATGCAGAAGGGGAAAGTAAAAACCGAATTCTTATCTTATCCGTTTCCCCCACACTGGCGGCGCAATGTAATTAAGGGGTACGACGAGTATTTTCCTCACTACGATTTACCCGATACCAGCGAAGGTATTTTTCACTCCTTCAAACTGGGTAATGCAGAGTTTTTTGTAATAGACCGTTGCAGCGATAAAGCACAGCCCAATGCATCTGCTTTTAAATACGATTCTACCAAACACAAATGGACTTATGCGCCACCCCCGGGCTATGCATTGTTCGGTAAAAAACAAATGGACTGGCTGAAGAAAAGCCTTCTGGAGTCGAAAGCAGATTGGAAGTTTATTGTAAGCGGCGGCCCTTTAAATGGCGCCTGTAAAAAGCTGATTGATGCAGGCATTAAACTCCAAAAGCTCCACTACAAAAATTGGTTTGGCATTCATATCGCATCGGGTTTTAGTTCTTACTGGGCCGGCTTTCCGGAAGAGCGGGACGATTTTATGCAATTTGTAAAAAGCAACAACTTAAAAAACCTGATAGTGCTTAGCGGCGATACCCATCATAACGTAATGGACGATGGCACCAATGCCGGCCTGCCCGAATTAAACGCCAGCGGATTAAGCGTATCTACTACAGAGCTAGCACACTACCTTAAACTAATAGGCAATGCTACCGGCACCTTCCATATGAGAAAAATATGGAACCAGGGCGGCAATGGGTTAAAAGGTAAAGATTCTAAAAATGCCTTTGGCAAAGTGCGTATTGTAGGCGATGAATATGTTGAGCTAAGTGTAGTAGATGAAAATAACGCCATAGTGAGCAGTTTTAAAGTGCCGTTTAAAAAGTAAACTGCTTTGCCATATACTTTTCAGTTAAGCCCTTAACCTTTGTTGCAGCCATTGCGTTTCTAAAAACGAATTAATACCCAATTGCTGATACCTGAAAAACGCCATCGTGGTAATTTTGGTTTTTATGCGTGCGGCTATAGCATTCACTTTTTGCGGTTTCCCGTTATTCATTAATGCAGTAAATAGGTTAAGTAAATCTATACTCACTTCGCTTTCTATATCCTTGGTTCGCAGCATATACCGTGTACCTCTTATAGTCGGTTCCATTTCTGCAAACCGGCTCTGCTCGTATAATACAAGCAGGTAAAATAAACGCAGGCCTACAAACTGCGAAGGCAGCATTTCTTCAAAATCCTTATCGTTTAATGCTGGTATTATAAAATCTTCAGCTACGCCATACATTTTAAAAACTGTGAGTATTTGCAACAAGTGTGAAATTAAATTCATTTTTTCTTTCGGCTTGTGTCGCATCCAATCCATACTCAGTTCTGCTTTAATATCCAACAAAAGCTTTTTCAAATTATCATCTTCTTTTCCTTTTAATGCCCGCATGCGTACATATAAAAGAAACAGGCGCTTGTAGGTTGCTGAATTTTTATCGGGCGTAGGGGCTTTATGTAATAGTTGTGTATAGTGCTTCTTTTCCGTGTCCGTCAGGTATTCTCCCTCGCAGCAAAGATTATGTAGCATAAAAATGTTCCGGTAGGCATAGTATGGGTCTTTAAGCAGGGCCGACTTGTATCTTACTAACTCCTTTTTATACTCTTTAACATAAGCTGCATTTTGGTTTGTAAGTGTATAATAGTTCGTCACCAAATCAAAAACAATTAAGCGGGCATGGCCCGAAACCAACTGCGCACGCCTTTTTACCAGCGGGTGGGCCATAATTTTTTCGAACTCTGCGAGAACCTTTTCGTTCACAGGTCCGCCGTATTTTTCAATTAATTCAACAAAAGCAGCATATAGCATAAAACTGTCCGAAGCCACCTTATCATTTTCAATGGCAGCTTGCTCCTGCTCGTAAAGCAATTTTAATTCTGTATAGTCCCTGGCAGTTTTAGCATTTTTAAATGTTATGCTTTTTATGCGCTTAAGGCACACTACATTTAATTGATAATACTGGGCCTCTGCTGCTGCTGCACTTGCCTGTTTAAAAACTGTGATCGCCTCCTTTACCAATCCGCGGCTATGCAAAACCTCAGCCGTTACAATGCGGTAATTAATTTCGGCAAAGGTGTTTATATGGCTGCTGTGCTCCGTTAAGTGCCGTAATATATATTGATATAAATAGGATTTTGTTTCGCTGTAATTAACATCTGGAAATTTTTGAGCAAACTGTTTCACAAAGGCGGCATCGCTATTATTAGTAGCACCAACCATTATTTCCAGCAACCCAATAAATGCTGCATTTGGCGACTCACTCCTTTTCTTAAGCATTTTAACCTCGCCGGGGCTAAGGGTTTTTATCAATTCAAATACGGGGGCAATTCTCATAGCGGCAATTTCAGCAGCTTCCCGATATAAACCAAATTTTTGTTTGAAGCCTTAATACATAGTATGCTTTTTTACACCTTATGGCAAGGTGTAAGGGTAAATTTTGGTTTTTTATTGCGCTGCAGTTTATGGTTATAGGCCTTGCAGCGCAAAGCGAGGTGCAAAACCCGGTGTTTCCGTTTTGGAAGGTAAAGGGTAACAGCGGCACCGACCCGGCAGTTAATTTTTTAGGCACTACCGATAATATTTCGCTCCGTTTCAGAATTAATAATGTTCATGCGGGACTTTTGGATTCGGCGGGCTTTAGTACCTTTTTTGGTTTTAGGGCCGGCGAAGCAAATGATGTTTCGTCGGTTGCCAATGGAGCCACCGGCTTTGGCTACAAAGCTTTACAAAGCAATACTACCGGCTATTGGAACACGGCTATAGGGCAAAATACTTTAAGGCAAAACACTACAGGCTTTGTAAATACGGCAGTGGGTTACTCCGCACTTAGGCAAAACACTACCGGCTCTAATAACTCTGCCTTTGGTATAAGTTCGCTATACAATAATACCACCGGTAATGATAATACTGCGCTGGGGCTTAATGCCGGGTTTGGCAATACTACCGGTAGTTATAACGTAGCCCTGGGAGAGGCGGCATTAGTAGGTAATACTACCGGGAACTATAATGTGGCGGTAGGTTATTCTGCATTGGTGGCTTCGCCGATATCCATCGATAATGTGGCAGTAGGCGCTTATGCGCTTGCAGCACTTACCACCGGCACCAACAGTACCGCAGTAGGCACCAGTGCGCTGCGCGAAAACACAACGGGCTCTGCCAATACGGCAATTGGCGATAAGAGCCTGCGCATGAACACCACCGGTAGCGACAATACGGCCACTGGCATTGCTGCATTGTTTTCCAACACCACCGGTTTTGCCAATGTTGCTATAGGCCGACAGGCTATGTTTTTAAATACAGGTGGCATTGGCAATACAGCCTTAGGCTACTTAGCCTTGTTCGCCAATACTACGGCCAGTGATAATACTGCGCTGGGCAACCAGGCCATGTTATCAAACACCACCGGTGCTTCTAATTCCGCAGTAGGTACCTTTGCTTTATACAACAATACCACCGGCAGTGATAATGTGGCCGTAGGCAAAAACGCACTTCTTGCCAATACTACAGGCTTTCAAAACGCGGCATGCGGAGTTTCTGCCCTTAATAATAATAGCAATGGCTGGGCTAACACAGCTTTTGGCTACCAGGCTATGGCGCTTAACACCAGTGGCATTGGCAACACAGCAATTGGTTACCGCGCACTATACAGTAATACTACTGGTAACGATAATGTAGCCTTGGGGAACCAATGCTTGTTTAGCAACACCGGTACATCTAATATAGCCATAGGCACTTTTGCCCTACAGTTAAATAGTACAGGTACTTTAAATATTGGTATTGGGCAAAATGCCCTTATAAACAATACAACTGCTACGCGCAGTACAGCCGTGGGCATGGCTGCCCTTGAACTAAATACCGGTGAAGGTAACACCGCTGTGGGCGCTTTTGCTAATCAAAGTAATGTAAGCGGTATCAATAGTACGGTAGTTGGTCGCCAGGCCGGTAGCAACGGTGGCATTAACCCTTCTAATTTTGGTGCATTTGGGTTCAATGCGGGACATGTAGGCAGCAACACAAATACTATAGAAATTGGCAATACCAGCGTTGGCTATATTGGCGGGCAAGTGGGTTGGAGCAGCTTTAGCGATGCCCGCATAAAAAAGAACATACAGGAAAATATTCCGGGTCTTGATTTTGTAACCCAACTTCGTCCGGTTAGTTACAACTTCGATTTGCATCACGAAAATGAAATGGTGTATGGTACCGCCGATAGCAGCGATTGGCCGGGCAAATACGATTTAGAACAAAAACGCATGTCGGGCTTTATAGCACAGGAGGTTGAAACCGCCGCTAAAAACTGCGGCTATGATTTTAGTGGTTTACATATACCTCAATCGCCCGAAAAGCTCTACTCACTTACCTATGCTGAGTTTGTTGTGCCCCTGGTAAAAGCCGTGCAGGAACTAGCCCTACAAAATAAAGTTCAACAACAGCAAATTGAAGAACTGAAAAGGTTATTGCAGCAAAAATAGCTGCGTAATATTCGCGCTTGCCTGGTACAACTTTTTAGTAGCTCATTTCTGCTTAAATTTAGTCGCAAACAGGGGACTGTTTTCCTTACCGGTTACGGCTTAATTTAAATGCTATAGTTGTAGCTACATATATTTCATAATATTTGTTACAACAACAGTCCGATTAGTCCTTATTTTCATTTTTGCAATTCAAAATTTCCCCCATGTCAAAATTTACGTGGTTTATTGTAGCAATAGTTGTTCTGGTGGCGGGTATTATTGTATACAATAAAGTGCTTCATCCTAAACAAACAGCCCCTGCAGGCCCTGTCGGCGGCCCGCCTAAGGCTACATCGGTTAATGGCTTTGTAGTGCAACCGCGTAATTTAGATAATAATATTCTTGCATCGGGCACTCTGCTGGCTAATGAAGAGGTAGAGTTGCACCCAGAGGTTTCGGGCAAAATAATTCAGCTAAACCTAAACGAAGGCTCTCCGGTAACTAAAGGGACTCTGCTGGTTAAACTTTTCGATGCCGACCTGCAGGCGCAGGTAAAAAAACTAACCAGCCAAAAAGAAACAGCCGAAAAAACAGAACAACGCGTAAAGCAACTGTTGGCCATTAATGGCGTTGGCCAATCGGAATACGATGCAGCTGTTACAACTTTGGCAGGAATAAATGCAGATATTGAATACACCCAGGCACAAATTTCGAAAACCGAAATACGTGCACCTTTTAATGGTATAGTAGGACTTAAAAATGTAAGCCTTGGCGCTTTTGTTTCACCTGCTACTACTATTGCTACCCTTCAACAAGTAGACCCTTTAAAAGTTGATTTTTCTGTACCTGAAAAATATTCGTCAGCCTTAAATAGGGGCGATGCTATAAAATTTACGGTAGATGGCTTTACACAAACCTTTGTAGCCAAAGTATTCGCTATCGAACCACGGATTGACGAATCTACCCGCACAGTTAAGGTGCGCGGCCTGGCACAAAATGCAGGGGCAAAATTGTTTCCTGGTGCTTTTGCCAAAATAGATTTGGGCTTAAAAAACATACAGGGTGCATTAATGATACCTACACAATGTATAATACCCGCTGCACGCGATAAGAAAGTAATTGTAGTGCGCGATGGCAAAGCCGAGTTTGTAAAAGTAGAAACCGGTATACGCAACGAGGCCTATATACAGGTTACAAGCGGCGTGCAGGCCGGCGATACACTGGTAGCAACTGCGCTTATGTATATAAAGCCGGCAGGGGCAGTTAATGTGGTAAAGGTGATTGAATAATGAAACGTAGCTAAAACTGATTTTTTAAATGACCTTACCTTCTTTAAGTTTAAAGCGACCGGTACTTGCCATAGTAATGAGCATTGTAATAGTGCTGTTTGGCGTTATTGGCTTTAAGTTTTTAGGGGTGCGCGAATACCCAAGCATAGATCCGCCAACTATTACCGTTCGCACCAATTACACCGGTGCAAATAGCGATGTAATTGAAACACAAATAACCGAGCCGATTGAAAAAGCTGTTAACGGTATTGAAGGTATCCGTACTATTTCATCCAGCAGCAACCAGGGCAGCAGTATTGTTACAGTTGAGTTTAATGTAGGCTATAACCTGGAAGCGGCCGCTAACGATGTGCGCGATAAGGTATCGCAGGCGGTGCGGCAATTACCACAGGATATTGATGCCCCACCAGTGGTAAGCAAAGCCGATGCAAATAGCGATGCTATCATCTCCATGACGGTGCAAAGCAATACCCGCAATCGATTGCAGATAAGTGATTATGCCAGCAATATTTTGCTGGATAAATTACAAACCATTCCCGGTGTTAGCGGGGTGCAAATTTGGGGCGAGCAAAAATACGCCATGCGTATATGGGTAAACCCTATGAAACTTTCGGCTTATCATTTGGCATTTTCGGATATTGAAAGCGCCCTCAACCGCGAGAACGTAGAATTGCCCGCCGGTAAAATTTATGGCAACAATACAGAATTAACTGTAAAAACCTTTGGCCGTCTAACCACCGAAGATGATTTTAATGATTTAATAATTAGCTCTGCCAATAACCAAACAATACGCCTGCGCGATGTGGCCGACGTAATTTTAGGGCCCGAAAATGAAGAAACTGTATTAAAAGAGAGCGGCGTGCCTATGGTGGCCTTAGCGCTTGTGCCACAGCCCGGTTCTAACTATATCGAAATTGCCAATGAGTTTTACAAGCGCTACGACCAGATTAAGAAAGATGTCCCCAAGGATATTGAGCTGAACATTGCGCTCGATTCTACCAAATTCGTTTTACGCTCGGTAGAAGAAGTAGCCGAAACGCTGGCCATTGCCTTTTTACTTGTGGTATTAATTATTTACCTGTTTTTTCGTAGCTGGCTTATTGCCATTCGCCCGCTTATTGATATACCGGTTTCATTAATTGGTGCCTTTTTTATTATGTACGTGGCAGGCTTTAGTATTAATATATTAACCCTGCTTGCTATAGTGTTGGCCACCGGTTTAGTGGTAGATGATGGTATAGTGGTAACTGAAAATATATTTAAGAAACTAGAGCAGGGCATGGATAAGCATGAGGCTGCAGAAAAAGGCTCTAACGAAATTTTCTTTGCTGTAATTGCCACCAGTATTACACTTGCCGTTGTATTCCTTCCTATCATTTTCTTACAGGGCTTTGTAGGTAGCTTATTCCGCGAGTTTGGTATAGTGGTGGCGGGGGCCGTACTTATTTCAGCCTTTGTATCGCTTACGCTTACACCGGTATTAAACGTTCTATTAACCACTAAAAACTCATCGCATGGATGGTTCTATCACAAAACCGAGCCTTACTACAAAGCATTAGATGATGGCTACCGTGCTACGCTGGAAGGTTTTATGAAACGCCGCTGGCTGGCCTTCCCCATTCTGGTGGTATGCATCGGCCTTATTGTTTTGTTTGGCAAATTGTTGCAATCAGAGTTAGCGCCTTTAGAAGACCGCAGCCTTTTCCGTATGAGTATATCGGCGCCCGAAGGTACCAGCTACGACTATATGGAAAACTATACCGACCGTATAGTGAGGTTTATGCTGGATTCGGTGCCCGAAAAAAAGATTGTATTGAATGTGGTTGCCCCCGGCTTTGCAGGTAGTGGTGCGGTAAACACCGGTTTTGTGCGTGTAGCATTAAAAGAGCCCGGCGAGCGCACCCGTACCCAGGAGCAAATCGTTGCGATGGTAAACCGTAACATGGGTAAGTTTAACGAAGGCAAAGTTTTTGCCATACAGGAACAAACTATTTCGGTAGGTTTGGCTGCGCGCACTTCGCTACCGGTTCAATTCGTTATTCAGAACATGAATTTCGATTCTATAAAATCGCGCTTGCCTAAGTTTTTAGATGAGGCCAATAAGAGCAAAGTGTTCCAGGGCGTAGACGTAAATTTAAAATTCAATAAACCCGAGCTTCAAATTACTATCGACCGCTTAAAGGCGGCAGAGCTGGGGGTTAGCGTATTAGATGTATCGCGCACCCTGCAGTTAGCGCTTAGCGCAGGTAGATTAGGCTATTACATTATGAATGGTAAGCAATACCAGGTTATTGCGCAGGTAGACCGTGGCAACCGCGACCAGCCGTTAGACCTAAAATCGTACTACGTAAGAAACAATAAGGGAGCGCTAATCCAATTAGACAACCTGGTTAAAATTGAAGAGCAAAGTAACCCACCGCAATTATATCACTTTAACCGCTATAAAAGCGCTACCGTATCTGCCGGACTTGCACCGGGCAGCACACTGGGCGATGCCATAGCCGAAATGCAGCGCATTGCTGATAAAACTTTAGGTGAATCTTTCTCAACAGCCCTATCGGGTTCATCACGCGATTTTGCCGAAAGTTCTTCAAACACCTCCTTCGCCTTAGGCCTGGCGCTTATACTTATATTTTTGATTTTGGCTGCACAATTTGAAAGCTTTATAGACCCTCTGATTATCATGATTACCGTGCCATTGGCTATTGCAGGCGCCTTGCTAAGCTTGTGGATGTTTAACCAAACGCTGAACATATTTTCGCAAATTGGTATTATTATGCTCATAGGGCTCGTTACCAAAAATGGTATTTTAATTGTAGAGTTTGCAAACCAAAAACGCGAGGAAGGAGAAGAAAAAATACCGGCAGTAATTGATGCAGCGGCCCTGCGCCTTCGCCCCATATTAATGACCAGCCTTGCAACGGCATTGGGTGCACTGCCTATTGCTCTGGCACTAGGTTCGGGTGCGCAAAGTCGTGTATCGTTAGGTATTGTAATTATAGGCGGGCTTATGTTTTCGCTGTTGCTTACTTTGTTTGTAATACCGGCCATGTATTCATTTATGTCAAGAACCAGAAAGACCAATGTTGCGCAATAAATTAGCCGGCCTTTTTTTAGCAGTTGTGCTGTTGCTTACCGCATGGCCGGTAATGGCGCAAGATAGCCTTAGTGTAGAGCAGGCCATTGAAATTGCACTAAAGAATAACTTCGATATTCTACTGGCCAACAACGATGCTGAAATAGCTGCGCGCAACAACACCATCGGTAACGCCGGTATGCTACCGCGTATAAATGGAACAGTAGCTGATAACTACACACTCAATAACCTGAACCAGCAATTTACTAACGGTACTGAAGTAGTACGTAACGGAGTAACCGGTAACGCCATTTCGGCCGGCGTTGCACTTAACTGGACTTTATTTGACGGTCTTAGAATGTTTGCCACTAAAGGCAAACTAAAACGCCTGGCCGAAATTGGACAACTGCAATTTAAAGATGAAGTGCAAACCGCTGTAGCCAACGTAGTAAACACCTATTATGATGTGGTGCGCTCGCAGCAGCAGTTAAGGGCTCTCGATTCAGCTATAAGTATATCGCAGGAACGGGTTAAACTGGCCGATGTAAAGTTTCAGATAGGCAGCGCCAGCAAGGTAGATTTGCTACAGGCCAAAGTAGACTTGAACGAGCAAAAAAGCAACCTGATTACACAACGTAAAATAGTTGAACAACGCAAAGCAGATTTAAATAATCTGCTGGCACGAAATGTTGAAATGGATTTTTCGGTTGCCGACACGATACCTTTTACCGAACCCAAACTGAGCAGCGATTTAGAGAAGAACTTTCAGCTGCAGGCTGCGGTTAAGAATGTAGAGGTGGCCAAGTTTGAAAAGAAAGAAGCCTTCTCGCAGTTTTTGCCTAACCTGGTGGGCAATGTGGGCTACGGCTTTAATCGCTCTAACAGCACCGCAGGCTTTACGCTGTTTAACCAAACATATGGTTTAAATGCAGGCTTCTCGCTAAATATACCCTTGTTTAATGGGCTGAATACCATACGCCAAAACAAAATTGCTGCTATTCAAATTCAGTCTTCGCAGTTCAGGCTGGAGCAGGTGAGGTTTCAAACAAAGTTAGTTTACTACCGCGCCCTTAAAGATTTTACCAATGCCAAAGAGCAGCTAAAGCTGGAAGAGGAAAACATACAGTTGGCCGATGAAAACCAAAAAATCGCATTAGAGCGTTTCCGGTTAGCACAATCTACCGCTATTGAACTGCGCGAAGCACAGATTAGTTATGTAAATGCCCTAACCCGTTTGGCCAATACCCGGTATAATACCAAAGTAGCCGAAACAGAGCTGCTGAGGGTTCAGGGAGAGTTGGTGAAGTAATTTACTCAGTTCAATCCGATGACGTACATCAATCCCAAAAAAATGTGCATCGTTAAACTTTAGCGCTTAAAACAAATCATACAGCAGTTTACCTATTATTACACCGTGCAATTTTTGATGGTCCAAAGCCGTATGTTTAAGTTTATTTCCGCACTTGCATTTTTACAAATGCTGAGCGGTTTAGCTATGGGCCAAACTGTAGAACCCGAAGAACCGGTTACCATACCCACCAGTGCGCCATCGCCCACCCCCAATGCCGATACCACCAACTTATGGAACAGCATGGACGTGTTTGATGTGGTTAAAATGGTTTTTAAACGAAAAAACGGCAAACAAAAACCTAAAAAGAAACCTAATCTTAACGGCCCTTTCATTACCACTATTCCTTACCCCGGTTATTCTATAGCTACAGGTGTAGAGGCTGTGGTGCCCATAAACATCGCCTTTTACACGAATAAAAAAGAGAAAGGCAATCTGTCGTTTTTCAATAACAACTTCCAGTATACCCAATACCGCCAAATACTTGCGTTGTCGCTTTCGCACCTTTACTTTGGGCACGATAAATGGCAGTTTATTGGCGATTGGCGCTTTTATAATTTCCCTACCAATACTTATGGACTGGGTGGCTTTACTACTTTACAAAATGTAGATAAGATAGATTACTTCCACCTTCGGGTATATGAAATTGCTACGCGCGAGTTGGCTAAAAACTTTTCTATAGGCCTGGGCTACCACATGGATTACCGCTGGAAAATTCGCGACATAAGTGCCGAGAATGGTGCGCAAACCGATTTTCAGCGATACGGCTTCAGCACTAAAAGCGTTTCGTCGGCTCTATCTTTAAGCCTTATTTACGATTCGCGCGATAACCCTAACAACACAGTAAAAGGCATTTATTTCGATGCCCAGTTTCGCAGTACCCTCAAAGGGTTGGGCAGCAACGGAAATTATAATTCGTTAATAGTGGATATGCGAAAATATTTCCCCCTATCGAAAAAGTGGCACCTGGAACTGAGCGCCTGGGCCTATATATGGCTTACATTAAACGGCAAACCTCCGTTTTTAGATTTACCAAGTATAGGATGGGATAGCTATAATAACAGTGGTAGAGGCTATGCCATGGGCCGGTTTAGAGGTAGCCATTTGCTGTACTTTGAAACTGAGTTCCGTTTTAATATTATGCGCAATGGATTACTGGGCGGGGTGGCCTTTTTAAACGTACAAACTGTTTCGCAATGGCCATCTAATAACTTTAGTACCGCACACCCCGGTGGTGGCATAGGGCTGCGTATAAAAATGAATAAGCGCACCAACACCAACTCTGCAGTTGATTATGGCTTTGGCTCGGGCGGCTCACGCGGCTTTGCTTTTAACTTTAACGAAGTGTTTTAGTTTTTGCCCCCCGCAGATGTCTCGCGTTTCGCGGACTCTGCGGTATAGTTAGCGTTAAACTCTCCGGAAGCACTCAATTCAGGATTGATAAAAAGCCTTTCTCACTTCTTCCACTATGCTATCTACACTATCCCTGGCTTCGGGTAATTTACTGGTAAGTACCATAGTAAAATCATGTATCATATTATCATAGTGCTTATGCACTACCGGCACATTGGCTTGCTTTAGTTTTTCGGCATATAATTTCCCTTCATCGCAAAGCGGGTCGTAGCCGGCGGTTATTACCAATGCCGGTGCCAGATTTTTTAAGTCTGCTTTTAAAGGCGACAGATATGGGTTATCCCAATCCTTTTTATCGGGCACATAAGCATCTCTAAAACTTTGCATCAGCTCTTTGGTTAGCATATACCCGCTGGCATATTTATCAATAGATGGGAAATTCATGTGTACATCTACCGTTGGGTATAGTAGCGTTTGGTGTTTTAGCAACGGGCCTCCTTTATCGCGCGCCATTAAGGCTACTACAGCCGAAAGATTTCCGCCGGCACTTTCTCCACCTGCAGCCAGTTTAGTTTTATCGCCACCTATGCTTTCAGCATTCTGGTAAATCCATTGCAGGGCTTCGTAACAATCATTTGGCGCCGCTGGAAAAGTATGCTCAGGTGCCATACGATACTCAACCGAAACTACCACACAGTTTACCCGCGTAGCAATGGTTTTGCAAAAATTATTCCGCGTATCGTAACCGCCATGGCAAAAACCGCCGCCATGCAAATAAATCCATACCGGCAGTTTGTGTTCTGTCTTTATTGGATTAAAAACTTTCAGTTTTATAGCATGACCTTCGGCAGCAGTAAAGCTGGTGTCGCGAACCGAATAAAAGTTTGGAAACTTATACCCGCCATACCAGTTCATAAACTTCATAAACAGGTTAGTAACCCAACGGGTTTCGTTCAATGGTTTATTGGTATTTACTCCACCAAGGTTTACGAAGAATAATAAGCGCTTTAGGCGGGTTGGTAGTGGTGGCTGCATGGTTTGAAGATAGAAAAATCAAATCTTAAACAACTCCCCCACATCCAACAACTTCAAATCTCCTTTTATCTTCTTCTTCGCCTCTAACTCTTTTAAGGTTCTGTAGGGCTCGCCCAGTGGTTCATCGGCCAAATCGAAAGTTCCGTAATGCATCGGTATAAAAGTTTTTGCTTTCAGGTCGTGGAAAATCTGCACGGCCTCTTCGGGGTTGGTATGCACATCTTTCATCATTAAAGGCGGATGGTAAGCGCCTACACCAATCATAGCAATATCAATGTTCGGAAACAACTCAGCAATTTGTTTAGGGTAGCCGCAATAACCCGAATCGCCGTTAAAGAAAATATTAAGCCCATCGGCCTCTATCATAAAACTGCCATACAGAGTTTTATTAATGTCCGTCATAAACCGGTTGCTCCAATGCTGGGTAGGCAAAAAGGTAATTCTAAGATTATGCACCGGTAAATCATATTGCTGGTACCAACCCGCCTCCTGAAATTTAAGCCCGCTCACCCAATCTGCCACCAGTTTGCCTGTGTTAAGCGAGGTAAGCAGAGTAGCGTTGGGATTAAGCGCAAAAACTGTTTTTAGCGACGATTTATCACAGTGGTCGCGATGCGCATGCGAAAGCAACACATAATCTATATTAGTAAAATCTTCAGGCGCACAGGGCAAATCAGAAAAGCGGGGCACAATACCCGATATCCGGCCAAATACAGGGTCAATTAAAAACCGCTTTCCGTTTAGCTGCATAAAAAAACTGGCGTGACCCAACCACACAATACAGCTACCCTTCTGTTTTAAAAAATCGTTACCCTTTTGCACTTTCAGCCGCCAGGTATCGTTCTTTTTTGCTTCGGCTTTTTCGTTCTTCATTGCTTTCCATTGCAATACTTTCATAAACGAACCGCTGAAACGCTTGTTAGGGTCTATAAACTTGCCTTTTATTACCGGGTTGCCTTTATAACCCTTTAATATGGTTTTAAGTTTTGCATTATTACTGTATGTTATTTCTGCCATGCTTAGTATTACGTTTTAAACGATTGAATATTTTTACAACATGCCCCGCCAATTAATTACCATCCTGCTAACCTTACTGGTTTTGCCCGCTTTTGCTCAAACTGTAAAATACGACGACTGGCAAAACCTGACCACCTCGGGCAAACTGCCGGCGCAATGCAAAATACAGCACAGCAATAATAACCTCGATCTGGTTAAGTATCACAATACTTTTTACCTGGCCTTTCGCACGGCCCCTAATCACTTTGCTTCTAAAAAGGCAGTATTATACGTAGTAAGCTCTACCGATTTAGAAAACTGGACCTACGAAACAGAATTTGCACTGGGCTACGATTTACGCGAACCGCGCTTTGCTGTTTACCACGATACGCTGAACCTGTATTTCTTTCAGGGGGGTAAACGCACCTTTCGTTTTGAACCCGAATTTATTTTTCTTACCCGAACAACCGGAAACAAAAAATGGACTTCGCATCAATCGGTTAACCTGGATGGCTTTGTGCCCTGGCGTTTACGCGAACGCAGCGACACCCTATACCTTTCGGCTTACTACGGCAAAGAACTTTACAAAGGCAACCACCACAGTAATTTGCGCCTGATGTATAGCACCGATGCCTTACATTGGAACAATATATCTACCGAACCACAGGTGGATATACTAAATGCCGAAGAGGGGGAATTTATTTTTGATAAAAAGGGCAACCTGTTTTCTACTGTGCGACTGGAAGGCACCGGTGCACTGGTTTGCAGGGCCGATAAAAACAATTTAGCCACCTGGCAGAAAAAGCGCACCAAAACCAAATACGACAGCGCGCTTTTATTTGATTACAAAAATGAGGTGTACCTGGTAAGCCGCCGCAATATAGATGGTGATATGGATAAGGTAAAAAATCGTAAAAATGATAAGCAGGGCCGTGTAAGAAACCTTATTCGTTACTCTATCACCCGTAAGGTTACATCGCTGTTTAAGTTTAATAAAGATAGCCTGAGCCTTTCGCTGGTTACCGATTTCCCCAGCACTGGGGATAATGCTTATGCAGGCATTGCGCAAATGGATGATAACACCTTTGTGCTGATGAACTATAGCAGCGATATAACCCGCCGCAAGAAAAACTGGATTAGAGGGCAATTAGGCAAGACGTATATCTATTGGACGAAGTTGAAATTTAACCAAGACTAAAACTCCATCTCAGCCTTCTTTTTTATTGCGCGCTCTTTATACGAGCCGCCGCCATTAGCCAGGTCGTCTAACAATTTCTTAGCTTCATCTTTCTTCCCCTTCTTTAATAATATATTGGCCTTATACCATTTACTGCCTTCGCTAAACTTGGTGCCCTCTTTAAGCAGCTTATCAAAGTTCTTTTCGCTGCGTTTGGTATTGCCATTTATATAATCGCTAATGCCTCCAAAATACAAGGCATCGGCATTGTTAGGTTGTTGTTTCAATATCTCGCTAAATTGCTCGCCCGATTTTTTGTAATCGCCCATGTTAAAACTCTTGGTAGCATCGTCAATCGTAATTACTACCACTTTTTCAGCAGGTACTTTTTCTTCAATGGCCCCATGCTGCTCAATGTTGTATGTATTACCCTGCTGCGATATAGTATAACCCGAAGGGTTGCCATCGTTGTAAGGCAAAATTTTAGGATCTTTTTTAGCGGCCTTATTTTTTTCAGCGCGTTTTAACTCTGCAGCAGATAGGCTATCGGCATACACTCTTCCACCACCTGCACCACTAGCTTTAGCAGCAGATTTACTCATTATAACTTCCTCATTTGCTACTCCGCTATTCACGGCAGTCGCAGCCGCGCCACGAGGTGCTACCACAGGTGCACTTGCGGGTGCCGCAGCAGCCACCCGGTCATCTCTATCCGCTTCTGCCTTTCTTCTCTGCTCATCGGCCAATTGTGCAGGTGCTTTCGTTTCTAAGGCCGGCGGTTGCACTGCAGTGGTGGTTGCTGCCGTATTGCCAGTTTCATTGGTAACAAGTGTGCTATCAGTAACTACCGGTTCCGTAGCGGTTGCAGGTGCTTGTTCCTGCTTTTGTTCCAGCAGGTTTACACTCTCCTCTTTAGCCGCTTGGTTCATCGCAATTTCGTGGCCCGGCTTTGCTATATAGTTAACCATTACAAAGCCTAT
Organism: Chitinophagales bacterium; assembly: GCA_044228435.1. Lineage (GTDB taxonomy): Bacteria > Bacteroidota > Bacteroidia > Chitinophagales > LD1 > Bog-950. The sequence goes on from JBGAUW010000003.1 coordinate 219,323, forward strand.
ACCTATCAGTAAGCCAAACACCACAGCCGCCCACGCATAGGCTGTCCAGTGCATTTTTATGCCCTTCGCTTCGCGTATTCCCGCTTTTTCGCGCACCTTCTTATTAATATTCAATACTGCCGTGGCCGTGCTGGCTTTACCGGCTTGCTGCAATCCTTCCAGGGCATCTTGCGCAAATGGGTCAGCCTGCAATAGCTTTTCCATCTCCTGCTTTTGTTCGGCAGTAAGTTCGTTGTTGGCATAAGCCAGCAACGCCTCTTCAAGTATTATCCCATTCTCAGATAACTTCATTTTTTCCGTCCCTGTGCGACTCGTTGTTTTTAGCCGTTATAAAATTCTTCAAATTCCTTTTCCCGTTCTGTATGTAGCTTTTTACCTCGTTTAAACTAAACCCCGTTAGGCTCGCAATTTCAGTATAGCTGCATTCTTTCAAATAAAAAAGCTCAATACACGTTCTCTGTTCATCTTTCAATTCGTCAATACCTTCTTTAAGGTGTTGAAGCACGAATGTTTTGTCCTCTGCTTCCTTCTTCTTCTCTTCCTCTGTTAGATGATCGGCCTGCTCATTTTCCATAACGCTGCCCAGCTCAAACTTCAGTTTTGCATTTTTTTTACCAATTGTTGTCTCTTTTCTAAAAAGCATCATACAATGGTTTTTAACAACCATGTGCAGCCAGGGCTTAAATGCCGTTACGTGGTGCTTTTTTAAATCTTGTATCAGCTTTTCAAAAACCTGCATAGTTAGGTCTTCGGCCTCTGCTTCATTTTTCAGGTATTTCATGCAAACACCAAACACAAGGTGGGTATACCGTTGGTACAATTCTCCTATATAAACGGTCTCGTGCGAGTTGCGGTAACGATGAACTAATTCCTCGTCGGTTAAATCTTTATGTGATTCGTTTTTCAGCAGCAGGTGTTTTGCTTTACTAAGGTAATAATAACCGGTGGAATAATAGCATGTTTTTAACAAGCCTAAACAGGTAGTATAACAAATAGGGCAGGTCTGTTTTTATGCTTTAAAACACATTAAATAGGACTCCTATCTGCTTTTCGCTTTAAAACTTAGCTCTATCTTAGCCGCCTATTTTAGGATAAAAACCTAACCATGCCCATTACTATCGAACTTAAACTTACGCCCGAACAGGCGGCGTCCAATACCGAAATACAAAAACAGGCAGCCATAGCTGCTCAAATCCCTATAGCTGATATAAGCCATGTAGAGCCCGTTCGTAAATCGTTAGATGCCCGCAAGCCGCAAATAATAGTATTACTTAAGGTGGCTATTTACTTAAAAGATGAAGTGTTTACGCCCGAGCTACGGGTATTTGAGTTTAAGCCCGTAAGCAATGCTCACACCTGCCATATAATAGGCATGGGCCCGGCCGGTATGTACGCTGCTTTGCAGTTGCTGGAGCGGGGTATAAAACCCATAATTTTAGAGCGCGGCAAACCTGCCCGTGAACGCGTGGGCGACCTGGCCGATATACACCGCAAGCTGGCCGTAAACCCCGAAAGCAATTATTGCTTTGGCGAAGGTGGTGCGGGTACTTACAGCGATGGTAAATTATATACCCGCAGCAGTAAGCGGGGCGATATAAAAAAGGTGCTGGATGTATTTATACAACACGGTGCCGATGAAAAGATTGGCTACGAGGCGCACCCGCACATAGGCACCAATAAGCTGCCCCGTATTATTGAAAATATACGGCAAACCATTTTAGATAATGGCGGCGAGGTACACTTCAATACAAAGGTGGTAGACTTTAAAGTAACCGGCAACCAAATAACCCAACTTATTTGCGCCGGTGGCGATAAGCTGGATTGCCAAAACGTAATACTTGCCACCGGTCACTCCGCGCGCGATATTTTTGAACTGCTACACCATAAAAACATTTTGATAGAAGCCAAGCCATTCGCACTGGGTGTGCGCATAGAGCACCCACAGGCTTTAATAGATAGCATACAATACAAGCGCGAAGAGCGTGGCGATTTTTTGCCTCCTTCATCGTATAGCTTAGTTACCCAGGCTTGCAACCACGGCGTATTCTCGTTTTGCATGTGCCCCGGTGGGGTTATAGCACCGGCCTCTACCGATGCTAACGAAACCGTTGTAAACGGCTGGAGCAGCAGTAAACGCAACGGGCCTTTTGCCAATAGCGGTGTGGTAGTTACTGTAGAAGCCGAAAACTGGAAACACCTGGCCAAACATGGTACACTGGCAGCGCTCGAGTTTCAAAAACAGGTAGAACATACCGCCTTTAACGCCACCGGCAGCATACAGGCACCGGCCCAGCGTATGGAAGATTTTATACAAAATAAAATGTCGGCCACACTGCCGCGCACTTCGTATTTACCCGGACTTATTCCGGTGGAGTTAAAACAAGTGCTGCCCTCTTTTATTACTAAAAGCCTGCGCGAAGCCTTAATTGATTTTGGCAAAAAAATGCCTCCGCGTTTGGGCGGCAGTGGTTACCGCACTAACGAGGCCGTATTGGTGGGTGTAGAAAGCCGCACCAGCAGCCCCGTGCGCATACCCCGTAGCAAAGAGACTTTCCGCCACCCGCAAATAGAAAACCTGTTCCCCTGTGGCGAAGGAGCAGGCTACGCCGGCGGCATTGTAAGCGCCGCTATGGATGGTATGGCCTGTGCAAATGCGGTCTCGTAGGGGCACCCCTTGCGGGTGCCCGGCTATACAGGGCATCTCGCCGCAAGGGGTGCCCCTACCAATACACTCCACACCCCTTTGTGAATAGCTTCGCGGGTAATAGTTTCACACCCCCACAATCATTTCGGTATTTAGCTACTGTATTTTGTATTCACCATTTACTATTCACTCTATATCTAACTATTCACCATGTCTAACTCATTCGAAGTAATCGGCGGAAAAAAATTAAAGGGCGAAATAACCCCGCAGGGAGCGAAAAACGAAGCCTTACAAATACTATGTGCCGTACTGCTAACGCCCGAAAAAGTAACCATCAGTAACATACCGGCTATAGTGGATGTATTAGCCCTGATTGATATTTTGAAAGACCTTGGCGTGAAGGTAGAGAAACTGGCCGAAGATACTTACACCTTCCAGGCCGATAACGTAAACCTCGATTACTTAAAGACTGATACCTATAAAAAGAAAGGCGCTTCGCTGCGGGGCAGCATTATGATAATGGGCCCTTTGCTAACCCGTTTTAAAAAGGCTTATCTGCCTAAACCCGGTGGCGATAAAATTGGAAGAAGAAGATTAGACACCCACTTTTTAGGCTTCGAAAAATTAGGCGCCAAATTTAACTACGATAGCAACGAAACCTTTTATAGCGTAGAAGCCAGCAACCTGCACGGCACTTATATTCTTTTAGATGAACCATCGGTTACCGGTACGGCTAATATTATTATGACGGCCGTAATGGCTAAAGGCAAAACCACCATTTTTAATGCCGCCTGCGAGCCATACCTGCAACAACTGGCCGAAATGCTTAACCGCATGGGTGCAAAAATTACCGGTGTAGGCAGCAACTTGCTATACATAGAAGGAGTAGAATATTTAGGTGGCACCGAGCATCGCATGCTGCCCGACATGATTGAGATAGGCAGCTTTATTGGCCTTGCGGCTATGACACAGAGCGAAATAACGATTAAGAATTGCCGCATTGATATGCTGGGCAACATATTGCCGGTGTTTGAAAAGCTGGGTATAGAAATGGAATACCGCGGCGATGATATACATATACCGGCGCGCGACAATTTTAAAATACAGCGCTTTATTGATGGCAGCATATTAACCGTTGCCGACGGACCCTGGCCTTTATTTACACCCGATTTGATATCTATAGTATTAGTTACCGCCACCCAGGCACAAGGCACCGTGCTTATCCATCAAAAAATGTTTGAGAGCCGCCTGTTCTTTGTCGATAAATTGATAGACATGGGCGCACAAATTATCCTCTGCGACCCGCACCGCGCCACCGTAGTAGGTATTAACCGCGCTTATAAGTTACGTGGTATTACCATGAGCAGCCCCGATATACGCGCCGGCGTGGCACTACTTATTGCCGCCCTAAGCGCCGAAGGTAAATCTATCATCAACAACAGCGAACAGATAGACCGCGGCTACCAGCGTATAGATGAGCGCTTGAATGCATTGGGTGCGCAGATAAAGAGGGTGTAACCCTTCAGAAATTCTAAATGAGAAATCTTAAATATTAAACGTAAAGTGTAGTTGACAATAACTGCATTCATCACGAGTGATGACACGTTTATAGAATAAATAGTGATGTGTAGTTCGATGCTGAAGGCATCGCACAATCAACTTACTTCTCAACGCTTCCTTTGCACATACCTATAATAAACAGCCTGTGCTATTCTCTCTTCCAGTGTAGCTATCGAAAGACGCTTTGCATTCACATTATTTACCGGAAGAACAGAGCTTACTAAAATTGAAACATTAGGGTTATAGCTAAAAATCCCAGATGCACGCCAAGGCAACATTATCGGATGCTGACTAAGTGTTGAAACTGTAATTGTATCATTGTTAGAGTAAATAAAGTTCACGCTTAATGCAGGATAATCATCCGTCCAATGATATCCATACAAATCATTTATAGCTTCTGCAACTTTTATAGAATCTTGTAACTGAAGCATAAGCAGTCCTTGCTCTTTTATACTGAGTGAGTTAAACGATCTATACTTCTTTGCTATATCCGGTGCCTTATACGAAAGCATACTACTGCTATAGCCAAAAGAACTTAATGTCAGATCGTAGTAACCAGTATCATTCAACGCTTCAATTAAACTATCGATAGTTGTCTGCTGTACTATTCTCAATAGCTTACCGGTTGTATCCTTTAACTGGTAACCCTTGCTAATATCTATTTCATAATGCTTTTCGGCGGGTGTTCCAAAACCATACCAACAATCGCTTATTATTATTTTAACAAGGCCGGCCTTTCCGATGGGTTGTGCGTACAACTGAAGCGACCACATAAATACGCAAAGCGATATTGCCAATCTGTATTTCATTCAGTTTATTAAACGGCTATTACTGAAAAAATTCTTTGCCGATGCTTTAGGCTTATTCCTTGTCACACCCTCACCACACCCCTAAACCCCCTGGCTGCATAATACGACTCCGCGCCATTGTGATAAGTAAACACCGTATTATACCGGCGGTCGCAGAAGATCGCGCCTTTTAGTTTGCGGATGGCAGCCGGTGTTTTTACCCAGCTGCTGGTTTTGGTATCAAAGTCTCCCAGGGTTTGTAGTTCGCGGTATTGTTCTTCGGTCAATATATCAATGCCCATATCTTCAGCCATACCCACGGCGCTGTCTTTGGGTTTGTGTTCTTTGCGCGATTCTAATGCTTCGTGGTCGTAGCAAATGCTGCGGCGGCCTGCCGGGCTTTCGGGTGAGCAATCGTAAAAAGTATATTCACCGGTCTTTTTATCGTAAGCCACTACATCCGGTTCGCCAACGGTGCGCTCCATTTCATTCAGGCTCCATAATTTATCAGCATTGGCTTCCAGCTTCGCCTGCACATCATCCCACTTAATGCCTTTGTGGCGGTTGGTGTTTTTCTCAAAACGCTTTTTTAATATGCCGAGTAGTGCTTCGCTTTCTTTGGCAGGTAGTTTCTTTTTTGCGCTGTTATTCTTGCCCATGCCTTATGCTATTGGTGTTGCGTATGGTTTTGTTGCTATAAGTAAAAATAACCGGTTCCGGCCATACACACAAACTCATAAGCAACCTGCACACAGTTTAGCAGAAATACTTCATGGCGCTTTTAAGTGACTGATGGAATCTGTTATATTGCATAAAAAACCTATGAAATCAATACGGATCAACACCTTGTTTATACTAACGGTTACATTACTGTTTACTATTACCGGTTGCAAAAAAGCTGACGATACTTGCTCCAACGGTTTACAAGATACCAACGAAACAGGAATAGATTGCGGTGGGGCCTGCCACTCTTGTTTAGATACCCTGCATATTTATGTGGCAGGCTACCTGCGCAAAAATACGGACAAGATAGCCACATACTGGAAGGACGGAATAGCGGTAAGCCTTACAAACGGCACTTATGCCTCTGCAAACGATATTTTTGTGTTGGGTAACGATGTGTATGTGGCCGGCTTTGATTATGGAAATAGCGGTTATGCTATAGCAAAGTATTGGAAAAATGGCACCGCGGTTACCTTAGGCAATATCAGCTCAGAGTCTTTTGCTAATTCTGTAGTTGTGGTCGGCAGCGACGTATATGTAGCCGGTTATGAAAATAACCTTGCCTGCTACTGGAAAAACGGAACCAAAGTTTCGCTGGCGCAAGGTGTGCAATCTTCGCAAGCCAGCACAATCGTTGTATCTGGTAGCGATATATATGTAGCGGGCTTTGAAAGTACCGGCACTAAAGGAATTGCTAAGTATTGGAAAAACGGGGTGGCCGTAAATCTGACTGATGGCACCTATGATGCCCAAGCGGACGATATATTTATAAGTGGTAATGATATATACTTGGCCGGCTATGAAATAAATGCACAGGGTTTTAGCGTTGCTAAATATTGGAAAAACGGTACTGCGGTATCATTAACCGACGGCACACCGGGCAATTCGATGGCAGCGGCCATTACTACAGATAATGGAGATATTTATGTGGCGGGATTTAAAAACATTAGTGGAGCTATGCGGGCTGTATACTGGAAGAATGAAATAGTAGTACCTTTACCGCAAGCAACTACTCCGGGTTATGCCAGCGAAATTATAGTTGCTGAAGGCGATGTATATGTGGCAGGTTGTGAACCTCAAGGTTCAGTAATGGCTGTAAAATATTGGAAAAACGGAGTGCCTGTTACAGTTTCCGATAGTACCTGGGATGCTTATTCTTCAGGTTTATTTATTGTACGGCAATAAACTTAAAGAAAGGCTACCCTCTCTTTCCCTTCCCCGGTGCCCGGCCATACTTCTTTTTATAAGCCGTGCTAAAATGCTGGGGCGAGGAGAAACCGAGGTCGAAAGCGATTTGCGTAAGCGATTTACCACCGGTGCCTATTAGCTCCTGCGCTTTTTGCAGGCGGTATTCATTCAGGTAGCTAAACACGGTATCTCCAAAAACCTCTTTAAAGCCCATTTTTAATTTAAGCAGGTTAATGCCGGCAATACGGGCAAGTTCGGGCAGCGAAGGCGGGTTGGCTGCTTGTTGTAAAATGTAAGTGCGGGCAAACTCTATCCGCTCGCGGTCATAAGCCGTGCGACAGTGCTTCCATTTTTTCGCACCGCTTTTATCATACAGGTCGAACATATACAGCAGCATTTCCGGGGCCTTACCCAACAGCATCAGGGCGCGGTATTTTTCATCTACCGGTAGTTTTACTATATCGGAACAGATGCGGTCGATGGGCAAACTAACCGGCAAAGATTGAAGCAGCAGAACGCTTGGCTGCTGGTTTTTAATTGCTGCCACAAATGGTATTTTAACCAGGTCGAACTGCTGCATCAGTTCCATAAAATAGCCGGCCTCAAATTGAACCACCACCATTTCGTTAAAGGTATCACGGTTGGTTACCGTGCCTTCGGCGCTTTGTGCATAAAACATGTTGCAGGTATTGGGGGCAAAGGCAATTGGTTTTTCGAGCCCTGCCAGTTGTAAATCTACCGCGCCGGTAAGGTTAACCACCAGGCTTACCATATTTTCGGTAGCCTTCCACTTGTAGGTGCTGGCTATTTTGCCCGGTATGGCCAAATACCTGATAATAAGATGATTAAGCGACCATTGCCGCATTTTTAGTGCTCTTGCTTTCAATATTAATACTTTTAATATAAGTATATATACTGTAAATATAACCAAATTATAGTAAAGCCAGCCATCTTTGCATCACAAAATTAAAACAATAAGCCATGGTTAACTTTAAAAAACTAAAACAGCTCATCACCATACAAGGCAGCGGAAACATAGTTTCGAAGGAGTTTGAAATAAGTTCTTTTATGCGGTTGCACATCGGCGTTCAGGGCAATGCCGAGCTTATTCAATCGGATGTAGAAAAGGTAGTAATAGAATGCGACGATAACCTGCTCGATACCTTTGAAGTGGTTAATTCGGGCAGCACGCTATATATACTTTCCGACGCAAAAATACGAACCCCGGCCTACACCCATTGCCTGGTAAAAGTGTATTATCGGCAAATGGACACGCTGGTAAATAGCTGCAACGGTAACTTAAACATTACCCAACCGCTAAAGCTTACTACCCCGCTGGAATTAAAACTACAAGCCAATGGCAATACCACCCTGCAACTGGATGTGCCGGCGCTTAAACTTAAAAACCAAAGCAATGGTAATGTAACCCTAAGCGGAAAGTGCAGCGAGCTGGATATTAAAAACCAGGCCAACGGTAACCTGAATTGCCGCGACCTGATGGCCGACGTAGTAACCATTAAAAATCTTGCAAACGGCAACGTAGATATTCGCTCGCAGCAGAATATTTCCCTCTACCACTTGGGCAATGGCTATGTGCACTATTACGGCAAGGGAGTTTTAAAAGATGTAAAGCAGCTTGGGGTGGGGGCGGTAAAACATGTAAATGAATAGGGTGCCCGCTTTAAACGGAATTGGCTGTTTAAGCCTGCCAACTTTTCAATAGTTGACCGATAGTCATCTAAATTCAGCCAATTGGCGTCAATTTGTCCTTTCTGGGTTAAAAGGCAAAAAAATTGATATTCGCACCCTACCGAAATGTTTTTCGGGTTAAAAACGTATGCGCCATGGAAGAAAATACAGAAAAATCGGAAAAAGAGAACCTTAAAGATAAGGTGGAGGACATTAAAAACCAGGTAACAGATAAGGCCGGCGAGTTTGCAGCCGATGCCAAAGAAAAAGCAGAAACGTTTGCCGGCAAAACTCTGGATGCTGCCGAAAAGCTCTTAAACGACGTATTTAAGAAGAACAAGCCCGAAGACGCCGACTACGAAGAAGAAAAAACCGACCCGAAGGATATTGAAATTGCCGAGCTAAAGCGCGAAATAGAAGAACAACGCGATAAGTATGTGCGCCTGTATGCCGATTTTGATAATGCGAGAAAGCGCATGGCCAAAGAAAAACTGGAATTAATCTCTACCGCATCGAAAGATGTGGTGAAGGACTTGCTACCGGTGTTGGATGATTTTGAGCGTGCCCAAAAAGCGGTTGAAAAATCGAACGATTTAAATGCCCTTAAAGAAGGCCTGGCTTTAGTTTACAGCAAGTTTAGCAACACCCTTGCCGCTAAAGGCCTTAAGCCCATGGATAGCGTAGGCAAAGAGTTTGACGTAAACAACCACGAAGCCATTACCGAAATACCGGCCCCCACACCAGAGCTTGCCGGCAAGGTGATAGACGAAGTGGAAAAAGGCTATTACTTAAACGACAAAATTATCCGCTTCGCAAAGGTTGTCGTTGGAAAATAAAACTTCCTATACCCACAAAGAAAAGGGCTTACATATAGATTAAATGATTAAAAAATCATCATAAAAAGAAAAACTCTCAAAGTCCCCTTTAGGGGATTTAGGGGTGGGGCTTAGGATTATGGCAAAGAGAGACTACTACGAAATTTTAGGTGTTACCAAAAGCGCGTCGACTGAGGAGATTAAGAAGGCATACCGTAAGGTAGCCTTACAATTTCACCCGGACCGTAACCAGGGCGATAAAGCAGCCGAAGAAAAATTTAAAGAGGCTGCAGAGGCTTACGAAATTTTGAGCGATGCTCAGAAGAAAAGCAAGTACGACCAGTTTGGCCATGCCGGTATGGATCCAAGTAACTTTGGCGGCCATAGCTACCAGGGTAACATGGAGGATATCTTCCGCAACTTTGGCGATATTTTTGGCGGTGGCGGCGGCGGTGGCTTCGACCCTTTTGAAACTATTTTTGGTGGCGGCGGTGGCAGAGGCCAGCAACGCACGCGCGGCAAACGTGGCAGCAATCTGCGCGTGCGCGTAAAGCTTAGTTTAATAGATGTAGCCAACGGGGTGCGCAAAAGCCTGAAGGTTAAAAAACATATACAGTGCCATACCTGCAACGGCAGCGGCGCTAAAGATGCTAACTCCGTAGGCAAGTGTACGGTATGCGGTGGCAACGGTGTTGTGCGCAAAGTGCAAAACACCATTTTAGGCCAAATGCAAACTACTACTACCTGCTACCAGTGCAATGGCAGCGGACAGCAGATAACTAAAAAGTGCGGCACCTGTAACGGACTTGGTGTTGAATATGGTGAAGAAACAATTAGCGTAGATATACCGGCCGGTGTGCAGGATGGTATGCAGCTAAGCATGGGCGGAAAAGGCAACGCCGGTGAACAAGGCGGCCCCGCAGGCGATTTAATTATACAAATAGAAGTAGAGCAACACGCCGAGTTAGAAATAGACGGACAGAACGTAATTTACAATTTGCATGTAAGCTTTATTGATGCTGTGTTAGGCAGCCAAATAGAAGTGCCTACCATTGAGGGCAAAGCGAAGTTTAAAATACCTGCCGGTACACAAGCCGGTAAAATATTTAAACTGGCAGGCAAAGGTTTACCATCGGTAAACAGCTATGGCCGTGGCGACCAGCTGATACTAATAAACGTTTATACCCCAACCGATATTACCAGCGAAGAGCGCAAGCTGCTTGAAAAGCTACGCGAAGCACCCAACTTTAAACCCAAGCCCGGCGTAAAGCAAGAGCGTGGCTTTTTTGATAGGGTAAAGGATATGTTTGAGTAAGCTGTCCATTGACGATTGACAATAGCAACAGCCTTAGAGCTACATTAAGAAACAAGCGCTAAGGCTGTTGGCTGTTAATGTCCCTCTCGCGCAGAGGGTGGTTTAGCGAAGCGAAATTGGGAGAGGAGTGAATCTTTAAAATAAAGCACTGTATTAACTACAAGCATTTACGTCTGCTCTAAATCTAAATTACAAAAGACCTTTTACCCAAACAATTCCTCCATTAACTGCTGCACGCGGCTGATGTACACAATTTCAATATTGAACTTCTTCGTATCAATCTTCTGATTGAACTTGCTTACAAATATTTTTTCAAAACCCAGTTTATCAGCCTCCGATATGCGTTGGTCTACCCGGCTTACGGTGCGTACCTCGCCACTAAGGCCTACCTCGGCAGCAAAAGCAACTTTATTGCTAACCGGTATATCGTTATAACTGCTGCATAATGCGGCCATTACCGCAAGGTCAATAGCAGGGTCTTCTACCCGCATGCCACCGGCTATATTTAAAAACACATCCTTAGTCCCAAATCGGAAACCCGCGCGTTTCTCCAATACAGCCAACAACATATTCATACGCCTTGCATCAAACCCGGTAGCTGAGCGCTGTGGGGTACCGTAAAAGGCAGGTGTAACCAATGCCTGTGTTTCAATTAAAAACGGGCGCATACCTTCCATCATACTGGCTATGGCAATACCGCTCAGGTTATCGTCGCGCTGCGTAAGCATTATTTCCGATGGGTTAAGCACCGGTCGCAGACCCTCGCCTATCATTTCGTAAATACCAATTTCGCTGGTGCTGCCAAAGCGGTTTTTAGTAGTGCGCAAAATGCGGTAAGTGTAGTTTCGGTCACCTTCAAACTGCAACACCGTATCTACTATATGCTCCAGCACTTTAGGTCCGGCTATCATACCATCTTTGGTAATGTGGCCTATAAGAAAGATAGGGATGGCGCTTTCTTTTGCATAGCGCATTAACTCGGCTGTACACTCACGCACCTGGCTAACGCTACCGGGGGTAGATTCTACATAAACAGTATGCAACGTTTGTATCGAATCAATTACTATTATTTCAGGTTGCAATTCTTCGGCCTGTTTAAATATTTGCTGGGTATTGGTTTCGGTTAATATAAAGCACTGGTCGTTTTTAATACCTACGCGGTCGGCGCGCAGTTTAATTTGCCGGTCGCTTTCTTCACCGGTTACATACAATACCTTTTTGCCTTGCAGGTTAAGGGCCAGTTGCAACATAAGGGTAGATTTACCAATACCAGGCTCCCCTCCTATTAATATTAAACTGCCTAATACTATGCCCCCGCCCAACACACGGTTCAACTCGCTATCTTTTGTATCAATGCGCTGCGTTTCCAGTTCATGCACATCTTTTATCGATACTGGTACGGCAGCCTCGTTCTTCTTGGTAGCATAACCGCGTTTCTCTTTCAGCTTTTCTTCTTCTTTATCAACCTTCTCCTCGGCGTATGTATTCCACTCGTTGCAGGCTGGGCACTTGCCAATCCACTTTGGGCTTTGGTTACCACAGTTTTGGCAGAAATAAATGGTTTTGCTTTTGCTCATATAGGCCACAAAATACAAAACCCGAACGCAATGTATCTGCGTTCGGGTTTCTTAAAATAGGTTTTTATTAAATTTTATTGTTCGTAAAGTATAACAGCCTTGTAAGGTTTGCCTACAATACCTAATGAGTTTAGCAAGGTGGTCTGTACTTCAAACACACCGTTTTTTAGGGTATAGCTGTATTCCACGTTAGAAAGCACGCCCCCTAACAGATTGGTAAGCGGCGCAATAACTCCTTTAACGGGGTCAATGGCAGATACCATTACCTGTAACACCTTTCCGTCTGCAATACCTGTGTTAGTAGCAGTAGCACTATTCGCCCCCGGCATAGTGCCCTCTACTTTCATCATTTTAATCATGGGTGCGTTGCTACCACCAAGACGCGTAAAGCCATTCACATCTAAATCTGCCTGCGGGTTAGGATTGTTAATACCCACTTTGCCCGGGTTATTGTTGTATATGTTGTTTCCGCTACGGCTCCAAACGGAATCAGCTACACCTGTAGGGCCCTGTGCACCAGTAGCACCTTTTTCGCCTGTTTCGCCCTTAGGGCCTGTAGCTCCTGCCGGGCCTGCTACGCTTACGCCATTCACACCTGGCACCCCTTGTGGGCCTTGCTCTCCGGTTGCACCTTTTTCTCCCTGCTCTCCGGTTGCACCTTTTTCTCCCTGCGCTCCGGTTGCACCTTTTTCTCCTTGTACCCCTGTATCCCCCTTAGCGCCCGTGTCGCCCTGTGCTCCTGTGTCACCTTTAGCTCCTGTATCTCCCTTTGCACCGGTATCCCCTTGGGGACCTTTAGTGCCTTGCGCACCGGTAACACCTATAGGGCCTTGTGGTCCGGTAGCGCCAACTTCGCCTTGCGCACCGGTATCACCCTTTGCACCAGTGTCGCCCTTATCACCCTGCGCTCCGGTGTCACCTTTTGCTCCTGTATCACCCTGTGCACCGGTATCGCCTTTTGGCCCGGTATCACCGGTAGTTCCTATTACTCCATCTGCACCGGCTGGCCCAACAGGACCTTGTGGGCCTGTGTCGCCTTTATCACCAGTATCACCTTTTGGTCCTTGTATACCATCGGCGCCTGTATCACCTACTGGCCCTTGCAATCCTGTAGCCCCGGTAACACCTTGTACACCAGCAGGCCCTTGTGGACCTATAGGTCCGGCCGGCCCCACTGGCCCTTGCGGACCAACAGCACCATTAATGCCCGGGGCACCAGGTGCGCCGGTTGCTCCTGCAATACCCTGCAATCCTGTAGGGCCGGTTGGGCCTGGTGTAGAACTGCCGGAGCTTACCGCATATAAAGCATAAGGCACACTTAATAGTTGGGTAGTACCCATATCCGAATAAGCAGTACCACCGGTAATATCGGTTTCAACCTGCATAAACTTGCTGCCGTTGCCCCAGTTAATGCCGCCAAGGCTGCCTACGCTAATAGAGCCACCACCAACAATTACGGTTATAATGCCGAATTGATTGGGAAACACGGTATCGGTTTGCTGAAATATAACAGGTCCGTTAGCCGTAGTATCATGTATGGTAAACCGCATACTTACGGGCTGGTTTTGAATAATGTTGCCCATAGCATCGCGCACTACCGCCTGGTAGCCAAAGCCCTGGGGAACATTATTAGCTGCAAAATTGGTAAAGTACGTGCATAGTAATGCAACGAGAAGGAGTGGGTAATTTTTCCGCATAGTGATAAGTTGATTAACAATAAAAACAGTCAGGTTTAGTAAATGAAAAAAAATGACCGAAGGCTTTTGAACGCATATATTCAGGTAAACGTGTTTTGATAATTTTTTTTAGTTTCTGGAACCCTTTGTGTTTTGTTTCCGTAAATACTACACATTGTATGGCATCAGCTACTGTTTATAGTTACGAGGAAGTGTATGATTTGGTTTCAAAAGCGGAGCAATTTGTCGACCGCCGAAGCCCGGATGCACTACCGCTTGCCGAAAAAATAATGGAACTGGCTGTGCAAAACCGCAGCGCCCACATGTATGCTTTAGCCAACTACGTTTTTGGCTTTTACCATTGCATGGTGCTGAACGATTATGATAAGGCAATTGAACTTTGCGGACAGGCAATAGACCGGTTACAGCAGGATGGCGAAATGGAAAGTGCGTACCCTCTTTACATGACCCTCGGAAATGCCTACCAGTTTCGCGGCGAAGTTTTTTCGGCGCAAGAGCATTACATGCGCGGGCTTAAGCAATTAGAAACCCGCGAAAAATTAAACAAGCGCGAAAAGGGTTTTCTGGCCTCGTTCTATTACAACATATCGTTGGTAATGGGTACGTCGCAAATAAATATGGAGTCGGAGGAATACCTGCTAAAAGCCATTAGCCTGTATGAGGAAACCGGCAACACTTTTAAGTTATCTAAAACATACGGCGCCTATACTTACATATTAGAAAAACGCGGCGAGTTTGACAAAGCGATTGAAACCACAAAAAAATCGTTAGAGCTGGATTTGCAGCTAAACGAACCTTTTAGTATAGCTATATCAAAATCTAACCTCGGCATTTTGTACCTGCGTACAAAAAATACCGATAACGCTTTTGTATATCTTAAAGATGCCCTTGGCTATTTTACCGAGGGCAACAAGCTATATTATATGGCTATGGTAAAAATAAACGTGGGCGAAGCTTTGTGCGCCATTGATGAGTTAGAAGAAGGTATTGCTGAGCTACACGAAGCCGAAAAACTTTTTACCCAGTTAGATAACAAAAGCGAATTAACGCACACTTATAAACTGCTTTCTACCTATTACAAAAAGCAAAAGAATTTTGAGATAGCACTCGACTACCTTACCAGGCACATAGACGGATTAAATAGTTTTTACGACATTGAAAAAACAAACGCACTTACACGGGCTAAAAAAGAATTTGAAACTGAGCAAAAAGAAAAAGAAGCCAAACTGCTAAAGGAGAAGAATGAAGAGATTAGCCTGTATGTACATAAACTGGAGGTTTCGAACAACGAGTTGAAGCAATTTGCAAACGTAGCCTCACACGATATGCGCGAGCCTATCCGTATGATATACTCGTACCTGGGCTTATTGCAAAAAAGTTTGGCCGGTAACATTACCAGCCAGCAACAGGAGTTTATATCGTATGCATTAGATGGCAGCAAGCGTATGGATACGCTTATACAGGATTTGCTACACCTGGCTAAGGTAGATAGCAACCCTAAGCGCGAGCCAATTAAACTGGGTATGATAGTAGAGGAACTGCGCTGGAATCTGGATGCGCTTACCAAAGAGAAAAACGCCGAAATTTTTGCTGCCGATATGCCCGTGCTTAATGCTGACCGCACCCAAATGCTTCAGCTTTTCCAAAACTTAATAGCCAACGGCATTAAATATAACCGGGGGGCCAACCCAACCATACATATTGGCTGCAAGCACCGTAAAGGTGAGGTAGAGATTTCGATAGCCGATAACGGCCCCGGTATACCGGCTAACCAGCGCGAAAAAGTGTTCCAGATTTTTCAGCGTTTGCACAGCAACCGCGATATAGCCGGCACGGGTATGGGTCTGGCCATTTGCCGCAAAATTGTTGAAAGCATGAACGGCAGAATTTGGATTGAGGATAACGTTAAAGGTGGAACTGTATTTGTGTTTACACTTAGCACCAATCTTTAATTAGAATTATAAAGGTCCTTAAAACAAAAACCCGATGGTAAATACCATCGGGTTTTTCTATAAAAAGGCTAAAAGCCTGTTACTCTTTGTAAAGCTTACGTCCGCCATAAATAAGGCCTGCGCCCAAAAGCAAAAACACGGCCCCGTCAATAGGCACACCATCTGGCGGTGCAGGTGGCGGTGGTGGCGGTGGTGGTGCATACAACAATGCTGTAGTAGCCAGCAATATAGTCGCCAATACTGTCCTCAATATAAATCGCTGTTTCATTCGTTCGTTTTTGGCAGATATAAGCAAAAATAGGATTCCTTAGCTTATAAGCAAACAGCTTAAGCCTATATTTTAACAGCTTTATTAGCCGTTCAATCAGATTTACAGCTCTTTTTGAGGGTCCCAGAACAACTTTTCAAAATCTACCACTGTATCATTTTTCACCTTTATGCCCTCTTTTTCAAGCAGTTGCTGCATTAAATCAGGCGTGCCAAAATGGTGTTTGCCGGTAAGCATTCCGTTGCGGTTTAGCACCCGGTGTGCCGGAACATGGGGCGTTTGTATTGCAGAATTATTCATGGCATAACCTACAGTTCGCGCCGAACGGCCTGTACCCAGGTATTTGGCAATAGCCCCATAGCTGGTAACCCTGCCTTTGGGTATAAGCCTTGCCACCTCATACACGTTTTCAAAAAACGTATATGATTTGGACGTTTTTGAGGTTGCAGCAGCCTTTTCGCCCTTGGCTGCAGCCTTCTTTTTAGCTTTTGCTGTGGCTTTCTGCTTCATAATCGGAACCTGATATAATTAATAGTGCGCCCTTTGGCAAGGTGGCTTTTTTCGTAGTAGGTATGTATGCTAAGGTCGTCAAACTCCAGCGGCGAGGCATAAATATCTTCCTTATAATAAAGTATTTCGGGGCTAAATTCCTGCGCCATATCGCGGGTAAAGTGAAACAGAGGCAAATCGTCGGTTTTAAAATGCAGTATAGCACCTGGCCTGGCAATTTTGCGGTAGCGCTCTAAAAAAGACGGGGCACTTAACCTTCGCTTGGCATCGCGCTCGCGCGGGAATGGGTCGGGGAAGGTGATCCATATTTCATCAATCTCGCCGGCCGCAAAAAAGTTAAGTATGTTTTCAATTTTAAGGCGCACAAAAACCACATTATCCAGCTTTTCTTCCAAAGCCGTTTTTGAGCCGGTAAAAATGCGGGCGCCCTTGCTATCAATGCCTATAAAGTTCTTATCGGGGTATTTTTTTGCCAGTGCAAGGGTATAATCACCTTTACCGCAGGCCAATTCTACCACTATAGGTTTCTCATTTTTAAATACCTCACTTTTCCATTTCCCTCTTAAATCAACCTCTTTACCCTCAAAGTTTTTGAGTAGCGGATTGGTAAAATGCTCGTTTTGAAAAACATTAGGAAACGAGTCGATACTGCGCAGTTTAAATAGTTTGGCTTTGCCCATAGTTTGTAAAGATGGGCGCGAATTTATTTTACTTCCAATAAAATGCCTGCGAAAGAATAATTTTGTTCAGATGCCCTTTCAAAAACAGCCCGGCCAAATCCGTCTTTTTCATATTCCCGGTTTTGATACCCTGCGTTTTTTTGCGGCCTCGGCCATTATTTTTTGCCACATAGAGCTGGTTAAATACTACCGTGGCTTACCTGCCCTGGTTAGCGAAACCACTATTTACGAAACCGGCAAACTGGCCGTAGGCGCATTTTTTGCGCTAAGCGGATTTTTAATTACCCGGCTTTTAATACAGGAGCAAAGCAAACATGGTAATATAAGCCTGCGCAATTTTTACATGCGGCGTATACTGCGCATTTGGCCTTTATACTACTTGATTTTGTTGTTGGTCTTTTTCTTGTTGCCACACTTTCAAATTTTTCAGTTGCCTGTGCAATCGGCCGAACTGCAGAATAACCTTGTGCTTAAACTAATTTTTTGCCTGCTGCTGTTACCACAAATGCTACTGGTAAAGTTTGGGCCCATACCGGGTGCCGAGCAACTATGGACCATTGGCACCGAAGAGATTTTTTATTTTTTATGGCCCCTTCTACTTAGCAAAACAAAGCATGCACTGCGTTGGGCCGGCTTAATCATTATTAGCTATTTGGTTATTCGTTTTTCGTTATATCAATTCAGCGGCCATGCCCCGTGGCGGCAACATCCGGGCTTGCTTTATAGAACTTACCTCGTACTATATTATAACCGTATAGATTGCCTGCTATTGGGTGCCGGTGCCGCAATACTTACCTATAACCAACATAAATGGTGGCTGGCCTTAGTAGGTCACCGCTTGTTATGCATAATAGTAACAGCGTCTACTCTATTGCTGTTCATTATGGGGGTAAACTTTATGCCCATTGATTATTTTTTTTACTCTTTGGCCTTTGCCTGGTTAATTTCTGCTATTGCGGTGGCACATTTTAAAAAGCCGGCGCAGACTTTTTTTACCGAAAAAATGGGCCGGGTATCGTATGGTATATACTTGTGGCATTTTATAATAGTATTGTTGGCTTTTGCTGCTAAAGATTTTTTTTACCCCCGCCCGCAAGAGCACCCCATTATAAACCAAGTTTTTTTGTATGTATTTGCCTATTTGTTCAGCTATTTGGCCGCATTAGTCAGCCACTATTACTTCGAAACTTATTTTCTACAATTGAAGGAAAAATTTAGCCGCTAAATTATTTTTTGAAAGCAACGCTTTGGCCACTAAAAACGTTTTACAAATAGCCTAACTTTATGTGTATGAAACACCTTACCCTTTTATTACTTTTTGTAAGCGCTGCCCTTAAGGCGCAAATACCTAACAGCGATGTTGAACTTTGGGATAATCAACCCGTGCTGCTACAATGGCAAACCAATAGCCGCCCGCTTACTTTACCTCCATATAACCCCTATGTAGTTGTAAAAGATACAGATGCTTTTTCGGGTACCTATTCAGCCAACTTTATTGGTAATGGTGTTTTTCATTCGTATGGCACCACTACATTTGCCATCAATAACCGGGCTTCATCGCTCGAACTGCAGTACAAACTGCTGTTTCCGGCATGTGTAAATGCTAACGGTAGCCAGGAAAAAGATACCGTTTCGGTATTGGTAGAAATTTTAAACGGCGGCAATGTAGTTGACCAGGGATATCATGAGTTCAATACAACCAGCGTATTAAACTGGACTAATCTGCTTATACCTATTTCCAGTAACAGCCTTCAGTTCGATTCGTGTCGCATTAGTATTACCGGCGGTAAAGTATATGGTGGCTGCGGCATTGTTGCTGCTGCTACTGAATTTAAAGTAGATCACTTAACTTTAAACAGCTCACCGGCATGCAACACTACCGGTGTAGTGGTAGAAGGGCTTAGCTGCTTGCTTATTGATACCGGCACGGGCAACTTATTAATGCCATGCAACCTTTCCCTGTTTGACGAAGGTTTTAAAATAGGCGATACTCTTCATTTTTCTTATGCTCCAAACAACTGTGCTTCTATTTGCATGCAGGGGGACGGTGTAGACATTACCTGCCTGGATACCGGAGGGGTGCAACCGCCTGTTTGTAATGCGGGCGTTACGCTGCAAAAACTAAATCCTACATCACACTTGGCTACCAACGGAAAAATGAAGGCATTAACAAGCGGACTTACTGCCCCCATAACCTTTACATGGAGCAACGGAGAAAGCGGTATTGGTTTAGACACTATAGATAGCTTGTACGAAGGTGCATATTGCGTTATCGTTTCCGATGTAAATAACTGCACCGCAAGGGCCTGCGACACCCTTATTGGCGGCGACGTTTGTATAGATAGCTCCCTGATATGTCCACCGGGCAGCTTATGCTGCGATGCGCCGTTTGTTGATCCTGTATGCGGTTGCGATAGCGTAACTTACACCAACGCCTGCATAGCCACTAACCTAAACGGCGTAACCGGATATGCTATCGGGCCATGCTTAAACACAGCTATCAATAATGATAAAGATATTACATCGGGGCTTGTGCTTTCGCCGGTTCCGGTTAAAGACAAGCTTAGTATTGCCTATACTATGCGCTACTCCGGCAATACACAAATTCAAATTACGGATATTTTAGGCCGGCGGGTTAAGGATAGCGGTAAAAATTTCGAAACACCGGGGCTATACAAAACAACCATAGACCTTACCGACTTAAGACGCGGCATTTACTTTATAGAGGTAAAAAATGAAGCAGAGCGAAAAATTAAAAAGTTTGTGGTAGAATAGACTTTGCATCCGCACCCACTTTAGTTACAGGAACTGTTTAATTTAAACCATACTTTTTCGAAAACTTGCTATTCAGTTCTTTCTGCTTATTGTTCAGGTCTATTTGCCTGCCATCAATAAAAGCATACTCTATGTTAGATGTGCGCATATCCAACACATCGCCGGCCGATACAATTAACGACGCTGCCTTACCAGTTTCGATAGTACCCAGTTGAGCATCTACACCTATAATTTTAGCTACGTTGCTGGTTATGGTTGCCAATGCCTGTTCTTTGGTTAAACCATAGGCCACCGTAGTGCCTGCATTAAAGCCCAGGTTACGTTGTTGCCAAAAGCCACCCGGTATAGTAATACAAAAAAGCACACCGGCCTTCTGCAGTATTGCCGGGGTTTTAAAAGGCTGGTCTATATCTGCATCGGCGTTGGCAGGCAGGTCATGCGTTTTGCCCAGCATCACCGGTATTTTCTTTAGTGCCAGTTCTTCTGCTATCATATAACTTTCGGCACCACCTACTATTACCACCTTTACACTAAACTCTTCGGCAAACGCCAGCACATGCTGAATTTCTTTCGCCCGGTCCGCGTTCACATACAAATTCTTCGAACGGTCGAACAAGCCCTTCATAGCTTCGAAACGTAAATTTGTTTTGGCATGTGTGCCTGCATCATAGTAGCTTTTTGCTTCGCGGAAATAATCCTTAATGGTATTTACCTGCTTGTCGTAATCCTTATTGGCTTTAGGCGCCGAAGGCTCTGCCCACCAACCACCACCCGAAACTAAACCGGGCCAACCCATCCATACACCATCTTCTTTCACCAAAGCGTCTTCCCAGTTCCAGGCGTCTAACTGCACAAGGGCCGAGGTGCCTGCAATGTATCCGTACTGCGGTGTTGATTGTGCATACAGTATACCATTACTGCGTACGGTAGGTGTAACACGGCTATCGGTGTTGTAGGCTACAATAGCCCGGGCATCTGGATTAAAATCGCCTACCTCGGCATAATCGTTCGTAGCACGCACTGCTTCAATTTCATCTAAGCCTACTTTAGTGTTAGCCGCAATAATACCCGGGTAAATGTGTTTACCCGTGCAGTCTATTACCTTTCCCATGGTCTCATCGGTTTTAAACGATGGGCTCTCGGCTACTAAAGTTATTTTTCCATCATTAAAAGCAACCGTTGCATTTTGCAACACCTTTCCGTTACCGGTGTGTACGGTAGCATTAGTCAGGTAAACACTTTTAGTTTGCTTAGCCGCCGGTGCAGGTACTTCGCTTTGCGCTAAAGCACAAAGGTGAAAAGTGAAAAGTGAAAAAGTTACAAAGATTATATTCTTAAAGTTCATACAATAGTTTTAGTTATAATTAAAAGCATTTAAAACTTTCGGTTATTACTCAAAATGATCACCGTGTCCACAGTCATAACTAAAGTTTCCTTTAGGTGCAGGTTCCTGGGTGGGTGCGCCACCCTTCTTGTCATCTAACATTTTTTGAATAATTCGCGCACGCTCTTTCTGAATATACTCTCTGGCTTTCGCATCTTTCTCTATATCAAAAAACAAAATACCATCTACAAAAGTCTTTTCGGCTTTGGCATAAACCGAAAGCGGGTTATCGCTCCATACTACGATGTCGGCATCTTTGCCTGCTTTAATTGAACCCATGCGATTATCCAGGTGCAGCATTTTAGCCGGGTTATAGGTGCACATTTTCCAGGCCTGCTCTTCGGTAAGTCCACCGTATTTTACACTCTTGGCGGCTTCCTGGTTAAGGCGGCGGGCCATTTCGGCATCATCTGAATTAATGGCGGTAGTTATACCGGCTTTGGTAAGTATAGCCGCGTTATATGGTATAGCATCTATTACTTCATACTTATAAGCCCACCAATCGGCAAAGGTAGATGCATTTACACCATGCGCCTTCATCTTATCGGCCACCTTATAACCTTCCAATATGTGCGTAAAGGTATTTACCTTAAACCCGAACGAATCGGCTACATGCATCAACATATTTATTTCGCTTTGCACATAACTATGGCAGGTTATAAAACGTTTGCGCTCTAAAATCTCCTTCAAGGCATCCAGTTCCAAATCTCTTCTCACTGCTCCGGCTGTTAAGCCTCCGCCTTTGGCGGATTGGGGGTTGTATTCTTTCGCCTTACTAAAGTAGTTGTAGTAAGTCTGCTCTACCCCCATTCGCGTTTGCGGATAGCGCACACGGCTGTGGTCGCCCCAGTTACTTTGCTTTACGTTTTCGCCTAGCGCAAATTTTATAAAGCCATCTGCCCCCTCTATCTTCATTTTTTCGGGTGTATATCCCCAGCGCAACTTTATTAAAGCGCTTTGCCCTCCTATGGGGTTAGCGGAACCATGCAACAACTGCGCACCGGTAACACCCCCGGCCAGCTGTCGGTAAATATTAATATCCTCACCGGTAACCACATCTCCAATACGCACTTCGGCGCTGCTGGCTTCAGTCCCTTCATTTACTCCTTCCGATATTGCTATATGGCTATGCTCGTCAATAATACCACTGGTTACTGCTTTACCGGTGGCATCTAATATCTTACAATCAGCACAGGCCAGTCCTTTACCAACGGCGCTTATTTTACCCCCGCGTATAACCACATCCGTGTTAGCTACTATGCCTTCGCTTTCATTGGTCCAAACCGTACCATTCTTAATCAGGTAGTTTTCCTGCACCGGCACCTGTTCGTTGCCATGTGCAGTAAAAGGATAAATTAACTTACCCAGGTTTTTGGTTAAGTCAGTCGAATCCTTTTTAGGCTTACTCGTATCCGCTTCCGGCCCCTTTACTTGCACGGCATTCCAGGTTATCCATTCGCCATTAGCAAGCTGGCCTTTGCCACTCCAGGTTTTCTTTGCAAAATCAATCGTTCCGCTTAAGCGGATTTTATTTTGTTCCGCCTTTTTAACGGGGTTAAACGATAATGTTACATCGTTATCTTTTACCGTTAACTTTACATCGGGCTTGGTAGTATCGGGCAAAAGCAGGTTGGCCTTCGGCGAACCCACATCGCCGCTTACTTTCAATTTGTATTTAAACACCTCGCTGCTGCCGGTGTAAACAAGGTCATATTCACCGCGTATATCTTTTGCCTCAAACGCTTTTATTTCGTAGCGTTTGCCCTGTACCCAATTCTCATTTATCTCGCATTTATCATCAAACAACGGCTTACTGGTTATAAAAAAGTTAGCCAGTTTACCAGCATCTAAAGAGCCTACCTTATCGTAGACATTAATAAAGCTGGCTGGGTTATAGGTAAGAGCCTTTAGCGCTACCGAAGAATCTAATCCGTATTTTACAGCCTTGCGTAAAGCGCCTAAAAACTCATCCCGCTTTTCTAAATCGCTGGTGGTTAGTGCAAATTCAATTCCTGCTTTCGCTAACGAAGCACAATTAGTAGGGGCCAATTCCCAATGCTTTAACTCTTCCAGCGAAATCCAATTAGCCTTATAAGGGTCTTCTACCTCAAACGCCTTCGGAAAATTAAGGGTAGTAATAAGCTTGGCATTCGATTTTTTTACTTCTTCTACCCTTTGGTATTCATCTCCTTTGGCTTTAATAATGTATTGCACGCCAAACTCGTCGCCAATTTTATCGGCTCGCAAAATTTTCTGCCAATCGCCAAGGGCATCAAAAATTTGTGGCAAAGCCTGTTGCTTATTCCATTCCTCCAGGTTAATGTTAAACTCCTTTTTATCGGTAGCGGCCTTATACCACTGCGCATCGTAATAAG
The DNA here is from genome assembly GCA_044228435.1 of Chitinophagales bacterium. Classification (GTDB taxonomy): domain Bacteria; phylum Bacteroidota; class Bacteroidia; order Chitinophagales; family LD1; genus Bog-950. The sequence goes on from JBGAUW010000003.1 coordinate 243,263, forward strand.
TTTGGCGTATAAGCGCAATAGAGCCCATCAATGAACTTGGATAATCCTGCGTAGAGCTGCCTTTACTAAAAGAGTAGTTGGCGCTGGCATCGCCTTTAACAAGCACAAAATTTTCTTTACCTGCATTTAGGGTAACTACTGCACCGGTGCCACGGGCTATACCGTCTTTTTTATGGGTAAGCACTGTGCCAAAACCAATTTTGCGCAGTTCTTCCGCAGCCTTATCATTTACCGTAAAAATACGGGCGGCACTAAAGTCAGTATGTATAGCCTGGTTCCATCCATAGGCGCCCTTTATGTTCGATTCCATCTGTGGGTCTTCATTCCACTTTGCCTTTGCCACTTCGGGCATACCGTAATCCGAAAAAATATCGATGAATGAAGGATAGATAAATTTACCTTTTGCATCGTGAATAATAGTGCCTTTAGGCAATGCTACATTCTTACCGGCATCTACTATTTTACCATCGCGGATAAGCAGGGTTGCCGAATCCAGTTTGGTATTATAGTTTTTCCAGATGGTAGCATTTACAAAAGCATGCATGCCCTCGCGGTAGTCATCGGGCCCATTGGTTTTAAAGGTGGTTTCCTGTGCAGAAATGGTAATGAATAAAAACAGCAAGCTCGCCAGAGAAAAAATTGAACGCATAGGGGGTGATTATATAGCTGCGAACTTAAAAGAAAAAGGTTACCTATTTACTGGTAAACCTTTAGTTTTTCCTGCAACCAGTTTTTATCGGCCAGCCCCCGGGCGCTTTCAATTTGTTGGGCTATGCCCGCAATGGCCTTTTTATCGCGCGGGCGCAGGTTTATAAGCTTTTTACTAATACGCAGCAGGTTATTATAGTTATTGCGGTGCTGCTCCGATACATTTTTTCGCCTTTGAATAAACATCCGAAAACTGTAATAATGGTTCAAAAAAGCCTCTTTTTCATCCAGCTCGTAATAGCATTTTAACATTAGTGCACGCGCATCCAGCCCGTAAAACAAATCGGCCAGCTCTACTTTTTGCAGACTTAGCAAAGCCTTATCAAACTTACCGGTATGGAAATAATAATTGGCCAAATTATAATGGAATGCATTTTCGCGCACCACTTTATTCAGCATGGGTTTATATTCTTCTATAAACCCTTCTACCCATTCATATCTTTTAATCCGCAGTGCCGTAGTTACAATGTTTTTATAGTTACGCTCGTTTATTTCGCCGTTAACCAGCAAAACTCTTTTCTGTAATCCCTGCTCATACAAATCAAAAAGCTCGCTATAAAACTTGCCATTGCCGCTGTTTATACGGGCTATGCAAAAGTTTCGCGCGTAGCCAAAAAGCTCCGCCAGGTTTTGGTCCTCGAAGCGGTACCCCTGGCCTGCAATAATTTTTTTAAGTGTAAAATAATGCGGCTCACTTTTGGCTGTAAGTAGGGCATACACGGCTGTGTATGCCTGTATAAATTCATTGTTAGCCATTACCGGCGCCTGCGCCAGTTGTAATGTTTCTTTTTCAAAAAAACATTTGGTGTTTGTTCCAAACACGTTGTTATCGTTGGCAGCCAGGCACATTTGCCGCAATTTCTCTATCACGTAATAGGTGTCCAGTCCACCAGGTTGGTGCTTGGGATTTTGAGCTACATACTTCGAATACTCTTTTAATGAGCCCGAATGCAACTCCTCCATCAATTCGGCATTAAAATGCTGTTCTAAATAATGTTGCGGGCTTATTACGTAAGATCTGGCGGTTTTACCTCCTTTTATTTTCCGCCCTAACCATGCCTTACTTTCCTCTGCCCCCCGTAGGGTGTAATACTCATTAACCACATGAATGTATTGTGGCTTATCTTTCAATATTTGGTTGGCATAAATGAACTCCTCAATGGCAACTACTAAATCCGACACTATGTAATAGAACCTCTTTTCGTTATAAGCAGCCTTTGGATAAATAAATTTCCAGGCTGTTTTTCTGTCATAACTTACATCGCCATTAAGCGCAGATGTTATAAAAAGGTGCATAGTGGCCAGGCTGCTATCGCGGTTAAAATAAGGGGATTGAAGATACCGGCCCAAATCACGCTTCTCAGTCTCCGATAATATCCGATACAATTCTTCGACACGCGTTCCGAATGAAAGATTACTCATATTATATATTAAAATATCCGAAAGATAGTAAATTTTGTATCATTTTTAGCAATTCTCCATTTACATATTTGTATCGTCAAAAGGAGTGTATATGAACAATAGAAAACTACCCCTGTTTTGTTGCCTTGTTTTAAGCGCAATAAGCTTTTTAAATAATCGTGTGGCAGCGCAAAACCCTGCCGCGCAAAACGATTTATTTGCAGTGCTGGAGGGCTCGTGCAATAACAACCTGGACGTGGCGGCTAACGACCGTGTAAGCGGGCAATCGTATTTGTTGTCTGTGTTAACCCAGCCGCAACACGGAACAGCCTCTGCCGGTACCGACTACGTGACCTACTGTGCCGATTCCGGCTATACCGGTTCCGATTTTTTTACATACCTCTTACTTGTAGCGGGCAACTCAACCACCGCAACGGTTTATGTGAATGTGCAGGCAGCCAATAACTACATTTTTGCCGGCGATGCCGACCAAAATGGGCGCGTAGAAAATTTTGATGTATTGGCCCTGGGCCTCGCCTACAATTTAAAAGGCCCTGCCCGGGCTAACGAAGTAGCCGTAAATGCATTGGCCTGGCCCCCATCAATTTATACCAATAATAACCCCGGCGCGGCCGATTGTAACGGCGATGGACTTATAAACTATACCGATTTGTCGGTTATAGAAACCTCCTACCACGATACTTTCCCTTACCCACAATACTTTTCTGTAGATACCAGCCCTTGCCTTAACGGCATGCCGCTATATCTTGAATCATTAACAGGCGACTCGGTTAACGATGGCACCCCTCTTGAATTAGCTATTAAACTGGGTGAAACGTTTAGCCCGCACGAAGTTTATGGCATAGCGCTTACGCTTGAGTACGATCCTAATTTTATAGCTGGCAACCAGGTTAGTTTCATTACCTCCTCATCGTGGTTAGTGCAAAACGATACGGGCCTGTTTTTTAGCCGCAGTATTCAACCTGCAGGGGAAATTGAAATTGCATTAACCAAAATAGACCATACCAATGCCAGCGGCGGTGGCGAAGCATTACGGGCACGCTTACCTATCGACGATAATATTGATGGTATTATAAGCGGCCCGGGCTGGCACCCCCTTAATTTAAAAATTAAAAAAGCGCGCATAATAAGTGCTTACAACGTGCTACAGCCGGTATGCATTCAGCAACCTACCGTAATGGTGTATAAAACTGCAAGTGGCTTGCCTGCAGAAAATAAGTTGACGACAATAAGCGTATACCCAAACCCCGCAAACGATAAACTAACTATAGAAGCGGATGGAATACGTGCACTGGAATTGAACGACTTAACCGGGCGCCGCTTATATACGCTGCAAACCACCGCTATAAATAAAACTGAAATTAACCTGCGCCAATTAAACCTGCCCGCCGGCACCTATTTGATTAAAGTGCAAACCAATGAGTTTGCAGGTATCCGAAAAATATTTGTACAACACTAAACCTGTGCCAATGAACAGAAGAACATAAAAAAAGCCGGCACAAGCTCAAGGAGCCGCACCGGCAAGTAAAAAAACGCAACGCAAATTTAGAAATAGAAATTAGTAAACCATAAACCATATTTTATGAAACAACTTAAAAACATTTTGCTGCTGATAGGGCTCTTTTCCCTGTCGTATGTAAGTATAGCGCAAACGCCCTTTGCGTTTAATGTAAACAAAAACGAGTGCTTTACCTATCCGGCACCCACGCCCAACAGTTACGGGTTAGATAGTGTACGGCTTATAACTGCCCCCGCACACGGTACGCTTTCCGATACGCCTGCTCCCTTTACCTATTGCCCCGATTCGAATTTTGTGGGCACCGATACGGCACAGGTATATGCTTGCGTAACTAACGGCGGACTGATAGTAGGCTGCAGCAACTTTACGTTAACTTTTAATGTGCAGGTAATTTGCAGCCTGCAGGTAGCATTGATTGAGGATTCATCCGCCGTATGCATAGGTGGTAACAGGCATTTTACTGCTATCCCTACGGGTGGTACAGGCGGTTATACTTTCCAATGGTCCGATGGTTCTACCGTTAACGGTGCCTGCGAGTTAAACCCCGGTTTAGGCACCTGCGTAACTGTTACCGATGGCAATGGTTGTGTAGACAATGCATGCAGCAGCATTAATGGCTGTAATTTAGCCTGCACCATTAATTATGTAGTATCTACAACGCCCATGATATATGCCAATGTTAGCGGGGGCACTCAACCATACTCATATGCATGGAGCAATAATACCAATACCTATTATGTAACCAATTTAGTTCCCGGAACCTATTGCGTTACAATAACCGATGCTAATGCTTGCACAGCTACAGCATGCTACTTGGTAAGCAGTAACGGTGGATGTTATTTCACTTATAACATTTCACCAACCGGTACGGTAATTTTTGCTTCCAGCATCGACTCCGGCCTTACTCCTGCCAGGTGGCTATGGAATTTTTCTGATGGTAGCACCGACCCAACCTCTGATCCAATACATTCTTTTTCGCCCGGCTACTATTTGGTTACAATGAATGTAGAATATACAAATGGCGATTCCTGCTCCTATAATAACTACATTTATATACCTAACGACTCGCTTAACACTCTGGGTTGCCAGGCTACATTTTATAACTATGTAGATAGTGCCGGCACTTTTCATTTTGTAGACTATTCTGCTTATGCACCTATCGACTGGCAATGGGATTTTGGCGATGGAACCAGTTCAGCTCTCCAAAACCCAACACATAATTACAATAGTACCGGCAGCTGGAATGTTTGTTTAACTACTACCGATGCTAATGGTTGTTCTTCTTCGTATTGCGATCAGATAAGCAATGTGCCGGTACAGGATGTAGCAGCCTACCTCTATCATCAAACTACGGTTAGCCCCGGATTTCCGGTTTGGGTTTACCTGGGTTACTATAATGCGGGCACCGTGCTAATGAACGGAACCGTAGTATATCGTTACCCGGCAGGAACCACCGTTAACGCCACCAGTGTTGCACCTTCCCAACACGATGTTGCCAACCGGTTATTAACTTTTAACTACAGCAGCTTAGTGCCCGGCACTTCAGATTATATTTATATCGACCTAACCGCCGATTCTACTCTGGCATTGGGCACTCTTGCCGATGATACTGTTTGGATAAACCCGGTTACCGGCGATGCCAACCCGGCCGATAATATTTCTATAACTTCCGATACTGTAGTTGGCTCATGGGATCCTAACGACAAAGCCGTTTCACCAAAGGGCGAAGGAAGCGAGGGTGTTGTGCCTATTGCTACCAAGGAGCTTTCCTACCGTATCCGTTTCCAAAATACTGGTACCGCTCCAGCAGCTACGGTTAAAATACGCGATATAATAAGCAACAGTATTGATTTAAGCAGCTTAAAAGTAACCAACGCCAGCCATGCACACACTACCGAAATTATAGGCAGTGAACTAGTGATAACTTTTGCTAACATCAACCTGGTAGATAGCGGTGCAGACTACGAAGCCAGCCAGGGCTTTATTGATGTGCATGTAAAATTGAAACCGGGCCTTGGTATAGGCACGCAAATTTTCAATACAGCTAATATCTATTTCGACTTTAATGCGCCGGTAGTTACCAATACAGTAGTTACTACTTTAGGCAGCGTTATTTCGGGTATCGAATCGCCCGTTAAATTCGAATTTGCCATAATGCCTAACCCGGCCAACAGCCAGGTTATATTACGTGGCGATTTTGAAAAAGCTTCGGCCTTCGAACTGATAAACCAACTGGGACAAGTGGTTTTAAGCGGACCAATTACTTCGGCTAACCCTGCAATCAATGTAAGCAACCTTAACAGCGGCATTTATTTAATGCGCGTTAAAAGTGGCACACAGGCAGGTGTTCAGCGATTAATGATTGCCAGATAATTATTCTTAATTCTAACAGAAAAAAAGGGGCCGCATGCGGCCCCTTTTAATTTTTATTCATTTATGGTTCAGGTTATTTCATCAGGGTAATCGAGCCCTTGCGCCACTCTTCGCGGTGGCCATCTACCCAAACTAATTTCAGTTGCCAGATAAACACCTGCGGGGTTTGCACTGCAGATTTGAAAGTTCCGTCCCAGCTAAAATTGTGGTCGTTGGTTTCAAATACTTTTTCGCCCCAGCGGTTAAATATCTGCATATCCAGGTAAGCTATATCTTTTAAATTTCCATACATTCTGAATACATCATTGTTACCATCTCCATTAGGGCTAAAGGCGCTGGGTAGAAAAATATCATAAACCGGGGCAACAAAAACCGTTGTTCTGCTGGTAGCAAAGCAACCAAACTCATTTTGTATTCTGATAGTATATTCAGTAGTCGTTAGCGGTGTAGCAATAGGCGAGGCACAATCTACGCAGCTAAGGGCTAAAGCAGGAGACCAAACACTGCTTATGTTCCCTCCATTACCGTTTATGGTATAACCCAACTGCGCCTCATCGCCCAGGTTAACGTATACAGATGGAGTAGCTTCAACAGTAAAAGCAAATTGGTAAGTAAGCGAAAAGCTATTTAACGATGAACATCCGTTAGCATCGGTAACCGAAACTGTATACGCGCCTGCAGGCAACTGGCTTGCAGTTGCTGTTTGCGCACCGTTCGACCATACATAACTGTAAGGAGCTGTAGAGCCGGTAATGGTAAGCGCAATTGAACCATCGGGCGCTATGGTTTCGCAGGTGGGGTTATTAACCGTTGATGAAACAGTCATTCCCGCAGGCTCGGTTACCACTACCTGAATATTAGTGGTGCATAAATTATTATCAGAAACCGTTAATGAGTAAGCACCAGGTGCTACGTTACTTCTGTCTTCAGTTGTAACAGCATCATTCCACTGATAAGAATAGGGAGACGTGCCACCCGTTACGGTTACATCTATAGTGGCATCACTATACCCGTTGCAACTTTCGTTGGTGTGAGTTTCGGTAGCTAACAGCGCCACTGCCTCAGTAATAACCGTGCTGGCTGTAACGCTACAACTAACCGCATCAGTAACAGTTACCGTATAAGTGCCGGCAGAAATGCCGCTTATATCTTCGGTAGCTGCACTATTGCTCCATAAAAAAACAAACGGCGATTGTCCACCACCAACGGTAAGGTCAACAGACCCATCAGTGCCACCACTACAAGTAACATTAGTGCCTGCCAACACAGCTGTTACGGGTGGTATAGATGATACTGTAGCAGAGGCAGTAGCCGTACAACCATTGGTCGCATCGGTTACGGTTACCGGGTAGGTATTTGCCGCATTTACGGTTATACTGGCTGTAACTTCGCCGGTACTCCATAGGTAGCTGCCACCACCGCCTGCGGTAAGATTTGCCGTAACCGCATTACAAAATAAAGTAGCAGTAGCAGGTGATACGCTTGCAACCGGCGGCGTTGTATTTTGATTAACTATCGCGCTGGCTGTTGCGGTACATCCATTCACTCCATCAGTTACAGTTACGTCATATGTATTGGGGGTAGTAACAGTTATAGCACTACTATTATCCGTTGTGCTCCACAAATAAGTGCCGCCGCCACTAGCCGTTAATACTGCAGATGTGCTTGCACAGGTTAACGTGGCTGTAGCCGGATTAATGGCCGCAGCAGGTGGTGTTATATTTTGGCTAACCACTGCACTCGCAGTAGCGGTGCAACCGCTGTTTAAGTCGGTTACAGTTACCGTGTAGGTGTTAGGCGCGCTTACTGTTATACTAGTTGTGCCAACACCCGTACTCCATTGGTAAGTTCCGCCGCCTGTAGCGGTTAAACTTGTAGATGTTGTTGTGCAGGTAAGTGTAAAGGCGGCCGGGTTTATAGTAGCCACCGGTGGAACCGCTGTTTGTGTTACCGTAGCAGCGGCGGTTGCCGTGCAGCCATTAGTAGCATCGGTTGCAGTAACGGTGTATGTATTAGGCAAACTAACGGTTATTGCAGCTATATTATCACCATTACTCCATACAAAGGTATCTCCGCCACTGGCTGTTAAGGTGGCGTTTTGCGCGGTGCAGTTAAGCACGGCGCTGGTTGGGCTTACGCTTACAGCCGGAGGCGTTATATTTTGATTAACCACAGCACCGGCAGTAGCCGTGCACCCATTGGTTGGGTTCGTAACGGTAACTGTATAGGTATTGGGCGTGCTTACCGTTATTGCAGCAGTATTTGTTCCATTGCTCCAGCTATAGGTGCCACCTCCGCTGGCAGTCAATGTAGCACTATTGGCGGTACAGGTTAAAGTGGCCGTTGCAGGCGTAACGCCTGCCACAGGTGCCGTAATATCCTGATTAACTAAAGCACTGGCGGTTGCGGTGCAGCCATTCGTTCCGTCGGTTACGGTTACAGTATAAGTATTAGGGGTAGTAACAGTAATAGTATTGTTGTTACCTCCACTGCTCCACAAATAAGTACCACCGCCACTGGCGGTTAATACAGCAGATGTATTTGTGCAGGTAAGCGTAGCATTTGCGGGGTTAACAGCAGCTACCGGCGGCGCTATGTTTTGGCTAACTATCGCACTGGCAGTAGCCGTGCAGCCCGAAGTTCCGTCGGTTACTGTAACGGTATATGTATTGGGGGTGGTTACCGTTATTGTATTTGTGCCAACTCCGGTGCTCCATTGGTATGTTCCACCACCGGTGGCAGTTAAAACAGTAGAGGTAGCGGTGCATGAAAGCAAAAATGTTGATGGATTAATAGATGCAACCGGAGGCACAGCAGTTTGTGTAACGGTGGCCGATGCAGATGCGGTGCAACCGTTTGCACTATTAGTAACGGTAACAGTATAAGTGTTAGGAGTAGTAACTGTAATTGCTGCCGTATTAGCACTATTGCTCCAGGCATAGGTGCCACCCCCGCTGGCTGTTAACGTTGCGCTGGTAGTGGTACAATTTAAAACAGCGCTGGCAGGTGTAACACTGGCAACCGGTGGTGTTACGTTTTGGCTAACCACAGCACTTGCTGTTGCGGTGCAACCGTTTACACCATCGGTAACAGTAACCGTATAGGTGTTTGGTGCGCTAACAGTTTTTGTTGCGTTGCTGCCACCATTGCTCCAGGCATAGCTGCCGCCACCGCTGGCTGTTAGCACAGCACTAATGGTGGTACAGTTTAACGTAGCATTTGCCGGCGTTACTGTAGCAACCGGTGGAGTAATATTTTGATTAACAACAGCGCTTGCTGTGGCTGTGCAACCGTTGGTTCCGCTGGTTACAGTTACCGTATAAGTGTTGGGTGTGGTAACGGTAATGGCATTGGTATTGCCGCCTGCGCCCCACAAATAAGTTCCGCCACCGCTGGCAGTTAAAGTTGCAGATGTGCTTGCGCAGGTAAGCGTAGCACTGGCTGGTGCAATTGTGGCAGTTGGTGGTACTATGTTTTGAGAAACTGTAGCACTGGCAGAGCCCGTGCAGTTATTACCATCGGTTGCGGTTACGGTGTAAGTATTAGGTGTACTAACTGTTATTGAAGACCCCGACACACTGGTGCTCCATTGGTAAGTTGTTCCTCCACCGGCGGTAAGCAATACCGAAGTGGTGTTACAGGTAAGGGAGGCCGATGTCGGATTTATACTGGCAACAGGTAAAGCATTTACTACCACAGCTACACTGGCCGAAACAGAGCAGTTATTGCTATTAGTAACAGTTACCGTGTAGGTAGTATTGCCGGTTGGCGAAACACTACCGCCCGACACATTACCCGCAAGGCCGCTGCTCCAGGCATAGGTAGATATAGTACCACCACCCGCTGTGGCATTGGCCGCAAGTGTAGTGCTGGCACCATTGCATATTGCTGCTGGTGCTGCTGTTGGCGTGGCCGTTGGCCCGCCTGTAACATTTACTGCCACCGAGCCCGTAGCAGTACAGTTATTGCTATTGGTTACAGTAACGGTATAGGTAGTTGGTACAGACGGAGAAACTGAGCCGCCTGCTACGTTACCGGCAAGGCCGCTGCTCCAAGCATAGGTTGAAACGGAGCCACTGCCCGCTGTAGCGTTAGCTGCAAGTGTGCTACTACCCCCGTTGCATATACTCGTCGGTGAGGCTGTAGGCGCCACCGTAGGCCTTGCATTAACCGCTACCGCCACACTGCCCGTGGCCGAACAGGTATTGCTATTGGTTACAGTTACCGTGTAAGTAGTACCGGTAGCCGGCGAAACCACACCACCCGAAACGTTACCCACCGGCCCGCTGCTCCAGGCATAGGTTGAAATAGAACCGCTACCTGCCGTAGCATTAGCCGCAAGGGTAGTGCTTCCACCGGTGCAAATTGCAGCCGGCGATGCCGTAGGCGCTACCGTAGGTGCCGCATTCATAGTAACCGGCACTGCTGTTCTTGCCGAGGTACATCCTCCTTCAGTGCAGGCAACATAATACGTGGTATTACCGTTTATTGCAGGTGTAGTAAACGTATTACCAGTGCCAAGCGAAGGCCCCCCGGTTAATGCCGCATACCAATTCAGTGTTCCTGCACTGCAGCCTGTGGCAGAAAGGGTGGCCGTGTTACCTGCACATACCGCAACGGCTGATGCTGTAGGCGCTGCTGTGCAACAAAGCGTTGCCGGAAATATAGACGGTAAATCTGCCGTGCAACCCACATTATTCCAAACACCAAGTTCACCATCAGCGTAAGATTTCATTTTTACGGTACAATCTGTTTGGCCGTTTGTGCAGGCTATAACAGCGCGGGCTTGTAGCTGAAAGCAAACCTGCCAGTCTAAGGTGTTTACACCACAATTGGGATAATTACCATCACCGTAACTATTATCGGGGTCGGTAGGGTCGCCGGTGCAAAGCCCCGTTTGGGGGCTATAAGAACTTAAAAAATACCATCCCGCTCCCGGATCGGAGCCGGCCGGAAGTGAACCAACGATGTTATTATAAGTAACACTGCCCGCCGGAAACCACGACCATGCCCCCGCAGCTGTTCCCGCACAAGCATTGGTGCCCGGGTTTGGTATAACTGATTGAATTACACCCGCAGCAGCCAGCGGTACAGTAATATTAACCGGTCTGCCTTGCGCGTTAAATGAAACAGGGTCCCAACAATCGCCAAAAGTGGGCACAAACCCCGCCATATAATTACAATTGAATTGGGTATAATCTGTAACGCTATAGCAGAAAGTGACTATCTCACCAGGTTGAAACGGACCGGTTAAGGCAGAACCCATAGAGGTCGCCGTCACTGTTAAATCCTGGTTTCTATTACAGGCGCTGTTATCGTTATTTACTCTGACACAAAAATTAAAGCTTCCTTGTACCGCATTGGCATCGGAAACAGCAATCAGGTAAGTTGTATTGGGTGAAACAGTGGTTGTACCGGTAGCGCTACCCGCCGCCCCCTGCACACAACTAATAATTGTATAGGTAAGGCAATTAGTGGTAGTAAAAACAGTATAATAAGGATTAGTAAGTGCTGCGCTGGTAAGGCTAAAATCTATTGAGGCACTACCCGCGCCTGTGGTTATAGAATACCAGGTAGTAGCATTAGGAAAATCGTAGCAGTTGTTTCCGGTAAAATCCGGGCCGGGTGCCAGGCCGGTGTTACAACCAGTAACACAAGCTTGTGTGCCCGTGGTGTAAGTAATTACAGTAGGCGAAGTACAGGCCACACCCGAACATAAGGGGTTAGATGTGGTGGAACAAATAGTAAACGGGCCCGGAGTTCCGTTATAAGCATTCGATACTGTGAAATAGTAGGTAGTTCCACTCACCAATCCGCCAATATTAATATTAAGTGGCGAAGCCCCGCAGGCACTACCTACAATGGTAAATGAACCGGTGCAGGTTCCCGAAGCTAAGGTAAATTCCATGGTGCCGGCCCAGCCTGCACCAGCGGTTAAAGTACCGGTGTAATTACTTCCTGTAGCCGTAAAAGAGTACCAAACATCCCGGTGCGAAAACGCAGGTAAACCGGCCTGGCAGCCCACATTATTGGTCCAGTTATCAGTAGCGGCTACGGTAGTGCCCGTAACACAAGTTCCATCGGGGGTTATGGTCTGTGCTGCGGTGCACACATCGTTTGCGGGTTGCGCCACTGCCAGCGCAATTGTAACTGAGAAAATAAAAGCAAAAATATAGCGCATGCGGGCAAATTTCATGGGTTCGGCAGGTTATTCAAAAATGAAGGATTGGGTAAAGGGGATAAACCCGGGTGCTGTTATTTGCTTGCGCGACAGCACCTGTAGCTTGCAATACTCCGAAAGCACAAGGGTTACCTCTTCGTTTTCCTTTCGGTTCTTATCAATAACTTCAAATATATCGGTGGTAAAGGCTTGCCTTATACCTTTGGTAAAAATAAACCGATAAGTGCCATCGTAGGGCTCAACAATATTGGTAGCTTCGGTATTTTCTGCTGGCTGATTTGCGGGCAAAGCGGTTAATGTTGCTTTGGGGTTATACTGTTTGGTAGCGGTTTGTGCAATGCTAAAAGCCGGCAACAAAATCATTAAAAATACTGCTTTACGTAAAAATCGAACCATAATGCTGCTAAATTTAATAAAAAACCAGGTACTAGCGCTTTAATAACCACTGTACCTTTTGCGCAAATTTATCAAATATTCATCCAACGTTATGCGTTATTGGCCTGTATGTAAATAAAAAGTTAACCCTTTTATTATGGCCGGCAACTGCATAAACAATAAGCAGACCCCGTTTTATTTAAGTGGGTTGCATTCTAACCCCGCAACATGCGTGATAAACAGCCTGTTTGCGGTCCGCTTTTTAGCAGCATTTCCCCTCAGTACCCGGCCCAACCCTTAAAATTTCAATTTAAAGTGCCCTCTTTTTAAGCCTTTACATAAGGATAACCGCGCCCGCTATTTTTTTATTTGCCCGCGAACAAGCACATTTACCTTATGTATTATAAAATAACAGGAAAGGGGAAGGTGGTAGTGCTGTTGCACGGATTTATTGAAGATGGACGTTTGTGGAGCGAAACAGCAAAAGCGCTTTCGAAAAAATATAAGGTAATAGTACCCGACCTGGAAGGGTTTGGCAACACGCCTTTACACACCCCACAGCTAAGTATGAATTATTATGCCGATGAGGTTTACACCCTGCTAAAAAAAGAGAAGGTAAAGCGCTGCGTAATGCTGGGCCACTCCATGGGCGGCTATGTAACCCTGCACTTTGCCGAAAAATATCCGCAATTGCTGGATGGCTTTGGGCTGGTTAACTCCCATTGTTTTGCGGATAGCGACACCAAAAAAATCAACCGAAAAAAAGGAAATGATTTTTTGCAAAAGCATGGCACACAACCTTTTGTAAAAGAGCTTTATAACAACATTTTTCACGCTTCCTTTAAAGCAAAAAAACTACCGGGTGGCATTACGGGCCAGCAATTTATAAACCGGCTAATCACGCAAGCCGAACAATATACCCCCGAAAGCTTAATTGCAGCCAATACGGCTATGATGAACAGAACCGGCAAAGAAGATATTTTAAAAAATGCCCGGGTGCCTGTGCTAATGATTAATGGCAAACAAGATGAAAGTGCTCCCTATGCAGCTACCCTGCAACAAGCATCTTTTCCGCCTTTTGCCGATATACACTTTTACGATGATGCCAAACACATGAGTTTGTTTGAAAAAAAGAAAGAAACCCGCCTGGCCATTGAGCAATTTTTGACCCGCGTATAGGGCTGCTTTAGGTAGTATTCTTTAAATATTATCCTAATTACCCGCAGGCAGCCAACGTTTGCCTCAAAAAAAGCGTTTAGTAATAGGCACATTTCAATTTTAGTTAATTTCGCCATCCTTTATGCATGTAAAAAAAATACTATCAGCCGCTCTAATATTCCTGTCGTTTACAATGGCGCATGCTACCCACATTGTGGGCGGCTATATTTCGTATCGTTTTATTTCGGGCACTACCTACGAAATTAAGCTAACCATTTATCGCGATTGCAACAGTACTACGCCGTTTGATGGCACTCCGGGGGCTACCACTTCGGCTATAGTAGGGCTGTTTGATACCAACGGCAACCTTATTACCACTTACCCGCTTACCGATCCGCTTATTACCAGTATAGATCCGCCCAACGATAACCCCTGTTTACAGATAACCTCGCCGGCCTGTGTAGAGCAGGGGGTGTATACCGAAACTATTACTCTGCCGTCAGGCACTGCAGGTTATACCCTGGTGCACGAGCGCTGCTGCCGCAATGGCACTATCACAAATGTTTTCGACCCTGGAAGCGAGGGCGCAGTATACTCGGCTGCTATTCCGCCTACCAATACTTACCAAAATACCAGCCCGGTGTTTAATAACCTGCCCCCTTTATTTATATGCTTAAACTCTCCTTTGGTATTTAATTACTCAGCTACTGATGCCGATGGCGATGTTTTAACTTACAGTCTTTGTACGCCGTATTCGGGGGGGAACACTACGAACCCTGCGCCAGACCCACCTGTTGGCCCACCGTTTAATAATATAAACTGGCAAAGCCCTTATTCACTAAATAATTTGTTGGGTGGTACACCTGCATTAGCCATAGATAATACAACCGGTGTTTTAACTGCCAAGCCTAATACCGTAGGGCAGTTTGTATTTGGCGTATGTGTAAGCGAGTACCGCAATGGCGCATTGCTGGGCACTTACCTGCGCGATTACCAGGTAAACGTAACTGAATGTAATATACCTATAGCCAGCATTCCCAGTTTTGCCATTAACCCCAATACCGGCATTGGCACTTACGTTGTAAATTGTACTAACCTCAATATTGATTTTGTAAACGCATCATATAACCCGCCACCCTCTTATTACCATTGGGATTTTGGCGTTGCCGGTGCCACTAACGATACTTCTAACCTCACCAATCCATCTTTTACTTACCCCGATAGCGGATCTTACCTCGTAACCTTAATTGCTTATAAAACACCAAGCGGCGGACAAACATGCCAGGATACTACCCGGGCTTACGTATATGTATACCCTACCTTTAGCAACGATTTTACCACCGCCGATGTGTGTAACGATATACCCGCCCGCTTTACCGATGGCACCTTATCTACCGGTGGCAACATTACCGGCTGGCAGTGGAATTTTGGCGATGGCACCACCAGCACACAGCAAAGCCCCACCCACCAGTATGGCGCGCCCGGCACATACAATGTAACCCTCATAAGCTCTAACGAAAAAGGCTGTAAGGATACTACCCAAAAAGCTATTAATGTATTGGCTGCACCGGTGGCAAATTTTTCAACCGGCCCTACCTGTATCAATAGCCCTGTTACCTTTACAGTTTCTACCCCAGGTAACATTGTATCGCAAAACTGGGATTTTGGCGGCGGCAACACCAGCACACAGGCTACGCCATCTTATACTTACACCACGGCCGGCACCTTTCCGGTAACTTTAATTATTGCCACGCTGGAAGGTTGCGCCGATACCAATACGCAAAACCTTACTATTCATCCCCTGCCGGTCATCAATATTTCTAACGATACTTTAATTTGCCCTTTTACATCGGTGCAACTTTTGTCATCGGGCGGTGTAACTTATCAATGGAGCCCTACTACCGGCCTTAATAACCCTAACGGCGCTAACCCGGTTGCTACACCACCACCGCCAAATGCTATTACTTATACCGTAAACGTTACCGATGCTAACCAGTGCGCTAACCGCGATAGTGTGCGCGTTTCGTTTTACCCTATACCACAAATTGAGGCAGGGCCCGATACCTCTGTTTGTTTAAACCCCGGCAATTTTCACCCAAGTGTGCAGTTGCAGGCTACCGGTGGTGTAAGCTACCAGTGGTCGCCGGCTACAGCTTTAAGCTCCACCACAACATCCAACCCAACTGCCAACCCTACCGTTAATACCACCTACTACGTGCTGGGTACGGATGCCAATGGCTGCCGCCTTACCGATTCGCTTACTGTGTTTGTGTTAGACCCTGCCTTAAACGTAATATCAGAAACCTCGCAAACCATTTGCGAACGCGATACCGCCTACATTACCGTAATTAACCAGGGCGCCAGCAGCTACAGCTGGAACCCAACGCAGTATATTACCGACCCACTGCTTTTAAGCCCCGGCTTTTTTCCGCCCGATACCACCAACTACATAATAACTATTAGCAATTACTGCTATACTAAAAACGACTCGGTGCTTATTATTGTATGGCCGTTGCCGCAACTCAACTTAAACCCGCTGGATAGTGTTTGTTTTACCGAAAGCATACAACTACAGGCTAATGGTGCCCAAACTTACCAGTGGGATGCCGACCCTACCTTAAGTGCCACCAACATTGCCGACCCTGTTGCCACTCCACCGGTAACTACACGCTACTTTGTAACCGGCACCAGTTCGTTGGGCTGTGTTAACCGCGATAGCACTTTAATACTGGTTTACTTTCCATCGCTTATACAGGTTACACCGCGCCTGCCTTACGTTTGCTTAGGCGACCCCATACAACTAAACGTAACCGGTGCTTATACATACCAGTGGAATGCTGACCCTACTTTATCCAGTCTTACAATAGCTAACCCTATTGCCAACCCTACCGATACTACAACATATTTTGTAACCGCTACCAACATACACGGCTGCATAACCACCGATTCAGTTACGCTTAATGTGCAGTTTCCGGTTACCGCAACCACCAGCCCTCTGTTCGATGGCTGCCAGGGCAGTCCGGTGCAGTTGCAGGCTTCAGGTGGCGTTTATTACCTCTGGACTCCCTCGGCAGGACTGAACAATCCTTTCATCAGCAACCCGTTTGCCATGCCCGATAGCACTACTAACTATGTAGTTACGGTTAGCAACGATTGCTTTAGCGATAGCGCCATTACACAAGTTATAGTGCACCAGCTGCCATTTGTAGATGCCGGCCCCGATACTTTAATTTGGCGCGATACGTATGCCGAGTTACAGGGCTACACCGCCGAAACCAACCACTTTTGGAACCCGAGTACCTGGCTGGATGACCCTTACGATTTAAATACGCGCGCACAACCGCAGCAAACGCAGTACTATGAGTTATTTGCCATAGACCAATACGGCTGCCTTAACATAGACTCTGTATTAATAACTGTAGAGCCATATACCGTACTGGATATACCTACCGGTTTTTCGCCGGACGGCAACGGCGTAAACGACCTTTTCCGCATAGTGCGTTATTTGAATATTGAAAAGCTGATAGAGTTTTCGGTATTTAACCGCTGGGGCAACCAGGTGTTTAGCACTACCGATATTACGCAGGGCTGGGATGGCACTTATAAAGGCGAACAGCAACCCCTAAGTGTATACACCTGGCAGGTAATAGCTAATGCTAAAGACGGCACACGCATAGCCAAAAAAGGTAACGTAACGCTGGTAAGATAAGCTGCGGAATATTTAGGACTGAATGATGCAAGTTGCACCTCGAAGTTCTAATGAAACGAAAGCCGCGCCTCGCCGGTGGCGCGGCTCCCGACTTTCGCTTGTATCAAAATGCGCCGCCCTATTACTTCACAAACTTCCTCACCACCCTTTGCCTCTCATCGCTTAGCTGCAAAAAGTAAATACCGCTGGGCAGGGTGCTAACATCAATATCAAAGTTGGGCCGTGTAACAACAAAATCGGATATTACAACCATCCCTTGAACCGTCAGAATCTTTGCTGATAAATTGGAGCCATTTTTAATACGACAATATAGTTTTTCTGATGTGGGATTAGGATATAGGGTGATTTTTGAATTATCATTCAAATCACCAATGCCGGATATTACTATTTCATTGGAAAACGCGCTGCATCCATTTGTATCTATCACTTCTACTAAATAAACACCAGCTTGTTCGGGAATATAAAAAGTTGATGTAGCCCCCTGTATCAGCGTATCGTTCAAATACCACTGGCAATTTTCGGCATCGTAAACCTTTAGAGTATCTCGGCTTACGCTTACCGA
The DNA here is from genome assembly GCA_044228435.1 of Chitinophagales bacterium. Taxonomy (GTDB): domain Bacteria; phylum Bacteroidota; class Bacteroidia; order Chitinophagales; family LD1; genus Bog-950. Next base: position 261,270 of record JBGAUW010000003.1, read on the forward strand.
AACGGATGGTTTGGAATATGAATTTATGGTCATTTGACCCGAAGCAGCCGTGCATCCGTTAGCATCGGTAATTGTAAGCTGATAGGCACCCGGATAATTCGTTTTAATGCTACTGCTTGTCATTCCGTTGTTCCATAAATAGTTTGAGTAACCCGGCCTTCCGGATATAGCCACGCTATCGTTTGAACAGATGGATGCCGGGTCACTACTGATTGTTGTAATACCGGTTAAACAAATATGACTGGTATCGGTAAACTTTATTATCCAATAATCAGAGGTTCTATTACTTGTATCTCGGTTGGCTTGGGTTTTATATCCATTTATACCAGCACAAGTTGAGTTAGCTATAAGATATCCCCCTTCGCGTGTTTCCAAGGCATAGCCCTCGACGAATTCATACTCCGAAAAGGTAAATATTGTTTTATCCCATTGTTTTACTCCGTTTAAATCTGTTTTTACAATCCATGTTTGCTCCAACCCAAGGTTATTCTCTGTTTTATCGCCGCTGGCGTTCGAAAACGAACTGCCCGCAAGCAAATATCCTCCATCGCTTGTTTGTGTCAGGCTTCCCAATTTTTCTTCCACGTTAAGCCCTCCGTATTTCTTATCCCATATTTTATTACCCGCCGAATCAATCTTCACTATCCAGTAATCTGCCCCTAATTGACTATTTAAAGTCGCTGTATCTCCCATAGGCTCAGTTTTATCACCCTCATTGCCCGATTGCGAAATACCGCCCAGTATATAACCGCCGTCCCTTGTTTGGTGCAGGCAGGAAAGTAAATCTGCACGCAAGCCCCCAAAGCGCTTATCCCACTGCTTATTACCGGCAGAGTCAATTTTAACTATCCAGTAATCTTCCTCACCACGGCCCGGCTCTGTTACGTTTCCATCAGCCCTTGACTTTGATTCTCCCCCTAATATATATCCGTTATCGGTGGTTTGTTCAAGGCTGTAAAGAATATCCCTGTTAGTGCCCCCAAAGCGTTTATCCCACTCCTTATTTCCAACTGAATCAATTTTTACTACCCAATAGTCTGAAATATCTACCCCGTTCCAATAAGGTTCGCTTTTATCGCCGTCTGCGGGCGACATTGAAGCTCCGCCCAAGATATATCCCCCATCCCTGGTTTGTTTTAATGAAAGTAAATCATCTCCATATGTTCCGCCATAGCATTGGTCCCATTGTTTCTGCCCCGCTGAATCGATTTTTACGATCCAATAATCGTAGGTGTAAGAACCAAAAACCGCATCTGTTTTATCGCCGCTAATACCCGACATAGATGACCCACCTAAAATATAACCCCCATCATTAGTTGCTGCCGATGAAAAAAGGTAATCAGATCTGTATCCGCCAAAACTTTTATCCCATTGTTTATTACCTACCGAATCGATTTTTATTACCCAATAATCATCCATGCCGCGTGTAGATTCTGTGCGGTCACCACTACTGGAAGACAAACTATGGCCGGCCAAAAAATACCCTCCATCTTTTGTTTGCAAAAGCGAAGAGAGTTTATCGTGCCCAAAACCGCCAAAGCGGGCATCCCAGTTTTTTACCAATGGCGCTTGCGCGTGCAAACTGCCTAAGCAAGAAAAACAGAGGAGCAGGAATAAACAACACTGCCGGATTTTTTTCTTCATTGCTACATTTTTATCACTTTTACCGTTGCCTTGTATTTGGCGGTTTGTAGCCTGTAAAAATACATTCCCTGCGTTAACTCTTTAATAGAATGAGTTAGTTTTAACTTATTATCAGTAACCATTCCGCTGTATACATCGGCTACTTTGCGGCCGGTTATATCAAATAAGCCGATAGTAACATGCTGCGGCGAATTAAAATCGGCTTCGATATAATTATAGGTAGACGTAAGCGTAGGAAATATTTTAAGGCTGCCGCTTTCGGGCACCTCTTTAACCGAGGTTACCAAAGTAGTATCTTCTATTAATACCGAAATGCTAAGATTGGCGTAATTTAATGAATAAACACTGTCTCCGGGGTACCAGGCCACAAAATTATTGTTGGTGTCTTTTAGTGCATAGTAATAACCGGCAAGGTAAGCATCGCCAAATAAATTCCAGGCTACAGGTATAACATATTCCAGCGAGGATATCACATTGTCTTGATCGGGCGGGAGTAGCAATGTGGAAAGTGATGCATCTGTCCAATAGTCAACAATGATCTCGTTAGGGTTTAAATTATATCTTACAACGTGCTCGGCAAAATAAACATCGGCATGGTAATTTCCTTTGTTTATCCATATACCATTTACATTCTGCACCGTTTCGGCTAAATAAACCGGCACGTTGGAGCTTTCCTTTGTATTGTATTTCGAGCCACCCTGATCGCTGAAATAATGGCGGATAGACCTTTCGGGTTTGTGCACGTAATAGAGGGCGGCTCCCGCATTTAAAAGCCCATGACCGGAAGAATCGTCATATCCTGCTGCACCCTTATCGGTAGCCGTTACTTCAATTATATGTTCTACATCTTCCGGCGTCAGGTTGCTTAAGCTATATGTTGTATCGTTATAGTAGCTGAGCAGCAAGGCAGCAACACCGGCCACATGGGGTGCGGCGGCAGAACTGCCATTGAAGGCCTTATAGCCCCCGCCGGTTTGGGTGGTGGTTACAATGTTTATCGAGCCCGGCGCTATTACGTCCATATCTTTGCCAAATGAGGTATTGAAAGCTCCCAGCACAGGGTTATTGCCCGTATTATTTACCACCGCCGTTTTGCCATTGTTGCCCGAAGCTCCAACGCTTAATACCCAGCCATCGTAATAGCAGGCGGGGTATTCTACTAATGTATCGCCTTCATTACCACGGCTGGCTACAAAAACACTGGCGCAGCGGTTAGCCACATGTACAGCATCGCGCAACAATTCAATTACAGTGTCTTTAAATATACTTGGCGACTTAAACGGTCCTATCCCCCAACTGTTACTCATAATATTTAGTTTATCCCCGGCGGAATTTAGGCTAAGCACTGCATTGTCTACAATGGCGCCATGAATATAAGATACAAAGGTAAGGGAATCGTATGGGAAAATTCGGTAGCCATACATAGAAACTCCGGGGTTACCGCTTTGCATATCACCACCCGCAATTCCGGCGATGCCCTTGCTATTATTACGGTAGGCGCCAATTATGCCGCCGCATTTTGTGCCGTGGTCGCCGCGCCCAAAAGGAGAAGCAAAAATAGATACACCACTTCTTGTATAGTCTTTACCACTCTTTACTTTTATGCCTTGGCCACCCCCAAGGTCGGGGTGCATATAATCCAGCCCATCATCTAATACACCCACTCTTATATCTTCGCGGCCATTTACCAAATCCCAGGCAGGTTCAATATTGATACTTGCGCTATCGAAAGGGGAGATATAGTGAACTGAAATTTGCTGGGCAGCATACAGTGAATCATTCGCACCGGCCGTCTTTTTGCCTGCATAATCTGGATGCGCGTAAATGACGTAAGGAAATAGGTTCGATACTGCGTCTGCGAAATTAATCTCATTTACATCACTAGCGCTATAATCTAATGCGAAAGCAGCCCACAAGGCTGGTATTTTCACCTCTGTGCCTAACCGGCTTAATAACAGTGTATCATTGGGCGTTATTGATGAAAGTCTTACGAAGGTAGCCTCGTCTAAAGAAAAAGGTGCTATCGAATCCAATACGTGAAATGCAATGGAATCAAGGATTTGTGCCGGCGAAAAAAACTGACGTTCATTGTCCATGAGCAAATCTGTATTGATATTGGCTTCGTTGAATCGGATAAGAATCCTCTTTTTCATGAATAAGGGATTCGAAGCAGTATCGTACGTTACCTCTATTTTCTTTTCCAACTCCTTATACATCGCCGCAAAATACAAGGTGTCCGTTGGTCCCTCACTGCTGCCAATTACTAAGGTTTCTTCGCCGCCTGCAAAAAAGCCGGTAGCCCTGTCGTTGGTGCCTGCACCGCGGTTGTAGGTTTTTAGCCAGCGCATATTGCCGCCTGTATCGTAGCTAATGGTTACCATATCAAAATCGGCCCCGTTATACTGGCGGCCGGCTACATACACATTGCCCTGCACCGGGCCGCCGCTCCAATCTCCTATTACCGCTTTGGCGCTTGTTTCCCAGGCAGGGTTGGGGTTGCTTAGCCTGCGTTCCCAATCGGTAGTGCCGCTGGTATCGTATTGGGCCGTTAGTATGTCCTTGCCGCCTGTAGCATTGTTGGCCGTACCGGTTATTACCAGTTTACCGTTAAAAAAGTTGTAGTCTAAATCTTCAGCCACATCGGGCAGCACACTATCGCCTAAAACTTTTACCCACACCTGGTGGCAGGCGGTATCGTATTTTATCAGTTTCAAATCGGTATTGCTGCCGCTTACCTGGCTGGTGCCCAATACATACAGGTTATCTTCATTATCCTTAATAATATCTATCGGGCGGCTAAAAGCGCCGCTGCCGTTGGCTGCGCGGTTTTGGTCGTGCAGGGCACCGGTAGAAGGCGAAAAAGTAGCCGTGGCAAAATCCCAACTGCCAAAACCACTACCCGAAAAGCCGGTAATGCTGATATAAGTGCCAATTACAAGTCCTACGCCCCCATCGTAATAACCTGTGCTATCGTAGGTGCTTTTCCATTGCATGGTGCCGCTGCTGTTATACTTAATCAGGTTCATGCCATAATCTAAGCTGCCGGTTTGTTCAGTGCCCACCACATATACGTTACCCGCAGCATCTACCCGCACTTTGGCAGGGGCAGCATAGCCGCTGTAAGATGGGGTGTAGGTGGACCGCCACACTACCGAGCCATCGCTTTCCTTTATCTTCATGGTATTAAAGGTGCAAACGTTGGCACTATCAAGGGTAACGCCGGTGGCATAAATGTAGTTTTTATAATAGTAAATGTCGGTGCCCCAATCGCGGCCTGTAGTTATATCGTAGGTGGTGTCCCACAGCAGGTTGCCGGTATTATCCAGCTTGGTTATTTGATAGTTTTCGAGGTTACTACCTATTTGCTGGCTTACCATTACATACAGGTTGCCGCTGGCATCTTTATCAAAGCTTAAAAGGCTATTGCCCTGGTAAGGCCCACCTATATCAAATACCTCTTGCTGGTTTACTAAGGTTTGGGTTTGGGCAGAAGTGATTAAAAAGAAAATACAAAGGGCTACTAAAGTGCCGATGTTCTTCATAGGTGGTGGGGTTTGGTAAACTAAATGTAGCTTATAAAGCATCAAAAACGACCCCTCATATATCATTAAATTGTTAAGCTTTGAATTGTGTGGGTTTTACAGGATAACCGGTAGGTTTGAGTGGGGATTGGGTAAAAAATAAATTTTGCGGTAGCCATACAAAGGAAATAAGGAGTGACAATACTCTTTCAAGTAAGCATTATTTCATATCTTTGTATGACAGTAATGTTCTTTGATTTATTGGTTCTTTTATAAACACAAAAGCAGGTTTAAACTCATTTTCTAGCGCTTGCCTTGTCCTAAATTAGGTTGACAAAAAAATGTTACGCCTTTACACACCGGTTATGCATTACTTATTTGATTACTAGTAGCTTAAACCTAACGGTTAAAAAAAAAGTGTAACAGTTACACTTTCGCGGTTTTGTTCAAATCCTGGTGCTGAAAGTTGGTAAAAAACAAGCACAAAAATTGGCACAATTTTTAAGCTATTTCTATTCAGCTTAAAGCAATATAATATATTGATAAAAAGGTTCTTATGGACAAATTAATAACCTCAAAAAGGTAGGCAGAAAAGTAGGCACAAAATGCACTAATAGGTATGTGTTTTCAGCTGTTTTATCCCAGCTTAAATATCAATGGCATTGTTCCGTTTTTCTTATCCATTATTCCAACATTCTAAGGCATTTTTACCGCTCGGCTATATCTTTAACGGCTAAAAATGCCTCCGGAAATGCCTTCTTGAAATACTCCACGTGGCTTTCCTCTATATCTACATTACAGGTTAAAATGGTTTTGCCCTCTTTCTCTTCCAGGTAATATTCTTCCATAGCACCAGCCCATTTTTTACTCTCCTCGCTTTCCGGCTGTTCTACGCCATTTTTTACATAGCCCAAATGCTTAAAAATCATTACTTCACCGGGGGCCGTCTTTTCAATTGTGCTATACATACCCTCGCCGGTGGCCGAAAGAAAATGAACCCGGCTGCCTTTTTGCCAATCGGTTTTAGCATACCCTCCGCCACCAAAGGGGCGTGTCCATTCCGGATAGGTGGCGTCGTTCCACAATACATCCCACACTTTTTGTGCCGGGGCATTTATTTCAACATCAAAGGTTAGTTTTTGCATGGTGCTGGCTTTAGTTTAATAAATAATCGGGTATAACCCCTAAAGCTAAAAAAACGTGCCATTACTTATGGGGGCTATTCAGAAGTTCAGCGTAAAGCGCCCTTATTTTCCCTAACAATACCTCGGCAATTTTCTGTTTGCTTTCGTGGGTCCAGCCCGCAACGTGCGGGGTAAGCAATACGCGCTTTTCGGCCAGCAAGGTATCAAATACTTTTTTCTCTTCACCGGTTAGGGTGCTTAGCTTTTCGTTCTCAAACACATCCAGCCCGGCGGCTTTTACTTTGCCTTCTGCAATGCACTTTAGCAAATCGGCAGTGCGCAACACCTTGCCCCGCGATATATTGATAAACCAGATAGGTTTTTTAAATTGGGATAGAAAATTGTAATCTACCATATAGCGCGTCTCATCGGTTAACGGCAGGTGCAGACTAAGCACATCAGCGCTTTCAAAAATCTGTTGCAGGGTAGCTTCTTTAACGTAGCCGGTGCTATAACCCTGCACATATTTATCGTAGGCCAGCACCTGCACATCAAAGCCCTGTAATACTTTGGCAAAGGCTTGTGCATTGTGCCCATAAGCTATAATGCCTACGGTTTTACCGGTTAGTTCATGGCCGCGGTTTTCTTCGCGCTTCCATTCGTAGTTTCTAATTTCTGCATCGGCCCTGCTTATATTGTTCATCAGGTTTAGCAGCATACCAAGGGCATGTTCGGCTACTGCGGTACGGTTACCTTCGGGCGAATTAAATGCGGCAATATTATTCTGCGCTGCGTAAGCCGTATCAATTACCTCTAAGCCCGAACCGGCACGGCAGATAAATTTAAGTTTAGTGCCGCGGTCTATTAGTTCCTTACCGGCGTATACCCTGCTATTTATTACCAGGCCATCGTAAGCGGGTATAATGTCCAATACTTCTTCAGGCTTTATAGCCGGGCGATAATCCACCGTAAAGTCATCCTGCTCTAAGCCCTGCTTAAGCAAAGGGTGCACATCATCCGTAATTAATACCGCCGGTTTCATTTTACTTGATCGCTTGTTCAATTAAGTTGGTTAAATCCTGAAACTGTTTTACCGAAATTTGCTCGGGCCGCAAATTGAAAACCTCGTTACCGGCAATTTCTTTTCCACCGGTAAACTCTTTAAGGCTGTTGCGCATGGTTTTGCGACGCTGGTTAAAGGCAGCTTTTACCACGCGCTTAAAAAGCACCTCGTTGCAATCGGGCTTTTCGGTTTTGCGCTTCAGTTGTATTATACCACTCATTACCTTGGGTGGTGGGTCGAAGGCTTCGGGCTGCACATCAAACAGGTAATTGCAATCGTAATAAGTTTGTGTAAGCACACTGGTAACGCCGTAGTCTTTACTGCCGTGTTTAGCCGCAATGCGCAGGGCCACCTCTTTCTGAAACATGCCCGTCATCATCTCTACCTTATCCCGCTCATCAATTATTCTAAAAACAATTTGCGAGGAGATGTTGTAAGGAAAGTTACCTACTATATGCGTGGGGTGTTCCAGAAAACTTAAGTCGGTAGTCAAAAAATCCTGGTGGATGATTTTGCCGCGCAGGCTTGGGTGGGCATGGCCCAGGTGTTCGGCCCAGCGGTCGTCTAACTCTACCACATAAAAAGCCGGGTGCTTTTGCGGCAGCAGGTATTTGGTAAGGGCGCCCATGCCGGGGCCAATTTCTACTACGGTTTTATAAGGGCCTAAATCGCCAATGGCATCGGCAATTTTTTGCAGCACGCTTTCATCTTTCAGAAAGTGCTGCCCCAATGATTTTTTAAGGTGGAGGTTGCTCACGGGGGCGAATATAGCAAGCTGCGGACTAAAATCAGGCCGCTACCGTGGCGGGCACTTTCTTTTTAGCCTGCACATGCTGCCGCGAGGTTTTGCAAACCTTATCCCAAATAGACGATACCTCGCCGAAGTTGGCGTTTACATCGCTATGGTGTATGTTGTGCCAGGCGCTGCTGTTTAAACCAACGCGGGGAAGCACACGCTCCAGCCAGTTAAACGTAACCCCGCAGTGCAGGTAAAGATTTAAAAACACAAAGCCCACAATGGCCGAAAAATAAAGCGGCGCAAAATGCTTGGCCGGCGGAAAACAAATAAGCAGCAGGGGCCAAAAGGTAAGCAGGGTTTCCAACGGCCCTACGGCAAAGCCCGAAAAGGGGGTAGGGTCGCGAAAGGTATGGTGGTGCTTATGAAACGGAAAAAACATACGGGTATGCAGCAACCGGTGTTTCCAGTAGGTCATAGCATCTACTGCTATTATGCCCAGGTACATTTGCAGCACTACCATCCACCAGCTAAGGCCCATTTCTTCTACCGTCCACGCAAGCCCGGTGGGTAGGCCCATGCGATACATACCTACGGGCCAGGCCGCCATACACGATACTACAAACATAGCCCGTGTAGTGCCAAATGCCTCCATAGCAATAGGCGGCGTTTTTTTTCGCTGCCCCTGTATACGGGTGCCTTTGCGCTCCGAAAACCAATACATAAGTGTGCTGAACAGCAATAAAGGAATGGTAATAACCGCAAAAATGCGCCACAGGCTATCGTAATAAATACGGGCGCTGGGGTGCAATAAACCCGATAGAAAGAAGGCTATAACAATAAAACCATCTACAAATGTAGCTACCTTATCGGGGCGAAAAACATGCTGCTTTACAAGGGTGGCCATGGTGGTGGGTTGATTTGAATCAAAGGTATACACTTTCGTTGCTTTTTAAAACACAGCACAATCTGATAATTACCGTTTTATTATACCCTTGCGGCATTGCTGATTTTATATTTTAGCACCCTTAAAAATTAACAATATGAAACTGCAGCTGCTTTTATGTAAAGATTATACCGCCTTTAATAACACCATTATATTAATTGACGACAAGACGAAAGTAGCCTCTTTGGGCCTAGCTAAGGGCGTTGCCGCCGAGGCTGAAACATTTTTTAATGAAAAGGTAAACCACATTTTTCAGCAACAGTACGAGGGCCGGAGCCTTAGCGTGGTAAAAATTGATACCGGAAAAGAAGAATATAAAACGCTGGAGGCTGCCCGCCGCGCCGGCAATGCCATTAATAAATTTTTAAACGGCAAACGTATTAAAGAGGCATCATTGCTAAACGGCTCTGCTAACCCTGCCTTAGCCCTGGCCTTTGCCGAAGGCGCCGCCTTAAGCAACTACGAGTTTTTAAAGTATAAAACCAAAGACAAGAAAGAGAAAAGCCTTGCTAAACTGCATATTGATGCAAAATCGGCCGATAAAAAATCGCTGGATGAACTAAGCAGCCTGGTAGAGGCAAACTTCTTTTCGCGCACCCTAATAAACGAACCGCTATCGTACTTAACAGCTACCCAATTGGCTAAAGAGATACAACGTGCCGGTAAAGAGAATGGCTTTGATGTAAAGGTGTTTGATAAAAAGAAAATTGAGGCCCTTAAAATGGGTGGCTTGCTATCGGTAAACAAGGGAAGTATAGACCCGCCTACCTTTACCGTGCTTGAATACAAAGGCAAAAGCCCTAAAAACAAAAAACCAATTGTATTGGTGGGTAAGGGTGTGGTATACGATACCGGTGGCCTTAGTCTTAAGCCAACGCCTAACAGCATGGATATGATGAAGTGCGACATGAGCGGTGCCGCAGCCGTAGCCGGCATTTTTGTAGCCGCAGCTAAACTGAAACTACCGGTGCACATAGTAGGTTTAATACCTGCTACCGATAATCGCCCTGGCGGTAACGCCTACGTACCCGGCGATGTGGTAACTATGATGAGCGGAATGAATGTAGAGATGCTGAACGCCGATGCCGAAGGCCGCATGATTTTGGCCGATGCCCTGCACTATGCCAAACAATACTCGCCTGAATTGGTGTTTGATTTTGCTACCCTTACCGGTGCCGCAAAAGCTGCTACCGGTGGTGTTGCTTCGCCATTTATGGGTACTGCCGGCGATGATGTAAAGAAAAAACTAACTACCAGCGCTAATAACACTTACGAGCGTTTAATTGAGTTTCCGCTGTGGGATGAGTATGGCGAAATGATAAAGAGCGATGTGGCCGATATTAAAAACGTAGGCGGGCCGGAGGCGGGTGCTATTACAGCAGGCAAATTTTTAGAGCACTTTACCAGCTACCCATGGATGCACTTTGACATTGCAGGCACAGCCTATTTAATGGGCGAAGATAGCTACCGCGGCAAATACGGCACGGCCGTAGGCGTTAGGTTGATTACAGACTTTTTGAAGAACTACTAAACACACCAAATGGAAAACGAAAAATATACCGTAGGCATTACCCTTGGCGATTACAATGGCATAGGCCCCGAAGTATTGATTAAAGTGCTGAGCGATGAGCGCATTTACAAATACTGCAACGTGGTGGTGTATGGACAAAAGAGCGTTATTTCGTTTTATACCAAGCTGCTTAAAATACAGAACTTTAATATACAGGAGGTAAAAGATACCACCGGTCTTAGCCCTAAGCTACCTAATATAATTAATTGCTGGGCCGAGCAGGTAGAAGTGCAACCCGGCCAAAACACTGCCGAAGGTGGCAGCCGTGCTTTACTATGCCTTAATGCAGGTATAAAAGATTTAGTAGAAAAGAAGATTGACGTATTGGTTACCGGACCGGTAAACAAAAGCAACATAAGCACCCACCTGCCCGATTTTACCGGCCAAACAGAGTTGGTAAGCAAAGCGGCAGGTAACGAAAACTCGATGATGCTATTGCTAGATGATGGCCTGCGCGTAGGTTTGGTTACTAACCACGTATCGTTAAAGGATGTAACGGGCAAAATCGACATCAACCTTATTTTAACCAAGCTGGAGACGCTGAACAATACTTTAAAGCAAGACTTCTTAATAAGCAAGCCACGTATAGCCGTGTTAGGCCTTAACCCGCATGCCGGCGATAACTCGCTGTTAGGTAAAGAAGAAAAAGATATAATAGCACCGGCGGTTAACCGCGCTAAAGAGAAAGGTATGTTAGTAGTAGGTCCGTTCTCTGCCGATGGCTTTTTTGGCTCGCAGCACTTCCGCAAGTTTGATGCAGTGCTGGCAATGTACCACGACCAGGGCTTAGTACCGTTTAAAACACTTTCGTTTGGCACCGGTGTAAACTTTACAGCCGGCCTTAACGTAGTGCGCACCTCACCCGACCACGGCACCGGTTATGATATTGCCGGTAAAGATCTTGCCGATTCTGATTCGCTGCGCAATGCCATCTTTACCGGAATAGATATCATCCGTCACCGCACCGCCTATAAAGAAATGACGGCTAACCCGGTTGAGAAGGTAGCTGTGGATAGAGAGTAATTTTTTATCCCTTCAAATACCTGCCCAGCGCCCAAATGGGGAACACATTGCGGTAGCTGGTGTAGCTTATCATACAGTTATGGTTAAAAACGCCGCTTATGCTTTCTTGTGGCCAATCGCCGGTGGGTTGCTGGCGGCTGATGAGTAAGCGCATACCTTTTTCGATGGCAGTTTTTATAGCCTGTTGTTTAGCACCGGTTGTTAGTTTCTCAATCTCCATTAGGCTTAGCAAAGCCCAACTGGTATTAACCACCTGGCTGGTGGGGTGCTCTATGTATTCTTTCTCAATACAGCTTTCAAAGCTTTCGCCCCAGCCACCATCTTCTTTTTGTTTCGATAAAAGAAACGTGCTTGTACGTTCGATTGCTGCATTTATTTCCGCACTCTGTATTCCGGTTTCCGCCTTAGTAAGCGCTTCAATGGCAAACCAGGTTCCATAGGTAAAACAAACTGCCCACGAACCATACCAAGAGCCATCTTCCCGCTGCAAGTTCTTTTTAAATTCTGCCAGGCTTTGTATACAGGCCGATGAACATTCGGTGTAGGAGTAATCTACCATTATGTTTCCAAATACTTCCGAGGGGTTCAGTAACTCTATCCATTCCGGCGCACGGGTCAGTTCATACGATGCCCAACCGCCGCCACTGTTTTGCATAGAAAGTAAAAGGTCGGCCGCCTTCTTTAATCTTTCATCAGAAATTTGTTTCTCCTGTATCGTATCTTCTCTCTTGTGCCTTTCCTCTTGTTTCTGTTGTCTTGTTTCTTGCTTCTTGTTTCTTGGCTCTACTAACAACGCCGTCTTCAATCCCTCTGCCGTGCAATCGGTAATGGGCCAACCGTGGTCGGCAGTAGAGAAAGGCCAGCCGCCTACGGAGTCGTGCCGGAAATACTTTTTGTGGTCGCGCACTTCTTCTTTCACTTGGCTATGGTCAATGAAATTGAAAGCCTTACTTACTGTTTCAGGAAAATACTTTTCCATACCACCTTCTAAAATAGCCTGGGTGGCAAACACGGTATCCCATAATTGCGAGCCGTTATAGCCCTGCATTTTCATACCATCTTCAGCTACCCAAAGGTAGTCGGCCCAACGCTCTGCGTGCTTTTTAAACCGCACTGAATCTTTACCGTAGGCATGGTAAATAGCAATAGAGTTTATAACCTGATTAACCGGGCCTATATCAATATAATTGGTGTGTTCATCTTCGGCATTAATGTAATCCAGGCAAAAGTCGACCGCCTTTTTGCGCCAGCTTTTTACTTTAAACTTTTCGTAAACGTTTAAAGCGCGGTTCATCAGTTTTAAAGCTGCCGACTGAGGGTAGTATAAATCGGGCTCTGCACAACTTTCGCGCGCCTTTACCCAATCTACCGATGCATAATCTTGTGTATATAACTCCTTGCGCAGTTCGGCAATCAGGTTGTTTTGTCGCCCTATCACTTTATGTCCATAGCAATAAGCCATGGGCAGGTAAACCATGCGCGCATGGCACCAATACCGCCCCGGGTGAAAGGGCAGCCACTGCGGCAAAGTCCACATTTCGGGAAACAGAGAGTTATTGCCTTCCCACTCATAAACGCCCAACACACTCAGATAAAATTTGCCCCAGCCAGGCAAGCCCGTAGCCCCGCCATTTGCCAGTATCCACTGGCGGGCATTGATAATTTGAGGGGTATCTTTTTCCATACCCAGCAGCCGCAACGCCACATATTGCAGTACGGTGCCGAACATGGTGCTTTTGCCTTCCAGGTGCAAGCCCCAGCCCCCATCGGGGTTCTGGTGGTTTAAAAAATATTGTTTCATTAAAGCCTGATGGCTTTCGGGAAAGGGGGTTTCGGTTACGTAGCTGGCTATAACCAGCCCCGGCAACAAAAACATAGGGCCGCCGTAGTCGCCCGGCCAATGGCCTTCGGGGGTTTGCAGGGTGCTGTAAAAGTGGATGCCTTTATAAGCCGCCTGAAAAGCCTTGTGCGATATTTCGCCCTCCAAATTATCGGGGTAAGGAATGTGCAGAGGATTTAAATTGGTTAGCAAACCAACCTGCTGGGCCCTATAAACACGGTCTGCGCTGTTCGGATTTTCGGATTTGTTGTAAACAAAATCTTCAAAAACCTTACCGTGGTTGTTTCTCTCGCCAACATAGCTCCATCGCTGCCTTCCCGCATCTGTATTGAGTTTCCAGCTGTTCCACCCCTGTTTATTTAGCATCTTTTGGCATGTTTTCTAAGTAATCAACAAATAAAAGTGAAAAATTCGCTATTGCAAATGCGAAAACTTCGCTTTTAATTTACGTTTGCATTGCGAATATTACGCAAGATGCAATTTTCAGTTCACTAAACAAAAACGTTATGGTAATTGACTTACTGAAATCAGCCAATAAGCCATCAGAACTGATGGCGATACTTAAAATTAAATTCGGCGACCTATCGATTAAAGCAAATGATGAGCCACTGGATATACTGGCACGCAAACTTGGCGACCGCGCCTTTTGCTATGCCGCCCTTAACCAGGTTTCGCGCTCGTTTGCCGTGGTTATTCAGCAGCTGCCTTATGAACTGCGCGACCCTGTTTGTGTATTTTACCTCGTGCTGCGCGGGCTCGACTCGGTAGAAGATGATATGACTTACCCTGCCGAACAGCGCTTACCCCTGCTGCGCAACTTCCACGAAAAGTGCAACCAAAAGGGTTGTAAAATAGAAGGCGTGGGCGACTCAGCCGACTACCGCGTACTGCTGGCCAACTTTGACAAGGTGATAAACGTTCACCAATCGCTAAAACCCGAATACCGCGATGTAATAACCAACATTTGCGAAAAGATGGGCAACGGTATGGCCGACTACGCCAGCCGCAAGGTGGTTACCCTTACCGACTACGATGATTACTGTTATTATGTGGCCGGTTTAGTGGGTATTGGGCTTTCGAGCCTGTTTTACGCCTCGGGGCTGGAAAGCCACCAATTGCAGGATAGCTTTGAATTAGCCAACTCTATGGGCCTGTTGTTGCAAAAAACAAACATCAGCCGCGATTACTACGAAGATTTGAACCTGGGCCGCTCATTTTGGCCGAAAGAGATTTGGGGTAAATATACCGAGCGACTGGATGAGCTACAGAAAAACCCCACCTCGCCAGAGTCGCTGGGCTGCATAAATGAGCTGGTAACCGATGCCCTGCAACACGTTAGCAACTGCATATTATACCTGAACATGATACGCGACCCGCAGGTGTTCCGGTTTTGTGCCATACCGCAGGTAATGGCTATGGCTACCCTGGCAAAAATTTACAATAACCCGGATGTGTTTACCGAGGTGGTAAAAATACGCAAGGGCCTTGCCGCTAAACTAATGGTAGAAACCAACAGCATGGAAGTGGTAAACAAGGTGATGAACAAGTATGTGGAACAAATAAGAAGCAAACTGAATACGGAAGACCCGAACTACCTGCTGACTAAAAAACGCTTGAACCGCATTACCGAATCGCTGGATGATGTGAAATATAACAAGTGCGAAATAGTGCCCGATAGAGCGATAGAGGAATCGGTATTGTTTTAAAGGCGAACCATGAGCACAAGCGAATACGACATATGCATTATTGGCGCCGGAGTAGCCGGTGGCACCCTCGCTGCTTACCTGGGCAGGCATGGACTGCGGGTAGCAGTGATTGAAAAAAGCCTGCGTGAGCAAGACCGGATAGTAGGCGAATTGCTACAGCCTGGTGGCGTAATGAAGTTACGCGAAATGCAGCTGGAGCATTTGCTGGAAGATTTTGACGCCCAACCGGTAACCGGTTATGCGCTTTTTTTAAACGGACAAAACTTTAGGGTTAACTACCCCGAGGTGGAAAATGGCCGTGGTTTTAGGAACGGAAAGTTTGTGCAGAAAATAAGAAGTGAGCTTTCATCCCTGGCATCGGTGAAAGTGATTGAAGGAAGCGCCACCGGTTTTGTTGAAGAAGGGGATATAGTAAAGGGCGTAACTTATACCGATGCCGAAACCAAAGAACCGAAACAAATAAGTGCTGCACTTACAGTTGTGTGCGATGGTATGTTCTCGGGGTTTAGGGAGCAACTGGCTATGAACCAGAAAAAAATAAGCAGCTACTTTTTAGGCATGCTTTTAAAAGATTGTGTGCTACCCTATGCTAACCACGGCCATGTGATAATTGCCGACCCATCGCCTTGTTTGGTTTACCCGGTATCAAGCACCGAAACCAGAGTGCTGATTGATTTTCCGGGTAGTGAGCCGCCAAAAAAGGGAGAAGAACTAACCGCTTACTTACGCGATACTATTGGCACACAAATGCCCGAAGAAATTAAGCCCTCCTTTTATGCGGCAGTAGAGGAAGGCAAGTTTAAGGTAATGCCCAATCATATTTTTCCGGCAAAGCCAAGGCTTAAACAAGGGGCGGTTATGCTTGGCGATTCGCTGAACATGCGGCACCCGCTAACCGGCGGAGGCATGACAGTAGCTTTTACCGATGTGCATGCCTTAGGCAGTAAATTAATACAGGCCCTATTACAACCCGGCACGCCACGCACTCCAGAAGAAAAACAGCAGCTGATTTCGGCCTGCGTAAAAGAGTTTTACGAAAACCGGCACAAACAAGTGGCCACAGTAAATATTTTAGCCGATGCGCTTTACGGGGTAATGAGCAGTAAAGATTTAAAGCAAGCCTGCTACGATTACCTGGCCCGCGGTGGTAATTACTCTGCCGAGCCGATTTCTATTTTATCGGCTGTATCGCGCGATGTAACTTTGCTTATGCGCCACTTTTTTGCCGTGGCCTTGTATGGCGTTAAAAATCTTTTAGGCTCTAAACCAAACAAGCAAGGCGCCATTCGTTCGTATAAAATGATGAAGGCTGCTGTAAAAATTATTGCTCCCCTCATGGCAAATGAAAAGCCTAACCGGGTAACACGCTCGGCGCAGAGTGTGGCAAGAGCGATGTTTTGAGATACGAAATGCTGAATAATGAAACATACGTAGCCTTGTTTTCATTTTTAAAAGCAATCTGCCATCATATTACTATAATGACCGTATTATTGTTTTATACCCTTTAATATTATTTCGTATCCTGAACCTAAGCCTGAATGTACCTGATAATAAAACACAGAATCATCCGGGGCTTTATGAAAAGATATAGTACTTGCATAGGGGCTAGGATAATTGTGTCCGAACAAATACCTGGTTGAGTCGGGGTTATAATAGATATGTTCAGTTTGTTTAGCAATAACCGCATTGCGGTAAACGGTAACTTCCAATAGCTCATCCAAAGCCGTGGTGGTATCCAACCCGGTAATATCCCAGGACCGAGAGGTACCCGTTACGTGATATATCCCCGAAAACTGGCCAATAGCTATACTGCAATCCGGGCCTGCCCATGCCGAATCGCAAACACATCCATTTGCTACACTGTGAGAATGAAGGCCGCAGGTATCATTTGATTGATCGCAATTCGGGCCAATCCATCCTGAATCACAAACACACCCATTTCCTACATTATGAGAATGCAGGCCACAGGTATCATTTGATTGGTCACAATCCAAACCAAACCAACCCGTATCACATACACAAGTGCCATTCTCTAAATGTTTATGGCCGGTATCTCCACAAACATCTAAATCTCCGTCAGACCCTGTCTTTTTACATCCGGCTATTACCAAAAAGAGAACAATAAATAGTATGAAGCCTTTTAGTTTCATTTTGATTTGTACGGGTAACACATTAGAAAAATAAAACAATTACCGGTAAAACAAAAACGCCCTTACATTTCTGTAAAGGCGCTCTATTATTTAATGAGGAGATTGCTTAAGCGAAGAAGCTTGCAACCCACTGTATAAACGAAGTTGTTTCGTGGTTGTTAACGGCTATAAGCGGAGCGATAGTTAAACCTACCAGCGATGAAAGCTTGATTAAGATGTTCATAGATGGACCCGAAGTATCTTTGAAAGGATCGCCTACAGTATCACCTACCACAGCAGCTTTGTGCGGTTCAGATTTTTTGTAGAAGGTTTCTTTCTTTCCGTTTACTTCAATCTCTACACCTTTCTCAAATGATTTTTTAGCGTTATCCCATGCACCACCGGCATTGTTTTGGAAGATAGCCCAAAGCACACCGCTAACGGTTACACCGGCCATGTAAGCACCTAATGCCTCAGCACCCATACCTACACCCACTAAAATAGGAGTAACGATAGTAATAACACCCGGCGCTAACATTTCGCGCAAAGCGGCTTTGGTAGAAATTTCAACACACTTTTCGTAATCCGGTTTACCGGTTCCTTCTAATATGCCCGGTATTTCGCGGAACTGGCGGCGAACTTCGTTCACCATATCCATAGCCGCTTTACCCACGCTGTTCATAGCAAGGGCCGAGAAAACTACCGGAATCATACCACCCACAAACAAGGCAGCCAATACCTTCGCATCGAAGATATTGATACCATGAATACCGGTAAGTGTTACATAAGCTGCAAAAAGCGCAAGGGCTGTTAATGCCGCCGATGCAATAGCAAAACCTTTTCCTACCGCTGCAGTTGTGTTACCTACTGAATCTAATACGTCGGTTTTTTCGCGAACCTCTTTAGGCAATTCACTCATTTCGGCAATACCACCTGCGTTATCGGCAATAGGGCCAAAGGCGTCAACTGCTAATTGCATAGCCGTAGTAGCCATCATAGCCGAAGCGGCTATACCCACACCGTAGAAACCAGCCAATGCATAAGCGCCCCAAATAGCGGCTGCAAAAATGATAACCGGGAATGCTGTAGAAAGCATACCGGTTCCTAAACCTGCAATAATGTTAGTTGCTGCACCGGTAGCCGATTTTTGAACGATATCACGAACCGGTTTGCCACCAAGCCCTGTATAGTACTCCGTAATGTAAGAGATTAAGTAACCTACTACCATACCAATACAAACAGCGAAGAATACATTTAAAGATGAAGTGGTAATTACGCTGAATTCGCCTGCGTTAAAAGCACTCATTTGTATAGTTTCCGGCAACATCAATTTAATTAAGCCGAAAGAAGCAGCTAAAGCCAACAACATAGAAATGTTGTTACCTCTGTTTAAGGCGCTTTGCACCGTGTTCACATCCGCCTTAGAGTTTTCTGAAATGCTTACGAAGAAGCTACCAATAATAGAAGCTATAATACCCACGCCGGCAATGGTCATAGGCAATAAAATAGGGCCTATACCGCCAAAGTTATCGGCAATGCTGCCACCGTTATCGCGGATGATGTAGTTACCTAATACCATAGATGCCAAAACCGTAGCCACATAAGAACCGAACAAATCGGCGCCCATACCTGCCACATCACCTACGTTATCGCCCACGTTATCGGCAATAGTTGCCGGGTTACGCGGATCATCTTCCGGTATACCTGCTTCTACTTTACCTACTAAGTCAGCACCCACATCGGCAGCTTTGGTATAAATACCACCACCTACACGGGCAAAAAGAGCAATTGACTCTGCACCTAATGAGAAACCGGCCAATACTTCCAATACCTTGGTCATACCATCGTAGCCGCCACCGGTAACAAAGTTGCCACCCATAAACTGGAAGAAGAACACAATAAATAAAGTGCTAAGACCAAGCACTGCCAAACCGGCAACGCCCAGACCCATTACAGTTCCGCCACCAAAAGAAACCTTCAATGCTTTAGCCAATGAGGTTTTAGCAGCTTGCGTAGTGCGCACGTTAGCCTTAGTGGCTATACGCATACCTAAAAAGCCTGCCAGGGCCGAAAAAAAGCAACCTATTACAAAGGCGCCCACAATCAATATACTTGAGTGTGCAGCTACTTTAGGCACCTGCGATAGAATACCCAAAGCAGTACCAGCCAACACTACATATATGGCCAAAATTCTGTATTCTGCTTTTAAGAAAGCCATTGCACCATCGGCAATGTTTTTAGCAATACCGCTCATTTTGGCATCGCCTGCATCTTGCTTGGTTACCCAGCTTGAAAGAATCCACATGTAGGCCAATGCTACAAGGCCGAACACCGGAAGTATGTAAATTAAGTTCTCCATAGAAAATATTAAGGATTAATTGTTAAACGGTTTTAAAATAGCGGGCAAATATAAAAATACACGGCAATTATGAAAGGCTGCCTGTAGCTTTATTTGGAAGCTGTTTTGCTTTATCTAATAAGCTGTTTATGGCTCTTTTCGGCTACACCTGCGGCAGGTTTTCTTGCCAGAACTATTCCATTATGGCTGTGAAAACCTTTCTTGTTTCGCTCGAAAATAGCTCATAAACACTTTTACCATATAAACCAAAACCGCTTCCTAGACTCTGATAAAATAGCCGTAATCTGAATGGGAACCCTAACTTTTTATTTTTGACCCTAAATTAAAGGTATGGGAAACACTAAAGTGTGGTTTAAAACGGGGTTTGGTAAGGTGGTTTCGTATTTTTTGCAGGGGTTGCTGCTTATAGCACCCATGTTTCTTACCATTTATGCCATTTTCTACATTTTCAATTTAATCGACACCAGTATTGAGAGGGTTTTTCGCTTCATCTTCCATTTTTACTACCCTGGCATTGGCATAGTGGCAATGTTCTTTATTATAGCTCTTATCGGCTTTGTTGGGTCGTTGGTGTTTTTCCAGCCCCTACTGCATGTGTTAGATGTGTTTATGGAGCGAGTGCCTGTGGTAAAGGATATTTATAGCTCGGTTAAAGATTTTTTTGGGGCCTTTATAAGCAAAAAGAAAAAGTTCGATAAGCCCGTAATGTTCGAAATTGGCAAAAACTCGGGTGTTTATCGCATGGGCTTTATAACGCAGGACGACCTTTCGGAAATGAACATACCTGATAAGGTGGCGGTTTACGCCCCCTGGTCGTACAACCTGTCGGGCACTCTTTTTATAGTAAACCGCGACCAGATACAGCCTCTAAACGATGTAGGGGCTGGCCATATGATGAAATTTGTGATGAGCGGCGGTGTAACCGAAATAGAAGAGGACGACGCTCCTACTCTTAAGCCGTAAAAACCGGTTGGATTAATACAACTGCCGGGCAATAGTTACATACTTGGTAGGCTTAGGCTCGGCAGCCAGCAGATGCAACATGGTTTTACCTTCGGCCACCTCGCCGGTTTGTATTTTAATTTTACCTACAAAGTAAGTGGCAGCATGTTTGGTAAATAAATTATCTGATTCCAGCAGCTGCTTAAAATAATAGGCCGCATTTTCGGTTTGGCCCAGCCTGTAAAGTGTATAGCCATAATGCAGCAGCCAATACTCGGTTTGCGATTTACCCAGCTTGCAAGTTTTGCCCTCCTCTAAAAACTGCACTGCCGCGCTGTAATTTTGTATAGAGGCCTGCAATACACCAAAAATTAAAAATGGCTCGCAATTATCGTTAAACTGCCTTACCGCCCGCTGGTGAATAAGCACCTTATAATAATCCTGAATTTCTTTATCATCAATCAGCGCCTTATAATCTTTAATAGAAAAACTATCGCGGTATTGCAGCAAGCGCCGGGCCAGGGTTACCTCGTTATAATAGGCATTACTATCTACCGCGTTGCAAAACTCAGTAAGCACGGGCGCATAAGTATCCATCGAATCAGAAAACAAACGCAGACCGTAATAGAACCGGTCCATTTTTCGGTCGTACACCTTCGAGTAGGTGTTCAATACACTTTGTGCATCATCAAAATACCCTAACAGACTATAGGTAAATGCCCCGTTTAAAAAAGAAGTTTCATCAACGGTTTTAAAATTGTAGCACGAGTCGAACCAGGCCAGGGCCTCGTTCAGTTTGCCATTGTAATAATACTCCGAGCCAATATCGCAGCGCACACCTGCCACTGTGGGAAACAGCTTTGCTATAAACGCATATATCTCCATGCCCTCATCAAACCGGTTGCGCTCCTTATACTTTCGGGCATACTCGCAGGTACGAAAGGCCTGTTCGCCATCATCTTTTTCGGCGCTTACCAATCGCACAATTTCAGTTTTCAATGAATCCTTCATCAGGGCCATGGCATAAATAGTACAAAGGCCTTTGCGTATATCAAACCGGGTAGAATCAATTACCAGTGCCCTGCGCCAGAACTTTTCGATTGCCGCTACATTTCTTGCGCTCAGCAGCTTTGGTTTTTCTTTTAATGAAACGTAAGGCGACTCATCGGCATCGGTAATAAACTGCATGGGCGCTGTGGTATCCATAGCCCAGTTTAAAATCACGTTACCCTTCATCATTAAGGCATCCACATTTTTGGGTTCTTTTTTTAAAACAGAATCGAGGTAGCGGTTAGCGCCTTTATAGTTTTTAGCTACTATAAAATCCGTGCCGGTGGTTATTATTTCTTTTTGGGCGAGGGCGCAAAAGTGAAAGGTGAGAAGTACTACAACCACTAAGATATAGTGCTTCACTCCTATTAAGGCTTCGACTACGCTCAGCCTGACATACTTCTTTAGAGGATGGTTCATGCCACAAAATAAAAAACCGCCCATTAAGAGCGGTTTTAAAAATGTATAAAATTGAATTTCTGTATTGTCTTATTACTCTGTACTAACTACTTATTACTACGAGTTTATCATTACCGGCATTACCAGCATCAACAAGTCTTCGTTGTCGTTCTTTTCGGTAGGGCGAAGAACGCCTGCGCGGGTTGGAGTAGAAAGTTCGATTTCAATATCGTTGCTATCTAACACACCCAACATTTCTATCAAGAAACGGGCGTTAAAACCAATTTCGATATCGGTGCCTTCGTAGTTGCAGGTTAATCTTTCAGTTGCTTCGTTGCTGAAGTCCAAATCCTGGGCAGATATTTTCAGTTCACTGCCGGCTATTGATAACACAACCTGGTAAGTGGTTTTGTTAGAATAGATAGATATACGACGCATAGCGTTCTGTAACTCTAAACGGTTAATGGCTAAGGTGTTTGGATTGTTTTGAGGGATAACCGCGTTGTAATCCGGGTAGTTAGCATCAATCAGGCGACAAATCAATTTCGTGTTATCGAAAGTGAAGAAGGCGTTTGATTTATTGTAAGAAACGTTTACACCAGAGTCGGTAGTTGGTAGCGACGACTTAAGCAAACCAAGGGCCTTTTTAGGCACTATAAACTGGGCAGCCTTGCTTGCCTTTACATCGCTGCGGCCAAGCTTAACCAGCTTGTGTGCATCGGTAGAAACGAAGGTCATACCATCGGGCGATACCTGGAACAATACACCCGTCATAGCCGGGCGTAAATCATCGCTACTAACGGCAAATAATGTTTTAGCAATGGCATTGGCTAAAGCGCCTGCCGGTATATTAATTTCGGTAACCGATTCCGGTTGT
The DNA here is from genome assembly GCA_044228435.1 of Chitinophagales bacterium. Taxonomy (GTDB): domain Bacteria; phylum Bacteroidota; class Bacteroidia; order Chitinophagales; family LD1; genus Bog-950. Next base: position 284,199 of record JBGAUW010000003.1, read on the forward strand.
GGGATTTTTGGAAAATCATCGGCGTTCTCACCGCTTAGTTTATAGCGACCGGTTTCAGATGTAATTTCTATACCAAAGGTCTTAGGGTCTACTTTAAAAGTAAGCGGTTGCTCAGGCAAAGTCTTAAGGGTATCCAGCAATATGCGGGCAGGTATGGCTATGCGGCCGCTGTCCTTAGCTTCTACCTTTAGTTCCGTGCTCATGCTGGTTTCAAGGTCGGTAGCAAAAACAGTCATTTGACCGTTCTTAATTTCAAACAAAAAGTCTTCCAATATCGGCAATACCGAGTTAGAGTTAATTACACCACTAATCGTCTGCAGGCTCTTAAGCAAGGTGGTGGTAGATACAATAAATTTCATGCGGGGGTCTTTAGTTTTGCGACAAATATAATTATCGGGCGAAAATAAAAACCTTCAACTGCTAATAGCATATAGAGGAGTGTAAAGTTTAGTGCTCACTTTAAACATATCCAAAAGTAGCCCTAAACAGGGTCCGTTCTATGGTTAACCAAGGTTAACATAATTCGGGTTTTGAAAATTTAAATAATTGATTACCAACTGATTGCTTAGGCGATGTTAACCATGGAACCGTTCCGGGTTTTGAGTTAAGGGGCTGGAGTTAAGTATTTTTGGGGGTTTATGTGGGCAATACACTTTAACTCATCTGACTTCAGTAAAGTCACTAATCCAACCTCTCCTATCTGGCTCCCGAGGCAAAGCTCGGGACAGGTTCGCCCATCTTTCCTCTCGCTAAAGGACAGGAAAGAACCTATATGGTGATATGGTGCTCTAAAAATTGCCGGGTTTGACGGCTCACCAGTTCTTTCGCCATAAGGATTGCTTCACCCACTCGCAAAGCTTCTGAGTTCGCAATGACCCGATTTTTTTGTGCGCGCTTCGCGCGCACTTTGCACACGCCATAGATTACCTACATCAACCCATCCTTCTTCAACCTGTTCTTTGCCCCTGCATCCAGGCCTATTTTAATTTTCTCTTTACCGCCGCCTTGTACGCGGAGGAACAGGCTGGCGCCGGTTTTGGCGGTTATGCCTATGTTTTCGGGGGTGTAGTTTACATCCTGCTTTTTAAAGTTGTTCCACGGCACTTGTATGGTAAGGTCGGCTTTGCCGTTTACTTTGTATTTGCCCTGTATAAACAAGCGCAATACGTTGCTGGCAATTTCCATCCGCTTAATAGTTAGGTCGGTGCCTACCAGGGTAATGGTATCTTTTATTTCATCGAAGGTTACATTATTAAAATCGCGGTTTTTAAAAATGTATTTGCCTACGTTAGCCAGTGGCTCGAAGTTGCTGATTTTTCCTCCTTTAAGCGAGAACGAAAAATCGCCCTTCATACTATCCAGTATTGGCGTATAGGAAGTATCGATAGGCGACGAGAAGTTTACGTTGGCGCTAAAGTTACCGTTGATGTTATCGGCGGTAACCGCTGTCTGGTAAAAGTTATCGGCGTTTAACATAAACTCCCGCATGTTCACGTTCTTAATCTGCACTTTACCGGCCAGCTTATCGTATCCCTTACCACCGGTCATTAATCCGCCATTAACAGTTATGCTTCCTTTACAGGTGTTCAGGTTAAAATCTTTCAACGCCATACCCTGGGTAGAGATGGTGGCCTCTCCCCTCACCTTCTGCGCTACAAACTTGCGGAAGGTAAAACGGTTGCTGGTAAAGTTTAAGCGCAGCACTACATCATCCAGTAATTGGTCGATTGCCTGCGCCGCTGCGGTTGTAGCAGCGCCGGAAGTATCTTTAGGCAGCGCATTTATTTGAGAAAGGTTTTTTTCGGTCAGTATGCTGCTAAGGTTAAACTGTGGTGCATCTAACACCAGGTTGCCTGTCATTTTCTGATTTTTATTGTTCATCATCCGGGTTACACCATCTACATACCCTTTTACCGAAATTTGATTGCCGTTAAGCGCTGCGCTTAAATCTTTTATTTCCATTTTAAGCTGGTCGAAAACGATATCGCTGTTTAGGTTTGTTAGCTTCAGGCCCCGTACATCGTAGGCAAAGCCACCGTTGGTAATTTTAAGGTAACCGGTTAAGGTATCTTCACCCTTGCGCTGCGTGGCAGGCAGGTAAGCGCTTAATACGCCATTATAAGTAAGCGCGAGGTCCAAATCGCCACCGGTTAGTTTACAGCCACCTTTTGGCAATGCTTTATTAATTGCTACCAGCGGTGTTTTACAAGCGGCCGAAAGCGCGATGCGCAACGCTAGTAAATCGGTAATAACTACGTTTGCCGTAAGCGGTACGCCTTCTACATTTACAGATGCTACATCAAACTTAAGAGCCGAGTTGTGGTCGTCGTTCTTTACACCCGGTGCTACGTGGTTCATAAACAAACCCTTTAAAGTAAGGTTGGTAAAGTGTATGCCCGAGTAGGTCATGTTCGCATTGTTCAAATTAAAAGTAGCATCTACCTCTGGTGGAAAATCGGGTTGCACACCACCATGCACCAATACTTTTACATCTACCGAATCTTTCAGTTCAATACCTTTCATGTAGCCTAATATTACATCTGATAATATTCCTTTCGCCGCATTAAAATCGGCCTTAGGGTTAGTAAATTCTAAATGCAGTAAACCGGCGGGGGTAGAAAAATCGAAGTAGCCGCTGCCATCGTAAAACTGTTTATTCATTTCGAACTTAGATGGATGTATTACAAATTGCTTTTTAGCATTATCGATGCTCACATTCAAATCGAGCCCCGCCAATTGATTTTTAAAGAAGGCCCCTTTATCCTTTTTAAACATCATGCTATCTATTTGCATGCTGCCGTTTAGGTGCATAATGGGCAAAAGGCCACCGCCCTGGGTTTTGCCTTTCAATTCTACAATAGTAAAACTCATATGTTGCCCGCGTTGCTCCTCGTGAAAAATAAACTGCAGGTTACGTATGTCTATTTCCTTCATCCGAAAATCCATATTGGGGCCGTCGCCGTTTGGCTTATATCTTAATATATCGGCATTGAGGTAACCGGTGCTATCGCGTAAAAGAAAAAACTTGGCATCTACCATCTGTATGCTGCTAAAATCTACCTGCTTGCGAAACAGTTGAATCAAATTCATGCGCAGATAAATTTTATCGGCCTCAAAAATCTCTTTACCGTAAACTGAATCTTTTACTGATAACTGACGCAGTGTAAGTGCAATACGGGGAAAATCATTCAGCAGGCTCAGCTGCACCTTATGTATAGTTAATTCTCCTTTTATGTTTTTATCCAGCTTGGCTTTTACCTGTTTTATAAGGTCGGCCTGGTTAACCTCTACATACACAAGAATCCCCACTATGAACAAAATGAGCAATACAACAAGGCCGCCGAATACTTTTAAGAGTTTATTTACCACAAGTTGGGGAGTTTGACGCCGCAGTAAAAATGTTGTGCCGCAATCCCAAACCTCCCTAAATCCCTCCTAAAGGAGGGACTTCAACAGCCGGTTTAGCGCATACAGCCTTAAGCTACAGCCATCTCTCAAGTGAATCTATACAATTTCCTTTCAATAAAATTCCAGGAAGGAAAAGTATGCTAACCCGCTAAACATAATTTTTTGCAGATTGATTTAGAGAGGTTAGTATGGAATTTTTCCGGCCCCTGCATCTCTACTGCATAAAACAACACATACCATGCAGAAGATGTTCAAACCCTTTAGAAGCTGTATTAATTTGTCTACTAATTTCTTTTTGGCTCTTTTCGGCTGCAACCGCGGCATGTTTTCTTACCAGAAAAATTCCATTATGGCCGCGAAAACCTTTCTTGTTTCGCTCGAAAATAGCTCAAAAAGAATCTTACAATACAAATCAAAACAGCTTCTGAGCGCCGTTACACTTGTTCTACTATCGGTAACCGTAGTAGTTGCCGCCATTACCAACCTGGATATTGAAACCTTTGAAAGCGACTTTATAAAAACGCTGAAAGAAAAATTTAAGAATTTTTATGCCAACGCTGCACAGGACCGGGTGTATGTGCAAACCGATAAAACATTTTACCAACCGGGTGAGACTATTTGGTTTACGGCCTACGTGCGCGATGAGAAAACATTAAAACCCAGCACCAACAGCGATATTATACATGTTGAATTTATAACACCCAAAGGCACCACCGAGAAGCATTTTAAAATAGTAGCTAAGAACGGCGCCGCACAGGGCGATTTTACTTTAAGCGGTCACCCCGGAGGCTTGTATAAAATAAAGGCTTACACCGAATGGCAGAAGAACGAAGAGAATAGCTACCGGTTTGAAAAAGAAATAACCGTGCAGAATGTGGTAATGCCCCGGTTAAAAATGAAAATGGACTTTGAAAAGAAGGCATACGGCAAAGGCGATGAGGTAGTTGCTAAATTGGAGCTGAACACAAACGCAAATAAAGCGTTGGCCAATACTAAGGTGAAGTTTAAGGCGCAGCTGGATGGTAAAGAACTGAAAGAAAGCAGTGCTACCACTGATGCCGACGGAAAAGTGAATTTAAAATTTACCCTGCCTAAAGATTTAAACTCGATAGACGGAACGGTAAACGCGCTGATTGAATTTGAAGGCAGCACGGAAAGTATAAGCCGCAGTGTGCCCATTGTGCTGAATAAAATTACTATGGAGTTTTACCCCGAAGGCGGCGACATGGTAGCCAATGTAAACAGCAGGGTTGCGTTTAGAGCGCAAAATGAGTTTGGCAAGGCAGCAGATATAGAAGGGATAATAGTTGATAGCAAAGGCGCCTTTGTTACTAAGTTTAGCAGCTACCACTTTGGTATGGGCACTGTAGAATTTTTGCCTAAAACCGGCGAAACCTATATGGCCCGCATTACCAGGCCCGAGGGAATATTGAATGAATTTATTTTGCCCGAGGCCCTAAAGGCCGGTTACGTGTTGCAGGCCAACCCAAGCGCTACCAACCTGCAGTTAGGCATTAATAGCTGGCAGAGTGAGCAGCTATCGGTAGTAGCGCAAACAAGGGGTAAAATTTACTATGCCAAAGCTTTTAATGCGGTAAAGGGCGCTAACCAGCTTTATATAAATACGGCGCCGTTTCCTATTGGTGTATCGCAAATTACTTTATTCGATAGCAAAGGTATTGCGCGTGCCGAACGCCTGGTTTTTGTAAATAAAAACCAGCAGTTAAACATTGCCATTACTACCGGCAAACAACAATACCAGCCACGCGAAAAAGTGAATATGAACATAAGGGTAACCGATGAAAACGGTTTACCGGTGCAAGGAAATTTTTCGTTGAGCGTGGTGGATGATAACCTGCTAAGCTTTGCCGATGACAAGCAGGGTACTATACTATCGAAAATATTACTGGAGCCCGACCTGAAAGAAAAAGTAGAGGAACCCGATTTTTACTTTAATAAAAAAGAAGAAAAAGCCGACAAAGCATTAGACCTGCTGATGCTAACCAGCGGATGGAGAAAATACGCCTGGAAACAAATTAATGACGAAGACTTACCAGAGGTAAAATTTGCCGGCGAAAAGGCTGTGTTTAGCGGAATAGTATACGATGGATATAATGGTAAACCACTACCCGGTACGGAATTAAAATTAACCGCCTCGGGAAAAACAGCCATTACCGATAAAGAGGGAAAATTCATCTTTAGCAAATTTGATATTGCATCAAACAACCAGGTTACCATTTCGGCGGTTGGGCACCAAACACAAACGCAAAACATTTACAACTATGGCACTAATAACGCTTATTACTTGTACGATGTGCATACCCGCCGTTATATGGAAGAGCAGATACCTATGGCTGGCGGCAGAGTTATGGATATGCAGGAAATGAAAGCGATAGATGTAGTAACTGTAACTGCCAGCAAATACGAAAAGAAAAAAGCCGCTGCACCTGCTCCGTTACGAGCCTTAAAAGATGCCGAAAAGAAACCCGCCGATGTAGCCGATGATATAGCCCCACTGGAAAAAGAGGAGTTGAATGAAAAAGCCGAAATGGAAGTATTAATAAATGCTAATGTAGGCGATGACCGTCTGGTTTTTTTTAAGGCGTTTGACAAAAACGTAGAAAACCAAAATGCCGTTACTTTTTACCGGGCTAAAGAGTTTGCCAAGAAAAATTACAGCGCTGCCGATACTACCCGCAACGATTTGGCTACTACCGTTTACTGGAACGGTAATATAGTAACTGACCAAAGTGGACGGGCTAAGGTGGAGTTTGTAACCAACGATTTAATCTCTTCATTTAAAACAACGGTAGAAGGTTTTGGCGAAGATGGCTCGATAGGCCATGCCGAAGCGAATTTTGCCACCGGTATGCCGTTTAGTATAGATGCTAAAATACCAACCGAGATGGTTAGCGGCGATAAAATGATGTTGCCGGTATTTTTGAAGAATAATTCGGCAGAAGAAATTCGTGGCAGAATGATGGTAATGGCACCCAAGCAAATAACTATTACCCATAGCCAAATGGAAGTAACTATACCGGCTTACCAAACCAAAGTGGTTTATATAGAGGCTACTGCTGCCAACCAAATTGGTGCGGGGAACATGGAAATTAAATTTACATCGGATAAACAGAATGATGCCTTAACACGAGCTGTAAATGTAGTAGCCAAGGGCTTTCCGGCCAGTATAGCGCTTAGCGGGCAGGATATGCAGAAAGAGTTTGCCATTAACCCGGTGAACGTGGTGCCGGGTTCGATGAAAGTGGATTTTAGCGCTTACCCAAATGTGATGACCGAACTGATGAGCGGAGTAGAATCGATACTGCGCGAACCATATGGCTGCTTTGAGCAAACATCTTCTTCTAACTACCCTAACATAATGGTGTTACAATATTTAAAAAGCATGAAGATAGATGACCCCAAGTTAGAGGCCCGAGCCACCAAACTATTAGATGATGGCTACAAAAAACTGACGGCCTTTGAAACTAAAGAGAATGGCTACGAATGGTTTGGTGCGGCACCGGCGCACGAGGCATTAACCGCTTACGGATTGATGGAGTTTATGGATATGAAAGGCGTTTACAAAGGCGTAGATGATAAAATGATAGACCGCACCGTTAAGCTGCTACTTGAAAAACGCGATGGCAATGGTGGGTTTAAAAAGAATCCGCGCGCATTGGATTCGTTTGGCGGGGCCGATGAGGATATTACCAATGCGTACATTGTATATGCCCTAAGCGAAGCCGGCTATAAGGATATTGCGAAAGAACTGGCCGCTGTTGAGAAAGAGGCCCGTAAAAGTAACGACCCTTACCTGATGGCTTTATGCGCCAATGCCTTATTTAATGCAGGCGAAGAGGAACGCGGCGAAAAAATGCTGGCCCAATTAATTAATGGGCGCAACGAAGCAGGTTTTTGGACAGGTAAAAAACACTCGATAACCCGCAGCGGTGGCGAAAGCTTAAAAACTGAAACTACCTCGCTGATTTTATTGGCGCTATTAAAAGCTAAAAGCCCCGATGTGCTTTCGGTAACCAGTGTCGTAAAATATTTAGTAGGTGCGCGCAGCGGTTATGGTGGTTTTGGCTCTACCCAGGCAACCATACTTGCCTTAAAGGCACTTACCAAGTATGCTGAGTTTAGCAAAAAAACAGATGAGGCCGGCACTATTGAGTTATTGGTAAACGGCGCTGTAGTAGCCCAAAAAGATTACGCTAAAGGCGAACGCAGTAATGTGGCCATCACCGGCTTAGAAAGCTTTATAAAGCAAGGTAAGCAAAAAATTGAAGTGCGGTTTAAGGGTTGTAAACAAGCCCTGCCGTATGCTATGAACGTGGCTTACAGCACCTCGCTACCCGAAAGCGCCAAAGAGTGTGTAGTGAGTTTAGAAACCAAATTAGCGGCGCGGCAAGTGAAGGTGGGCGAAACCCTTCGTCTATCGGCCACGCTTAAAAATAAAACCAACGTGGGCCAGCCCATGACAATGGCTATTATTGGCATACCGGCAGGTTTTTCGGCGCAGCCATGGCAACTTAAAGAGATGCAGGAAAAAGGCATCATCGATTTTTATGAAGTAATTGGCAATAACATAGCCTGCTACTACCGCAGCCTGGCACCCGGACAACAAAAACAGGTAAACCTTGATTTAAAGGCCGAAATACCCGGCGAATACGATGCCCCTGCATCATCTGCCTATTTATACTACACCAGCGAACATAAAAACTGGGCAGCCACCGATAGGGTGTTTGTGAATCCGTAGTGCTTCGACTGCGCCCGCCTGAACGGAACGGGCAAGCTCAGCATGACCAATTCGCGGAAGCATGTCAGTCTGAGCGTAGTCGAAGACAAGTGCTTCCGCCAGCGCAAATGCCGCACTTCGACTACGCTCAGTGTGACATTTGCTTTTATTCTCAACCCGCTTAACAGAGCTTATAGGTTTAAACACCTGTAAGCTCTTACCTTTTCCTACATTTGCCCCCTCATAAATTTACAGTTCATGTTGCATCGCTTTTGTGTTATTGCCATCGTTTTATGCACGGTTGCAGCTTGTTCAAGCTCTAAAAATGCCCGTAAGGATAAAAATTCCGTTACCGTAGACTTAGACTCGATAGAAATTACCGCCTCGCGCGAAAACCCTTATCGCGCCACGGCCCCACGCGATTTTGATTTGCTGCACACCAAATTAGAGGTGCGTTTTGATTATGCCAACCAATATTTATTAGGTAAGGCCACCCTTACACTTAAGCCGCACTTTTATGCCCAAAGCACACTTACGCTGGATGCCAAGCAATTTGATGTGCGCCAGGTAAGCCTGGAAACCGGCGAAAACCAGCGCGAGAGCCTGCAGTTTACCTACGATTCGCTGGAGATTAAAATACAGCTAAACAGAAAATACGAAGCCGGCGAAAAACTGAAAGTGTTTATTGATTACACCGCCAAGCCGAACGAAAGAAAGAGCGGCGGCAGCGCAGCTATTTCAGAAGATAAAGGCCTCTACTTTATTAACCCACTAGGCACCGATACTACCAAGCCTATTCAAATATGGACCCAGGGCGAAACAGAATCTAACTCGTGCTGGTTCCCTACTATTGATAAGCCTAACCAGAAAATGACCAATGAGATTTACATTACGCACCTTAAAAAATATGTATCGCTAAGCAATGGCACGCTTATTTCATCTACCCCTATTAATGATAGCCTGGTAACCGATTATTGGAAAATGGATTTGCCACATGCACCATACCTGGTAATGATGGCCGTTGGCGATTTTGTGATAACGCAGGACCGCTGGCGCGATATACCGGTAAACTACTACATGGAGAAAAAATATGCTCCGTATGCGCGCCAGATTTTTGGCAACACGCCACAAATGATGGAGTTCTTCTCGCAAAAGTTAGGCTTTGATTACCCGTGGCAAAAATATTCGCAGGTAGTGGTGCGCGATTACGTAAGCGGGGCTATGGAAAACACCTCGGCTACCCTGCACGGCGAATTTATTAACCGGAACACCCGCGAGCTTTTAGATGAAACCTACGAAGATGTAGTAAGCCACGAGTTGTTCCACCAGTGGTTTGGCGATTTGGTAACTACCGAAAGCTGGAGCAACATTCCGCTTAATGAATCGTTTGCCACCTATGGCGAATACCTGTGGAATGAATACAAATACGGCCGCGAGTATGCCGATTATAAACAGCAGGATAATTACGACAAATACATTGATGAGGCCACGGATAAAAATGTAGACCTGGTACGCTTTTATTACAACGACCGCGAAGATATGTTCGACCGCCACAGCTACGAAAAAGGCGGGCTTGTATTACACTACCTGCGCAAAACAATTGGCGATGATGCCTTTTTTAAATCGCTGGAATTGTATTTAAAAACCAACCAGTTTAAGCCGGTAGAAATTCACCAGCTGCGTTTGGCTTTTGAAGAGGTAACCGGTAAGGATTTGAACTGGTTTTTTAATGAGTGGTTTTTAAACTCGGGGCACCCGGTGTTGGATGTTGCTTACAGCTACGCTAATGATAGTGTGTATGTAACTATTGAACAAAAGCACAACACAGATAAGCCACTAACCTATCAGTTGCCTTTCAGACTGGATATATGGTATGGAAAGACTGTAAACTCATACCCGGTTATACTTAAAAAGAAAGCACAGGTGTTTGCTTTTAAAGCCCCGGGCAAACCCGACCTGGTGGACTTTGACGGCGAGCGCGCCGTGCTTTGCGTAAAAAAAGAAAACAAGACGATAGAAAACTACATTTTTCAATACCAGAACACGCCCCTGTTTGTACAGCGCTTAGAAGCGCTTAAAAAATTGGCCGAAGCGCAAAAGAAAAACCCGGCGGCCAAACAGGTGCTGATAGATGCCTTTAAAGACCCTGCCTATAACTTACGCCAGTTTGCTGTTGATGAACTTGATTTACCTAAAGAAGGTGCCGACACTATGCTTGCTGCTTTGGTTGATTTAGTCCAACGCGACAAGGCTTCTACCGTGCGCCGCTCGGCCTTGCTTAAGTTAAGTGCCAGCAATGCAGCCGAAAAATATAAAGCCGTATTTGAAACAGCTGTTGGTGATAGCAGTTATGAAGTTGCTGCAACGGCGCTAAAATCCTTAAACGAGGTAGATTCGAAAAAGGCATTAGAGATTGCCAAGGGCCTTGAAAAAGTTGACAACCGCGATATTGCCGGCAGCGTGGCCGATGTGTATGCCAAAGAGGGCGACGTAAGCTATCAGAACTATTTTGAAAACCGGCTGCGCGACCCTGAGGCTACCGGCAAGTATTCACTGTTTTATTACTATGCTAATTTTTTAACCCGCATGGATAAAGCTGTGGTGTTGAATGGCATTAAAACAATTGAAGAACAGGCTATGGCCACCGATAACCACTTTTTAATAGGCGGAGCCAAAGGCTCGCTTAAAAGAATAGCTAAGTGGTATGAAGACAAAAAGAAGAAAACGCAATCAGAAATAAACGCTGAGCAAGGCCAAACCGCCCGTGTTGAATTACAGCAAAAATTAAGTGACTACGACTTGATTGTAAGCGAAGCGAACGATGCAGTGCAGCGCGTTACTAAAAAGGGAGAGGCGAAGAAGGAGAAGTAAGAGACGGATTCTTAGTTAAGAAGTTCTACGGGGTTTTAAGACTTCCGAAGTTGAAAAAACTTCGGTTTTTTTTGATTAAACCAAAACAGTTTACTTAAATCAAAAAGTCATCGGATGACTTGACTTCTAATACCTCAACACTTTTACTTCTGTTCTACGGTTAGCCTGGTGTTGTGGGTCGGTACAATTAGATTCGTTGGTGGGTTCGCAAACACATCCGTTTAGTATTACATTTTCGCCATAGCCTGCGGCTAAAATGCGCTTTGCTTTTACTCCTTTTTTAGCAATGTAATCTACCGCTGCCCTTGCCCTGCGTGCCGAAAGTACCACATTGTATTTGGCACTGGCGCGACAATCGGTATGCGAGCTTAGTTCAATCTCCAGCGATGGGTATTGTTTCATCAGGCGTACCAGGTTATCTAAATCGGCGGTAGCATCTTTACGGATAGTCCACTTGTTTAAATCGTAATAAATATTGCGCACCACCCAGGTTTGCCCTACGTAAAATTTGCAGGCACCCTCTACATTCATACCGGGGTGGAGCCCGATAGTAGAAAGCGTATCGGCCTTGCCACCGTGCTCAATCAAGTACAGGTTGTTAATTTTCAGGTCAAGTCGTAACTCGCCATTGCGGTCGGGGCTAATCTCTTTTTTATCGCCGGTTTGCAGGTTGGTAACTGTAACGGTGGTAGAAAAACAATTAGCCGTTAAAGGCACATTCACTTCCAGCTCCTCGCGCGGTATTGATATATCCAATTTAACCACACCGGTAGCGGCATCGGCACTTAGCTCCGAAAACTGAATGTTGGCCGATGCATAATCGGGCGAAGTAAGCGTATACTTACCGGCAGGCACCGTAGTTTCAAGCACTCCTTTTTCATTCGTGCTAAAGTTAATTGCCGGTGCGCCTTCGGGTGTAAGCGATATGGCCACGTCTTTTATTGGTTCGCCGTTTTCTTTCTCAGTAATTGTTACCAATAGCTTAATTACATCGGGCTTAAGAGGAATAGGCACCGTTGTGTTTTTGTTTTTAGTGCTAACCTCTACCGAGTTAGGCTTATAGCCATTGCTCATGGCCTGTACGGTGCATGCTTTATTGCCTTTAAGGGTATAAATTTTCTCGCCGTTTTTATCGGCTAAAGTATTTTCGGGCGTTTGTGTTTTGCAATCCAGGGCCAGCGAAGCCATTGGTATTGGCTTCTGTGTAAGGGCATCTTCTACCCGTATTATTACCTTATAATCCAGTTTGGTTTCATCGTAGGTAAAGTGGTAAATATCATCTTCGCCCTTGCCGCCATCGCGGTTACTGGCCAGGTAGCCACCCTTGTTATCGGCTGCCATTACAAAAGAGAAGTCGTCTTTATTCGTATTAACCGGCGCCCCAAGGTTCTCCGGTTTGCTCCAGCGGCCGGTTTCCGGTTTGGTTTTGTATACATCCAAACCACCCAATCCTGAAGGACTGTTACTTGAAAAATAAAGTGTTCCATCATTGGCTATAAAAGGAAACTTTTCGTCGAAGGCGGTGTTTACTTCCGGCCCTAAATTTTGCGGGTTGCTCCAGGCACCGTTGGCATCGCGCGCAGCAATGTAAATATCGGTTCCGCCGTAGCCCCCCAGTTTGTCGCTAACAAAATAGAGCGTCTTACCATCTTTAGTTATGGTAGGCTGAGCGCTGGTATACTGGGCATTATTTAGCGCCAAAGGCAGCACATTGGTGCCTTTGTTATCCTCTAAAGCGGCTGAGTAAAGCTGTTGGCGCGGCAGGCGCAGGCCATTTTGTAATACGGTGTTTTTCTTTTTAAAGCTACCGGCGCTGAATACTATCTCGTTATTTACTTTAGTAAACGCAGGTGTGCTTTCGTAGCTTTTGCACTTAGATTTAAGGTTAGCTTTATCGTTTTGGTGCGTGCTATCTAAAGATGCCACATAAATTTTGCTGTCCTTAGTCAGGTTCCACTTATCGTATGTGGCTTTTTTATTACTGCGGTTACTGGTGTAAAGTAGTTTAGTATCGTATATGGCCGGCCCGTATTCCGATTTCGTTGTATTCACATCAGCAGCCTCTACTTTATATGCGCCTGTGTTGTCTTTACTTAAAGCCGGTATTTTATCCATAGCGCTAACAGCCTCTTTTACTCCGGTAGCAGTAGGATTAGATTTTGCATAGGCCTCATAATATTTTTGCGCGGCAGCATAGTTATTGTTAGCGCGCAACACATCGGCATAGGCAAGCTTAACGGCAGCGCTTGTTTTAGGGTTATCGGCAATTTTAGCATACCACTTTTCGGCCTCGCTGTAGTTACCGGTTACCCGGTAAGCCTCGGCAATTTTTTGCACCAGGTAAGCAGTATCGGTATCTTTTGTAAGGCTTTTAGAATACTTTTTAATTGCTTTTGTAAACTTAAGCTTTGCAAATGCCTTATCGCCGGCTTTGGTGCTGCCGCTCTTTATGGCTTTGCTTACCGTGGTGGCGGTTTTAGCTAAACTATCGGCAGCAGCAGGCGCAGCAATGGCCGAACAACAGGAGAATAAAATAAACAGCAGGGTTACGGGTACATTAATTCTCATTTCCATTAAGGGTTTATTTTAAGCAATACTAAAACCAACATTCACCGGTTTATACCATTTGCGCTTTAACATTCAAATATGTTGAATGTTTATTTTATAGCCCAAACTTATTTCGCCGCCACAAGCAGTTCTTCCCAATACTCGGCAGCCCTGCGCGTATGCGGTATCACAATAGAGCCGCCCACCAGGTTAGCTATAGCAAACACCTCATATATCTCCTCAGTGGTTACACCCACCTCGTGACTTTTACCCAGGTGGTATTTAATGCAATCGTCGCAACGCAGCACCATACTGGCTACCAGCCCCAGCAGTTCTTTGGTTTTAGTGCTAAGCGCGCCATCGGCATAGGCCTGGTTATCAAGGCTCCAAAAGCGCTTCAGCACCAGGTTATCTTTACCAAGGATTACCTCGTTCATTTTGCTGCGGTACTGATTAAAGTCAGATATCATGTCGCTCATACAATTTTCAATTTTGTGTTTCGTCAATTAAGAACGGAAAATAGGAAATTGAACAAGCGGGCAAAACAGTAATTTTAACCTTACAGGTTATTACATATTGCGAGTGCGCGTTTTTTATACCTTTAAACCGAAAACAAAAAACAAATTACCACATGAAAAACGTATTCAGACTTTTTATCGGGCTTATTATTGCTTCTTCACTTAGCAGCTGCAGCTATAACTCGCTGGTTGAAAAGCGCGAAGGTGTTACCGCCCAGTGGGCCAACGTAGAGGCAGCTTATCAGCGTCGTGCCGATTTAATACCTAACCTGGTAGAAACTGTAAAGGGTGGAGGTAAGTATGAAGCCGAAACCTTAGAAAAAGTTGTGCAGGCCCGTGCATCGGCTACCAGCATTAAAATAGACCCTACCAATCTTTCGGAAGATGATATAGCGAAATACCAGGCTGCACAAAGCCAGTTAAGCGGCAGCTTATCGCGTTTGTTGGCTACTGTAGAAGCTTACCCGGAACTAAAAGCAGTACAGGGCTATTCGGAACTGCGTGTTGAACTGGCAAGCACTGAGGATAAAATCGCCTTTGAGCGCAAAAAATTCAACGATCTGGTTAACAGCTACAATGCTAACCTATCTACGTTTCCGGCTGTAATTACTGCCAAGCTTTTTGGATTTACCCCTAAGGGTTACTTTAAAGCCGATGCCGGTACCGAGAACGCGCCTAAAGTGAAGTTCTAAAAGGGAATAATGGATGGGTGGAATGATGGATGTTATTACTCTTTAGTTCATTCCAATACATTATTAGTCTGTGCAATATTTTTGTTTAGTAATACCATTTAAATCAGCGCATGCTTTTTAAAAAACAATTTTTTAGCGAGGCTGAACGCAAGGCCATAGTGCAGGCTATAAGCGATGCCGAAAATATGACCAGCGGTGAAATTAGGCTGCATATTGAGCCTACCTGCAAGCACGAAGATGTGCTGGTGCGTGCCACAGAAGTTTTTTTTCAATTAAAAATGAATGAAACGGCAGCGCAAAACGGGGTGCTGATTTACCTGGCCTACGACGATAAAAAATTTGCCATACTTGGCGATAAAGGCATTGATGCAGTGGTGCCAGCTACCTTTTGGGATGGCACGAAAGAAGTGATGAGCGGCCACTTTAAACAGGGCGAATTTTTAGAGGGACTTTTATTTGCCATTAAAGAGACCGGGTTTCACCTTAAACAATATTTCCCTTTAAACCACGACGATAAAAACGAGTTGAGCAATGAAATCAGTGAAGGGTAATTCGGTTGGCAGATGGCAGTTGCCTGTTGACAGAAAATACAAATTGCAAAGCATGTTTATGCTTTGCATGGTTGTGTTGTCGACATTAGTGGCTGGCGCGCAAAATTTTCCGGCGCAGCCCAATCCGCCACGTTTGGTGAACGATTTTGCCGGTGTATTATCGGCTAATGAAGTTGCCTCGTTAGAACAAAAGCTGGTAGCTTACGATGATTCTACCTCTACCCAAATAGCCATTGTAATAATTGAAAGTTTAGATGGCGCCGAAGTAGGCAGCTATGCAGCTGAACTGGGCGAAAAATGGGGTATAGGCACCAAACAAAACCACAATGGTGTATTGCTTTTGATGTCGAAAAACGACCGTAAGGTTACTATACGGACCGGTTACGGTGTTGAGGAAAAACTGGGCGCTATTATTACCGACCGCATTATTAAAAATACCCTGGTGCCTAACTTTAAACAGGGTAATTTTTATGGCGGATTTAGTGATGCCACCGACGAAATAATGGCCCGCCTTTCGGGTATGTATGTAAATGATAAAAAGCGCGGAGGGCGTGAGCAGATTCCGGTTTGGGTTGTAGTGCTTATCATTTTTATCATCTTCTTCGTTATTCCTTTCTTTTTCCGTGGAGGCGGTGGTGGCGGAACTACCTATAGCCGCAGGGGTTTAAATACCTGGGGCGGTGGAGGCTTTTTAGGTGGCGGTGGTTTTGGCGGTGGGGGCAGTAGCGGCGGTGGTGGTTTTGGCGGTTTTGGCGGCGGGGGCTTTAGTGGCGGAGGCAGCAGCGGAAGCTGGTAGTTTAAACATTTGAACGATAGATAAGACAGGAAACAGGATGAAAGCAAATCCATATAAAGCACACCCGTGGCATGGAATTTCTTATGGAGAAGGTTTTCCGGATGTGTTAACCGCGTTTATAGAAATAGTACCGGCAGATACCGTTAAATATGAAATTGACAAAGCCAGTGGCTGGCTTAAGGTGGACAGGCCTCAACTTTATTCGAACATAGTTCCTGCCTTATACGGTTTTATACCGCAAACGCTTTGCGATATAGAAGTAGGTAAGTTTTGCATGGAAAAAACGGGGCAGAAAAATATAATAGGCGACCAGGACCCTATGGATATACTGGTGCTGGAAGAAAAGAACATACAAAGCGGAGGCATACTGGTGCAGGCTATTCCTATAGGCGGTTTTAGAATGATTGATAAAAACGAAGCCGACGATAAAATTATAGCCGTTTTAAAAAACGATGCGGTGTATGGAAAATATACCGACATAAGCCAGCTGCCCATATCAATAGTTAACCGCCTTAAGCATTACTTTTTAACGTATAAAGACTTACCCGATTCTGACCAGGAACGTATTGTAGAAATTGCCGCCGTATATGGCCGCGAAGAAGCGCTGGAAGTTATCCGCCATAGCGCAACAGACTATAAGAACCGCTTTACAGGCGTATGAAGAACCGGTTAATACGAATAGCTGCCGTGGTAGCAGCACTGCTGGTTGCCGGTTTTTTATACAACAAATACCGCATAGCCCCTAAAATAAAACCGGCAGCCTTAGTGCTTACCGATTTAACCGGCCACCCATTTGCGCTGGATACATTTAAAAACCAAAAACTGTTTATCAGTTTTTTTGCCACCTGGTGCGGCCCTTGCTTACAGGAGTTGCCCTCGATATTTGAGGCACAACAAATATTAGAGCCCGTTAACTTTCGTTTTATCTTAGTTTCTGATGAATCGATTGAGTTGCTACAACGCTTTAATGAAAAAACAGAGAGCCGGTTTTTAATACTGCATTCGGAAAAGAAACTGCACGACTATAACATTTATACCATACCCACTACTTACCTTTTAAACACTAAAGGCGAAATAATTTTTAAGCAAACCGGCGAAGAAGATTGGGCCAGCGAGAAGATGATAGCCAAACTGAAAGGCGCAGAGTAAATTATTTTTTGGCTAAATAGTTCATCCAAAATACGATTAGCAGAAAAAACATACCATAGCTCATTAGCAGATAAACGCGCGTGTGTGCCAATACAAAAAACTGCTCGTAATAATGTTTTTCTACTACCCCCAAACCGGTAAGGCGCACTACGTTAATAGCATAAATACAAAATACGCCTAGTGGAATATACCATAGCTTATGCTGCCATTTGCCTTTATAGGCCAGTATAAACCCCGAAAAAATAACGCATACCGAAACGCCCAGGCAGTGGTTGGCCAAAAAAAGGCCCGGTGTGTTAGTGATAAGAATGTTGCGTTGGTTAAACTCCAGTTGGTAACCCAAAACATGGCGAAGAAACAGTGCGGCAGGCTGAATGGTTTTGTAGGCGAACCAATCTGTAAAGGCAAGCCAAAAGCGGTTTAACGCAGTACCTTCAACATGAAAAAAGTAGAAGAGGGTTTTCCAAAGCAGGTAAACCAAAATTACCTTAAGCCCGAAAAAAACAGCGTTTAATAATTTTTTATCGGCGGCAAGCTTTTGAACAAGCGGGTGCATAGGCCAGGTTAAAACGAAACAAAAATGCCATGCCAGTATAGCTTTACAAAGCCTACCACAAATATTAAAGCAATAAACATTACAAATCCAAAACTTTGTAAAACCTTATACTTCAATACATCATCTTTCAAAATTTCGAGATAATACAAGGCCACCCAACTTATAAGCAGCGATATGCCAATTACCATCAGATAAATAACATGCAAAAGCACATGGAATCTTGCCGAGCCTGTTTTATCCCATAAAATAGCGGTAGTAACAAACGCTCCAAGTATAAAGGGGACTACTGCAGTTTCGATAAAATATGTGCGGCGGCGCGATGACTTGTTTACTTTCGAGAATGAGTATGAAAAACTCAAAAACATTTTGGGGTAATTGATGGCAAAAAACAATATTAAAATTCCAAACAGCACATTAATGGCATAGGTAAAAGGGGCCGGCAAAAACCACCACGAAAAAACCACCGCAAAATTCTGATAAAAAGGAGAGTTGAACTCATTAATACCCAAGGAAGCGATAATGCCCTGGGCAGTAAAAAAGCAAGTGCCTATTACAAAAGCCCACACCAAAAACACGTTTAGTAATGCCGGCTTACGCTTTACCCTGTCAAAAATATACAACATTAAAAGCCCAAAAAGCAAAGCAAAAAACGGGTATGTGCTGTAAATCATCGAAACCTTCAGCTTGGTCCACCTATTGCCATTTAGCATAAAACGGATACCGAAGTAGTAAATGTTGGCATCGAAATTGAAAAACTTACCCATAAGGGCCATTGAGAAAAAGCCACCAAAGTTGATTACAACATAGGCCAGCGTAAAACAAATTGTAGAGTTAATAACCCGAACCAATTTATCCGACCATTGCTCTTTGCCTTTAGTATCTACCATTTAAATAAGGGAGTAAGTTTCCGGTCAAAGATAGAAAACAGTCTCAGAATACAGATTTTGAGGGCCTGTATTTTGCCTTTGCTAAAATGGCTTTGGCGTCGTACTTCAATATCAAATCGTGCAGCGATATTTTTCCCCCGCTTTCCTTCATGTATTTGCGTACAATTTGCAGGCCAATCCAGCTGCCCAGGTTGCCGGGCGCCTCAGCCGGCATGCCCGTAATGCCGGGGCCCTCATCCAGGTAGCGCTTCTGATCCATGTAGTTATCCTTGTAAAGCAGGTCTTTATCGTTTAAAAAGCGCCACATTTCTATCTCATTCTGCTCGCACCACCGGGTTTGGTTGGCCGTAAAGCCCACAAGCAGACTATCGGGGGCATCGGGCAGCATGTACGATAGAAAATAGATTTTCTTGCCCTTTTCAACCATCGCTTCAGCCAGTGTTTTACCGTGCGATAACTCCCCCTCGCCAAAGTAAAAATTGTATAACACCTCTACCGCGTTGCGGGCTATATACTCCCTGCGCATTTTATGTTGCAAATATTGAAACACACCGGCACTATCATAATCGGTAAAGCCGGGGCCCAGGTATTGGTCGAGCCCTATACCCAGCAAATCTTTTTCGTAAGTAAAGGCGCCTACCGAAAAACCAGAATTTACGCCTACTACCTTAGGTATGCTAACCTCGGGGAAATAATACTTCAGGTATTTAAACGATTGGGTTAGCTCCTCCTCTACGTCTTTAGAATCGTTAAAATGCGCATCGATAGCCTTTTGGATGCGGCTTATATAGGCATCGGCTACAAATTTTTGCAAGGCTTCTTTATCAATATTCGCAGTATCCTGCGGCGGGCGGGGGCCTACCACAAACTGGCTGATATAAAAATCGTAAAAGCTGCCATACTTATTGCGCATGCTGCTAATCTGCCCCTCATCGAAATTAGATTGGCCCAATGCAAACAAATCTTTATCGAACCGCTGCAACTCCACGTTCAGCTTAATGTTTGATACATCCGGCTTTTCTCTACTTTTGGTATTGTTGCAGCCCGAACAACCGGCCAACAACAACACACACATCAGCCTTACAATTTGTTTTATATTTTTCATATTGTGCGAAAATGCGAAAATTGACACGCAAACCAACAACCTATTAAATCTACCAGATGAAACGTTTTTTTACGCTTGTTATTCTACTTTGCTTTGTAATACAAGGCTTTGCCCTAAACGATAGAATACGTATTGGCCTGCATGTATCGCCGGGCGTGGCCTGGAGCAAGCCCTTTGGCAACGACCTTTTAAAGGGCAAACCGCGCTTTGGCACCAGCTATGGCTTTTTGGTAGAATACTGGTTTGCAAAAAACTATGGCCTTAGTACCGGCCTTGGCGGTGCTTACGATGGCTGCAATATTAAAGGGCGAAACGTTTTTGAAAACAATGGCGCAGGCATTAAATTACGTGATGTAAACGAAAAATACAGCTTTCATTATATTGAAATACCTGCCTACCTTAAACTTAAAACCAACGAAATTAAAGGCGGCAACTTTAATGTGTGGGGGCAGGTGGGCCTTACGCTAAACCTTACCGTTAGTGCACGCGCCACCTATAGCGATTCAATAACTACAACTGCCGGCACCAATGTTTTAATTGAAAAAGAGAATATTTTAAAACAGAAAAACGATGTGTCGCAGGCTATACCAAAATTTTGGGCAAACTTTTTTGATGTGCGCTTAGGTGCCGGTGCCGGTTTTGAATATAAGTTTGACGAGAAGGCATCTTTACTGGTTGGGGTATTTTACCACAACGGTTTTATCAATAATCTTTTCGACCACGATATAAAGAAAGAACCCAACGTAATGCGCTTTATGAGCCTGCGGATGGGCGTGTTATTTTAAACTATAGTCCATGTATTCTAAAGAGAAGCAACAAGAACTGAACCAACTTACCGCACAGCTTATAAAACAGGAAGGCTCACTTTCTGATGCAGAGAAATTATTGGCCCTGCGGGAGATTATTGACTTTCACGATTGGCGGTATTATGTACTTAGCGAACCGGTAGTAACCGATTTTGATTACGATAAGCTTTTCAAGCAATTGCGTGAGTTAGAAGCAAAGCACCCGGATTTGCTGACCGAAGATTCACCTACACAACGCGTGGCCCGTGGCTTGACCGATGAGTTTAAAACGGTTGACCATTTGGTAAGTATGCTATCGCTGGATAACAGCTACAACGCCGAAGACCTGAATGATTTTGATACCAGTGTAAAAAAACTAACCGGCACCAACGAAGTTGAGTATTGTGTAGAACCCAAATTTGACGGGGGCAGCATAGCCCTGGTTTATGAAAACGACCTGCTGGTGCGCGCTGCTACGCGGGGCGATGGCACCGTAGGAGAAGACATTACAAACAATGCCAAGGCTTTAGCCTCTATTCCTTTAAGGGCGGCCTTCTCTAAGTTCGGTATTTACAGGATAGAGATACGCGGCGAAGTAATTATACAACGCAGCATTTTTGAAAAAATGAATGAGGACCGCAAAGCACGTGGCGAAAAGGTTTTTCAGAATGCACGCAACACGGCCAGTGGTTCTTTACGCACCAAAAATCCAAACGAATCGCGTGCGCGCAACCTGGAGGCTATACTATACCACGTAAGTTTAGCGGAAGATAAAGACGGCAAGAACATGCTGGCCGGCGAACTGGAGTCGCACTTTCATACCATTGAAATACTTTACCAGTGTGGGTTTAAAACACCCATTAACGAAATGAAAGTGTGCGCGGATATAACTGAGGTGCATGAGTTTATTAAAACATGGGATACCAAACGCAACACCTTTAATATAGATACCGATGGCATGGTGGTAAAGGTAAACAGTCTTAAAAAGCAGCGGCAGTGCGGTAGCACTACACACCACCCGCGTTGGGCTATTGCTTATAAGTTTGCGGCTAAGCAGGCACACAGCAAACTTTTAACCGTAGAATACCAGGTAGGCCGAACCGGCGCCGTTACACCGGTGGCTAAAATAGAACCGGTGCCTTTGGCCGGTGTTACTATATCCTCCGTATCGCTGCACAATGAGGATTTTATACTGGAGAAGGATATACATATAAACGATACCGTAATAGTAGAGCGTGCCGGCGAGGTGATACCCTATATAGCTGGTGTGGTAACTGATTTGCGCACCGGCGATGAGCGAAAGATTGAGTTCCCCCGTAACTGCCCTTCGTGCCAATCACCTTTGGTACGGCCGGAAGAAGAAGCGGTTTGGCGCTGCGACAATGTAGACTGCCCGGCACAGACCGAAGAACGTGCTATACACTTCGTATCAAAAGATGCGATGGATATTGACGGGCTTGGCAGCAGCACCATTATTGATTTTATACAGCGGGGCTTTATTAAAAACATAGAAGACATTTACCGCCTGCCTTACGAAACAATACTAACGCTGGAAGGCTGGAAAGCAAAAAGCGTAAGCAACTTAAAAGAAGGCATTGAAGATAGTAAGAACCGTCCGCTGTGGCGTTTGCTTAACGCCCTTGGCATACGCCATTGCGGGGTTACTACCTCTAAAGATATCTCCACACACATACAGACCATTTTTGATTTACGCGAAATGACCGTAGAGCAGCTAACTAATATTGAAGGCATAGGCCCTAAGGTAGCGCAAAGCATTTTCGACTTTTTTCAGAATGATAGCAACATACACCTGCTACAGAACTTAAAGGCATTTGGCGTAAACACCGAAAACCGGCCAGAAGATGCCCGCACTAAAAACAATAAGCTGGAAGGCAAGACCTTTTTGTTTACCGGTAGCTTACAACAATTTACCCGCGACCGGGCCAAACAACTGGTAGAAGAAAATGGAGGCAAGCTTTTAAGTGGCGTTTCGGCTAACCTAAACTACTTAGTGGTTGGCGAAGATGCCGGCAGTAAATTGGCTAAGGCACAAAAGATAGAAACCATTAAGGTGCTGACTGAAACGGAGTTTTTAGCGATGATTGAGTAAAGCTATGACAGACGTAGAATCATTAATTGAAAAGACTTTGCCGTTTATAAAAACCCTGCTTAAAAACAATGGCGAGTTTTTTCCGGTGGCTTCTGGTATAAAAGCAGACGGTTCGTTTGTAATGCTTAAGCTTTATGATGGCAATGAAAGTCCAGTTTCGGATAAGTTATTACAAGACTTTAAAAAAACTCTAAGAAAAGATGCTACCGAATACAGAGCCATTTCGATATTGTATGATGTGGTAGTAACCAACCATAAAACCGGATTAAAAACGGATGCCATAGCAATTTGCGCAGAAGCTAAAGAAGCGGGACTATCGCATACTTACTTTTATCGGTATGTTATAGCTGATGAAATTGCCTTTGACACGGAGATTTGGGCTGAAGAGAAGGACAGAGAAATATTTATTAGCCAAAATTAAGGCAGCTTAAACTTACACCAACGTCAATCCTTCATCGCATAAAGCACGCACATCCAAATCGGCACTTACGCTGCCAATTTTAAGCAGAGCTTGCTTAGCATTTTCTAAGCCCAGTAAGCGTACTGAATAATCGTGGCTCCATACAGTAGAGAGCAGCCAGGTATAGGCATCGGCTTCGCTTAGTTTGAATCTTTCCGTAAGCAGTTTAACCGATTGCGGAGAAGTTACAAAGCGCTCGCTTTCTGTATTAATTACTTCTAACACTTTGGCAATTTTATCGCGCTTGGTAGCGAGGGCTTCATCGCTGGCTATAATCAGCATACTGCTCCACGGAGCGCTAAACTCGCCAATCATACGTACGGTGCCGTTTTCTACATGCGCTTTGGTCATATACTTTTCCCAGTAAAAAATCTGGGTTTCGTTACCTGTAAGCGATTGCATAGCACCGTCGATACTTTTTACTTCTATCAGGTCTTTTGCATCAACCCTTTCGCCCCGCTGCTCGGCGTGTATCATGGCCATTAAGTGCGAACCCGAACCTAACTTGCTGATAGCATACTTTTTAGGCAACCGGTTATACACTGAATAGAACTGCGATTTGGTACCGGTAAAAATACCCCAGCCCAATGGCGAGGTGATATACTCTTTTACAATCTTTGCCTTAAGCCCTTTAGCTGCCGCCGATACAAAACCTTCGGTAAGCAGAATGGCCAAATCCAGCTCACCGGTTTTAAGCGCCTCGGTCATTACACCGGTACCGCCCGGAAAAAACTTCCAGTTCAACTCAACTCCGGCTTCGGTAAATTTATTTTGCTCTACCGCTATATTCCACGGCAGGTTAAAATGTTCTGTTACTCCTCCAATCTTTAACATACGTTTCGATTACTCAGGTTATAAATGATTACACGGATAAATACAATTGCACATATAATACAGACTACAAATACTACTGCTGCAAATAAAAATTAATAGTTGCAGCCACGGCAGCTTCCATGTCTGTGGTTAACACAGTTTCGCTGTATGGGTGCTTACCACCAAAATTATGATTACTGCCTTCTAATAACAGCAATTCAGCTTTTTTGTTCCACCCCTGCATTTCTATTGCCGCTTCTACCGGTATGGTTTCGTCTTTTGTGCCATGTATTATCAGCATTGGTATCTGCAAAGCGCGTACCGCGTCGGGTACAAACAAGCGGGGCAGGTTGGCAAAGTAATTTTCATACAGCTGCCATTTAATAGGCATCATTTGTTTAGTGCGGGCATTGCCCACATACACTACGCCATCCTTCTTTATCTTCTCCAGTTCTTCTGCCGTCCAATACTTACTAAATTCATTTACACTGGCCCAGGTACACAGCTTTTTTACGCGGGTATCTTCTTTCGCTTTTAAAATAGATATACCCCCTCCCCTGCTATGACCCATCAGGTAAATAGCTTCGGTATTTATCTCCGATTTATCAACCGGAAATTCATTCGAGCATACCCAATCAATTACTACTCCCAAATCATCCATTTCAATGCTCAGGTTATCGTTGCCAAAGGCTTCCAGGTCGGCAAATTCGGTGGGGCTATCGATGGTAGTGCCGTTGTGCGAAAAATTGTATTTAACGTATACAAAGCCAGCTTCCGCAAAGCGCTCAGCAACCAGGTTAAAAGGCCCCCAATCTTTAAAGCCTTTAAAGCCATGGCTAAAAATTACCACCGGTTTTTTTAACCCACCATTCTTATAAAAAACATCTGCCAAAAAAGGCCGGCCATGTTGGCTTTGCAGCACCAAATTCCGCTCGCATAAAATCATACGGCGAACTTAAAAAAGGATTACACAGATAAATACATTTGATTACAACGATTTTCTGTACAATTTTCATTTATGGGTTACATTCGCTTCCGATGTCGGTAAGTTTAGACGAGATAAAGAAACCAATTTCGAAGGAGCTTGATGAGTTTGAAGTGCGCTTTCGCGAGAGCATGAAAAGCAAAGCGCCTTTGCTTGACCGCATTACGCATTACATAGTAACCCGCAAGGGCAAACAAATGCGCCCCATGTTTGTGTTTTTATCGGCCCGCTTATGCGGCGAGTTAAATGAGGCTACTTATGTGGCCGCTTCGCTGGTAGAAATATTACATACGGCCACCCTGGTGCATGATGATGTGGTAGATGATTCGTACCAGCGCCGCGGCTTTTTTTCTATTAACGCGCTTTGGAAAAACAAGATAGCAGTATTGGTAGGTGATTATTTGCTATCGAAGGGTTTATTGCTTTCTATAGAGCATGATCAGTTCCAACTGCTGCATATTTTATCCAACACCATTAAGGCCATGAGCGAGGGCGAATTGCTACAGCTTGAAAAGGCACGCAAGCTGGATATTAAAGAAGATATATACTTTGAAATTATACGCGGCAAAACGGCCTCGCTGATAGCATCGGCCTGTGCCTGCGGGGCCTCTACCACTACTAAAGATGAAGAAAAGATTGCCCGGGTAAAACTGATGGGTGAAAAAATTGGTATTGCCTTCCAGATTAAAGACGATTTGTTTGACTATGAAGAGGCAGAAATAGGCAAGCCGCGTGGCATTGATATTAAAGAGCGCAAAATGACCCTGCCACTTATTTACACATTGGGTAAGGTTTCGGGCAGCGATAAAAAGAAGATTATAAACGTAATAAAGAACGATAACCAAAACACCGAAAAGGTGCGTTGGGTAATTGATATGGTACGCCAAAACGGGGGCATGGATTATGCCGCCGGCGTAATGAACCAATACCGCGATGAAGCATTGAAGCTGTTATATGAATTTCCGGTAAGTGAGTCGCGCAACTCGGTAGAGCAGTTGATTGAGTTTACCATTGAACGGAAAA
This sequence comes from Chitinophagales bacterium, assembly GCA_044228435.1. Classification (GTDB taxonomy): domain Bacteria; phylum Bacteroidota; class Bacteroidia; order Chitinophagales; family LD1; genus Bog-950. The sequence continues at coordinate 310,193 of JBGAUW010000003.1, forward strand.
TTTAAAGGGGTCGCTAAGTTAAGCACCACCTCGGCTTCACTTCGCTCAACCACTCCAGCTTAAAATCCGCTGCGGTAGCAGAGCGAAGGAGGAGAACTAACAGCCTAATACAGCTTAACTTACAAGGCCAGAATCTCTTCCATCAGTTTTCGGCCGTTAACCAACCTTGGCACTTTATTTTGCCCGCCCAACTTATTTTTAGAAGATAGCCATTTATAAAAAGTGCCTTCGGGCAGTGGAATTACTTCGCATTGTGTTAGCGCCAGGCTATTATTTCTCTTTTGCCGGTAGTTAGAGTTTTCTGTCTGCAGGTTTTTATCCAATTCAGTTTCATATAGCTTTAAATCTACCGGTGCCACCGAAAACTCAATGGCAAACTGAATGCGGCCTTTCTCGTCCATACTTATGTAATAAGGCGCTACGGTATACTCGCGGATAGAACTGCCACAGGTTTGATTAGTTTTTAGTAATGCCTGCTGCACGTTACTGAGCAATAAGTCTTCGCCAAAGGCATTGATATACTCCTGCGTGCGTCCGGTAATTTTAAATGTATAAGGATCGAGTGAGGCAAAGGTTATTACATCGCCGATGGTGTAGCGCAGCAAGCCGTTAGGTGCAGTAATTAGCAACACATAAGGCACACCGATTGTAACCTGGCTTAAAGGTAAGGCCTCGCGGCTACCGGTGTAAAATTTATCGAGCGGAATGAACTCGTAAAAAATATAGTTATCAGTAAGCAACAGCAGGTTATTACTACGCAGGTTTTCCTGTATTCCAAAAAAACCTTCGGTGGCGTTGTATACTTCGTAAAAAACAAAATCTTTTTTGCCTACCAGTTCTTCAAACTGTTTGCGGTAGGGCTCAAAGCTTACGCCCCCATGAAAAAACACCTGCAGGTTCTTCCATAAGTCGGTCAGCTTTTCAAATTTGGTTTCGTCTTTTAGCCTTTGTAAAAGGGCCAGGTGCCAGGTAGGCACACCACTGATAGTGCCTACATCTTCATTTTTAATTTGAGCGATGGTGCCGGTAATTTTTTCTTCCCACTTTGGTAAAGTCTGCACATCTATACCGGGCACATAATAACTGCGGTATATGGGTGGCACATTGCTGCAAAGTATGGCCGATATATCGGCTACCTTTATACCCGATGGAAGTGTTTGGTAAATGCCACCCGGTATTAAAAGGTTTTTGTGGCTTAATAAGTGTATGCTATCATCCTGCTGATGGATTTTAGAGAGGGCAAAAAAGCTACCGCGCACATGGCACTTGCGCATTATTTGCATGGTAATGGGTACCAGTTTACTTTTACCGCTGGTAGTGCCGGCCGTTTGCGCAAACCACTTCACCGCTTTATTGGTCATTACATTTTGTGCGCCCGTTTTTATCTTTTCAATATAGGCCTCGTAAAAATCGTATTGAGTAACCGGCACGGCAGCGCTAAAATCTTTATAGGTTTTTATGCCTTCAAACTTCAAGTCTCTTCCTAAATCAGTAGCAGATAGCTGCTTTATAATTTTATCAAAAATCTGCTGCTGGTGCGCAATTGATTTGGCGGCCGTAAAATCGGGCGGAAAAAGGTTTTTAAGATAAAGCCGGAAGAGAAAGTTTTTCCAGTTGAAGGACATAGGCGCTAAATTAGTTAGCGCCTGCTAATAGCCTAATTATTTTGCGTGGCTACAAAAGCGTTAATTCGGTTAAGCTTACTAATACAATCGTTTAGATAGTCTTTGTGTTTTTCTATACCCCTAGTTAGTCGCATACTGATTAATAAAATGGTAGCTATCTCTAAAAAATAGTTATCGTTAACTGGCTTTAGGATTACTATTGAACTAGCGATAGTGGCAATATCCGTGTTGCTATGTTGTTTGGCAAAGTCTAAAGCCAAAGCCTGGTATTCTTTTAAGCTACCTATAAAATCGTTAAATTGAGTTGTAAGCGATTTCGGATCTGCAGTTGTACGTAAACTATTTAAAATATTTTGTGCGGCTGCCGTAAGGTCATTTGTGTACTTGGTAAGCTCTTCCGCCGAAAGCACTTTTTTGTGAAAAGAGTTAGGTTGCGATGAAATATTTTTCCTACGCAGCACAAAATTCTGCCCCAGGTAAACACGGCGCACCTGCTCATCGTTGGCCAGTTCTTCTGCGCTACCGGCTTTTAATATTTTGCCTTCAAACAAAAGGTAGGCCCGGTCGGTTATAGAAAGGGTTTCCTGCACGTTGTGGTCAGTTATCAGCACCCCAATGTTTTTCATCTTCAGTTGCTCCACAATGCGCTGTATATCTTCTACAGCTATAGGGTCGATTCCGGCAAATGGTTCATCTAATAAAATAAACTTAGGGTCGGTAGCCAGTGCGCGGGCTATTTCGGTTCTTCTCCTTTCGCCGCCGCTTAATACGTTACCCATGCTGGTGCGTACCCGGTTTAAGCCAAATTCGCTCAACAATAACTCAAGGCGGTCTTTCTGGTCTTTCTTAGATAGGTTGGTCATTTCTAACACACCGGCTATATTATCCTCTACCGAAAGGTTACGGAAAATAGAGGCCTCTTGCGGAAGGTAACCAATGCCTAATCCGGCGCGCTTATACATAGGCAAGTCGGTAATGTCCTGCTCGCCTAAATATATCTTGCCTTCGTCGGGCGGAATTAAGCCTACAATTTGATAGAAGGAGGTGGTTTTGCCGGCCCCGTTAGGGCCTAACAGCCCTACAATTTCGCCCTGATTTACTTCTACCGATACGTGGTTAACTACCGTACGGCCTTTGTAAACCTTCACTAAATCTTTTGAGCGGAGCGTAAGCATAAATTAAACGCTTTGTATTACAACCCGTTGAATGAAATACCAACTGTAAACTCGTTGGCTTTAGGGCCTTTACCTTTTTTAAATACATCTAACACGCCGTAGTATGCAAAAACGTTTACAACGCTGTAGCCAATACGAATGGTAGGGCCCATGCGCAGTAAATTAAAATCGGGGAAGCGGCGCTCTACATCCACTTTTACCACGTTGCCAATTTTGGTTCTTTGCTTGGTGTGCGCATCTACACGAATACCGGCCTTGAAGCCCACTACAAATTTCCAGCAGTTATTAAACTTATCGGGGTTAGTGCGAATACGCAACTCTAAAGGAATATCGACATACTGTAAAGTTAGCTTATTGATTTTGTAATCGCCCAATGCTATGTTTGGGTTAATGTCGGTAAGCGGGCGGAAGCTGGTGCCGGTAGAATCTTCCCACAGACCGTGGCGGCTGTAAATGTTAGAGCAGCTATAGCCAATACCCGGCGCAAAGCTTACACGCGATTTTTTAATACGGAAATCCCACGAAAAATAGATGCTGATACCGCGGCTCCACCACTTAGTTTGCAGGCCGTTCATACCAGCGCTGTTCTTATCGTAAATCCAGTTGCTGCCAAATAAATCTACCGTAAAGCGGTCTTTAGCAAACTTGGCAAACTTCTTCTCCACTTCATTCTTCTTGGCATTTTGTGCTGCTGTAGGCAGCTTTTTTACACGCGCTGTGCGCGATGAATCTGCTTCGAATGCAAATGTGGCCATTGAACTTAACAACAAAAACCCCAACAGGATATTCTTCATATTTTAATTTTTCGGCTTTTTAAACGCGGCGCAAATGTAATTATTGTCGCCAATGTGGCTATTATAACGCTAACCAAGGTATTTCCCCTCTATATTCATACGTCGGCCCATGCCAAAAGCCTTGGGCGACACCCGCAAAATAGGGGGTGCCTGGAAGCGTTTCCACTCGTTGGCGTTTACCATTTTAAGCACTTGGTCTACCAGCGGTTTTTCAAACCCCATGGCTACAAGGTCTTTAGGGCCTTTCCGTCTTTCGATATACTGAAACAGTATTTTATCGAGTATTTCGTATTCGGGCAGCGAATCGGAGTCTTTTTGATTGGGCCGCAGCTCTGCCGAAGGGGCTTTGGTTAGGATATTATTGGGGATTACCTCGCCATTGCGATTGATATAACGGGCCAGCTCAAAGGCCTGAGTTTTGTAAACATCGCCTAATACAGCAAGGCCTCCGCACATATCGCCATACAGGGTTCCGTAGCCCACCGCAGCCTCGCTTTTATTGGTGGTGTTTAGCAATATGTAACCAAACTTATTGCTAAAAGCCATAAGCAGAACCCCACGCACGCGGGCCTGCAGGTTCTCTTCGGCAACGGAAAAAGGTAAATCTTTAAAAAACGGCTTTAGGGTTTGTAAAAAGGCCTGAAAATTACTTTCAATAGGCACCTTTTCGTATTTGGTGCCCAGATTTTCAGATAGCTTAATGGCATCATCCAGCGAATGGTCGGATGAAAAGCCTGAGGGCAGTAAAAGCGAAAGCACATTCTCTTTACCCAGGGCCTCGGCCGCCAGTGCTAATACCAGTGCAGAATCTATACCGCCGCTAAGGCCCAGTATGGCCTTTTTAAATCCGAGTTTGGCAAAATAATCGCGTATGCCTAAAACCAGTGCCTCGTGGATTAAAGCAATAACCCCTAAATCCCCTAAAGGGGACTTTGAAACAGCCTTCAAATTATCCGTATTGACAAAAGAGAGTTCTTCTTCAAAAAAAATAGATTGATGTACTACTTCTCCTTGTTTGTTTACCACTACGCTGCCACCATCAAATATTAATTCTGTTTGTGCGCCTACCTGGTTTACATATACCATAGGCACTTTATAGCGCTCTACGTTCGCCTTTATCACCTTCATCCGCTCGGCATGCTGCGCATAGCTAAAAGGCGACGCCGAAAGGTTAAGGATGATATCGGGCGATTGTTTGGTTAGCTCCTCCATAGGGCACGACAGGTAAATAGGGTTATCGTTGCCTACGTTCCAAATATCTTCGCAAATGGTAATGGCCAGGCGCTGCCCTTTAAATTCAAATACCTCAAAACGATTGTTAGGTTCGAAGTACCGGTACTCGTCAAACACATCATATACCGGCAAAAGCGTTTTATCGGTTATATGTTTTATCTCGCCCTGGTATAAAAAGAAAGCTGAGTTAAATAAGTCCTTGCCTTCTATAACCGGGTTTTTGCGGGGGCAACCAACCAATGCCGCTATACCTGTGGTGTGCTTTGCAATTTCGTTTAATGCAGTTGTGCATTGCGCAATAAAATCATCAAACTCTAAAAAATCGCGGGCAGGGTAACCGCATATACATAGTTCGCTAAACACTACTAACTCCGCACCTTGCTTTTCGGCATCGTTAATAGCATTAATAATTTTTTTTGTGTTGGCTTCAAAATTACCTACGTGGTAGTTTAACTGGGCAAGGGCTATTTTCATTATTCAGCTTTCAGAAATACAAGAATACATCCCACACGGAGACGCGGAGTAAAAATACAGAGAAAAGCAGGTTATGCAACCAGCTTATCAATTTCGGCGGCCAGCTTACGGTCTTTTTCTGTAACTACATCTCCGGCGCTGTGCGTATTCAGCGTTATTTCTACCTTATTATAAACGTTTGTCCAGTTGGGGTGATGGTCGGCTTTCTCTGCCAGCAGCGCCACGCGGGTCATAAAGGCAAAGGCTTCTGAAAAGTTTTTGAAAGTAAGAGTGCGCTTAAGCGAGTTATTCTCCTCGGTCCAGTTATTCATGGTTTAAACTTTAGTTGTTCTGCAATTTACTCAAATAAAAAGCCCCGCATTTCTGCAGGGCTTTTTATTTGTATTTATTCCGAATTCAACATTCGTATTCCGCGTTACTACGAACAGCCCATGCTGTTACCGCAGTTTAAACATTTGTAGCAAGTACCGCTGCGCAGGGTAATGTTACCGCACACGCTGCATGGTGGTGCATCGCCCATCATATCGCCGGCAGCTTTGTTAAAGGCGCTCATACTGGTAGTAGCTAAGGTTATTTTCTTCTCTACTTTCATATCAGCCACATCTTTTTTAGCTGTTGGCTTAGGGCTATCCTTTAACTCCGGGTGAACCGGTGTTACCTTCTTGTGCTGCTCGATAGGCTCTTCCGAAATTTCGGTAGTTAAATCCATAGCACTGCGCTCGCGCATGCTTAATTCGCTTGGTGTTACATGCACTAAATCGGTGCGCTGTAAGTATTCGAAGGCAAGCAAACGGAAAATGTAATCTACTATCGAGCTGGCGTTTTTAATGTTCGGGTGGTCTACCATACCGCTTGGTTCAAAGCGGGTAAACGTAAATTTGTTTACGAACTCCTCTAAAGGCACACCGTATTGTAAACCGATAGATACCGATATAGCGAAGCAGTTCATTAGTGAGCGGAACGAAGCACCCTCTTTGTGCATATCAATAAATATTTCTCCCAGAGTCTGGTCGTCATACTCACCGGTGCGCACGAATACGGTTTGTCCGCCAATTTTTGCTTTTTGCGTAAAGCCACGGCGTTTGTGAGGCAGTTTTTTGCGCTCTACTATACGGCTTAGTTCGCGCATAAAGTTGGTATCGGTGCTCTCTTGCATTAAAATGCGGGCAGCCTCTAATACCTGCTCAGGCGTTAATTTGCTAAACTCAGGTTCGGCAGCTGCTGCAGGTGCTGCTTCTGTTTTAGCCACTTCTTTCTTGTCATCTTTGTCTTCGTCTTTCTTGTTGCTAAGTGGTTGCGAAAGCTTGCATCCATCGCGGTAAAGGGCGTTGGCCTTTAAGCCCAGATCCCATGATAGTTCGTAGCAACCCTTAATATCTTCAACAGTAGCCTCGTTAGGTAAGTTGATGGTTTTAGAAATTGCACCGCTAATGAAAGGCTGCACGCTGGCCATCATACGGATGTGGCCGTGGGCGTGAATAAAGCGCTTGCCTTTAGTGCCGCACTTGTTAGCGCAGTCGAAAATTGGCAAGTGCTCATCTTTCAGGTAAGGGGCACCTTCTACAGTCATGGTTCCGCACACATACTCGTTAGCGGCTTCAATTTCTGTTTTGTTGTAGCCCAGTTCGCGCAGCAGGTTAAAGTTGCTGGCGTTGTATTGTTTATCGGTAAAGCCAAGGCGCTGTAAGGTTTCTTCGCCTAAGCTCCATACGTTAAAGGCAAAAGTAATATCGAACGCTGCTACCAGGCCGGCTTCAATTTTCTCGATGTCCGAAGTGTTGAATCCTTTAGCGCGTAATGTTTCAGCGTTAATGTAAGGGCAACCGGTAAGGCTACCTGTTCCTTTAGCGTATTTTACTATGCTATCAATTTCCGATTCGCTGTAACCCAGGTTATTAAGGGCTGCAGGCACACACTCGTTTACAATTTTAAAGTAACCGCCACCCGATAGTTTTTTGAATTTTACCAAAGCAAAATCAGGTTCAACACCGGTAGTATCGCAATCCATTAATAAACCGATGGTGCCGGTAGGGGCAATAACGGTAGATTGCGCGTTGCGGTAGCCATATTTTTCGCCCAATTGTAAAGCCTCATCCCACGCGGTGGTAGCTGCTTTCAACAAATAATCAGGGCAGAATTTAGGGTCGATACCTTGTGGCTTAATCTCCAGCGACTCATAAGCCGTAGTGTCGGCATTGTAAGCTGCTAAGCGGTGGTTACGCATTACACGCAACATGTGCTTTTTGTTTCTTTCGTAGCCAGGGAACGCACCAAGCGTAGCCGCCATCTCTGCCGATGTTTTGTAAGCAACACCCGTCATAATAGCTGTAATAGCACCACCAAAAGCGCGTGCTTTATCGCTATCGTAAGGTATACCGCTTACCATTAATACCGAACCCAGGTTGGCATAACCTAAGCCAAGGGTGCGGAACTCGTAGCTAAGCTGAGCCACCTCTTTAGAAGGGAACTGGGCCATTAACACCGAAATTTCCAATACAGTAGTCCAAACGCGGCTCATGTGCTCAAAACCAGCTACGTTAAACTCAAGTGTTTTATCGTTAAAGAACTTGCGCAGGTTGAACGAGGCAAGGTTGCAGGCAGTGTTATCAAGGAACATATACTCGCTGCAAGGGTTGCTGGCGCGTATTGGGCCATCCTCAGGGCAAGTGTGCCATTCGTTAATGGTAGTATCGTATTGAACGCCCGGATCGGCACAACGCCATGCGGCCATTGCAATTTTATCCCACAGCTCGGTAGAAGGGATGGTTTTCATCACCTTTTTGTTGCTGCGTGCTATCAGGTTCCAGTTTTCGCCTTTTGCAAGCGTATGGAAGAATGAATTAGGGATACGAACGGAGTTGTTAGAGTTTTGCCCTGCAACTGTTTTGTAAGCCTCGCCTTCGTAGTGCGAATCGTACCCGGCTGCAATAAGCGCGGCTACTTTATCTTCTTCTTTGCTTTTCCAGTCAATAAAATCAACCACTTCAGGGTGGTCAAGGTCTAAGCACACCATTTTGGCAGCGCGGCGGGTAGTTCCACCCGATTTGATAGCGCCTGCAGCAGCATCGCCAATTTTAAGGAAACTCATTAAGCCCGATGAAGTTCCACCACCCGAAAGTTTTTCGCCTTCGCCGCGTATGTTGCTAAAGTTGGTACCTACGCCCGAACCGTATTTGAAAATACGTGCTTCACGGATCCAAAGGTCCATAATTCCACCACCATTCACCAAATCATCATCTACTGATAATATGAAGCAGGCGTGCGGCTGCGGACGCTCGTATGCCGAGGTAGATTTTTCAAGTTCGCCGGTATCGGGGTTTACAAAGTAGTGGCCCTGTGGTTTGCCGGTAATACCATAAGCGGTATATAAACCGGTGTTAAACCATTGCGGCGAGTTAGGTGCTGCCATTTGGTCCAGCAACGAGTAAACTAACTCATCGTAAAATACGCCCGCATCTTTTGCCGAAGCAAAATAGCCGTAACGCTCGCCCCAGCTTTTCCAGCAGTCGGCCAGGCGGTGTGCCACTTGTTTAATAGAACGCTCGCCGCCCAATGTACCATCGGGTTGCGGAACACCTGCCTTACGGAAGTATTTTTGTGCGAGAATATCTGTAGCAACCTGGCTCCATCCCTTAGGCACCTCCACATTATACATTTCGAACACTGCATCGCCCTTTGGGTTGCGAATTACGCTTGCGCGTAAGTCGAACTCGAATAAATCGAAGGCGGACTTGCCTTCCTGGGTGTAGAAGCGGTCGAACTTCAATCCCTTTTTCTCTGTTTTTCTTGCCATAACTATAATTTGAAGATAATTTAATTCTGTGTGAGCGTTTCAGAATCTTTCCTAAAACGTGAACGAATTTATTTTTCAAAAACCGATTTCGACACCTCATTTTTCCACACGATTTGTGCAAACGGGCAAGCACCCTTTTGAAACCCTCTGTGGGCTTGATTTCCCTGTGTTGAAAAAGAATTATGAAAAAAAATTAGGAAAAAATGCGGTGGTTTCGGGTAAGTTTTTTGTCTGATTTTTTGGGCGGGAAATTTGGGGCAAAACGCCTAAAAATGGCTTCCTGACCAAATTTGGCTGTTGACAAACCAGGCGAGTGACTAATATACAGTCTATTCGTAGTATACTTGCAGGCATGATAAACGGACTATTAACACCCAATAAACGACAACAACTCGCAGTTCTTATCGACCCTGATAAGCAACCTATTGAAAGTCTGGTACAGCTAATAGAATTGGCCAACAACGCTAAAGTCGATTTCTTTTTTGTAGGAGGAAGTTTGCTGCTTGAGAACCGGTTTGAGCACACTATTGAAACGATTAAAAAGCACTCTGAAATTCCGGTTATTATTTTCCCGGGTAATAGCTACCAGCTAAGCGCTAAGGCCGATGGACTGTTGTTTTTGAGCTTGGTTTCGGGCCGCAACCCCGAGTATTTGATAGGCCAGCAGGTAATTGCAGCCCCTTTTGTGAAGGAGGCCGGTTTAAATGCTATACCTACTGCCTACCTGCTTATAGACGGAGGGCGAATTTCTACCACCAGTTACATTACCCAAACGGTGCCCATACCTAACGATAAGCCCGACATAGCTGTAGCCACGGCGCTGGCCGGCGAAATGCTGGGTATGAAACTAATTTACCTGGAGGCTGGCAGCGGTGCCCTAAACACCGTAAGCGCAGGGCTTATAAAGGCGGTAAAGCAAAATGTAAGTATACCGGTGATTGTTGGTGGTGGCATACGCAGTGCTGAACAAGCCGAAGCGATTTGCCGGGCCGGTGCCGATATACTGGTGGTAGGCAATGTGCTTGAAAAAGAACCCGAATTGCTGATGGAGATTTCGTTAGCAGTGCATGCTGCAGAAGCAGAAAAGGCCAAACCCACCAATGAAGCCTGAAAATAAAAGCGCTTCAATTGCTGATAATTCGTGTAATTCGTGGCACAGATGAAAGGAGTAGTTGTAAAAAGCACAGGTAGTTGGTACGATGTAAAAACCGAAAAGGGCGACCTTGTAAAAGTGCGCTTAAAGGGTATTTTCAGGCTGGATGAGAGTAAAGATACCAACCCCATTGCCGTAGGCGACCGCGTGAGCATAAGCAGCGAAGATGCCGATAACAGCTGGGTGATAGATGAAATAGAAGAACGCCATAACTACATTGTGCGTTCATCGCCAAAGCACAAGGGCGCGCGACAAATATTAGCCGCTAACATAGACCAGGCTTTGCTGATAGTTACCATGGGTAACCCCCGCACCTCTACCGGGTTTATTGACAGGTTTCTTTTAACCGCCGAAGCCTACCACATACCCACGGTTATTATTTTCAATAAGCAGGATATGCTGGATGTAAAGGGCCAGAAAAAGCAGGATTTTGTATCTGCTATTTACCAGGCTATTGGCTATAAAACCTTGTTTGTATCGGCCCTGCAGCAGGAAAACGTAGACCAGGTAAAGGCCTTAATGAAGGATAAGACTTCGCTTATTGCCGGACACTCGGGCGTAGGAAAATCTACCCTAATGAATGCCGTTCAGCCCCATTTGAATATACGCACCGATAAAATTTCGCGCATTACCGGTAAGGGCATGCACACTACCACCTTTGCCGAAATGCACCCTCTCGATTTTGGCGGCAGTGTAATAGATACCCCCGGCATACGCGAGTTTGGTATAATGAATTTTAAACCCGAAGAGATATCGCACTACTACATAGAAATGCGCGAGGCGCTGAAAGATTGTAAGTTTAATAACTGCATGCACGAGAACGAACCCGGCTGCGGTGTGCGCAAAGCCTATGAAGCAGGTAAAATATCGGAGGAGCGCTATGTGAATTACCTGGGGATAATGAACGATTACCGGGCGAATTATAAGCACTGGGAGTAGCAGCCAAATTTCCAATTACCAATAATCAATTTTCAAACAATACCATAGTGCGTGTAACCATCCAACGAGTTTCAGAGGCCAGTGTAACTATTGAGGGGACAGTAAAATCCTCCATCGGTAAAGGCCTGTTGGTATTAGCTGGTTTTGAAGAAGCTGATACTGCCGAAGATTTGGAATGGATGAGCGGCAAAATTGTAAACCTCCGCATTTTTGAAGATGCGAACGAGCAAATGAATTTAGCCGTTAAGGATGTAGGTGGTGAAGTTATCCTCGTTTCGCAGTTTACCCTTCACGCCCTTACAAAAAAGGGTAACCGCCCTTCGTTTATAAGGGCAGCTAAACCAGATATAGCTATTCCGCTTTACGAAAAGTTTATTACCCTGCTGGAAAAAGACTTAGGCAAAAACATTGGTACAGGCACCTTTGGTGCCGATATGAAAGTTGCCTTAATTAATAACGGCCCGGTAACGATTAATATTGATAGCCGCAACCGCGAGTAAGCCTCAATATTCATCGGATGAATTAACTTCCGAGAGCAAAATTACTCCTTAATAATCCGCTTAACGGTATTACCCATTCTAACCAGGTAAAGGCCGGGCTTCCAGTCGGCTGTTTCTATTTTAAAGGTGGCGGTAGTTATTTTATCTGTAAAAATCTTGCTTCCCAGTATATCAAAAACCTCTATTGTGTTTTCAGTTTTTGCATCGTAACCGGTAATCTGCATTTCGCGGGTAAACGGGTTGGGGTAAACGGCAAATAAGCTTGCCTTTTTTGCCCCGTTTATTCCCGAAACAACGTTTGCTATACGCTGCGATTTAGCCGCGTTTAAAACCTGCCCCGTATTGGCAAACTGCACCCAGGCAATGGTATTAAGGTTAGGTTCGCGCCAGCCGTTTTTAATTTTATAGTGGAAGAACAGCACCAGGCTGTCGTTAAGCGCAGGTGTTTGTATGGTATCACCTTTGGCTTTGGTAAGGGCTTTTCTAAAAACATCGTGGTGCAGCTGCTCCCCGTTGCCTGCGCTGTATTGAACGGTATCCTGCGCTACGCCGGCAAAAAGCAATAATTCGCCGGCTGTAATTACACCGGTAGTGCGCACTACTACCCGCACGTTTACCGAGTCGGAACCCACCAATTCTTCGGTAGCCCCAATTTCTATAGGTGAGGTTTGGTTCAGGGCGGTGTCGATAGTAGTATTGTAAATTGCCGGGTTGGCTGCCGGCAAGCGCTTACCGTTTAATACATACTGTGGGGTAGAGCCGTAAAGGCCATAAAAACGGGTGCGGTCGTCGTTCTCGGTAACGTTTTGTAAATTAAAATAGCAAGAGGAATAAGGCGAACTGGGGTGAAAAGCGATATGAATAACCTGCGGATAGCCCGAAAGCACGTTATAAAACCCCGGATTGCGCTGGGCACAAATACTGCATTTAGTATTGGTAAAATGCTCTATTAACACCGTTTTGGGCGACTGGGCAAAAATATTGAGCACAAAAAACAGTTGAATAGCGGGGAAAAGTTTTTTAATCATAATATTAGTTTTGATACTGAGTAGTGATTTGCTACTAAGACGGATATAAATTTAAACCCTTACATGTATATACCGGCACACTTTAAAGAAACCGATAAAACCGAGATAGAAAACCTTATCCGCGAATTTGGTTTTGCCATCCTGGTATCGATTAAAGATAACCTGCCCTGGGCAACCCATATACCGTTAGAGTTAGTTACGAATGAAACCGGCGATTGGTTTTTACACGGCCATATATCCCGCGCTAACCCGCAGTGGAAGGCTTTTGAAAGTTTAAATGATGTGCTGGCTATTTTTATGGGTCCGCACACCTATATATCGCCCAGCTGGTATAACCACCGGAACGTGCCTACATGGAACTATAAAGCGGTGCATTTATATGGCAAAGTAACTTTAGTAGAGGGCGAAAAGCTTGAAGCCATGTTGCGCAAACTGATGAAGCGCTACGAAGATGCCCATGCCGAAAAGCCACAGGGTTATGATGAAATACCGCCCAAGATATTAGAGAAGGATTTGCGCGGACTGGTGGGTTTTGAAATTAAAGTAGAACGAATTGAAGCCAGCAGTAAGCTATCGCAAAATCGCGACGCCGAAAGCCATCAGAGTATTGTAGACCATTTAAAGGATATGGATGCCTATGATGCGAAACGTATTGCCAAAGAAATGACCCCTAAATCTCGCGCCGAAGGCGGAGACTTTAATACAAACAGCCAAAATCACACGTAGTTATGACCATAGAAGAAGCGCAAACCACCGTAGATAACTGGATAAAGACGACCGGTGTAAGATATTTTAATGAACTAACCAATATGGCTATGCTTACCGAAGAGGTAGGTGAGGTGGCCCGCATAATTGCCCGAAAGTATGGCGAGCAGAGCTTTAAAGAGAGCGATAAAAACAAAGAGCTTGGCGACGAACTGGCCGATGTGCTGTTCGTACTAATTTGCCTGGCCAACCAAACCGGCGTTAACCTAACCGATGCCCTGCAAAAGAACTTAGATAAGAAAACAAAGCGGGATGCTGAGAGGCATCAGAATAATGAGAAGTTGAGGTAGTTAAACTCCTTTCAACTTTCCAATCCTCCTCCACTGCCAGATTATAACACCTAACATAACAAAGAAAACAATGGGTTCAATAATGCAGAAAATCCAGATGTTGATTTCGTTGTAGGAAATGCCCAGTGCTTTACCGCCGGCAATTAATATATCTACGCACCATTGAAAGAGAGAGTTGACGAAGTTATCCCAGTTGGCCATAAAAATGTTTACCCTATTAACGAATAAGAGGGTAATAGATTATGTAGCCGAAACGTTTTCTAAGATACCGGGTTAAGGGTAATGCTGAAAATTTTATACTGGCCAAGGTCGCGGCCGTAATAGAATTTATCGAGGGCTTCGTACATGTTTTGGGCACGGAAATACGAGGTGTGCAATTTGTTTTCGCCTATTTTAATCCACTGCACAGTTAAGCTGCTTTCGTTGTGGTAGTGGCTCTCGATGTAATCGAGCATTTTGCGCAGGGCATCAATTTTATCGGTACCCGTTACGGTATGGAAAAGGAACGACTGCTCGTGCTTAGGGTTAACGGTTACCAAATCCAGGCGCACCGTTTCGTTCTTCTGCTTATAATTAAAAATAAGGTTCTGAGGGTCTAACCCAAGGCGGGTGGCTATATCTTTTTGATAGCGCGCGGTTTCTACGTTCTGGTCAGTACGAGTCATGTTCATTTGGACATTAGGGTATTGGGCCATTGGGGAATCAGGTTTGGGCTGCTCCCAATTTCCTAATTTCCCAACGGCCTAACTCCTTTATTATAAAATCTTATCGGCAATGCCATCTACAATGCCATACTTAACGGCTTCTTCGGCATTCATCCAGTGGTCGCGGTCAAAATCTTTCATCACCTGCTCGTATGTTTTACCGCAGTTATCGGCTAGTATTTTAGCGCTCGACTCTTTTATTTTCTGAATCTCGGCTGCTGTAATTTCAATATCGGTAGCCTGGCCATACATACCACCAAGGCTTGGCTGGTGAATCATTACACGTCCGCTTGGCCAAATAAGGCGTTTGCCCTTAGTACCACCGCTAAGCAAAATAGAGCCCATAGAGGCTGCTAAACCCATGCAAATGGTATGCACCGGCGACGAAATCATTTTCATGGTATCATAAACCACCATACCGCTGGTAACTACACCACCGGGGCTGTTTATGTAAAAAAATATGTCTTTACCCGGATCGGTAGCCTCTAAGTATAAAAGGCGGTTTACCAATTTCTCGGCACTTTCATCGTGCACACCACCCCATAAAAATATTTTGCGCTGCTCAAGAAACTTGTTGTCAAATTTCATCATGCCGCCGGCATACTTTTCAATCAGTTTATCTGGTTCTACGTTAGGCGTTTCCGGCTTTTCTGGTTCTTCTAATCTTATATTCATATAATAGTTTGTTGTATTGACGAAAGCGAAAATAGAATATTTTGAATGCCAAGGTAGTATGGACGCTTAGGATTAAAATTTGCGTTTATTTTTGTGAAAATTGCCAGCGCTAAATGGAAACACCAGTAAATCCCCAATCGCCTACCCCAGCGCCTGCCCCACCGGGCAGAAAGCGGAATATTATTATTGCCGTGCTGGTAGTAGTGGTAATTGCCTTACTGCTTTTACTGCGTCAGCAGTTGGGCAAAGGCGATACAGAGAGCGAGCCCGTGAAGAAAGAACCCCTCTTCCACCGCGATGAACCAGCCAGAGAGCAGATTTTTCAGGGAGACTATGAGGAGAAAGTGAAAGAGCTTTTGGATAGCGGTAAAAGTGTGGGCGAAATTTCGAAGGTAACGGGTATACGCCGAGATGTGATAAGGAAAATAAAAAAGGAGCGTGGCGAAAAGGAGGACTAACCACGTACCGTTGTTGAAAAGGCCTTTTAGCAAAGCAAATCTTTACCGTTAATATTGCGGGGCATGTTGCTCTCATTATTCGATAATCTTATTAAACCGGCAGTAGAAGCCCCTGTAGAAGAAAAGGAAACTTTGCTTCAGCGCGGCTTTAATGTAGATGTAAATGGCGAAAATGTGCCGGTGCGCATTATACTGGAGCACCGTTTTAACAGCCGGGTAACGGTAAATAAAAATGGCATCCTGCTTCGTATTTCGCAGCGGCAAAGCAAGGAGGAGCAGCGCAAAAACATTGATGCCCTGTTAAAATGGGCTAAAGATAAGCTGAACAACAAGCCCGAGCTGCTGGATACTATTCCGCAACGCAGGTATGTAAACGGCGAAATTTTAAAAGTTGGCAACTACGAGTTTGTTATCTCTATTTTTTACCACGACCTGGGAAAATCGACCGCCAAAATATTTAAGAACAATATAGTGCTATCGCTGGCGCGCGGGCTTAGTAAAGAAGCCGAGGCCGATGCCTGTTCGTACCTGGTAGCAAAGTGCCTATGCAAGTATTTTTTACCCATTGTAACCGAGCGCATTAACGAATTAAACAGTCGTTTTTTCAAAAAAGACGTAAAAACCGTTAAAATGAAGTATGCCACCAGTTTTTGGGGGCACTGCTCAACCAACGGCAATATTGTAATATCGGTAAGGCTTTTATTTGCCCCCGTTAAGGTAATAGATTACGTGCTTGTGCACGAACTAGCCCACTTGGTACACCACGACCACTCGCCCCGCTTTTGGAAGGTAGTAGAGCAGATAATGCCCGATTACGAAGAGGCCGAAAAGCACTTAAAGGAGTTTAGCAACAAGTATTACTTGTAAGGCTATTTCATCCCTGAAACTATTTTTAAAACACTCTTTCATTTTAAAAAAAACCAACTATTTTCGAATCACGGAAGCAGTAACCTGGAATTGAATTTAATTAGTTGTAGTTTTAATGTTTGTTGGTGATGTTCCAACAAGCCCTCTTGCAGCAGAGATAAACAGCAGCAAACGATGTGAGCCATCGCTCGTGTTTTATTAAAAGATAACGCCTATAAAAAATTAAAATATAACGTATCTCTATAAAAAGGGGTTTTTCTCCAGTAGAAACTCTTTTCTACTGCTTCCACTATCGTTCAATTATTTTAATTTTTAAAACAATTTTTATGGCAAAAAAACTAATGACCCCCAAAAGGGCAGCAATAATTCAATCTATCGAAGCAAAGAAAAATAATGGTATAGTAAATACTGACAGTTTCGCGGCAAGAGCCCAAAAGGCAGCAGCAGAACATGTAAATGGACGACTAGTAACCATCGAAAAGGGAAAATAATTTTATCATTTTAAAACCAACAAAACATGGCAAAATCAACTAAACCCGTTAATGCTCCAAGCACAACCGGCAATCCTTCAGGTAAGGGAAGAGGAAATAACCCTTCTAAGTAAATGATAGATAAAGTTTAATCAGTAACCCCGCATCAAAAGTGCGGGGTTTGCTTTTAATGCAGTTTAATGAATTTAACAGACGTAATTTTCGCTCCCCCTTTTTTGTGATTTTCCCTCTTTCCTTTTCGGTTTATACGCCTACATTCGCCCCTCCTAATTATGGCAAAACCAAGAAATGTAATTTTAATAGTAGCCGATAGCTTGCGCTACGATGCAGTATACCGCGATGGCGGGCCGGGTGTGCCGTACCTTGAGAATAACGGAACGCAGTTTACCAATGCCCGCTCAGCAGCCTGCTGGACCCTTCCGGCCACGAGCAGCATGTTTAGCGGCTTGATGCCACACGAACACGGCACTACTTCGCAAAGCCGCTGGTTTAAAGATGAAGTTCCATCTTTAGCCAGCAAGCTTAAAACGGCAGGCTACAAACCAATAATGGTTACGGCCAACAGCGTAACTACCGATATTTTTAACGTAAGTAAAGATTTTGACGAGGTGCATAAAACCTGGCAGTTTACACCTACCAAGCATAAATGGTTGTTGCAAACCGTGCTGGCGCTTAACCGCCCGCGCGTGCGCAAAATGATTTTAAAGCCTAAAGACCAGTTTTTTGATAAAGCCAGCGAAGATTTACGCCAGGGAATTATTTGGGCGCAAAAAACCTCGCACGATTCTTTTAATAAAGCCAAACAGCTGATTGAAGAGAACAATGCGAAGGGGCAAGGCACATTTGTGTTTATCAACTTAATGGAGACGCACTACCCCTACCACATTGCCGATACATTTACCTTAATGAATAAAAACCTGCTGGGTAAAATTCATGAATGGAAGGTGTTGTTTCATTTTTTATCGCAAAGCTTTTTAAAGAATGACAAGGGCACTGTGACACAGGCCGACTTAGACCTGCTGCGCACCAAGCAACAATTAGCCTGGAAACTGATACGCGACGATGTAAATAACTTTTGCAAAGAGATGCACCAGGACAAAGATAACCTGGTGGTGTTTTGCAGCGACCACGGCGATAACTTTGGCGACCAGGGTTGGCAGTACCATTTTAGCAACGTAACCGATGGCGGTAACCGCGTGCCGCTTTTTTGGCTGGACCACGAAAACAAAAAGCCCGAAACCAAAACCTACAACGTAAGCTCGCGGTTTATGCACCACGAAATACTGAACAGTTGTGGTTTAGATAACGAGGGTGGCTCTCTGCTGCGCGAAACCGAAAACAACCTGCCGGTGTTGCAAAGCTATTGGTACAACAACGAAGAGGCGACGATGGAAAAGTATAAATACAACCAAATTGCCTTTATAAACGATGGTAAACGCTTTGTGCAACGGGCGGGAAATTGGATGTATGCACCCGCCGTGCAGCCCGGCCAACCAGAACCTACGTTTGAGTTTGTAGAAAAGGACTTTAACCCAATAGAAGAACTAAACCTGCCGCAAGACCGTAAACAATACCTGGAAAAAGCGATGAAAGAGTTTACCGAATTCTCTGAAAAAATAATGAACAAAGGGAAATAATCTTTAAAGCCTAATGAACGTAGAGGAAGTTCGCGAATACTGCATAGCTAAGGCCGGCGTTACCGAAGAGTTTCCTTTTGATGAGGATGTATTGGTGTTTAAGGTAATGGGTAAAATATTTTTGTTGACCAGTTTGTCGCAAACGCCATTTACCTGCAACCTTAAAATGAACCCCGAACTGGTAGAAGAATGGCGCGAAAAGCATAATGATGTTAAACCAGGCTACCACATGCACAAAAAGATGTGGAATAGTGTTTACTTTGACTCTGGAAATATAACCCGCAGGGATTTGCTTTGGATGATTGACCACAGCTACGAAGAGGTGGTAAAAGGATTAACCAAAAAAGTTCAGCAGCAATTAAAAGACATAATATGATAGATCTTGTACTGGTATGTTTGTTTTGTTATCAGCTAAACCGTTTAGCCCGATTACGTGGTGTTTCGCCTGTGCCTTATATTTTAAATTACCTGGCAGCGTTCTCGTTGATGATGTTTGGGTTTATATACCTGTTTCTTAATTTTTATGGCGCCGACGCTTTAAAGGATGAGCAGGGTATAAAAACCGCGCTTATGTTTGAGCCTTTCGCAATCATGTTCGAGGTGTTTTTGTTTATCTACTTCCGCAAGCGCATACAAGGCGCTACGCCAGACGATAACAACCGGGATAATACAGATTACACCCCACGCCCCAATCCGCCTAAAGAAAAAAAGGATTTGTCTTATTTCCGCTAAAAGTACGAGTGCCTAAAGCGCAAATTTTAACTTTGCCTTTGTGTACGATTATATATTAGTTGGCCAGGGTATAGCCGGGTCGCTTCTTTCGTGGTTTTTAATGCAGCATAACCAAAAGGTTTTGGTTATTGATAAATTCAATCCTTCTTCAGCCAGTAAAATAGCCTCGGGCATTATTAAACCTATTACCGGCAGGCGGTTTGTAAAAACATGGCTGGCCGATGAACTGCTGCCATTCTCCTTAGATGTATATCGCAATTTTGAAGCGTTTTTTAACGAGCGTTTTTTTTACCCGGCCACGTTTACCAAATTGTTCGACTCAGTTAAAGAACAAAACGACTGGAGTGCGCGTTGCGAATCGGACGACTATAAACCTTACCTAACCAATAGCAACCTGGTTTACCTGGATAAGGAAAAAGTAAAAAACAACTTTGGCGGTTTTGAAATAAACGGTGGCTACCGGTTGGAGCCTGAAAAGTTTTTAATGCTTTATCGCGCTTACCTGCAAAGCAAAAACGCGCTAATAGATGAAGAGTTTTCGTTTGCTGATTTAACAGTAACCGATACGGTGGTAACGTATAAAGACCACCAGGCGCAAAAAATTATTTTTTGTGAAGGCGCAAACGCTATTCATAACCCTTACTTTAAATTTCTGCCATTTCAACTGGCAAAAGGCGAATGCCTTTACCTGGATATAAAAGATTTTTACCCCGATAAAATATTGAACAGCGAAATAATACTGATGCCGCTGCCCGAAAAAGACCGGTACTACCTGGGCGCTACGCACGAATGGCATTTTGATGATGACCAACCTACCGAAAAGGGCCGGAACGAATTAATGGGCAACCTGAATGCTACTATTAATGTGCCGGTAGAGATAAAAGACCACAAAGGAGCCATTCGTCCTACGGTAAAAGACCGGCGGCCTTTTATGGGCTTTCATCCCGACTTTGCCAACGTGGGCATTTTTAATGGTATGGGCACCAAGGGCATTTCGCTGGCCCCATATTTTGGCAAGCACTTTACCGAGAGTATGCTTAACCAAACGCCGCTGATGAAAGAAGTTGACATAAAAAGATTTCTTAAATAGATGCCGATAACATAAACTTGTAGCATGATAAAGGCAACTATTAATGGTAAAAAAGAATTTACGGTAGAGGGCACTAACCTGAATGGCGAGGCTGTTGCCTGGGATTTAATTGAGGTGCGCGAAAATACCTTTCATATTATTAAAGATAATAAAAGCTATAACGCCACCCTTATAAGCTACAACCCAGAGGATAAAACCATGGTGCTAAACGTAAACGGTAACGATTACGAAATAGCCATTAAGGATAAAAATGATTTGCTGCTGCAGCAACTGGGCATAAGCGCCAAATCATCATCGGCAGTGCAATCTATTAAAGCGCCTATGCCGGGGCTTATCATTAACGTATCGGTCAACGCAGGCGATGAAGTTAAAAAAGGCGATACCCTTTTGATTTTAGAAGCAATGAAAATGGAGAATGTAATCAAGTCTCCGCGCGATGGAAAAATTAAAAAAGTAAACGTTCAACTGCGCAACCCTGTAGAAAAAAACCAGGTAATGCTGGAGTTTGAATAATTTATGAGGTCATTGCGAGGAAATTTTGTTTGCCGATAAGGCAAACAAAATGACGAAGCAACCCCCTAAATAAATGGCGCAGCTATCGCCTACTCTAAAAACTGCCGAGTTAGCGCTTCTCCGGTGCTATTCTCTTGGGGGATTGCTTCACCCACTCGCAAAGCCTCAGGGTTCGCAATGACCTGCTTTTTTACTTCCCCGTAAACACCGGCTTTCTTTTCTCGGTAAACGCCGTTACTCCTTCTTTATAATCTTCGCTGCGGCCGGCCATTTCCTGTCCGTAGTATTCTTCTAACAGCATTTCGTTCAGGTTAGCTGTATAGGCTTTGTTTAGCATCTTTTTAATGGTGGCGTAAGCCTTGGATGGACCGGTGGCATAGCGCTGCGCTAGTTCATTGACCGTATTATCCAGTTCTTCGGGGGCAACTACTTTATAAATAAAGCCCAAATCGAAAGCTTCTTTAGCGGTAATTTTAGATGCCAGGGTTATCAGTTCAAACGCCTTGTTATAACCAACTAAGCGCGGCAGAAAAAACGAAGAACCAGAATCGGGAACTAAACCCACATTGGCAAAAATTTCAATCAGGCTGGCGGTTTCGCTGGCTACTATCATATCGCAGGCAAGCGCCAGCGATGCCCCGGCACCGGCAGCCACGCCGTTGAGTTTGCAAATAACCGGTTTGACCATTTCGCGTATACCTAAAATCATCGGGTTGTAGCGACGCAGTACCGACTCGCCCAGGCTGCGTTCGCCCAGTTTGCCTTTTATATCTTTTAAATCTTGTCCGCTGCAAAATGCTTTGCCCGAACCACTTAAAACTACTACCCGCACGGTTTCATCTTTGGCGGTCTTTTTAAGGGCATCAATTATTTCGGCGCTCAACTCCTCATTAAACGAGTTAAACACATCGGGGCGGTTAAGGGTAATGGAGCAAATGCCATTTTCTACTGAATAGAGCAGGGTGTTATACATGGTGTGTAATTTGAAGTGCAAAATGAGCTTTTCTTTTCCTTTTGCCAATTAATTTTTTGCAATTTGCAATCGACAATAATCGGCGCTATGGATTTTATTAAACGCACATTCCCCATGCTGTTTGGCATTTTTTTGCTGAGCGTGCTGGTGCGTTTGCCACAGCTTAACCGTCCGCTTTCCAAGCACCACGAGTTTTGCACCGCCATATCGTTGCGCGTAATGCAAATTTGGTACGATAACGGGATAGAAAACTACGGCTATAACCCGGTAATGACCTTTAATACCCCGGCCGATAAGTTTATTAATAACAGCGCCAACCAAAGCGGGCGCATGATAGATAAGCAGGGCAACTACTATTACGTTTCGCATCCGCCCTTTGCCTATTATTTCCCCTTTTTCTTTTTTAAGCTATTGCATATAAGGCCCGATGTACTACCCCTGCAAATACTAAACATGCTGTTCCATTTTATCAGTGGCTTGTTTGTATATTTTACGGTCTGTCTGCTTAGTTTTAACCGGGCGCGCTCGCTGCCATACCGCAGTGCGGTGGTGGCTTTTGCCATTTACATGTTTATGCCGGTTACCCTGTGGTTTCAGGGCAATGTATATATGAGCGATATGGCCGTACACCTGCTGTTTATTATAGGGGTTTACACGGCACTTAAAATGATTATACGGCGCAAATTCTATTCGCCCAAATACATTTTCTTTTACTGCCTTACCCTGGCTTTAATGATTTACACTAGCTGGCTGGGTGTATTTTTTGCCTTTGGCGTTTTGGTTTATTCGTTGTTGCACGTTCGGGGAGAGCTAAAGGGTTTCCGCGTTTTAATTTGGAGCACGCTGATTATACTATTGGTAATGCTGCGCCTGATAGTTTACCAATACTCGCAAATAAACGGGGTGGGCGCTTATGTAGAAGAAATGATGGGCCGCTATATCATCCGCGGCAGCCTGGAAGAGACCGACCAGGGCCTTTGGCATTTTATGTTCTCTTACCTATGGCTGGTTAAAACGCTTATTTATAACTACGTAATGCACTACATAGTTATATATGCCGCTATTGGGGCTTTTATGTGGCTGGCTATTAGCCGCAAAAAACTAAAAATTGTATTTAGCGAAAATGGCTACCGGTTTATTTGGCTAAGTGTAATGCCGGTGGTGCTGCTGCATGTTTTCTTCCTCAATTATTCGGTGCAGGACTTTAGCGCACTTTATGCCTCGCTCTTTTTTAGTGTGCTGGCAGGCATACTTTACGATAAGGTAAAAAAGAGCGGGGCAATACCTATCCGCACTATGCAAATTGGGTTGGTAGCGGTATTGTTATTAATGGTGGCGCAGTATGAGTTAATGAATATGCCCAATGCCTTTCGCAAGCAGCAACAAAAATTAATGGGTGAAAAAATTCAGAGCTCCGCCGGTGCCGATGAAGTTATCTTTTCTTCTTATGAGCTTTTAGAGCCGCAGGCTATTTTTTATGCGCAACGCAATGTAAAGTATGCCAAAGATAAAGCCGAGGCTATCGAATTTTTGAAAGCCACCAATCGTAGTAAGGGCGTTTTCTTAGAGCTTAGAGATAATAAAGAGTATGTGAAGGTTGTCGAAAGATTTTCATTAGACTCAATCAATCAACAATAGAATTTAATTTAAGTATTATGTCATTACACACTATTCCCGTTGTCGATTTATCTGAATTTACCAATGGTAACGACCAGGCTAAACACAAATTTGTAGAAGAACTGGGCCGCGCATTTGAGGATGTCGGCTTTGTTTCGGTAAAAAATCACGGTGTACCACAACCGCTGATTGACGAATATTATAAAGTAGTGCAACAGTTTTTTGCCTTGCCTAAAGAGGTAAAAAAGGGCTACGAAATACCGGAGCTTGCCGGTCAGCGGGGCTACACCAGCTTTGGTAAAGAGACCGCCAAGGGCTACGATGCCCCAGACCTGAAAGAGTTTTGGCAAATGGGCCAGATTGTTGAGGGCGAAGACCTGCCGGTAGAGCATTATCCCGATAATGTGCGCGTAGCTGAACTACCTGCCTTTTTCGATTTGGGCACCGAACTTTATAAATCATTCGAAGGCTCAGGCCGTTTTTTATTGCGGGCTATAGCTATTCACTTAGGTATTGGCGAGTTTTATTTTGATAAGCACGTGCACAACGGCAACTCTATTTTGCGGGCCATCCACTACCCGCCTATAACCAGCGAACCTAAAAGCGCGGTGCGGGCCGAGCAACATGAGGATATTAACCTGATTACCTTGTTAGTAGGTGCCTCTGCCGAGGGCTTACAGTTACTAAACCGCCAAAAAGAGTGGCTGGATATTACTGCACCCGAAGGCTGCATAGTGGTAAACGTGGGCGATATGCTGCAACGCCTAACCAACAACAAATTAAAATCTACCACTCACCGCGTGGTTAACCCGCCACGCGAAAAATGGCATACCTCTCGTTTTTCTATCCCTTTCTTTATGCACCCGCGCAGCGAAATGCGCCTGGATTGTTTGCCCGGCTGCGTTACCGATAATCACCCTATTGCTTACGAGCCAATTTCGGCCGGCGAATACCTAAACGAAAGGCTGATTGAGATTGGGTTGAAGAAGAAGTAACCCTTAGTAAATGTCATGCTGAGCGGAGTCGAAGCAGGCATTTGCTTAGGCGGAAGCACTTGTCTTCGACTTCGCTCAGACTGACATGCTTCCTTGGTTTTGCCTTGGAAACAACGAATGAATCTTGCCTTTTAGGCAATCTTACAAAGACACGATTTCTCATGGGCCAGAGCGCCCATTCGAAATGACAAAATACCGGCGAGCCCTTAAGCCCGCATCTACCCGTAAATTTTTATCTTCGCCCACTTATTTTAGAAGTAATGAACCGCAAAAATCCAGACCACAAGGGCTACCCCGAATTTGACCAGTTAAGCCTGCCGGCTATCGAAAAAGAAATTTTGAAATGGTGGGCCGAAAACGACATTTTTAAAAAGAGCGTAGAAACCCGCTCCGACGATAAGCGCTTTGTATTTTACGAAGGCCCCCCGAGCGCCAACGGTATGCCCGGCATACACCACGTAATGGGTCGCACCATTAAGGATTTGTTCTGCCGCTATAAAACCCTGCAGGGGTTTAGGGTAGAGCGCAAAGCCGGTTGGGACACCCACGGTTTGCCGGTAGAATTAGGCGTTGAGAAGCAATTAGGCATTACCAAGGCCGATATAGGTAAAACCATAACCGTAGAGGAATATAACCGACTGTGCCGCGAAGATGTGATGAAGTTTACCGACATCTGGCGCGATCTGACCGATAAAATGGGTTACTGGGTGGATATGGATAACCCTTATGTTACCTACGAGAATAACTATATAGAAAGTTTGTGGGCTTTGTTGAAGAAGCTGTACGACAAAAACCTTTTGTATGAAGGTTACACCATTCAACCTTACTCACCGGCTGCCGGTACCGGCTTAAGCTCGCACGAGTTGAACCAGCCGGGCTGCTACCGCGAGGTGAAGGATGTGAGCGCGATTGCGCAGTTTAAAACGACGGATGCAAAATTTGGTGTAGAAGGCGATGTTTTCTTCTTAGCCTGGACGACCACACCGTGGACCTTACCATCCAACACAGCCCTTGCAGTAGGTAAAGAGATTGAATATGTATTGGTAAAAACTTTCAACTCGTTTACGTTTAAGCCAATCCATGTAATACTGGCTAAAGATTTATTTGGCAAATACTTTAGCGAAGCCAATGCTGAATTGAAGATTGAAGATTACAAAGCCGGCGACAAGCAAATACCTTACACCGTTTTAAATTCATACAAGGGCGCTGAATTAAACGGCATCCGCTACGAGCAGCTATTACCTTATACCCAACCTACTGATGGCGACGCCTTCAGAGTGTTGTTAGGCGATTTTGTTACCACTACCGATGGTACCGGTATAGTGCATATAGCGCCAAGCTTTGGTGCCGATGACTTTAGGGTAGCCAAACAAAATGGTGTAGGCTCTTTAACGCTGGTAGATAAGCAGGGTAAGTTTGTAGATGATGTAAACGACCCGGTGTTCCCTTTAGAGCGCCGCTATGTAAAAGATGCTTACTACACCGCTGCAGAGCTGGAGCAGGATTTTCATTTGCAGAAAGAGATACTGCGGGTAAACAATGTAATACCCGATTTGAAGAACCACATGAGCGTGGATGAATTGATTGTGCTAAAGCTGAAACTGGAGAACAAGCTTTTTAAAACTGAAAAATACGAGCACAATTACCCGCACTGCTGGCGCACCGATAAACCGGTAATATACTATCCACTGGATAGCTGGTTTATTCGCACTACTGCCGTTAAGGATAGATTGATAGAGCTAAACAAAACCATTAACTGGAAACCGGCGCATACAGGCGAAGGACGTTTTGGCCAGTGGTTAGAGAACTTGGTTGACTGGAACCTATCGCGCTCGCGCTACTGGGGCACTCCGCTGCCAATCTGGATTAGCGAAGATGGAACAGAGCAAGTATGTATAGGTTCTATAGCCGAGTTAAAGGCAGAAGTAGAGAAATCGGTAAAGGCGGGCTTGATGAAGCACGTGGAGATAACTGACTTACACAAACCGGTAGTAGATGATATAGTATTGCTTTCGGCAACTGGTAAGGCTATGAAGCGTGTGCCCGACCTTATCGATGTTTGGTTTGATAGCGGTGCCATGCCTTATGCGCAGTGGCATTATCCTTTCGAAAATATAGAGCAATTTGAAAAGAATTTCCCTGCTGATTATATAGCCGAAGGCGTAGACCAAACCCGTGGCTGGTTCTTTACCCTGCACGTATTGGCAGTAGCTTTGTTTGACTCGGTAGCTTATAAAAATGTAGTAAGCAATGGTTTGTTGCTGGATAAAAACGGCAACAAAATGAGCAAGCGTTTGGGCAATGTTATCGACCCGTTTAAGACTATTGAGACATACTCCGCTGATGCTACGCGTTGGTATATGATGCGCAACAGCGACCCGTGGGAAAATATGAAATTTGATATGGATGGACTGCAGGAGGTTATGCGTTCGCACTTTGGTACGCTGTATAACACCTATGGCTTTTTTGCCCTGTATGCCAATATAGATAACTGGAAGATTGACGAGCAGAACATAGTACCGGTGGCACAAAGGCCGGAGCTGGACCGCTGGATAATTTCTAAACTGCAATCGCTGGTGAAAGAAGTAACTGCGCAGTATGAAGATTACGAACCAACACGTGCTACCCGTGCCATCGAAAAGTTTGTAGATGAAGATTTTAGCAATTGGTATGTGCGCTTAAACCGCCGCCGTTTTTGGAAGGGCGAAATGAGCGAGGATAAAAAAGCCGCTTACGAAACCTTGTATGAATGTTTGCAGGTAGTAGGACAGTTAATGGCGCCGGTATCGCCTTTCTTTAGTGAGTGGCTATACCAAAACCTTACCGGCACTATCCGCGAGGCAGCCGTTAAAAACAACACCCCGCTTAAATGGGAGAGCGTACATTTAACCTTGCTTACTAAGGCAAATGAAAAACTGATAGATAAAGACCTCGAAGAGCGTATGGAGTTGGCACAAAAAGCCTGCTCTCTGATACTATCGCTCCGCAAAAAGGAGAAGATAAAAGTTCGTCAGCCGCTTTCGAAAATACTGATACCGGTACTAAGCGATAAAATGCAACAGCAGTTGAGCAAGGTAGAAAGCTATATTTTAAGTGAAGTAAATGTAAAGGGTGTTGAATACATAAGCGATGCCAGCGGGGTGGTTAAAAAGAAGATAAAGCTGAATTTTAAAACCCTGGGCAAACGTGCCGGTAATAAAATGAAAGCGCTGCAGGCTGCTTTAACTTCGTTTACTACGGATGATATTGCCACTATAGAACGCGACCAGAAATACAACCTGCCACTGGATGGCGAAACATTTGAATTGCTGTTAAGCGATGTAGAAATACAAACCGAAGATATACCGGGCTGGCTGGTAGCCAGCGAAGGCGGCTTAACCGTGGCCTTAGATGTAACGCTTACCGATGATTTGCGAAACGAAGGCAACGCCCGCGAGTTTGTAAACAAGGTGCAAAACCTACGTAAGGATAAGGACTTCCAGGTGCTGGACCGCATTCGTGTATCGGTAGTAAAAAATGCAACATTAGAATCTACTTTGGTTTCGTATAAAGATTATATAGCCAACGAGATATTGGCAAAAGACATTTTGGTGGTAGATAGCTTAAGCGACTTTGACGAGGTAGAACTGAACGAAGAGATTTTAAAAGTAAAGGTTGAACTGAATTAAGCTTATGCGCACCATCATCTTCTTATTGTTATCATTTACCGCGTGCCACGTTTTTGCGCAGTATGACACCACCTATCCAGCGGGTTGCTATATGAAATTAGAGGAACTGCAAACCAAGGTGCCAACTAAAAAATGCAAGCTGCAAATAACTGAAAAGGCAGGGGGTGTATTTTTGGGTTTTGGCGCCAACGATTACGTGCTTCAATCGAAAGATGATTGCCTGAGTAAAAAACAGATAAGAGGCGATATGTTTGCTTACAGCGATGGTAAAGATTTGTATTTGAATGGCGGCAAGCAGGATTTGCAGGGCGCTTATGTAGGCGTTGTAAGCCGTGGTAAAAACTATTTGGTGTTTAGCGGCACCCGCACTACGCAGGAGGCTATTGGCGCTATGCTAATGGGTGGTGCGGCTACCACCGGCACCGAGGCTAAAGGAAGATACTTATATGTAATGGATATGAAAACCGGTAAATCGCTTTATGCCACACCGGAATATTTGGATGAGATACTTTCGCCGCTGCCTGAATTAAAAAAGCAGTATGATGCCGAAAGCGCTAAAGGGTCCGACGAAACGATGTTGAAGTATTTAATTTTATGTAATCAAGCTCAATGAAAGGATACAAACCATTTTTAATTATAGTAGCAATACTAATCATTGACCAGGTAACTAAGTTTTGGGTGAAGACGCACATGTTCCTGGGGCAGGAAATTCCGCTAACCAGCTGGCTTACCATACACTTTACCGAAAACCCGGGTATGGCCTTTGGCATGGTGCTGCCCGGCGTGTGGGGCAAACTATTTTTAAGTGGCTTTAGATTAATAGCTGTAGGTGGCGGAGCATACTTTATCCATCACCTTATAAAAACCAAAGCGCACTGGGGCTTTATTACCGCGGCCAGTATGATTTTAGCAGGCGCTATTGGCAACATGATAGACGGCAGTATATACGGTATCATATTTACCGATAGCTATATGGGGGCCGCCAAATTATTTCCTGAAAAAGGTTATGCCGGTTTTATGCAGGGGCTGGTAGTAGATATGATACACGTTAGGCTGCCTGAGGTTCATTTCCGCGGGCAAATGTACGAGCCATTCCCGTTCATCTTTAACATAGCCGATGCGGCCATTACCACCGGTGTGTTTTTAATTCTTATTTGCCAGAAATGGTTTTTTAAGGAAGATCCGAAACCCGCAACTACAGATGCTGTTGTAACGGATGTAAATCCGCAGGTTTAAAACTACCCGTTACTCGCTACTCAAGGTAAAATACTTACCACGAAGGCACTTAGAACATAGAGAAGCACAGAGAAATTCTTCGTGTTGCCTGGTGCACTCTGTACCTCTGTGGTTAGGCTTTCAGCCTAAAACTCGGCAAAAGTTTGCACTATAGTTTTTAGCAGGTTACTATCGCGCTCGTCGCGCATTAGTTTGGCAAAATCTTTTAGCAGATAGGTCTTAGGCAGCAAAAACATCTCTTTGGCAATAGGTTCGTTTTTAATACCCACCTTCACCTTGCTTTCTTTCTTACTCACTTTGCTGCTTACTTCGGCTTCCAGTATTTGGCCTTTTACGGTACCGCTGGCCTCGTTCCAATTACCTAACAAACGTAAAAATGGTATCAGCTCGTTAACCGGTGCATTAACATCGCCGGTCCACAGGGTGGCTTTGCGTAAATCGGTTTCGCCGGTATACTTTGTCATTACCATGCCGTTTTCGCTTTTAGGCTTTTCGCCGGCTTTAAATGCAAAGCCGGGGTTTAGCGTAAAGCCTTCTTTAAGGTTATTTTTTGCATAATAACCTACCAACGAATCGAGGTTGTATTTGATAATTACTTTGCGGGCCGAGGTAGAGATAGTGTAAAGCTCGCGCGACTTAAGGTTGATTACAAAACGGTCGTATTTGGTATTGCCGTTTTCGTTTTGCTTAAGGTAAACCTCATCGCCCTTTACTTTTATTTCGCAAAGTATAGTGGTGTTCTTCTCGTTAATGTAAAACACATCAATACTGCCTTCGAAAGGAGCTTGCGCCGCCAGGTAACCCGAAATAAAAACAAGTAACAAAAGCAAAAGTGGGTTCCTCATAGCAGGGCGTTAAAAATTTTATTGCCAAAAATATAAACAGCTACCACTGCTGCAACTATAGCGGTTAGTAAAACTGCGCCTGCGGCAATATCTTTTATTTTTCCGGCCCGCTCATCAAACTGTGGCGAAACCAAATCAACCAGGGCTTCAATGGCCGTATTCATCATTTCGGCAGCCATTACACCGCCAATGCTCAGGGCTATTAAACTCCATTCAATAGCTGTAAGCCCTAAAAACAATCCAGCTACAGTTACCACCAGTACAGCCACTGCGTGTATGCGCATGTTCTGCTGGGTTTTTAGCACCACCATCATTCCCTTTAGTGCGTAACCAAAACTATTAAGCAATTTCTTCATTTATAATGGCCTTTACGGCTTTTTGTAAAAGTGAATCATCGTAGCCAAAATTGGCAAAACCCGTAAAATTTTGTGATTCTTTTAACGCAGTCTCAAGGTCAAAATCCTCCTGGTTCATATAATAAGCAATTCCGCGCCTCATTAATTCTTCGGCCAGGTAAATTTGTTCTGTCTGGCCGGGGGTTGGTATAAAAATAGCCTTTTTGCCAAGCCTTGCTAAATCCATTACCGTGCTGTAGCCGGGCCGTGCTATCACTATATCGCTTTGCTCAATAGCCTCGTTTAAATCTTCGCTGCAAAGGCTGTTAGAGATAGTAAAGCGCGGGTCTTTTTTATAATACTTGCTCATTATTTCCGTTTTGCCCAATACTAGAAGGCATTGCAAACGGCTCCTTTTAAATTCGTAGGTAAGCAAAGCTTCCAGGTTGCCGCGTTGCGGCTCGGGGCCAGAGCAAATACCGCAAACATCGTACTGCTTCTCTGTCTCTATTTTTTTGAAGCGCGATAAATAGCCAATGTGCCGCACATTCAGATTGTTGTTATTGGCGGCCAGTTCTGAAACAAAAGATTCTTCGGGGGCCGGCACCCAGCATTCGGCAAACTTGCTGATATAATCGTGGTTCTTTTTGTTTACCCGTTTTTCTATCCATTTCCAAAACGGCGGCATTTTTATGTTTAGCTGGTGCGTAATAATTACCGACTTTACTTTGGTGCTATAGCAACCATACCTATTGTCGGATATAACCATATCAATGGCATTGCGCTCCACTATCTTTTCTACCTGCGCCTGCTCCTTTTTAATTATGCTCAAAAATTTGCCGAGTTGCAGTCCCATTTTTAAAACCATGCCATCGCCATCGGGGTATACAGGGTCGTAGCCGTCAATTTCGAAAACCCGTACGGTTAAAAAAAACTCTTTTTTAAGCAAATCGTGTGCGCGGCCGCTGCTGGCTATAAACACGATGCAGTTCTGCCGTTGCAGCTCCTTTATTAAAGGAATGCAGCGGGTGGCATGGCCCAGGCCCCAATCCAGCGGGGTTACTAAAATTCGTTTCGGTGCTTCCAATCCTTATACTTATTTTTGCTACAGAACGTTGTAATAATATGCAAAAGCAAACAAAAAATATTGCCCGGATACTATTAGCCATTTTAACCGGTATAATACTGGCTACTACTTTACCATCGTGCGCTGCTAATAAGTGCGATTGCCCCGAATTTGGCGGCCACCGGCTTAAGCACTAATTTTTAACGGATTAGGGCTTGACAAAAGTTGGGGCTTGTATTACATTATTAATAACTCAAGCGTAAAAAATGAAACCCCTGCACCACTTACAACCCGGAGAGAAAGCTTTTATTGTAGATATGCGCAATACCAAATTTTGCGAAAAGATGTTCGAATTGGGCGTTTTTCCGGGCGATTTGGTAGAAATGAAGGAAAATAACAGCGATAATAACTCGGTGGTGGTTACTATTAATAACCACACCTTCAACATTTACAGGCCCGCCGCCGAAACTATTATTACCAATGTAGTAAGTTTCGAAATTAACCTTAACTAGTCTGTTTGGATTTAATGGCTGCCTGTTTTGGTAACAATAGTTACCGTATCAAGGCTTTGAATCTCTTCTTTACGAAGGTTATTTACCACGTATACATAGCTAAGGCTATTGAAGTTGGTAGAGAGATTTAGCTTAATATCTAAAAAGTTTTTATCAGGCTCCATTTTCACCTCGGTAACCGTGCCTACCAGCACATTGCGCGGAAACAACTGCGAAAAACCGCTGGTAACCAGTGTATCGCCTACCTTAACGGGCACATGCTTGGGTATATCTTCCATACTGGCGCTGGTAGAGTTTAGGCCCTCCCAGTGCATGTTGCCAAAAAACTCATTCTTTTTAAACTTAGCGCTTACTTTAAAATCTTTACTGAGCACACTCATAACGGCCGAATAATTATCGGTAACGCTTATTACCTGCCCCACTATGCCATTGCTGTTTATTACGCCCATTTGCTTTTGCACCCCCTGCAACCGGCCCCGGTCCAGGTAAATAATATTGGTAGCATGGTTAACCGAGTTTTTAATAACACGGGCACCTATGTAAAGATAATGCTGAACCGATTTAGATGTAGAATCGCTTATGTGGCCCGAATCGATGCGGGTATCGTAGCGGCTATCGTATAGCTGTGCGCGCAGCTTGGCGTTTTCCTGCACCAATGAGTCGCTAAAGCGTTTTAAGTAAAAATAATCGCTGGTGCCGCGGTAAGTAGCGTATACCTTTCCGGTGGCCTCGTTGGCTACACTGGCAAATGCTACTTCGTTGTAATGCTTATTTTGGTAAACCAGGTAAAAGCAAAATATTTCGAGCAGCAGAAACAGAAGGAAGAGGTGATAGCGAAGAAAGAACCGGAAGAGATTGTACACGCCTACAAGTTAAATGTTATTGGTTGATGGTTATTTATAACAGCAAATCGGATTTCAATTAACTATTACCTGTTAACCCTTAACTTTTTATCAATCGTCCATTAAGAAAGTAAAGCGGTCAATGTTTTTAAGCGCTATACCGGTGCCGCGCACTACGGCGCGCAACGGGTCCTCAGCCACATGCACCGGCAACTTGGTTTTTTGCCCTATGCGCTTATCTAAGCCGCGCAACAAGGCACCACCGCCGGTAAGGTAAAGACCGGTTTTAAAAATATCGGCAGCCAGCTCGGGCGGCGTAGTTTCAAGTGCCTTTAATATCGCCTCTTCAATCTTCGAAATAGATTTATCGATAGCATGGGCAATTTCGGAATACGATACAATAATTTGCTTAGGTATACCCGTCATCAAATCGCGGCCATTTACAGCGTAATCATCCGGTGGCGAATCGATATCAGTAAGGGCCGAGCCTACGTTAATCTTAATCATTTCGGCCGTACGCTCTCCAATAAGCATGTTGTGCTGGCGGCGCATATAATCCACTATGTCCAGTGTAAACTCATCACCCGCAACGCGGATAGATTGGTCGCAAACAATACCGGCCAGTGCTATTACAGCAATTTCGGTAGTTCCGCCGCCGATATCAATAATCATGTTGCCGTTAGGCTCTTCTACATCAATGCCAATACCTATAGCGGCAGCCATAGGCTCGTGAATCATTTTTACATCCTGCCCGCCGGCCTGTTCAGCCGAATCTTTCACCGCCCGTTTTTCAACCTGTGTAATACCCGATGGGATGCAGATAACCATTTTATAGCGCGGTGGAAACAAAGGTTTTTTAGCGCCATAAATCATGCTTATCATTTCGCGTATCATACTTTCGGCGGCTCTAAAATCGGCTATTACCCCGTCCTTTAGCGGCCTTACGGTTTTGATATTCTCGTGTGTTTTTTCGTGCATTTGCATAGCGCGCGTACCTACTGCAATTACTTTATCGGTGCGGCGGTCAATAGCAACTATCGAAGGCTGGTCAACAACAACTTTATCGTTATGAATAATAAGCGTATTAGCAGTGCCGAGATCAATGGCAATTTCCTGAGTTAAAAAATTAAACAAAGCCATGCTTTGGTAGTGTGTTTAGAGCGAGTTTTAAATTGCGGGCAAAGTAGGTAAAATCTTATTACACTTAACGTATCTTTCCAATAAAAATTATCACAATCAATCATAAAATAAATTTAGCGCCAAAGGCAGGCTCCATGTGATAATCCTCACTTACCAACAAGTTTTGTTTTAATAGTTTTGCTGCCTAAAATTGTGACATGCCAATAAGCAAAGATTTACACGATAACCGACGTAACTATACCAAGCACGAGCTTACCGAAAACAAGATATCGCCTAACCCTTATGAGCAGTTTGGGTGGTGGCTGGAAGAAGCTACCGATGGGGGCATTTTAGAGCCCAATGCAATGGCTTTATCTACGGCTTCGGCTTCGGGCAGACCCTCCAGCCGCATAGTGCTGCTAAAAGCTTTCGACGAGCAAGGCTTTGTGTTTTATACCAATTACAAAAGCCGCAAAGGCAAAGAGATTGGCGAGAATAATTTTGCCAGCCTGCTGTTTTTTTGGGATAAGCAGGAGCGCCAGATACGCATAGAAGGCACCATTGAAAAAGTACATGTAGAGCTTTCGGAAAAATACTTTGCCTCGCGCCCATACGAAAGCCGCCTTAGCGCCATTGTTTCGGCCCAAAGCGAGGAAGTACCCTCGCGCGAATACCTGGAAGACCGATTGGAAGAGCTTAAACAGGCCGGCGAGACCAAAAGGCCCGAAAACTGGGGCGGATACCTGCTAAAGGCCGATTATTTTGAGTTTTGGCAGGGAAGGGCCAGCAGGCTGCACGACCGTATTGTGTACGAACTTGAAAACGGAGCCTGGAGGATAAAAAGGCTGGCACCCTGATGGCTGGGCAAAAAGAAAAAGGTTAATGGCTAATAGTGTGCTGTTTAGCACCCTCTATTAACCTTTAACCTTCTCAACGAATAACGATTACTTTATTCTTCTGTCTTCTTTTTAGCAGCCGCTTTTTTAGCAGGGGCTTTTTTAGCTGCTGGTTTTTCTGCCTTTGCTTTTTTAGGGGCAGCAGCTTTTGCAGCGGCTTTCTTTTTTACGCGCGCTGGTCTGCTATTGCCGAATGAACCTTTAAATCTTTTTCCTTTGGCGGTTCTTTTATCTCCTCTTCCCATAATTAAAAAGTTTTTTGTTGGGGGCGAATGTAAAAAATCAATTGGTATTTTACATAAAAACAAAACCCCGGGGCTTACAGCCTACCGGGGTTTTTATTTTTCGGGCTAAAGTAAAAGCCTATTTGTTCACTTTTTTAGCAAGCTCGGCACCCGCTTTAAACTTGGCTACTTTTTTAGCTTTAATATTAATTTCTTTTCCGGTTTGTGGGTTACGGCCTTTACGTGCGGCGCGTTTAGATAGCGAGAAAGTGCCAAAGCCAACCAATGTTACTTTGCCGCCTTTTGAAAGTGTAGCACCAACTGCATTGATGAATGAATCAAGCGAATCGCCGGCCTGACTTTTTGTGACCTTTGCATCTTTCGCAATTTTGTCGATGAGTTCACCTTTGTTCATAATTGATATAGTTTAAATGGGTTAAAAAATTTGTTGAACAAAGATAATTGCGCGTTCCTCTTTTCCAAATCCCCAAATTTATTGGGTGTTAATAATGTGGTGGGCAACTGTAATTTGTGGGTAAGCTTGTATTAAAACAAATATCTTTACACTATTACAAGCACTGAAAATTATGAGCGCTCTCAAAAAAATATCGATCCTGTTTTTTGCCTTTGCCCTTGCTGCCACCATGCCTTCGTGCAAAAGCAATAAAATTCCCTGCCCTACTTACGCCGATAGTTTTCCGGATAAGAAAGCCAAAAAAGGAAAGCAGAAGCCCGATGTACCCAAGTCTACAAAAGCTAAAAGCAGTGTGCTGCCTCCGGGCTATAAAGGCAAAAAACAAAAGGCAGATTAGGCCTTCGACTTCGCTCAGGCTGACAAGCTTGCTTGGTTGGAATTATGTCTAAGATATTTTACCCCACACTTTTTCTTTCGTTTCTACCTGCATGTGTCTTAGCAATGCGCGGTGCTCCGGTTTTTCCAGGCCAGGGTCCTGCTCTATCAGCACTTTGGCTGTATTACGGGCAGCTTCTAATATTTTTACATCGGCGGCTAAATCGGCCAACCTTAAATTAACTACGCCACTCTGCTGGGTACCTTGTATATCGCCGGGGCCACGAAGGCGCAAATCTTCTTCAGCTATTACAAAACCATCATTGGTTTGCACCATTACGGCTATACGCTGCTTGCTATCGTTCGATAGTTTTTTGCCAGTTATTAATATGCAGTACGATTGATCGGCGCCCCGACCCACACGTCCGCGCAGCTGGTGCAATTGTGATAAGCCAAACCGCTCGGCGTTTTCAATAACCATTACGCTTGCGTTGGGCACATTTACACCTACTTCTATTACGGTAGTGGCAATCATTATCTGGGTTTCGCGTTTTACAAAACGCTGCATTTCAAAATCCTTATCGGCGCCCCGCATGCGGCCATGCACTATACTTATCTGGTATTTCGGCTTTGGAAACGCTCGCGAAATACTTTCGTAGCCGTCCATCAGGTGTTTAAGGTCCAGCTTTTCGCTTTCCTCAATTAATGGGTATACAATGTAAATCTGTCGCCCTTTTTCAATCTCTTCTTTTAAAAAACCAAATACGCGCAGGCGTTCAGCATCGGTGCGGTGCACGGTGCGTATAGGTTTGCGGCCCGGTGGCAATTCGTCAATTACACTCACATCCAGGTCGCCGTAAATGGTCATAGCCAGGGTGCGGGGGATGGGGGTAGCCGTCATTACCAGAATGTGTGGAGGTTTTTCGTTTTTACCCCACAGGGCCGCGCGCTGTGCTACACCAAAGCGGTGCTGCTCGTCAATTACTACCAGCCCCAGGTTTTTAAACACTACGGTATCCTCAATCAGGGCATGGGTGCCTATTATAATGTCAATCTTTCCTTCGGCCAGATTTTCTAAAATGTACTTACGCGCTTTACCCTTTACGTTACCGGTTAGCAGGGCAACCTCCAAATTCATTCCGCGCAGGGCCTCGGTTATGCTTTCGTAATGCTGGTTGGCCAAAATTTCGGTAGGCGCCATCAGGCAACCCTGAAAGCCATTATCAATAGCCATAAGCATACACAGCAGCGATACAATGGTTTTACCACTACCCACATCGCCCTGCAACAACCGGTTCATTTGTTTGCCCGAAAGGGTATCTTTTCGTATTTCTTTCAGCACCCTCTTTTGTGCACCCGTTAATTCGAATTTTAACTGCTGCTTGTAAAAATGGTTGAACCGGTTATCTATTTTTTCGAAAACAAAACCGCGCGAAACCTCCGCCCGGTTGCTTTTTACTTTTAGCATTTGCAGCTGCAGTAAAAACAACTCTTCAAATTTTAGCCGGCGCTGGGCCTCGTGCAGCAACTCTTCATTTTTAGGGAAATGAATATTTACCATAGCCTGGTAGCGGGAGCACAGGCGGAACTGGCTTAAAATATCGGCCGGTAAAAACTCGGGCACGTCTCTTTCCTTCAACTGGTCGAATAAGGTCCGCACCAGCCGTGCAATCCCTTTGCTTTCAAGGTTTTTCTTCTTCATCTTTTCGGTAGAAGAATAAACCGGTTGCAGGCCTTTACCCGCAGCATTTAATTCATCAACAAAAATTTCGATCTCGGGATGGGCAATATTGTATTCGCCGTTAAAAACCGTAGGCCGCCCAAACACCAGCAAATCTACATTAGGCTTAAGCGTTTTTAGTATAAAATCAACGCTCTGAAACCAGATTAAATCTATTTCACCGGTATCATCTTTAAAGGTAGCCATCAGGCGCTTTTGCTTACCGGTGCTTAATTGCCTAAAACCGGTAATTTTTCCCTTTAGCTGAATGTATTGGGTAAGCGGGTTAAGGTCGCTTATTTTATGAATCAGGCTTCGGTCTACATACCTAAAAGGGTAGTAGCCAAGCAAATCGGCAAAGGTATGTATGTGCAATTCCTTTTGCAGCGTTTCACCCCTTTGTGGACCCACACCCTTTAAAAACTCAATTTTTGATTGCAGCAGCGTATTCATTCAATCAACGAATTTACAATTGATTACATGAAGTAAAAATGAATAAAAACAAATGCAGCCTCAGTAGTAACAGATTTTAAACACCATGTTGTAGTAAACAAGGTGCAGGCACAAACTAATTCCCCAAACAGGCGTAAGATTAACCGGTTGAGGAGCTTACTGCAAAAAGCGTACGCAGGGGCATGTATTTAGCTATAAACTGCCTATAAAACCAACTCAGCATGAATAAACTCTTTACCTGTTGCCTTGTCACCTTTTTTTATTCTGGTTATTGCCAGCCGCAGGTGGGTTTAGTTCCATTTGCTAATGGCTTAAACGGGGCCATTTCGGACATTGCGCACGCTAATGATAGTCGTTTGTTTGTAACGGAACAGTTAGGTTATATAAGAATAGTGCAACCCAATGGTACCGTTTCAGCCAGGCCTTTTTTAGATATACGGAGCAAGGTTACACCTAATGTAATTGACAGTGTGAAAGAGCAGGGTTTATTGGGACTTGCCTTTAGCCCCAACTATGCTACCGATGGATATTTTTACGTGCATTATACTAACAAAACCGGTGTGGGCAATGTGGTAATTGCCCGCTACCATGTAAGCAGCAACCCCGATAGCGCGGATGCGAATAGCGAGCAGATATTTCTAACCGTGCACAAACCCTACACCAACCACAACGGAGGTTGCATAAAGTTTGGGCCCGACGGATTCTTATACGTGGGTATAGGTGATGGGGGTGGTGGCGGCGACCCGGGTAACCGGGCGCAGAAACTGGATTCGCTACAAGGCAAAATTCTACGTTTAGATGTTTCGGGCGGCGGCGCTTACAACATTCCGCCTACTAATCCTTTTGTAAACAATGCCAATGCGCGCCACGAAATTTGGGCCTACGGGCTGCGTAATCCGTGGCGGTTCAGCTTCGACCGGGTAACGAATCACCTTTGGATAGCTGATGTAGGCGAGCAAACCTGGGAGGAAATAGATTTTCAAAATGCTAACTCAACCGGCGGCGAAAATTATGGATGGAAGTGTTATGAAGGGAATCACCCGTATGCACCGTCTACCTGCGGTAATGGCCAGGGTTTTATATCCCCTCGTTACGAATACTCGCACACCTCAGTTAATGGCTGCTCCGTTACCGGTGGCTACGTTTATCGCGGCGTTGCAGAACCCAACTTATACGGCTATTATTTTTACGCCGATTTTTGTAACAGTACTATTTATACCTTAACCACTAACGGTAGTTTTACGAACGGGGTAGCCGGCACATTTGCCGATAAGCACTTTACCACATTTGGCGAAAACAACACGGGCGAACTTTTTGTGGGTGACCATACTACAGGCACCATCTATCGCATAACCGGCAACC
Source organism: Chitinophagales bacterium (assembly GCA_044228435.1). GTDB lineage: Bacteria > Bacteroidota > Bacteroidia > Chitinophagales > LD1 > Bog-950. The sequence continues at coordinate 349,782 of JBGAUW010000003.1, forward strand.
CAAACGGCATTATAAATTCATGGCCAATAGCCCACTACATTTCGGTTTACCCATCGCCGGCCAACGACCGATTACAATGTGATTTTAATTTAACCGAAGAGACTGAACTTGAATTTAATATTACCAATGCTGCCGGTAAGGTTTTTTATAGCGGCAAGGCAGCCTTTAGCGCAGGTAAAAACAGTACTACTTTTAATACAGAAAGTTTGGCTGCAGGGTTTTACATTTTACAAATAAACAATAAGGGTAACACCGTGGCCCGCAAGTTTATAATTGAATAAAGTTTTTTAGTTATGGGGTAATTAAAACAAAACAGTGCCGCTTATATAGCGGCACTGTTGGTTTATGGTGCTATGAAATGAAACTATTGTTACATACTTACCAAGCCTAAGCTGGTAGTTTGGCCTGCCGCTACCTGCACATTGCTGATTGTTTTAGTGCTTAATAAAGGCAATACAGGGTCTATAGAAATATTATACGCACCTGATTGAACCGCCGACAAAGTAAACCCACCGGTTAAGCTGGTCATAGTAGAGGTGGTTTGGCCCTGGCTGTTAGTAGCATATATCATTGCTAAGCCAACCGTAGTGTTTAACGAACCCGAAATACTACCTGTGGTATTGCTATTTACTACGGTGCTACTTCCTCCTCCTACTAATACGCCGCCAATCATAATCCCGCCACTGGTGCTTCCCGAGCCTGACCCATTACCGGAACCGTTAATACTAACCGAACTTGCTCCATCTACTATCAGGTGTAAAGTAGGTGCAAGAGTAAAGGCAGTATTGGTAGAGTTGGCTTGTATGGATTGAGCTGCATCAAAGTCGATAGTCCACTCGTACGTTTGCCCCGCCTGCAAATTATTGTTTAGGTTTACACTTAAACCTGCCTGCAATGCGGCCGACGATTGTAGCTGGTGGGTCACACCATCAATAACCACACTATTGTTAGTACCAATAATTAAGTGCGCTGCTGTTACTGTTCCGGCTTTTAGCTCACCTTGGGCAAGTAAGGTTGTTTGGCCGTTCATGTAATCCAACAGGTTTACTACTCCTAAATCCGAATTAAAAGTTACCCAACCCTGGCCTTCGCTGTATACTTCAATACCTTTTATTTCAATGTTTACAGCATCGTATGCACCCGGAGCGTCGGTTAGTTTAAATTTAACAGTAGATGCATTTGCGCTCTCTTTTTTACAACTTACCATCATCAGCATTGGCGTAACAGCCAATAACAGAATTAACACGTTTCTACTTTTCATGTTGTTTCGTTTTTATGTTATTAATAAATACTAAAACCAGTTAAACAAGCTTGCTGCCATTGTAACGGCGCTTTATAAAAACCGAGTATGAAAAATAGCGGATAAGCTTTCCACAAAAACTTTAAATAACTAATAATCAGTAATTAATAAGGGTTGCATTGGCCAAATACACACTTATAATATGTTTTTATCTTCACCTTTGCATGCATTTATTTATGTGGTAGTATCACCCCGTATGTTAATTAAAAGCGGGGTGCCTTATGCCATTTTGGTTAATTTGGTGTTACGTAGTATGGCCGATAAGAAGATTACAAATGAACTGAATACAGATTATAAGCTGGTGGGTATAGCCTCCTCGCTTAAGGAGTATAAGCTTTGCTACCACCTTAACCTACTATTGAACTGCGATTTTAAAAAGCTGACGGATTTAGTGTTTGAACCAACCGACCGGAGTCGCAAAATTCAGTTTAGTGTTTTTAAAGGTTGCGATGAGCATGATAAAAACCAGTTTATTGTTTTTAGTAACAAGAATTTAAATGAAGTGCTACTGCCCGAAATAAGCAACTTTGATTACATATTGCAGCTGCACGGAAAGTTTGAACAGGAGGAGTTAAAGGAGGTAATAGATGGGATTAAGGACTTTCCGCAGGTAATAATGACGGCCGAAATACCCATTAAGAAAATAAAGAGCAAGGAAAGGCTGGTATATGAAGAAGAGCGGGTGGTTCAAAAACTAATTGCACCCAAAAAGTTCTTTTAACCGTATAAAAAAGCCACGCAGCAGTTTCACGTTAAATAAATAAAAGCATTTATGAAGGTACGAGTAAATAAAACCAAAATAATAGCCACCTACGGACCCGCCTGTAGTAAGATAGAAGTGATGGAAGAGATGGTTCGCAACGGGGTGGATGTATTTAGGTTTAATATGAGCCACGGCGACCACCACCAGCACATTGATGGCTACCAAAAAGTAAGGCAGATAAACAAAGAGCATGATTTAAATATTGCCATACTGGCCGATTTACAGGGCCCCAAAATACGCCTGGGTAAGGTGCGCGATAATATGGAGGTATTAGAGGCTGGGCGTGAAGTAGAAATAACCAATAAAGAGTGTGTAAGCACCTTTAAAAAAATATTTATTAGCTATAGCCGCCTGGCAAAAGAGGTAGAGCCCGGCGATGCTATTTTAATTGATGATGGCAGAATTGAACTGAAAGTACTTTCCACCAACCGGACGGACAAGGTAATAGCCAAAGTTATTACCGGTGGCAAAATTAGCGATAACAAGGGCGTAAATTTGCCGGATACAAAAACAACTGTACCGGCGCTTACCGAAAAAGATAAGAAGGATTTAAAGTTTGCTATTGCTAATGGCGCCAACTGGATTGCTCTTTCGTTTGTGCGCTCGCCGCAGGATGTGCTGGAACTGAAAAAAATAATTGGCAAGAAGAACTCTTACATGAAGGTGATGGCCAAGATTGAAAAGCCTGAAGCCCTGAAGGATTTAGACGAGATAATAAAAGTAAGCGATGGCATAATGATAGCCCGCGGAGACCTGGCTGTAGAAGTAGCCCAGGAGCGTATGCCATTGATACAAAAAGACATTATACTTAAGTGCATCCGTTTCGCCAAGCCTGTAGTGGTGGCTACGCAAATGATGGATAGCATGATAGAGCACCCCAACCCTACCCGTGCCGAAATTACCGATGTGGCGAATGCGGTATTAGACGGTGCCGATGCCGTAATGCTTAGCGGCGAAACAAGTACCGGTAAACACCCTGTAAAAGTGATACAGGTAATGGAAAAAATATTGACCAACATAGAGCATGGAGGCATGATTTACGATAAAGGCCTTCGCGCCGACCATACCTCGGCTACCTTTATAAGCGATGCTATTTGCTATAATGCTGCCCGCATAAGCGGCGAACTGGGTGCCCGCGCTATTATTGGTATGACGTTTAGCGGCTATACCGCTTTTATGCTTAGCAGTTACCGGCCCAAAGCCGATATTTTCATTTTTACCGAAAACCGCGATTTACTAAACACACTAAGTATGTGCTGGGGCGTAAGGGCATTTTACTACAATAAGTTTGTAGGCACCGATACTTCTATCCGCGATGTAATACGCATACTAAAAGAAAACAACCTTTTAAAAGCCAAAGACCTGGCCGTAAATATTGGCAGTATGCCCCTGGCTAATAAAGGCCGGGCTAATATGGTAAAGGTTACGTTGGTGGAGTAATGAAGCGAACAAAAGCACCTTAAAAAATTTTAAGTTTACATTTTAAATAAAGTAAAAAAACTACCCTCATCCATGATTAATGTTGCCCTGTTAAAAGAAATATGCGAGGTGCCGGGTGTACCTGGCCACGAACAAAAAGTGCGCGAGATGATTCAGCGCGAATTGAAAGATATTGCCGATGAAATAAGTATTGACCACATGGGCAATCTTATTGCCGTTAAAAAAGGCAAGAGCAGCGATAAAAAAGTAATGGCGGCCGCCCACATGGATGAGATCGGCTTTATTGTACACCACATAGATGAGCAAGGCTTTTTGCGCTTTCACCCACTGGGTGGCTTCGACCCTAAAACGCTAACGGCACAACGTGTAATTGTACACGGCAAAAAAGATATTATAGGCGTAATGGGCACAAAGCCTATTCACCTAATGACCCCGGAAGAGCGGGTTAAGCCCCTGCACCTAACCGATTACTTTATCGACCTGGGCCTTAGCCGCAAAGAAGTAATTGAGATTGTAGAAGTAGGCAGCACCGTTAGCCGCCAGCGCGAGTTAATTGAAATGGGAGAGTGCGTAAACTGCAAAAGCATTGATAACCGCGTTGCCGTATTTATATTAATTGAAACCCTGCGCGAAATGAAAGGCCAGGAAATTCCATACGATTTTTATGGCATTTTTACCGTGCAGGAAGAGGTAGGCATTCGCGGGGCTATGGTGGCTGCGCACCACATTGGCGCCGAGTTCAGTTTCTGTATAGATACCACTATTGCTTTTGATACACCGGGTGCTAAACCAGAAGAAAGTGTAACTAAACTGGGCGATGGAGTGGCTATTAAAATAATGGACTCGTCTGTTATTTGCGATTACCGTATGGTAAAGTATATGAAGGAACTGGCCGACAAAAACAAAATTAAATGGCAGCCTGAACTATTACCTGCCGGAGGAACTGATACAGCCGGCTTACAGCGTATGGCACCTAACGGCACTATTGCGGGTGCAGTTTCTATACCCACCCGCCACATACACTCGGTAATAGAAATGGCTAACAAGGCCGATATAAAAGGCAATATAGATTTACTAAAACTATGTTTAGCCAACCTGGATAAATACGATTGGAGTTTTAAATAAACCGCAACAAAAACCCGCTGTAGCGGGTTTTTGTTTAAGATTAGGATGTGCTAACGCTTAGCAAACTAAGAATGAAGTAAAGTTTCAATAAAGGCATTCGCCATATCTAATTGATAGTCTTTACGGCTTTCGAATTTCTGTTTATCTTTGGTTAACAATAAAGCCTTATGGATTATTTGGTTGAAATAAAAGATGTGCCTGAATCAAAACCTCTGCTTGATTATTTACGTACTTTGAAGTATGTAAAAGTGAAGGATGAAGCATCTAAACCGGTAAAAAAACGCATTGTTTCAGATGAGGAAATGGCATTGCCAATGCGCAGAAAACCTTCAAAAGAGGAACTAAGTGATTTTTTGGATCGTAAACAGGGCAAAGGCACAGATTTAGAAACGGTCCGCAAAAGAGTTCTTAAAAATCTTGCTGCTAACAGAAAAAAATAAAAATGCCTCGCATTATTATTCGTCCGCGTGCTGAAAACGTAATCCAATCTGTAGCTAACTTCATTGAAGAGAAAAACACACCAGGCAGCAGCGATAAATGGGTTAATGAAATCGCTGCATTTATTTTTTCGCATGCCAATTCCGGCGCTTCATATGCCTTGTGCAGAAATGAGGAGTTAGCCAGAAGAAATTACAGCTGTCTTACTTTTAAAAAGAAGTGGGTTATTGTTTTTAAGCAAACCAAAAACGTGTTTGAGGTTTATCACATAATCTACGGACCCAATCTAATTTAAGCCCCCTCTACTCTTGCCTTCAAGGCCTTATTCATAGCAATAAAACCTTCGCGGGTGGCATCGCCTATTTGCTTCATTATAAGACCTGCTAACAGGCCGCTGAATTGTTCGCCGTGTATAAACTTTACCTGGTTTTCCGAAATGCGCTCAATTTTAAATTGGTGTTGTCCATTAAACAAACCGGGTATGGGCAGGCTGCCCAGCCATTCAAATGCGCTGTTCTTCTCGGCAATTAATACCTGCGGTTTAAATACGGATGTGCTGTTACCATTTTTTAAAGTGGCCCTCAAGCAGGTTCCAACTACAGGCTTTCCTTCAATAGCCAAAATAAACGGATTCCATTCGGCATATTTTTCAAAGTCAATCAACGTGTTCCATACTTTCTCAGCCGAAGCATTAATAACAATTTCTGTTTGTAAGCTTTTCATAATATTTTGTTTTGTGCTGCAAACCTAGGGTAACGCAAAACCCTGCGCATTATCTAAAGATAACGAATTCGATTTCTAAGAAATTCTTCCGCGTATGCGGCTAAGCGATACGGGTGTAACACCCAGGTAAGAAGCAATCATGTGTTGCGGCACCCGTTCCAGTATCTCCGGCCGCTGCTGCATCATATTCAGGTAGCGTTCTTCGGGCGAATCGAGGATGAAAGACGATGCCCTGCGCTGTAACAAAATAAAAGCCTGCTCGGCTATAGCCTTCGAAAACAAATTAAATTTAGGATAGGCAGCCGTAAGTTCATCCAGCTTTTGTTTGCCTATTACCAGCAATTCGCAATCCTCTAATGTTTCAATGGCCTGCCAGCTGGGGCATTGCAGTAAAAAGCTTTCCAGCGAGGCAATGAAGTTGTTCTCAAACATAAAGTTGGCGCTTATCTCTTCTCCTTCCTTCTCAAAAAACAAACGAGCGGCACCTTTATTAATAAAGTAAGCCTCGCGCGATATATCACCTACACTAACCAATCGAAATTTTTTGGGTACTGACCGATATACCAGCATTTCAGTAAAAGCCTCCCACTCTTTTTCGCTAAGGCTGAGCATACCATTTACCACCTTATAAACTTGGCTATAAACAGTCACCTTTTCCATTGGCTGAAAATAACCTAAATTAAAACACAAAAAACCCGTTTATTTCGTCCGCTATAAGCCTATGCATCCTAAAGAACTGCACATAAAAGATTTTACCTATCCGCTACCCGAGGATAGAATTGCCCAATACCCTTTGGCTGAACGCGACTTAAGCAAACTGCTTATTTATAACAACGGCCAAATTACGGAAGACACCTATAGGCACATTGCCAACCATCTGCCCGAACAAGCCTTGCTTGTTTTTAATAACACCCGGGTTATACAGGCACGCTTATTATTCAAAAATGCTACCGGTGCTACTATTGAAGTTTTTTGCCTGCAACCGGCAGAGCAAAAGGCCGAAATGGCTACGGTAATGAGCCAGACAAAATCGGTTCGCTGGCATTGCCTGGTAGGCAGAGCCAGTAAATGGAAAGAAAAAATACTGGAACAGCGCACCGAAGGGTTTTTGCTAACCGCTGAAATAAAAGAAAGAACCAACGATGCCTTTGTAATTGAATTTACCTGGCAACCAGAGCATTTAACCTTTGCCGAAATATTAGACAAGGCCGGCCAGCTACCAATTCCCCCTTACTTAAAGCGGCAAACCGAGCAGGTTGATTTAGACCGGTACCAAACCATTTACGCGGCCCACAAAGGCTCGGTAGCGGCACCTACAGCTGGCTTACATTTTACACCAGCCATTATGGAAAGCCTGAAAGAAAAAAACATGGCTACTGATCAGGTAACCCTGCACGTTGGGGCAGGCACTTTTAAGCCCGTTAAAAGCGAAGCCATGCAAGATCATACAATGCACGCCGAAGTGATTGAAGTGGGCATAGAATCGCTTAAAAACCTTATTAACCGGCAAGGCAATAATATTATTGCGGTAGGCACTACTTCGCTCCGGACCATCGAATCGCTCTATTGGATGGGTGTAAAGGCTAAACAAAACCCCAATGCATCTATCGATGATTTGGAAATTCAACAATGGGATGCTTACGACCTGCCGCAAGATGTAACGCAGCAACGAGCCTTAGAAAGCCTGCTAGCCTGGATGCAGGCGAATGGAATGCAGAAGTTAATTTGTAAAACTCAAATTATAATAGCCCCACCCTACAAGCTAAAGGTGGCAAAAGCGCTTATCACCAATTTTCACCAGCCCAACTCTACCCTACTGCTTTTAGTAGCTGCAGTTACCGGTAACAACTGGCGAACTATTTACGATTATGCACTTGCCCATAACTTCCGCTTTTTAAGCTACGGCGATGGTAGCTTGCTTTACAGCGCCTAACAAGCATTTAAAGCTAACATTCAATACTCCAACAAATAAAAATCCCCGTCCGGCTTTTCACCGACGGGGATTATGTTTTAAGGCATTTACGTTATTATCTTAACAAGGTAAATGAACCCTGATCGTTAAGTGTTTTGTCTTTTCCAGGATTAGCTTCATCCGGTGTTTTCGCTGATATGTAGTAAATATAGGTTCCGGCCGGTTGGTCTTCACCTTTAAACTTACCATTCCAGTTCTCAGCAGCATTGTGAACTTCTTGCCCCCAACGGTTGTAAATTCTAAAGGCAGTTATTGTAAGTGCGGCGTTATCGCCGTTTACAGGACCGTAGCTATCGTTTTTACCATCATTATTAGGGGTGAATGCATTTGGCATTTTAAGGCCACTGTTAATAATGATAACTAATGAATCGTTGGCAAAACATCTTGAGTTAGCACTGTCTTCGCTTACTCTTACATAGAATACAGTGGTTTCGCTAACGTTAGCAACCGTAACCGGGCACGAATCGCAGCTTAGGCCGGTGCTTGGTGTCCAGGTGTAAACCGGGTTATTAAAGTTACTTACAACCACGTTTAATTCAGTCGTATCTCCGGCAACAGTAGTGGTAGTTTCAGGGTTAGCGTTTACAACCAACTGAGCAGGTTCGCCAACAGTAGCAGGAACAGTTTCCAAACAACCATCAACATTACGCACCGTAATGTTATAAGCACCTGCAGTAAGGTTATTAAACACGCCACTATCCTGGAAGTTAGAACCGTCCAACGAATACTGGTAAGGCGCATTTGCAGCAGTTAACGCAGTAATAACAAGACCACCATCGTTAAACGACTTACCAAAACATGATGTAGGTGCGGTAACAACATCAAACTGCTGGTTGCTGGTTCCAGAATCAACAGGGAAGTTACCGGTTGTGCTGCAACCTAATGCATCGGTTAATGTAAAGGTATAATTGCCAGCCGGAACATTAGGAATAATCAATGTAGTATCGGCACCAACTCTTGAAAGGGTAGTATCAACACCTAAGGCAGGGATTTCAATTCTAACAGCACCTGAACCATCTCTAGGCACTAAGGTTTCAGTTCCGAAAGGAGAGCAGCTTGGCTGATCAATTCTGGTGTAGTAGCTAAGTGGAGTAGACTGGCCAATGATTGAATCATCTTTAGCCGTGCAACCGTTAGCATCTGTTACAGTAACGCTTACAATACCAAAAGGTAAATTACCAATAGTAGAGCCCGTTCCATTGTTAGGGTTCCAGGTGTAAGTGTAACCTGGGGTTCCGCCAGTTACAAACGCCTCGGCAGTTCCATTGCTTGCACCAGTACAAATAAGCGCTGTGGCACCTACAACCACTGTAAGTGGAGCCGGTTGAGTAACAGTATAAGTAGCAGTTGCCGAGCAACCACCCTGATCAGAAGCTACAACAGTGTATTGACCAGGAGCAAGACCCACTATAGTAGAACCTACAGTTGCAGGGTTAGCCCAGTTAAATGTAATACCACCGGTTCCACCGCTGGCGTTTACGGTAATACTTCCATCGTTTGCGCCGTTGCACGAAACGTTATTGATAATTGGTGTTCCAAATACGATAGTTGCACCAGAATTTGAGATGTTGTAAGAGCCAGTAACGCTACATGAGTTGCCATCGGTTACAGTTACCGTTACAGTGCCCGCAGCTAAGCTATCGGCTGTATTTCCGCTATCTCCGTTAGACCAGTTAATAGTGAAAGGTGAAACGCCGCCTGTTGGGTTAATAGTAACAGATCCTCCACGTTGGCAGGTTACCTGTGTAATATTAGGAGTTCCTAAATCTATAGCTGCAGGTTGGCCTAAAGTATAAGTTGCTGTAGCTGTGCAACCCAATGAATCGGTTGCAGTTACCGAGTAGCTGCCTGCACCAATATTGCTAAGTGTTGCAGTGCTAGAAGAACCGGGGTTCCAGGTATAAACAACAGTTCCCAATCCGCCGGTGGTGGTTACGGTAATGCTACCGTTAGTTCCTCCGTTGCAGGTAGGTTGTGTTAATGTAGGTGCACCAAATGTTACAGCGCTGCCTACTGCTATAATATTATAAGTAGCAGTTGCCGAACAGCTATTTACATCAGTAACGGTTAAAGTTACAGTACCTGCTGTTAAGCTATCGGCTAATGTTCCATTGTCACCGTTACTCCATGCATAAGTTAAAACTCCCGTTCCTCCGGTTGCAGTTACCGTTACGGTTCCTCCGGTTGTACAGGTTTGGTTAGTAACTGTTGCATTGCCAATAGTTATTGCCGAAGGTTCAGCAATTGTGTAGCTTGCTGTGGCCGAACATCCGCCTGCATCGCTCACAGTTACAGAATAGGTGCCTGCCGATAATCCATTAGCAAGGCTATCAGTGCTGGTTGCAAGTGGGTTCCATACATATATTACCGGAGCTGTAGCACCAAGCGCTATTACACGTATGCTTCCGTTATTTGCACCAAAGCAAGTTATGTTAGTAGATGTAGAAGTTCCCAAATCAATACCGTTTGATACCGGCACATTGTAGCTGGCTGTTGCAGAACATCCGTTAGCATCGGTTACGGTTAAGCTTACTGAACCACCAGAGATGCTATCTGCTAAGTTGCCGCTATCGCCGTTGCTCCAATCGTAAGTTAATACGCCGGTGCCGCCGGTAGCTGTTACGGTTACGCTACCACCCACCAAGCAGGTAGCCGGTGTAATGGTAGGTGTGCCTATTACTATCGCTGTAGGTTCTGTTACATTATATGTTGCAGAAGCTGAGCAGCCTAATGAATCGGTTATTGTTACTGTGTATGCACCTGCAGTTAAGTTGCTTATAGTAGCTGTTGTTTGCGTTGGTGTGGTGCTCCATGCAAAAGTTACAGTACCTGTGCCACCGGTTGTAGTAGCTGTTATAGCGCCATCGTTTCCACCGTTGCAGCTTACGTTAACTATGGTTGGTGCGCCAAATGCAAGTGTATTTGGTACTGAACCAATATTGTAAGTAGCCGTTACCGAACATCCGCTGGCATCGGTTACCGTTAAGTTTACTGCGCCTGCTGTTAAGCTATCAGCTAAGGTTCCGTTGTCGCCGTTGCTCCATACATAAGTAAGGGTGCCGGTGCCGCCGGTAGCGGTTACGGTTACTGTTCCACCAACTAAACATGTAGCATCGGTAATTACCGGTGCGCCAAGTGTTATAGGCGTTGGTTCATTTACAGTGTATGAAGTTGAAACAGAACATCCGTTTGCATCGGTAGCAGTTACCGAATATGTGCCGGCCGTTAAGCCCGAAATACCTGCCGTATTTTGCTGCGGAATTGTATTCCATACATAAGTTACTGTTCCAACACCACCGGTAGTAGAGGCAGTAATACTGCCATCGTTACCTCCGTTGCAGGTTACATCTACTATTACAGGTGTTGCAAAGGCAAGATTGTTAGGTGCGGTGCCCACATTATAAGTGGCCGTAGCAGAACATCCGTTTGCGTCAACTGCTGTAACATTATAAGTACCTGCTGCAAGATTTAAAAGTGTATCGTTATTTGGCTGACCACCCGACCATGTATAGTTGATTGGGTCGGTTGCGCCAACTACTGTTACAATTATGCTACCCGGCGTATTACAACCAGCATCCGTAATTTGTGGCGTGCCAAACGAAATAACAATATCAGTAATGGTGTAAGATGCCGTAACAGAACAACCATTAGCGTCGGTAGCGGTAACATCGTAGGTTCCGGCAGCAAGGCCTGTAACGGTATCGTTAGAAGGAAGCGGGTTAGACCATGTATAGGTAATAGGGTTAGTGCCGCCGTTAACCGAAACCACAATGCTTCCATTGCTTTGCCCGCAGTTTGAATTTTCAATTACCGGGGAGTTAAAGGTGATGCCTGGCCCTTTATTAATAGAATAAGAAGCCGAGGCTGTGCAACCATTCGCATCGGTAGCGGTTACAGTATAAACTCCGGAACCTAAACCTGTAACGGTATCGTTATTAGGCAGGCTGTTAGACCATGCATAAGTAATAGGGTCGGTTGCTCCAACAACAGTTACCACTATACTTCCATCATCCACGCAAGTAGCATCTGTAACTACCGCAGGGCCAAAAGAGATGCCGTTGGTTGATGTTACTGTATATTGGGCCGAAACTGAACATCCGTTATTATCGGTAGCAGTAACAGAATATGTATTTGCAGCTAAACCAGTTTGCGTGCTGCCATTTGGTAACCCGTTAGACCATGTATAGGTAACCGGATTGGTACCACCGGTAGTGCTTACCGTAATACTACCATTGCTTCCACCGCAGGTTGCATTTGTTATAACCGGAGGGTCGAAGGCAATACTAACCGCGTTAATCGTTATAGTTCCGCTTCCGGTTGCCGTACAGGATTGTGCATCCGTTACAGTAACCGCATAAGTGCCCGCTACATCAGTTATAGATGGAGTAGCCGCAGAATTAGACCATGAGTAAGAATAGTTAGGTGTGCCCCCGCTTACATTCGCAACAAGCGTTCCTGTTGACCCGGATGTACATGCTGCAATAGTGGTATCGGGAACCGTTACCGTAAATGGTGCTGGCGTTGTTATTACGGCGGTAACAGATTGTGTACAGCCTATAAAATCAGTGGCAGTAAAGGTATAGTTACCCGGCCCCAGACCTGTAAGCGAAGTTTGCCCGGCCCCGCCCGGCGACCAGCCATAAGAGAGCACTGCGGTGGTAGAATTAAAAGAGGCATACACGGCTCCGTTGTTCGCATTAGGGCAGGTTATCTGCTTTACAGAATCAAGCGTTGCAGTTAAACCCGAAAAAACAACTGCTACAGAATCGCTTACTACTACCCCGGTTACACCGCATGAGTTGTAAGTAACCTCGGCTCTGTATTTCTCGCCCGAGGTTGAAGGGCATACATTAAGCGTTGTGTTAGTGCCTAACAGTGTATTGTTACTGGCTAAATACCAGGCAACTGTATAGTTAGCGGCGCCAATAGGAGTAAAACGGTAAGCGTCATTTGTGGCATTCCATTGTGTAGCATTTCTGCCCGGTACAGTTATAGCAACCGTAGCGTTAATGTTTTGTATACCTTCAATAGCCAAACCACCATTCCAGCCGGCCAGAGTTTCTTTTTGCTGTATATAAATATCAATTACGTTAGTGGTTTCGTATAAAACAATTTGTTGTGTTTGTCGGTAAATATTGTTTGAATAAATGGTTGTGCTAACACTATTAGGGTCGCCAAACATAGCAGCCTGATACCAAGATACTTTTAGATAACGGCAAGGAGCTACACCACCCAATTCATAAAATATTTGGCCCTGGTTTGTAGGGTCAATATCCTGCCAGGGGGCCATAATACTATTTCTTAAATCTACACGCTGTGCACCAAGCGGTGCAGGGCCCGGAATACTCCAGTTATTGAACGTACCTGCGTTGCCGGTATTAAATGAAATAGCTCCGTTTGAGCCAATTATAACATTTGTATACCCGTTGCCGAAAAAACAAAAGCGAAATGGCAGGGCGATTGATTGCGACCATGTATCATCCGTATTTACCAATACCTGGGTTCCGGTATTAAATGCAAAAGGCGGAGCATAAGCTATTGGCGATACCGAGTAATCAGTGGTTTGAGCACCTGCAAAAGGCACAGCAGTCAGGGTTCCGCAAGTAGCACCACAGGGTAGAGGATAATTTCCATTAACGTCTTTTTGCGGAATAGTTACCGCAGGGCAACCTGGTTGGGCAAACACTTGAGACGTTAAAATTAAGCCGCACGCTACAGCAAAAAGTAATATTTTTTTCATCAGGGGGACGGTATTTTTTAAAAAAACAGGACGCTAAAATAATAATCTACCTCAATTTACTGCAACCGGAGGCTATTTTGTTTGAGCCAACCCGTTACAGACGGAAACTAATGTTTAAAGGTTGGCTGGTATAAAAACGAATTAAATTTTAGCATTGCAGTGCCAATGGGAAAAACATTTTGCTTTTTACTACTATGTTCGCTGGCAGCTTGCAAAAGCCCCGAAGGACCTTCTACCGACCCAGGCCAAAACCGCTACTTTAATAATTACAATATTATATATAAAGATTGGGCTATTGTTCCGCTCGATTCAACCCGCGAAAGACTTACTAATTACTTGCAAGAATTTCCAGAAAATGCTGAAGCACAGATGCTTATGGGTAATATTTGGTATGCAGGTGGTGCCTATGATACTGCGGCAGCGTTTTACCGCAAGGCCATTGCATTAAACCCTTACCACGCTGTTTTTCACGGAGCACTTGCCAATGTGCTAATGGTTCAAAATCAGTTAGATTCGGCTGATTTACAGATTGTTAAAGCGCTGGAGCTGAAGGATTCTTCAGCCTATACTTTTCTTACCGCAGCCATGCTGAATGTTAAAAAACAGGATAAAGCAAAAAGTCTGGCCTTTGCCGACTCTGCCCTGGCCCGCGCAGGCTCCTTACCCGTTATTTATAGCGGATTAAGCTATGTTTACGCCCGCTTAGGCGAACAAGAAAAAAGCCGGCAGCTATTTTTGCGCTCGGCAAGCCTGGGGCTAAAAGATACCGCCAGCTTTATAGAAGTTTTGACCGGGCAACGAAAACCCGAAGATTATTACCGTATCTACTATTAATATTTTAAGCATATGTCTGTTTTTAACCGTATTAACCTGCTTCATTTTACCCGCGAATTACTTTGGCAGGCCATTACCGCTATGGTAATTTTTGCCATTTTATACCCCATTACCAGCAAGTTAGACTATATATATTGGAAAATAAACGTGTTTTTCATTTTTATTACCCTCACTTATTTCCGCTGGTCGGTTACTTTTAAAAGCCTCATTTTCCTTCGCCCCTCAGTTTTGCGTTTTCTGCTTTTTACGGTTAACCTTAGTTTATTCATATATATAGGGCATAACTTATTAAAGGTAATTGGCCTGGCCGATAATTTCTACATCGAAGATTTTGGTTTCCCTAAGGTGATAATTTACGAGGATATAAAGCGCGAGCTTTTCGATTATTTATATAAGGAACTGGTGTTTTTTGGCAGCGCAGCCTTAATTACGCTTTCTGCCTTTCAGCTACGCCTTATAGTATCTTACTGGCAATATTATAACCACGCCGCCAGCCGGATGCTGGAAGATTAAATAACTTTATAAAGCTTTTGTACATAAGTTTTAACCAATTACAAGTTGGCCAGGCAGGGCCACTAAACAACGAATTCTTAATTTTGTAACCTAAAACATACGTTTACATGAAGTTTGCTGAAATGAATTACACCCGTCCGGACCTTGCCAAAATGGAAACGGATTTTAATAACTTGTTGCAACAATTTGGTAATGCTCAAAATGCCGAGGAACAAAAAAATGTTCTTTCTCAAATAAACGACCTTAAAAATAATTTCAGCACTTACGCTTCAATAGCCTCGGTGCGCAACTCAATAGACACCACCAACGCTTTTTACGAAGCCGAACAGGAGTTTTTTGACACCAACGAACCTGTAATTAAAGACCTGCACATTAAATTTTACAAGGCCCTTGGCTCTTCGAAATTTAAAGACGAACTACAAAAAAACTTTGGCAATCAGCTATTTAAGCTGGTAGATGTAAGCTTAAAAACGTTCGACCCTTCAATTATTGAAGATTTAAAGGAAGAAAACAAGCTGGGCACCCAATACACCAAACTGGTAGCAAGCGCCGAAGTTGAATTTAATGGCGAAAAACTGACCCTGCCTGCCCTTTCGGCTTATATGGAAAGCACCGACCGCGAGATTCGCCAAAAGGCATATAAAGCCAACCACGGTTTTTTTGCCACGCACGAAAAGGAGTTTGATGACATTTACGATAAGCTGGTTAAAGTGCGCACACGCATTGCCCATAAACTTGGTTACAAAAACTTTGTAGAGCTGGCTTACTACCGCATGGCCCGCACCGATTACAATGCCGAAATGGTGGCCGGCTTCCGCGAGCAGGTTTTAAAACATGTAGTGCCATTAGCCAGCAAACTGCGCGAGCGCCAGCAAAAACGCATTGGTGTAGATAAACTTAAAGCATACGACCTTTCGCACAACTTTAACAGCGGCAACCCAAAACCAAAGGGTACCCCAGAGCAGATTGTTGCCAACGGACAGAAAATGTATTCGGAATTATCGGCAGAAACCAAAGAGTTTTTCGACTTTATGGTTAACAACGATTTAATGGACCTGGTAAATAAAAAAGGTAAAGCCAGCGGTGGTTATTGCACTATGTTCCCTAACTATAAGTCGCCGTTTATTTTTGCCAACTTTAATGGCACAGTGGGCGATGTAGATGTATTAACCCATGAGGCCGGCCACGCGTTCCAATGCTTTGAAAGCCGCAACTTTCAAATAGAAGAATATTACTGGCCTACTATGGAGGCCTGCGAAATACACAGCATGAGTATGGAGCACCTTACCTACCCATGGATGAAGTTGTTTTTTGGGGAGGATACCGAGAAATACAAGTTCGTTCACCTTTCATCTAACATTCTGTTCCTTCCTTATGGTGTAGCGGTAGATGAGTTTCAGCATGCAGTTTACGAAAACCCGGATATGACACCGGAGGAGCGTAAAAAAGTTTGGCTGGAGATGGAGAAGAAATATCGCCCATGGATGGATTACGATGGCATTGATTATTTAGAGCGCGGCGGCTTCTGGCAGCGCCAGGGCCATATTTATCGCTCTCCTTTCTACTATATCGATTATTGCCTTGCTCAGCTTTGCGCTTTCCAGTTTTGGAGCAAAAGCCAGAAAGATTTTGCAAGCGCCTGGAGCGATTACCTGCGCCTGTGCAAAGCCGGTGGCAGCGATAGCTTCTTAGGCCTGG
Source organism: Chitinophagales bacterium (assembly GCA_044228435.1). Classification (GTDB taxonomy): domain Bacteria; phylum Bacteroidota; class Bacteroidia; order Chitinophagales; family LD1; genus Bog-950. Next base: position 366,328 of record JBGAUW010000003.1, read on the forward strand.
TAAAACTCGCCAACCTTCAATCACCCTTCGATAAGGAAGTTTTCGGTCCTCTGTTTAAAGAGATTGAAGCTTACCTTGATAGCGTGGATGATATGAAGATGTAAGGGTTTAACATAATTTTCTTTACACCGGCCAATCCTCATTCTTAATTCCCGTGCTAATTAGCTGCCTGCACTTTTCGCAGTAATGGTTTTCAGTGTATATGCCTCGGTTATTAAAGCGTTTCATTTTGCGGCCGCAACCGGGGCAGAGCCGAGGTCTGTATAGGTGAACAAGAAACACACCAAACAATAAAACAGCAAAGAGAAGAATAGGATTCCCAACAACCGGCCAGGTGAGATAAAGCACTACTAAAGATATTACAGCCGATATAACAATGTAAGGCAACAGCGGCTTGAAAATATCCTCCTTTACTTGCTTGTAATTTTTGAATTTATCTTTATTGTTCATACTGTAGCATTGGTGGCCTGCACATCCTTCACCAACATCTGTAACCTAATATTACCCTGCCATTCATTCTCATCAATCTGGTAGGCAATATCAAAGGCACCTGTTTTAACCATACTGTATTTATCCGCCATCCGGAAACCAATACCATCTACCACAGCGCTGTTGTTCTTTCTTACCGAAAACTTAAGGTGCTCTTCTTTTACAATTTTGCTCCAGCCGCTGTCTTTCACTCCACGTGTTACAAACACAGGTCGCATATTTTGCGGGCCAAAGGGCGCCATTTGTTGTATGATGCTGTAAAAACGCGGCGTTATATCTTCCAGTTCAATCACGGCATCAATTTCTATTTCAGGTATTAACTGCTCGGGCGTAATACGCTCGCTTACTACTTCATCAAATCGCTGCCGGAACGAATCAACGTTTTCGGGCACCATGGTTAAACCGGCGGCAAACTTATGCCCGCCAAACTGTATCAGCAGTTCGCGGCATTCGTAAATAGCCTCGTATAAATCAAAGTTTTTTACCGAACGCGCCGAACCGGTTACCTTACCTTCGCTTTCGGTAAGCACTATAGTAGGCCGGTAGTAGGTTTCGGTTAATCGGCTGGCTACAATACCAATTACGCCCTTGTGCCACTCCGGATGAAACACCACGGTTGATTTACGATTCAGCAAGGTGCTATCTTCTGCAATCATAGCCAGTGCATGGGCCGTAATGTTTTTATCTAAATCTTTGCGGTCGGTATTAAATGTGTTTAACTGCTCGGCCTTATCTTCTGTATCTATATCGCTGTCTTCGCATATTAAAAGCCTTACTGCGTGTTTGGCATCATCCATACGCCCGGCAGCGTTTATACGCGGCGCTATAATAAATACCACACCGGTTATATCCATTTGCTTTTTGTTGCCGGCCAGTTCTATCAGCTTCTTTAATCCTGGTGAGGGATTTTCGTTCACCTTCTTTAATCCGTGAAATGCCAGTATCCGGTTCTCGCCGTTAATAGGCACTATATCGGCCCCTATACTTACACAAACCAAATCGAGGTACTGATAGCATTTTTCTATAGCCACATCATTTTGGAGGCAAAAAGCCTGTATCAATTTAAAACCAATGCCACAGCCGCTCAATTCCTTAAACGGGTAAGTGCAATCGCTGCGCTTAGGGTCTAGCACGGCCACCGCCTTAGGTATTTCATCGCCCGGGTTGTGGTGGTCGCAAATAATAAAATCAATGTTACGCTCAGTGGCATAATCTACCTTATCGTTTGATTTTATACCGCAATCAAGCGCAATTATCAGTGTAAAATTATTTTCAGCAGCGTAGTCTATTCCCTTAAACGAAATGCCATAGCCTTCGGTATACCGGTGTGGTATGTAGTAATCTATGTTGGGGTAAAAATCTTTAAAAAACGAAAAGACCGTTGCCACAGCGGTAGTGCCATCTACATCATAATCGCCGTATACCAATATCTTTTCGTTGTTGGCAATAGCCTCCGCAATGCGGTTAATGGCCTTATCCATATCCAGCATTAAAAATGGATCGTGCAGGTCGGTCAGTTCGGGCCTGAAAAAATGTTTTGCCTCTTCAAAAGTTTCTATACCGCGCTGTACCAGCAACCGGCACAGCACCGGATGCACTTTTAGCTGCTGCTGTAGCGCACTTACCTTTTCTTCATCTGCCTCGTTTATTTTCCACCGCAATTGCATGGGGCGAATATAAGGGTAGGTATGTGAGGAACAAGGTAAAGTTGAACAGAATAAATATCCAAAATCAGACTTAGTGATTATTGCAAATAAGCTCCATCATTAAGCAATTCAAATGGTTGCTTAACAAATTTAGAGAGATAGCTTAATATAACCTCACTTGTATTTGCCGGTTTGTAAAAAGGTGTTTCGAATTTTCCGTGATGGATAGGTATTAGTTTTTCGGCATGCAGTAACTTTGCTGCGTTAAAAGCCTGTTCGGGTGTTAGTGAGGCCGGCACCGTGCTGTATTGCAAACCAACTATTTCAAAATTTACAACGGCGCCGTTTACGGGCAAAAAGGCATATTTTATTCCGGCGTTTTCTTTACCCAGCCTCCAAAACTGATTGTGCCAAATAGTGTCTCCGCCATGAAAAATCTTTGTTCCGTTATACTCAACTATCCAGGCGGTTTGCTCCTCGCCTATTCCGTCTAACGAGTATACCGCTTTAAACACAATCCCATTCTCCCCGAACACCTCATCGTTTTCCAACAACACATAATCGCGCTTCAATTTTTCAATTTCCCGTGCGTGCTTTTTATAGCCAATTATCTTGCCACCGGGTAATAAACATTTCTCCACTACGCCGGCATCAAAATGGTCTAAGTGTAAGTGGGTAAATAATATGTAATCAACCTTAACCTCTGCAGTAAAATTTACTACGGGTGTAAGCGGGTGCCCCAATACCGGAAAGTATGGCTTAAAGTTTTCTACTGCATCTATCAATACAGCTTTAGGTCCGCATTCCAGTTTAATACCGGCCCAGTTCAATTTCTGAATTTTCATTTTGTACCGTTCTTATCCCCGTTAAGAAACTCATCGGTAAAGTGGCCCTTTTCTTTTGGCTTCGAAAATTTGTCGGCATTATAGTCCTTCGAGTTGCCCTTAGGTATTGAAAGCGAAGCCCAGTTACCGGCACACATTTTACCAATAAACACAATCTGCCCAATATGGTAAGGGTAATGCGCCAGTTGACGGTTTACAGCCTCTAATACCGTATGGCCCTGGTTACGGATATAAATTATTCTCTCCAGGTCTTCTTCCTTAAGCGATTTTAAAGTATCTAAAAACACTTTCCAGCCCTCATTCCATTTATCAATCATTTCCTGTTTAGTAGTAATATCATTTTCAAATTCAGCATCGCGGTTGCGCCATTCTTTTTCGCCATCGGTAGTTAAAAAGTCCGTCCAGCGGCTAAGCATATTACCCCATAAGTGTTTTACTATAGTGGCTACGCTGTTGCTATCCTCATTGTATTGCCAAAACACTTTATCGTCGGGTATTTGCGCAAAGGTTTTATCGCCCAACATTTTGTAATACTCAAATTGCTTTATTACGCTTTCTAAATAGTTTGCATTCATAGTGCTTATCTTTTATAGTAAAAAATTAATGATGACTTCTCAATTACATTTTGCTCTATTAAATACGCTACTGTAGCCGGACCAGCAGTTGCCGGCAAATTTAAGTCGGCAATTTTTAGCGCATAAACTGTAACCACATATTTATGAAAGCCTCCACCCTGTGGTGGACAGGGTCCGCCATATCCCTGCTTTTGCAGCACTGTAGTGCTTTGAACAGAACCGGCCGGTGCAAGGTTTAAATTCAAATTTCCTGCACCTTCTTCCAGTCGTGCTATACTATCCGGAATATTAAACATAATCCAGTGCCACCATCCGCTGCCGCCCGGTGCGCTTTCATCAAAAACGGTTACGGCAAAACTTTTTGTTCCTGCGGGTGCGTTTTCCCAATACAAAGGTGGCGATAAATTCAATCCATCGCAACCGTAACTATTTGAAATTAGTTCTTTGGTTGCCTGCCCACCAAGCTTAGAGCTTTTTAGTGTGAATGTTTCGGCACCAGGTAAAACACCTGCAAACAATAACGCAAATACAATTATCGCTTTCATATTGATTGAGCAATTTGCTTTAATGATTTTACACGTTCTTCAAAAGATGGATTGTTTTCAATTGGATTATGAACTTCCCCGAAGAACTTTATTAACTCTGCCGAATGTTCCATGCTTTTTCTTGTTCGCAAATTATAGTGCGCCAGCTTAGACCACATTACCGCTTTTAGTTGCGATCTATCCTCGTTAAACATTTTTGCTTCTACCAACAAACTTTTCGCGTTAAACGAAATTAGGCTGGTTTCAATAGTCAACTTTTCCATTAGTATGGCAGACGACAAATAAGCAATTTGTGTTTGCGCTACTACCCACGTATTGCCGGTTTCCCGGGTTATTTTATAAATATCAAAGTTGTAGTATTTTAAAAGTTGGTCCTCGCGCGCATTGATGATATAGTCAATGTATTTAGAGTTATTCAAATGGTTAAAGGGGTCGCAATCGGGAAAGCGGACCTGCGTTTGGCTTTCCACTAATTTGGGTAAGGCAGTTGTGTTCATACTATTTGCTTTTTAGGTTTTCAATAATAATTGCTGTGGCTCCGCCGCCGCCATTGCAAATAGCAGCAACGCCATACTTGCCTCCTTCCTGATTTAATACAGATAACAGGGTACATAAAATGCGAGCGCCCGATGCGCCCAATGGGTGCCCCATAGCTACCGCACCACCGTATACATTTAGTTTATTTAAAGGTATACCCAGTATTTGTTGGTTAGCTAAAGCTACGGCGGCATAAGCTTCGTTTATTTCAAAGTAGTCAATTTCGCTAAGCGATAGATTGGCTTGCTTTAATGCTCTTGTTATTGCTATGGAAGGCGAAGTGGTAAACCATTCCGGTGCCTGCGCGGCATCGGCATACGCAATAATTTTAGCAAGCGGCTTAAGGTTATACTTCTCTACAGCCTCTTTCGAAGCTAAAAGCAAAGCAGCGGCCCCATCGTTTATATTGCTTGCATTGGCAGCAGTTATAGTTCCGGTTTCGATAAATGCCGGCTTAAGTTTCGAAACCTTATCCGGTATTACCTTAGCAATATCTTCATCTTCCTTTATTACCGACTCGCCATTTTTACTTTTAACTGTAACCGGTATAATTTCTTTATCAAATTTCCCTGCCCTAAAAGCGGTAGTGGCTTTTTCGTACGACATCAAGGCATATTCATCCTGCATCTCTCTGCTTAGTTTATACTTTTCGGCACACAGCTCAGCCGCATTGCCCATGTGCAAGCCATTGTATGCATCGGTTAACCCGTCTTTTAAGAGGCCATCAATAAAAGCTTCGTTACCTAACTTTGCAGCCTTGCGCAGGTTGGCATAGTACGGGGTGTTGCTCATGCTTTCCATTCCACCGGTAATAACCAAATGTTCTAAACCTAACTGTATCTGCTGGGCACCAATGGTAGTTGCTTTTAAGCCCGATGAGCAAACCTTATTAATAGTGGTGCAATCCACTTCGTTGGGTATTAAGGCAAACTTTGCAGCCTGCCGCGCTGGCGCCTGGCCTATATTAGCAGAAAGCACATTACCCATGTAAACCGAGTCGACTGCTTTTACATCTATGCCACCCGACTTGTATGTTTCTTTAATTGCAATTGCGCCTAATTGCGTAGCGCTATAATTGCTTAAAGCCCCCATAAAACCACCTATAGGTGTCCGCCTGGCCGATACGATGAATACTTCTTCCATTTTACGTTGTTTTAAAATATACCGAACGGTATATTATTATTTAAAAAAATTTACGCCTTCAATTCCAGTATTATTTTTTCTAAAAAGTTCATAGCCATTCTAAGTTCTGTTGGTCTGCCCGTAACTTTTGCCTGCATTACAGCCCCTTCAATTAACGACATAATAATAACCGCAACCTCTGCCGGATTGGCATCCACCTTTATTTCGCCGCGTTTAATACCCCGTTTAATTTGATTTTCGAGCGAGGTCTTCCAAAACGCCAGTGCATTGGCTGCCTTCAACCGCAGTTCCGGGTGTGTATCGTCTGCCTCGGTACTGGTATTAAGAATAGGGCAACCTGGTTTTAAAAAAGGGATTTTTAAAAAATCGCGATACACCTTCGGGTAAACCAATAACCTCTCTATCGAGCCTTCCTCTGCTAACATTCTTTCTTTTAAATAGAGGGTAACCCTGCCAAAGTTATAGTCAAAAGCCTCCAGGGCCACCTCATCTTTATTTTCGAAGTTGCCATAGATGCTGCCCTTGGTAAGCCCCGTGGCATTAGTTAAATCGGTAAGCGAAGTGCCGGCATACCCTTTAGCATTAAACACAGGGGCTGTGCGTTCAACTATAAACTGGCGCGTGCGCTCCGATTTTGAAATCTCTTTATCCATTTGCAACACAAAAATACAAAAAATACCGAACGGTATAATTATTTTGAGAATTTTTTATCCCCCGAGGTAACTTTGACTAAAGTGATTTTAGAAATACTATTGCCTGCCAAGAGTAACCCGATATGACTAGAGGTCCGATGGGTTGAAATAAAAAACCCTCGTAGTTTCTACGAGGGTTTTTGTGGTTTGGGAGGGAATTGAACCCCCGACACATAGATTTTCAGTCTATTGCTCTACCAACTGAGCTACCAAACCGTTCCGGTTAAGGGACGCAAAAATAAAATTCTCTCTCACTATTGCAAACCAAGGGGCTTAATTCGTTTCAAGAATTTTTAGCTCGTACTTTTTATGCTCGCGGTTGGTAAGGTGCGCTTCGCGCAGCCAGGTGTTCAAAATCTTAATATGCTTATACTTTAAGTTGTATTTAGCGGCAAAATCGGCAATATTACCAATGGAGGAATCAACCTCTACCACCTTGTATTTATAGGGCTGGTATAGCTCTTCGGGCTTTACAACAAAGCCCGCCTGCCGCGGGTTGCTAAAAATTATTTTCATAGCCAGCATGCGGAAAACATAGCGCGAGGTCTCGGGGTTAAAGTACATTTCGTAAAAATTGCTCGTTTTTTGGTCTTTTACGCGCGCTTTTGCCCCTGCCAGGCCCATATTATACGAGGCAGCCGCAAGGCTCCAGCTACCCAACTGTTCTTTACTGTTCTTTAAAAAGGTGCAGGCTGCCCGGGTCGATTTTTCAATGTTGTAGCGTTCGTCTACCTCGCTGTTTATTTCCAGGCCATATAATTTAGCGGTGCCGGGCACAAACTGCCAAAACCCTACCGCACCGGCGGGGGAAATATCGTTGCGGAAGCCGCTTTCAATAAGCGGCAGGTATTTAAAATCGGTGGGTATGCCCTGCTCGGTCAAAATTTGCTCTATGCCATCAAAATAGCGGTTAGCCAGTTTCATAGCCATAAGGGTATTGCTATGCCAGTAGGTGTTTAACTGCAGTTCGCGCTCCAGGCGTTCGCGCACTTCGGGGTCTTCTAAGGGCACCCTTTCACCGGCAAAAAACAGGTCGCCCTGCACCGTTATTGGCGATACCGTTTCTAAAGTATCAATAGTGCCGCTCCACTTAAGGCCCGGGCAGTCGTTTTTAGTGCCGTCGAAGATATTGGTAAGCCCTGGTGCTGCAAGGGCAGCGCTAACCAGCCGCGTGGCCTGGGCAATACCAATAATTAAACACAGCGCCAATATGGATAGTGGCAAAAGATATAGCTTATTAAACTTCATTGGTAGTTGCAGACTTTTTAAATACGGGAACCGATGAGCACGCCTCGCCATACATAAGCGAGCGCACAACCGGCGTTAATTGGGTGGCAATTTGCACAAAGGCGGCTTCGGGTATCCGGCGCTGGCCACAGCCTTTAACTATTACGCGCTGACCTTTAAACTCATCCATGTTAAGTGCGGCCAGGTTGCGGTATAAAAATATTTCGGCCGCATGGTCGGGCGGGCTGCAGGCTACAGCTTTGGCCACCAGGGCCAGCTTTGCGCTTAACACCATATAAGCCCACATAGGTATAATAGCATCGGCCGAGCAATACAAGGCCACATATTTGCCGGTGTATTGTGCCCAATCGGTAGTTTTTATGGTTTCTCTAAACTCCGCTTCGCGCAATATCAATCCTTTAAACAGCAGGTCTTTCAGGTCCACCACGGCTATTTCTTCCGGCAATGGAAAATAGGTTTCCAAATCGAGCGTAATAAGTCCGCTTTGCGCTACCCGGTTTACAATTGGTGTTACAGTTTCCATGCTTCAAAGTTACATAACAAAATGCTCTGTAGTGTTATAAAAACAAAAACGGCGTAGCTTTTAAGCCTACACCGTTTTTGTATATAGCTTATTTAAAGCTTAGAAGAAATCGAAACGGCTATCTTCAACCTTAGCCAGTTTTTTCTGCACCTCGCCTGCATAGCGCGATTTGCCTTGTAGGCTCTGACCTAACTGGAAAGCATAGATGTTATAATCGGTTTGCTTAGGGGCTTCTACCACGTTAACAGTTTGAACCACGAAAGCACCCTCGTTGCCTTTTACCGGTGCCGAAAGCTTTCCTTTTGCAGTACCGAATGCCGTAGCCACCACTTTAGGTTCAAAGGCATTGTTACCCGGTAAGCTTGGCTGCATAAACGATACATGGGTAGCATCGTTAACCGTTTTGCCTAATTTACCGGCAAGTTCTTCTATACTGCTGCCCTTGGCATCAGCCAGCTTTTTAGCTAGTATTTCAAATTTCTTTTCGCGCACTACTTCTGGTTTTACCAAATCGCGTACCGCATCTACCTCAGCTAATCCTGCCGGGCGAACGGCTTCTAACATGGCAACTACGTGCTTTTTATCTACTGTATAAATACCCGAAACTTCGCCTTTTTTAGCACCAAACACCCATTTAACCAATGTGCGGGCAGAGCCTAAGCCCTGAACCGAAAACTCATCGTTCTTAATACTTTCTACTGTTTTAGCTCCCAGTTTAGCACCGTTAGCACGGAATTTAGCATCGGTTTGATTATCGGCAGCAAAGGCTGCGGCATTGCCATAAATAATTCTTTCTGTTTCCGGGCTAGGTATTACCTCTTTAGTAAGGTAGGTAATCAACACCCCGGCTTTAGAAGGTTTATCTTCTACTACCTGTACCAGGTGGAAAGCATTTTCCTGCTGCATAGGCACACGGTATGTTTTACCCTTTTGTGCCTGGAAGAATATAAGGTCGTTAAAGTATTTTTCTTTTTCGCCTTGTTTAATCCAGCCAACGTTTCCGCCGTTCATACGGCCAGCAGGGTCGGCCGAGTAAGTAGCAGCAAGCGCAGCAAAATCGCCCTTAAGGGTATCGATAACGCGTACAAGGCTATCCATCAATTTAAACCTCTCGGTAATCTTAGCCTGGTCCTGGTTGGTAATGCCTTCAAACGAAATAACTATTTCGCGCACACGCACCGAATCAGAAATCATTTTGCGGTCGCTTATTTTAGCCAGCTTAGCCACGTTGCCATCAAAGTAAGGGCCTACTAAAGATTTAACCGGTAAACTGAAAAATGAATCTTTAACCGATGAAGTCAGTTTATCTTTATCGTAATAAACATTATCGAAAGGAGTTTCGGAGTAAATTTTAACAAACAACGAATCGTCTGATGCTTTTTCGCCTTTGGCAAACTCTGCACGTTTTTCTTCTAAAAGCTCAATAGTTTTAGCCGAGTCTTGCGCCGAAGGAGCAATATCGAAAGCTACATATTGGAACTTGCGGGTTTCTTCATCTACTTTAAACTTAGCCGAGTGACTGCTGATGTAGTTCTTAATATCGCTGTCTTCAACTTTTACATCGGCATCGTTAACTTCGGAAAAAGGCAATACCACATATTTAAAGTCGGCAAAGCTGTTTTGGTCGTTGTAAGTCATTTCCGCCATCCAGGTAGGTACATACAAGCCTTTTGTAATAAGGTTATTGTATTTGGTTTGAAACTGGTTTTGTTTTAAAAGCTTTTCAAAACGTAACCACTGGTCTCTGATTAAACCCGGCTCTACACCTTCGCGTGGCTGGTCTAGCTGGCTTACGTATAAACGAACCTGTGCCGGATCGAACTGGCCGGTTTGAGGGTTTTTAAACTGCTGGTCGTTTTTAATATACGGCGAAGCGTTTTCGCCGGTAGCTAATTCGCCCATTTCATCAGGCGTTACATTAATGCCCAGCTTATCGTAAACATCTTTAAAAATAATGTCGTTAACCATTTCCGTCCAGGTTTGGGTGCGCAGGTAATTGCGCTGATCGTCGCCCATAGGTTGGCCGCGCATCTGGTCTTCGGCACTTTTAAGGTTGCTTTCGTACTTTTTATTAAAGTCGTTGTACGTAATTTTTTCACCGTTTACTTCACCCACGGTATCTTTACGCCCGCGCAGCATGCTGCCCTGCGAGTTAGTAGCATCCATAATAAGGAAGCCAACAATTGAAAGACCGATTAAGAAAATCAGCAGACCGCTGCGCTTACGAATTGAACCTATTACTGCCATATAAATCCTGTTTTTTTATTTCAGGTTTTGGATTATTGACAAAACCCGTTTATTTTTAAGGACGGCAAATAAAGCGAAAAAGTTGGAAAATGAAATAGAATAGTACCTGCTGTTTGGGGGCCAATAATATAAGGGGCCAAAATAAAGGTAGCTACCGGGGCAGTTAAACACCGTAGAGCACAATAAAAAGAAGGCGATTTTCGTTATTTTTAGTAACCCTAAACTACGCAGCCCATGAAACAATCCCTACTCCTGGTTATATTCTTTTTTGCTTTAATGGGTTGTAACCAAACGGATTTGCACTGCCCTGCGGCCAAAAACGCCGCAAATGAATCGTTAAAACAGACCATGATGGCCTCTTTTAATGCCAAACCCGCTGCCAAAAACCTTTATTTAAAAGTTGAGCCCAACCAAAAACCTATCCCCCGGCAGCAGGGCGAGGCTATACAGCGTATGCTGGCCAATTTAAAGGCCCACCCGCAGCAATTTGTAATAAATGCCGCCGAACAGAACGAGGTGCAGGGCGAATACGGCACCCGGGTGTTGCTGGCGCCCGATTGCTTTGTAACTGCCGGGGGCAAAGAAATTAGCAACAGCGAGGTAACTATTGAACTAAAAGAGTGCTATACCGCCGCCGAAATGCTGGAAGAAGACCTTAGCACTGCAGCCACCGGCAAATTGCTGGATAGCAAGGCTGCAGTATATGTTTCGGCCAGTTGCAACGGGCAACAGGTAAAGCTTAAGCAGGGACAACAGATAGATATCCGGTTTCCGTTTGCGGTTAATACCAATGGCGACTACCACTTTTTTTATGGCGAAAAAAGCGGCAACACTATGGATTGGACGGCTGTTGGTAATGAAAACGGACAGAAACCCGGCATAAGCAACCCCGAGTTTTCATATAAAGAAGCAGGGCTTAAAAATTACCTGGTAAGCCAGCTGGAATACCCAGACGAGGCCAAGCGCAACGAGCTTTCGGCCAACGTGGGTGTTACCTTTACGGTAGATAAAAGTGGAAAGGTGCGCGATGTGGCCTGCATTTCGGCTTACAAAACTTTTCGCGACGAAATAACCACAGCCCTGCAGCAAATGCCTAAATGGAAACCCGCTGCCTATGGCCAGCGCAAAATAGCTGCACAGGTTAAGCTGAATATTGATTTTAACCTGCGCCGGAAAGAGCAGGTGGTAATTAACTTTGACGAGGCGGATATAACCCCACTTAAAGGCAATAAAAACGATGGGCCTGCCGAAGAGATTACCTACTCGCGCAGTTTTGATAAACTGGGCTGGATAAACTACAGCCGCTACCTTGATTTTGGGGGCATGGCTATGGCCGATGTGGTAATAAGCAACGATGCCAACAGCGATGTAAAGCTGGTGGTAAGGGGCAAAAATGCGATTGCGCCGGCCGGTAATTTTTTGGGCTATTCGCGCTTTGGCAACCTGCCAATAGGCGAACAGGTGTATATGGTGGCGTTGCGCTCTGCCGGCAATAAAACTTTTTATTGTGTAGAGCCAATAACGCTGCAAAAACAAACGGTGGTAGCTGTTAACTGGAAACAGGGCACGGTTGAGGAGTTTAAGCAGGCGCTTAAAGCTATTGATGCTAAGGGTAAGGTTGCAGCTTAGCCTGCATGGTTGCATACCTAACGGCATGCCAGCTATCCTCCTTTTCTTTGCTACCAATATTTTATGCCTAACGGCATAGTAGTTTAACCATATTAGTTGGGCTGTTTTAGAAGGACGAGCTAATGGGACTAAAGGCATCCACCCCCTGCCCTGACCAAAGCGTCAGGGCTTTCCCCCGCTCCCGATAAAATCGGGATGAAACACAGCAGGGACATAAGTGCCGAGCCCTCGTGATTAGCGCCAAGCTTTAAATTTCTTAGCAGCATTTTCATGAAGGGCAAACCCATCAGCCATATTTTCAGAAGAACAAATTAAACAGCCAATAACAGCCTTAATTCTGCTCGTTAAAGTGGGTCCAGCCCTGGGCCTTTAGGTTGTGGCGGTTGCCGCTGCGGGTTATTAATACGCAGCCGGCCTCTTGCTTTGTAATGGTGCCTATTACCGAAAAGGTTTCTTCGCCGCTAAGCTTGGTTTCATCTTCTGGTGCTATGGTAAATAGTAGTTCGTAATCTTCGCCGCCGTTAAGGGCGCAGGTTACAGGGTCCAGGTTAAACTTAAGGGCCATGTTGTAGGCATCTTCGCTTACCGGTATGGCGGGCTCGTTTAGCTCGCAGCCCACACCGCTTTGCTTGCACAGGTGGAAGATATCTGACGACAGACCATCGCTCAAATCCATCATGGCCGTTGGCTTTAAATCAAATTCTTTAAAAAACTGTATTACCTCTTTGCGGGCTTCGGGCTTCAGTTGGCGGCCAATCAGGTAGTCGGCATTTTCCAGCTCGGGCTGCAGATCGGGGTGCTCTAAGTAAATGCGCTTTTCGCGCTCTAATATTTGCAGGCCCAGGTAGGCCGCGCCCAAATCGCCGGTTACACATACCAAGTCGCCCTCTTTGGCACCGCTGCGGTATACCAGGTCGGCCTCGTCGGCTTCGCCAATGGCAGTTACCGATATTATCAAGCCTTTTAATGAGGAGGTAGTATCGCCACCTACCAAATCTACCTTATAGTTTTTGCAGGCCAGCCTTATGCCTTCGTATAATTCCTCCAGGGCCTCTACGGTATAGCGGCTGCTTATAGCCAGCGATACGGTTATCTGTTTTGGCTGGGCGTTCATAGCATATATATCGCTTAGGTTTACTACCACGCTTTTGTAGCCCAGGTGTTTTAGGGGAGTATACATTATATCGAAGTGAATGCCCTCTACCAGCAAATCGGTGCTTACCACAATTTGTTTGCCGCCATTACTAATTACCGCGGCATCGTCACCCACGCCTTTAATGGTAGAGGCGTTAACGCTGCTAAAGCCGGCGGTTAGTTTTTCTATTAATCCAAATTCGCCTAAGGCGCCTACGGGGGTTACTTTCTTCTGTTCGCTCATAAAACTCATTTTTGAGTAGGCAAGAATACTATATTTGAAAACAAGTAGCCAAATAGAGCATTTTAGTTCTGCGTAGCTGCTAAACACAATCCTAAGGAAGCATCCCGGTCGGCGCGTAGTCGAAGGCAAGTGCTTCTGCCGGCGCAAATGTCGCGCTTCGACTACGCTCAGCATGACATTTGCTTAGTGTTGCGCGCAGTGTGATATTTGCATAAATTGAATTAATGCGCAACCAAAATATAAACACCGGTGCTTGTTCCTGATAAACGACGCCTTTACCATTTAAGCTGGCTTACCCTTGCGGGTATGAGCGCCATTGGCATAGTGCTAATACACTACCTGCAAAAGCGAGATGTAAGCGATGTGCTGCTGGGCGGTAAAAGCTATTATACCCAAACCGTGGCGGGGCTGTTTTTTGGCAGCCTTTCCGCCCTGCTGGCGGTGGCGCTTATAAACGGTAAGCGCTTTAAAAGCGTAAAGACTTTTTTTGCCGATTTGCTACAGGATATGAACCCCTCGTTTTTAAACATTGTGTTTTACTCGTTTTGCGCCAGCGTGGGCGAAGAGATTTTGTTTCGCGCCGGTGTGCAGCCCCTGCCGCATATGGGTATATGGCCGGCCGCTATGCTGTTTGTGTTTTTGCATGGCTACATTAACCCTACCAATATGAGCCTTAGTATTTATGGCGCTTTTTTAGTGGTTATATGCGCGGGCTTTGGCTACTTGTTTAAGTTTTTTGGCCTTACCAGTTGTATAATAGCCCACTTTATTTACGATGTGGCCATGTTTAGTGTGGTTAAGTATGCGGGGAAGAACCCCCAAAGCCCGTGAAGGGCAGGGCTGATTCATTTCAGGTTCGCATTTACCAAACATAGTAGCCACAGGCGGCACCTAAGGTGCGCAATTCCAATTCGGTCATATTATTTCTACAAACAGACGACCGCTACGCGGTGAATCCGCCGGCGTTCGCTCTGTAGGAGCGATCTGTTTATAGTAAATTATAAAGTGTAAACCGCGCACTGTAGGTGCCGCCTGTAATGCTTAATTTTAATAGAATGAAACAGCCCCCCTAAAAGGGGCTTAAGGATTGTCCAACAGCCTAAAAAAACCATCCGTTCTATGGTTAACCAAGGTTAACACATTTCAGGTTTGGGTGGCATAAACAACTGACAATCAAATGCAATTTTTGGCGACGTTAACCATAGAACCGTACCGTTTTATAAGCTGCCTGCTTATTACCACAGGACTATATCTTGTATTGGCATACTACGCCCTTTCAGGACTTATGAGGTTAGGCCATTTTCGTATCAATAACCGCTCATTTCTGCCTACTTTTCTGCCTACCTTTTTTATGGTAATTAGTTGCCTTTAGTTCACTTATTATCAATACATTGTATTGTTTTTTGTCGAATAAAAACGGTATAAAATTACACCATTTTTTGCGCATTTTTTTACCAACCTCCGGCACCAGAATTTGAAGAAACACGCAGGTGTTACAGTTTACACTTTTTTTGCAAAAATCACCGTTAAGTTGATGGTAATCAAATAACTAATCCTATACCTGGGTGTAACAGTGTAACACTTTCTGTTTTTATCATGTGTCGTCCTGAAAAAAGTTGACACATTTAGGCCTTAATCCTGTAATAGGTTTACAAATAGCACCCATGGCGCTTTTAGCATGAGCCATTAATTCAAAGAACTTTTCTATCATACAAAGATATGAAATAATGGTTAATTTTTATCTAAAATTATAGCCGTAGGATATGCGGCGACTGAAGGCCTTTTACGCTATATGCTAGTAGCCCATAGGGACAGCAGGGACTGCAAGGACGTTAAAAGTGTACTCTATAATAGCTATGGCTAATTGGCAATACCTTTTAATACTTCACAAACTTCTTCACCACGCGCTGCTTATCATCGCTTAGCTGCAAAAAGTAAATACCGGGGGGAAGGGTGCTTACATCTATTTCAAATTTGTTACTGCCATTACATACCTCACTTTTTAAACTGACATCGCTGGCAGATAATATCTCAATATGCGTTTGGTGTGCCGCATCGGATAAGGCAATATTTAAAAAGCCGGTTGTAGGGTTGGGGTATAACACTATTCTTTGTTCGGCGATTTCGTCTAAAGCCGTTGCTTGCATATTTAAGCTTAAGGTATATTGTTTCTTTAGATAAAAACTATCGCAGTTAACGATAACACCATCACCTACAGTAAGTTTTACGTTAATCACCTGCGGGTAAAATTTGCCGAGCAAAAAGGTATCATTAACAGGACATGTAACCGTCGCCTGGCCTACGAAATAACCAAGCTGCACATCAATCGTATCAGGTAGCATCGTGATTTGGGAACACTGAAAACCACAACTGGCAGGAAATCTACCTTTCACAATTAAATATACTTCAAAGCTATCTGCGCTCGCAGGTTGTGTAAACAAGACGAGTGTATCTTTATGGAAAGAAGCCTCTGAGCGATTACTTATAATCGTAAAAAGACAAATCAAAATGACTGCTGCAATTCGCATTTTACCTATGTTTAATAAGGCGTTTTTTAAATATATCTCTATTTGCTTTGCCTGTTGCTAGAGGCTTAAACTTTTACAGTTTTGTGACAAACAGAACAATCTGCCTTATCTGGTGTTTTAGCTGGCATTATTACTGATAGTTGGATGCCGCAGGCGGGCTGTTTTTTTTCTGATTTTGCTCAACAGCGCTTGCAGGCTTCAAATATTGGTTCACTTTTGCGCCTGCGCAGCCCATGAAAAAAAAGCACTTAAAACTTTACTTACTAATAATACTACCGCTGTTGGCGGCTATTGGCTTCTTGCTGTTGCAGGGTAAGCAGTTAGAGGCAAGCCCGGTAATGGCCGAAATAAAAAGCGCGGCAAGCGGCGCCCATTTTTTAGAAGGTGCGCACCATCCGTTATCTATTCTGCTACTGCAAATTATAGTCATACTTTTTGTAGCGCGGGTGGTGGGCTACCTGTTCCAGCGCATAGGACAGCAGGCCGTAATAGGCGAAATTGCGGCGGGTATTATACTGGGCCCTTCGCTGCTGGGCTGGCTGGCACCCGATGTATTTTTGTTTTTGTTTCCGGTGGCATCGCTAGGCAACCTGCAGCTGCTAAGCCAGATAGGCCTGGTGCTGTTTATGTTTATAATAGGTATGGAGCTGGATATAAACACGCTTAAAAGCCGCGCCAGCGAGGCCATACTGGTAAGCCACGTTAGCATTGTGTTCCCCTACTTTTTAGGTGTGCTGCTGGCCTGGTTTTTATACAACGGCTACGCCCCTGCCAACATAGCGTTTGTGCCCTTTGGTTTGTTTATGGGCATAGCTATGAGCATTACGGCGTTTCCGGTGCTGGCCCGCATACTTAAGGACCGGCACATGACGCGTACCGAAGCCGGCAGCATGGCGCTTATTTGCGCCGCCATTGGCGATGTAACGGCCTGGTGCATTTTACCTTTTGTAATAGCCATATCGCGCGCCGGCGATATTTCGGGCGCCTGGTTTTCTATTTTCCTTACGCTGGTGTATGTGCTGGTTATGTTGTTTGCCGTAAGGCCGCTGCTGCAAAAATTAAGCGCGCGCTATTTTAAAGATGGCAACCTGCACAATGCCTTTACGGCGCTAATTTTTTTAACCCTGCTGGCATCGGCTTATATGGCGGAGCTGATAGGCATACACGCTTTGTTTGGCGCCTTTTTAGCCGGTACGGTAATGCCGCAAACAATATCGCTGCGCAAAATTTTTACCGAGCGGATAGAGGATGTAAGCACTTTTTTATTAATGCCGCTGTTTTTTGCCTTTACCGGCCTGCGTACACAAATTGGGCTATTAAACGATACCCACCTGTGGCTTATTTGCGCGCTTATAGTGGCGGTGGCTATAGCCGGTAAGTTTATAGGTAGCGCCGCAGCAGCCCGGCTAACGGGCCAAACATGGAGGGATGCCCTGCGCATTGGCGCCCTGATGAATACGCGCGGATTAATGGAGCTTATAATACTGAATATAGGTTACGACCTGGGCATACTTACGCCCGAAGTTTTTACCATGATGGTGTTTATGGCGCTGGCCACTACGTTTATGACATCGCCGGCGCTTAATTTGATTGAAAGGTGGTTTAAGGGGAGTAAAAACTAAATCCAATACATCCACCCCCTACACCCCCGCCAGCGGGGGACACTAACAGCCGACCCAAATTATGGTAGTAAAAGTTTTTCAAAATCGGCGCGGCTGCCGTTAAATACGTTGGCGTCTACGGTGCCTTTTATACCCAGCAAGTCGGCTTTATCGGTGTGCTGCCAAAAAAAGCATTGTATGCTGTCTTCTGCCGGTATCTCATTGCGGTAGTAGTGGGCTATCCAAAAAGGGTACTCTTTAAAATCATCGGCCAGGTAATCTTCAATAAAATTGATGTTGGAATAGATAAGCGGTTTAACCTTATAGGCCTGCTCTATCTGTTTTATAAACTCGCGCAGGTTGCGTACCAGTTCCTGTTTGCTTTTACCGCGCAGCTCTTCTACATCTACCACCGGTGGCAGATCGCCGGGCTTTAGCTTAACGCTGCTTATAAAATTTGCCGCTTGTATTTTGGCGCTACGGTCGGGTAAAAAATAGTGGTAGGCACCACGGGTAATGTGGTGGGCTTTGGCATCGTCCCAATGCTCATCAAACATATCATCTTCAATAAGCAACCCCTCGGTAGCCTTTATAAAAGCAAAATTAAAAGCAAGAGTATCGCCGTATTGGTCTATGGCGCGTAGCTTATCCCAGTCTACTTCTTCCTGGTAGTGCGAAACATCGATTCCATGCAGCTTATAGCCATCGGGAAAATCGGAAGGCCTGAAATTGGTTTTAATGTAGTGGTGCGAAAGATACCGGTAAGCCCTGCGTACATACTTTTTGTTTTTGTACCCCACTACTACCAGCAGTACGCAAAGCAACAGCCATAAACCCGTTTTAACCAATAAGGGCAGCGCGGGTTTTTTGGTTTTTTTTACCGCTGTTTTTTTAGCCATTAGGGTTGTAATATGCTAAAAATAGTGTTTGCGGTATAACATTAGACTTCTTCGAAAATTCGGTCGCCACAAAAAAATACAATTACCGCAAAGGGCGCTAAGCAAATACAACGCAAAGCACCGCAAAGAATGAGTATTTCTATGCAGTTCTTTGCAAAACTTTCTACTCTTTGCATGAAATGTTATTTATAGAAGAACGCTATTCTAACCAGCCAAATAAATACCTTTTTTCAGCCCTAAAAAAAGCAAAGCCGCTTCGTTATGAAGCGGCTTTGCAACAAGCTATTTAAAAGTTACCTGTTATTTTTGAATTACCAGGCGCTGTTTAAAATTAAGCTTACCTACTGTTGCGTTTAGCATATACATACCATCCTGCAACATATCCAGATTAAACTGCATTAGGGGTGCAGCCTGCGCCGTTTGGTAGGCATATACCTGTTTGCCGGTTAAATCGGTAATAACCATAGCAAGTGCGGTAGCCGATACACTGTTTAACTGCAGCGTAAAGTTACCGGTTGAAGGATTAGGGAAAACAGAAAGAGCGGGGTTGCCATCTAAATCGTTAATACCTACTGTGCAATCGGCAGCGCGGTAGGAATCGTTTGCGCTATTGGTGCAAGTATTAGCATCGGTATAAGTGTAGGTAACCTGTTGCACACCGGCTAATAATGCGCCGCCGGCTGTTAATACACCACCTGCAATAGATACTCCACTAAATGTTCCGCCGGCAGGGGTTCCACCGGTAAGAGTGATAGCCGATGAACCAAGGCAAACGGTATCGAAAGGCAAAGCTAAAGTAACAGCAGGTAAAGCATTAACGGTTACCGCAACGGTATCGTAAAAAGTGCAGCTGCCCGAATCAATTACCGCTATAGCTACGTTACCCTGCTGCTTAACTACAAAGGTAGGCGAGTTGGTAGCTACACCGTTCCAGCTATAAGATGTATAACCTGCACCAGCATTAAGTGTAGCGCTATCGCCTGCACAAAAAGACACATCAGTGCCTAACGATGGAACAGGTTTAAGATTAACAGTAATCTGCGATGGGCAATTACCTATTGGCTTGTAAGGATCGTAGTGGATGCTGGCAGCATCGGTATAAGCAAGTGTTTCACTATTTCCATCCGGGTTAAACTGCGAGTCATATTCCGTATGTAAGTACAAGCGGTTTAAAGATGGTAAGAAACAGAAACTGCCGGTTTCGCCCAAATCAATAAAGGTAGCGAACACCGTTGGCACCTTATCCGGAAGTACTCTTCTGTGTAATCTTGAGGTGCCATCATTTGACCTGTAAATAACCGAATAGTTTTCGCCATCAAATTCGGCAATACCCCATGTGGCCCAGTTTTCGGTACTAATAAATTCAGGATCACCCAATGTACCAAGGCTATCTACCTGCCCATTAAGCAAATTTACAGCATACCAGCCATCGGTAAAGTCGGAATAGATAATAAGGAAATTATAGCCGCAAAATACTCCCGAGCTATAATCGTTTGCGGAAGTGGTGATAGGGCGGCTAAAGTGGATGGTATCCGCGGTATATGCCAGGTCGCTATCCATACGTATAGCCATATTAATATCCATTAAATTGTCGATATCAAACTCTATCAACCCATCGGATAAGGAATAAAGTTCGCCGTTAGCCAGGTTTGTAAAAATACCATCGCGCCTTGGCAAACCAACACCCGATGCAGAATCTAAAGCAAGGTTATAGCGGGCGGTACTATCATCGCCAACTACGTAGGCATATTTTGATGTTACAGCCACTCCGGCCCTATCGTCGCCGGCTATAAGGCCTTGCTCAATAAAGTCAGAACTGTCTCCGGTAATTCTGGTCATTACAAAATAATCAATCGGGCTAACATACGCTACATTAAAATTAGTAGCAGTAGTTAAAGGGGCCGTTGTATAAGTGAGGCCTGTATCGAGCAGGTTAGTAAGCCCTCCACCCTCAAACCATCCAAAATAACCCTGGCCGGCAGCAAGTGTAATTGAAAAACCGGTACACACTACGGTATCGTTAACCGGTGGCTGCTTTGCAATTGAAAAATTAACCGTTGCCGAACTTATACAACCTGAATCGCTTGTACTATAGGTAATAGTGTAAGCGCCGGGGCTAACCGAACCGGGATTAAATGAACTGCCGGAAACACCGGGACCGCTAAATACTCCCCCCGAAGGAGTGCCGGCAAGGGCAACCGGAGCACCAAAATTGCAGTAGGTGGTATCGGTATTACTGAATACAGCGTAGCGACCTTGCAGGCAATAATTATAGTCTAATTGTATATAAGCGTACTGTGAGTCGCAAAAAGTGCCAACTTCCGGATCGGTTATTCCTACAAAAAACAAAGTATCGTTAGCCGCTGCCCAGGCATTTAAAGTATCTATGCTTACTAAAATAGAAACGGTATCTACAATATCACAGTCCTGCCCTTGCGGGTTTGGCCCTACTACCCGCACCACTGTGCCGCCGGGGCCGTAAAGGGTAATGTTTTCGTCAGAATCGCCAAAATCGCCGGTATAAATAACTTTAAGTGTTGCAACTCCATAGCCGCCCGGTTGTATTCCGGTTAAAAAAAAGTGAAGTGTATCGGGTTCATTATCTATGGTATCGCGCGCCGATGTCTGAGAAAAAACATTAGCCTTAAGCACAGTGTTAAACCCCAACCCAAATACTAAACAAAGAAATAACGGGAGTAGCTTTTTTTTCATAGTCGCAATTTTAGTTAGCCCAAACTTAACAAAAACAAATGTGTGCTTGCAAAAATGAGTCTGAAAATAATTGTGACAGTAAAAATTGTTTCGCACATCTTCGCGCTTTGAACATTTTTTATCGCATAGCCCTTGTCTGATTCATCTACTTCGCACCACAACGCACAAAACTGGCTTTTGCTGGGTTTGCTTACGCTTATATGGGGCACCAGCTATATTCTTATCAAAAAATCGCTGCTGGGCTTTTCGGCTATCGAGCTGGCCTGCCTGCGGGTAAGTATTTCGTGCACAGTAGCACTGCCGCTGGCTATAAAAGGGTTTAGGCGGGTGCCGCGCGATAAGTTTTTTATTCTTTTGCTGGTGGGCATATTTGGCAGTGGCGCTCCCTCGTTTTTGTTTGCCTTAAGTATGACCAAAAGCGGTAGTGCCATTAATGGTATTTTAAATTCGCTTTCGCCGCTGTGGACGTTGGTTATAGGCTACTATTTATTTAAGGTTCATATATCGGCCCAAAAAATACTGGGCGTGTTAATTGGGTTTGGCGGCGCGCTTGTGCTGGTGCTGGGCCGTAGCGGCGCTACCCTGCAGGTAGATTTGCTTTATAGCCTGCTACCGGTAATAGCTACGTTTTGCTATGGTATGAGCAGCAATTTAACCAAGCAAAAACTGCAAAATCAAAACGCCATTTATACCACCGCCCTTGCCATGAGTATGATAGGCCTGCCGGCAATTATTGGTTTGTTTTTTACCAGTGCGCCAGCTAAAATTGCCAGCGGAAATTTTTGGGTGCCTTTTGCCTGTGTGGCAGCCTTATCTGTATTTGGCACCCTGATAGCCTGGATGCTTTTTTACCGCCTGGTGCAGCGCACCGATGCGCTTTTTGCCGCCAGCGTTACCTATTTAATACCCATAGTAGCTATTGCCTGGGGCCTTGCCGATAACGAGTTTTTAAATGCGGCGCAGTTAGTAGGTATGGTGCTTATTTTAGTGGGTGTTTACTTTACTACAAGGCAGGGAAAAACGGTAACATCGGGATGATTTTGTTGAGTCCTTAGCTCAAAAATCCATCCACCTCCGTCTTGCGCAGGCGCAAGACACCTTCGCCTCCCGATGCTTCGATCGGGATGAAACAAGCGGAGGACACGAACAGCCGGCAGCCGCCTCATCCGTCTCGCCTTCGGCGGACACCTTCTCCATTAGATGGAGAAGGAATGGAAACAGCATGCATTTATTCTATTCCAACAGCCGCTTTGCCTTAAGGCAATTGGGCAATTACACTTATTTCAATATTTACATCTTTAGGCAGGCGCGATACTTCTACTGTTTCGCGGGCCGGAAAATTGCCGGTAAAGTGCGCCGCGTATACGGCGTTTATTTTGGCAAAATCATCCATGTTTTTTATAAATATGGTGGCCTTTACCACATGGCTTAAGTTAGCACCGGCAGCTTCAAGTATAGCACTTATGTTTTTTATTACCTGTGCAGTTTCATCTTCTATACCGGTAGTAACTACCTGGCCCGTTTGCGGGTTGATAGGTATTTGGCCCGAAACAAATAAAAAGCCACCTGCATTTACAGCTTGCGAATACGGCCCAATGGCTGCCGGGGCGTGTTCTGTTTTGATAATATTTTTTTGCATACCAATAATTTTGGTTTTTTTAAAGCCCGAAATAACCAGGCGCGATAAGTTTTGCGCCTTTACGACTGAGCAAATATGAAGATTCTATTGACAGGAGAAGAAAATCGTGCAGAGGAGTTGAAGGCCAGGCTTATGGCAGTAGCCGATTTGGTAATTGACTACAGCGATGGCGATGAGGACGAAGACTTTAATGAGTACGACTGTATTTTTGATTTGAACTTTGACGATGACCCAAGCAACATGGAAATATACGCAGGCCTGCGCGATATACCCGTGTTTGTAAACAGCGTAAAATTAAGTTTAAATGAGGCGGTATATGCCGCCGGCGAAAAAGTAAAATGCCAGTTGTTTGGCATTAATGCCCTGCCTACGTTTATAAGCCAAACTACCTGGGAGGTAAGCCTGCACCGCAAGTTTCAAACGCCGGAGCTGGACGCGCTAATGAAAAAATTCGGCCTGGGCTACCTAACTGTAGAAGACCGGGTGGGCATGGTAAAGCCCCGCATAATTTTTATGATTATTAATGAAGCCTGCTATACCCTGCAGGAAGGAACTGCTACTATTGAAGATATTGATGTAGCCATGAAGCTGGGCACCAACTACCCTTTTGGGCCTTTTGAATGGTGCGATAAAATTGGCATAACCACAGTATTTGAAACGCTTGCAGCCTTGTACGAGGACACTAAAGATGAACGTTATAAAGTTTGCCCGCTGCTAAAAACAAAATACCTGCGCAACGAAACTTTTTACAAAGCCAAAACAAAGCAGCAGCCAACTAAAGAAAAAGGCAGTACTAATTGGGATGGATGGATTGGTTAAACCGTATAGCTTACAACATAAATGAACAACCTTCTTATATACACAGAGCACACATCGGCACGGTTAACCTATACGTTCGACTTAGTAATTACTGATTTGCTGGGGCTGCACTATACCTTAACACACGATAGGGCTGCTTTTGCCGCTTCTGCTGCACCCAAATTTTCGTATGCGGCGGCACCGGTTGCCGATGAACTTTTTTTTGAATCAACTGCGCTGCTTTTTGAAGTAATTAATAAGCCGCAACCCATCAACTTTTGCGAGTATGAAAGAATAAGGGGATTTTATCCTACTTCAGAAAAATCGACTATACCATTTGACGTGTTTGCCTCTGCATTTTTTTTGGTTACGCGTTACGAGGAATACTTTCCGGGTTATAAGGACAAATACGACCGGTTTAGGCCCAGCAGCAGCATGAACGCCAAAGGCGGCTACCTGGAAAAGCCCATGGTAAATTACTATGCCCAGGCTTTACGCGATAAATTCAGCAAAAAATATCCGGCCCTGGCATTTGTAAAAAAACCGTTTGAGTATATACCTACCTTTGATATTGATATGGCCTACAGCTACCTGCATAAAGGCTTTTTAAAAAATGCAGCAGGCTTTTTGCGCTCGGTAATGCTTTCGGACTGGAAAGAATTAAAAGAAAGGGCGGCGGTTTTAGCGGGCCGTAAACGCGACCCTTTTGATACCTATGAACTTTTAAAACAGGTATGCCGCCGCCACTCGCTTAAAAGTATTTACTTTTTTTTGCTGGGCGATGAGTCGCGCTTTGACAAAAATATTGCTTTTGATGTAGAGGCTTACCGGCACCTGATTAAATCGACCGCCAAAACCAGCGAAGTAGGCATTCACCTTTCGTATAAAAGCCATGTTTCTACCGGCAGAACCCGCATGGAAAAAGAAAGGCTTGAAAAAATCATTCACCAGCGAGTAGTGCGCAACCGCTTCCATTATTTGCGGTTTCACTTTCCGGCTTCGTTTGACCGGCTTGTAAATATTGGCATTACCGAAGATTATTCGATGGGCTACGCTTCGCGCAATGGCTTTAGGGCCGGTATTTGTACGCCGTTCTACTATTTCAACATCCGTACTAACGAGGTTACACCTTTAAAAATTTACCCGTTTGCTTTTATGGATAGCACCTTTGCGCACTACCAAAAAACAGACCCCGAAACTGCATTAAACGAGATAAGACAGCTAATGCGCTATGTACACGAAACCGGCGGCACATTTTACGGATTGTGGCACAATAGTTCGTTTACCGGGCAAAAAGAATGGAAAGGATACGAGCACGTTTTTGAAACGGTAGCCGAAGAAGCTGCCGCCCTTATGCAAACAGCATGAGCCAACTAAAGCTACTAAAACGCAAAGAGGTTGACGAACAAAAATGGAACGCTTTAATTGATGCGTCGGCCAACAGTTTGCCTTATGCGCTTAGCTGGTACCTGGATGCAGTTGCCGAAAACTGGTATGCCCTGGTATGGAATGATTATGAAGCCGCCATGCCACTGGTATGGCTTACCAAAGCCGGATTTAAATGCCTGTACCAGCCTTACTATTGCCAACAACTAGGTATTTTTAGCAAAAAGCCGGCAGCAAGCGATTTACAGCAACAGTTTTTAAACCAGGCTAAAAAGTTTGCTTATGTAAACATTAACCTAAACCCGGTTTCGCAAATAGTTGAGCCCGATTTTAAGCTTAAGCAAAAACGCAACCTTTTATTAAACCTTAACCAGGCTTACGCGGCACTTAAAAAAAACTATACCGAAAACCACCGGCGTAACATAGCAAAGGCCGAAAAAAATGCCCTGCAATTTACCGAGACTGTGGAGTTAAAGCAGTTTCAAAAATTTTATACAGGCAACATAAACCCCGAAAAAGAAAACTTTAAACCGCAGCACGAAAAAATTTTTAGACGCCTTAGCACCACTTTAATTAATAATGGCGCGGGGAAGGTTTTCGGGGCAACAAATAGTGAGGGTGAACTAACTGCAGCGGTATTACTTATTAAGCATGCCAACCGGCAAATTGCAATTATCAATACCTCATCGGCTGAGGGGAAGCGGAGCGGGGCCTCGCATTTTTTGTTCGACCGGCTGATTCATAAATTTGCAGGGCAGCCATTTATTTTTGATTTTGAGGGCTCATCTATAGCCAGTATTGCACGGTTTTATGAAGGCTTTGGCGCCTTCGAAGAGGTTTTTTTCAACTACCACACTACAGTTTTAAAGCAGCTGAGCCAACTGTTTAGGTAAAAAATTCATCTTTTTTGGTGAAACCCTATTTTTATCTACTTTTAACTGCCCTTATAAATTGATTAGAATGAGAAAAATTTACACCGCCATATTGGTTGTTTTGCTTGGCTTTGGTGCATTTGCGCAGGATATTCATTTTTCGCAGTATTACGCATCGCCGCTTACGCTTAACCCGGCCCTTACTGCAAATATTAACGGGGTTTTTCGTGTAGCAGCTAATTACCGCAACCAGTGGTTTACAGTGCCTACTTTAAATGCCGTAGCGCCTTACCAAACGTACCAGGTATCGTTTGATGCGCCTATTTTGCGCGAACGCCTGGGTAACGATGGCTTTGGTTTTGGAGGCGTATTCTATTGCGATAAGGCCGGCGACGGGGCACTTACCACTTTTAGCGGTTTGGTTTCGGTAGCTTACCATAAGGCGGTTGACCGTTATGGCCGCGGCCGGATTTCGTTAGGTATACAAGCCGGAGTGGTTAGCAAACAAATAAAATTACAGAACCTGGTGTTTGAAAGCCAGCTGGATAACTTTGGCTGGAATACCTCGCTTTCTAACCAGGAGAATAACTTTAATAACAAGAATATTTTATACCCCGATGTAAATGTAGGTGGTCTTTGGACGCACGCCCCTAAAGATAAATTCCGGTACTATTTAGGTTTTTCGGCCAACCACGTTTCGCGCCCTAAAGAGAGTTTTTTGCAGGATAGCCGCAATCGCCTTAATGTGCGCTTTAACGTTAACGCCGGTATGGAGATTTTCTTAAACCGCGATTACAGCTTTAGCCTTACCCCTACCTTTTTGTTTATGATGCAGGGCCGTGCGCAGCAATATAATTTTGGTTTAGGCCTTAACTATTGGGTAAATGATAACGTGGCCATATTTGGCGGTGGCTTTTACCGTGTAAAAGATGCCGTTATATTAAACATAGGCACCGAGTTTTATAACTGCCGCTTAGGTATTAGCTACGATGTAAACCACAGCAACCTGCGCCAGGCTACCAAGGCACAGGGCGGCTTAGAGGTTTCGGCCATATATATATTTAAGAAAGAAAGGCCTACTTCTATCCAATACGAAAAATACTGCCCTAACTTTTAAGCAGGCAGTGTTTAAAGCAACATGATTTTTGCCTTGCAATTTGGTTGCATTTTTTAGTGTAAATATTTTGTGCTCAGGCAACTAAAGATGATTAATTTTCATCTTTAAATACAATTTGCCAATTAATACATGAATAATTTTTACCCTAAAAGAGCAGTTCTCCTTTTCTTTATTTTTTGTTTGGCAACTGTAGCCGTAGCACAACCCGGTTGCCCGAATATAAACGCCGGCAGCGATGTGGCATTACCATGTGGTACTAATTGTGCTAATCTGAACGCAACATTTTTTCAAACCGGTAACACTACCAGTTACGGCGTATCATCCATACCTTATTCACCACCTTTCTCTTTTACCGGCGGCACAAAGTTGTTTATTAACCAGGATGATATTTTTAGCAGTAAAATTACTCTACCGTTTACTTTTTGCTTTTATGGCAACTCCTACAATGAAGCTGTAATAGGTGCAAACGGGCTTATTACGTTCGACACCTCGCTGGCTGCACAATCGTGCCGATGGTCATATACCGGTTCAATTCCTACCCCGGGTCCGCCACCGGCCGGTGTTTACAATAACTCTATTAATGGAGCCTATCATGATATGGATCCCACAAAAGGGGCTACAATTGTTTTTTTTCCACCTTCTATAACCTACCCGGCCAATATTAATTATGCTGTGCTTGGCACAGCCCCATGCCGCACATTTGTAGTTAATTTTAGTACGGTACCGCATTATCAATGTAATAGCCTGCGCACTACGCAGCAAATTGTATTATATGAAACTACCAACGTAATTGAAGTATACATAAAGGATAAGCCAACTTGCAGCGGATGGAATAACGGGTATGCGACAATAGGAATACAAAATGTAACTGGCACGCAAGGTATTGCACCTCCGGGCCGAAATACCGGAGTATGGACAGCCAGCAACGAGGCATGGCGCTTTACGCCTAATGGCCCATCGATAGTATCGGTGGAATGGCTACAGGGTGGCTCGGTTATAGGTACCAGTGCTACACTGAGCGTGTGCCCCGGTGCCAGCAATACCACCTATACCGCCCGGGCTACTTACCTGCCCTGCAGCGGTGGAGTACCGGTGGTGGTATCGGACAATGTAAATGTAACACTTGCAGGCGCTCTGCAAGCGGGTATCGATTCTTCGCGGAACGTTACCTGCTTTGGCGCTAACAATGGTGTGGCTTATGCCCATGCTACCACCAGCAATGCCGGCTTAAGTTATGGCTGGGCTAACGGGGGGCCTAACACATTAACCTATAGTAACCTTGCGCCGGGTACATATGTTTTTACAGCAACCGATGCTTCGGCTTGTGTGCGCAGCGATACTGTAATAATTACCAGCCCGGCTTTACTCACAGCCAATGTGCCTAATGTGAACCAAATAAATTGTTCAGGTACCGGTAGCGGTACGCTATTAGCTTCGCACACCGGTGGCACCGGTCCTTTTAATTTTGTATGGAACTCGGCACCGGTTCAAAACGACTCGGTATTAAACGGAGTGAATGCAGGCACTTATACCGTTACCGTAACCGACTCGAAAGCATGCACAGCTACGGCCAGCGGAACACTTAGCGTAACCGCCGGTGGAAATACTGTTGCCTTAGGCAGCCCTACAATAACCAACCCATCGTGCTTTGGCAGTGCTGACGGAAGCATTACTGCTAACCCCAGCGGCGGCACAGGCATATATAACTATGTTTGGAGCAACGGGCCTACAACTGCTACCGACCCAAACCTTACAGCCGGGCCGTATACCGTAACTGTAGATGATGGAGCCGGGTGCACCGCAACCGGTACTTATAATGTATCGCAGCCGGCAGCCCTTACCTTAAATGCAGCTACCATTACTAATATAGGGTGTACCTCGCCTACCGGTACTATAGTAGGCAACCCAACAGGTGGCACACCGACATATAATTACAGCTGGAGCAGACCCTCAGACGGGCAAACTTATGCGGGGCAAACCATTGGCAATTTATCGGCCGATAATTACAACCTAACAGTAACCGACTCAAAGACATGTTCTGTAACCGGTTCTTATACTATTACTTCAACTCCTTTTTTAACTTTTACCCAATCGCAAACCGAGGTGTTGTGTTTTGGAGGAAACAACGGCAGCGCAACAATAACTGTAGTAACCGGCACAGCACCTTACAACTATAACTGGAACGGCAATGGACCTACTGCTAATGCAACCCTAAGTAACGTATCGGCCGGTGTGGTTAATGTAACTGTTACCGATGCAAATTTATGCGTAGGTTCGGCTACCTTTACTATAACGGAACCTACGGCTGTTGTTTTGGGCGCACCGGTTATTACTAATGTAACCTGCACCAGCAGCGGAAGCATTACTGCCACCGCATCGGGTGGCACCGGTACTATTGGGTTTGTGTGGTCGGATGCGCAGACAGGGGCTACGGCTACTAACTTAAGCCCCGGCAATTATAGCGTAACCGCTACCGACCAAAGTGGTTGTACTGCAAGCGCAACTTACACTGTTGGCACTACCGGCAACGTAGTTACCATAAATGCACCTACTATAACCAATGTATCGTGCGCGGGTGGCAACAACGGTAGTATAACCGCCAACCCTACAGGAGGCAATGGTGTTTATAGCTATGCCTGGAGCAACTCGCAGGTAGGCGCAACGGCCTCTTTACTGGTAGCAAACCAATACGGCGTTACCATTACAGATGGAACAGGGTGCTCTGCTTCGGCAAATTATACAGTTACTGAACCAACTGCCCTTGTGCTGGATTCTGTTGCTGTAATAAACCTTACTTGTACCGGTGGGTTGGGCAGTTTAACGGCTTATGTATCGGGCGGAACGCCTGCTTACAGCTATAGCTGGGCAGCGCAAAACAGTGGCCAAACATATACAGGTTCTACCATTACCAGCCTGCAGGCCGATAACTACAACCTTACCGTTACCGACAATAACGCTTGCAGCGTTACAATATCCAATTCTGTTACGCAACCGGTTTCAATCATCTTTACTCAATCGCAAACAGAAGTTTCCTGCCATGGTGGTAATAACGGTAGTGCAACTATTACTGTAACCAGTGGCACACCACCTTATCAATACAACTGGAACGGAACCGCCACGGGCAATGCTACTATTAACGGATTGGCTGCAGG
>JBGAUW010000044.1:0-20035 GCA_044228435.1 Chitinophagales bacterium
TATCCCATATTTTTTAGCCAGTTTCCGGCAGCTTATACCGCCTTGTAGGTATTCCCGGATAACCGCTTCTTTTTGGTAGTAACTCATTTTGTCGCAAATTTAGTGTCAACTTTTTGTCAACCTATTTCAGGACAAGACACGGTGTGTGTGTCGTCCTGAAAAAAGTTGACACATTTAGGCCTTAATCCTGTAATAGGTTTACAAATAAGCCGCCTTTACCGCCCATTTTTGCCGTATGAATGAACCAATAAATCAAAGAACTTTTATATCATACAAAGATATGAAATAATGTTTAATTAAAATGCAAAAGCTACTCTAAATCTCTCCGCCATAGGCGGAAGACTTTAACAGCCAAATGCAAATGAGAAAGTCGGGAGACTTTCGTTTCATTAAGAACTTCGGGGTGCTCCAATTGAGCACCCCGAAGGATGAGACCGACTGCCACTTAGCATTTGCTCTGTTTGTCAGCCAACGTGATAGTTGATTTCATGTGCTTCGCTAAATACAGGTGGTTCCAGCTTATCTATCATCTTTTCTATAGCCGCTAACGGAACTATTGCTTCGCGGTTTTGGTTTTGCCGGACAAGGGTTTTAAAAGGCACCTCAACATATTCGATACGCACCGCGGCACGGTAGGTAAAAAACAAAGCGGTTAATTGCTCGCGCATTTGTTTAGTAATGTTGGTAGCATTCCAAACAAACGGCCGTTTTTTGCGCAGCAGTTCTTTCGCCAGCTCCTTGGCAGCTTGTATTACATGTC
The DNA here is from genome assembly GCA_044228435.1 of Chitinophagales bacterium. GTDB lineage: Bacteria > Bacteroidota > Bacteroidia > Chitinophagales > LD1 > Bog-950. Next base: position 761 of record JBGAUW010000044.1, read on the forward strand.
CGCTTCCCTGACTATCGCCAAAACTAACGTTCATTTTCAGCCGCAAGGCGTCGAGACTGATAACAGGTAAATCGGGATAGTGTTTTTTAATAAAGGTATCTTTACCTGAACCGGGCAGCCCCGACATAAGTATCACCGTAAACTCAGGACTATCGAAAGGCACGTAATTGATATCGGAATCCTCTTTAAGGAAATAATTGACGCGTGCAGCATTGGTTTTATAATGCCGCGCTTTGCCAAAACAGTCCAATTCAATACATAATTCCTTAAAACACTCTACCCGGTAAAGCATTTCATCCTTGTCGTTGCAAATACGGCCGCGCATATCAGCTTTGGCCAGCATGGTTAGCAAATTGGTATCCACCTCAAAGCTTGCCTTAGCCAAGCGCTTGTCAGGCTCTGATTTGTGCAACAGCCATATGGGCAAGCCATGGTAGCGCACCAGGTTTGCAATTTGTTCGCGAACATGAAAATCGGTTGGTATGTCACGGTACAAAATACCGCGCGCAGTAAACGCACCTTTTTTTGCGTGATTAGGTGAGGTAATACGGCCTTCATTATCGGTAAACGTAGTGCTGCGTTTCTCTACATCATGTAATAAAGCAGCCGCCCACAGAATTTCCTGCACGGGTTTATCCAGAAGTTTAAACTCGGGCAGTTGCTGCAATTCGCGCAGTACCATCTGCGTATGTGTTGCCACGTCGCCTTCGGCATGGTAAATTGAATCCTGCGGAACATTTTTCATGTCGGCTACCCAATCAAAGCAGTTGCAGAGGGTTTCCCAATTTTTGTTTTTAGCTATGGTCCACATAATGGGGCCCTCCTTTTTCCCAGCTTAGTTTTGCCCGTTTCCAATTACGGGTCCAGTGTTCATCAGTTTTTACATGCCCTTTGCGTACGAATTTAAATACGTTGGCACTAAAATCGGTTACACTATAATCGGCCGTGTTGCGTGTTACAATACCTTCCATTGTACATGCTTTGCCCGATAGAACATCGATTGAACCTAACGCACTTTCTTTTTGAACAATATCAAGCACTTCGCTTTCAAATTGGTTCCTGTCTACCGGTGTGTCGAAAAGCTTTATCTCGGGCACAGTGGGCAGGTCGAGCGTGGCGGCGTAGAATTTGGTTTCGTCCCAACTTAACCAGCGGTCGTGCAACCGTATGCCAAAAACAAAAAAGTGCGACTCGATCTTGGAATATTCGATTGAATGAACGGCAAAAAGATTTTCTCCGAATATTTCCAGGTCGTTGAGGTCGTTTTTTATCAGATGCCAATAATCGCGTATGCTCTTGCTCCAAGCCGAAACAGTTGGTGCCGCATGCGAGCGCGCAAATACCCCGTGCTTAGAAAGGCAGTTGTTTTCACCATCCAGTTTTTCGGTGTGAACGAGGTGTTTTATCTGTTGAATATCGTTCCAGTAAGTATGATTGATACGGTCGTCGCTACTAGTACCCGGTGAAAAAGGGTAATGGTATGTACGGCCATATTTGGTTGAAATAGCCATATCAGTTAAATTAAAATTAGAAAATAATGACAATAGAATGTCGGGCCATTAAATAAGGGCAAAATGCATAGGAGAGAAATTGCAGGGCATTACATGGCTCAATGCTTTTATCGTTTTATGATGCGGCAAATGTAAGCAAATATTTAGGGCAAATTGTAATTTGGATTAATACAAGTTCAATTAGTTGTATGACACCAGTGCGCCGTAAAAAAGTTTCTGTTATCAATCGGTTATATAGCTGCTAGTGAAGGTCGTGAGACTTTCGTTCCATTAGAACTTCTAAGTGGTCCGTTGGAACACTTAGAAGAACGAGATAGCTTTGGCTTGCGCAGGCGCTACTTTTTAAACCCTGTGTATCCCAAAAATTCGTTGCGGGTTTGGTCGTTTAAAAATTTGCCGCTGTAGCTGGAGGTGATTGTAGAGGAGCTGACATCCTGTATTCCGCGGGAGGATACGCACAAATGGTGGGCATCTATTATCACAGCTACATCTTCGGTATGTAAAGCCTCTTTTAAAGCATTGGCAATTTGTATGGTAAGGCGCTCCTGCACCTGCGGGCGTTTGGCGTAGTAATTAACAATGCGGTTTATTTTAGATAAACCAATTACCCGACCGTTGCTTATGTAGGCTACGTGCGCCTTGCCAATAATGGGCACAAAGTGGTGCTCGCAGTTGCTGTAAAAAGTAATATCCTTTTCTACCAGCATTTCGTTGTAGTTATACTTGTTTTCAAACAAGGCTACTTTGGGCTTGTTGGCGGGGTTTAAGCCGCTAAAAATTTCTTTTACATACATTTTGGCCACGCGGTGGGGGGTGCCTTTAAGGCTGTCGTCTTCCAGGTCTAAGCCTAAAATGTTCATTATATCCCTGAACTTCTCTTCAATCAATTCAATTTTAAGTTCATCGTCCATAGCAAAGGCATCTTCGCGCAGGGGGGTATCTATGGTGGTCATTAAGTGGTTATCGCCAATTTCGTCTGCATCAACTTCTATCATTACTTTCTGCATAATTTTTTGTTTACTATGTTCTATTGAATACTTAAACAAAATAGGGCGGTAAAAGTTTTGGAGGGGGGGGTGAATTACGGAGTTAAAGACCTGTTTTATTGTGAGTTCCTGGCGTTCTTGTCGCTCTGGGCAAGAACACCAGGAACAACGCCATGTCAGCATTAGCTACAGCTGCACTTTTTTTTAAGAATATGCCCTTGATTTTAACCCAAAAATTATTTTAGCAATACAATCAAACAACCATAATACCCATGAAAAGAGAACCTGTTTTGTTTTTATTATTCCTAGCCCTTTTGTTTGTAGCCAGTTGCAAAAAGGACAAAGGCCGCGATTATTCTTCATTAAGTAATTTAGAACAATCTACCAGCCTGGTATATCTCGACTCGGCCAAGGCAGTGGCACTTTATAATGCTGTAGCAACCGAGCGCAATACCCTATTGGCAAAACTGGAGAACGATTACCCGGGCCTGAAAGCGCAAATGGATTATGACGGCAAAATAATTACCGAAACAAACGATTCGGCCCAGCGGGCAGCGCTCATTGAAGATTTTAATGCCAGCTATTATAACCAGGTAAAACAAACCTGGAACAATAGTGGTATAAGCTTATCGGCAATAAAAGATAAATACACACAGATACTAGGTAATATACCCTTTACTGTTGGAGAGTTTGGGCAGGTATCGCTGATGCAAGAGGCTACTGTAGCCGAGTACCGATCGCCTTTTCCGGATGATTCGGTAACGGTGTTTGAAGGTACCCCTGTGTTTAACAGCGATAATAACTGTGGTGGCATAGTTATATCACAAAATACACAAGATGAGTTCACAAACCGGGTGCGTATGTTTTCTACATTTGCCGGCGGCTGCTGGGCACGTAACTCCGGTGGGGCAAAAGTAACGGTTCCGGGAAGTTCCAACTATAAATACGTGCATGCTAAATTTCAGTTGTATAGCTCGTATATGGAGTGTATTGCATGGGCTATAGGGGCGGCGAGTGTTTCTTCGGCGCGGCTTAGCTTGTATATCGAAAAGTCGAGCCTTGCAGTACCTCCTGTAGTACGTTATATAACTTCTGCATCGGCTACGGCACCGCTGATTTGGTATGCGCAATCTACGGCTGAAATACCAAGCGGAGCAGAATACGAAGTAGCTTTGCCAACGCCGCAGCCTTTGTATGGGGGTGAATACCGTGCATTTGTTCGCACTGAAAACGAGATATCTACCGGAGGGGCGGTAAGCGGCGTACACAGCGAGAGCAACTTTGTAAAATACCGCACCATCCTGCGGATGGTGAAATAGACTTTTGTTTTACGTTTTTCTGCATATAAAAGTGCCCGGTTTCATCAGGGTCTTCGGGGCGAGAGACCCTGATAAGGCCAAACAAATACAGAAATACATAATTAACCACGAAGGGCACGAAGAATTATTTAGGCACGAGCGGACGCTCGCGCCAGTTTGCGCGGCCTGCGTGGCGCCTGGGCTTATGCCCGCGCGCACAAACAGCAGTTACTGCAAGAGAAGGCCTTTTTATTTAATGTAGATACCATTAAAGATGCTGAACACCTAACCATAGGCACTAACGAGGCCAACACGCTTGTGTTTTATAAAAAAGAGCATGTGCAGTTAGTGGCCGATGCATTTAGTGCTACCGGTGTGCCGGTAAAAAAATTGCCGCTGTTGGTAGGGGCTTCAGATGCCTCGGCTTTTCATATAGAAGGTATACCGGCAGTATGTATAATAGGTATGGACTCGGAAAAGCTATACCCGATTTACCATACGCGCTTAGATACGATAGACAAGATAAACCCGCAGGCGCTGGAGGCCATGAAGAAGGTGCTAATAAACTTTGTAGAGGCCTGGGATGGGGCGAAGACAGCCGGTTAATACAGGAAACAGGAAGTCGGAAAATCAGGGCGACAGGGAATCGGGAATACAGGAAAATACAAATACAGTCAGTCCAGCTTAACCACGGAGACACGAAGAGCACGGAGAAGAGCAGGTGCGGGCGCAGCAGACTTAGGCAACAGATACCGGGGTAGCACCGGCCCCTGTAACATTTTGTGCCAGGGCACTTGTAACCAACACCTTTAACTCATCTAACGATTTTACGGCATTTATCTGTTCGGCAGTAATGATGCATTCTATTTTAGGGCTACTAAGATTTTGCTGTATAAATACAGCCGGAAATATTCCCTTATACTCTTTACCGTATTTCATTACAAACATATCGCGCAGCATAAAGCTTGTTGTGCAGGGAAGGGTTTCTACAAAATCTTTCCACTCTCTTTTTTGAAAAACCAAACTATAAGTAAGGTTGCATAAACTGCATTTAGGATCTTGCTGCGGAAAAATGCCATGAATAAAATCGGCCGCCAACGATGCGGGGTTTAATGTAGAGTTGTATACAAAAATAAGTTTGGTGTTTTTCATAGCATAAAGATATCTTTTTCGATATAAAAGACCAACGATATCCTTACCTTCATACTTACCTTTAAAAAACTAATACATGAAATACTCATCGGTAGATACACACGGTTTCTCGAATGAGGAAATTGGGAATGCTTACGACTTTCAAAGCTGGTTTTATGGCGGCACAGCGGCTTTTGTAGAAAGAAGCTATCACCTTAAGGCTTTAGAACAGGCAGCTATAAAAGGCAACGAGGCGGTTTTAGAAGTAGCCGTTGGGCCAGGCATGATATTTTTAGAATTGATAAAGCGGCTTAATAAAAATGTGGTATTGCATGGCATAGACATTTCGGATAAAATGCTTGCCAAAACCAGTGAGCGGCTATTAAAAGAAGGACATAAGAATTTTAAGCTTTTAAACTGCGACGCCCGAAATACGCCGTTTGAAGGTGCCAGTTTTGACATGATTTACAGCGGCTATATGCTTGATTTAATCCCTTTAACCGACATACCCAAAATACTAAATGAAATGCACCGGCTGCTAAAACCAGGCGGGCGGATTGTATTACTGAATTTAAGTAAGAAGGATAAGAAGCACAGCTTTTATGAGCGGCTATACCATGTAGTGCCCAAGGCAGTGAATTTGAGATTAATGGGTGCCTGCCGGCCGCTTTTAATGGAAGAATTTATTGATGAGGCCAAGTGGCTGCGATTTGAAAGAACGTTTGTAAAGGGGCTTATTCCATCTGAAATCGCAATAGCTTATAAAAAGTAAGGCTTTATATGTATGACCCCTACACCAGGCTTGGTGCAGGCAAAACAGAATAAAAAATATATTAGCCTACTGAATAAGGCAATATGCAACAACCGGTAACATACTTACTGCTACTTTTAATACTTACGACTGGCTGCCGCAACAAACCCGGCACCACAAAAACAACTAACACAACTATGGCTACTGATAGCTTAAAATTTAAATCGGGCTATGCCGATGTAAACGGCTTGAAAATGTATTACGAAGTTTATGGCAAAGGTAAGCCGCTGGTGTTAGTGCATGGCGGAGGCTCGACCATACAAACAAGCTTTGCGCAAATAATACCCGAGCTGGCAAAGCACCACCAGGTTATTGCTATGGATTTACAGGCGCATGGCCGCAGTAGCGATAGAGAAGCCGGTGTTAGCTTTGAGCAGGATGCCGATGATGTGGCAGCGCTTTTAAAAAGCCTGAACATCAGCAAGGCAGATTTTTTAGGGTTTAGTAACGGAGGCACTACGGTGTTGCAAATTGCTATCCGCCACCCGGAGTTGGTTAATAAACTGGTACCGGTTTCGCCGCTAACTAAACGCAGTGGTGCGCCAGCTGGGTTTTGGGAGTTTATGAAGGGCGCTACACTGGAACAAATGCCGCAGGGCTTGAAAGATGAATACCTGAAAGTAGCACCAGACCCTGCAGGACTGCAGGTAATGCATGATAAGGATGCCCACCGGATGGTAGATTTTAAAGATATACCTGATGACTTACTGAAATCAATTAAAGCCCCTACCCTACTTATAATGGCCGACCAGGATGTGGCATCTCCGGAGCACGCCGTAGAGATGCACCGGTTAATTGCGAACTCGCGGTTAATGATAGTACCCGGAAAGCATGGCGAGTGTATTGGAGAGGTTATAACTTTAAAGCCGGGCGAAAAACCGGATTTGTTTATTGTGCCGTTGATGGAGAAGTTTTTGGAGGAATAGCGGAATCAGGAATACGGGAAACCAGGAAATCGGGAATACAGGAATTCAGGGAATCAGGAATACTGGAATTCAGAAAATCGGGAATACAGGAATACAAGCTTAACCACGGAGGTACTAAGGGCACGAAGATACACGGAGGATGCTTTAGGTCCCGACGTTAGCAACAATTGGGAGTTAGATTAAAAAATAAAAGTCGATGGCGTATAAATACTCAATTTGCCACCCCGATAAACGGGAGATAGAATATTCCGACCGACTACTTTCAGCAGAGCAGGTGAAAGACTTTGCACTGAACTATGCATGGAAAACGGAGCTACAGAAAATGGATGATTTGGCTGAACGGGCTGAATATAATCCCTCTGTAGGCTTTACGAATCAAACAAACAAGTTCAGCTTAGAATTGACCGCCGAAGGGGATCCGAAAGATTTTTCGTTTTCCCTATGGTACAACCGGCCCGTTAGAAAGAAGATACTCTTTGGTTTATTGGGAGGACGAACAGCCTTTGATGTAATTGACAAAGCCTTTACAAATGCAGAAGCCTTTGCCTTGCTTGATTTGTTTTTAGCAGAAAACTATGATGCCATTGAACAGGCAATGAAAGATTGAAGTAAAACAATTAGCCATGTGTGATTTTAGTAAAGGATTAAAGCTTTGTAGTTGCGGCAATGAAAAGATAAAATTCCGCAAACAGGAGTATTACCGGAAGGTAAATGACCAATTGGTAAAAGTGCCTAAAAAGGAAAACGAGAATATTCCGCTGGTATATATTTGGCAGCTTTTTAAGTATGCCGGCCCGGTAAATGATGGGATGATGGGCCTATACGAATTACCGAAGAATGATATAGGTAATGGGCTTAACGCCGAATGGATTGCACTGAACCTAAACATTTTAAATTGTTTCGATTTTGATTACGAACCCGGCGAAGGAGATAACTTGTTTATAACGCAAAACGAGTACGGAAGCCCGTATATTTCGTTTATTTTTAAAAGTGGCAAATGGATAATAGACCACTATTATGCATTTGGTCATGATATTGAGCCCGTGCAAGATGGCCTGGTGAAAGAGATAGACGAAACTGAGTAAGCGAGTAATGAAACAGCCCGCTTTATTTTACCTGGCCCGCTATAATTTCGTAATGGTTAGGAGCTTGCTCTACATGCTTAATCCATTTTTTATCGAAGTCGGTTAGTTCGAATTCGTTTATTCTGCTCAATAGAAATTTGCGCAGTTCTTCCAGTTCCATTCTTCTGTTCAGCTTTTTTAATTGCAACTCTATTTTGTACATACCCGGTATAAAGCGCAATAGCTTACGCCACTCTGCGGGCAGTGTTCTACCGGTTACACGATATAAATTGCCCATTGAATCGCAGAATATCTTTTCGCTGTAATAGTCGCTAAACAGGTCGGGGTTGTCGTTCGTAATAAAGGCATCCATCAATATAAATACAGAAGGGTCGGATTCGTTGCCCCAGTTTTTGTTGGTTACGTTAAGCATTGGAAAGTTCATGCGGTGCGGTTAAGGAGGCGAAGGTAATAAAAGCCGACACCCCGGCATCCGGACGCTCGCTCCAGTTGGGAAAATGCATTGCAAATGCTAACACCGGAGCATCCTCGTCGGCTGGGCTTGGGCTGGGCTTCAGACAAGGACGATTTGGGCCATCGAGAATATCAAGAAATCATTGACAGACTTTTCCTAACGATAGAAAGCGGTATCTGCTCCTGCTCTAAACGAATTGGAACATCTCTATCTTTTATATAATTATAAGCGTTTTGTTCAGATGGATTTAAACCTGTTATCGTCTTTCTGCCTGTTGTTGAATTTTCATGCCATTTTTCATATTGAAAAAACCTAACCGTATCTATATCCATCAACAATGATTTTGTATGCATAAAATAGCTGCGGAGTTGTGATAAGATTTCAAACCCATGAACATCTAAATCACCCCAGTAATAAATATCCTTCTCATTTAACCATTTTACATTCTTCAAAGAGGCCACATTAAACCCCTTGCCGAATAAAACGATTGCGTTTTCTACCTGAGGAAACGTAAGGGCTGCAATATCATTCTCTATTATAAAAACTCTTTTACACGGTATATTCAAAAAATTGATTTCTGTTTCTGCTATGCCTATCTCTTTAAAGCCTACTAACACTTGCAACGTATCATCCAAAAACCGGATGCGAATCAGATTATGTTTCCCTTTTAACCCAAGCTTTTCTTCGAATGTTTCACCGTCTTTATGAATTAAATGAGGCACTATTTGAGTAACAAGGCGAATTATAACACCTTGGTTTCGTTCAATAAATTTGGTATGGACTGAAACCGGCAATTCACGAATATAAAGTCCCGTATGAGTATTCGTTTCAAAATAACGACACACCTTTATCAGACTATCCCATTGGTTTAAATTATCTCTTATTAAGGTTGGAGATTGACTAAATAATTCTTTTAAAACCGGATACGCGGCCAACACAACTCCCAATTGCTCCTTAAATAATTTGACCTCAACCTCTTTTTTTAAATATTTCAGATAGTCTTCTTCAGTAGAAAACCATAGCTTCTTTATTGTCGTTATTGGCCCTACCTTACCATTTGTCGTTACTGTTTCAAGAGAGTAGCCATAGCCGATAGCCTCTTTACTTCCCTCGTAAATAGGATTGAGCTGCTCAATGATGTTCGCAACACCGCCAACCCTATCTAACTTTTTATCCGCTGGTATAATTAATGGAAAGAAGCTATCGCCCTTAACTAGACTACGCAAGTAATCTTCGTAGCGGCGTAATGCCTTTTTACGTATTTCATCAACTGTTATCATAGGTTTAACTAATATACAAAAAGGAAGTTATCGCTATCTAATAGAAACAAAAAATAGGTTTCGTCAGGACTGCATTAGTGCTTTATACTTAGAGGATTGCTTCACCCACTCGCAAAGCCTCGGGGTTCGCAATGACCTTAAATAAAAAAGTGCACCGGCTAGCCGGTGCACTTTTTATTTACACACCCGAAGTTTTAAAAACTTCGGATGGCTTTGGATTAATTACGCAGCCATTTTGCCGTGTTGTAATAGCTGTATGGTATTGTAAACCTCTTTTACGTTTTCGATGTTATCGAAACGGCTGGGTTGTTTGGTGCCTAACCAGTCCAGGCCCTCGGCCCAGTAGTGTCTTACGTTTCCGCCATCGAAGGTGATGGTGCCGGTGCCATTGCTATTTTGTTGTAATCGGATGGTGCGCAGGTTTTTAATGGTAAAGGCAGTAGTGCTGATTTTAAACACACCTGTTTTTACAAGGATACGTTCGCCGGTGATGCCGAGGGTTGTGTTTTTACGCCTAACAGCATCTACCATAAAACGGCCAATGGTGATGTAAAAACCCATCGCCACCATGGGTATACCCCACAGTATCATAAAGGGGTTGCCCATAGCTATCACGCCACGCTCCCAAAACAATATAAAGCCGGTCCATAAAAGGCTAAAGGGGATGAAGAATACATCGCTGCTGCGGAAGATGATACCGGTGCGGGGTTTGCCCACCCACAGTAGTTGTTCGTTGTTTAATAAATCGTTTTTCAATTCGTTTTCTAAAATATAGTTTGTCATTTTTTGTTTTTGTTTTAATAATTAGCAATTCGTGTTTGCATCTTCTTTGTTACCGCAGAGTTTTTGATGCACGGGACATCTGCGGGGGGGGCGTTTGTTTTTGGGTAAGACCACCTCGGTCTCACTTCGTTCGACCACTCCTCCTTAAAAACCGCCGCGGTAGCGGCGAAGGAGGAGAAAATAACAGCCTTTCGTCGCCGGGCTGAAGCCCGGCGTTATAAAATCTTATGTTCCTACGGAACTTAAATGCGGGTTTGGTCGAAATTTCGCTAGTGCTTTGCAGGTGTAGGATTACTCATGGCATATCTATTATAAAGCGGAATTCGTGAATTCCACTTCGTTCCATTTGGCTTCGTCATTTTGTTTGCCTTAACGGCAATCAAAATTTTCTCGCAACGATCTCGTTTTTAGAAAAGGGTGCTGGTAAACCGGCACCCTTTTTATTTTATTAGCAAGCAGTTTATAACGGTTGATCTTGCTTATTTAAACATCCGAAGTTGTAAAAACTTCGGATGTTGTTGTGCGATAGACGATTAGTTCTTACTATCCTTCTCGTTCTTTTTCATTACCTCTTTAAGTAACTCTAAGCCGAGTAAACCGTTTATAGGGCCGTTGGCGCTGTCGCCGTTGCCACCGGCAATTAATACATCCGGTATTACTTTGATTTTGCTGTTACCGATGGCCTCGGTAATCTTCAACTGGGTAAAGTTGTTGCCACCCATAGCGGTTACCGAAAGTTGGTAAGCCTCGGCGTTTGATTTACCGATTGCCAAAATCTTTTCAGCTTCAGCCGCACCGGTCTTCGAAATTTTTTCTGCTTCAGCATCGGCCATCAGTTTTACCTGTTCGCTTTGTGCGCTAGCTATCAGCTTGGTTCTTTCGGCATCGGCGCTTGCCAGTATTTTAATACGGTCGCTCTCGGCGTTCGATTGCAAACGAACTGAGTTAGCATCACCGGTAGCTTTCTCTACCGTAGCATCGGCTATGCGCTTGGCAATTTGCACACCCTGGTCGGCCTTTACAATCTCCTTCTGTATCTCGGCAATAGCGGTTTCTTTTTCCAGCGCCTGGCGTGTTTCCTGCGCCTTCTTCTGGGTTTCGTAAGTTACCTTTTGCTCTTCGGCGAGTTTACGGTCGGTAAGGGTTTTCATCAGGCTTTCCGGTGGCACAATATCACCTATCAGGGTATCTACCCCATGCACGTTGTATTGTTCTAATACGGTACCGATATGCTCGCGGGCAGCGCTCTGGCGCTCTTTACGCGTACCCAGGAAGGAGATAACATCGCTATCCTGTGCACTGTTACGGAAGTAGTTACCAATGGTAGGCTCAAGCACCTGGCTAACCAGGTTGTTCATGTTACCGAAACGGGCAATAACCTTTGGTGCCTCGGTAGCAGGTATATGTATAATCTGCGAAACGTCGAGATTAAATGGGAAACCGTCTTTACTACGCACCGTAATAGTGCTTAGGTTTTTATCCAGTTGGTGGCTTTCGCTGCGGGCGCTGGCCCAGTTAAGGACTAAGTTGGTTGTAGGTACCACCTCGGCACGCAATGTAAACGGGTTAAGCGGGTATTTACCGGGGCCTATTGGCTCGGCCCAAACACCCTTCTTACCCTTCTCTACAATGTTACCGTGTTTAAACTCGGCACCGCTAAGGTCTTTACCGTCTTCACCTACGTAAGATATAATAACGCCTACGTGGCCAATAGGTATTTCGGTCATCTTCACTTCTTCTACCTTTACAAACCAGGGGTTAAGGTTATACGAACCGGCTAATATTACCTGCTGCTGCAAACCTTTGTTACCACCAGCACTTAAAAAGGCGTCGGCATCCTGGAAGTTAGTGTGGCCCTCTACCTGTTTACCGGCAATTTGTCCGGGTTCGATTGATTCGCCATCCATAGTAGTGATAATACCTACCTGGTTATCGTGTATGTGCGTCATGTCGGTAATGGTAACCTCAAACAGAAAAGTGTTGATACGGAAGGTACCTGCGGTAAGCACACCGGTTTGGCGGCCCTTGCGGCCACCGTTGTTCATAAACATTTCGGCATTTTGGAACGAGTCGCAATCTACCTTGCGGGCTAGTACACGACCAGTTTCGAGTTCGATACCGTCCTTAGCCAGCAACAAACCAATTTTACCGTTGGGTATTACATAAAAGGGCTGCATGGTGATATCGAACTGCCAAAACCAATACCAGAAGTAGATACCGGGGGCCAGTGTTTGTGCCTGGAAACCCGCTTCGCCGCGGGTGGCAATAAAGCGGCCTTCGGGTAGTTGCTTGTGCTCGCCAAACAACACGAATTTTTTAGTTACAAGGCCAATACGGTCCTCGGGGATAATAACAATACCGAACAGCCTGAAAACGGCGCGGTAAAAAACGGCACCGAGTAGTAAAACTACTATGGGTATAACAAAATAGAGTACAGAATTAATTTCCATGATTTAAATGAGTTTAATGGGTGAAAAATGGGTGAATTACTAATTAGGGTGTTGAAGTAAAAGTGCAATTATTTTACCAAATGGATATACCTGTTTGCTACTATATAATACACCTGCTGCAGCATGGCGCATTAAAAAGACGTTTCCTTAAAAGGTGAGGGTATAAAACTTTGGCTAAACAGCTTGAAGCTTTTGCTCAAACACTGTTGCTGAAATTGGTTTCAGCAAACTTACGGAGGGTGCATTTTAATATCGAATAATAGTGTGTTATATTATGACGAACACCCGAAAGAGAAATTTTAAGGGAAGGGGGATTTATTTACTGCGCAGGCTAAGTAAATGGTACAGCACCTTAAAAGTATTGCTTTGTTCCGCGTTTCTGTTCTTTTTGGCTTGAACCAAAAAATTCAAGGCTGTGAGCCTCAAGGCCGTTGTGAAGGGGCCCGTTGCAAACCTTCAGAGATATAAGCAGCCAACAGCCGCCTCACCCCGTCGACCTTGTCGACACCCCTCTCCATCTACCTCATTCGCCCTACGGGCACCTTCTCCAAAATAGAGAAGGGAAATGGAATAATATCTGTTTGAGAGGGTATGGAAGATATCTATTATAAAAACAACAAAGTCCCGCAAATGCGGGGCTTTGTTGTTTTTATTTTCCTTCGAATTTTGCTTTGCGTTTTTCGAGGAAGGCCGAGGTGCCCTCGGCAAAATCTTCGGTGGCTACACAGCGGCCAAACAGGTCTATTTCGGTATCGAAACCATCTATGCCCGATTTGAAGTGGGCGTATACGCTTTGTATTACCTGGGCAATGGCAAACGGAGCCATGCCGGTTATTTTTTGCAGCATTGCCTTGCTTATTTCCATTAATTCAACAGTTTGCACTACATCGTTTACCAGGCCCAGTTTTTCAGCGCAGGTGGCATCGATGGTGTCGGCGGTCATTAAAAGCTCAAGGGCTTTGCCTTTGCCAATTAACTGCGTAAGGCGTTGAGTGCCACCATAGCCGGGGATAATGCCCAATTTAACTTCGGGCTGGCCAAACTTGGCGTTTTCGCTGGCTATGCGTATGTGGCAGGCCATAGCTAATTCGCAGCCGCCACCCAGTGCAAAACCGTTTACGGCCGCAATGATTGGCTTACCACTCATTTCTATTTTATCGAACACGTCGTGTCCGCGGCGGGCCAGTGCGCGGCCTTGCTCTTCGTTCATACCCTTAAACTCACTTATATCGGCGCCGGCCACAAAAGCCTTAGGGCCTTTGCCGGTAATAATAGCGCCCTTTATATCAGGGTTGTTGTAAATTTCTTCCACCACTTCGTCCAATTCGGCTATTACGGCTTTGTTAAGCGCGTTTAGCTTGTCTTCGCGGTTGATGGTAATAATTAAGTGGCCTTCGGGGGTAAGTTCGGTAAGTAGTGTAGAGAACTCTTTCATAGGTTTTTTTGTTGCGGGTGCAAATGTAAATACAGTATTGATATGGCAAAATGATTTAACCACTTGCGTTCATAAAGCCAGCCGCCGCCTCATCTCCCGATAAATCGGGATGAAACACCTCTGTCCGTTGGACTTCTCCCTTCTCCATGAAAAATGGAGAAGGGAGACCTATTGCCCTTGATTACGGTACATCTTAAGGGAGGACAAATTTAGGGAATTGCGAGGTCGGAGACCTCGTTTTCATTTAAACTTCGAAGTTGTGCTTCGGAACCTTCGAAGAACGGGAGATTAGTTTTTTTTAGGTTCAATCACCAGTTTCATTTGAAGGGTATCTGCTATTAGTTTAGCAATTCTTTCTGTTTCCGTTTCCCCTTTCTTATCATTTATACTTACTCTAAGTATATGATAGACGCTTTGCCCGTTCGTTTCTCTGGTAATTAATGAAAGGTAATCGTATATATATCCTGCGCTACCTCTTTCGCTAGATATTTTGATGCCGATAATATCCGGCCGTTTAAGAGTATATTTTTCGTGATATCGTACAATCTGATTTTCGTTATCAATTTCGATTACACCATTCGATTTTAATCGAATAAAAAGCCAACCGATGATAGCGGCTAAAGCCAGAATAGAAATAGTTACCCATATAATTGGAATATCTGCTACTAAAAACAGTATCGCAAACTCTACTACTAAAAGACACACCGAAAAAATACCGACAAAGGCCCGCTTATAGGTAAGGTTATCTTTGATGATAACTTTGTAATCAACTACAAAAATATCATACTGATTTTTAAACCAATTCATATCTAAAAATCCCTATGTTCTTTCACCCACTCTTTAATGTAGCCGGCTATTTGGGCGGTAGGGGTGCCGGGGGGGAATAGTTCTCCGCAGCCGCTGGCGCGGAGGGTTTGCATATCATCGTCGGGTATGATGCCGCCGCCTGTAAGTAGCACATCGTTCATGCCTTTTTCTTTCATTAGGGCCAATACTTTAGGGAACACGGTGTTATGCGCCCCGCTTAGTATAGATATGCCAATGGCATCCACATCCTCCTGCAATGCTGCATTAACTACCATTTCGGGAGTTTGGCGCAGGCCGGTGTAAATTACTTCCATGCCGGCATCTTTAAGGGCACTGGCAATTACTTTGGCGCCACGGTCGTGGCCGTCTAATCCTACTTTTGCTACTAAAATCCGTATTGGTCGTACCATAATTGTAGTCCAAAAATAAGAATGCGGATTGAACTTACATCCAATCCGCACGCTTTAGTTATTTGCTGCTTGTTTTTTAATTAAAAGTCGTCGTCGAAACCGCCTCTGCCGCCGCCTAAATCATCATCGTCTTCTCCAAAATCATCAAAATCTTCAAAGTCCTCATCATCATACTCATCGGCTTTAGATGCCTTACGGCCTTTGCCCGAAGTGCGCTTTTCAATTATATCATCAAACTCTTCCAGATCTTTCATAGATTTTAGCTCATCCACCGATGGCTCATCATCTGTATCTTCCTCATCCGATTTTTCATAATCGTCTTTCACCTCAACATCGCCATCATCATCTTCTTCGTCTTCATCATCGTCATCTTTTTTCTTAGATGCTTTGGTTGGCTTCTCATCGGCTTTTTTAGCAGCCGACTTTTTTACTTTGGGTGTTTCGTCATCATCGCTCTTTTTTTTGCGCGCCATGTTTTCGATTTTTTAAGGATTAGGGATTTTGTATGGTAAATTTAATACGACAAATGTGGTAAGAAAAACTTTTTGTAAAAATATTTTTTTGTGAATACCAACGAACAATTATGCGAATTAATTTCTTCTTTCTACTTCATTTTATTTTGCAAGTGTTAAATTACAGGGAATCGAAGTAGTTGAACGATTTTTTTAACCGCGCTACCGATTTTTCTTTACCCAACAGCGCCATCATTTCAAATACCGGCGGCCCCTGCATGGTGCCCGCCAGTGCTAAACGAAGCACCGGCATTATTTCGCCTATTTTAATACTGTTGGCTGTAGCATATTCTTTTACCGCTTTTTCAACTTCGGCAGGTTTAAAATCGGCCACGTTATTTACTGCATCGGTTACTGCATCAAACCGGCTGCGGTTCTCTTTACTGTATTTTTTCTTAATTGTTTCAAGATCATACTCTTTTATATCTTCAAAAAAGTAGTACCCCATTTCCAGTAAGTCGTTAGTAAAGGTGGCGCGCTCTTTCATAAGGCGGCAAAACTCTTTAGCAAACTCAAAATCAAAGGTGTAGCCTTTGGCAATAATTTGCGGCTCTATTACCCGTGCCAGTTCGGCATCATCTTTTGCTTTTAAATACTGGTGGTTAAACCATTTTGCCTTTTCGTAATCGTAGCGCGCGCCGGCTTTGTGCACCTTTTCCAGGCTAAAAAGCTCAATCATTTCATTGATGCTAAGAACCTCGCGGTTATCGCCGGGGTGCCAGCCCAACAGCACCAAAAAATTCATAAACGCCTCGGGGAAAAATCCCTTTTCGCGGTATCCTTCGTTAACAGTTGGTGCGCCGGTTTCGGGGTCGGTGCTGTGCCAGTTAATTGCAAAAAACGGAAAGCCTAAGCGGTCGCCATCGCGCTTGCTTAGCTTACCATTCCCATCTGGCTTAAGCAGCAAAGGTAAGTGCGCAAATTTGGGCATTACATCTTCAAAGCCCAGGGCACGATACAACAGTACGTGCAGCGGTGCCGAGCTTAGCCACTCTTCGCCGCGGATAACGTGAGTTATCTGCATCATATAATCATCGCTCACATTGGCTAAGTGGTATGTAGGCATACCATCGCTTTTAAGCAATACGGCATCGCTTAGCTGGGCGGTGTTAAACATTACCCAGCCACGTATCTCATCGTGAAACTTCACCTCTTCATTACGCGGCATTTTAAAGCGTATAACGTAAGGGTCGCCACTGGCCAGACGGCGCTCCACTTCATCCTGCGGCAGTGCCAGCGAGTTTTTCATATACTGGCGCGTAATAGCGTTGTAGCTGGGGCTTGCATTGCCCTGCGCCTGCAAATCGGTGCGCATTTTTTCAATTTCCTCTTCGGTGTCGAAGGCGTAATAGGCATTATCGGTGGCAATCAGCTTATCGGCAAAATCGCGGTATAAGTGCTTGCGCTCGCTTTGGCGGTAAGGCGCGTGGGGGCCGTCGCCAAACCCGAGGCCTTCGTTCGGCTCTATGCCGCACCATTTAAGGGCTTCTATAATAAATTCCTCGGCACCCGGCACAAAGCGGTTTTGGTCGGTATCTTCTACACGCAAAATAAAATCGCCACCCATTTTTTTAGCCAACAAGTAATTGTAAAGGGCCGTACGGATACCGCCCGGATGCAAGGGGCCGGTAGGCGACGGGGCAAAACGAACTCTAACTCTTCTTTCCATAAATATTGAATGAGGTGCGAAAATAATTTTTGTAAGTTAACCAGTTAATCTCTTTTCTTTCTTTTGCTACATGTTAGATGCCCTGCTTTTTACCAAAACCCCTTCGTTGCTAACCGCAGTATACCGCGAATGCCTTTGGAAGGTGCCTACCACCGAAAAAAAGCTTTACCTAACGTTTGACGATGGCCCCCTACCCGAAATAACGCCTTTTGTGCTGGATGAGCTAAAAAAATGGAACGCGAAGGCTACTTTTTTTTGTATTGGTAAAAATATAGAGGCCCACCCCGAGTTGTTTAAGCGCACCCTGGCCGAAGGCCATCGCATAGGCAACCACACCTACAACCACTTAAACGGCTGGAACACCGGCGATAAAGAGTATTTCGAAAACGTTGAACGGTGCGACACTGTGTTGCGGAATTTAATTCCGAATTCGGAATTCCACATTCCGAGTTTGTTCCGTCCACCCTATGGAAAAATGAAACCCTCGCAATATATCACCTTAAAAACGGATTATAAATTAGTGATGTGGGATGTGCTTAGTTTTGATTTTGATTTGAGCATGACCGAAGAAAAAGTGCTGGATAACGTTTTAAAAAATGCCGAAGCCGGCAGTATAATAGTAATGCACGATAGCCTGAAGGCTAAACCTAAAGTAGAATATGCCCTGCCAAAATTGTTAGAGCACTTTACGGCCAAAGGCTTTATGTTTGAGGCCTTATGAATTTGATTGATACCCATTGCCACCTTTATTTAAAAGAATTTGAGACCGGCCTGAACGATTACCTGCTTCGCTGCAAGTATGCAGGTGTAACCAAACTTTTTTTACCGGCTATTGATAGCGAAACGCACCAAAGCCTGATAGACCTTTGCGGTAAAAGCAGTAGCGACGTTGAAATTTACGGCATGATGGGCCTACACCCCTGCAGTGTAAAAGAGAATTTTGAAGAGGAACTAAAAGTTGCCGAACAACATCTTAACAGTGGTAAAAAATTTTACGGCATTGGGGAAACCGGGCTGGATTATTATTGGGATGTTACCTTTAAAGAACAGCAAGTTGTAGCCTTTGAGCGGCAAATACAATGGAGCATAGACCGGCGGTTACCGGTAATCATCCACAGCCGCAACAGCACGCCCGATTGTATAACCAGCGTAGCAAAGTTTAACGGTAAAGCCAAAGGTATTTTTCATTGTTTTAGCGGAGACATTAACGATGCGCACAAGGCCATTGAGCTTGGCTTTTACTTAGGTATTGGCGGCGTGGTTACTTACAAAAACAGCGGGCTGAAAGAAATAGTGCAGCAGCTGCCCTTAGAAAGCCTGGTGCTGGAAACCGATGCCCCGTATTTAACACCGGTGCCGCACCGCGGTAAACGCAACGAACCATCGTATACCAAACTAATTTGCGAAAGTATTGCAGCAGCGTTGAATAAGAGCGTGGAAGCGGTGGCAGAAGTGACAAGTGAAAATGCGATGCGGGTTTTTGGATTGAAAGATTAAATTCGCAGTCCCAAAATTAGAGAGGTGTCCGAGTGGTTGAAGGAGCACGCCTGGAAAGTGTGTAAACGTGAAAGCGTTTCGAGGGTTCGAATCCCTTCCTCTCTGCTGATTTATAAAAGTGCTATTCCCCTGAAGCCAGCTTGGTATCGTAGATAAAATACCTGTCGGTTACCATCTGCAACTTGCCGTTTTTATATTCTTCTTTTTTAGTCCAATTATTAGCGAGGTCG
>JBGAUW010000020.1:0-99453 GCA_044228435.1 Chitinophagales bacterium
GCGGCACCATGCAATGGAAAAGCACCTACGATAGCACAGGCTATTACGATGGGGGCGTAGGGCTTGTAATTGGCACTTATATCAGCATTACCGGCTTTTCGGGTAGTGGTTTTGGCAGTTGGGATTTTGCTACTGCTACCTTTTCGCCCTCTACCGGTGCGCTGCACGACCAAAACCGCGCAGCCAACGGCAGCGGCGCTTTTAGCCGCCCGATAGATATTATTAAAGATAATGAAGATAACCTGTATGTATTGGGCACCAGCCAGGTAAGCGGCACCAATACCGATTTAAAACTGATAAAATACGATACCGCCTGCCACCAGGTGTGGGTAAAAATATTAGGCGATAGTGTGCTGCCCGATGTAGCTGAAGATTTAGACTACAACTTTTTTAACGGCAAATTGGTAATAACGGGTACGGCTAACAATGCTACAGGCGGCAAGGACATACTAACGGCCCAATACGATACCAGCGGCACTACTGATTGGGAACGCAGGCTAAGCAACCCCAACCCTGCCTGGGAAACAAGCGCCAAAGCGGTAATAGGAGATTGGAGCGGCGGCCCGGTGCAGGGCAATGTGTATGTAGCCGGAAGGCAGTATAACGGGGCCGATTTTGATATGGTAACCTTTAGCTACGATACAGGCGGTAATATGCGCTGGCTTAAAACCTACAACCGGGGCGCAGGCACCAACGACCGGGCTACGGGCTTTTTTGCAGGCGGCGAAGAAACCTTAGTAATTGGCAGCAGTGAGGGACCAACCGATACCCTGTATTTTGCGGTGATGTATAAGGAGTTAGAATTGGGAAAAGAGATAGAGAAAGACACTAATAATAACCCGCTGTATGCAAAAGGGCACGTAATAATAAAAGTTGATAAATCCGAAGTTAATGAAGAAGCTGTGAATAACGACAATATTGTTTTTGGCGATTTAGAAACGTTTTTAAGTAATAATGCTCTTGAAAAAATTCAAGATGCTTTGGCAGATGCCAAAGGAATAAAATTAGTTAAAATTTTTAATCATTTAAAAACTACTGATACGATATCTATAAGTAGGATGGGTGAATCCATACCCTTTCCCGATTTTTGGGCTACCTTTTTATTGGTGCATCCAGCACCAATGTCTGAAATTACGTTGTGCAACAGTTTAAATCAATTATATCCCACAATAGAATATGCCGAGCTCGATATTTTAGGAACAACCTCTAGTACTCCTACCGATCCTTTTTATTCTCAGCAATATTGTATGTTTCCACCTTTTAAATACGATACGGCAATTTATCCGAATGCAGGTATTGATGCTGAAGGAGCTTGGGACTATACAACCGGTAAGCCGTATATTAAGTTGGGCGTATTTGATGACGGCATTGGGTGGAAACACCATGATTTTTTGTTAGATTCTAATGACGTAAACTCAACTATAGTTAAGGGAGGCCAAGATTTGTTTTATGATTTACCATTGCTTACCACACCAGCTCCGGTTAGAGGAACACACGGTACTGCCTGCGCAGGACTTATGGCTGCGCGGAGAAATAATGATTATGGTATTGCAGGTGTGGCAGGTGGTGATAATAATGATGCTAATACAGGTTGTAGTTTATACGGTTATGGTATAATTAAACCAGAACTGATAGCGATATTTGCCTCAACATTTTCGGCAGCCCTTGTTCTTGCCAGTGCACAAACACCAGACACTACTTTCGGAACTGGATTGCACGCTATAAATCATAGTTATAAATTTGCAAAAGAATTTAATAATGCGGGTTACTACGCCGATAGCAGTCGTAATCTTATTCGAAACGCTTTTCGATTTTCTTTTCGCAACAAAGTAACAAACTGTTTTGCTGCTGGTAATGATTTAGCTGATCAACTACCAGCACCAATGGACTTGGATGATGATTGGCTTTTAGTGGTCGGGGGAACAGGAAGCGATGGAAACTACAAGAGCGTAACTGACCCAGCTGATCCTGGATGGGCTCCTAACTACGGAGTAGGCTTAGATATTGCCGCCCCAGCCTCTACAATAACAGTTCCATCAACATATGTGCCCATTTTTTCTCCGTTTTTTCCAGGTTATTTGGCATTGTTTTCCGGAACATCTGCCTCTGCACCTCAAGCCACTGGGACTGCTGGTTTGTTGATGTCTTATTTAAATGATGCAATTTCTACATATAAAAATCTTGCTCCTGAAGACATTGAATTTATTCTACAAAGGTCAGCATTCAATATAGATTCACCGGGATATGATTTGTTTACAGGGTATGGAAGACTAAATGCTGGCGGTGCTCTAAATATTGTTGATACCACCAAACGAAAAGTAAGACATATAGACTCTGATTCAATTCCTGGGTCTATTAGTTCTGTTCAAAAAATAGATTCAAACTTAAATCTTAAATTGCTGGAACCTGAACGGAATATGTCAGGTCGTTTATTTGATAAAATAAGGTATAAAATGGATGTTTATAAAGTTACCTGTACTGTTCCTCATAATATTATATCGACTGATACTATCGTTGCAGTTTGGCCGCGCTCGAGTTCTTCTTTTGTATATCCGTTGCCTTCCTTTGATTATAATCGTTCTGACTCAATATTGATCCCTCGCGAGCACGTCTATCTGGAAAGTGCAGATAATGGCAATGTCGTGTTATCTGGTTACACTTATCTAGTAAAAGACGTTAACAACGATACTATCATTGGTTGGTTACCTATGGATACAATTCAATCCGAAAGTTCTAATTTCGCCTATACTTTGCTAATTGGAGATTCGATTTTTGCTCCGTGGGATTCAATTATAAGTTCTTCAATTAGTTTGTCGAACGAAGTTTATTCTGTAAAAACTTATCCAAATCCATTTGATTCTTGGCAGGTTATTGAGTTGAATTCCGAAAATACAATTTCAGAATTTTCTATTCATCTGTATAACATAAACGGAATGCTTATGAAAAAAATCTATCAGGGAATATTGCCTAAAGAAAATTCTAAGGTTTTAGTAGATAATTCTGATTTATCAAGCGGTATTTATATTTATCTACTTGAAGGAAAGGGGTATAATAAGCAATTTCTAAAAACAGTAAAGCTTTAATAATGAAGACAATATTTTTCGTTATCGGTATAATCTTACAATTGAATTCATTTGCTGGTCAGTTACATTCTGATAGCGTTAAAGTATTTCAAACTAGTGATACTACTTACGGCCTCGGCGTTTATGGCGTGACCTTGCCAAGTGGCCCTTGCACAGTAGCTGAACGGATAGTAAATATTACTAAAGATAGTATTGTTGTTTCTTTGTGTTTTCTTTATGGGAACTCTCAATCTCAAACTTGTAAAGCTAGGGATACAATTGATTTTGGAGTATTACCGCTTTCAAGCTACACTATAATAGTTTGCCTTGGAATGTCTGATACAACAACAAATACCTGCAATACTCCGTTATTAGAAGATACTATTGAATTAACTTTCCTTATTAGTGGTATTCGTAAAATTCCTTTTGAAGATTTTTTTATATTTTATAATGCTGAATCACATCACCTAAAAGGTGAATTTAAAATTCTAAAACCGGCTATGACAGCTACTATAATATCATTGCAGGGTAGTTATGTGATTGAAGACATACCTATACTCGATAATAAATTAGATATTGACGTAAGCGCCCTGCCTGCCGGTATTTACTTTTTGCAGTTGAGCGATGAGAAGCAAAGGGTGGTGAAGAAGTTTGTGAAATATTGAAAAACAGACGATAGATTTAAGACATTAGACGATAGAGAACTACCAACTAAACACTTCGGTTATTACAAAACAAGCCCATGAGCAAAATACTAATGGGCTTTTTGTTTGTTACTAAAGCAATCAAACAGCGTCGACTGATACAAATCTATCTTCCTTCTGCTTAGCCACTTTGCGTCTGCCCCACCATATTAAAAAACCCGATACCGGCAGGGTAGCGCATATAAGGCTTACTATAAAGGCCAGTATTTTACCCGGTATACCCAGTATAGCACCTACGTGTATATCGTAGTTCATATATATCATTTTTTCGCCCCGGTTTAGCTTATCAAAAGTTATGCTTTTAAGCAGCTTGCCGGAGTACTGGTCGTAATACTCTAAAGCAGCATTGTAATATACCATTGCATTGTGCCGTATATAAACACTCATAGCATGTGTAGTATCGGCACGGTTGGCCGGATGAAAGTGTACCGAGTAAGCTTGTGGGTAGCGCTGCCAGGAATTATCGACTATGTGGTCAATCAACGCCTTTTCGGTTTGCCACGCAAAGGTAGTATCGTAAGTTGATTTTGGCTCGGCACGGTCGGGCGGCGTTATACTTTGTGTGGCGGCCACATATACCATGGCCTGCACCGTTTTAAACGCCCACACCAGGCCTGTAATGGCTACTACCAGGGCTATGGGTAATATGTAAATAGCACTTGCCCGGTGCAAATCGTAGTTAATCCGCCACCAGCGGGCTTTCCATTTTACCTTCAGGCTTTGCCTTACCTGCTTAAGCCTGCCGGGCCACCATATTACAAGGCCACTAATAAGCGATACTAAAAACAATAACACTGTGGCGCCCACTATGGGTTGCCCGTAATTAGTGTGCAACAGCAGGCTCCAGTGCAGCATTTTTACCAACTGAAAAAATTCGTACTTATGGTTTATCACCCCGGCTACCTTACCGGTATAGGGGTTAATGTAAACTACATAATCGTACTCTATCCATTCAAAATAGGTAACCACCGAATCGTGATATTTGCCGGCAATAAACTCCCAATTGCGGTTAGGTTGATTATAAGCCGTTCCATCTTCCAGCTTATACCTCGGGCCAAGATGTTTTTGCGCCTTATCCCAAAGCACTTGAACAGGTAAAGTGGCTTGTTTTTGTGTACTATTATTAAACAGCACATGGCGGTGGGCAAGCGTAAAAAGTTCATCGCGGAACACATATATACAGCCCGTAATGCTGATAATAAATACCAAAACGCTCGTAACCATGGCTACCCAAAGGTGTATTAAGCCAAACCATTTTTTTGCCTTGCTGCGCGCCATTTGTCTGCTTGTTTTAAAAAACCGGAACCACTGCATTTGCATGCAGCAGCCCGGTAAACTCAACCCAAATTGAATTAATACTTAAATATTGATTGCAGTTCAGAACCTTCAATACGTGCACCTTTGGTTGCTGTGCCCGATGATGGGTCTACCACATACACATAAGCCTCGCTGCCATTATTTATAGAAGTGTAAACCTTACCATTCTCTACATGAAAAGGAGTTTGATACTGGCCGCCATGTAAAGGGATACCGTTAACCAGGCTGAACGACTTTGCATTAAGATCGAGCACGGCAATATTGCATACCGGCGATGTAACACTAAATGCAGCCCAGGCCGGTGCGCTATTATCAATAGTAGTGCTAACCACCCGTGCCACTACTTTGCCATTGCCGGCATAAACACCGGTAAGTATGCGATAGCCCTGGCTTTCGATATTAAAAAAGTAGTTGGCATCAAACTCCTCCTGCCCGCTATTAATACGCAGTATGCCCGATGGTTTGGTGGACTGGGTAAAACCACCTGCTTTAGATGAAGTAGAAAATGAATAGTGGTTGCCTGTTTCATCCGTTATCATTGCCGGCGAACCGCCATAATAGCCAATGGGGCCGGTGCGGGTATCTTTAAACGTGCGCAGGTACTGCAGCCCAGGGTAGGAGTATACGCTTACATAAGCAGTATCGGTGCGGGTAGTGGCCCAACTGGCTCCCTCTAATGTATAAAAGGCTACAAACAGCTTTCCGTTTTCGATGTACGCGTGCGTAGGCCATGCATTTAAGCGCACACCGGCACTATCGTAGCTTGTATAGATAGGTGTAGCAGCGCTTTGCGATATGGATATGTCAGTAGCGTTTACCACCTGTATTTTGCAATCGTACGAGCCGCCGCCCCAGGGGGCACCTATAGCCAACATGCTGTTTTCGTCTATTTCTGTCATACAATCCATGCGCTCAAAAGCAAACTGGCCCTTTTCCACCAACTTGCCGTTTTCAATATTAAACCCGTAGCAAAAGTTATTGGTATAATCAATAGCAAACAGGGTTTTGCCCGCCTTGCCGTAATAGTTCCAACCCTGCAATTCTTTTCCGTTGCCGGTGGCCGATATAACACCGCTATCCAGGCTGCTGGTGTTTACAAAATAATCGGCTGTAGTAGTCCCTGCTGTGCGATAGCCGAGCATATAACCGGTAGGGCCGGTAGGTTCGGCAGGTTTAGGGTCTTTACAACTACCCAGCGTTAATAGTGCCAGTGCTATACCGGCTAAAATCCAATTGTTGTTCATGTTCATAGTGATTGTTTATTGTGATGGTTGATTAATCTTTTGTTTTTTTAAACTGGTTGATGTAAACACGCAGCTTTACATTAAATGCCCTACCGGGTTTTTGTACTTTAAAATTGTCGTAGCGTTTTGCATTCAGCAGGTTCATGCAGGTAAAGCTTATGTTGTAGCGCCCGCTAAGGCCGCTAAGCGTTATCGAAGCATCGTGCGAAACCTGGCGTGGTATTACATACTTGCCATCCTGCTGGCCCTGGCTTGGCCACTTTAGGTAAAACTGCTCTACGTACATGGTGCTCCAATCAACACCTACGCGCAACTTGTACTTGCTCAGTTCAATAGATTGAAAGGCGATAATAGCGTTGCCAAAAAGGTAGGGTATGTTAGGTATACGGTCCTTATACAAAGGATCCGGAAAATTATTGTTTTGCTTATTAGTGTTACGTATGTTTTGGTAAGTAGCGTTTACCTCTACACTTATCCATTGCTTGTAGGCGTATCGAAAAGAGGCTTCGTAACCGGTTATACCTGCGCTGGCTAAGTTTTGATATTGCGAAGTAATACCAATAGCCACCAGCCTTATCATATTGGTTGGCTTTCGAAAAACAAAGCCCGCCTCCGCATTTATTAAATGGTTGTTTTTTATCCGCTGCCCATAAAGTAAGCCTGCGTTAAAGTTGTGGCTTTGTTCGGGCGTAAGCAGGGTATTGGGCACCAGCAATAATCCATCGCCAAACAATTCGTAGTTTTCGGGCATTCGGCTGGTATACTCATACGATGTTTTTGCCTGCAGGTGAGGGGTAATAAAAACAGAAGTGGCAATACCTTCGCCATGCCGCAAGGCTCTGTTTTTAACAGCTATAAAATCATCGGCAGCCGGATTTTCGGTATAAACCTTCGCGTTCATATTAAACACTTTGGCAAATACGGTAGTGTTCCAGCGGTTTTTAAACAAGCTTAGTTTGTACGAAAAGCCCGTTATGTTTTTGCTTAAAATATTCGGGTCGCTAAAGGCTATGGCATTATAGCTTAGGGGGTCTTCACCTACGCGCCGGTACCACGAATAAGTGTTGTTAATAGTGAAAGTGTGGTTTTTGCGCAGCACATACTCCAGGGTGGCATTTATCAAAGCAGCGTGGTCGTTAAACCGGAACATAGTTTTATCCCAGTTTAGTTCGCCCGATAGTACGCTGGTACTTTTACCCGTAAAGCTTCCATCCCAATCATACATGCGCGAGCTGGTATCTACAATCATAGATTGGTTGTACGTGTAAATTGCAGCCAGTTTAAGCGTTAGGTTTTCGGTAAACAGGCTACTTTTTTGGTATTTAATTGTTGGAGTAAAAGATTTATCAGTGCGAAAAACTTCACCCGCTACTTTTGTCATGTTAGCGCCTTGCTGTATTTCTTTACGGTTGCCCGAGCCTATAAAACCTATCAATAATTTATCGGCCCACCTTTTGTTTACCACGCCGCCTTCAACCATTACCGATGCAGAGAGGTATCCATCGTTAAATCGCTTCAACTGTTGCACGGGCCCTATTTTACCCGTGGTTTTATCGGTAAGTGATGCATCTATTCGGTAATTGTTATCGGAGTAATTAAAAAATGCACTGGCATTTATAAGGCCTCCTTTTTTAAAGGCGGCCCGGCTGGCAACAGCAGCCTGGTGGGTATTAAACGAAGCGTAGCTGTAGCTAACATCTAAAAAGCTTTTAGCGTTACTGTTGGTTACAAGGTTAACCGCTCCACCTAACGCATCGGCACCCAGCGTAACGGGCACTACACCTTTATAAACCTCTATACGCTCTATAACGTTTACGGGTATGTTATTAAAACTTAGTGTGGGGCCCAGGTAATCGGCCGGTAAGCCATCAATAAAAAACCGCACCTGGTTGCCCGTAAAGCCGTTTAGCGAAAAACTAAAGTCAGAACCCAGCCCCCCCTCCTGCCTTATTCGGATACCGGTAGTGCGGTTAAGCACAGCATTTACGTCCAGGTTAAGGTTTTGCAAAGCCTTAACATCGATAGAGGTAATCGCAAAAGCCTGTTCCCTCACCTTTTGAGCATCGGTTTTGCGTTCAGCATTTACTACCACCTCACCTAAGCCTTTCGCATCTACTTGCAGAATAAAATTTACCGTAGTAACTGAGTTATGGGCAAGGGTCACCGTTTGGGTGCCGGTTATAAACCCAAACATTTTAGCCGAAATACTATAAGTGCCGGAAGGCAGGTTTTCCAATTTAAAAAGGCCATCCTTATTGGCGGTGGTGCCATTTTTAAGGGTGTCTATAAAGACTGAAGCATAAGGAATTGCTAAGCCTTGCTCATCTAACACTGTGCCTGTAATACCTGATTGTGCAAAAGCCCCCAAAGCACTAAACCAATACAAAAAACTGAAAAACAGACATTTACCCATGTTTTTTATATAATATATTGTTAACCATGGGGCAAAAATATTATTTAGATTGAATCTAAATAGCTTTTATTTAGATTTATTCTAAATAACAAACGCGACGAGGCGGTCCCTTCACGTGATCTCGTTGATTAGGCTGATAGAAACCCATTTAGAAAGTTGGCCATTGCTTAAAACAAAAAAACCATGAGCATTTAAGCCCATGGTTTTTTTGAATCTGTAAAAAGATTTAGCCCCTTATTGGCAGGCAATTTTATCTACCCGGTTTTGATGGCGACCACCTTCAAAAGCCGTGTTTAAAAAAGCCTGGGTGCATTCTTTAGCTACCTCCAGCGTAATAAAACGGGCAGGCAGGCATAGTATATTTGCATTGTTGTGTTGGCGGGTCAATTTAGCAAGCTCTGCTGCCCAGGCAATGCCTGCGCGTATGCCCTGGTGCTTATTGGCGGTAATAGCTACCCCATTGGCACTGCCGCATAGCAATATACCAAAATCAAATTCCCCTTTTTCTACTGCGGTAGCTACCGGGTGTACAAAGTCGGGATAGTCTACACTATCGGTTGAGTAGGGGCCAAAATCTTTTACCTGGTGGCCCTTTGCCACTAAAAAAGGAATTAACTCCTGCTTGTATTCAAATCCGGCGTGGTCGCCGCCAAGTGCTATTTTCATGGTAGTGGTTTTAAGCGGTCATGTTCATTTCGCGTGCTCTTTTTCTATCGTTGCGCGCTGCTATAAGTATACTAAACTCGTATAAAAAGTAAATAGGCACAGCCACCAGGCACTGTGTAAACACATCGGGCGATGGCGTAATAATACCGGAAGAAATAAGTATAACCACTATAGCATAGCGCCTAACACCGCGCATGGTAGCGGCACCTAATATACCAATGCGAGAAAGGAAATAAACCACCATAGGCAGCTCAAATATGGCACCTATGGAAAGCAGCATTACGGTAAAAAAATCGATGTAGTTTTCTACCGTAAAGTTGTTTTTAATTTTTGTGCTTATTGAAAAGTTAACCGCAAAGTTAACCGAGAAGGGAATGATAATAAAGTAGCAAAACAGTACGCCTATAAAGAAGAATAGCGAGCAGGCTAAAATTATTTGCGAGGTTTTCTTTTGTTGGTTTTCGTTTAGCGCCGGTGCTACAAACCGCCAAAGCTCGAAGATGATGTACGGAAAGGCCAGCACAAAACCGATAATTAATGAATATTGAAACAAGAGGGTAACCTGCCCGAACATAGAGATGTTCTGCAGCTCAAGCGGCATATCTTTATCAATGCAAATACCCTCAATATGCAGCTTTTGGCCTACCTCGCACATTAGCTTGTAGGTGGGAAAATCCTTAGAGGTAATGCCGAGTATAATTTTATCAAAAACTACATCATAGTAAACACCAACAATGCCTGCACAAATAACAATAGCTATTACCGAACGGAGCAAATGCCAGCGCAGAGCCTCTACGTGGTCAAAAAAGCCCATTTCGGCCTCGGGGTTTTGCTCTTTGTTTAAACCAAACATGCCGCGAATGTAGAAGAAGAAAGCAACAAAGGAATACTGAAACGCTTATAAAGCCCGATATAGCGCTATTTTAACGATGGGCACGAACCCGCGACAGCAAGTGCAGCTGAATACAGAGGGCTCTGACGGAAGGCAGAAGTAAACAGCCGAATACAATGGCTCTCACAGAATGAACGGAAACCGCAGAAGTAAACAGCCATGAAATACACGGAATACTATGAATGCGCTAGAAGAACAGCAGAATACAAATGACTCCACAGAATGCACGGAATACTACGAACGCGCATAATAACAGCCCGGGAAGAACTAAGCGGATTTTAATTAGTTGGCGCCGTTCAATATGTTCATAATGCCTTTCATATCGGGCTCAAGCACTATATCAATACGGCGGTTTTTGCTGCGGCCCTCAGGGGTGTCGTTACTTTCAACCGGAAAATACTGCCCACGACCTGCCGGGGTTACGCGTTTAGCATCCAGCTTGTTCTCGTCTACCAATAGCTTGGTAACGCTGCTGGCCCTCATTACGCTCAAATCCCAATTGCTGTTTACCGGCCCCGTGGTAGATGAAACGTACGGCTTGTTATCGGTATGCCCCTCTACCACTATCGAAATATCGGCCTGCTTGTTCAACACCTCGGCAATCTTTTTAAGAGCCTCTTTACCGCGCGGTTCCACCGCATAACTGCCGCTGGTAAATAGCAGCTTATCGCTAAGGGCTACGTATATTTTGCCATCCTTTTCGTAAACCGTTAAATCGCCGCTGTTAAATCCTTTGAGCGCTTCCAGCATTTTATTTTTAAGGGCCTGCACGGCAGAGTCTTTGCGGGCAATTAACGATTCCATTTCCCTCAACTTGGCATCGCGGTCATTCAGTTCGCGGCCCAACTTATCCAATTCGCTGGCTTTAGCCATCAACTCTTTTTCCTTTTCAGCCAGTTGTCTCAATAGTTTATCCTTTTCAGCAGCTGATGAGTTTGTCATTTGGTCCAAACGTTCTTTTACGCGCTGGCACATCTCTTCTGTTTCCTGCTTAAGCGCATTCAGCCTTTTGTTTTTGTCCTCCAGCGAGGCGTTTTCGCTCTTCCACTTATCTATTTCGGCATTCAGGTTGGCTATCTGCTTATTTAAATCATCAATGGTTGCATTAGCCGCATCCAGTCTTTTACCACAATCTTCTTTTTCGGTTTTGTATTTATCGGCTAGGGCTACCTGCTCATCAAACTTCTTTTTGCTTACCAAACAGCTGGAAAGCGACAGCACAAGGCATGCGGTGGTCGCTAAAATCAAATTCTTATTCATGTACTATTATGTTTTACACGAAGTTAGGTAAGCCCCTTGCGCTGCGCAGGCAACTACTCAACCAATTTTTGTGGAAGTATATTTTACTAAACAAAGCACCCTTATGCTACGCATAACTTTACAGGCTACCACCATAGCATTGTAAAGCAGGAGCCTAATTTCGACTTTGTTAAAACCCGCATATTATGAAGTTGAGATTTTTACCGGTTATTCTACTTTGCCTGGCCACCCAACTTTGGCCCACCAAAGTACTGCAGGCCCAAACCAAAGAGGAGTTGGAAGAGTTAAAAAACTCGGCACCGCTGGGCGCCGAAGGCAAAGGCAGCAAAAAAGGTAAAATAACTACCACCGCTAATGGCGAAAAAGTAAGAGAACTACCCGAGCCCACCGCCAATAAATTTGGCAAAAATAAGCGCCTGGCAAAACAACTGTTCGGGCAGGGCAGTATATACAACGGCTTAAAATATTACGAGGCGGCACTGAGCCAAAAGCCTAAAAAAACTGAACTAAACCAACCGCTGGCCGATGGCAATTTTTTGCTGCGTGATTTTGCCACCGCCAATAAGTATTACAAAACCCTGGTAGAACTGGATGCCGAAAAACATAAAAACCTGTTTGCACTTTACCAGTATGCCCTTACCGATAAATACCTGGGCAACTACCAGCAGGCGAAAGAAAACTTTAGCAAGTTTAACCAACTGACTAAGGATAAAGATGAGTTTGCGCAACAACGCACAAGCGCCACCCGCGAGGCACAGGGCTGCGATATGGCCCTAACGCTTGCCAACAGCACCGACCTGCGCACTTATAAAACTGCGCTTTTAAACGCCAACATCAATCAACCGCTTACCGATTTTTCGCCGTTTTTAAAAGATGCTAATACGCTTTACTATGGCTCGTGGGTATCGGATAAAATGGAGCTTGTAAACAAGCACGAAAAGGCAGCAACCTTTTCGCGTATATACATGGCTACCAAAAGGGGCGGTGTTTGGGCTAAGGGCGAAGAGGCTAAAGTTGAGTTAAACACCGTGCAGGCACACACCGGTAATGCTGCATTTAGCTACGATGGCAACACCATGTATTACACGCAATGTTTGCAGAACGAAGTGCAGGCTATGCGCTGCGATATTTACCGCAGCACACACAGCGCTAATGGCTGGAGCAAAGGCGAAGCGCTTACCGCAGTTAACTCTGCCGGCGTAACCACCACGCACCCATCAGTAGGTAAAAACGAGGCCGGTGAGGATGTTCTTTATTTTGCAAGCGACCGGAACCCCGGTAAAGGCATGGATATTTTTTATGCTAAAATAAATGCCGATGGCACACTGGATAAGCCCAAAACAGCAGGTGGCAGCATTAACACCACCGGTGATGAGATAACACCGTTTTACGATTTTAAAAACAACGTTTTATTTTTTAGCAGCAACGGACACATAAACATTGGCGGACTGGATGTATTTAAGACAACTTACAAAGACGGCGACTGGACAGCCCCCGAAAATTTGGGCCTGCCGGTTAACAGCAGCTTAGATGATATGTATTTTATGTGGAACGCGCCCGCCGCCTTAGGCTTTGTGGTAAGCAATCGCACCGGTGGCTTCAGTTTAAAAAGCCCTACCTGCTGCGATGATATTTACCAGGTGGAATTGAACAAACTTTACTTAGCCGTAAAGGGCAATCAAACTGTGGCCGACAGCGCTAACACCCCCATCCGTAACGGTATGATTACTTTATACGAGCAGGAAACCGGCAAAGAGATTGCCAGTGTATATGCTGTAGATGGCAGCTACCTGTTTGACCTGGAGGGTGAAAAAAATTACAAGCTGGTATCGCGCAAAAAAGATTTTGAAGAGATAGCTGAAACCCTTAGCACCATTGGTGCCCGCACCAGCGATACTACGATTATAAACTTTGCCATGAAACCCATACCTGCCAGCAAAATTAAAGTGGGCGACCGCATAGGTGTGGTGTATTGGGAGTTTAATAAAGATAACCTTACGCAGACCGCCCCCGACACTTTAAATGCAGTAGTAGAGTTTATGAATGCCAACGGTAGTTATGTGTTAGAGGTAGGCTCGCATACCGATAATAAGGGCAGCGATGATTACAATATGAAGTTGAGCAAACGCCGCAGCGATGCCGTGCTTAAATACCTGCTTAGCAAAAAAGTGCCCGATTACCGCCTGGAAAGTAAAGCCTACGGCGAAAGCCAACCGGCCGAGTTAAACGAAAATCCTGCTGGTGTAGATAACCCCGATGGCCGCACTAAAAACCGCCGCACCGAGTTTAAATTGATACGCGAATTAACACCAGAGCAACTTGCCGAAGAGCAGGTTAAATCAGAAAAGAAGGCGCTTAAAAAAGCAAGGGCTATACAGGGTAAGTAGGTTTAATTTAATACACTGTTTCTAAATCACCCCTTTAACTTTTTTGCAAATTTCGTTATGTGATGAACACTAATAAACTATTAGCGTTCATCACATAACGAAATTGTATTGACTTGTATAACGTAATTTTTTAATCTGCAAATGTTGGTTTGCCAAACATTTTAGGTACTTTTCCATATATACACTAACCTTCATACCAATATCTATGAGAAACATTTTATCCCTGGCTTTTACTTTAAGCCTGTTGTTTACCCTACAGCTTCAATCGCAAACGCCCCGCCTGTTTGGCCTTACACCCACCGGCGGCGCCCAAAATAACGACGGAACACTTTTTAGCATTAGTGGCGACGGAACAGGATTTACCGTTAACCACGGTTTTAAAGTTGACAATCCGGGGCAAATGTTACTGGGCCAGCCCACCTGGTGTAATGGTAAAATTTACGGCCTTGCTTACTATGGCGGGCCAAAACAACAAGGGGTGTTGTTTAGCTACGATACAGCAACCAACCAATACAATGTGCTTTTCAATTTTAGCGATACACTAGGTGCCAATCCGGGGGGGACGTTATTGCTTGGCAGCGATGGCCTGTTGTATGGCACTACTGCCTCTTACGACTTTTTTACAAACCCCAACGCTTTGGGGGCTTTTTTTAGCTTTAACCCTACTACCAACGTTTATAAATTACTTAAAACAATAAATCGCAATAACAGCGATTTAGCGGAACGGGGCGGCAAAATTTATGGTATTGCCGATAAGGATATTTTTAGCTGGAATATAGCTACGCAAACCTTTACTACCGAGTACACTTTCACCGCACCATTACAACCAGGTTTAAAGGGCGCTCTCTCAAGGTCTCCTTTCGATTCACTCTTGTACGGCGGGTATCGTAATTATACTAACGACTCATTTTATGTTTATTCCTTTAATACAACTACCAATACCATTAAATCAGTATTTGCAGTTGGCAAAACCGCGGGTACACAAGCCGTAAACGATATGGTTATTACAGGAGATAGCACCATATTCTATACTACCACAGGCGGGTCGAGCAGATATTTTGGCTCGTATAAACTAAATACCGGAGCCAGGGGCAACCATCAATATGGAGGTTACAGTGACCTTGGCATTGCAAAAGGCCCTGATGGAAATATATATTGCACAACCGCCGGATTCCGAATTTCGTGCTACAACCGCACCACCCAACTTGTTAGCACCAGTTTAACCACCGATAGTTTCGACAACATAAGCGCCGGCAAATTAATGCTTGGACCCGACGGACGTTTTTATGGTTTTTCATCTTACACCGGTGTAAATGGGAACGATTATCACGGTTTTCTATACAGTTTTGTAGCCGGTTCTTCCGTTTATAAAAAGCATTTTGTATTAAACACCGGCACCGGTAGCCGCCCTCCGGCTAACCTTACCAATATTGGAACTACTTTATATGGCACCACCTGCAATGCAGGCAACCATGGTTTTGGATCTATCTTCAGTTATTCTCCGGGAACAAATACTTACAACACCCTGTTCCATTTCGATTCGTTAAGCGGGGCCAGTTCAATAAACGGATACATTGGCCCCAACTATAATTTGGTGGCAGGGCAAAATGGTTTGTTATACGGTATTCATAATGGCAGCGCCCGAAGCGCTGCGTGTATATACAGTTTCAACCCTGCTAATAATCAATACCAGGTACTCTACCGCCCTATAGCAGGCGACTCCTTTTTTCTGGGTAATACCAGCCTGGTGCAATTAGCCAATGGTAAACTATACGGTACCGGCCGTGTGTTTACACAATTTTCTGTGCGTTCTACTATTTTTAGTTTCGACCCTACCACCCTTATATTTACTCCGCTTGCCATTTTTCCCGCCAGTACTGAAAGCCACCCTGTAACTGCGGCACCTGTACAGGGCAAAAACGGCCTTTTGTATTGCGTAAATTATTCGCGTATATTTTCATTTAACCCGGCTAATAACGCCGTATCGGAAGCTTTTGTTTTTAATAACAGCACTAGTGGCCAGGGTCCTTTGGGGGGATTAAAAATGGGTAAAGACAGTGTGCTGTATGGTATGGCTTCGGAAGGTGGGCAAGGTGGATGCGGCACCCTGTTCAAATTTGATACTGATCTGGATTCAGTAATAGTACTGTATGCTTTCGGTTTCGGCGCTTCGCAGGGTTGCGCACCTTATAGCGGCAGTGCACTTATGGCCAGCGATGGTAATATTTACGGCACCACAGAACACGGGGGTATTACACTAGGTACCTGCAGCGGAGGTGTTATTTTTAAATACGACCCGGTAGCCGACACCATAGCCGATCTGCACTACTTTGATTACCAGGACGGCTACCTGCCGCAATGCGTACTACTTGAAATGCCCGCATGTACCGGTGTGGTTAATGCCTCTATTACCCAAAGTGGTAACGATTCGCTATATGCCACAGGCAACGGAAACGTACAGTGGGTTAATTGTGCCACTGAGTTACCGGTAAATAATGCCACATCTAATTTGTTTGTGCCTACCCAAAGCGGCAGTTACAAGGCGATAATAAGCAACGGAGCCTGCGCCGATACTACCACCTGCGCTAACGTAACAGTGGTTTCGGTAAACCAAGGTGCAGCTTACCACGTCAGCTTAATTCCAAATCCTAATAACGGGCGTTTCCAAATTATGCATAACTACGAAGGTGCGGTTACCATAACGGTTACTGATATACTGGGCAATATAGTAGCTGCTTATCCCAATGCAGCACCGGTTACCTCAGTTGATATCAGCCACCTTGCAGCAGCCGTTTATCAGGTACAAGTTGGCAATAAGCAACAAGGCATTAAAACTTTTAAGATTATTAAGCAGTAGCGTAATAAAGCGAGGGTTTTATAAGGGAAATAAATCAATCACTTCCGCAGATATTCTCCCTGCACGGCGGGGACTCTGCGGCAAGATTAGCGCTACACTTTGCCGCGGGGTGCACAATGACTTCCGAAGTTTTTATTGGAAGTGATACGCTTGTTAAGATTTGGCAGAGTCTATATTATTACAAAGAAACTTCGGAAGTCTTAATATCAGTGCTAAGCTTTACCTCAAAGTTCCCGAGGTAAGAGACTCTGCGGGGGGGCTTGTAGGATATGTAGCATAAAAAAACCGGCGATACATTTACATGCATCGCCGGTTTTGGAAACCCCAAACCTAAGGGGTATTATTTGGTGTTGGCTATAAATACCTTTTTAGTAGTAATAGTATCGCCGTTGGTTACTTTCACAATCACATAGCTTGCTTCTACATTCAATATAGCTTTGCTGTAAATAGTGCTACGGCCGTATTTTTCGTTCACTAATTCCTGGCCCAGCAGGTTGTAGATAGAAACTGTTACATCGGTTTTAGCCAGTTTGCTAAAGTCTATCATTACCTGGTTGCTGTGGCTCCAGATGTTGATGCCCGATTTGTTGTTGATATTAACTATACCGGTCTCCACTTTCTCAGTTACAGTAACTGTTTGCGTTGTGGTGCTGGTGCAGCCATCGCGGTTAGTTACAGTTAAAGTAACGGTATAAGTGCCCGGTGTGCTGTATGTGTGCGTAGGGTTAGGGTAGTTGGTGTTATCAACGGTGCCATCGCCAAAGTTCCACTCAGTAGTAACGGCAGCAGCAGTAGTGCTGTTAAAGGTTACATCGTTACCTTCTTCCACTGTAGTAGCCGAGCTGGTAAACGCTGCATTAATTGGCGTAATGCCTGTAACGGTTACCATCTTCACTACTGTATAGTTGTTAGTGTCAACCAAAGTAATGCTATATGTGCTGCCACTTACTGCTACACTTATCGGCGTAGTTTCATTCAATGTGCCGGTTGCAACTACCGCGTTATTATTATTTATATCTGCGATAGTGTAGTTCCAGTTAGCAGTGCCCGGCTGGTTTACATTGATGTTACCTAAGGTGCTGCAGTTTTCGTTTACGGTAGTAATTTCAGCTGCCGGTGTAAAGTGTAATACAAAGCGCTCCCACTGGTCGGCTGTATCTGAAGTAAACTGGTAGTCGCCGTTTCTTACATTATACATGGTGCCCAATTTTCTATCTTCCAGCATAATGTAGCTGGTCGGGTCAAAGCTGTTCAATCCGTCAAAGCTGAAGGTATAGCTACCGCCTGTGCCAGGTTCAAAGCCCATGGTAATGGTGCTGGTTTCGGCTATACTCTTGTGTATGTTTTTGCTCATCCACAGGTTGTTGGCGCCTACGGTGTATAAGGTATGGCGGCCTAAGGTGCCTGCTATTTTCTGTGCATCGTAGTCGTTATCAAAGCCGGTAGTGGCATCGCTGTTAAAGGCTACCATAGTAAGGTCGGCTAAACCGGTAGCAGTATTCGCTGCGGTTATGCTTAACTGCTGGTCGTTAGCCTGTGCCTGGAAGGTGCCTGCTGTGCTGCGGGTGCGCTTGTTACCATTAATTGGGTAGCTGCCGGTTGCAGTGCTGTGTACAAAGAAGCCCTGGAACGGAGCTATCATTTGACCGGCCTGTAAATCCTGGTAGCTGCCTGCAAAGGCACCGGTGGTGTGCCATATTTTTACCTCGTTGGTAAAGTTGGTTGGTGCACCTTGTGTAGTAAAGTCTAAGTAAGCAAGGTAAGGATTACTTACCAATACCCAGCCGGCTGTCATTGGGCGGCCCTGTAAGCTGCTGTTGCTCCAGCCGGCGTTGGTACCTGCCTGTGAATAGCTGCTTGTTAAGTTAGGCGCTCCGCTAACGCTTAATACGTTGCTGCCTGTTTTAGTAACCGAGAAGCCTTTGGCTGCTGTGGCTGCTGTGCTGCCTGCTTCTACTTTCCAGCCGGCCAGTGAACAGCTGCTGCCGTTAGATTGGTCGTAGCTGAATACGCTGCCATATACCGAGGTAGAGGCCAATGCAGTTTCATCGCAGGTTGGTTTAGGGGTTACAAAGCCGCTACTGCTGCCTGCACCAAATTGAGAGAGTGTGGTTGCAACAGGGCTACCCATGTAGTGCTGGTTAGTAACACCGGTAGTGCTGTAATAACGCTCGGCAGTAATGTTGCCGGTTAGGTTACCGGTGTAGCCAGTTGTAAAGTTATCTAACACTGCGATCTGGGTAGTAGATGTGCTCTTAAATGTAAGGGTGCCGCTGCCGGTGGCAAGGGTGCCGCTTTCTAATTCAACTGCGGTGTTTATATCGAAGAAGCTGCCTGCCTGCATGGTGGCGGTAGTGCCGGTGGTTTTACCAACGTGAAGTGTGGTAAAGGCTGTGCGGCCATTTAATGTTTGTGCGGCATTGCCGGTTAATACTACATTACCAGCACCTGTTACAGTAGAGGCTGTAGTTGTCCCACCCGTCCAGTTGCCGCAAACCGCTAAGCTACGACCGCTGTTGATTGTTATAGAAGCATTATCGAACACGGTAATGTTACCCACCGATGCCGAAGCTGTAAGTATAGGGAAGTTGTTACCACCGCTTGGCGAAGTAGGTATTACCGCATCTGCCGAGCAGCTATTAGGCACTACGTTGCTGCTCCAGTTACCTGCATCGAACCAATCGGTAGCGTTACCCACCACATCGCCCTGCCATGTGTTAGTACCGCAAGCGGGTGCAGTTAAAGTAATTGAACCACTAGATGGATATGCTGTTGAAGCACAACCACCTACCGGGGTTAATACAAAGTTAGTGTAAGCGCCGTTGGTAAGGCTGCCAATGGTTACCACACCGCTACCGTTGCTGGTAAAGTTAGCCGCAGCCACCGGTGAACCATTTTTGCTGTAAGTAACCGAGTAAGTAGTGCCGTTAGCCAAGCCCGAAAGAGCAATTGTTCCATCGCCACCCACACAAGTTGGATTGGTTGGCGTGTTGCTGCTAACTACGGGTGTAACCGGATTGGTTAAAGTAACCGAGCCGCTTGAAGGATAAGCTGCCGAAGAGCAACCAGGCCCTGCTGTAATTACAAAGTTATTGTAGTTGCCGTTGCCTAAACCGCTAATGGTTATAACACCGCTGCCGTTGCTGGTATAGCTTGCACTGGCTACCGGTGTACTGTTTTTATCATAAGTAACTGTAAAGCTTGTGCTGGCCGCTAAACCCGAAAGCGCTATCGATCCATCATTACCTGCACAAGTTGGGTTGGTTGGAGTGTTACCACTTACCACCGGTGTAGTGCAGATAAAGAATTCATCGGCGCCAATATCCGGTGTACCGGTGCGGGCACCTCCGTCAAAATCATCGGTAATACCTGTACCTGTAAGGTTACCTTTATTACTTACAAACTGGTTGCTTACACCATCGGTAACATCAATATGCAGGAAGTTTCCGGCGCTGGTATTGTATGGCAGCACAAAGAATTTTCCGGCGTTAGAGTCTACAGTAGCTACTGCAGGATTGGTAGAGAAATTGGTAGCTGCTGTAACCTGCGCGTATAAACTGTTCGCATCGCCGCCGGTGTTGCTTTTCCATGTTGTAAAGCCGGTAGATGAACCACCATTATAAAGACCCACTACCGAAGTAACCGGTGTGGCAAAGAAGTTATAATCTGACGAACCACCACCTAAAGTAGAACCGATAGTAATAGCACGGTGGTTGCTGTTGGCTCCACGGCGGTTATTAAAGTATATGTTATTGCGGTGGTTTTGTGTAATGGCATTATCGGAATAGAAGCATGACGAAGAGTTTACACCCGATGCTGCATTATTACCGCTAATGCGGATAGTGTTGCTATAGTAATTTTGAACGCTACCCGGGCCATTCATGTCCCTAATACCTACCACCGATAAATCGTTGGTGCCGGTATTTAACATCGAAATCATGTTGTTAGAGAAAGTATAAAACGACTGCGATGATGGTGTATTAATAAACCCTGTAAGAATACCATAAGCCTGCGGATTAAAGGTACTGCTGGCGCCCGTATTGTTATTTGGTATTAAATAGATAGTGTTTTTAGAAACACTACCACCACCCGTGCCTAACGCAGCATCACCCTCAATAGCCATACCCATTGAGCGTACATTGGCGGCAGAGTTTCCGTAAGCACTAATGTTCACTATCCTGTTGCTCTCTACAACGTTATTGTTAGATTTTGAATAACACATAATGCCCACAGCCGCACCCGGGAAAGCAAAGTTTTGCGAGCTGCTGGCTGAAAACAAATCACCAACCACGTTATTAGTAATGGTGTTTTTACCAGCAGTAATATCAGAAGATGCAGGCGTAAACTCGGTAGCACCTACCCGTATACCACAAGCATAAGATGCCGTATTATCCAGGGTAAAGCCCGCCACGGTGTTATTATCAATTATCGCTTCATCTGAGCTGGTATTCCAAATACCGTAGCTAAAACTCATATCCCACACAAAACCAGTGCTTCCGTTTTGTGTTCCGCGGTTGTATATATTATTGGTAGTGCCATTTTTACCAACCGTGTTGTGGTGTATATTAAAATACCCGGTAGAGGTCTGTATACCCACAAATGTTACCTGCACTACACTATTATAGGCCATGGTAATATTCTGTATAGTGTTGTTGCTAACCTCGGTAGCCTGGGCCATACTGCTGCCCCCGGTCTGAATAAAAATTGGGTTAACTACGGTGCGGTAGAAGGCATCGCACAAATTAGTCCAGGTTCCTTGTATTACACCGGCTACCGGTGCCGCATTGCCTCCTATTAAATTGTTATTGATGCGGTTTGAGTGAGACGAAGCGCCTGCCTCGAACAGAATAGAAAACTGCGAGTTATCGTAGTTTACCGGGCTGTAAAAATTGTTGCCCGAAATATTCCAGTTAGGGCCGTTACCACTACCGGTTACATAAACTCCTACCACATCCGATTCTTCGAAAGAGTGAATATTATAGATGTTGTTATTGGTAATGGTGTTACCCTTGGCCATGGTGCTATTGGTAGTGCCTGCTGTAGTATTATTTGAAAATATACCTACCGTTACGTGGCGTGCGTTTGATTGGTCGGTAATGCTGCAATTATCAATAGTATTACCGCTGTTTCCGGTTCCACCGGTAGCCGCATTGCCTAAGGTAATAACGCCCGAAAGATAGCCCTGGTTGTTGCCGGTTACGGTGCAATACTTAACGGTGTTATCCTGCGCATCGTTCATAAACCTGATAGTAGCGTTGCCCGAAGCCGTTGCACGGGTGTTGGCAATAGTAAGATAAGAGGTAGTGCCGGTGCCGTTAAAGCGACCATCGAAAGTTACATTATCGGCGCCGTTAAGATTTATAAGCGCGCCTAACAAAGTACCCGAAACTGTTCTAAGCGTAGCCGCGCTTGGGGTAATAGTAACGGTATAAGGCCCACCGCAATAGTTAGTAATTTGGTTAAGTGAGTTGGCGCCGTTTTCTGTAGTAATGTCGCTTGTGATATTGGCCGTTAGGTTACCACTTAATCCGTTTGTATTAATGGCGGCAAACAAACCACCTGCACCTGTGAGGGTAGTATAAGTTTGACCGGCACCAACATTTACTATGCCCGAAAGCGGTGTTGTGCTTACTACAGTGAAGGTAGCAGGAGAGCTATTGATAGGCGATGGTGTGGCAGAAACATCGGT
The DNA here is from genome assembly GCA_044228435.1 of Chitinophagales bacterium. Lineage (GTDB taxonomy): Bacteria > Bacteroidota > Bacteroidia > Chitinophagales > LD1 > Bog-950. The sequence continues at coordinate 22,492 of JBGAUW010000020.1, forward strand.
ATGCCCCGGCGCACCACTACTGTAACCTATGTTGGCAGGACTTACCAAATCCTGCGCAGCTATATAATAGTGATAGGTTTGACCTGACGCAACACCTGTAAGGTTAAGTGTATAAGTATAAGTAGTACCCGACACCGATGATGGTAATAAAGAGGCATAAGTGCCTGTGCTTACACGCCACCATAAAGTAGGTGCTAAACTACCGCTGGCTACACCGCTTGGGTCGCTAACAGTAGCCGTAACAGTAATTGTTTGGCTGGCACCGCAAGAAGCACTGATGTTACTTACCGGTGTTAGAACAATTACCGGAGGTAATAAATCTTTAGGTATAAGATTAGCTTCATCGGCACCCATATCAGGGGCTGTGCCGCCCTGTGGTAAACCTAATGGATAACCGGTGCGAACGTTGGTAGCTTCAAAATCATCGAATAAACCGCTGATGGCAATAGCGCCTGATTCAGCCGGTGTGGCCACGTTGGTTTTAAGTTTAAGGTTAGGCGCTGTAGCATTGGTTGGGTCTTCAAACTGAGGGTCGCCCGAAACACTGTTTACGTCTAAGCCGCTATTGGCAGCTTTCCACGCAGTCATTGTGGTTTGGTCGGTACCGTTTACCGACGCCAATACACCGCCGGTGCCCGGCGTGTAAATAAGGTTATAATCTTCGGTAAGTGTTGCTGTGCTTATTAAATATAATCCGTAATGTTTACCACCACCGGCTGCATTGCTGCGGGCGTTTACAAAAATGTTGTTGCGGAAGTTATCGGTACTGCCCGCCAACAAACGGCGGAACGCGTAGGTGTTGTTTGCTGTAGCATTAACGCCTGAGCCGCCAATATAAACGCTGTTATAATAAATGTTGTTAGCTGATGTATTATCTTTTAATATACCTGTAATAATGGGTGTATTTAATATGGCAGCACCCAGTTCATCAAGGCCAAGGCGTACGCGGTTATTGCTAACCGTTGCTACCGTAGAAGAGCCAATATGGATGCCATTTATTACTGAACTTACGCCCAAACCTGAACGCAGGTTATAAATAAAGTTTTTATTAATCTGGCTGTTAGCGTTATTACCGGTAAAATAAATACCCGTTACTACTGTGTTAGCCGCACTTGTGTTACTTAAAGCATAAATGGTGTTGCCCGAAATTGAATGGGACAATATAGTAGATACCGTAGCCGTTATACCCACAACCGAAGGCGTGGTAGCAGAGGTAATGGATGAGTTGCCGGTAATACCTTTAATTTCGTTTCCATCGATTGCATAGGTGCTAACGCCTGATGCGTAAATACCTACTGCCTGGCTGGTAGTGCTGGCAAGCGTGTTAATTGCAGCCACATTTTGCACTACGTTGTTTGTAATATTTATAGAACCACTGCTGCCTGAAGCCGACCAAATACCATAGTTGAGGGCTGAGCCAGTACCCGGGTTGCTTAACAGGAAGCTGTTTGCTGTTGCATTACCTATTTCATTTCTATCGACAGTAACGCTGCCGGTTACTATTTTAATACCATGAAAGTTTAAAGCCAGGGTACCTGAAGATAAGGCCATAGCCACCGCACCAATATGGTTATTGCTAATAGTTTGGCTGGTAGAGGTAGTATTGGCAATAATTGCTGCCGGCGAGGTGGAGGTAGTATTGTTGGTAGTAGTAACAATGTTTATACCATTGGTTGCTGAAGCTACACCGCTTGTTGCCCCAATGTAGTTACCATCTACCAGGTACTTGCCACCATTTAAAAATATACCGCTGAAAACAGGTACTGTTGCGCTGCCGCCCGAAGTGGTTGTTAAAGAAATATTGTCGATTATGTTATTGGTGATGGTATTAAGGGCGCCGGTACCAGATCCATTCAGGTAAATACCTTCAAACCGCGCTGCGCCATTCAATACCAGCGTGTTAAAGCTAATATTTCCCGTTCCTCCGGCAGTGGCGTATCCAATTACGTTATTATCGATAAGTGTACCGTTGCTGGTGGTAGTGGAGAAGTAAATACCATAATTGGTTGAGGTTACCCCGGTACGGGCACTTTCCTGGTAAATTTTGTTGTTCTTGATTGTCCACGCAGGGCTGTTGCCGGCTATGTGGATGGCTGCGTTATCGGTAGTTCCGCGGTGGATATTGTAAATGTTGTTGTACGAAATTTCGCCCAGGTTGTTTTGCACGGTGGCCGATGTACCATCAGAAGACACCCCATTGCTTGGAGTGGTTGAGCCCGCTTGCTTAATATCGTTACGGGTAATTACTATATTATCGTTACCCGTAGTAACTCCTGCGCCTACGTAAATAAGCCCCTGTATGGCAGAAGTAATGTTACCAGCCTGAGAACCTTCAACTGTGCAATTATTAATTTTATTATCGCTGGCATCGTTTAAAAAGTGAAATACACTAGCGAATGAACCTGCACTGTTATTACGGAAAAGCAAGCGGCGATCGGTGCCAGTACCTCCATTAAAGGTAACACGGTCGGCACCATTCAACCTGATTAAGCCGTTAGAAGCAATTGCGGCACCGGTATAGTTACCGTCGAATACTTTTTGTGTGCTATTGTTGGATTGAATAGTAATAGTGTAAGTGCCCGCACCTGCGCCGGTTTCATTTACCTGGTTTAAAGCTATGGTGCCTGGTTCAGTAATGTTACCGGTAGCTGTAACGTTTACAGTAAGGTTACCGCTAAGCACACCCTGGTTAAGTGCAGCAAATAAACCGGTAGCGCCTGTCAGGTTAGCATATACGCCTGCCGAACCACCCACACCATCAATAGTTACAGTAGAAGAAAACGTAGTAGGAGCCTTTACTACAAAAGCATCGTTAGTTGCAAAGGTGCTGGCAGTGCCATCATATGTAACCACATTTGAAGCGGCAGTGGCAGGATTATATTCCCAATTGGTACCATCGAATACAAATACATCAAAGCTGCTTTCTGTACCCACTATATCGGCACCGGTATAGCCAAAGCTGGCCGAATAATTAAATGTAGCAGGTGCGCTTACTACCGTCCAATAGCGCGAAGCATAGTTGGTAGTGTTTACATCATTGGGATGTTGCGCATCAACCACTCTAAAGGCCATATTGCCAATAGTAGTATTTGAGTTTATTGTAACCGAAACGGGGCTGTACTCTGTAAGGCTTTCGCCTAAGGGGAACAAATAAGTAGTAGGGAATGTACTGTTTGTAATTTGGCGTATAAAGTTACCAGTACCGTTATGCAATACCATTGCAGCTACTGAACTACCACCACTAAAACCTGCAGCATTAACGTTGTTAATAGTGAAGTTAAAGTTGTTCATATTTACTACACCATTGGTAAGGGCAAACGTACCGGTGGTTTGTGTACCAATAGTAAGAGCGGCAGTAAGTGTGGCCCCCTGTGCATCATCTAACTCTACGTTGTTCCAGCCGCTGCCCTGCATACCGTGTGCTGCAGCGCCGCCGGTTAATAAAACCTTACCAGCACCTTGTTGGTTACCGGTAGAAGCTATGTTTCCCTTTACCGTAATAGTATTTCCGTTGTCGGCCATATTACCGGTGGTAATCGTTAGGTTTCCGTTTACGGTAATTGGAAAAGAAGCGGGTAGTGTTTTAGTACCCGAGCCCGAAAATATTAAATGGCCGTAGGTAGAGGGTATATTGTTTACTAATGTAAATGTGCTGCTTGCGCCGAACGTTACAGTACTGTTATTATCAATAGTATAATTGGCTAAAGGTGTATTGGTAACAAACCAGTTAGTAGCTGTACGGGTAGTGGTGTAACCGGTACCCGAGCCTAACTGGAAAGTTCCGGTAGCGTTACCGGTAATAGCAAAAGCGCCATCGGCAAGTGTAGCTGTACCGCTAACAATAAGGTCTTTATTAACCTGGGTGGCAGCACCCAAAGTTTTAGTGCCCGAGCCGCTGATAGTAAGATTATGGTAGGTTGTTCCCTTAACGGTTTGTGTACCGCTTGCTGTATAATTAACCAGGTTAGCGTTGGTGCTGGCATTTAGGATGGGGGTAATTGTACTGCCGCTATAATTAAGCGTACCACCGTTGTTATTATTAAATACTCCCGTAGCGCTACCGTTCATGGTGCCGCAAGTAACAGTACCGGTATTGGTAACTGTAGCACCGGCGCTGGAAATTGTGAGCGTAGTTGGCGTTAAGGTACCCGCATTGCTTACCGCAGCGGCGGCGTTAGATAAAGTTAATGTGCTAACAGTAACCACGCCGTTATTGGTCATAGAAGATGCCGCATTAGACATAGTAATACCGGTAGAAGCAAAAGGCTTAGCAACGGTAAAACCGCTCGAAATAGTATAGCTACCCAACCAGGTAATAGAAGGAATAGTAAGGCCCGAGGCATTGGTGCTATTTATATTTTTAGATAGACCCGATAACGAATAAGCGCCCGAACCTGCGGTAAAGGTACCGTTGTTGGTAATATCGCCTGTAAAGGTTATTGTAGAGTTACCCGAGTTATTCCAGATGCCATTATTGGTAAAATTACCAGTAAAAAATTTAGGTGTACCGGTAGCGCTGGTTACGTTTATCCGCCCGCCGCTGGCAATAGTAGTGGTACCTGTAACAGTCATGGCAAAGCCGCCAATGCTTAATATTCCGCTTGTTCCTTCGCCAACAGTTAGGTTACCGCAGGCAAAGCCTGTACCGGTACTTACCGTTACCGTATGCCCATCGCGGATTAATACGGCGCTTGAGCTCGTCGGCGTTTCACCTACTGCGGCAGCTACCCAAGCAAGACCGCTATATCTTTGCCAGGTAGTATTGGCGTTCCAGTTACCAGTTGCTAAAGAGCGGAAATCGCCGGTTGCCTGAGCGTAAATCATACCCGGCAGCAAAAAGCCCAGCAAAATGGTTGTAACAAAAAACTTTACCGAACGTTTAATTGAGAGGGTGGAGAGAATTCGCATAGTAACTCTGTTTTTTAGCTGATGAACTTCAAAAAATAAGGACGGCGAAATTAAGCAAACAATAAGCCAAAGACAACATATTGTGGCTTTTTTGTGATTAAATCACCCTTCTGTATGGCATAAGCTACACTACAAGCCATTTTTTGTCAAGTGTTAAACCCATTTTTATTTCAACTTTCTTTTTTAACTCATATACCTACAGGTGGCTTATTTGGCAATTTGTGGTTAAAACAAGACGGCCAGCGGCCAATTGATTGGAATAATGGTTGGGAGGAATGATGGAATTTTACATCCCTATTTGCGTGCATTTATTCTCTGTTTTACCAGCTAGCCCGCACATTTTATCACACCGTTTCTGCCTACTTTTCTGCCTACCTTTTTAAATCTTAAATTTTTCTTGTAAAAATTTGTATATCAGTTATTTAGACTGGTATTATTGTTTCTTATTTTTTCAATTTTTTGTACCGCTTTTTGTTGTGGTTGCACAGCCTGCTATTTGCTTTAAGCAGCCTTTACAAAGATACGAATAATAAATAGATTTAAAGTCATAATTTTTAATTACCGTTGTATTGTTATTAAAGGCTTTAAAACAGGTATAGCCTTTAAGCAGATTTTCCAGTGGTATCATGGTATCATCCCTATATAAGGGATGATACCATGATACCACTGGAAATCAATGGGTTATAATTGCTAAAAAGGTGGGTGAAGTAGGCTGAAAACAAGGTTTTTTTGTGGTTTTAGTGCCTTTTAGTTTTTAGGCGCGGGACGCAATAGCACACAGGCCTGTGAGAGGGGCTATTTGGAGCAAAAGACAACAGCACAGCCCCAATTGCTTTTAATTGCTTTTTGGCCGCCAACGTATATCAAATAGCCGTTATTGTTAAAAAATCTACCCATTTGGTAGATTAAAGCCGAACGTGGCAAACAAACCTTGCAATTTTTAGGTTTATATAGCTTACGTTGTTTACTTTTGCGGCCCTAAATAAGCAACAGATTAAAAAGTTTAACCACCCATGGCTATAAAAATTACATCGGATTGTATTAACTGCGGAGCCTGCGAACCTGAATGCCCCAATGGTGCTATATATGCCAACGGCGATGGCTGGAAAATTGCAGATAAAACCAACGTTAGCGGTCCTTACAAGCTAATGGATGGCACTATTACAGATGCGAATGCGCCGCATAAGCCGGTTTCGGATGAATACTATTATATAGTAACCGATAAGTGTACGGAGTGTAAGGGCTTTCACGACGAGCCGCAGTGCGCCTCGGTTTGCCCGGTAGATTGTTGTATAGCCGATGAGTTATTTGTAGAAAGCGAACAGGAATTACTTGAAAAAAAGGCCAAGCTGCACGTATAACAATAAGATAGCAGCGGGGCCGTCACTCTATATAAAATAAGGAGCAGCAGATAATGGATAATAACACGGGAACCCCCACCCAGTCTCGTTCTACCGAGGTTAGAGATGTTGATAGCATAGTCATTCGTTTTTCGGGCGATAGTGGTGATGGAATGCAGCTTACGGGCATGCAGTTTACCGATACGGCTGCGCTGTTGGGTAACGACCTTTCTACGTTTCCGGAGTTTCCGGCAGAGATACGTGCGCCGGCAGGCACCATAGCCGGTGTATCGGGCTTTCAGGTACACTTTGGCAGCAAAGAAATTTTTACCCCCGGCGATAAATACGATGTGCTGGTGGCTATGAACGCCGCCGCGCTTAAAAATGATTTGAAGCGTTTAAAAAGAGGGGGCACCGTAATAGTAAACACGGCAGGGTTCGATTCGAAGAATATGAAACTGGCCGGTTATCCCGAAGGGGCTGTTAATCCGTTGGATGATACTACCCTGCTGGATGATTATACCGTTTATAAAATAGATGTAACCAAGCATACTAAAGAGGCGCTTAAAGAATCGCCGCTGGGCATGAAAGAAGTAGAGCGCTGCAAAAACATGTTTGTGCTGGGCGTGCTGTTTTGGATGTTTGATAAAGACATGGAGTTTACCATTAAGTTTTTGAACGAAAAATTTGGTAAAAACCCCGATATACTGAACGCCAACCTTACAGCCCTTAAAAGCGGCTGGAACTACGGCGACCATACCGAAATTTTCCATACCCGCTACCGCACCGCTGCTGCTAAATTGCCCGAAGGTATTTACCGTAACATTAGCGGTAACCAGGCTTTAGCCATTGGTATAATAGCCGCAGCCGAAAAAGCGGGCCTGCCTGTATTTTTAGGTTCGTACCCTATTACACCGGCCAGCGATGTGTTGCATGAGTTAAGCAAATACAAAAGCAACGGGGTAAAAACCTTTCAGGCTGAAGATGAAATTGCGGCTATCTGTTCGGCCATTGGCGCGGCTTATACCGGTAGCTTGGGTGTAACTACTACATCCGGTCCCGGTATGGCTTTAAAATCGGAAGCCATGAGTTTGGCTATGATGCTGGAACTGCCTTTACTAATTTGCGATATACAACGCGGTGGCCCAAGCACCGGTTTACCAACTAAAACCGAGCAGAGCGATTTGCTTTTTGCTATGTATGGCCGCCACGGCGAATCGCCGCTGCCTATAATAGCGGCCTGCACACCGGCCGATTGTTTTGATGCGGTATATGAAGCCATTACCATTTCGGTTGAGCATATGGTACCCGTTATATTTTTAAGCGATGGGTATATAGCTAATGGGTCGGAACCGTGGAAGTTTCCTACCGAAGATATGCTGGCGCCTATACACGTTAAGTTTTTAGAGCAGAACAATAACGAGGGCGGAAAATTTTTGCCTTACAAGCGCGATAACCGCGGCGTGCGCCCATGGGTTAAACCCGGCACTAAAGGATTAGAGCACCGCATAGGTGGATTGGAAAAGCAGAACGAAACCGGTAATGTATCGTACGACTCGGCCAACCACGAAATGATGGTGAACCTACGCGCAGAAAAAGTAGCTAAAATTGCCGACCGGTTGCCGTTACAAAAAACCGATAGTGGCCCCGAGAAAGGAAAAGTATTGGTGTTAGGATGGGGCAGTACCTACGGCAGCATTAAAACAGTAATGAAGGAATTGCATGCCGAGGGTTATATGGATGTGGCACATGCGCACTTAAGGCACATGAACCCCATGCCTAAAAACCTGGGCGACCTGCTGAATAGTTTTGATAAGGTATTGATACCCGAAATAAACAGCGGGCAATTGGTGCAGCTTATACGCGCTAAGTATTTAATACCGGCTATAGGCTACAGCAAGGTGCAGGGCCTGCCATTTGATACGGATGAGATTAAGCATAAGGTGTTGGAAATTTATAACTCGTAGTTGGCTGTTATCGGTGGAATCAATTTGTATTATCAGAGTAATCGATTTAAGAAAAAAGTATGGCAACAGAATTATTAGAAAAAAGCGCACCGGTTAAGTTAACGGCCAAAGATTTTACATCTGACCAGGAAGTAAAGTGGTGCCCCGGTTGTGGCGATTACTCTATACTAAAGCAGGTGCAAACTGTGCTGCCTGATTTTGTTACCGAAAAAGAGAAGGTAGTTTTCATTTCGGGTATTGGCTGCTCGTCGCGCTTTCCTTATTATATGAATACGTATGGCATGCACAGCATACACGGCCGTGCTACTGCTATTGCTACCGGTGTAAAAGCTGCTAACCCGGAGTTGACTGTATGGATAGTGGGCGGCGATGGCGATTTGCTGAGCATAGGCGGTAACCACTTTATACACATGCTGCGCCGCAACCCCGATGTAAAGCTGATGTTGTTTAACAACCAGATATACGGCCTTACTAAAGGGCAGTACTCTCCTACCTCGCCCCGTGGAACGGTTGCCAAAAGCACACCGGTAGGCTCGGTAGATGAACCGTTTAACCCGGCTGAGTTAGCCCTTGGAGCCAAGGCAACTTTTTTTGCCCGCACACTTGACCGCGACCCTAAGCACATGCAGGCTATGATTACCCGCGCCAACGGCCACAAGGGCAGCGCGTTATTAGAGATTTACCAAAACTGCCCCGTGTTTAATGATGAGGCTTTCTTCATCTTCTCGGATAAGGAAACCAAGCGCGAAGAAGGATTGATACTTGAAAACGGAAAGCCACTGGTGTTTGGTGCCGGCGAAAGCAAAGGCATAAAGCTGGATGGCTTTAAACCGGTGGTGGTTGATTTAAGCACCGGTGTAAGCAAAGATGACCTTTGGATACACGATGAAACCGATAAAACTAAAGCCTTTATACTGGCCGGCTTTGCCGATAACTTAGAAACGCATTTGCCACGCCCGTTTGGTGTTTACTTTCAGCAGCAGCGCTCGTGCATAGAAGATGATATGGCTGCGCAAATTGAAAATGCCATTGCTAAAAGAGGCAGAACCCCGCTAAATAAAATATTGAGTGGCGATAAGACCTGGACGATAGTTTAGCGTTCTTCTTCTGGAAATCACATCCACCTCCGTCCCGATAAATCGGGACACCTCCGCCAGCGGAGGACACTAACAGCCAACAGCCTTAGCGCTATTCTATTTAAAGTTGTGCAAGCCATTAATAAAAAAGGAGCAAAGTAAACTTTGCTCCTTTTTTATTGGCTCCGCAGAGTCCCCGCTGCGGCGCGAGACATCTGCGGGGGTAGTGTTTTTTAATGCTTAAAGTGCCTTACGCCGGTGGTAACCATGGCCTGGTTGTTTTTGTTGGCGGCATCTATTGAATCCTGGTCTTTAATACTACCGCCCGGTTGGGCAATAGCTACTACGCCTGCTTCGGCGGCAATAGTTACACAATCGGGGAAGGGGAAGAAGGCATCGCTGGCCATTACCGAGCCGGTTAAATCGAAACCGAATTCTTTGGCTTTGCGCACCGCATTTTGCAGGGCATCTACGCGGCTGGTTTGTCCGCAATTGCTGCCTATAAGTTGTTTGTTTTTTACCAATGCAATACCGTTGCTCTTAAGGTGTTTAACTGCTATAATGGCAAACTCTAAATCAGAAAGCTGCTCGGCAGTTGGGGCTTTAGTGGTTACTGTTTTAAAGTCGGCTCTCTTTTCGGCAGTGCTGTCGGCATCTTGCTCCAGCACACCATTCAACAGGTTTTTAAACACCTTGGTGGTTTTAACCTCTGCTTTTTGCTTAATCAGTATGCGGTTCTTTTTGCCTTTTAATACGGCCAGGGCATCGTCATCGTAACCCGGTGCGGTAAGCACTTCAAAAAACAAGCTGTTCATTTCGTTAGCTGTAGCTAAATCAATAGTGCGGTTAACAGCAATTACACCGCCAAATGCCGAGGTAGTATCGCAGGCGAAGGCTGCTTTGTAAGCATCTACCAAAGTGGCGCGTGAAGCAAGACCACAACTGTTGGTGTGCTTAATAATGGCAACGGTAGGCTCGGTAAACTCGGCTACTAAATTGATAGAGGCCTCAACATCTACCAGGTTGTTGTAGCTAAGTTCTTTACCGTTTAGTATTTCAAAAATCTCATCCAGCTTACCGTAGAACACTCCGCGCTGGTGTGGGTTTTCGCCATAGCGCAATACCTTGCCGGTTAGTTCGCTCTTTTTAAATACTTCAAAGTTAAACTCGTTATTAAAGTAGTTAAAGATTAAAGTATCGTAGTGCGACGAGGTCATAAATGCGCGTGCAGCAAACTGCTTGCGGTCGGCCAGTTCGCTTTCGCCATTTTGTGTTTGCAGCAGGGTTAAAAGTTCCTGGTATTGGTCGCGGCTGGATACGATAATAGTATCGTTATAGTTTTTTGCAGCGGCGCGTATCAGCGATATACCACCAATGTCTATCTTCTCAATAATATCTTCCTCTCCTTTACCGGCTTTAACGGTCTCTTCAAAGGGATACAAATCAACTATCACTAAATCAATTTCAGGTATTTCGTATTGGGCCATTTCTTTTTGGTCGCCTTCGTTATCGCGGCGACCCAAAATGCCACCAAACACCTTTGGGTGCAGGGTTTTAACGCGCCCACCTAAAATAGAAGGGTAAGAGGTTAAATCCTCTACGGCGGTTACTTTAATTCCCAGGCCTTCAATAAAACTTTGGGTGCCACCGGTGCTGTAAATTTTTACGCCCAGTTTATCCAGTTCTTTTACAACCAGGTCTAATTTGTCTTTATAATAAACACTTATAAGGGTCGATTTTATTTTTTTGCGCATGGTGTGGTAGGGTTTGTAATGCGCGCGAATGTATCCCTCAATTTGGTATTTTGGACTGTGGCGGAGTGTTTTTTTGTAACAGGTTTTCCACGGAGGGGGTTACTCAAAAACAAGCTTCCCTCTTTCTAAAATATCATCATTAACTTTCAACTGCCACAAATAGACTCCGTTACTAGTGTTGCTTCGCCCAAAAGTTGATGTAGAGGATAAAACTTTCTCATATTTCACCCTTCTGCCCACAGCATCAAAAAGCTCAAAATATGCATCTTCAAATTGCACATTGAAAACCTGGAGCTGAAAAGTTTCAAAAACAGGATTCGGATAAACTGTTATTCTACCTTTTTGTCGCTCCAACTCATTAACCGAAGTTGGAAAATCATAAGGGGTTCCATATATAAATCCATCTGCTTTATGCGCATAAATAAGATTTGTTTGGCCGTAATAGTTGCACGGAGAAGTATTTGTGGAATATGAACCTTTGGTTTCGCCCAGACCAGGAGAATAAGTGCGAATATTTTCTGTGACTCCACGGACAATAAAATTCTCGCAAGGAACGCTATCATAAACATGCCATCTTGTTGTGAACAAAACAATGCCGGAATCAGTTCCACAAAATATTGTATCAAGCATCCAGTTAGCATCTTGCCTGTTATAGGTATTAATAGCGCTATCTAATTTTATTATTTTTTGAGTTTCATTTGAAACTGTGACATTATTTAAGGAAGTCTTTTGAATACTTTTTATTCCGTAAACTATTGAGTCAGCTCCATAGCTGTTCCTTGCTTCTATAATTTGATATTCGTACCCAGAGAATGAGCTACCAGCCGAATTGATGTATGTTACATACTGAAATGTATCGCCTATAGCATAATTGTAAACTTCCCGAAAGGTGGGGTACGGCGTGCATTGAGAAAAGCAGCTTGCACTTGGCAACATTACCAATAATAAGAAGTAGAATTTCTTCACCAGTTAAAGATAATATGGGTTTCAATAGATAAAAAAATTGTCAACTATAAATTCTTCAATTTTTCCCACAACTCAGGCAGCTTTTTAATAATGGCTACTTGTTTTGCAAAGGTGCGGGCTTCCACTGCGGGGTAGCCTATGTATGTTTTGCCCCCTTCTAAATTATTAGGCACCGCGCTTGTTGCCATTACAATAGCGCCATTGCCAATGGTTATGTTTTTATTTACTGCAACTTTGCCATACAGGGTTACACCATTACCAATTTTGGTATTACCGGCTATACCTACCTGCGCGGCTATAATGCAGTGCTCGCCAATTTTTACATCGTGGCCAATGTGTACCTGGTCGTCTAACTTGGTGCCTTTGCCAATAAAGGTATCGCTGCTTACTCCCGCATCAATGGTAGTCCCCGCACCAATTTCTACATCATCGGCAATTACCACTCGCCCGGCGCTGTGCATTTTATCGTAACCCGTTTTTTGGCGCTTGTAGTAAAAAGCATCGCCGCCAATAGTTGTATTGGCATGTATAATTACGTTGTTGCCAATTTGGGTATAGGCGTATATAGTGGCGTTAGGGTGTATAATACAGTTGGTGCCAATTTTTACATTATCGCCAATAAAGGCATTAGGGTATACATAAGTACCTTCGCCGATTTGCGCACTGGAAGCAATGTTTTGTGCGCTGCGTAGCTCGGGCTTAAATTTTTGTGCTAAGGCGTTATACGCCTCAAAAGGTTTTTCGCAATAAAAAAGCACCTTGCCGGGAATCGGCTCCAGCTTTTTATTAATGATTATAAAGCCGGCTTTACTGCGCAGGGTAAAATCATAGTACTTCTCGTGGTCTACAAAGGTTATGTCGCCCTCTTCTACATTATGTATTTCGTTAAGGCCGGTAACCAGGGCATTGGCATCGCCAATAAGTTCAGAATTTGTCCAGGAGGCTATTTGCAAGGCAGAAACAGGTTGTAAAAGCTTCATTTTTAATTAAAAAATATATGTTTTGAAAAATTATATTTCATTTGAAAATAAACATAAGATATTAAGTATGAAAAACGTGTGGTTCGCAATTTTAGTGTGTTTTATAAGTCTTACTGTTTCCGGCCAAAACAGCTGGGGTAAAATGGATGCGAACCAGTTTAATGTACGGTATTGCCCCTTTGACAGCACTGCAAACGCCATGGTGCTTTACGACCGCTGCATTATCAGTTTTAAGGCCGACTACGGCGATTTTAATGTATTGTATAAAAGGTACCGCCGCATACAAGTATTAAATAAACAGGGTTTTGAACAGGCCAGTGTAAGCATACCTTATTACACGGGTGGCGATGATGAAGCTATAATAGAGTTTAAAGCGCAAACGCTTAACCCCGGCACTAACGGCGAAGTAAAAGCTACCAAAGTTGAAAACAGTGCGCTAACGGATGAAAAGGTTTCGGAAAAAGTTACTGCGCGCAAATTTGCCTTTGGCAACGTTAAAGAAGGTTCGGTAATTGAATACGAATATACCCTGCGCTCAACCTCCATCCGGTTTTTACATGAGCATGCCTTTCAAAGCGATATACCCACGTTGCGTAGTTCGCTTGTTTTCAGGTGCCCGCAGTTTTTAAAGTATGTATCTATTTTTCAGGGCACGCTGGAAATTGATGAAACCGCCAATGAAGATTATATTGAAACTTACCCGGCTACGTTTTTTCATGCAGCCCGCTACCAGGATGAGCGGCGCGATGTGAACATAGCCCAATCAACCTACACCATTAAAAATGCTCCGGCGCTTAAAGAGGAGAAGTACATTACTACTATGGCCGATTACGAAGCGAAAATGAAATTTGTTTTATCGCTTATACTAATGCCAAACTCAACCCCCAAAGATTTTGCCGAAAGCTGGACCAAACTAGCCGAGGAACTAATGAAAAACGAAAATTTTGGCCTGTACCTGAATGGCACCGGCGAACACCTGAAGGTGGCGCAGGAATTTGCTAAAAGTATAGCTGATAAACCGCAACGCATTAAAGCCATTTATAGCCACTTAACACAAAAAGTAAAATGGAATGAGCGATACCGTATTACGCCCACCGACCGTTTGGCAAAAAGCTATAAAGACGGAACAGGCAGCTCGGCCGATGTTAACATGCTGCTGGTTGATATGCTGCGGGAGGCCGGTATTGCAGCCGACCCCGTATTGATTAGCACCCGCGGGCATGGCAAAGTTCAAAAGCTGTTTCCGAATATGAGCCAGTTTAACCACGTAATAGCAATTGCCGAAACAGATAGCGGTAAAGTGTTTTTAGATGCCACCAACTCCATACGGCCCTATTATTTACTAGCTGTAAACGACCTTAACTCGCAGGGCCTGCAGATAACACGCGAAGGAGCCACCTGGGTTAGCATTCCACCCTCTAAAAACTCTACATCCGTTTTAGTGTGCAGTATGGAATTAGATGCCAAAGAAAACATTAAAGCCAAAGCAGGTTTTATTACTAACGATTACGAGGCAGTAAGTATTCGCAATGATTTGCTTGCGTTAACACCGGTTGATTGCCTGAAAGAAAACCTTGTAATTGCCGATGGCGCCGAAATTTTAGAGCCGGTTATAGAAAATCAAGCCGACAATGAAAAAAAGCTAAAAATAAATTTTGATATAAATGCAGCCGGTAAAGATGAAGAAAGTAAGCTTATATACTTTAACCCTTTTCCCGTAAAATTCCGCAGCGATAATCCGTTTAAACTGGCTAAACGATTTTACCCGGTGAGTTTTGGCTATCCATTCGAAGAAACCATAAAAGTTTCAGTTAAAATTCCGGCCAATTATAAGGTGACTGAACTGCCCAAATCAACCAACGTAAAGCTGGATGATGAATCGGCAAACTTTCTTTTCTTAATTGCCAAAACCGAAAACAATATTCAAATTACCAGTAGCCTTAAAATTTTAAAAGCAGAGTATAGCCCCGAGCTTTACGACCACCTTAAAAGTATTTTTGCCAGTGTAATTGACACGTATAACACCCCCATAGTTTTAGAAAAACAATAATGCACAAACATCTGTTTCCCTTCCTGCTATTACTACTTATTTCGGTAAAAGCCACTGCGCAGTTACCGGATTATACTATTTCTTCAATCCCTGATTCGTTGAAAAAGAATGCCGATGCCGTAGTAAGAAACAATTCCTCAATTCTTGAAATAAAAAGCAAGAGCAAAGCGCTATATACCGAAGATAAGACCATTTCTATTTTAAACCCGGCAGCTGAGGATTTGGCAACAATTGTTATTCCTTATAACGGAAAAGAAACGGTTACAGATTTTAAAGCCTGGCTTTACGATGGCACCGGTACCCTGGTAAGCCAGTTTAGCAAGCGCAATGCACAGGATTTTTCGAACAACGGGCAAAACGAAATTACCGACGACCGGGTTAAGGTTTGGCAGCTAAACACAATAAATCCGCCTTTTACCATCCACTATGTTTATCAGTTGGAGTTACATAATACTTTTTTTATGCCCCGCTGGCAGCCTGCTTATACTGCAAATACCAGTATAGAGAATGCCGCTTTCCGCCTAATCAATTCTGCTAAAACTGCAGTAAACATTAAAGCATCGAACTGCCGCGAGAGCACTGCGGAAGAGAATACAAAGAAGTGGGAAATAAGAAACTTTAAGGCCCTTAAAGAAACCAATTATTCGCCACCGGTTAGCTTAGGTATGCCAAAAGTAATTGTAATGCTAAAAGAGTTTGAGTTGTATGGCACCACAGGTATGGCAGATAGCTGGAACAGTTTAGGTAGTTTTATTAACACCCTTAACCATGGGCGCGATGAGAACACGACTCTAACAGACCCGCAAATAGACAAGGCGCTGCAGGATGCCGAAAGTAAACACGAAAAGGTTTGCCGGCTTTACCATTACCTGCAAAATAACTTCCGTTATGTAAGCATACAAAAAGGGTTGGGTGGCTGGCAGCCGCAAACAGCGGCCTATACCTTTGGCAAAAAATTTGGTGATTGCAAGGCGCTGACAACCGAAATGAAAGCGCTGCTAAAAAAAGCAGATATAGAATCGTACTATACGCTGATAAATACCAACGACGACCGGGTTGAGCTGAATGAAGCTTTTCCGCACTCTTACTTTAACCATGTAATACTTTGCGTGCCCTTACCCAACGATACCATGTGGCTGGAATGCACCAGCGCTATTAACCCGGCCGGTTACCTTGGCAGCTTTACCGAAAACCGTAATGCCCTTTTAATTTTTAACCAGGGCGCCCGCATTATACATACGCCCGCTTATACCGAAACAGCCAACACCAGCACCTCGAACAGCGAAATAAATTTGAGTGCCGATAACATTACCCATATTAAAACCACCTTAATACGCACCGGAGAGCTACAGGAACGCTTGCGCAGCGCCTTTTTAGATAAGGACGATAAAATTACAGAATCCGTTATTTACAAAAATATCCGGTCGGCAAATACCAAAATTGAATCATTCAAGGCAATTGAAATAAGCCAGGCATCGCCACTGGTATCAACCTATATGGAGTTGAGCAATCAAAGCACTATTAAAAAAACAGCCTCTCGGCTTTTTGTAAAAACCGACATTTTAAAACCCCAAATATCTTTACCCGATAAAAGTGAAAACCGGAACCTGCCCATTGAAATTGAAACCGGTTTTACGCAAACCGATACAATGGTTTACCATCTTGGCAACTTATACGAACCTGAAAATTTTGAACGCATACATAACGAAAAAGTTATTTCAGATTTCGGCCAGGCATCCATCCATGTTCATTTTGACAACGAAAGCGGTGATCTTAAAATTTGTCGTACTTTTTGCCTTAAAGAGGGCAGCTATGAGCCTGCAAGATTTAAGGATTTCAATGATTTTATGGCGCACGCTATAAAAGTTTGTTGCCCCGATTTAGTATTAAAATACCGCTAATAAAACTGCAGCAGCCATAAATTGAATATTGTAAAGGGCAGTCATTATATGGTAGTAATGATTTTTTTTACCGGGAGAGGATAAAAGCTATTCGCTTTTGGCCCTTATTTGAATAGCTGCCTGCGTTATAGGGGGAAAATTATTAATTATAGATGGCCAGCCAACTATCCGCAACCCAAGGCCGTCTTATACCAAACCCTCCCTTTATGAAAAAACTGTTATTTGTCGTGCATCTTACAATTTCAGCATTATCGTGTGTGTTTGCTGCTAGTAATACGGTGCTGAATAAACTTGTGATAGTTAATGCCGAATGGACTAAGCAAAAAGACGGCATCGCTCTTTTGGATAAGTTTTCGGTAGCTGGCGATAAAAACTACAATGACTGGATTGCCACTCACTTAATGCTTGTGGAGGCTACCCTAAAAGGCAGAAGTGTAAGCCACCTTTCTAAAACCCAGGTGGCCAACCGGACAAAATGCCTGAATGAACTCCGTGGTTATTGGCAAGCGGGCTCATTCCCTATCAACGATTATGTAAACTACAAAACACCTGTATTTATCGACCGCAAAGGCACGCACTGTGCGGTGGGTTACCTGATGATGCAGAGCGGACATAATGATTTGGCAAAAAAAATAAACAACGAACAACCATTTGCTTACGTGTACGAAATAAAAACCCCAGGTGTAAAAGAGTGGGCTGATAAAAACGGATTTACTTTGGATGAATTAGCCTGGATACAGCCCACCTACCCTTGCGTAAACGCGGAATGCAATACCGGTGAACAGAGAAATGTTAGCTGCTTTGGCAAACGTGACGGGTGTATAGGCACACCTGTAGTTACGGGTCTTCCCATGCCTTACCTCCTTGAGTTTTTCCCGGTCACGACACCACCGCCTCTTGCAATATGGGCTGTAACTCCTGCGACTTAGGGCCCGGAGATTATACCTACAGAATAACGGATGCAACAAGCGTGAAACACTATTTTTTTTATACAATTACCGAACCCGATTCTCTTTCTAATTCTGCAATCGTAGTTAGCTCTTGCTACGCACAAAATACGGGCAGCATCAGTCTGGTTCCAACCGGTGGAGTAGCGCCCTATAGTTACCTATGGGACGATTCTAGCACGGATTCAGCGCGGACTAATCTAACCCCTGGTAATCATCCGGTTCAATTAACCGATGCCAACTCATGCAAAAAAGAAATTACTATTTCCGTTCCGGAGTCCGACTCGCTCTATTCCACCATTACTACCACTGCCGATAACGGCACCTGCGATGGCACCGCTACTATCCATGCCTTTGGTGGCGTTGGCGGTTATACTTTTTATGTAAATAGTATTCTTCAGCAAGATTCAGCTGTTAACAATTTATGCGCGGGAATAAATACCTTTAAAGTAATGGATAATGTTGGCTGCTCGAAAACAGATAGTGTTGCCATAGCGCTGGTTTCGGGTATTAATGTGCTATCGCCAGAAGATTTTGTCTTGTTTCCTAACCCGGCCGACAATCAGTTGTTTATTAAAACAAGCGCGGCTAATATAACTGTGCTGCGTATTTATAATGTGGCTGGTAGTTTAGTGTTGAGTGTTAACTTGCCGCAGGCAAATCAAGCTGTTTCGGTAGCAAGCTTAAGCCCTGGCATTTACATTGGCGAAATAAACATACATGGCCATACAAAAAGATACAGATGGGCAAAATTATAAACAGCTTACAAGGATTGAACTTATAAAGGGCAGTATTTACTGCCCTTTTCTTTTACCTTTTCTGCATTACATTCGCCCCCGTAAATAAACCGTATGTCAAACTCCCAAAGCTCCTTATCCATGAAAGAAACCGCCCTTACCCAGTTACACATTTCGCTTGGCGCCAAAATGGCAGAATTTGCAGGCTATAACATGCCTATTGTATATAGCAGCATTACTGCCGAGCATAATGCGGTACGCAACGGCGTAGGCGTGTTTGATGTAAGCCACATGGGCGAGTTTTCGCTTAAAGGGCCAAAGGCGCTTGATTTGATACAACGGGTAACTACCAACGATGCCGCTAAACTTACCGATGGCAAAATACAATACAGCTGCCTGCCTAACGACCAGGGCGGTATAGTGGATGATTTATTGGTTTACCGTTGGAACGAAACTGAATATTACCTGGTGGTTAACGCCAGCAATATTGAAAAAGACTGGAACTGGATTAGCAAACACAACACCGAAGGTGTTGAAATGAGCAACATGAGCGATGATTTAAGCCTGCTTGCCGTACAGGGCCCTAACGCTACAAAAACATTACAAAAGCTTACCTCAGTTGATTTAAGCGCTATACCATATTACGCCTTTGCAGCCGGCACTTTAGCGGGCATTGATGATGTAATTATTTCTAACACCGGTTATACCGGTGCCGGCGGTTTTGAAATTTACGTTTGGAACAAAGATGCCCGCAAAATGTGGGATGCCATTTTTGAAGCCGGTGCTGAATTTGGCATTGTGCCTTGCGGATTGGGCTGCCGCGATACCCTGCGCATGGAAAAAGCATTCTGTCTTTACGGACATGATATAGATGATACTACATCGCCAATTGAGGCTGGCCTTGGCTGGATTACCAAATTCAACAAAGCCTTTACCATGAGCGAGCACCACCGTGCTATAAAAGAGAACGGGCCCACTAAAAAACTGGTAGGTTTTGAAATAACCGAAAAAGGAAAAATACCACGCCAGCATTTTAAAATAAAAGATGCTGCGGGTAACGAAATTGGCGAAGTAACTTCGGGCACACAATCGCCAACCCTGGGAAAAGCTATTGGCATGGCTTATGTAAAAACAGAATTTAGCGGCGTGGGCTCCGAGATATTTGTAGATATCCGCAACCAGCCAATAAAAGCTACTGTTGTAAAAACGCCTTTTTTATAATCCTTTCAAACATCTGCCAGGCAGATACTTTATACCATGGCCACTATTAAACCATTTGCGGCAGTACGCCCACAAAACAAATTAGCGATAGAGGTTTCTGCCCTGCCGTATGATGTGATGAATACTGCCGAAGCACGCGAGATGGCAGCAGGTAATCCCAACTCGTTTTTGCACGTTAGCCGTGCAGAAATTGATTTTGCCGAAGGAATAGACGAACACTCGCAACCGGTATACGATAAAGCCCGCGATAACTTTTATAAACTGCTGGAAGATGGTGTGCTTTTGCAAGAGGCTTACCCCCTGCTATACATTTATAGCCAGGTAATGAACGGCCGCCGCCAAACCGGTCTGGTAGCCAGCAGCAGTATTGAAGATTATTTTAACGATGTAATTAAAAAGCACGAGTTAACCCGCCCCGAAAAAGAAGAAGACCGCATCCGGCACATGGAGACCCTGCAGGCGCATGTGGGGCCTATATTTTTAACCTACCCCAAAAACCAATCGGTAGACGAGATAGTGGACGAGGTAATGGAAAAAGAGGCACCGGTATATGATTTTTTAGCTGCCGATGGAGTTAAACATACCGTTTGGATAATACGCGATGGCGACAAAATTGCGGAGCTGGTTAACCTGTTCGAAAAACAAATCCCTTACACCTACATAGCCGATGGGCACCACCGCACAGCCTCGGCTGCCAAGGTTGGCCTAAAAATGAAAGAGCAGAACCCCGACCATAACGGAACAGAGGAATACAATTTCTTTCTTTCGGTATTGTTTCCGGATGACCAACTGGCTATAATGGATTACAACCGGTTGGTTAAAGATTTAAACGGCTATAGCGAAGAAGCGTTTATTAAAGAGGTAGAAAAGATTTTTGATATATCTGCTCCACATAAAGAAATTGAAAACCCTAAGGCCATCCATACATTTGAAATGTATGTGGGTGGCAACTGGTATAGCTTAACGGCTAAACCTCAGTTTGTAAAAAGCGACCCGATTGGCGTTTTAGATATTACCATTTTGCAGGATAACGTGCTTGCCCCTTTATTAGGTATAGCCGACCCACGTACTGATAAACGCATAGACTTTGTAGGCGGCATACGCGGACTGAAGGAATTACAACGCCGCGTGGATAGCGGTGAAATGAAGGTTGCCTTTGCATTATACCCGGTATCGTTAAAGCAATTGATGGACATAGCAGACAGCGGCAATGTAATGCCTCCAAAATCTACCTGGTTTGAACCTAAGTTGCGCGATGGCTTGTTCAGCCACTTGTTTTAGTTCAACCATAAACACCTTCACTTTTTAACCTCTACTCATGTTTTCATTTTTTAAAAGGAAGAAGCAACCTGAACTGACCTTTAAGCAGCGCGTGGTTTTATTTTGGAAACTATTTACAGAAGGTGAGGAAGGTTTACGCAACGGCATAAAAGCCGGCGATACCGAAAAAACAATAGAATTTATTAACTCTTTATTCAAGCAAAGTGGAATAGAACTTTCGTTTCAAATGGGGTTTAACGGTGAAAAGTTTGAGTTCTTTTTTTCGCCGGAAGGCAACCGAAATGTGCAGTTTTTGACGCGATGCATTATTGATATGAGTCCGCATTTGGAGCATTGGATATTTTACCCTTCCAAACCCGGCGTTAGTTTAGAACGGCTTGGAGAAATAGGCATTATGCTTTCGGATGATAAAAAAATTACGGCTTCCAGCATGTTCATTTCCCCTGTACTTGACGAAGAACGTAAGCGATTTGATATAAAAGTTTATCACGAATCGTTTAAGCAACTGCCCGATAAGGATAAGGTTTTCATTTCGTTTTTATTACTTGATGAGGCCCTGGGCGAATACGGAACAGAGCTGTTTGTAGGTAAAATAGACCCGGTTGATAGCCGACAGGAAGGTGATATAGACCTGATTACTTTCCGAAAACGGGTAGATGGTTATAAGGCCGAAATTGAATTCAGCGAAGAAGATACCCCGGACAAGTTTCACACCCTATACTCAATTAAACCTGCCGAGAAAGAAACCTATGCCTTACGCGAGGATGTGTACCTGGTAAACACTACCAACTTTGAGTTGTTTGAAAACTATGGAAAAACTAACCTGCTTGAAAAGTTTGGCGCCCACTATATTTTTGCGGATATAAGCCTGAGCCTTTTTGACATGGAAAATTTTTTAGACCAGCGCGAAGAAATTTCGGATAAAGTAGACCTTGAGATGCAAAGCGCCAACGATGGCTTTGTAGTTGGCTTTGCCACCGGCAAGCTCAATTGCTACATGGACCTTATAGTTTTTGATGGCGAAACCTCCATTAATAAGCTAATAACTACTCTGCAAAAAAGCTATCCCGCTTTGCATGGCAGCATACATTACATTGAAAAAGAAAAGAAAGACTTAAGTTATCCGTTCTAAGTTAAAGCAGGATATTGTTTTCTGGTTTTAACGGGGCCGGTATATCGCTTTGGTTAAACATTTCCTTTAAATCAATTTCGATAGTGCGGCTAATGGCTGTAATGGGCACATCGTTAGCGCTACCTTCAAACGGACTTTCGGTGCTCTCGCCTATTTTTTCCATAGTAGTAAATATCCATGTAGAGAGGGCGCTGAAAGGAACAGACAACCATATCATGTGCTCGCCCATTTTGTTAAACTCCTGCAACATACCCAGCGGCACTAAAAACACAAATATTTTTATAAAGTATAAATTAAGAGTGGCATACTGCCGCGGGTAAGGAAAGTTCTTAATCCGCTCCGATACCCCTTGCTGGTTGTAAAACTCTACCAACAACTTTTCCAGTTCCATGTGCCTGAAGTTGTCAATCAGCCCCTTATCCAGTAACTCCTGCAAATAATCGGATTGCGTGCTTATAAGCTGCGCAGCCTTATTCGATTTTTTTAAAAGCGCCTCTACTTCTTCTGCACTTAAATATTTAAGCAACTGTTCTTTTAAATCGCCCTTGTGTTCGCTAACGTGGAACCACTTGTTTTGATATTCCTGATTATGGGGCTGATAGATAGCTTCCCAAACCCGTGCCTCGCGCAGCTGGTAGCGCAACGCCGTAAGCCAGGCAAAATGCCGCATTATAAGTTTTAGTTTAACCTCCTGCAGTTCTTCATCCGATAACTTATTTGTTGCCTGCTGGTTGGTTATAAAATCTTTTACCATAATGCCCCAGCTGCGGCTGGCATTAAGTATACCGCCCCAGGCTTTGCGGGCCTCCCACATCCGGTCGTAGCTGGCGTTGTTTTTAAAACTTACTACAAAGGCAACGGCAGTGCCCAATAGTGCGATGGGCAGCCAGGGTATAGAAAGCCATTTCCAGTCAAATACCACATAACAGAAGGTGGGTATGAAGGAAATAACCAGCAGGGCATAAATATCCCTACGGGTCCAGGTAACAACCTCTATAAATGAAAAGTGTTTGCCGCTGTGCATGCCCTATTTGTTTTAGCAAGTATAAAAAAAGTGCTCTATATATAAATATACAAATGCCGGCTATAACCGGCATTTGTATAAAACACTTAAAACTAAAATCTGTTCAACTACTTTTGAATAATTAAGTTCCCCGATATCCTCTCGGCGGCAGGTGCATCTACCTGGTTTATATGATAGTAGTAAATGCCGTTTTGTAAGGCAGCTATAGAAATATTTGCGTTGGCGTTTTTAATACCGGCTGTAAGCAGGTTTCTGCCCAACGCATCAAACATTTTAAACTCATATTGCTGGCCGGCGTTAAATGCCAAGCCCGAAACACGCACCTCTTCCTTTGCGGGATTAGGAAAAACGCTTACCGGATTTTGCTGCGCATGAATAGATTCTACTGCTGTAACATTATTAACTACACTATCCAGTATTTGCAGTAGCGGCGAAGTAGATTTTATAAAAACAGGAAACTCACCAAGGCTAACATTTAAAAGAGTGTTGCCTCCGCTTGGATAAACCTGGGTTTTATCGAAAAGGTAAACCCACGAGGCCCCGGTACCCGGGAAGTTATCGATAGAAATACCATTGTTAGAACTTAGCATAGGTACAACAAAAATATCGCTACCTAAAGTATAGGAATAATCGGTGTTGTTTAAAAACTGCATAATAGACTGGCTAATGGCAAACAGCGAATCGGCCTGGTGCATCAGGTATGGAATAAGTGCATGGTGCATGCGTGCGTAGGTACGGTAAATATTATCGGTTTGCTGGTCGAACATCCAGGGGCGATGTTCGCCGCCGCCACCATTTTCCATTAACGGGCTAAATGCACCTAACTGCGCCCAGCGGATAAATAAGTCCTTATCTCTTCCGTTAGTAACCGGCTCTTCCCTATAGCCGCCAATATCTGAGCCAAAGCTCAGGTAATTGTTTACATCGCTCTGATACATATTATTCAGAGCTGCTTCCATTCCATCAAAAGTGGCATCCTGGTCTCCTACCCAACAAGCAAAACAGATATCGCGCGGGGTAAACGCAACAATGTTTGGGTCAGATATTCCAAAACCGTAATTATCAACGGGGCGCGACATATTGGCTCTGTCGTTACCCAACCGCTGGCGTGTATAATCGTGAAACAAACGATAATAGGCTTCGGAATATTGCGAGCGCGTAACAGTGGCCCCTAATCCCGGCGAATAGGTAGCGCCAAGTATGATTGAATAATCGGTTCCATCGCATTTCCAACCGTCTATACCCAGGTCGAGCGTTTTATCCATCAATGTTTTCCACCAGGCTACCGCGTTTGGATTAAAAAAATCAATCATACTTCCATCTCCCTTCCACCAGTTTACAACCGCTGAGCCCGAAGCGCCCGCGTTGGCTTTCATAAAATAGCCCATTGAATCGCCATAGTGCCAAAGCTCCGTCATGTCGGTATTTATAGCAGTAGTAATCCATACAATTACTTTTACATCGCGCGAATGAAACGAGTCTACCATTGCCTGTGCATCGGGGTATAAGGCAGTATCCCAATCAAAGGTATTATAGCCGGTTTCCCAGGGGCTATCAATAATAATTGCGCCTACAGGTATGTTGTGCGCTTTATAATCATCTACCAGTTGCAGGGCACTGTGTTGAGTGCTTTCATCTTCCCATACCCAATGTTTAAATACAAAATCGGGCCACGGTGATTGTGTGTTTACCGATGAATTAAAAAAAAGAGTTGTAGCAAGAACAGTGAATAAGAATAGAATTCTGTTCATAGTAGTGTGGTTTTTTGAATCTCTAAGCTAATTATTTAATGATATAAAAAAACCAGCCGCACGATCAGTTAAGATAATGCGGCTGGCCTTTATACATTTTAATTCTATAATCCTATTGAATGAGAATTGGTTCGCACTATCATCAATTGATTTTTACGACATTCTTACTGATAGCAGCTTTTGAACCTTTTAATTGGATAGTATAATAACCCGAAGGCAGCTTACTGCCATCAAACTGCACATGGTTTAAACCGGTTTCTATACGGCCCAAATTGCTTTTTAAAATTTGTGCGCCGGCAGTATTGTAAACTTCCAGTGTTACATTATCGCTTTTGTAAAGGTTAAACTGCACGGATACCTCGCTTGAAAACGGATTGGGATAAATCATTACCGTAGTAATATTACCTGCTACATTTTTAAGGTCTGTGGTTAACCCAACCTGCGGAGCAAGCGGCGGATAGCTATTAACAGCCGTAGATGGCCCGTTTGCCTGGCGTAAAAATCGTTCGCCATCGTTTACATACCATGATGGCGTACTACTAACTGTATAGGTTTGAGTAGAAACACTTGATACGTAAACAAAATCGCCCTGCGTACGGGTAGGGGTAACATCTAAAACATAATACCCATGCAATTTCAAATCAACATACCTAACATATTGAGCAAGCGAATAAATAGTGGCCTCGGTAACCAACTGAGGCAATTCATTACCCGATGAAATACTCGGCGTTACAAACTCCACCCCTACCGAATTGTTTCTGTTTAATGAATCATAACCGTTAAGTGGTAAGTCGTTAGCCCAGGCAGTATGTATATCGCCGGTAAGCACCACCACGTTGTTTATGTTGTTGCTTATAATATGATCGTATAGTTTTTTGCGCTCTAACGGGTAGCCATCCCATTGGTCGGGGTTAATCATTACTTCATTGGGCGTTAATAAGCCCGCCGGCACAACTAATGGAGTCATTATAACCTGCTGGCCTATTATTTGCCATTTAGCGGTAGATGTATCTAAGTTATTTTCCAGCCATCCCGCTTGTACAGGGCCTATCATAGTGCGGGTAGAATCTAATATAGAAGTATCGTTGGTAGCTGTGTATCCGGACCTTACAACTTGCTTGCTGCGATCGTACAAACGCGTATCAATCATATTGAGCCCCACCAAATCGCCAAAATTAAATGAGCGGAAAATCCTAAAGGTATCTAAAGGGTCGGGCTTGCGTATGGGCAGCCATTCCTCGTAAGCCTTTACGGCCGCCGCTTTCCTGTCATACCAACTTCCATCGGCTAAGGTGTGGCTTTTAGCGCCGTCGGTGTATGAGTTGTTAGAAGTTTCGTGGTCATCCCAAATACATATCCAGGGATATTGCTGATGCGAAGCCTGTAAATCGGCATCGAGGTGATATTGCGATTGGCGCATCCGGTAATCGGGCACGGTTAAGGTTTTGGTTGCAGGTTCGTGTAAGCGGCCACCGGTGGCATTCACATTTGCGGCGCCCTCGTAGGTATAGTCGCCCAAAAACAATACGGCATCAATATCGTTTCGTTCACTAAGGTGACGGTGTGCGTTGTAAAAACCATCCTGGTAATCCTGGCAGCTGGCTACAGCAAAGCGCAGATTATTAACTGTTCCTACAGGTAAAGTTTTGGTTCGGCCGGTAATTGATTTTAGAGTATCATACGTAAAACGGTAATAGTACCAGGTGTTGGGTTGCAAGCCGGTAGCATCCGCCTTTATGGTATAATCTTTCGAGCTATCGGTAGTAACTGTACCGCTGTTAACTACATTGGCAAATGCTGTATCTGTAGCTATCGACCAACCAACCGTTACCGGATCAACAGCCGGGTCGAGCGTAATACGAGTCCATAGTATAACCCTGTCTTTCAAGGGGTCGCCGGAGGCCACACCATGATAAAAAGGATACATATCGGGGTTAAGGCCAGAGCGGGATGGATTATCGTAACCACCTGCTTTTAAAGTATTATTTGCCAATAAGAATATAGCTAATAGCAATAGGTAAGTATGTTTCATAGGCTTGAAAGTAAAAATTTATTTCTACCAAGGTAAAGTTGGCTCTAATTCTATCTTTGCTTTGTAAAAAGCCCTATATGAAATTTGGAACCAAAGCTATACACGCCGGTTTAGAACCGGACCCCTCTACCGGGGCTATTATGACCCCTATTTATCAAACCAGTACCTACGTGCAGGAAAGCCCCGGCAAAAATAAAGGCTACGGGTACGCAAGGGGTAAAAACCCTACCCGCGTTGCGCTGGAAAGTAATATAGCAGCCCTTGAGGAGGGCAAGCATTGCATTTGTTTTAGTAGTGGCATGGGCGCAACCGATGCCGTAATAAAATTACTCAGCCCCGGCGATGAGGTAATAACCGGTGATGATTTATACGGCGGCACTTACCGGATGTACACCAAAATTTTTGCCAACTACGGTATTAAGTTTCACTTTATTGACTTAAGCAACGCTGCCAACATTAATAAATACGTAAACGAAAAAACAAAGCTTATCTGGCTGGAAACACCTACCAATCCGCTAATGCAGATTGTAGATATAAAAGCCTGCGCGGCTATTGCTAAAGCCAATAATATACTGCTGGCGGTAGATAACACCTTTGCTTCGCCCTATTTGCAAAACCCGCTTTTGCTGGGTGCCGATATAGTAATGCATAGCGTTACCAAATATTTGGGCGGCCATAGCGATGTGGTAATGGGGGCATTGATAGTGAACGATGATAAATTGCACGAGCGGCTTTACTTTATATTAAATGCCTGCGGCGCCAACCCGGGCCCGATGGATTCATTTTTAGTGCTGCGCGGAATTAAAACACTGCACCTGCGCATGGAGCGCCATTGCTTTAACGGGCGTAAGATTGCCGAGTACTTACGCACCCATCCGCGCATTGAAAAAGTTTACTGGCCGGGCTTTGAAGACCACCCGAACCATCAAATTGCTAAGGAGCAGATGAAAGATTTTGGGGGAATGATTTCGATAGTGCTTAAAAACGCTACTGAAGAGGATACCTTCAAACTGGCCTCCTCATTTAAAGTATTCTCGCTGGCCGAATCGTTAGGCGGCGTAGAGTCGCTAATTAACCACCCGGCTACTATGACCCACGCCAGCATACCCAAAGCCGAGCGCGACCGCGTAGGGGTAGTAGATAACCTGCTGCGCCTTAGCGTAGGGGTAGAGGATGTTGAAGATTTGCTGGAAGATTTAAAGCAGGCCTTAGGTTAGTAGGTTACCCTTTAGCTAAGAAATAAGCAAAGTGAAAACTGAGCAGATAAAACGCTTTTGCCCTTTCAGCTAACATTAAAAACCTGCATATTCGGCCCATGGAACAAACAAACGCTGGCGGAGGGTTACAAAAAACATTAACCCCTATTATGCTTTGGGGCCTCGGCGTGGGTTACGTTATATCGGGTATGTATTTTGGCTGGAACATTGGCCTTGATAAAGGAGGCACTTTGGGCCTTGGTATAGCTACGGTATTTATCCTTATCATGTACATCACCTTCTCGCTCTCCTACTCTGAGTTGGCTTGTGCTATACCCAAAGCCGGGGGAGCCTTTGACTATACCGCGCGCGCTTTTGGAAAAGATATTGGCTTTATAGCAGGCATGGTGCAATGGATTGAGTTTGTATTTGCACCGCCGGCTATAGCATTGGGCATAGGCGCATACTTTCACTTGCTGTTTCCGCAGGTAGATGCGATAGTGTTTGCCATTATAGCCTACTTCATTTTTACGGGTGTAAATATTTTGGGGGTTCACCTTTCGGCCAGTATAGAATTGGTAATTACCATTATAGCCGTTGGTGAATTAAGCCTGTTTGCCTTTTTAACGCTGCCGCATTTTGAAGTGCACAATCTGCAAACCAATCCTTTTCCGCATGGTATACCCGGTATTTTTGCGGCTATACCATTTGCCATTTGGTTCTTTTTGGGCATGGAGGGTTTAGCTAACGTTGCTGAGGAAACTATCAACCCGCAAAAAAATATTACGAAGGGTTTTATGTACTCTATGATTACGCTAGGCATACTGGCAGCTATGACTTTCTGCTCGGCAGTTGGAGTTGGTGGCTGGGAAAAGGTAGTTTATGATAAAGCGGGAAATGTTTCCGATTCTCCCCTACCTATGGCCCTGGGGCAAATAACCGGCGATAGCGGCTTTATGTACCACATGCTGATTAGCGTGGGCCTGTTTGGTTTTGTAGCATCGTTTAATGGTTTGCTATTAGCAGCCGGCCGTTGCACTTACGAGTTTGGAAAAACAAAACACTTTCCGGCCGTGCTCGGAAAAATACACCCGCGCTTTCGCACCCCGCATTGGGCTTTGGTGTTTAATATGGTTATAGGTATTGCAGCTTTATTTACCGGCCGCACCGGCGATATCATCACCATATCGGTGTTTGGTGCTATCTGCCTGTATATCTTCTCGTGCTTCTCTATTATGCAATTGCGTAAAACAGAACCCGATATGCCAAGGCCTTTCCGCGTGCCTTTCTATCCGTTGTTTCCAATAATAGCTTTAAGTATAGCTACCGTTGCCCTTGTAGCCATGACCTACTATAACTTAATGCTGGCCGGTATTTTCTTTGGCGTGCTGGCCGTATCATTTATTCTTTATCGCATATTTAACATCGCCGAAACAAAATAAAACCCAACCCTGCACTTATGACCACCAAACAAATTCTTGATTACGTAAAGAACCATCCTTCGCAAAAAGTAAAAGTTGCCGTTACGGATATTGATGGCGTGCTGCGCGGCAAGTATATGAGCGCCGAAAAGTTTTTATCGGTTGCCGATTCTAACTTCGGGTTTTGCGATGTTGTGTTTGGCTGGGATGCTAACGACCTTGCTTACGATAATGCCGCTTACACCGGCTGGCACACAGGTTACCCCGATGCTAAAGCACGTATAGACCTTGGCACGTTCCGTAAAATACCGTGGGAGAATGATGTGCCTTTCTTTTTAGGCGACTTTGTAAACGATAAGGATGAGTCGCTGGCTATATGCCCGCGCCAGCTTTTAAAGAGTGTAATAGCCCAGGCCGATAAGCAGGGCTTTGCAGCCTATACATCGCAGGAGTTTGAGTGGTTTAACTTTGAAGAGACCCCGCAAAGCCTGCAACAAAAAAACTATAGCGGCCTGCAACCGCTTACACCGGGCATGTTTGGCTACTCTATTTTGCGCAGCACTTACCGTAACGATTTTTTTAATGCCCTGTTTGATGGCATGAAAAACTTTGGAGTGCCTTTAGAGGGCCTGCATACCGAAACCGGCCCCGGCGTTTACGAGGCTGCTATCACTTACTCGACACCCTTAGAAGCTGCCGACCGTGCTGTGTTATTTAAAACCGGCACTAAAGAAATTGCATACAAGCATGGCATCATAGCCACCTTTATGGCAAAAATATCTGCCGACCTGCCCGGTTGCTCGGGCCATGTGCACCAAAGCCTTTGGGATAAGAAGAGCAGCAAGAATCTTTTTCATGATGAGAAAGATAAAAACAAGATGAGTGAGTTGTTTAAAAGCTATTTGGCCGGACAGCTGCTTTGCCTGCCCGAAATACTACCGATGGTAGCGCCAACCATTAATTCGTACAAACGCCTTGTAGAGGGCGCGTGGGCGCCTACAACGGTAACCTGGAGCGTAGACAACAGAACCGTTGCCTGCCGTGCCTTACCGGGTGGAAGCAAATCGTCGCGCTTAGAAACAAGAGTAGTAGGCAGCGATAGCAACCCATACCTCGCTATGTCGGCGTGTTTAGCCGCCGGCTTATATGGAATAAAGAAAGGCCTTAAGCTTAAACAACCTGCTACCGTTGGTAATGGTTACCGCGATGAGAGCAATGGCCGCTTTCCTAAAAATTTGCACGATGCTACTGTAGCCATGCGCGATTCGAAAATTGCCAACGAATTGTTTGGCGAAAAGTTTGTGCAGCACTTTACCCAAACCCGCGAATGGGAATGGCGCCAGTTTGCCAAAGTAGTTACCGACTGGGAAATGAAAAGATACCTGGAGATTATTTAATCAGCTGACCGTTGTTAGTTGCCTGATGTTAGTTGAACAACACGGGCGTATCAATACGATTCTTCTTTAGTAAATTCGTGCCCGCATTCTTTACAGCGGCAAACATCTTTATTGTATAAGGGATAGGAACTGGTAAGCAGTGAAAACAGCATGGCAAATATGCCGGGTGCATCTTTATTCGATTTTAAGTGATACATCACGCGGGTTGAGCGGCACTTAGGGCAGGCAATACGTTTATCATCCTCGTCGGTTAAAATAGCTTCATCTGCAAACCGGATAATTTTCTCCGCCTGTTCCTGATCGGCATAACGTATCTTCAACTTTATGCCCTGTAGCATATTGCTGTATAAAGGATTCAGACTGGCCATGTGTTCATCGTGTACATACACCTGTATATCTTCATTCTCTAAAAGGTTTTTAACCTGGTAGGCCTCTATCACATTATCGAAGGAGCGAATGGTTATTAAATCATCTGGTTCCATGGTAGTTGCTTTACCATGAAGATATACATTTCAATTTTGATGATATGCCCTAAACAACAAACGTCCCGACATGTCGGGACGTTTGTTGTTTATAGAACTATGTAAGCTTATTTGTTCACCTCTTTTAAATAGCGGTCCAGTGCCACTAGGATAGTGGGGGTATGCTCCAGCGGAGCCATTAACTGCAGCTTTAATCCTTTTTCTAAAATGGCATCGGCGGTTGTTTTGCCATAAGCACCTATCTTCAATTTATCTTGCTTAAACTTAGGGAAGTTGTGATACAATGAATGAATACCTGATGGGCTGAAGAAAATAAGCATATCGTAATCCGAAATCTTTATACTTCTTAAATCGTTAGGCACGGTGCGATACATCATACCTTCGGCAAAGTTGAAGTTGTTGTTTGCCATAAAGTTTGGTATCTCATCTTTTCTTACCTCGGCACAGATGTACAAAAAGCGGGTAGCATCGCGGTGTTTTATCAACAGCGTACGCAGTTCCTTGTTGTTGTTCATATCGCCGTAAAACACTTTACGCTTTCTGTACTGTGTATACTTTTGAAGATACAGGGCAATAGCCTCGCTGGTACAAAAGAATTTTGTTTCCTGGCTCATTTTAACGCGCAGTTCATCGCAAATGCGGAAGAAGTGGTCGATAGAGTTGCGGCTGGTAAAAATAATACCGCTATAGTCGTTCAGGGTTATACGCTGCTTGCGAAAATCTTTTCCGGCAACACCTTCTACGTTAACAAAGGGCGTAAAATCGATTTTAAGCTTATACTTTATAGCTAAATCAAAGTATGGCGACTTCGGCCCTTCGGGCTGTGGCTGCGCAATAAGTATATTCTTTATTTTGGTTGCAGGGTCTTTACTAAGTAACTCTGCATAATTCTTCTCGGGCTTGGTAGAGAGAATGATTTGAGGCTTGGAGGGCTTGGCTAAAAAAGAAGTAGCACTCTTATCAGGTGATATCACATCAGCCTTTCTATTTAGAGTGCTACTACTGTTGGATGTTTTGCTGCCGTTACTTAACTCCTTTTTTGAAGAAGCCGTTTTCGTGGCAGGCTTGTCAGAAGATGCCCGCTTACTTATTTTTTTTTTGCGGCTTTCTTCTTAGCAGCTGGTTTCTTAGCTGCCTTTTTTGCGGCTTTCTTTTTTGTTGCCATGGTTTAGATAATTGTTTTAGTTAACAATTTGATAAATAGAAACATTGTTGATATTTCTACAACACAAACGTAAATAAAAAAATGATACACGCTTCTGTACATTAATTTGTATGCTGTGGATAACGCGCGCCAGATAAAAATTATTGCGAACGAAACAAAAAATAAAATCGTGATGATAAAGATGATGTTGAAAAATTTTTCGGATGCTGTATAAAAAACAAATAAGGCTGGAAGCAGCGTCAATCCTAATGTTTTGCATAATGTAGTGAAGTTGAAAATGTATTCTTCGCATGCTTGTTCAAGTTCGAAAATTTTTCCGATAAACAAAAGTGAGATGAGTTTTGCAACGTAAAAAAATGTGAATAAAAAAATTAAAAAAAGTATTGGAGTAAAGCTTTCAAGCGATGCAACATGAAAATACTTGAGTAAAAAAAAGCGTGCGTACAAACTTATTACAACTACAAAGTTTGCATTAAGCAATATATCGGCAAACGAAATTTCACCCGAGCGGCCTCTGAAAATTTGTTGCGATGCGTTCCGGTCGAACACAGCCTGCAACATCTCTTCGAAGTATTTACCAAAAGCAGTTTTTACATAAGTAAGTATACCCAGCAGCGCTAACAGCAATACAAAAATAAAACCATTGCGCTGGTGCGTGTTGTATTGTTGTACATCGTTTACTACTATGGTCTGCGTTGTATTAGTAAAGCTTTTATGGTTGCCGTATTGGGCGTAGAGCGCAATGGTAGCAGAGTCGAGCGAAAAGGGTATTGTATCGATGGTCGCAGCAGCAGTATCTACCGCAAGCGAATCGCTTTGTGCAACTACAGGACAGCAGCACATAAAAAACAAACAGAAGAGAAGTAGGAAATATTTTGCCACTAGAAGTAATTGACGTAGCCAATATGGATTTTGGCCGACTTGAATGTTATCTTATTATCTAATTGCGCTCCCATAGCATAGGTTAATCCAAATATACCCACCTTGGTTTCTACCGCAGCGCCTGCACCAAACCCATAAGGAAAATCGAACGGACCCTTTCCCGGTCTTGCATCTTCTACCATAGCAGCGTTAAAGAAAGTGCTAAAGTATGAATTCTTAGAAAGCAGAAAACGATACTCTACATTAGCCATAGCATAATACGGTGTAAAAATAGATTGGTCGTCGAAACCGCGTAGCGAATTTACGCCGCCCAAACGATACTTCTCGTTCTCCAGTATGTTGCGGCTAAAAAAATACTTGCCCTCAAAATTTGTTTTAATAGTATGCCTTGGGGCCAGCTTCCAATATTTATCTATAGCAAATGCCACACTAAACTGAAAACTTTTTAAGCGTGTAGTATCGTATAGATAATCAAACGTCTTTCCGGTTAGCTCATCGGGCAGGCCCGATATGTTGGTGTTACGCTTTATTTTTTTCACACCTGCCGATCCTCCTACTCTTAATACATAGCCATCAACAGGGTTAAAACGGTAGTTCAGTTTTTGCAAATAATATTCCAATGCAAACTCGTTGGTGCTTATATCCAGGTTTTTAGGCAGCGAGCGGGTTGATTTAATGTAAGCAGTATCTATATTCGTTATAATGGTAATTTTTTGCTTTAGCGATGCCTTTAAATAATTGCTGCCCACAAACTGGTATTGCACGCCATAATCGCCATCTATATCTACATACGATGTATCGCGCTTATAAAGTTGAAAGCGTGCATTAATACCCAACGGCAAGCCAAGCAGGTAAGGGTATACTACCCGCACATCCAGTTGCTGCGTTTTAGGTTGCAGCTTTTTCCATTGCAGGTAAAGCTCCTCACCCACCCCCAGCAAACTAAACAAGTGTATGCGCGCCTCGCCGGTAATTAAAAGCTTTTGTCCGCTGCTGCCCGGCAAAAAGCCCAGCAAAAAATCAAACTGGCTGGCACGCTTATCTTTAATATACAAATTCAGTTTTGCCTTTCCATTTTGAAACAATACGGTATGCGGCTGTATAGATTCTACAAACTGAAGTTCGTTTAAGCGCTGTTGTATGCGGCGGATGTTAGATTCGTTGTAAGGCTTATTTATTTTAATACCCAGGTAATTGCGTAAAAAAACACGCTTTACTTTTGTTTTGCCAAACAGCTGTATCGAGTCGTATTTTATCAGTTCGTTCTTTTCTAAATATACCCGTGCAGAATATTCGGCACCGTTAGCTGCAAAACTATCCAGCCGCACGCTGGCAAAAGGGTAGCCCGTGTTTTCGCACTGTTGCAATATTTTGGCTTTTACAGTTTCGGCATCGCCCACAGGTATTTTTTTACCGCTTAGTACTGCCCCTTTTACGCCGGCATTATTTAACAGCGAGGGGTCAACGTTGCCGTTTTTTAAAGTAATGGTTTCAATTTTATCGCCTACATATATATAGGCTGTTGTGCGTATGCTATCGCTAACTATGCTATCTACCGAAGCAGCCAGGTAACCAAACGAACGTATTTTGCTATATAAATCTAAAATGGTGGTTTGCGCCTGTAACGAATCTTTAACTTTGGTTTTGTATGAAAACTTTTTGGTAAAAAACTCGGCGGGCTTATCGGGGCTGCTTACCTGCACTGCATGGCTATTTTGGCCATAAGAAAACTTAAGCAGCAACAAAAGCAAAAAGGTTACCGTAATTCGCATTAGTATTGAACGAAGATAACGTGAAAGTTTGTTTTGTATTTCACTTTGTAAAACTGGCCTTCGACTTCGCTCAGGCTGACATCGTCTTTTTTATTTTAAATTTAAACAGATACACTCCAATAAACCTAAATTAACTTAATGGCAGGCATTTATATCCATATTCCGTTTTGCCGACAGGCCTGCAATTACTGCAATTTTTATTTCAGTACCTCGCCGGGCAACAAAGAACCCTTTGTGGCGGCCCTGCTTAAAGAAATTGAACTGAGTAAAGGGTACCTGCAAGGCGAAAAAATAGAAACTATTTACCTGGGCGGCGGCACCCCTACACAGTTAAGCACCGAAGATTTAAAACGTTTAGCCCATGCCCTGCACCATCATTACGACTTAACCAACCTGCGCGAGTTTACTATAGAAGCTAAC
The DNA here is from genome assembly GCA_044228435.1 of Chitinophagales bacterium. Classification (GTDB taxonomy): domain Bacteria; phylum Bacteroidota; class Bacteroidia; order Chitinophagales; family LD1; genus Bog-950. The sequence continues at coordinate 58,294 of JBGAUW010000020.1, forward strand.
CCCGACGACCTGGACCAAATAAGAGTTGGGGAGTTAAAAGCATTGGAGGCTTCGGGGCTAAACCGTTTTTCGATAGGCGTGCAGTCCTTTTTTGATGCCGACCTTAAGTATATGAACCGGGCGCATAATGCAGATGAGGCAATGGCAGCCATTAAGCGCGTGCAGGATGCGGGCTTCAAAAACATTACCATCGATTTGATTTATGGCACCCCTACCATGAACGATGACAATTGGCAAAAAAACCTGGAGACCGCTTTTGCACTACAAGTACCACACATATCTTCTTATGCATTAACGGTAGAGGCCAAAACTACCCTGGAGAAAAAAATAAAAAAGGGCGAATCAAAACCGGTAGATGAAGAACAATCTGCCCGTCAGTTTAATATGCTTATGGATGCAATGGCCAAAAACCATTTTGAGCAATACGAGATTTCGAACTTTGCGCGCGATAAACATTACGCCATCCATAATTCAAACTATTGGTTTGGCAAAAAATATCTGGGCCTTGGCCCATCGGCCCATTCGTTTAACAGCAGTTCGCGCCGCTGGAATGTGGCTAACAACATCAACTATATAAATGGTATTAGCCGCGGTGAGATTTTATACGAAGAAGAAATACTTACACCCGCGCAACAGGTAAACGAAAAGATAATGACGGCGTTGCGCACCCAATGGGGCTTGAAGATTTCGGAAGTGGGAATGCGGAATGCGGAACTAATACAAAACAGCCTAAAGCAAATTAATCCGGCGCATTATACTTTGGCAGAGGGTATTTTGAAACTAACGCAGGAGGGAAAACTGTTTGCCGATTCGATTGCGGCGGCGTTGTTTGTGGAGGAAGAGTAGGTCTGCCTGGTTACACTTTTAACTGTACAATATTCATCGGATGAATATTCGCTGTAGGTTAACCGGATACGATAGTCTAACTATTAGCCAGAGAATTCATCCGATGAAGTAACCCTCTCTACTTCCACTCAAACGTTTTCAGCATTTGCTTTACGTCCTCTTTTACAAAGGCAAGCACCGGTGCCATGCTATCGTTGTTAGGGGTATTGTAAAAGTAAAGGGCACCGCGTATAAAGTGGTGGGTAGAGTCGGTAAGGAAGAACTGTACATTGCTGGCGGCATCGCCGCCAAGGTCGTATAACAAACCACCGGCCCCATGCGCATTTTCAATTCTTATCTCATCAATATAATTTGCCTTTTTAGTATGCTTAAAGGCCATTTTATGCGCATCTTCCATCAGTCGCTCTAACTTGTTGGTGTCGTTAATATCCTTATAGGTTAAATTAATAACCCCATTTAACGGCGATAAATAAATATTTAACCAACACTGTTCGCTGGCTAATTTACGGTCGAAATAATTTGTATCCTGTATTACACTGGCGTAAACCGGCTTCTCAAATTTAAAGGGGCAGCTTTTAGGGTCGTACAATTCATACTTCTGTTCGGGAAAAACAACGCGCGGGTATGCTTTAGCTTTAGGAGAATAATCGCCGTGGCAAGCGGATACCAGCAGGCAACAAACCACCGGTAAAAAAAGAATTTGGAAAATGCCCAACCAGTTTTTTTTATCCCTCATTAGTTACCCGTATTTTTTCAATTCTGTTATTTAGCACCGATATAACTGTAAACTTAAACGAAAGCACTCTCAGCTCCTCTCCGTTTTTAGGTATACGCCCCGCAATCTCGAGCAACAGACCAGCCATCGTTTCGGCTTCGCCCCTTACATCATTAAAGGTGGTAATATCCATTTCCATAAAGCGGCAGGCATCGGTTAGCTGCGTTTTTCCATCAAATAAAAAGTTGCGGTCGTCAATTTTTCTAAACCCTGTTTCGGTAGTTTCATCAAACTCATCCGTTATATCACCTACTACTTCTTCTACAATATCTTCCAGGGTTATAAGGCCACAAGTGCCGCCATACTCATCTACCACAACTGCCAGGTGCTTACGGTTTTGTTGTATTTCGCGCAGCAGGTCGTCAATTTTTTTTGTTTCCGGCACAAAGAAGGGTTCGCGTACTAACTTTTGCCAGCCAAAGCTTTCATCCTGGTTAAGGTGTTCTATTAAATCTTTAATATTCAATACACCTACTACATTATCGGGGTTCTCTTTATATACCGGGTAGCGGCTGTAGCCATTCTCTTTTACAAAGGCCATCAGCTCGGTAAAGTTAAACTCATAATCTATGGCTACTACATCGGTGCGCGGGCGCATAGCCTGCTTTACCATTATGTTGCCAAAGTGCACTATACCCTTCAGCAGTTTTGCATCTTGTTTCGATTCTCTTTTTTCTACCGTAATCTCAATGGCCTTATTTATCTCTTCAATATCTATTTCGGCGTTGTACTTTTTCAATCGCTTCTCAAGCACCCGGGTCGATTCGAGCAATATGAAGTTAACCGGTTCAAAAATGCGCATCATCCAGTTAAACACCGAAGCCATTGCGCGGGCTATTTTTAATTTATTATGTGTGGCATAAACCTTAGGGGTAGCCTCGCCAAAAAGCACCAGAAAGAAAGTAACTATCAGTACGTTCCAAAAAAACTCAATTACATAATCGTGCAATACAAAAGTACCTATCAGGTAATCGTGAAAATTGAACATGCGCTTGGTAACGTAGTACGATGTAATAACCACACCAATGTTTACCAGGTTGTTGCTTATAAGTATGGTAGAGAGCAGGTAGCGGGGCCTATCCAACAACTTGCCTACTTTTTTATCGGCTTCATCTTCACTTTCGCGCAGCCCTTCTACCTCGGCATTGCTTAGCGAAAAAAAAGCTATCTCGCTGGCCGCCATTATGGCCGAGCAGGCAATAAGCGCCAGTATTATCAGGTTAGCAACAAAAACGGAAGTTGTAGGCGCGTTAACTAACGACTGATTAATAACCGCCTGAAGAAAAACAAAATGTGTACTGACCGACCCGCTATCCAAGGTTTAAAGTTTATAAAGAAAGAATCCCGCCCCTAAGAGGCGGGATTCAAAAAATCAGTTACTATTAATTAAAACGGTAAATCATCATCGGCCGGCGATGAACTATTATTGGTGGTTACCGGTGCCTCGTTGTAAGATGATTGTGAGCCAGAGTTAGAAGATGAATAGTTGCCACCACCGCCTTCGCCGCCACCGTTCTCATTCTTCTCCAACTTGCGGAACTGCTCAACAATAACCTCGGTTACATAGCGCTTGTTACCATCCTTATCATCGTAAGAGCGGGTGCGCAGTTTACCTTCAATGTGTACCAGGTTGCCCTTTTTTAAATTCTTTTCGGCACGCTCAGCCATAAACTTATTAGGCAGTTTAATATTGTGCCAATCGGTAATATCATTCCACTTGCCTTCTTTATCTTTATAAGATTCGGTTGTTGCGAGCGAAAACTCGGCAATAGCGTTATCGTTTTGAAAATGTTTTACCACGGGGTCTTTACCCAATCTGCCTATAAGAAATACTTTGTTAACCATAGTTGTAATTTGTTCGGTTGTGTAATTTTAAGAGTGTCTAAATTAAGCGGTTTTGCACTAAAACCAAATGGATGGTTTTAGGAAACGCAAACTTTGGCAATAATGCCAGTTTAACTTTTTGCGCGCCGGGCAGCTTAAGGGCCTTAAAGTCGGCCATTTCAACCTCAATAAACCTGAAATAAATTTTTCGGTGCGAAAGCAGCTGGGCTATCTCTTCGGAGTATGAAGTGATGGAAAAATCATTGGTTGCCAATAACTTAGCAATAGTTGCGTGAAAGTTTTTCTTTATGGGTTTATCGGTTTCTATTAATGGCAATTGATACAGGTTTTGCCAAATATCGCTGCCGGTCCGTTTTTCAATAAAAATCTCTTTGTTGCTCTTAATTATAAGGTAAATAAAGTAACGGTTTGTAATTTTTGTTCTCTTTTCGCGGTAGGGTAAATGGGCTATAAGGCCCTGATTATAAGCCACACAAGTGCTGCTAAAAGGGCATATCTCGCATTTGGGATTTTGCGGGGTGCAAACCACGGCACCAAAATCCATTATAGCCTGGTTATAAGGCCCCGGATTTTTTTCATCTATCATTTTTTGAGCCAGCGCTGCAAATTCTTTTTTACCGGCAGTGGTATCAAACGGTGTGCTTATTCCAAATACCCTTGCCAGCACTCTTATAACATTACCATCTAATACTGCCTTTTTTTCGCCAAAAGCAAACGAGGCAATGGCAGCAGCGGTGTAATCGCCTACGCCTTTAAGTTGTACCAAGCCCTCAAAAGTATTGGGAAACACACCTTTAAAATTTTGCTGCACGTTTTTGGCTGTTTCGTGCAGGTTGCGGGCCCGGCTATAATAGCCCAGGCCCTGCCAAAGTTTCATTACTTCGTCTTCTGCTGCGTTGGCCAGGTGCTTTACCGTGGGGTATTTTTGTTTAAACCTTAAAAAATAAGGCAAGCCCTGCTCTACCCGGGTTTGTTGCAAAATAATTTCGCTCAGCCATATATAATAGGGGTTTTTCTCGCCCTTCCAGGGCATTTGCCGGGTGTTTTGTTCCTTATTCCATTTTAATAAAAGCCGGGCAAAGTTGCTCATGTGGTGTTTCTTAACTTCTTTTTTTGCGGGCAAACTAATATAACTGAACAAAATACGTTTAATCTTTGTTCTGAGAGTTTCATTACTCCGCTTCTTAAAAATTGTGGTATAACTATAAAAGTATTTAACCGTATCTGTTTAAAGCTTAATTTCATTTTATGAATAGCGACGCTATTAACCTGGTACTGGCAGATGATGATGAAGACGACCGCGATTTGTTTGAAGATGCGCTGGCCGAACTACCTATTCCGGCAAAAGTTACAAGTTTAAGCGGTGGCGAAAGCCTGATGGAATACCTTTATAAACCTGAGGTAAACACCCCACCCGATTTGGTTTTTTTAGACTTAAACATGCCGCGCAAAAACGGTTTTGAATGCCTTGAAGAAATAAAAGCAAACGAAAAACTTAAAAATATCCCCATCATCATCTTCTCTACCTCGTATGATGAAGAGGTGGTTAAAAAACTTTTTGATAGCGGGGCCCAGTATTATATGCAAAAGCCTTCCGGCTACAACCAGCTTAAAAAAAACCTGGCCCATGCGCTGGAGCTAACCGGCAAAAAAGGCATCAATAAAATTCCGTTCGAAAGTTTCGTTCTGCTGGATAAATAAACTCCTCCTTTCCTAAGCCCTGATTAAGGCGCGGTATAATTTATTTGAACGCTGGCAGAAGTATTTCCTTTTTCGGCCAATGTAAAACTGGTAGCAGATAAGCCGGCGCTTACCCAATCGCCACTATAGTTATATATATCATTGTTAGTATCGTAAATGGCGAATAGGTAATAGGTGCCCGGATGCATATAATTAAAGGTATAGTCGCGGTCGGCAGAGTTTAGTATTACATAGCGGGAACGGTACTTGATATTGCCAAAATTTGGAATGCCGTTACTTATAAGCGGTTGGGTAGTAATAATAAGCAACACTCTTTTGTTGTTTGCCGGCACATGCGCTCCATCAAACGAGTAGGTAACGGTTGTTTTGCCAAGGTAGGGCTGGTCGGCCTCGGGGTAAGGATCGCCACCGGTGGTATTGTAAAAAATTGTTTCGGTAAGACCACCGCCAAAGGTGTTCGAAAAATCTTTGGTCAATGTTTTTTGCGGAAAATTAAAGTGGGTTACTGCCGGTTGGCAAGCGGTTACATCCTGCAACTTTGCATTCCAGGCCATGTGCAGCACAGCCCCGTTAAGCGTATTGTACTTATTGGTATACGACCTCATTATCAGGCTGTCATCTTTAAATATAACCTCGGTATAAGCCCGGCTTTTGCCTTTTAATATTTCGGCAAAGCGATAGTAGGATAGGGTTGAAGTTTCAGAAACACTATCGGCTAAAAAGTACGAAACGCGGGTCATGCCGGCAAACGAACCTCCGTTTCTGAAACATACCCGGTGCTGGTTTTTATACTTTGCTATAAAAAACGACATGTGTATATCGTTTAAAGTATCTAACTCGTTTTTAGCCGAAATCTGATTGGCCGAGATTGGGCGAAAATCTACAATCCACTCCGGGTAGCTGCCCAGGCCCGTGGTAGAACTTACACCGCCATTCCATATCCCTTTTACCTTATTAAGTATGTTATAGCCTACAGTATTAGCTATGGTAATACTATCATTACTATTGTTGTTGTTATCATCATCTTTTTTGTCTTTATCATCTTTGCATGATGCAAAAAACAGCATTAGCAAAAGCGCGGTAACTACAGATAGTTGAGTTTTCATGGTTGCAAACATACAGCATTAGCTTAAATAGCCGAATAGAGGCTGATAAGGATCATTTTTATAGGGTTTAAACCTGTAAACTGCTTATTTAAAGGTATTTAAGCAGTTTGTTTTGGTTTATAGAAATATTTTGCAACTTTATACAATAATTTCAAATTCAATTACATCACATTAAACTCCAAGAGAATGAGAAAGGTTGACATAGTATCGAAGATAGCCGACGCTACCGGCGTGCCGAAAACGGATGTACTGATTACGCTGGAGGCGTTTTTTAAAGAAGTGAAAAACCAGGTAAAAACCGGCGAGAACGTGTATGTAAGAGGTTTTGGAAGTTTTATTGCCAAAAAGCGTGCTCAGAAGGTTGGTAGAATTATTACCCGCGGCGAAAGTATAGTTATACCCGAGCATTATATACCGGCATTTAAACCTGCAAAAATTTTTATGGAGCAGGTTAAAAAAACCTATAAGCCAGGCCCCGGCGAAGGACCTAAAGAGCCGGAAAGCGACGAATAATTTTTACACCCAAAATTTTAGAATAGGTTTGCGGCGCGTACGTAAACCTATTTTTTTACCCTTAGGCCAACCGCTTAAGAACACCCAGTATAATGAGCAGAAATCAGATTATAGTAGTTTCGTTTTGCGCCCTTTTAGGGCTTGGCATTTATTTATTTGCCGATACTAAAAAACCAAAAAAGCCTGCCGAGACCGCACAGGATGGAGGCCACGCCATGCCACAACAGCAGCAACAGCCAGAGGCGCTTGATATTGAAGCCTATATTACAGAGGTAAACACAAAAATTGCCGATGCCGCAGTAAAAGAAAAAGTAACCAGGCTAACCGAAGCGGGCCAATACAAAGAGCTGATAGCCGAATACCAAAAGTTAGATAAGCCTATTGCCATTGCCTTTTATACCGTAAAACTGGCCGAAAAAGAAAATACCGTCCAAACTTATGTAAGCGCCGGCGACTTTAACTCGATGCTTATGCAAACGGCCCCCGACGATAAAGCAAGGTTGTTTTTAAGCGGAAATGCCCTGAATTGTTACCAAAAAGCGGTAGAATTAGACAGTAATAGCACCGAAATTAAGCTTAGGCTAGCCAGCGCTTATATGGAAAATGGCTCGGCACCCATGCAGGGAGTGTCTATTTTGCTCGATATTGTTAAAAAAGATTCCACCAATGTAGATGCCCTGCTTATGCTGGGCCGTTTTGGAATAATTTCGGGACAATACGACAAAGCCATTGCGCGCTTAGAAAAAATTTTATATTTGCGCCCTCAAAATTCCGAAGCATTGCTGTTAATGGCAGAGGCCTACAATGCGCAGGGTAACAAAACAAAAGCAATAGAATTGCTTGAGCGTTGTAAAAAAACGGTTAGTAACCCGGCAACAAAAAAGGAGATTGAGAACTATATAAAGAGTATTAAACAGCCTAACAGCTAAAACATTTAGAAACAAAAAAACTAACGCCATGCCTTGCGGAAAAAAAAGAAAACGTCATAAGATTGCTACCCACAAACGCAAAAAGCGCTTAAGAAAGAATCGCCATAAGAAGAAGTAATTTCTTCGCGTTAACGGGCAGGTGCCTTCACTCACCTGCCCGTTATATAACGCCCTCTATCCTTTCCTTTACCGGACCTACCTTACCGATTTCAAAAAACATCCTGCCCAGTGCGGGATTAAATTATTTATTGTGAACAAAGAGCTGATTATTAACTCGGGCCCTGAAGGCATCGACATTGCCCTGTTGGAAGATAAATACCTTACCGAACTACACCAGGAACGAACCACCAATCAATTTACCGTAGGCGATATTTACCTTGGCCGTATTAAAAAGGTAATGCCCGGCCTTAATGCCGCTTTTATTGAGGTGGGCCACGAAAAAGATGCCTTTTTACACTATACCGATTTAAGCCCCGAAATACGTTCGGTAATGAAGTTTACCGGCCAGTGCATTGCCGGCAATATGCCGCCCGAGCAAATGCTTAACAACTTTGAACTGCAAAAAGAGATTGTAAAAACCGGCAACGTAAAAGAAGTATTAAACAACAAAAACAATTTGCTGGTTCAAATTTTAAAAGAACCTATAAGCACCAAAGGCCCTCGCCTTACCTGCGAAATAAGCTTAGCCGGAAGGTTTTTAGTGCTTACCCCCTTTAACGATGCCGTAGGTGTTTCGAAAAAAATAGATTCGGCCGATGAACGCAAGCGTCTTAAAGTTTTAGTAGAAAGCCTTAAGCCAAAAAACTTTGGCGTAATTATACGTACCGTAGCTGCCGGCAAAAATGCCGCCGAGCTGCACCAGGATTTACTACAACTGCAAAACAAGTGGCAGGAGATGATGCGCAACCTTAAAAATGCGCATCCGGTTACCAAGGTGCTTAGCGAAATGAATAAAACCACGGGCATATTGCGCGATTTGCTTTCGCCCCAGTTTAACCGCATAGTAACCAACGATGCTAAAATGGCTAAGGAGATTGAAGAATACATAGCCCAGATAGCCCCCGAAAAGAAAGATATAGTACAGAAGTATACCGGTAACGTTCCCATTTTTGATCAATACGGAATTACCAAGCAGATAAAGGCATCGTTTGGCAAAACTGTAAACATGCCTAACGGCAGCTATATAATTATAGAGAAGACCGAAGCTTGCCATGTAATTGATGTAAACAGCGGCCACCGCAGTACCATGGATGGCAACCAGGAGAGCAACGCGCTTAAGGTAAATATGGAGGCTGCAGAAGAAATTGGCCGCCAGCTGCGCCTGCGCGATATGGGCGGCATTATTGTGATTGATTTTATTGACATGAAAAATCAGGACAATAAAAAGCTGCTGCAAACGCACATGAAGGAGATTATGGATAGCGACCGCGCTACCCATACCATATTGCCGCTTAGCAAGTTTAACCTGATGCAAATTACCCGCGAACGCGTGCGGCCGGAAATTGCCATCACTACTGCCGAAAGTTGCCCTACCTGTGGCGGCACCGGTCAAATTACTTCATCGCTGTTATTAATGGATGAGGTTGAAAATGACCTAGCGCATCTGCTGGATACACATACTACCCTTAAGTTATACTGTCACCCAATTATAGGTTCGCACCTGCGTAAAGGGTTCCCATCGCTGCGCATGAAGTGGCTGATGAAATACAAAAAATGGATTTCGATTAACCCAAGCGAAAACCTGGGCCTAACCGACTATAAGTTTTTTGATGTGAATGACGAGGAGATAAAGATTGACTAGAACGCGGAAACCGGAATTGCGAGTGTGGAATTGACAGCCGTTAAACCGTGCTGATTAAATAAGTGAAGCAAACCTCCACACCTCTTCAAACTTATTATACAGTGGCGTAGGTGCTACGCGGATAACATCCGGTTCGCGCCAATCAGCTATAATGCCCGCTTTAGTAATTTTTTCAAACAGCTTTTTACCGTTCTTATTGGTTTGTATGGATAGTTGCGCCCCGCGATATTTAGAGTTGGCAGGTGTAATTATTTTGTATTCTCTGTCCTCTGATTTCTGTTCTCTGCTCTCTACCAGCAGCCAATACAAATAACCGGTAAGCAGTTCACTCTTTTTCCGTAGCGCTTTCATACCTGCTTTATCAAAAATTTCGAGCGAGGCCTTGTGCGCTGCCATACTAAGTATGGGCGCATTGCTTATTTGCCAACCGGCAGCGCCGGGTTGCGGCACAAAGTTCTTATACATTTTAAAGCGGGTCTTCTCATCGTTGCCCCACCAGCCGGCTAAACGTGGCAATGCGAAATTTTTAGCGTGATACTCGTGCACATATACGCCGCTTACTCCACCGGGACCGCTGTTAAGGTATTTATAGCTGCACCAGGTAGCAAAGTCTACTTTCCACTCGTGTAACTTTAACTCAACATTACCAATAGCATGGGCAAGGTCCACACCAAAAGTTATTTGATGATTGCAGCAAGCCTGTGCAATTTTTTTTATTTCGAAAACCTGGCCCGTATAGTAGTTAACTACGCTAAGCATTACCAAAGCCAGTTCATTTTTGTTCTCTTCAATTTTTTCAATAATATCTTCGGTGCGCAGAGTTACTTCTCCTTCGCGGGGCATTACTTCTATAATGCAATCGGCAGGGTCTAAGCCATGCAGGCGTATTTGTTGCTCAATGGCATAGTAATCGCTGGGGAACTCATTCGCCTCTACCAAAATTTTATTGCGCTTGCCCGCAGGGCGGTAAAACGAAATAAGCATCAGGTTAAGATTAACCGTTAGCTGGTTCATTACTACTACCTCGCTCTCCTTAGCGCCTACCAGTTTCGAGATAGATTTAGAAAAATAGTGATGATAGTATAGCCAGGGATTTTTTCCGTGCAAATGGCCCTCTACCCCCAGGTTGCGCCAGTCTTCCAGTTCTACTTTTAAATACTGCTCTACCGTTTTTGGTTGCAGGCCCAGCGAGTTGCCACACAGGTATATAGCCTCTTTGCCATTTACTTTAGGTATATGAAAAAGCTTGCGGTAATCTTTCAGTTCATCCTGCTTATCCAGCGAGCGGGCAAAGGCTAATGAGTTTTCGAATGTCATAGAGTTTGGTATACAACTAAACCAGGCTTAATGCATTGGCAAGTAGTGCCTTCAATAATAATAAAAAGTAAAAATAGCGATAATGACTTCAGTCAGTTTGAGCTTTACTTATCAAAACTCTTCTTATCCAGTTTTAACCACTCCAAAGCATTTTTGTAAAGCAGTTTATCTTTTACGCGTTTTGTAGCAGTTAAGGCTGCAATTTCTTCACCGGGCACGGCCTCGCCCAAAGGGAACGGATAATCGCTGCCGCAGCAAATTCTATCCTCGCCTATAAGGTCAATTACATATTGCAAAAACTTAGTATCGTGTATCAGGCTATCTACATAAAAATGGCCCAGGTAATCGCGCGGGTTTACGTTGTTGTCTAATGCCGTTAAGTCGGGGCGTACTTTAAAACCCTGCTCTATACGCCCGATGGTAGAGGGAAACGAGCCGCCACCATGTGCAAACGCCACACGTAACTTAGGGAAGCGTGCAAACACGCCACCAAATATCATCGAGCAGATAGCGCGCGATGTTTCGGCAGGCATACCTACCAGCCACGGTAGCCAATATTTACTCATTTGTTTGGTACCCATCATATTCCAGGGGTGTACAAAAACGGCAAGGTCTAATTCCTGCGCAGCCTCGTATATGGGAAAAAACTGCGGCTCGTTTAGATTGATATCGTTTACATTACTGCCTATTTCAATACCCACCAGCCCAATTTTTTTACAACGTTCCAGTTCTTTTATAGCGGCATCGGCGTTTTGCATAGGCACCGTACCAAGGCCAATAAACTTTTTAGGGTATCGTTCGCACACCTCAGCAATATGGTCGTTCAAAAACCGCGAAATTTCGTAGCAGTGCTCAGGCCTTGCCCAATAGTTAAACATGATAGGAATGGTAGAAAGCACCTGCACGTCTACTTTAGTATGCTTACAATCTTCCAGCCTTGCTTCGGGGTCCCAACAGTTGCTTTGTATTTCGCGGAAAAACTCATCGTCTTTCATCATGCGGGCGCAACAAGGCTTGTGGTGATCCAGGTGAATGAAGCCCGGGTAACCAAACTTCTCGCTCCAGCGCGGTAAGTTTTCGGGAATTATATGGGTGTGTATATCAATCTTCATTCCCGCCAAACCAACATAAAGTTTTTCAATCTAAAAAATTAAAAGCGCTGATGAGTGCAATAATTTTCCGGCTCTGCAAAAGCCAGCACCTTTTTAATAGAACGTGTGCGTGCATTGGTAGCTGCCGCCATTGCTAAAACCGTAGGTAAGGTTAAAAGTAATACGGCGCAGGTTAACATCGTAAACACCTTGGCCGCTCACTGTGTAAGCGCCGCAGTTTTGCTGGTTAATTTCAATAATGTTGCCCTGGTTGCTATTATCAGTGCGTATATATGCATCGATAGTGCACTGGCTTTGCATAAAATTAATTATCTGAATTTCGCTTGGATTGTTAGAGTAATGAATAAAAGAGGCTGAATAGCTGGGGAAATTGGGGGGTGAACTATAGCAAGATTCCGTAACATTCCACGATCGGCCGTTATCTACATATTTTTCAAATGAAGGGGTAGCGCAATCGGCACCTTCATAACCATCGGCACAATAACATTGGCCGTTATTGCAACCCTGACCCACAGGGCAGGCTACATTTTGGCAGGTTTTTCTATCGCAGGCCGAAATAGTTATAAGCAATGCCGCCGCTAAAAGTATTTTTGCAATCTGATTTTTCATGTTTACCAACTGTTTTACCCAACGAAAATAAAACAACCATTCAATCTGTTATGAGAAGTTTACTCTTTTTTGCTTTTATACTGGCTATACTGCAAAGCAGCGCCCAATTACCGGCTAAATTTAACGCCGAAAGCCAGCCTGCTGCGCCCGATTACTCTAAACAGGCTAACTGGAGCGCCCTGCCTTTTAGAAAAGATGCGGCCGACGAAATACCAAAAGCCGAAAAATGGGTAAACGATTCGCTTAAAGATGTAGACGTTTTTTACATATATCCTACCATTTACGAAACCGGCAAAACCTGGAACGCCGACCTTAGCAATAAAAAACTGAATAAGAAAATAGATAACAAACCTGTTAAATACCAGGCAACCGTATTTAATAACACAGGCCGTGTATATGCGCCACGCTACCGCCAGGGTATAGTAAAATGCTTTTATGATACTACCGGCGAAGGCAAAAAATCGCTGGAGTTTGCTTACCAGGATATAAAACGCGCTTTTGAATTTTACATGGCTAACTATAACAATGGCCGCCCTATTATTATTGCCTCGCACAGCCAGGGCACTTACCATGGCCGCAAATTATTACAGGAGTTTTTTGATACTACCAACCTGCGCAACCGGTTAGTAGCCGCGTATGTAATAGGTTACAACATAAACAACAACATATATACCAACTTAAAGCCCTGCGAAAACCCTACCCAAACCGGCTGTTACATAACCTGGGCTTCGTATAAAAAAGGATTTGAAGTTGGCGAAACACAACTGGCGGGCAATGTATGTGTTAACCCTATATCGTGGACGCGCGATACCATTGCTGTATCATCAAAAGAAAGTATACTGCTTAGCTTTAATAAAAAGTATGATTGCAGCGCACAGCTACATAAAAATGTGCTTTGGGTAAAATCGGCCATGCCGATTGTAAAGGGCTGGAACAACCTGCACATAGCCGACTACAATTTGTTTTGGTATAACATACGCCAAAATGTAGCCGACCGAACCGCTGCTTTTTGGGAAAAGTAAACTGCACTATTGATTAGCAAATTAGGCGATACACCCTTGGCTAATGGATATGTGGATGTGAATTGCCTTAAGTTATCTGCTAATTTGCCAGCACTAAATAAAAGCTATGTCAGATTATAATCTTGGAGTTGGCTCGCGCATAGAGCACCCTAAATTTGGTAAAGGTGTAATAGTAGATATGGACACCGAGTTTTATTCCATCTGGTTTAAAGATGGAAACTCTACCCGCGGTATTGCCCGCGATTTTGGAGGCATGACGGTATTAGAAAGAACGGCCGTAGATGTAGTGCCCATAACCCTGGATGATATTAAGCGCGCCATTAGCGAAGTGGTAGAAGAAAAAAGCGACCTGCAGGAAATAGTGCCGCTGGCTAACCGCTGGAACGATGGCACCCTGGTTATTAAATCAGCCGATGGAAGCATACAACCGAAGGAAATTCCCATCGAAACCTTCTTTCATAAAATAGTAATGCTGCGCGACAGACTGCGGGTAATGGAACAAAAAGTAAACGCACACAGCAAACTTACCGATGAAGAGAAGATAGAACTACAGCAATATATATCCCGCATATACGGGTCGCTTACCACCTTTAACGTGCTGTTTAAATACACCGACGACCAGTTTAAGGGTACCGGAAGTTAATTACATACAGGCTACAATTTCTGAAGCCGTTTAGACTCAAAAAATGTTGACTGTTGTTATCTTTAACAACAACAAACAGAACTAATCATGAGTTTAAACCACAACCTGCTATTTTTAATAGCCGCCCTTTTTACCGGAGCCCTTATACCTATACAAGCGCAAACAAACGCGGGCTTTAGCCGCGCAGTAGGCAGTGCACAAACTACCGGATTGATGGTGTTTGCCATTGGCATTATTATTATGGCGCTATACGTTACTGTAACATCTACCCCCTTACCCAAAGCAGCACAACTGGCCGCAGCGCCCTGGTATACTTACCTGGGCGGCCTAATAGTGCCAACGTATGTTATTGCAATTACCCTGCTGGTTCCGCGCATTGGGGTGGGTGCCGCCATAGGGTTAATAGTTACCGGGCAAATACTTTGCGCCGTAGCCATTGACCACTTTGGTTTTTTTAATGCGACCGTGCAAAAAATAGATGTGCGCCGCTTGCTGGGTGTAGTATTAATGATTGCCGGTGTGTATTTTGTAATGGGTAAAAAGCAGTAACTTAATCCTGTTCAAACCCCAGCCTTTTACTAAGGGCAGGCGAAAGCTTAGGTAGTTTATTACGCTCTATAATAAACGAGGTTAACTCAGCAAACTCGGCAAAAATATAGTGGCTCGCCAATGCCCCCTGCAGGTAACCCTTACCGGTACTGCCACCGGTACCGGTGCGCGTGCCAATCATACGGTGCACCATGTTCATGTGGCGGTAGCGCCATGTACTAAGGCTATTATCTATCTCCAGCAAAAAGTTAATGAATTGAAACGGCGCCTGTAGCAACGGATAATCGCGGTAGAGCATAATAAATAAGGCGGCGCGGCGCGCTTTTGGGCTTAAACTCCACTCCGCTTTTTTCTCATCGCCTAACACCGCTTCTTCAAAACGGGTAAGGTTGAATTTTTCGGCTTCGCCCAAACTTTGCGAATAAATCTCTTTATACTTTTTCCAAAAAGGCGTTAACTCACCTGCCACAATTGGTTCGTTCCAGTATTCGGGCGTATCAAAAAACGGCATACGCTCCAGCCAGTCGTTTACCAAATCAATCAGCGGCTTTACTTTTTCTACATCTTCAATTATTTTTTTGTCTTCGGGGCGCAACTGACTTACATAATATTCTTTGCCATGGCGGTTAGCCATACGCAGGCCGAGGTTAGCCTCCAGCACTTTAAACTGTATGCTCTGAAAACCAGATGCCGGGCGCAGGCGATTGCGAAAATCGAGAAAATCGAGCGGGGTCATACTCTCCATAATACTAACCTTATCTACCAGTATTTGCAGAATGGTTACCACCCGCTGCATCCGGTGGTTAGCAGTAAAAATATCGGGCGAGTTATCCTGTATATTCGGCTTGGCCATAATATCCATTACCGAGCCCATCTCGAAAAGTATTTGCTTAAACCAAAGTTCGTACGATTGATGGATGACAATAAACAGCATCTCATCATGCGCATGGTCGCTGGCCTTATCACTTTCCAGTTCCTGCGCATTCAGTATTTTATCCAGTTGCAGGTAATCGCTATAGTATACTCCGTCTTTCATATTCTTGTTGTTTTGAGCAAGTAAATATGAAAAGTTTGGCTGAACCTATACAGGATTTATATCAGTGGTTTATTCTTTAATAAACCGTACCATCCGCTGTTGGTTGTTAATGCCCGCCTTTATAAAGTAAGCCCCGGCAGCTAAATGCGCCACCGATATTCCGTTAGCAGCCTGGTTGCCGGTAGCCGAAAAAACAAGTTTTCCACTCAGGTCATATCCTTCCAGCCACTGTATTTTATCGGCCGACTGCACGTGTAAAACATTGCTGGCCGGATTTGGGTATAATTTCAAATTAACAGCGTTTGGCTCATTAATACCGTTATAATCCGACATGTTGTAACCCAGGTTGGCTATACGATTAAGGGTTATGTTTCTAAAATGTCCGCCTAAAAAAGTATTACCGCCATTAAAGCAAAGCGTATTAACAATAGAATCGAGCATGGCAAGCGGAGTAAAATCGCCTGCCGAATTATATTGCATTAGCCCATTGCCCATTACCATACCGCTGCTGCAGAAAAAATCGCCGGCCACTAACAAAGCAGTATCGCGCTTTAGCAAGCTCTTAATAGTTTGTCCGCTGAAATATAAAAAGCCCTGTGCGGAATCTTTAAGCTGTACCTGCCAGTCATTTCCGTCAAAAGCAGCTAAGGCACATTTAGAAGCACTATCGCAACCGGCAAACAGTTTTCCATCAAAAACTTCAAAATCGTTTACCGGAGTAATAGTTCCAAAACCAAGTGTGCCCATGTAAGTTCCGTTATAAGTAGCTACATGCTCGCGCAGGGCGCCGGTAGCCAGTTCAAAACTACCACCAATTACCAGCGTTGTATCCCATACTTCCAGGGTGCGTACACCCTCGCCATATAAAAAGCCCTGGGTTATATCCTGCCAGGCGCTGCCATTCCATTTGCTTACAAAGCCCGTAAAGTTTCCACCGGCATATAAATCGCCCTTATAAAACACAAGGCTACGCACGGTGCTGTCTAAACCTGCACCAATGGCCTGCCATTGTCCGGTACTGATATCATATACTGCTATGTGCTTAGCGGCAACATTGCCTGCCATAGTAAAATCGCCACCGGCGTATAACTTGTTATTTTTTAAAAGCAAGGTATGCACGGTTCCGTTCAGTCCGGTGCCAACCGGCGTCCAGTCGTAGCCGGCAAAACCGCTTATCCATGCAGCAATATTGTTACAGCTTGCGCCCGATGTGCTGGCAGTAAAACTACCTGCAGCATATACTATCTCTGAAATCGTATCGGCTACAATCGTATTTACCGGCCCATTCAGGCCCCGGTCTAAATCATAGCAAGGTATAGCAGGCGGGTAGCCCGGTTGTATCCATGCTAACTCATCTATGGTAAAGCCATTTTTATCGGCCCACTGCGCAACTCCCTCGGTTTTAATTTGGTGCACGTAGGCAAACTTTTCGTTGGCGTTAATCTTTTGAGCCAGAGCATCGCTACCGCTTTGCTGCATCAGGTAGCCTACCGCACAATGAGTGCCCACGCGGTCAATAAACACCGGATTCTGATAGGGCAGATAATCATTAACCGGAAAAACACCCGCCTGCCAGTAACCGTTCAGTTCATCCAGCAAATTAAAGCGGTTCTGCTTTTGTGCAGGCGAAAGTGCCGACACATTGCGGTTGCGCAAGGTTTGCTCTACCAGCATCAGGTGCAGGGCAATCCATTGGTTAAAGTTTTGGGGGTTAACATCGGCAGCAGCCAATACCGGCTGCACATCAGTTTGCTTGCTCCACTCTTTATTTACAACCGTAAGTTGTTTTATTAAAGTAGCTGGGTTACCGGCATAAGCCAGTTGCATTAAAAGCAGGGGCAATAGAAGTAAAAACCTTTTCATGGTGTGAAAATTTTCTGAAAGTTAAGTGATAATTCTAAAACGCTGTAAAAAGCCAAAGGGTTGCTTGCACTTGTTGTAAAACTTTATTTTAGCCCGCATGAAGCAGCTTTTACTTACAGCAACCTTACTTTCAGTTTTTACCTCATTAATAGCCCAGCAACCGGTGCAAATGTGCGGGGCCGATGAGTTATCTTACCAGTTATATACAGATAACCCGGCTTTGCGCAGCCAAATGGAAAACAACCGCGCCTACCTTAAAGCTTTTACGCAACAATACGTGGCCAACCAAGCCAACCGCAATGCCGATTCAATATATACGGTGCCGGTGGTGTTTCACGTAATACATATGTATGGTGCCGAAAACGTAACCGACGCACAGGTAATGAGCGGGTTACAAGTGTTAAACAGAAACTTTAGCAACCAACACCCCGATAGTGCCAATATTGTAGCTGCCTTTAAACCAATTGCCGCCAACTGCGAAATTGAATTTAAAATAGCACATTTAGACCCTGCCGGCAACTGTACGAATGGCATTACACGCCATGTCAGCACTTACACCAAAATAGGCGACCACAGCGTAAAAGACCTGGTGCACTGGGACCCCGCTAAATATTTAAACGTATACGTAGTGCGCAGCATAGCTAACCTGGCGGGCCATTGCCTTATGCCCGACCAGGCCGCTGCAAAACCAGAGTGGGATGGAATAGTTATCGACGATAGTTATTTGGGTAACATAGGTACCAGCAGTGAACTTACATCGGTTGTAATGGCGCACGAAACAGGCCATTACCTGAATCTATTTCATATTTGGGGTGGCAACAATGTGCCCGGCTATTTTTACCAGCCGGTAGGCCAGCAGGGTAATTGCGCCATTGGCGATGATGTGCAGGATACGCCCGAGACTATAGGCTGGAGCAGTTGCAATTTAAGTTCAAGCTCGTGCAGCAATAGCGTCGATAACGTGCAAAATGCCATGGATTACAGCTACTGTAATTTTATGTTTACGCAGGGGCAACGCCAACGCATGCGGGCTGCATTAAACTCAACCATAGCTAACCGCAACAATCTTATAACAGCTAATAATTTAGCCGCTACCGGTGTAAACATGAATACCATTTGCAAAGCCGATTTTACTGCCAGCCGGTTTGCGGTTTGTGTGGGCGATAGTGTATTGTTTACTGATAAAAGCATTGCCACACCCGATAGCTGGCAATGGAATTTTGGCGACAATACTTCGGCTACCGAACAAAACCCGGCGCATGTATACAGCCTGCCCGGCGATTACATTGTTACACTTACCGCCTCTAAAAACGGAAATGGTGTAACCAGCAACCCATTCACCATCCGGGTAAATGATGTAAACCCACTGCCCTATTTTGTACAGGGCTTTGAAACCGCCGGCAGTATAGAAGCTACATCCTTATTAAACACTACCGATAACGACCGGTTGAAATTTGCAGTATCGGGCAATACCGGCTACAACAGTTCTAAATCGGCAGTTATTATTATGGCCGATACCTCGGGGCTTTACAACGGACGCGCTACGCTTACATCGCCGGCCTTAAATATGGCTACTGCCGGTAGCACGCAGTTTAGTTTTAGATACGCCTGCAGCCAAAAAAAGCTGAACAGCGACGATGCGCTGGATGTTTATGTGTCGGCCGATTGTGGTAAAACCTGGACCAGCAAAGGCCGCCGCTTTGGCGCTAACCTGCGCACTATTGGCAGCGTACAAACCGATACTGCCTGGGTACCTGCCGATTCGCTGCAATGGAAAACTTACAGCTTTAACCTGGCCGCTGCGCAAAACGTAAGCACCTTTATGTTCCGTATTGATTTTACCGGTTACTATACCAATAACTTTTACATTGATAATATTAACCTGAACGAAGGCGCTTATAGCGGAACTGAAAAACTATTGCTGGAAAACATTCAGGTAGTACCTAACCCTGCCGATGACTATTTTAGTATAACAGGCGACTTTGACCGCCTTAATTTAACCCTGCTGGATATTAACGGCCGCGAACTGATAAAGAATGTAGCTGTTGCAAATAGTCAAAGTATAGATATAAGCACCTTGCCTAAAGGCGCCTACTTTATCCGGCTGGAAAATGAAACTTCGTTTTGCACCCGCCGGTTGGTAAAGTAGCAATTCGAAATCCTATTTCTGAAGTGCGCTTAATGCTAAGAAAAACTACACCCGCAGATGTCTCACGTTTCGCGGACTCTGCGGTAAATTGTAGCGCAAAATTCTTTGAGCCGCAGAGTCCCGAGGCGGAGACTTCTGCGGAGGTTGTGGGAGCTTAACGTACCAGCGTAACGTTGCCTTTAGCAGTTTTCATTTTTGTGCCATCGGTAAACGAATAGCTGCACTGCCAAACGTAAACGCCAAGGCCTTGCTCGCGGCTTTGGTAAACACCATCCCAACCCTCTTTAGGGTCGTTCGATTCGAATACCAATTCGCCCCAGCGGTTGTATACCTGTAAGTTATATTTTACCAGGTCTTTATTAAACGCTGTAAAAACGTCGTTCACGCCATCGCCATTCGGCGAAAAACCGGTTGGCACCAGTAGTTCGGGGCTGGATACGGATACAATCAACGAATCAGAAACGCTACAACCGGCATCATCAACTACAGTAAGTAAATACTGCGTAGTTGCTGCCGGCGAAGCATCGGGCTTTTCGCAATTATCGCAGGTTAAAGAAACACCTGGCACCCAGGAGTAAGAAGAAATATTGGTTACGTTAATCACCGGACTAAAGGTGGTTGTTTCGCCTTGTCGTATTTCTACATCCGGACCGGCATTCACTGTAAACTTCTTACGGGCCAGGGCAAAAGGCTCGGGTTGAAAATCGCTAACACCTGCTACAGCGATAGAAGACAAGCCCGGGCCACCACCGCTGGTAGGTGCCCCTAAGTAATTCCAGCGGTTAGGCGAATCCCAATGCGCCTGGTCGGTCCAGTTGCCATCACTGGCGGCATCAAAATATATTTTAAGGTCGGCAGCATCGGCCCCGGCATTGTGGTAAAGGCGGTGATAAAAAAACGGGTTTACCTTACAAAGCACATCATCTACTGTGTTTACATCGTAGCCATCGGCAGTAGCATCGCCTTTTACTACCATCGCGCCATACGTGTTGGCTAACGATGCAGTAGGAGCATACTCTACAGGTCTGAAAATACTTGGTCCGTTATTGTAAGATGCTGAACCAACCGGGTACAGGTAAGTGCTGCTGCTGTTAGTAGCGCGTGTAAGTTTGCCGGCACCTACCGAACTTACAAAACCATTATTTCGGGTTATAGCGCCTGTGGCGGTATTGCTTACCAGCATTTCGTTGGCATCGGTTGCCAATTCGGCATCGTTTAAGGCTAAAAGGCCACTGGTAACAGCATCAATATTTTGCTGGCGTTTTACTACACTTCCACCGCCCAGGTTCAGATTATTAAAGGTAGTAATAGCTGTGCCAGTAATTTGCTGTGCGCCTCCATTCATATCTACCCAACTGTTGCTGCCCGCATAGCTGCCGTTGTTAATCCAGTCGCCGCTAAGCTGAATGGTATCGCCGGCGGCATTAATAGCGCCGTTATTGGTTACGTTTCCTTCTACCACTATAGTTCCGGCATTGTCAATTATACCCGCCCCGCCGGTTTGGTTATTAGCCAGCGAGTTGGTTTTAATAATCATAAACGCACCATCTTTCACATAAATATCGGCGCCGTTATTATTAAACAGCGCCTGGCTAAATGCGGCAGAGCCTAAAAGGCATAAAAAAAACGAAGCGTATATTTTCTTCATGGTCAAAACCGTTTATATCACAGAACTTAAAACTAAGGCATTTTTCCGAAACATTCATCTTTCCGGCATTTTATTGCCTTTACCAGGTGCCAAGCTCAAAAATCTATGCGCAAATTATTTAAAAACGCTATCAAATGATTTGAATAAGCCCTTTATTTGCACCCTCAAAATTTAAAACAAAATGAAAGTAGCCGTAGTAGGCGCTACCGGACTGGTAGGCACCAAAATGTTGCAGGTATTGGCAGAAAGAAACTTCCCCGTTTCGGAAATTATTCCCGTAGCTTCAGAAAAGAGTGTAGGTAAAAAGGTAAGCTTTAAAGGCACTGATTATGAAGTAGTAAGCTGGGAAACTGCCCTTGCAAAAAAACCGCAGGTAGCTATTTTTTCGGCGGGTGGAAGCACCAGTAAAGAACTGGCCCCTAAATTTGCCGAAGCAGGTGTTACAGTAATTGATAACTCCAGCGCATGGCGTATGGAGCCAAATATTCCGCTGGTGGTGCCCGAAGTAAATGCCAACGTTTTAACCGCCACCGATAAAATAATTGCCAACCCAAATTGCAGCACCATACAAATGGTGGTAGTGTTAAAACCCCTGCACGATAAATACAAAATTAAACGCGTGGTGGTCTCTACCTACCAAAGCGTTACCGGTACCGGCAAAAAGGCTGTTGACCAAATGATGAACGAGCGCGCCGGCATTAAAGGCGAAATGGCTTATGCTTACCAAATTGATATGAACGCCCTGCCGCATATTGATGTATTTTTGGATAACGGCTACACCAAAGAAGAAATGAAAATGGTGAACGAAACCAAAAAGATTATGGGCGATGATTCCATCCGTGTAACAGCCACCACTGTGCGTATACCTACTATAGGCGGCCACAGCGAAAGCGTAAACATTGAGTTTGAAAACGATTTTGATGTGGATGAAGTTCGCGCACTGCTATCTTCATCGCCGGGTGTAGTGGTGGTAGATGATGTGAAGAATCTGAAATACCCAATGCCTATACACGCACACGATAAGGATGATACTTTTGTAGGCCGCATCCGTCGCGACGAAAGCCAGCCTAATACTTTAAACTGTTGGATAGTATCGGATAACCTGCGCAAAGGTGCAGCTACTAACGCCGTGCAAATAGCAGAGTATTTGCTGGCCCATAACCTGCTTTAGTTAACCGGCCATAAGTTTCTTATCTTTAGAAAATGAAAGCCATAAGCAGAATTATTTATTCCCTTCTCTTCTTGTTGCTTTTGCAGGTAACTAAAGCAGAGGTTGTCTCTTCTATTCAAAACGGCTTTTGGCAAAGCCCAACAACCTGGAGCAGTAACGCGGTACCGCAGGCCACCGATACCATTTTAGTCGACCACTACGTTCAAATTATAGATACTATTTTTATCGACCCCACCGGGCAATTAACTATTGATTCGTGTGGCATACTTTGCGGCGACGCTTGTTTTAACGGGCACTTTGCCAATTACGGCAACATGTATATTGGCTGTTTTATTCTTAATGCCGACTCGTATAATTACGACACCATATTCAGTAACAATACAGGCGGCTCGGGTTTAGTGGCCGGAGGTTTTATGCAATCGTTCGGCTACATAAATGTTGGGCCCAATATGCCGCCCTGTGTACTGCCCAGCAACAAAACAGAGGCAGTCGGTAACTGCCAGCGCATTGTGTCGGGCATAACAGAGGCTAATGAAATAGCTGCTTTTAGCATTTATCCGAACCCGGCGAACGAAACTGTGACTATTTCTTTTTCATCAGAAAAAGGCCCTATAACAATTGCACTCTACAGCCTTACCGGGCAGTGCCTGCGCCTTATAAAAGACACTGCGGGCGCTTTAACATACACTATCAATACCTCTGATATAACTCCGGGGTTTTATTTCATTCAGGTTTCTGATGGCCAACAGGTAACTACTAAACCGCTTATTATTGAAAGGTAATTAGACGTTATGTTCCCTATAGAAACTGATCGTTTGTTGCTTTTCCCACCTCATATCGATTTGCTTGCGCAGGTAGTAGATTACTTTAAACGCAACCGCTACCATTTTGAGCCCTGGGGACCGGCACGCGAGCCAGCCTGGGATACAGAAGAATATCATCGGGATAAAATCATTCATTACGGCAAACAGTTAGAAGCAGGCAATAATGTATGGTTGTTTTTATTTGCAAAACAAAACCCGGATAGAATTATTGGCGATGTACACCTTAGCAATATCACAAGAGGGATTTTTCAATCGTGCAACCTAGGCTATAAATTAGATGAAGCAGTGCAGGGCCTTGGTTATATGCACGAAGCTTTGCAAAAAGTAGTAACCTACGCTTTTGATGAAATGAAATTACACCGTATAGAGGCGAACATAATGCCTGCCAACAAACGAAGTATTAAATTGGTAACAGGTTTAGGATTTGAAGAAGAAGGGCTGGCTAAAAAATACCTCAAAATAAACGGCCGCTGGGAAGACCATTTGCACTTTGTAAAGTTGAACGGGGAGGTAGAATAAAAAAGGGGCGCATAAATGCGCCCCTTTTTGGTTTTGTTCCTTCTACTATTGCACAACCAACTTACCGGCTTTTATGTTCCGGCCATCGGCCGATAACTGATACTGATAAACGCCCTTCGCCAGTTTTTCGTTTACATATACTACCTGGCGTTTGCCATCGGCAATTACCAGTTCGTCTACCAGTTGGCCAAGCGGAGTAAATATGCGTATAGAAGCTTTCTTAAAGTTAAGCCCATCTACAATAAACGTAGTTTGGTTACTGAACGGGTTGGGCATTACCTGCACTGTAACTCCGCTTAAATCGCTTACCGATAAAGAGATACATAAACCGCCGCTTACATTGGCTGCAGGGTTGTAATTGCTGCAAGCGGTATCCATAATACCATATACTTTAGCTACGCAACTGCCATCATCTACGTTAGCTGCGGCGTTGTAATTTAAACATGCGGTATCGGTAGGGCCATAAACTTTTTGTATACAGCTACCGGTATTAATATTAGCCAGCGGATTGTAGTTAAAACAAGCGGTATCCATAATACCATAAACCTTTGCATCGCATACACCACCGCTTACGTTAGCCAGTGCATTGTAATTTAAGCAAGCGGTATCCATTACCCCGTATACTTTAGGAACGCATACCCCATTGTTTACGTTGGCCAGCGGATTGTAGTTAAGACAGGCAGTATCAGTAATGCCGTACACTTTTGGCACACATACTCCACCGCTTACGTTAGCCAGCGCATTGTAATTTAAACAGGCGGTATCCATTACCCCGTATACTTTAGGAACGCATACCCCATTGTTTACGTTGGCCAACGGGTTATAATTTAAACAGGCTGTATCAGTGACACCATAAACTTTTGGCACACATACACCATCACTAACGTTAGCCAGCGCGTTGTAATTTAAACAGGCTGTGTCCATTACCCCATATACTTTAGGAACACATACGCCATTGTTTACGTTGGCCAGTGGATTGTAGTTCAAACAGGCAGTATCGGTAATGCCGTAAACCTTTGGCACACATACGCCGCCACTTACATTAGCCAGTGCATTGTAGTTTAAGCAGGCCGTGTCCAATATGCCGTATACCTTAGGCACGCATACGCCGTTGTTTACGTTGGCCAGTGGGTTGTAATTTAAACAAGCTGTATCGGTAATGCCGTACACTTTTGGCACACATACTCCACCGCTTACATTAGCCAATGCATTGTAATTTAAACAGGCCGTATCCATTACACCATATACTTTAGGAACACATACCCCGCTATCTACATTGGCCAATGGGTTATAATTCAAACAGCCAGTATCGGTAATGCCTGCAATTGGAACGCAAGGCCTTGCTATAGCAGCAAATCCATTCACTTTGCCGTTGCCATACTCTGCGTTAGGCACCGTGCCGGTAAAGGCATCGGCCGTGGCGCTGCATATAAGCGCCTGTTTAATTTCACTGTAACTGGCATTAGGATATTTTTCTAAGTATAGCGCAGCTATACCTGCCACTACCGGCGAGGCCATAGAGGTTCCGCCATTGCGGATATGCTTAAGCGTAATAGACACTTTTACGCGGTTGGCCGCGGATGTTGCAAGTGCAATAAAATTAGCATCGCCGGTGCAAATAGTTGTGCTGCCGGTAGCCATTACGTCGGGCTTAATGCGGTTATCGCGCGTAGGGCCCCAACTGCTGGTTGCAAAACGACTGCCTACTGTTTCAAAATATGGGGCAACGGTTAAATTTTGGGTTACCCCGTCTCTATCCACATAGCTGGCGCGGTTACTATAATTGCCTACCGTAATCACCTTGTCGCTGTTTTGCCAGTAACTTACCATAGTTTTAAAAAAGTCG
Organism: Chitinophagales bacterium; assembly: GCA_044228435.1. Lineage (GTDB taxonomy): Bacteria > Bacteroidota > Bacteroidia > Chitinophagales > LD1 > Bog-950. The sequence goes on from JBGAUW010000020.1 coordinate 84,118, forward strand.
GGCTGGCGTATAGCAGGGTCTCCGGTGTTTACATTGGTAATAATATCCGAGGTGCCCAGCAGGGCATTATTAGCCCACAAATCGAATGTGCCGCTGCCTTTGGTTTGTAAGCGCCATAGGTAGGCAGAGCTGGTGGGCGTAACCAATACCTCTACATAATAACGCCCCTCATCAATTTTTGCATACATCTCCACCGTTCCCAAATTAACGCCGGCGGGGCTGGTTAAAGTAGTGGTGTAATACTGCGAACCGCCGTTTGGTACCAGGGTAAAATCAGCGGGCAGGTTTAAGTAAGGTATTCTTCCCGAATCTACCCCGTTAGCTGCATTACACCCAATTGAAAACAATGCATTTTTAAAATTTGCCGTATCGGCCCACCAGTCGAAGTACAAATAGCCGCCCGAACTTATGTACTTAAACAATGTATAAGCCGAATCGGCAGGGATAGGGTACGATACGTGGTGTGCAATATGGCCCGCGTTGCCACCTGCAGCCACTAATACGCGGCCATTTTTTTGCGTTATAAGGGCCTCTATTGCCTGCGTTGTAAGATCGTTACCATCATGCGAGCCATAATAATCGCCAATGCTGGTATTAATTACACAGGGCTTACCCAATGAGTCCGCCTTTTTAAAAATATAATCCACCGCATCTACCACACTACTTAAAAAATTGCTGCCTAACCTTACCCGCACAGCTATAATATCCGTTTCGGGCGCTATACCTGTAAACTGGTTTTGGTAAGGTGTACCTTTTGTTGACAGGCTATTGCCCGCCGCAATACCCGCCACACACGTGCCATGCCCAAAATCGTTGTTGGGCGGCGTATGGGTACAGGTGCCGTTATTAATATCCGTTGCAGTCCATTGCCGGCCATAACCATAAGTGGGCACACTGCCGCCCGATACCGACTGATCCCAAATGTACTTAATACGGGTAGTACTATCGGCCGGGTTTTTAAAATCGAAATGCTGCCAGTAAATGCCCCCATCAATAATTCCCATTACCACATTGCGGCCTTTAAGGTTAGCCGGCAGCGGTGCAAAACCAGCATGTATGCTATCTACATTATTGCGAATGCGTGAAGTATCCATTAAAAACGTTCCCATTCCGTTGGTGCCTTCAATTTTTTCAACAGCTAAACTCTCCGAAAAAGCCATCAGGTTTTTTTCGGGAATACTAACCGATGATATATTGTTATAGCCAAACTTATAAGTGCCTCCAAAGCGTTCGGCCAGTGCGCGTATGTCATCCACATTGCCTTTTACCAAAAGCGAGGCATTCGCTTCAGTAGCTTTCCCTTCTTTTAAACGTTTGTAGGTGCGCAGGTCGAGTTTAGCATTCGTTTGAGCGCTGGCTATACCGGCTATAACAATAAATAAAAACAGGGTGTAAATTTTTCGCATCATGGGCTACATTTTTCTTTTGGAAATATAAAGCTATTGGCGCATAAAAGCAGGCAAAGCCAGCGCTTTTATCCACCTGTAAGACGCTGAATTTACGAAAAAAGACAGTAGTGAGATTGTTAAAGAAAAATGAAGGATAAAAAAAGGCTTAATGGCTGCAAATTAGCTTCTGCTTATTAACCTTATAGTTTGGCAATTTCCCTTACTTTTCGGCCATGAATTTTGAAAGAAAAAATCTTAGCAGCGAAGAGTTAATACACTTGTATAAACTAATTCTTAAGCCAAGGGTTATTGAAGAGCGGATGCTAAAGCTTTTACGCCAGGGTAGGGTAAGTAAATGGTTTAGCGGCATCGGGCAAGAAGCTATTTCGGTAGGCGTTACTGCCGCTTTAGAAGCAGATGAATACGTTTGCCCGCTGCACCGTAACCTGGGGGTTTTTACCACCCGCAATTGCGATTTGCAACAACTGTTCGAGCAGTTTCAGGGTAAGCAAAATGGCTTTAGCCAGGGCCGCGAAAGAAGTTTTCACTTTGGCACGAACGAGCACCACATAGTAGGTATGATAAGCCACCTGGGCCCCCAACTTTGCGTGGGCGATGGTATTTCATTGGCCAGCAAGCTTAAAAAAGAGAACAAAATAACGGTTGCCTTTACAGGCGATGGCGGTACCAGCGAAGGCGATTTTCACGAAGCCTGCAACATTGCCGCCGTATGGGATTTGCCGGTTATTATATTAATAGAGAATAACGGTTACGGACTCTCCACCCCCACCAACGAGCAATTCCGTTGTAAGTATTTGGCTGAACGGGCTATTGGCTATGGCATGCGCGGCATAACTATAGATGGCAACAACATATTAGAGGTATACAATACCGTAAAACAGCTGCGCGAAGAGATGATAAAGAACCCGCACCCGGTTTTGCTGGAGTGTATGACCTTTAGAATGCGCGGACATGAAGAGGCCAGTGGTGTTAAGTATGTGCCGCCGCAGTTAATTGAAGAATGGGGGCATAAAGACCCGGTAACGAACTACGAAAACTGGCTGATAGATGAAGGAATTATATCGCCCGACTATCCGCACATGCTTAAGGAAGAATACGATAAGGAAGTGCGTGCCGCATTTGATGCTGCCGATAAACAACCCGAAGTAGACCATACCACAGAAAAAGAAACAAGCGAAGTATATGCCCCTTCATCTGTTTCGCTGGTTAATCCATCGGCAGCCGTTAGCAGCAAACGTTTGGTAGATGCCGTAAGCGATGGCTTGCGCCAAAGCATGGAGCAACACCCTAACCTGGTAATAATGGGACAGGATGTAGCCGAGTATGGTGGTGTTTTTAAAATGACCGATGGCTTTGTTGCGCAGTTTGGTAAAGAGCGGGTGCGTAATACTCCCCTTTGCGAAAGCGGCATACTAAGCGCTGCGTTGGGTATGAGCGTGAAAGGAATGAAGAGCGTGGTAGAGATGCAGTTTGCCGATTTTGTTTCGACCGGCTTTAACGCCATTGTAAACAACCTGGCTAAAAGCTATTGGCGCTGGGGGCAAAATGCCGATGTGGTGGTGCGCATGCCTACCGGTGCCGGTGTTGGTGCGGGGCCATTCCATTCACAAAGCAACGAGGCTTGGTTTTTTCATGTGCCGGGTTTAAAAATTGTTTACCCAAGTTCGCCGTTCGATGCTAAAGGTTTGCTGTGCGCCGCCATACAAGACCCTAACCCGGTAATGTATTTTGAGCACAAAGCCCTTTACCGAGCCATAGAAGGCGAAGTGCCCGATGATTATTATACGCTCGAGATTGGCAAGGCTAATTTGGTAAGTGAGGGAGATGATGTTTCGATTATTACTTATGGTGCCGGTGTGCATTGGGCGCTGGAGCAAATGCGGAATGCTGAAACCGGAATGCAGAATGTAACAGCCGACATTGTTGATTTAAGAACTTTATTGCCATTCGATAAAGAAGCGATAGAGGCAACCGTTAAAAAGACCGGTAAAGTTTTAATACTACACGAAGACACATTAATTGGCGGCATGGGCGCTGAAATTTCGGCTTATATCAACGAGCACCTGTTTCAATATTTGGATGCTCCGGTTATGCGTGTAGCTTCGCTGGATACACCTGTGCCATTTGCACTTTCGCTAGAAAAGAACTTTTTAGCAAAGGCGCGGCTGAAGGATAAGTTAAAAGAGTTGCTGGCTTATTAAAATACGACGAGCAACGATAAGTTTAAAGTATAAAGACGTTTAATTAATCAGCAACTACTCCTACAATGAAGTCAATAAAACTTTCCGTTGTTATTCTGCTTTGTGTTCTCTCTCTTCAACCATTGGTTGCGCAGAAAAGTATTTCTATCATTTTTCCACCTTCGCTAAATGATACATCTATTACTACGCTGGCTATTAACGATGCGCAACAGCTGCTTAAGCAAGCCTGCGGTTGCGAGGTAAGTCTGAATAATACTGCCGCCGATGTTTTATTAAAACTACCGGCTATCGACAAAAAGAAAGCGGCGGAGTTGAACCGGTTCGCTAAAGAGGCTACCTTCCCTTACAGCAATTATCCCGAGCACGGCTATACCTGGAAGTTGAGTAATGAGAACCAAAAAATTGTGTTAGAACTAACGGCTACCTCGTGGCAGGGCGTAAGCTTTGGTTTGTATGGGCTACTACAGGAAAAGTTGGGCTTTAAGTTTTATCACCCAAGGCGGATGAAAGTTCCACACTGGACAACCTTTCCCTTACAGCAGGCTTTTACCTGGCAGGCAAAAGCCTTGTTTGATAAACACGGCTTCCATCTGCATACGCAGCACCCCTTAGAACTAACCGAGCAATTACACGACGGCACTCTACCCAATGCATTGCAGGATATAAAAGAGTATATTGATTGGCTGGCCCGCAACGGACAAAACTATTTTGAATTTTGCCTGCTTGAAAACATTGACCGTAAAGAATGGCCCGCGCATGCAAAGGCTATTACCGATTACTGCCACCAACGAGGTATACTGGCAGCTGTAGATTTATCGCTGCACATGATACAGCAAAAAACGTTTCAGCTTTATAAAGGACCGGTAGCCAAACAAAAACAGGTAGAGAAGAATTTGGTGTGGTTAATGACCGCCGACTGGGATTTTATAAATATGGAGTTTAGTACCGCTGAGTTTATATCGGGCAACCAAAAGAAAAAAGAAGAACTGCGCCTGTTTATACTACCGAATGTTGTTGAATGGGATAGTGCCACACAGGCGCTGGATAAAGAGCGTGGCGTACTATCGCACACGGTTATGTTTTATGATATGACGGAACCTAATGCACCGGTATACGAAAACAAAAACCAGCGCCACATGTTCGACTTTTTGTTACAACAAATGAAAGTGCGCGAAACCTGGTATTACCCCGAATCGGCTTATTGGGTAACCTTCGATAACTCGGTGCCTATGCTTTTGTTACCCTACCTGAATGCCCGCTTATCGGATATAGATACCTGCGTAAAGTATAAAGTGCCCGGCCATCTAACCTTCAGCTCCGGCTGGGAATGGGGTTACTGGTTGTTCGACTGGAGCATAGCCCGCTGGAGCTGGCAACATACTACCGATGGTGTTGCCCAAAAACGCACCGCCACCATGTATGCCAACGAATTGCTAAACACAGAAGAGGAGGCGGAAACCTTTGAAAAATGCCTGCAAATGCAGCAGCAAATTTTGAAAGATAAGGACATGATGCGGTGGATGACCGCTATGTCCATTACAGATGAAATTTCGATAAAAGCGCTGAATGATGCGTATCACCCAAGGCCAGAAACCAGCTATAAGTTTTTGCAGAACAAAGCAGATGCGGCTGTTTTAAAGCAGGTGAGCGATAGTGTAATACCGCTGCTGGAAAACCTTTATACCCGCACTTTTACCAATGTATTGTTTATGAAGAACGAAGCCGATGAATTGTTGGAAGAAAGCACCAAAGACAATAAGCCCGACCTGGCCGTAGTGAATGAATTTGTAGATGGTCTTAGCCTGACAGGTTTACGTGCAAAACACCGGGAATACATACTGCAATACATTATATGCAAGCGCATGGCTGCAATTGAGCACCGTAAATGTAATTGCGACTCCCTATTGAATAATGCGACGGCCACCCGCGCTGCTGCACAGCAAGTTGTAAAACTAAGAGAGAAACAGTATCGCTATCCGCTTGCAAGCATTGCCACCAAGCGTTGGAACCATACCAGTTACGGGTTCGGGTACCTGTACACTGTAAGCAACTTACACTTTTGGCACCGCGAGGAAGAAGAGGCCCGCAAAAACAAATACAGCCCTACGTTCTTAAACATTTATAATATGTTTCGGATTGCAGGCATAATAAACTAACCTGTTGATAACAGGCAGCTTACTACGCAAAAACAATTTACCTTCGGGTATCACCAAAACCCCAAAATTATGAACCCTTTTGCTCTTTGCGCCATAACCGCGCTTATTCCCCTTGTTGTTGGATTTTTATGGTATAGCCCCAAAACATTTGGCCCTGCCTTTTTAAAAGCTACCGGCCTTACACCCGAAAGTGGTAAGACTATGAATATGCCCCTGGTATTTGGCCTAACCTATTTATTCAGTTTCTTTATTTCGTTTGTACTGAGCAGTATAGTAATACACCAGGGTGGTTTGTTTGGCTTAATGCAGCCCGAAATGAACAACCCCGATGCACCTGGCGCTATTGATGCCCTTAAAGCTGCCGGCGCCATGTTTGAGCACAAATTCAGAACCTTTCGCCACGGTGCAGTACATGGTACTATTACCGGCCTGTTTCTGCTAACACCGGTAATAGCCATTAACGCTATGTTCGAACGCAAAGGATGGAAGTACATATTAATACATGGTGGCTTTTGGATAGTTTGCTGCATACTAATAGGTGGCACGCTTTGCCAGTTTGCCGACTTTACCAAGTAATAGTTAACCGACATAAACTAAAAAGGCCTTGCTTAAAATTAAGCAAGGCCTTTTAGTTTATTGCAAGAATTGCTTACAGCAACTCGCTTATAATAGCATCTATACCCAGGCCTTGTGCCTCGGCTTTATAGTTTTTAAATACACGGTGGCGAAGCACCGGTAGGGCAACTTGTTGCACATCTTCAATATCGGGCGAGTATTTGCCTTTAACTGCGGCGTTGCACTTAGCGCCCAACACCAGGTATTGCGAAGCACGCGGGCCTGCGCCCCAGCTTATGAAGTTATTTACACTCGGTTTTGAGGTTGGCAAATTTGGCCTTGTGCTGCCTACCAGTTTAACAGCATATTCTAACACATTATCGGCTACCGGTATGCGGCGGATAAGTTGCTGGAAGTATAGTATTTCGGCGGCCGTCATTTTTTTGCTTACAGCTGTTTTAACACCGGCAGTAGTATTTTTAACTACGCGTATTTCTTCTTCGTAGGTTGGGTAATCTAAATTGATTGAAAACATAAAGCGGTCTAACTGCGCCTCGGGCAATGGGTAGGTACCTTCCTGCTCTATCGGGTTTTGAGTAGCTAATACAAAAAACGGCAAATCGAGTTTATGACTGGTGCCGGCAATGGTTACTCTGCGCTCCTGCATTGCCTCCAATAAAGCCGACTGGGTTTTAGGAGGCGTACGGTTTATTTCGTCGGCCAATATAATATTGGCAAACACCGGTCCGCGGTTAAAGCGGAAGGTGCGGTTTTCATCTAAAATTTCGGACCCCACTATATCGCTGGGCATTAAATCGGGCGTAAACTGTATACGATTAAAACTTAAGTCTAACACCTCGGCAATGGTATGCACCATCAGCGTTTTTGCCAGGCCCGGCACACCTATCAGCAAACTGTGCCCATCAGAAAAAACGGAGATAAGAATGTTTTTAACCACCTCATCCTGCCCCACAATTATTTTTCCTACTTCACTTCTTAGCTCTTTAAATTTGGCAGCAAAAGCGTCTAAGCCTTCTACATCTGAATTATACATTGCTTATCGGTTATTTTAAATTACAGTTTAAAGAAAGGAAATTCAGTCTCAATTTTTCGAAATTTCAATTTACACGTACCGGTTAATTAATAATCCATTTATTCATTTGCGGGCAGCCGGTCATTGAATCATCAATACGCACATAATTTTTACTGCGGTGTAGCTTAAGCCAGTTTTCGAGCGCCTGTTGTTGCTTTTGTGCTTTTGCAGCGGCCTGTATCTTCGAGTAATCTTGCTCTAAGCTGGCCGGGTGAGGTTTGGTTTCGCTTTTTAGCCAAATAATGCGGTAAGCTTGTTTTTGCTCGCCGGTTTTCTCCTGTATAGTATGAGTTAGCACATCCGAAAACTCACCCACCTTCATACGGTCGATAGAGAAGATCAGAGTTCCGTCGATATCGGCTTTTTCAAAAAAGGTGGTGCCATTTTTAGGGTTGGTCATCATGCCTCCAATGCTCTTTGATTGTTCATCATCGGAATACTGATTTACCGCCTCGCGCCAGCTAAGCGAATCTACCTGCAACTGATGCAAGATGCTATCCATGCGCTCGTGCACCAGGTTTAAATCGCTACGCGTAATTTTAGGCTTAACTAATATGTGCCTTGCTTTCAATTTATCGCCGCGCTTCTCATCTACTATAATCAGGTGGTAGCCAAAGGGGGTTTCTACAATTTCGCTCACTTCACCTTCTTTTAACTTATAGGCTACCGCTTCAAACTCGGGTACCAGCTCACCACGCTCAATCATACCCAGGTTACCACCATCCAGGTAACTGCCCGGATCTTCGGAATACTGTATAGCCTTAACCGAAAAATCGGCCCCCTGTATAATCTCAAGCCGTATCTGTTCCAGTTTCTTTTTAGCCTCTTCTTTTTCGTACTCGCTCACCTTAGGTACCATTACTAACTCGCCCAGCTCGAGCTCCGAATTAAAATAGGGTATACTGTCCTTAGGTATTCTATCATAAAATTCTTTCACCTCGGCCGGAGAAACCTTTAATCCTGCAAATGCCTTACCCTTCATTTTATCGCTTAGCAACTGCTTTTCTATATCGCCTTTAAAATCGTCCTTCAATTCTATAATCGATTTGCCGTAGTATTCCTCCAGCTTTTCTTTACTGCCAAACACTGATATAAAGTATTTAATACGGCGGTCCAACTCGGCATCTACTTCTTCGGGTGTAGTGGTAACGCTATCCAACATAGCCTGTGCTAAAAACAAGCGCTCCAGTAAAAGGTTATCGAAAATCATGCAGCGTGCACCTTCGTCCATCGGCTCTGTGCTTTGGCTGGCCATTTGCTGGTATTGCGACTCTACCTCGCTGTATAAAATAATATTATCGCCTACTACAGCCAACACCTTATCTATCTGCGTTACTTGCGCACTGCTAACAAACGCAGTAAATAAAAACAGGGCTATCAAAAATATGGGAACTAACTTTTTCATTTTATACTTTTAAAATTAATTGGTGCCGCCCGATAACGGCTTTTCGGGTTTCTTGTTGTTCAAAAAAGCGAAAATTCCTACCGAAAACCCTATGCGGGTAGTGGTAAGCTGTTTGGCAAAACTGGTGGCGGTATAATAAATACCGCTTTCTATACCTAAATGGGGGTTTAAAAAATAAGCTATACCTACCAGCCCAGTAAAATTAAAACCGGCAGTGCCCGATACATTATTTTTGCGTAAGGTAGTAGAAGTAAGGTAGTTAGCATTAACCGAAATAAGGCCTTTTAAGGGTTTTTTACCCGGGTAATATTTAATAAGCGGCCCTATACCCGAGCTAAAAGTAGTAACCGACACATACTCTTGTTTAGCGTTATCGAAATTGCGTGCACTGCTTATACCAAAGCTATAACGGCCGCCTATAGCCAGGCCCTTTACCACAAAAGCGGCAAACTGAGGGGTAAGCGACATATTAAAACTGCTGTTTTTGCCTGTATAGGCAGCGCTTATATCTACACTGCCCCCCACAAAATACCTTCCCTTTTCAACCTGCGCCGAAAGTGTAGTGCAAAGACCCACTAAAAGTATAACCAACCAATTTTTCACGGCGTTAAGATATCCCGTTTTATTTTACCAGCACCTCAACCGATTTCGACTGAAGACCATCCTGGTAAATTTTATTATAAACTTTTTCAATCAACTGCAACCTGCGCTTTTCAATAATGGCCCTTACTATCTGCTCGCGTATAAACTCGAGCGGCGAAGGTTCATCTTTTTTCATAACGCCGGTAATTTTAATAAACCACGAACCTTCATCGGTTTTAAACTCTTTATAACTGCCTGAGTTGATTAGGCCATTAATATCGCCTTGCGTAACCGGGAAGTTTTTTAAAAAATTAGCCTGCTCATACCACATGCCTTTATCAATGGTATAAATAGTGGCATACTCTTTACAATAACCTTCCACTTTGCGTGCATCTTCTTCATCTTTAGGCTTGGTTATCCATTTACGGGCCTGGTCTAAATCGGGTGCATCTTTCTTAAGCTTTATAAAGTACGCCTGGTATACATCATTCTCTAACGGAAAATCGCCTTTCAGTTTCTCATACCATTCCGTTAGTTCCTTTTGGCGAATAGTGGTATCCAGCTTTTGGTTAATCAGGGCCTTTTCGTATTCATACAACAGTAAAGCCTCGCGGTAATCTTCTACTTTTTTAGTAATGCCCAAATCATCCTCGGCTATATTTTCGAGCGCCTTTTGCAACAGCATTTTTTTGCGCACCCAACTGTTGGCATAGCCTTTAAGCGCTTCCAGACTATCGGCCCCCTTTAGGCCTTTGGTAATAGATTGTATATCGCTGGCATACAGGTATTCTTCATTTACGCGCGCAATAGCATCGGCATCGGCCTGTGGTTTCTTTTTAAAAAAACTACAAGCGCTTACCGAAACCAAAAGCAGTAAAATGAAAACGTTTTTCACGCGCAATACTTAATTAATACTTTATGCCTCTTTTATAAATAACATCCGCAGAGTCCCCGAGGCGAGAGGCATCTGCGGGGGTATCTGCTTATTCTATCAAAAAATTGTCCCCCCTGTTTAAGAGGGGGGACTTTAAAATTTATTTTTTGATAAGCGATTTAAACACCGCTTCATCTACTGCAATCGGATACTTGTTTCGCAACTCGGCTAACCAGGTTTTCTCCAGGTATTCCTGGTAATCGCTAACAATATAGCCCTTGGCTTCTTTCAATGTTTTAGGCTCAGGCTTTGCAATTTGTTTTACAAATACAAACTGGTAGCTGCTATCGTTTTGTTTGGTTATAGGTGTTAAACCTGTTTTCCATTCTGTTTTATCAACTACATCGTAAGCGCCTTTTTCGTATTTACCTTCTATAGTGCTAAGGCGGGCTTTAACGCCGTCTTTATTCAACTTGGTTTTAATTTCTTCCGGCGATTTTTTAGCGGCTAATTTGTAAGCATCATCGCAAATCTTTTTGTCGTTGCAGTTATATATAACGGCATCGGCGCGGTCGGCCCACATATATTTTTGTTCGTTGTTCTTTCTAAAAACTTCAAGGCCATTGGTATCTTTTACGGCTTTGGTCCATACCATTCTGTCCATTAGTTCAAATAGCAAAATGCCATCTTTATATTCCTTCATCAGGCTTTTAAACTCCGGCTTTTTAGTTTCTAAAGTGCTCTCTTCATACTCCAGGCATTTAGCGGTTACAAAGCCATCGTAGTATTCGTTAGCCAGGGCATCTTTACCTTTGTCGCTTCTTTTTTTCGAGTTCTTTTCGATGTAATCAGTAAAATCGGCCGTGGTGTAGGTTATACCGGCTAATACGAATAATGGGTTGGCGCTTGAATGCAGGGTGCTATCGGCTCTCCAGTTTCCACGGGCAATGGTGCTATCTAACTTGGTTACATATTTTTCTTTAGCGCCGGGTATTTCGGTAAAGTTGTTCTCTTTTTTAATGCGGGCAATAAGCACCGATTTAGCTACCTGCGAGCGGGTATCTCTTTCTACTCTCTTTTTAGTATCGGCCTTTGCATCGGCAAACGATGGCAGGTCTTTCTTCTCTAAACGCTTAATAATATGCCAGCCAAACTGGGTCATTACCGGTTTGGTAATTTCGCCGTCTTTTTGCAGGCCAAAGGCTGCATCTTCAAACTCAGGCACCATTCTTATAGAAGTGCCCGAACCAAACCACTGTAACTCGCCACCCTTAACGCGGGTAGCTTTATCATCTGAATTATTTTTTACCGCTTCATCAAACGATATTTTGCCCGAAGTAATATCGGCATAGATGGCATCAATCTTTTTCTTTACTGAATCTTTTTGAGCATCGGTTGCTTTTTCGGGAAAGCGAAGCAGCAAGTGTGCTGCATGCACCTGGCCGCGGGCCTGGCGTACCTGGTTTACCCTTACCAGGTGGTAACCAAACTCGGTGCGCACCGGCATGGCGCTAATTTCGCCGGGCTTAAGGCTGTAAGCAGCAGTTTCGAAAGGATAGATAGTTCCAAACACGGTAAACCAGCCAATGTTGCCTTCGTTGGTTTTAGCCGATGGGTCTTCTGAGTTTTCGCGGGCTACTTTTTCAAAAGCTTCGCCTTTATCCAATCTCTTTTTAAGGGCAGTTATTTTTTTAAATGCAGCCAGTGTATCGGCCGGGTTAGCATTCTCATCTACACGCACCAAAATGTGGCTGGCGTTTATTTCAGTTCTGCTGCGGTTGTAAGCTTCTTCAATCAGCTTATCCGAAATTTCGCGGTCGGTTAAATACGATTTTGCCAATTGTTTTCTGTAGCCATCTAATTCGCTTTTAAGGCTGCTGATGGTATCTAAGTGCATAGCCTCGGCCTCTTTTACTTTCAAACGAAAGTTCTCATACAGGTTCAGGTAATCGCGCAGCGATTTTTCGCTATAGTCGGCCTGATTATTAATGTTGTTTTTATTGTAAACGTACTGAAACTCGTTTACCAATACTTTATCGCCGCCCACAGTAAAAAGCGTGCGTGTATCGGTGCTGGGTTGCGCAAAGGCCGAAACAAAAAACAGGGCAGAAAGAACTACTGTAAAATGCTTATTCATAAAGGGTTGTTTTTTTGAGGACGACAAATATTACGATGCCTTTTTTAACGAGGGGCGAAGTTAGTTTTTTTTAACAGCGGGCAAAGCCCGTGTTAATGCGGAAATGGGAATGGGGAAATGCGGAATAAATACAAGCAGCCAATAGCACCGTCCCTTCTTCATCTGTCGCGTCTTCGGAAGACAACTAATCCAATAATAGCCCGGACTTCTTTTTGCGAAATTGAATTTTAAACCCCATAGATTTAACCGGTTCACGCGCTTTTTTTGCCTACCTTTTTGCCTACCCTTTTGCCTACCTTTTTGCCTACTTTTCTGCCTACCTTTTTGCGGTACTATTTTATGATTAATACACTGTAAATCAATTGAATAAAAAGGGTTTATCTTTTTAAAAAGTTGAGATTTTTGCAGCACTTTTTTTTGCCCTCTTTTTTTGCCCCCTACACCCTACAAAAATGGCTTGCTTTTTCGCTTCAAATATCTTATGCAAAGATAGCATAATTAATACTCATTAAATCATATTTTTTAATTACTATTTTACCAGCCAACAAGAAATACTCTACCCCCCCCAGATGTCTGGCGTTTCGCCGACTCTGCGGTGAGTTTGCGCGCCAAGCTATATCTGCCGCAGAGTCCTCGAGGCGAGAGACTGCTGCGGGGGTAGGGCTATGGCATAGACCATAGAGTGCCATGGAAGCCTATTTTCAATAAGGCTGGTGCGTGATAAATCAAAAACTATTTTTACGGCATGAAGAAGCTTAAGCCAAGGAAGATTTTGGAGAATGTGGTTATTACCGATATGAGCAGCGAGGGGATGGGTATTGCGCGGATTGATGGCAAGGTGATTTTTGCCGAAAAGGCGGTGCCCGGCGATGTGGTGGATGTAGAGGTGCATAAAAGCAAAAAGAGTTTTTCGGAGGGGGTAATTGCGGCGCTTAAAACGCCATCGCCCCTGCGCATACCCGCTGCCTGCCAGCATTTTGGGGTTTGCGGGGGCTGCAAGTGGCAACATATAGGCTATGGCGAGCAACTGAAATTTAAGAAGAAGATAGTGCAGGATGCGTTTGAGCGCATTGGCAAAATAGATTACATAGCTGTGCCCGATGTGCTGGGCTGCGAGAACAACTTTTTTTACCGCAATAAACTGGAGTTTGCTTTTACGGACCGCCGCTGGCTGACGGTAGATGAGATTAACAGCGGACAAGAGTTTGAGCACCGCAATGCGCTGGGCTTTCACGTGCCGGGCAGTTTTTCGGGGGTGATTGATATAGAAAAATGCTGGCTGCAGGCGGACCCGAGTAACCAGATACGCCTGGCGGTTAAAGATTTTGCGCTTAAGAACAACTACCCGTTTTTTGATTTAAAAGGCCAGAAGGGCCTACTGCGGAACCTAATGGTGCGCACCACCAGCATTGGTGAAATATTGGTGCTGGTATCGTTTTACGAAAACGATGCGGAGAAGATTGAAGCGCTGATGAATTACTTGAGCGAAACCTTTCCGCAAATTACATCGCTTCAATACGTACACAACCCCAAGCGCAACGATACTATTTACGATTTGGAACCGGTGGTGTATAAAGGCAAGGACCATATTATAGAACAGCTGGGCGACTATAAATTTAAAATAGGCACCAAAAGCTTTTTCCAAACCAATTCGGTGCAGGCAAAAGTGCTTTATGATGTAACCAAAGAGTTTGCGGCCCTTAAACCCGATGATGTGGTGTATGACCTTTACACCGGTGTGGGTAGTATAGCGCTGTATGTATCGGGAGGCTGCAAAAAGGTTGTGGGTATAGAACAAATAGAACCGGCTATTGCCGATGCAAAAATAAATGCGCAGTTGAACAACGTGAACAATTGCAGTTTTTACGCCGGCGATGTGCGTATGGTTTTTAACCCCGAATTTATTGCCACCAACGGCCGCCCCGATGTGGTAATTACCGACCCACCCCGCGCCGGTATGCATGAGGATGTAGTAAAGACTTTGCTCGAACTGGCGGCCCCTAAAATTGTATACGTTAGCTGCAACGCCGCCACCCAGGCCCGCGACCTGCAACTGCTAAGTGAAAAATACGAAGTAACCCGCGTGCAACCGGTTGATATGTTTCCGCATACTACGCATATAGAGAATGTGGCGTTGTTGGTGTTGAGACAGCAGTAAATAGTAGAGAGTAATTAGTAGAGAGACAAAAGCAAAATACAGTGGGTATTAGCTTGGTTTTGCTGTAAGAAGTCGGAGACTTCTTTTTCATTAAAGCTTCGAAGTGATCCGGTGGAACACTTCGAAGAACCGAAAAAATCTATTCATTGAGATCGTCTACTATTTCATCATCAACGCTTGGCTGAATCTGATCCGCAACTAACCAATCACTATCTGGTCTGCACACTAGGCGAGAATTACTGTAGGCCCATTCTAATGGCAGAATTGTGTGGCCTAAATAATTCCCACTCTCAGTTTTTTCAACTACAAGAGCGATATCAACCTTTTCATCATCTACAAGTGATAATGGGAGCAGTAATGACATTTTGTTAACCGTTGGAAAGTAGGTTGGAATTGCTGTTTTAAAGTTCCATTCAACCCTTTTTAACGCTAATTCCAAAGCATCTTTAAATCTATTCGTAATATTTCTATACGCTTTTGTGTCTTTCTCAATCGCCGCGCCCAAATCAGCGTAATATTGTTCCCTATCGACAAAGGTTAATAAATCAACGCGTTTTAATTGAAATCCTTTAGGACAATTATCTTCAAGAAATACTTGAGGAAGTCTATCTATATTTTCCACTACGATATGGTTCCAATCAAGTACAGGTTTCGGTGCGCGGGTGTCATATAACATATCAGACACTTGATCAAAATAGTGTTCGAGTGGCGTTATAGGACTAAATTTTTTTGCTAGTTCTTTTCCCTCATCTTCTCCCGCACTACA